>NZ_JBBCUB010000001.1:0-1426122 GCF_037148075.1 Gordonia malaquae | reverse complement strand
CGAAGGGGCCTTTCCGTTCGACTTGCATGTGTTAAGCACGCCGCCAGCGTTCGTCCTGAGCCAGGATCAAACTCTCCAACAAAAAATGTGAAACAAACACACCCCAAAGAGGCGCGTGATTTCAGCACAAGCCAGAAAGCAAAACCTGACCAAATCCAAAAAACTGACAAAGATTCAATCATAAACAAAACAAAAACAAATTCTTGTCCGTCACAACATCCTCCATGCCACAAAACAAAAATAATGTGGCACAAGAACATCTATTTACACACTATCGAGTTCTCAAAGAACACACACCCACCAGCACCAACCCACACACTCGCGGGCCGAACTCCAGTGAACTTGATTACCTCGCCGACCGTTTCGGGCCAACTCTTCCAGCCTATCAGGCTGGTTTCCGCTCTGCAACCTCGTCTGTGGTCCGTTTCCGGATTGCAGTTGATCTGGTTGGTCGAGCGGGTTTCAACTGTACCCTCCCCAATCTCGGTCTTGCAACCGGCCGGGGTGGAGTTGATGTCTGCACGGTGTCGCGCTGACTTCGAATAAGTTACACAGCTGTCGCGGTGAGGACAAACCCGCAGGTCGTCACCCGATACGCGCGCCGGCGAAGGTCTTCTTCCCTCGACGGAGCACCAGCCAGCGGCCGTGGAGCAGGTCGTCGACCCCGGGAGTCCAGTCTGCGTCGGTGATCTTGACGTTGTTCACGTAGGCGCCGCCTTCGTCGATCGCACGACGTGCCGCCTTGTTGCCGTCGGCCAGCCCGGACTCGACGAGCAGATTGACGATCGTCGGCGTCGCGCCTGTGTCGAACTCGGCGACGCCGGTCTCCGACAGCGCTGCGGCGAGGGTGCCTTCGTCAAGACCGTCGAGCTCTCCCCTGCCGAACAGCGCCTGGCTGGCGAGTTCTGCGGCAGCGGTCATGTCGGCGCCGTGAATGAGCGTGGTGAGTTCGGCTGCGAGTCGCTTCTGTGCGAGTCGAAGGAACGGCTTCTCCGCGGTGGCCTGCTCGAGTTCGGCGATCTCCTCACGCGAGAGGAAGGTGAACCACTTGAGGTAGCCGACGACATCGGCGTCGGCGGTGTTCACGAAGTACTGGTACCACGCGTACGGGCTTGTCAGCTCGGGGTCGAGCCAGACGCTTCCACCACCAGTCGATTTGCCGAACTTCTTGCCGTCGGCTGACGTCACCAGCGGGACGGTCAGCGCGTGGGCGGATGCTCCGTCGACCTTGCGGATGAGGTCGACGCCGCCGACGATGTTGCCCCACTGATCCGAACCGCCGATCTGGAGGCTCGCCCCGTAGCGGCGGTGAAGCTGAAGGTAGTCGTGCGACTGCAGGAGGAGGTAGCTGAACTCCGTGTAGCTGATGCCGTCCGATTCGAGCCTGCGCTTGACCGTCTCTCGGGCGAGCATGACGTTCACCGAGAAGTGCTTTCCGACATCCCGGAGGAATTCGATGGTGCTGAGCCCTCCCGTCCAATCCATGTTGTTCACCAACACTGCACCGGTAGCGGAGTCGTTGATGTCCACGAACCGTTCGAGCTGGCCGACGATCTTCTCGGCCCACCCTGCGACAGTGTCGGTCGAGTTCATCGACCGCTCGCCGACGTCCCTGGGGTCACCGATCAGCCCGGTGGCGCCACCGGAGAGGACGATGGGACGGTGCCCGGCGAGTTGGAAGCGTCGAAGCGTCAACAGCGGGACGAGGTGTCCTGCGTGGAGGCTCGACGCTGTCGGATCGAAGCCGGCGTAGAGCGAGATCGGACCGGAGTCGAGCGATTCGCGGAGCGCGTCGCGGTCGGTGGTCTGACCGATCAGTCCACGCCATTCGAGTTCGTCGAGGATGTTCTCGGTCACTCGGCTCACTGTCCGTTCTTCGTCATGAGGGCGCGGTGCTCGTCGTCGGAGACCGCGCGTGCGTCGTCGATCAGCATGTTCGGGATGCCCAGCTCGTCGATCCCGTAGGCGACCTGCAGCCGCGGGTTGTACAGCTCGTCCCCCGCGTTGATCAGTTCACCGAGATCCTGCGGGCAGACGAGCCGGTCGCGGACGACCGGGTCGAGACGTTCAGCGCGTGTGCTCATGAGTCCTCAGGCTACTCGGCCACGTCGACGAGGCCGTCGACCGTCTCGTCCTGCACGGTGGGCCAGGCCCAATCGATGGTCTTGGCCACGCTCGCGGTGTAACGGCGGTAACGGCCTTCCGAATCCCGGTACCAGACCTTCGGTCCGGGCTTCGGGACACCACGGGCCACGAGTCCCGTGGCGATCGGACGGAACGACTCCGACACCGGGATCGAGTCGGTGACCCAGATGATGTCCGGACGGTCGGCGGCCTCCAGTTCGCCGAGCCCGACTCGGAGCATGGTCGGCGTGAGCGACGGCCCGTCCGCACGCAGACTGATCGCGGCCACCGCGAGCTGGGCGCCGGCGTGGCGGACGCCGTAGACGGCGACCTGCTCGACCACGGGCAGCTCCGACAGTGCGTTCTGAATCGGTGCCGGATACACGACGCCGCGGGCGGTTCGGATCACTCCCTGGGCCGAGCCCATGTACCAGAGGTCGCCGTCTGCGTCGGCGCGGAACAGGCTGCCGGACACCTCCCAGCGGTCGTGGGAGCGGAACACGTCACGGAGGACGAGTCCGGCGGCGTCGAACTTCTGCGCGGCGTGCGAGACGAGCATCCCGACTTCACCCGGGTTGGCCTCGCGGATGAAACCGCTGTCTCGATCGACTGCCAGCTGGTCGGTGTCGGTGTCGTAGGCCGCGATCCGGACGTTGTTGGTCTCGGGCAGCGAACGGCCCATGGCGCCGATCTTGTTTCCGTCGACGTTGGCGAGGATCGCCGAGCCGTCGGCGGTGGCGAAGAACTCCAGGACCTTGGCCTTCGGAAGGGCCGCTCGGATCTCGGTCCAGAGTCCGGACGTGAGGCCCGAACCCATGAAGAGTCGGACAGTCGCGAGTTGGGCAGCGTCGAAATCGTCCCGGCGAATGATCTCGGCGAGCATCGACCACGTGTAGGACACGACTGTGACGCCGTAGTGGCGCACTTCGAAGGCGAAGCGCTCGGGGTCGACACCGTTGGAGAGCGCGATGCGCGAGCGTCCGGCGACCGTGGCGCCGAGTGTCGTGAGCAGACCTGATGCGTGGTGCAGCGGCGGGAGGCAGTACACGGTGTCCCGGTTCGAGAGGCCTGCCGCGGCCGCCGCGCCGAACGCCGACATGGCGAAGCGGTGATTGGTGATCGACCAACGCGAGATACGGCCGTTGATCTTCGTGAAGAGGATGAACGCGAGGTCGCCCGCGAGTCCGGGGTCGCGTCGGTACCAGACCGGCATTCGCACCTTGTCCGGATCGATCTGCTCCATGTCGACGATCGAGACACCGTCGGCTCGGTCGATGACACGTTGATCACCGCCGCCGAGCACGAGGACCCTGTCGCTGACCGCGGTCGCCACGTCGAGGTGGTTCGGGTCGGTGAGGATCACGTTGGTGTCGGCCAAGGTCAACATCTCGGGGAGATCGTCGCCCGACGACACGATCACTGCGACAGCGCCGAGACGCGACAGCGCGGCGACGACGACGAGCGCAGACGGACGAGTGTCCATCAGCACGCCGACGTGTTCACCTGGGCGGATGCCGCATTCGATGAGACCGGCGACCACGTTGTCGATACGCGTGTTGACCTGGTCGTGCGTGAGGACGCGGTTCTCGAAGAGGAACAGTTCGTCGTTGGGGGTCCGTTTCTCGTTCTCGCTCATGAGTTTGGCGAGCGAGATCCGCGTGGACGGCTGGATCTGGCCGAGGCGGAACAAGCGTGGAACCGTCCGCACCGATTCGGATGCGACAGCGACGGTCGTCCGCTGGATGGAGGAGACCGCCTCGATGAGTTCTTTGGAGACAGCGGTGCCGGCGCCTGCGACCTGCCCGACTCCGTAGGTGAGTCGATTCGCCCAGCTGATACCGCTGCCGCTGGTGACCGACGCATCCATCTCGTGTGCGGCTTCGGGTCGGGGCCCCTTGGCGTCACGCCACAGGATCCACTCCGCAGTGGTCGGCCACGACATGCGGCCTGCGGTCGAGCCGACGACAAGTCCGAAGTGGCCCGCGGGAATCGTCGATTCGAAGACGTCGGCCTCGGGCGCCGCTCGCCGGATGCCGCGGACGGCCACCGGTTGGCCGATGTCATCGGTCTCACCGACGAAGGCGAGAACCGGGCAGGTGATGTCGCTCATCGACACGACGTCGCCGTCGATGACGAACCCGCCGGACATCATCCGGTTGTGGACCACGAACTGTCGCATGAGTTCGGCGACCGCGGGACCGGACCATGCGACCCACCCCTCTTGCTCGATGAAACGACGCTGGTCCTCGCGTGGGAGGAGCGCATCACGGTCGTGGAGCCTGCGGAGGAAGTCGATACGACTCTTGGCCGTCTTGACCGGATCGGCGAGCTGGAATCCGGTACGCGCCAACCAGCTCGGAACCCAAATGTTGGAGAAGACCCGGTCGCCGAGGAACTCGACACCCGGCACGACGAGGTTCGCCGGCAGACCGAGGGGCATGGCGGCGGTGATGTCGACGGGACTGCCATAGGTGACCAGACTCGCCAATCCTTCGGCGCGCCGGTAGGCGGCGGTCTGATATGCGAACATGCCGCCCTGCGAGTATCCGCCCAGGTGCACGTCACGGCCGACGATGCCGCGAACCAGGTCGATCGCACGACTGATCGCCATCACATGGTCGGTGAGAGTGCGTTCCATGCCGCCCTCTTCGTGATCCGGCGATCCGAAGTCGATGACCCACGGAATGATTCCGTGGCGATGCAGCACGGAGACGGCCCCGTTGTTCTCGGTGACGTCGTAGACGTTCGCCGAGACCATCATCGGCGGGATGAGGATGATGTGCGACGCGCCGTCACCGGCGTCGTCCGGGAAGTACCTCCGCAGGCGGAACATCTTCTCGGTCTCGACGACTCGGAAGGGCGCGGGCTGTGTTCCGGTCTCCAAACCGCCGAGGCGGATGACCTCCAGCCCGTTCTGCGCGGTCGCGACGATCCGGCCGACAGCGGCCCCTACCTTGGGCAGTCCCACAGCGGTCCCTCTCTCCGCCGCGGCATCGGTCGTCACCGCTGATGCGGGTCCGCGACGCGCATCACCTTACCCGTTGCGTGCGGTAGCAGACACGTCGTGCCGACCCACTGCACAAAACTGTCAGAGACGTTCGTCTCACCGCCTGCGCTCAGGACGACAGCAGCCGTGCCCTGAGCTCTGCGATCGTCGCCGTTGCAACGTCGATCTGGCGTTCCACCTGCGACGATGCCGTCCCGCCCAGCGCATTGCGCGACTCGATGGACCCCGCCACCGTCAGGACTTCATGGACGTCGTGGGTGAGGGCCGGATTGATCGATGCGAGGGTCTCGTCGTCGAGGTCGGCGAGGCCGACTCCGCGAGACTCGGCCTCGCGAACACACGCCCCGGCGACCTCGTGTGCCACACGGAACGGAACGCCCTGGCGCACAAGCCATTCTGCGATGTCTGTCGCAAGAGTGAAGCCGGCGGGCGCAAGCTCGGCCATCCGCTCCGGGTGGAAAGTGAGCGTCGCGACCAGTCCGGTCATGGCGGGCAGGAGCAGTTCGAGCTGGGCGACCGAGTCGAACACCGGCTCCTTGTCCTCCTGGAGGTCTCGGTTGTACGCGAGCGGCTGTGCCTTGAGCGTCGCGAGGAGCCCTGTGAGGTTGCCGATGATCCGGCCGGCTTTGCCGCGCGCGAGTTCGGCGACGTCGGGGTTCTTCTTCTGCGGCATGATCGAGCTTCCCGTCGACCAGGCGTCGGCGAGCGTCACATACCCGAACTCCGGTGTGCTCCACAGGATCACGTCTTCCCCGAGGCGCGAGAGGTCGACGGCGGCCATCGCGAAGACGAATGCCGCTTCGGCCGCGAAATCGCGCGAAGACGTCGCGTCGATCGAATTGTCGGCAGCGCTGTCGAAACCGAGGTCGGCGGCGATCGCGGCCGGGTCGAGTCCAAGCGACGACCCGGCCAGCGCGCCCGATCCGTAGGGCGAGACGGCGACACGACGGTCCGCGTCGACCAGCCGAGCCACATCGCGGAGCAACGGCTGGGCGTGCGCCATCAGGGTGTGCCCGAGGAGCACGGGCTGTGCCGCCTGGAGATGCGTCTTGCCGGGCATGACAACCCCGGGGTTCGCCGCGGCCTGGCCGACGAGTGCTTCCGCGACGTCGAGCAGTCCGGTCCCGACCCGGCGCATCCCATCACGCAGCCACATGCGGAACAGCGTCGCCACCTGGTCGTTGCGGGAGCGTCCGGCGCGCAGGCGGCCGCCCAGTTCGGTGCCGACTCGTTCGATGAGACCGCGTTCGAGCGCTCCGTGGACGTCTTCGTCAGACTCCGCCGGACCGAACGTGCCGTCGGCGACGTCGGTGGCGAGCCGATCGAGGCCCTTCTGCATCGCGACCAGGTCGTCATCGGTCAGCAGACCGGCACGGTTGAGCACCCGAGCGTGCGCCTTCGACGCGGCGACGTCGTACGGAGCAAGAGCCCAGTCGAAGTGCGTCGACTTGCTCAGTGCGGCCATCGCCGCAGCAGGGCCGTCGGCGAAGCGACCACCCCACAGTGCGCCTTCGTTGGTGCCCTCTTTGCGCGGAGTGGTTGCGTCGGTGCTGTCGGCCATGGGTGTCTCAAGCTCCTTGAGGAAGTCGTTGGTCGGGATCAATTGTGCACGGAGAGTCTGTTCCTCAGACGAGGGACTCGATCTGTTGGGCGAGATCGGAGCCGGACAGCGGTCGACGTGCCAGGACGAAGACGGTGTCGTCGCCTGCGATGGTGCCGACCACCCCTGGCAGTCGGGCGCGGTCGAGTGCGCTGGCGAGGTAGCCGGCGGCGCCGGGCGGTGTGCGGAGGACCGCCATGTCGCCGGACGAGTCCGTCGACACGAGCAGTTCGGCGAGCAGCCTCGACACCCTGTCGGTGCCGCCGGACACACCTCGGACGGGCGTCCCGTCCTCCGGCACCACGTACACGCCCGCTCCCCCGTCTGCGGCGCGGAGTTTCACCGCGCCGAGCTCGTCGAGGTCACGGGACAGTGTCGCCTGGGTGGCGTCGACGCCTTCGCCTGCCAGACGCTGCTGAAGCTCCGCCTGACTGCGCACGGATTCGGCCGCGAGGATCTCCACGATGCGCGCATGACGTCCCGCGCGCGTCGCGGCCAGGCGTCCAGACTCCGAAGGGTCGGTCATCGGTTGTCCAACAGCCAGGCGAGCAGCGCCTTCTGCGCGTGCAGACGATTCTCCGCCTCGTCGAACACCACACTGTGTGGGCCGTCGATCACATCGTCGGTGATCTCCTCGCCGCGGTGCGCGGGCAGACAATGCAGCACGATCACGTCGTCGGCGGCGAGCCCGACCAGGTCGGTGTTGATCTGGTAGGGCCGGAACGGTCCCACCCGGTCGAGGCCATCCGCCTCCTGGCCCATCGACACCCACGTATCGGTGACAAGCACGTCGGCTCCCGCCGCAGCGGCCTGCGGATCGTCGATGACCGAGACGCTGCCTCCGGTCTCCCTCGCCTGCCGCTGAGCGGTCGCGACCATGTCCGGATCAGGACGGAAGCCGTCCGGCCCGCTCACCCGGACATGCATGCCCGCCATCGCACAGCCGATCATCAGCGAGTTCGCCATGTTGTTGGCGGCGTCGCCGAGGTAGGTCAACGTGAGGCCGCGGGCGCGGCCCTTGTGTTCGATGATCGTCTGCAGATCCGCGAGGACCTGACACGGGTGGAAGGTATCGCTGAGCGCGTTGACAACCGGGACCGAGGCGAACTCGGCGAGCCCGTCGAGACGGTCCTGGCCGAATGTGCGCCACACGACGGCGTCGACGAAGCGCGACAGGACCCTGCCGGTGTCGGCGAGCGATTCGTCACGGCCCATCTGAGTCGACGTACCGTCGACGACCACTGCGTGGCCGCCGAGCTGCGTGATCCCGACCTCGAAAGAGAAGCGGGTACGCGTCGAGTTCTTGTCGAAGATGACGCCGACGCACTTGGGCCCGGCCAACGGTCGGTGACCGAGCGGATCTGCCTTCATCCTCGCGGCGAGAGCGAGCACTTGTGCCTGCTCGTCCGGGGTCAGGTCGTCGTCCCGAAGGAAATGCCTCGTCATCACTGATTCTCCGATTCCGCCACCAGCGCGGCGTCGAGGATCGCGGGCAGGTCGGCGACGAACGCGTCGGCCTGCTCGTCGCTCAGGATGAGCGGCGGAGCGAGCCGCAGAACGTTCGGCGCAGGTGCGTTCAGGAGGTAGCCCGCTTCCCTCGCCGCGAGATCGACACGACCCGACAGAGGTTTGGTTAGCACGACGCCGAGCAGGAGCCCGTCGCCGCGGACGTGATCGACAAGAGGGTGACCGAGACCCTCGATGCTCGACGCGAGACTCTTCCCGAGCGAGTCGACACGGCTGCAGAGATCGTTGGCGTCGATGTGGTCGAGCACGGCGAGCGCCGCCGCGGCGCACGCCGGGTTGCCGCCGAACGTCGTGCCGTGATGGCCTGGCCCGAACAAGTCGGCGGCCGGGCCCGTAGCGATGCATGCTCCGATCGGCATTCCGCCGCCGAGCCCTTTGGCGAGCGTCATCACGTCGGGGACGATGCCCACACGCTGGTGTGCAAAATATGCGCCGGTCCGGGCGATCCCCGTCTGGACCTCGTCGAGCATCAACAGGGCACCGTGCCGCGAGGTGATCTCACGCGCTGCGGCGAGATACCCCTCCGGTGGGACGACGACACCGTTCTCGCCTTGGATCGGCTCCAAGATCACCGCGGCCGTCTTCTCCGACACAGCGGCCTCGAGTGCCGCGACGTCGCCGTAGGGAACGAAGTCGACGCCTCCGGGCATCGGCTCGAACGGCGCCCGCTTGGCCGGTTGCCCGGTCATGGCGAGCGCACCCATCGTCCTGCCGTGGAACCCGCCTTCGGCGGCGATGATCTGCGGACGCCCGGTGCGCCGCGCGAGTTTGAAGGCGGCTTCGTTCGCCTCCGTCCCCGAGTTGCACAGGAACACCCGGCCGTCGTGGCCGAATGCCCCGAGCAGCCGCTCGGCGAGATCGATCACCGGCGGTGCGATGTACAGGTTCGACACGTGGCTGAGCGTCGACAGCTGAGCGGTGACGGCGTCGACGATCGCGGGGTGCGCGTGCCCGAGCGCGTTCACCGCGATGCCGCCGAGCAGGTCGAGGTACTCCTTGCCGTCGGCGTCGTACACGACGGCGCCCTCGCCGCGGACCAACGCGACCGGAGGTGTGCCGTAGTTGTTCATCAGCGATGCGTTCCACCGCTGCTGCAACGGTGCGGTCATGATTCGACCCCTTCTCCAAGGTCCGCGACGACCGACGTTCCGGCCGTCGACGCGGTGAGCAATGCGGCCAGCACCGCGTGCGGTTCCCGGCCGTCGATGACGTGAGCTGCGCCGATGCCCGATTCGACGGCCCGCATGCACGCCTCCATCTTCGGGACCATGCCGGCGTCGAGCCTCGGCAGCAAGGCCGCGACCTGCGAGACGCTGATAGTCGAGACGAGCGACGACCGATCGGGCCAGTCGGTGTACAGACCCTCGACATCGGTGAGCATCACGAGGTGTTCAGCTTGCAGAGCCGCAGCGATCGCCCCCGCAGCGGTGTCCGCGTTGATGTTGTGCACCACGCCGTCGGCATCGGGCGCGATCGTGGAGATCACCGGGATGCGACCCGCGGCGATCAGATCGTCGACGGCAGACGTGTCGACCGCGGTGATGTCGCCGACGAGGCCGATGTCGGTGGGCTCACCGTCGACCATCACGGAACGACGCGACGCCGTGAACAGGTGGGCGTCCTCGCCGGTGATTCCCACCGCATACGGGCCGTGCCGATTGATCAGGCCGACGAGTTCACGTCCGACCTGCCCGAACAGCACCATGCGGGCCACGTCCATCACCTCGGGGGTCGTGACGCGGAAACCGCCCCGGAACTCGCCGTCGAGGCCGAGTCGGGCGAGCATCGCGGAGATCTGCGGGCCTCCGCCGTGCACCACGATCGGATGGATGCCGCAGGCCCGCAAGAGGACCATGTCGGCGGCGAAAGCCGCCTTGAGCTCGTCGTCGACCATCGCGTTGCCGCCGTACTTGACCACAACCCGCTTGCCGTGGAGGGCTTGCAGTGCGGGCAGTGATTCGGCGATGATCCCGGCTTTCGCCAGCGGCGTGAGGTCGGTCATGACGAGTACGCCGAATTCTCTTCGACATACGCATGCGACAGATCCGTTGTCCGGATCGTCGCGGCGCCGTCACCGAGTTTCAGATCGGCCACGACGTGGATGCGATCGCCCGACAGGTCGACGTCGCGGGCGCCCGGAACACCGGTGCCGTTCTCGCACACCATCGACCCGTTGAACGAGACGGCGATGGCGTCGGGATCGATGATCACCGGGGTCACCCCGATCGCAGCGAGCACACGCCCCCAGTTCGGATCGGAGCCGAACAACGCGGTCTTCACCAGCGAGTCCCGCGCGACCGACCGTGCGACGACAAGCGCGTCGGCGTCGGTCTTCGCACCGGTCACGGTGATCTCAACCCGCTTGGTGACACCCTCCGCGTCGTTCTGCAGCTGTGCGGCGAGGTCGTCGCAGACGGCGAACACCGCTGCGTCGAGCTCGTCCTGCGACACCTCGATGGCGCTGGCGCCCGACGACAGAAGCAGCACGGTGTCGTTGGTCGACATGGCGCCATCGATGTCGAGCCGGTCGAAGGTGCGTTCGGTCGCGTGCCGGAGCGCGACGTCGAGCTGCTCCGGCGTCACCTTCGCGTCCGTCGTCAGAACGATCAGCATCGTCGCCAGCGACGGAGCGAGCATGCCCGCACCCTTCGCCATCCCGCCGACATTCCAGCCACCGGGATGATGCAGGGCGACCTGCTTGGGGATGGTGTCGGTGGTCATGATCGCGTACGCCGCATCGGTCCCGCCTTCGATGCCGCCGCCCATCTCGTGCACGATCTCGGTGACGCCCGCCAGGACCTTGTCCATCGGCAGCCGATCACCGATCAGGCCCGTCGAACAGACCGCGATCTCACCGGCACCCGTCTCCGTGCCCCAGTTCGACAGTGCTGCGGCGAGCGCCTCCGCCGTCGCATGAGTGTCCTGGAAACCGCCCGGACCGGTGCACGCGTTGGCGCCACCAGAGTTCAGGATCACCGCGCGCAGACGCTGAGCCTTGAGCACCTGCTGCGACCAGCGAACCGGAGCCGCCTTGACCTGATTGGCCGTGAACACGCCCGCCGCGTCGTACTCGGGCCCCTCATTGAAGACAAGGGCGAGGTCGGCGTTGCCGTTGACCTTGATGCCCGCTTTGATGCCCGCAGCCCGGAAGCCCAGAGGCGCGGTCACACCCTGGCGACGAACCATGCGACCCCCTGACACCTCGTCGGTGAACTCCACCGGCGTCATCGGCGGATTGGTCATGGATCCGGTCACTGTCTCTTCAGCTCCTGTCGTCACGGCGTCATCAGTTCCTGTCGTCACGGCGTCATCAGTTCCTGTCGTCACGGCGTCATCAGTTCCTGTCGTCACGGCGTCATCAGTTCCTGTCGTCACGGTGCGACTCCTACGGTGGTCAGACCCTCTGCTTCGCCGAATCCAACGGCGAGGTTCATCGATTGGACGGCTGCGCCGCCGGTGCCCTTGGTCAAGTTGTCCACCACACCGATCGCAGTGAACGTACCGGTGCGGTCGTCGACGGCGATGCCGATCTGCACTGCATTCGAACCGATCACCGAGCTCGTCTCCGGGAACTCGCCCTCTCCGAGCACGAACACGAACGGCTCATCGGCGTATGCGGCCTCATACACGGCTCGGAGTTCGGCCTCGGTGGCGGCGGTTCGGGCCGTGCAGGTCGCAAGAATGCCACGCGACGTCGGCACCAGGACCGGAGTGAACGAGACGTCGACCGGTGCATTCGCCGCCGACGACAGTGCCTGAGTGATCTCGGGAGTGTGCCGGTGAGCACCGCCGACACCGTAGGCACGGACCGATCCGATCACTTCTGACGCCAACAGATTCGCCTTCGGCGCCCGACCGGCACCCGACGTGCCGGACATCGCCACCACACTGACCCGAGTGTCGACGAGACCCGACGCCACCGCGGGCAGCAACGACAGGATCGAGACGGTCGGATAGCAACCGGGAACGGCGATCCGCGTCGCACCGGTCAACGTCTCACGGTTTCCCGGCAGTTCCGGCATCCCGTACGGCCAGGTTCCGGCGTGCGTGCCGCCGTAATACTGCGTCCACTCGGAAGCGTCCTTGAGCCGGAAATCCGCACCGCAGTCGACGATGAGCGTCGACGGAGGAAGAGCGTCGGCGATGACCGCCGACTGTCCGTGCGGGAGGCCGAGGAAGACCACGTCGTGGCCTGCGAGGATCTCCGGGGTGGTCTCTTCCAGGATCCGATCCGCGAGCGGCAGCAGGTGCTTGTGGTGCTCGCCCAGCCGTGTCCCGGCGTTCCCACCGGCGGTCAGCGCACCGATCTCGAGCTCGCCGGTCGCGAGGCGCGGGTGTCCGCACAGCAGTCGGAGGATCTCGCCACCCGCGTATCCACTCGCTCCGGCGACGGCAACCTTGATAGTCATGCAATCATTATGCATCATCGCGTAAATAAATGCACTCCTCGTTTCGAACGAGACTTCCGCCCCGAACTCTCGCTGCAAGCGTGATTTCCAGGGGCGAGTGGGCGGCGAGGGATCACTGCCGCAAGGTCAGCACCGTGATCTCCGGGGGCGCCAACACCCGGACAGGCGGACCCCACGCACCCGTCCCCCGCGTCACATACACCGGGGTTCCGTCGACGTCGCCCCAGCCGGCGCGCACCGGCTGCTGCAGCGCGACGATGTAGGTGTTCGGCCAGAGCTGACCGTCGTGCGTGTGGCCGGACAACTGCAGTTCGGCGCCCCCGTACTGGGCTGCGTCGAACGCCTGCTTCGGCTGGTGTGCAAGCAGGATCAGCGGCCGAGAGGTGTCACGGCCGCCGAGAGCGGCGCGGTAGTCGGGTTCGTAGGGGGCGGGCGCGGTCGCGTCGTACACACCCGCCAGGTCGACCACACCCTCGCCCTTGCGAAGTTCCACGCGCTGATTGCGCAGCACCGTGATGCCGAGCGTCTCCCAGAAGTCGAGCCACGCACCGCCGTCGTCGACGTAATACTCGTGGTTGCCGCTGATCGCGAACACGCCGAGTGGTGCGTGCAGATCACGGAGAGGCTCGAGATCGGCGCCGACCTTCGCGACGGTGCCGTCGGTGAGGTCACCGCCGAGCACGATCAGATCGGGGTCGGTCGCGTTGACCCGATCGACGACCTCACGAGTGAATCCGACGCCGCGCGCCGGGCCGACGTGCACGTCGGTCACCAGGGCCACCCGGACGCCGTCGAACGACGCGGGCAGCTTGGCGACCCGCGCGTCGACGTCGACGATCCGGGGGTTCGCGGCCTCCGTCAGTCCGTAGCCGGTCAGCGCCGACGCCACCACGACGACGACCGCGGTCGCCGGTGCGAGCACACGTCGACTCATTCCCCCGCCGGATTCACCACGCAGTCGTCGGGCGAGCCTGACGACAAGGGATGCAAGACCGATCAGGACTATCCCGATCGCCAAGTAGTAGACGGCGGCCGCCCAGGTGAATCCGATGAAACCGATCGGCCGAGCCCACGACGGGTCGAGAGTGTCGCCGACCTGGAACGCAGCCGCCGTCGACGCTCCGAGCACCACGAGGGCGACGTTCGCGACCAGCGCCCGGCGTCCGGTGAGTCCGGGCGCCCTGACCAGCCTGCGATGCAGCCAGAAGGTGATCAGCCCGGCGACTGCGACCTCGACAACGGAGCGGATCACCGCAGGCGGGCTCCGACACGTTCCGTCGCACGCGCGACCGCTGACAGCTTGGCTGCGGTGGCGTCGTCCTCGGTGAGCGTCCGATCGTCGGCCCGGAAGGCGAGCGCGAATGTCAGCGACTTGTTGCCCTCGCCGACCTGCTCACCGGTGAACACGTCGAACAGGGTGATCGCTTCGAGCAGCTCGCCCGCGCCGTCACGAAGGGCGTCGAGCACCTGCTGGGCCGGGACCTCGGCAGCCACCACGACATTCACGTCCTGCAGAACTGCCGGGAAAGGCGACACCTTCGGCGACGGCAGCACCTGGACCAGCGGCAACGCGTCGACGTCGATCTCCACGGCGCACAGCCGTGCGGGCAAGCCGGAACGTTCGAGCACCGCCGGGTGGAGTTCACCGGCATGCCCGACGACTACTCCGTCGACCTCCAGACGTGCGCAACGACCGGGATGCCACGGAAGCTCGTCGTCGGCGACCAGCGTCAACTCGACGCCTGCGGCCGCAGCGATCTCGCGCGCGGCGGCGAACGCGTCGTACGCGTCGGCGGCGCGACCGGGACCCCACGGGCCCGCGGGATCGCGGAGTCCGGTGAGGACGGCGGCAGCGTGCAACGGCTGCCTCGGCAACGACGCGTCGAGAGCGGCCAACTCGTCGTCGGTCGGACGTCCGCTCACATCCAGTGCGCCGACCGTCGGGCCCTGGTCACCGCCGAGGACGACCTGTCCGATCGTGTACAGCGCAAGGTCTCGGCGTCCTCGCGCGATGTTGCGCGCCGCCATCTCGAGCAGCCCCGGCAGCAGAGTCGTATTCAGTTGGGGACGGTCGGACTCGAGCGGGTTCAGCACCGAGACCGCAGCCCGACGCGGATCGTCGTCCGCGAGACCCCAGGTGTCGAAGACACCCGCAGGCATGAAGGGATACGGAAGCACTTCGACGAAGCCGTCGGCAGCGAGCGCGACACCGATCGCCCGGCGGCGACGCTGCGCCGCCGTCAGTCCGGTGCCACCCGGGGCGCGCGGAACAACGGCCGGAATGTCCTCGAGCCCTTCCAGGCGCAGCACTTCTTCCACCAGATCTGCCCGCTGCCGCAGGTCGGGACGCCACGACGGCGGGGTCACCGCCAGCAACTCGCCGGAGTCGTCGACGGAGCAGCCGACTTCCCGCAGCCGTGCGGCCGTGGTGCCTGCCGCATACGTCACGCCCGCGGTCGTGTCGGGCTCGTCGGCGGCGATCTGAATCGCGGCGACCGGCGCCACGTCGACGCGAACATCGGCGATCGGGCCTGCGACCTGCCCACCCGCCAGTTCGACGATCAGCGACGCGCCCCGATCGGAGGCCACCGCTGTCAGTTCCGGATCGACCAGACGCTCGAAGCGCTTCTGCGCCTCCGAGCTCATCTTGTGCCGCTTGCCGGTCCGGAACACGCGGACCTGATCGAAGTTCGCAGCTTCCAGGAGGACCGCGGTCGTCGAGTCGGTGACCTCGGTCGACGCGCCGCCCATCACACCGGCAAGTGCAATCGGGCCCGAGTCGTCGGCGATGACCACGTCTTCCGGGTCGAGCGTGCGGACCACACCGTCGAGCGTCTCTAGAGTCTCGCCGACCCGCGCCGAGCGGACAGTGACCGTGCCCTGCACCTTGTCTGCGTCGAACGCGTGAAGCGGCTGGCCCAGTTCGATCATCACGTAGTTCGTGACGTCGACGATCGCCGAGATCGGCCGGATGCCAGCCACCATGAGCCGCTTGGCGATCCACCACGGCGACGACGCCGTCGCGTCGACCCCGGTGATCACCCGGCCGGTGTAGCGGGTCGCCGCACTGTCGGCGTCGATCGTGACGGGCCACGGCTCGCGGTCCACGTCGGCGGCGAGCGGCTCACCCGGCAATCCGGCGTCGACGAACGGCACCGAGAACGCACTCGCCAGTTCGCGGCCGAGCCCGCGCATCGAGAACGCGTACCCGCGGTCGGGCGTCACGTTGACGTCGATCGCCGTGTCGTCGAGGCCAAGCACCTCGCGGGCGTCCGCGCCCGGCTGCGCCGTGCCGGGGGTCAGGACGAGGATGCCGGAATGGTCGTTGCCGACCCCGAGCTCGGTGACCGAGCAGATCATGCCGTCGGACGTCTTGCCGTACGTCTTGCGCGTCGCGATCTCGAACGGGCCAGGCAGGACGACTCCGGGAAGCGCGACGACGACGAGGTCGCCGACTGCGAAGTTCCGCGCGCCGCACACGATGTCGCGGGGCGCGTCCTCCCCGACGTCCACCTGGCAGAAGCGGATCGGCTTCTTGAACTCGGTGAGCTCTTCGATCGCGGCGACGCGGCCGACGACGAGCGGCCCGGTGATCTCCGGGAACGGCTCGACGTCCTCGATCTCGAAACCGACGCGGACGAAGCCTGCGTCGATGGCGGCGGTCGACGCCGACCAGTCGGGGGCGCCCTTCTGCAGGACTTCGGTCAGCCAGGACTGTGGGAGTCGCACGGGGTAACCAATCTTCTTTCGTGTCGAACGGGTCTTAGAAGGCAGGGCCGAACGGGACGGTGAAGCGCACGTCGCCCTCCACCATGTCGCGCATGTCGGGCAGGTCGTTGCGGAACTGCAAGGTGCGTTCCAGACCCATTCCGAACGCAAATCCCGAGTAGACATCGGGGTCGATTCCGTTGGCGCGCAGGACGTTCGGGTTGACCATTCCGCAGCCGCCCCACTCGACCCAGCCGGGTCCGCCCTTCTTGGCGGGGAACCAGACGTCCACTTCGGCGGACGGCTCGGTGAACGGGAAGTAGCTGGCGCGCATGCGGGTGGTGGTGTCCGGGCCGAACAGCGCCTTCGCGAACACCTCGAGCGTGCCACGCAGGTTAGCCATGGTGAGCCCCTTGTCGACGGCCAAACCCTCGATCTGGTGGAACACCGGCGTGTGTGTCGCATCGAGTTCGTCGGTCCGGAAGGTGCGGCCGGGGCACGCCACGTAGATCGGCACGTCACGGTCCAGCATGGATCGGACCTGCACCGGAGAGGTGTGGGTCCGCAGTACCTGACGCGAGCCCTCGGGCGCGATGTAGAACGTGTCCTGCATCGACCGGGCCGGGTGGTCCGGCAGGAAGTTGAGCGCGTCGAAGTTGTAGTGCTCGGTCTCCACCTCGGGACCTTCGGCGATCTCCCAGCCCATGCCGACGAACACGTCGGCGACCTGCTCGGCGATCACCGTGATCGGGTGCCGCGCGCCGGTCCGGCGGCGATCTGCGGGAAGCGTGACGTCGATCGACTCGGCCACCAGGACGGCCGCGTCCCGTTCGGCCGTCAACACGGCGGTCCGCTCGTCCAGGGCTGAGGCGACTTGCGCCCGGAACACGTTGACGAGCTTGCCCGCCTCGGCACGTTCACTCTTCGGGATCGAGCCGAGTGCACGACGCGCGAGGGCGATCGGCGACTTGTCGCCGACGTGGGCGATCTTCGCGGTTGCGAGCTGGTCGAGGTCGGCCGCTGCGGCGAACGCTTCACGCGCCTCGTCGACGACCGACACGAGCTGCTGCTCGGTCGGGAACTCATTGGCTTCGCTTGGGGTACTGACGTCGGCCACCTGGCTCGCATCTCCTACACCTGGGGTGGAAAAGGACCCTTTCAGGGTAGTCGACCGTGCGGTGACGCCCCGACGCGGTCGACCCGGCGACACGTCGCGTATCCGAACGACATCGTCACGGAGTCGTACATCTCACGCGATAAGGTCGACTCGTTCTGAATCGACCGAGGGGGATTTCTCGCGTGCCTGCCCAACCTGGTACCACCATTGCCGGCTACCGGATCGTCTCGCTGCTCGGCTCCGGCGGCATGGGAGACGTCTACGTCGTCGAGAACCCTCAGTTGCAACGCCGCGAGGCGATGAAGGTGATCTCCGTCGCCGGCGCGTCGAACCCCGAGTTCCAGGAGCGCTTCGCGAACGAGGCCAGGACCGCCGCCTCCCTGGCCCACCCGAGCATCATCACGGTGCACAGCTACGGTGTCAGCACACCCGACTCGGCGGCGACCACGGGGCTGCCGTGGTTCACGATGAGCTACCTCGACGGCCCGGATCTCTCGGCGACACGATTGACGCCTGCCGAGACCATTGACGCGATCACGCAGGTCGCATCGGCACTCGACTACGCGCACGGACGCGACGTGGTGCACCGCGACGTCAAGCCCGCCAACATCGTCGTCACCCGCGATGGTCAGGGCCGGTTGGCTCGCGCGGTGGTCCTCGATTTCGGAATCGCCAAGCTGTCCGATTCACCGCAGCTCACGGCGATGAACTCCGTCGTCGGCACGATGGCCTACACGGCCCCGGAGATCATCTCCGGCCAGCCTGCGACCGGAAGATCCGACCAGTACTCACTTGCGTGCTCGGTGTTCGACGTGCTGTCGGGCCATGCGCCCTTCCGGGCCGAGACGGCCACCGCGTTGATGATGGCCCACGTTCAACAGCCCCCGCCTCCGCTCGGCCAGTCGCGGCCCGATCTCGCGCCGCTCGGACCCGTCATCGAGCGCGCCATGGCGAAGAACCCCGCCGCCCGCTACCCGGACTGTGCGACGTTCGCCGCCGAACTCCGACGCGCCCTCGCGGAAACGGTGTCGGGCACAGTCGCCGGGGTTCACGCAGCACCGGGGCACGCTGCTCCCTCACAACCCACGACCCCGTCACCGCAGTCCTTCCACCCGGCCCCGAATCACCCCAGTGGCCCTGCTGCGGTGCCGCACCCGCAGTACCTGTCGAACCCGCAGGCGTCCAACCCCTCACAGCCGGGCCTGCCGTTCGGACCGCAGTTCACACAGCCGAGGCCGAAGAGCAGGCGAGGGCTGTGGATCGGCCTCGCCGCCGCCGTCGTCGCGATACTGGCGGTCGCCGGGACATCTCCGCTCTGGTGGCCGTCGTCCGACGCTGGGCCGGCCGCCCCCACGGACAATCAGCAGATCTCCGCAGGGTTCGGCACCGTGTGCGCCATCAAAGATGGCGAGCTGTACTGCTGGGGCGACAACAGCACAGGGCAACTCGGCGACGGCACGACAACCAGTAGGTCGACGCCGACCAAAATCGCCCAGCTCAGCAATGTCACAGGAGTGACCGTCGGGGGTTTCGTCGGCGACAACAGCGCATATGTCACCACGACGTGTGCGATCGCCGACCGCGAGCTCCACTGCTGGGGCGCCAACGGAAACGGACAGATCGGCAGCGGATCGGCCGACACATCACCCCACACCACCCCGACCAAGATCGCGAACCTCACGGACGTCACGTCGGTCGCCAACGGTTTCGGCGCCACGTGCGCGGTATCCGGCGGAGAAGTCTACTGCTGGGGTTATGGCGCCAACGGCCAGATCGGGAACGGCTCGACTGACAAACAGGTTCTCGCCCCGACAAAGGTGCCGGGGTTGAGCGAGGTGCGCGCTGTCCGAATGAACGGCGGGACTGCGTGCGCTGTCACCATGAATGAAGAACTGCACTGTTGGGGCTCGAACAGCACCGGCCAACTCGGGGACGGCACCACTGCACAGCGATCGACACCTGTGAAGGTCTCCGGCCTGCAGAACGTGACATCGGTCGCACTTGGATTCAGTACCACTGACAAACGCGTCGTTGTCGACACCTGCGCGATCGCCGATGAAAAGCTCTACTGCTGGGGCAACGGCATACAAACGTCGCAGCAGTCGACGCCTGCGCTGGTCTCCAGCGTCGACGCCGCCCGGTCAGTCAGCACCGACGTCGGCACAGTGTGTGTGACGGACAATGCCAATGCGATGTTCTGCTGGGGCAATAACCGTTTCGGCCAGGTCGGAAACGGAACGACGGAAACCGTGAAGACGCCGACCAAGATCCCCGGTCAGGAAGTGACGTCTGTGGCAGTCGGGTCGAGCACAACGTGTTCTCTCGGCGAAGCCGGCGCCTACTGCTGGGGCACCAACAATGCGAAGCAGCTCGGCGAGTCCGCTGGCGAGCGGGCCACGAATCCAGTCAAGATCACGTTCTGACCCGCATGCCCGGTCCGCAAGGGCGGCGTCCGGCTCGGCATCCCTCAGTCGAACGACCCGCACCACGTCCACGGTCTAGGCTGTACAAAATTCACGTCCGCCCCTCGAAAGGATCTCGACGTGCCAGCGCAACCGGGTAGCAAGATCGCCGGATACACAGTCGTCTCACTGCTCGGTTCGGGCGGCATGGGCGAGGTGTACCTCGTCGAGAACGACCAACTGCAGCGTCGAGAGGCGATGAAGGTCATCTCGGTGGCCGGCGCGTCGAATCCCGACTTCCAGCAGCGGTTCACCAACGAGGCCCGTACGGCGGCGTCGTTGGACCATCCGAGCATCATCACGATCCACAACCACGGCATCACCGACGAGTCGCCCTGGTACACGATGTCGTACCTCGAAGGCCCCGACCTGGCGTCCACTCGATTGACGCCCGCCGAGGTCGGAAACGTGCTGCGCCAGGTCGGCGACGCTCTCGACTACGCCCACCAGCATCATGTGGTGCACCGCGACATCAAACCCGCGAACATCGTCGTGACCCGTGATAAGGACGGTGCGATTCGCCGCGCCGTCGTCCTCGACTTCGGAATCGCGAAGCTGGCGAACTCTCCCCAGCTCACCGCGATGAACTCGATCGTCGGCACGATGACGTACACCGCACCCGAGGTGATCGGGGGCCAGACCGCCGGGCCCGCGGCCGACCAGTACTCGCTGGCGTGCGCGACTTACCAGATGCTCGCGGGCAACCCGCCGTTCGCCGCCGACAACGCGACCGCATTGATGATGGCGCACGTCCAGCAGCCTGCGCCGCACTTGGGAGCCCTCCGGCCAGACCTGGCCGCGGTCGGAGCGGTCCTGCAACGCGGAATGGCGAAGAACCCGGCCGAGCGGTTTCCTGACTGCAGCACGTTCGCAGCGGAGTTCAATCGGGCGTTGAGCACGACGAGTTCCGGCACACAGACCACGGTCTCGCCCACCCCGCAGGGCGGATTCGGCGCACCGTCCGGTTCGGCCGCGTTCAGCCCGATTCCGCAGTCTTCCGGCGGTTCGCACCCCTCGGGCCCCCAGGCGCCGCCGTTCCCATCAGGACCCCAGTATCCGTCCGGGCCGCAGTATCAGTCCGGACCGCAGTATCAGTCGGGGCCGCAGTTCCAGGGTGCTCCCCCGCACGTGTCGGGCCCGCAGTTCCAGCCGGGTGCCCAGTTCCAGCCGCAGTCAGGTCAGTTCGGGCAACAACCGTACGGCGCATTCGGCGCAGCGCCGAAGAAGTCGAAGAAGGGCCTGTTCATCGGCCTGGCAGTGGTCGCCGTGCTGATCGTCGCGGTCGCGGGAACCTCGCCTCTGTGGTGGCCGTCGTCCGACGCACCGGCACGCGAGGCGTTGATCGCACCACTGCTCGCCAGCGCGAGCGGAACGACATGTGTCGTCGACGAGAAGAAGGAACTGTACTGTTGGGGCGACAATGAGCAGGGGCAGCTCGGCGACGGCTCGGAGAGCCGTCGTTCGACGCCGGCGAAGGTGGCCGGACTGACTGATGTCACCGCTGTCTCGGTCGGCGGTTACTCGCTCGACGGCGACTTCCGCGGCACGGCCTGCGCGGTCTCCGCGGGCGCAGGCTACTGCTGGGGCGCCGGACTGCTCGATCAGATCGGCGACGGCGGAAGCACCGACCGGTCGACTCCCACCAAGGTGCCCGGACTCGGAGTGGTCACCGGCATCGCCACATCCGACGGAAACACGTGCGCGATCTCCGACGGCGACGTGTTCTGCTGGGGATTCAACATCGACGGCCGACTCGGCACCGGCCCCGGCACCGCGGGTGTCAAAGCTCCGACGAAGGTCAGCGGCGTCTCCGGCGCCACCGCCATCGCGACCAATCTCAGCACCACGTGTGCGGTGGCGAGCGGTTCACTGTTCTGCTGGGGCGACAACGACCACGGGCAGATCGGCGACGGCACGACGACAACTCGTCAGTCCCCGACCAAGGTGACCGCGCTGTCGGACGTCACCGCGGTCTCGGTCGGCACAGGAACCGATGACGGAACTCCGTTCGCGAACACGTGCGCGGTGGCGGGCGGCGACGTCTACTGCTGGGGCGACAATTCCTACGGCCAGCTGGGCGACGGCGGGACCACTGATTCGACCAGCCCGAAGAAGGTCGCGGACATCTCGGGCGCGTCCAACGTGACGACCGACGTTGCGAGCACATGCGCCGTGATCGACGGCGCCGCCAAGTGCTGGGGCAACAACAGTCGTGGCCAGCTCGGCACGGGAGGCACGTCCAACGTGTCCGCGCCTACTGAGGTGACGGGACTCGGCGATGTGCGCCAGGTGGTCACCAGTTGGAGCATGACGTGTGCGATCAGCGACGACAAGCGCTATTGCTGGGGACTCAACCGTGATAATCAGCTCGGTCGCCCGGACGTCTCCACGAGCGAGCAGACCACGCCGTTGGAGATCACGCTCGGCTGAGCGCAGCAACACGAGAAGACCCCCTGCACGCCGTTGTGCAGGGGGTCTTCTCAGCGCTGTCGGCTCTTACTTGACCGCGGCGAAAGCCGGGTTCAGCTTGTCGAGCAGCGCCGGGATCGAGAGCGCCGACGGCGTGTTGAGGCCGAAGATGTCGACATACGACGTCCAGGCGACCGCGCCGTTGCGCACCGAGGTGAGCGACTTGTACGACGGAAGGTTCTGCAGGGTGTTCTTCAGTTCGTCCGACACCGCGGCGATGACCAGCAGGTCGGAGTCCAGGATCTGGACGTTCTCCGGGCTGACCTGGAAACGCGGCGTGCCCTCTGCCTTGGCGCGATCAAGCTGCGCTTGAGGGAAGGACAGACCGAGTTCGGTGAACAGTGCCGCTGCACCGTCGTTGTTGTCGGCGAGCAGAGTGATCATCGTCGGAGACTGGAACGCCGCGAACGAGTAGGTCTTGCCGGCGAGCTTCGGGTTCTCCTTCTTGATCGACGCGATCTTGTCGTCGATCGACGTCTTGACCTCGGCTGCTTCGTCGGTCTTTCCGAGCGCCGTGCCTGCGGCGGCCAGCAGGTCCTGCCAGGAGTCGACCTGCTGCTTGCCGACGGCTGCGATCACTGGCACGCCGGTGTCCTGCAGCTTCTTGAGGGTCGGCGCATCGGTGATGCTTCCCTGGGTGAAGATGACGTCGGGATCGAGGTCTGCGATCTGGGTGACGATGTCCTTCTTCACGTCGATCTCCCGGCCGTCGCCGACCTTGCCCGCAAGCCACGGCGCGACGGTTCCGGTGGTCGCCTTCACCGCGTCGTAGTAGGCGACGGGCTGCTGGCCGAGCGCGACGACGGTCTCGGTCCACTGTGAGCCGATGGTGACGATCTTCTCCGGTGTGCCGTTGATCGTGACCGGACCGTTGGCGGTCTGGACCTGGACCGAGCCGGATGCGCCGTCGGAGGCGGTGTCGTCCGTCGACCCGCAGGCGCTGACGGCGACGACTGCGGTCGCCGCGGCGAAGGCGGCGAGGACGCGCCGCGTGGTGATGCTGACCTTCATGTGGTTCCAGACTCCTTGCTCATGCACTCCATCCAACCGACGAAGTAAGTGAGCCTAACCTTATATCAGACTGACGGCTTGCTGAGAAGGGTGCCCTTACGTCGACGCGCGGACGCGACGGTGGGGACCACGAGCGGTCCACCGGTCTCCGGATCGGTCAACACCTGCGCGGACAGGCCGAAGGCGTCACGCAGCACCTCGACGGTCAGCACCTCGGCCGGGGTTCCTCGCGTCAGTACGACGCCGTCGCGCATCACGATGAGGTGATCGCTCGACCGCGCCGCCAGATTGAGATCGTGCAACACCATGACCACGGTCTTTCCGTGATCGTCACGAAGTTCGTCGACGAGGTCGAGGACGTCGACCGCGTGCGCCAGGTCGAGGTAGGTCGTCGGCTCGTCCAGCAACACGAGGTCGGTGTCCTGCGCGAGCGTCATCGCGATCCATGCTCGTTGTCGCTGACCACCGGACAGATCCTCGACCGGACGATCCGCGAGGTCGAGAATCGAGGTGAGGCGCATGGCGCGCGACACCGCTTCCTCGTCGTCGGAGCTCCACTGGCGGTACCACGATTGGTACGGGGACCGCCCGCGGGAGACGAGGTCGAGAACGGAGAGGCCAGACGGCGCGATCGGATTCTGCGGCAGCATGGCGAGCCGTCGGGCGATGTCTCGCGGCCGCAGCGAGGCCAGGTCGACACCATCGAGGCGGACGTGTCCTGCGGCGGGAGTCAGCAGCTTCGACAGGGTCCGGAGCAGTGTCGACTTGCCGCATCCGTTGGGGCCGATGATCGTGGTGACCTCGCCCGCGGCGATGTCCACGTCGAGGTCCGCGACGACGATGTCGCCGTTGTAGCCGACCGACAGTCCATGTGCCGACAGGATCGGGTTGGTGGTGGTCACAGACGTCCCTTCATCTTGGCGATCACGAGTGATGCGACGAGCACGGGCCCGCCCACTCCGGCGGTCACGACCCCGACGGGAATGCTGCTGGGCAGCACCGTTCGGCAGAGGAGTTCACTGAGCAGAACGAGCAGTGCGCCGCAGAGACCACTGGTCAACGGCCCTGGCACCGTCCCGCCCGCCACGCGCAGCGCGATCTGAGGCGCGAGGAGCGCGACAAACGCTATCGGCCCCACACCCGACACCGCGACTCCGGCGACCACAACGCCGATCGCCATCGTGACGCCTGTTGTGAGGGCGGGTCGGGTACCGAACGACCGGGCGAGGTCCTCACCCATGCTGATGGCCGCCAGGCGTGCGCGCAGCAGCAGCGAGGCGACGATGCCGATCGGCACCACGACCAGCACCGGCGTCAGGGTGTCCCAGGACGCCCCCGACAGGGATCCGACGATCCACCGTTGCGCCTCTTCAACCTCCCAGACTTGTGCGCGCGTCAGCAGGTAGCTGGTGAGCGCAGTGAAGAACCAGGTGGCGGCCACGCCGACGAGCACCAGGCGTGTCGTCTCCAACCCGTTCTTCCACGCGAGCGCGTACATGGCCAGCGCGGTCCCCGCCGCACCGACGAGGGCGGCGCCGGGAACACCGATGCCGTCGAACCAGGCGCCCCACGACCCTGCGAAGGCGATGGCCAACACCACCATCGTCGACGCCCCTGCTGTGATGCCGAGCATGTCTGGCGTGGCCAGCGGATTGCGTGCCACGGTCTGCATGTTCGCACCGGCCACGGCGAGCCCGGCGCCGGCGAACGCGCCGAGCAGGACGATCGGGAGCTGTCCGTCGACGATCGCCTGACGAGGAAGACGTCCGCCACCGCCGAACAGCGCCTTCGTGACCACGTCCGGGGGCAGCGTCTCGATGTACAGCAGTCCGAATCCGAGTGCGGCCACCGATGCTGCGAGCACCAGCCCGACGACCACAGCACGCGGTCGCACGATGACGCTCACCAGTCCGGCGCGGATCACGTTGCGCCTCAGGGGCCGGTGGCCCACGTCGAGGGTTGCGGTCACAGGGTCACCAGCTTCTTCCGACGAATGATCGCGATGAACACGGGCGCTCCCACCGCCGCGAGCACAACCGCCACGGAGATCTCCCCCGGGCTGCCCAGGACGCGGCCGATCACATCGCAGTAGAGGAGGAGACACGCACCGAGCACCGCCGAGAACGGCACCATCAGGCGGTAATCGGGTCCGGTGAACACGCGCGCGACATGTGGGACCACCAGTCCGAGAAAGGCGATCGGCCCACAGGCTGCGGTCGCAGCGCCTGCGAGGACCGCGACCGCGGCGACGCCGGAGAATCGGATCCATCCGACGCGCGACCCGAGGGATTTCGCGACCGAATCGCCGAGCGCGAGGATGTTGAGGAAGTAACCGCCTGCGAAGGCGACGACCAGGCCGACGACGATGAACGGTGCGGCCGCGCCGACGACGTCCCAGTCCCGTCCGCCGGTGGCGCCGACGTTCCAGTACCTCCACGCGTCGAGCGAGCGCACATCGGACAGCACGATCGCTGAGGTCACCGCCACGAGGAACGCCGACATGCCCGCACCGGACAGAATGAGTGTGAGCGGCGAACCGGCTCCCCCGCCGACTGCGAACGCGAACACCGCGGCCGCAGCGATCAGGGCGCCCGCCATGCCGAACCACATGTAGGCCCACGGGGATGCGACGCCGAAGGCGAAGACGCCGACGACAACGCCAAGGCTCGCTCCCCCGTTGACGCCGAGCATCCCTGGATCGGCGAGCGGGTTTCTGGTGTGGCCCTGAACGAGAGCGCCTGCCGCACCCAGTGCCAGCCCGACGAGGAGCCCGAGAACGGTGCGGGGGATGCGCTGGGAGAACACGATGTCGTTGGCTCGAGTCAACCCGGTCGACGACGCGAGTTGATCGGCGGACGCCCACAGGGAGGTCCACGCGTCACCGACAGACAGGTGCTCACCCGAACCGAACAGCACCGAGACCACGAGGCCGCCGGTGAGCGCGATCAGGCCGAGCACAAATCCGATCGCGGTGCGCGACGCGGTCCGCTGCAGCGGTTCGGCGACGGCCTTGGTCACGGTCATCGCATTAGGTTAGCCGAACCTACTTCAAGGTGTTCTACGAACCCTGTGCTCGTGCGCTCGCGTACAGGCAGATCGCGCTTGCGGCGGCGAGGTTCAAACTCTCCGCACGACCGCGAATCGGAATGGACAGACGGTGATCGGCGCCTGCGAGGAGTTCTGCAGGAAGTCCGTGCGCTTCGTTGCCGAACAACCAGGCGTGTGGTCCGGCGAGGACGGACGCAGCATCGTCCAACGACAACTCGCCGTCCATCGTGGTGGCGAGAGTGACGATCCCGCGTCGACGGACGGCTTCGAGAGCACGCTGCACGTTCACCTCGCGGACCACCGGGATGTGGAAGATGCTGCCCGCTGAGGCACGAACCGCCTTGGCATTGTGCGGGTCGACGGTGTCGCCGAGCAGCAGCACTGCGTCAGCGCCCATCGCGTCAGCGCACCGAGTGAGCGTGCCGACGTTGCCGGGCTCGCGCGGCTCGACGGCCACGACAAGCAGGGTCGGGTCGCCGGCGAGCACGTCGTCGAGGTCGGTCGTGACGAGTGTGCACTCGGCGAACACACCGGGCGCGGTCGTCGTCTCGGACAGCCTGTCGGCAGCCTTGTCCGACAACCAGTACAGCGGAATGTCCGCTTCGAGCACTCGGTCGACAAGCCCGACGTGCTTGTGGGAGTCGGAGTCGCGTACCAGAACAGACAGGACCCGGCCCGTCGACAAGGCGGCGTCGACCGAGTTGAATCCTTCGACGAGGAATCGCCCCTCGGCTTTGCGCGCCGAGGCCCGTCGATACTTGACCAAAGAGACGACCCGCGACGAACGTTCGGAGAGAACGTCCATCGCGGGTCGATACGAGTTCATATCTCGCGTCTGCTCAGATGATCAGGCAACCGGAGCGTTGACGTCGGCAGGCAGTGCTGCGCGAGCGATCTCGACGAGGCCGGTGAAGGCTGCCGGGTCGGTGACGGCGATGTCGGCGAGCACCTTGCGGTCCACCTCGACCTCAGCCAGCTTGAGGCCCTGGATGAAGCGGTTGTAGGTGATGTCGTTGGCGCGGGCGGCCGCGTTGATGCGGGTGATCCACAGCTTGCGGAAGTCGCCCTTGCGAGCCTTGCGGTCGCGGTAGGCGTAGGTCAGCGAGTGGAGCTGCTGCTCCTTGGCCTTGCGGTAGAGGCGCGACCGCTGTCCGCGGTAGCCCTTCGATGCCTCCAGAACGGAGCGGCGCTTCTTCTGGGCGTTGACGGCCCTTTTCACACGTGCCATTAGTCAGTAATCCTTTTACGTCTTAGTCGTCAGGGGAAGATCAGCGGTTGAGCAGTCGCTTGATGCGCGGGGCGTCGTTCTCGCTGACGACCTCGGTGCCGCTCATACGACGGGTGACACGCGACGACTTGTGCTCCAGAAGGTGGCGCTTGCCTGCCTTCTCGCGGACGATCTTGCCGCTGCCGGTCACCTTGAAACGCTTCGCGGTGCCCTTGTGGGTCTTGCTCTTCGGCATGGTTTTCCTTAATTCGGGCGAACTCCACCGGCACCGCCCTCGCGGTGCTCGTGTGGAATCCGCTGGTGCGGATGTGGTGCTGCGGCCTATTCGGCGGTCTGCTGGGCCTTGACCCGGGTCTTCGCGCCCTTGTGCGGGGCGAGGACCATCGTCATGTTGCGGCCGTCCTGCTTCGCCGAGGTCTCGACGAAGCCGTACTCGGCGACGTCGTTGCCCAGGCGCTGCAGCAGTCGGAAGCCCAGTTCGGGGCGGGACTGCTCGCGGCCGCGGAACATGATGGTGACCTTCACCTTGGAACCCGCCTCGAGGAACCGGACGACGTGACCCTTCTTGGTCTCGTAGTCGTGGTCGTCGATCTTCGGGCGGAGCTTCTGCTCCTTGATGACGGTCATCTGCTGATTACGGCGCGATTCGCGCTGCTTCTGCGCTGCCTCGTACTTGAACTTGCCGTAGTCCATGATCTTGCACACGGGCGGGCGAGCGTCAGGCGCCACCTCGACCAGGTCCAGGTCGGCTTCGTAAGCCAGGCGGAGCGCATCTTCAACACGCACGATGCCCACCTGCTCTCCCCCGGGACCGACAAGACGGACCTCGGGAACGCGGATGCGCTCGTTGATGCGGGTTTCAGTGCTGATGTGGCCTCCTCGATAAATGTGTACTCACGTGGCCGGCCAGAAAATACTGGCAGCAGGAGACATCGAGACCGAAAAACACTCGCCACGCGCGGAGCCAACCGAGACGAAGTATCATCTCGCTGCTCCGTCGTCTCGCGACGGTGTGACCGGAACCGGACAACTCCTCACCCGAAGGCGCGTGTCGTACGGTGGGACCTCGAACATCCTCTTGCTACCCCGGGGTTAGCCGGAGCGGTCATGCTGTGAAAGTCTAACAGGCGTGAGCGCTAACTCCTATTCGACCGGCCAGCCCTCCTCTGACGACGCGCATACGCACGTCGCTCCAGGAGGAGCCGAAGACGTCAACGTCCGCGAGCTCGCGACCATTCCCGCGGTCGAGGTGACGACCCGTGCAGCGATCATGCTGATGAGCGCTGCGGCCGAGAAGATCGGCCCGGACGCGGGTGGCGAGGAGGAGCACAAGGACCTCCCGGAAGCACGTGCCCTGATCACCGCACTCGCAGGCCTCGTGACGGCGGCATCGATGGATCTCGGTCTCCATCGCAAGCCGATCCAGGACGGACTCAAGGCCCTGCAGCTCGCGTTCCGCGAGGCGTCGTCGTACCCCGACGCTCCCGGCGAGGGTCCCGGCGAGAAGTACACCGGCCCGGTCAAAGGCTGAGCGTTCGGATCGGCGGCGCGGCGGTCGGACTACGCTGGTCCCATGACCACAGGTGACGACGATCTGGAACCGATCGACGCGGAGATCGTCGAACCGGTCGGCTCGCCCGACTTCACTCCGACGGTTACCGCACCGTCGTTCTCCGACGTCACCGGCTACACCGAGGCGGGTGTTCCGACGTTCGACCATGTCCGAGACAAGATCGAGAAGCGGACCACCACGGCGATCGGCAGCCAGGAGCTCTCCGAGATGAGTCGCGAAGCGGCCGAGCTCGATGAGGCGATGGCCAAGCGTGACGAAGCTGCGAAGAAGAAGCTCGACGAGATGCGGAAGTCTCTCGGCTTGTGACCAGCGGGTCGTGATCAACCGCCGGTGATCGGTGCGACGGGCACGCACGGCACCGGACGGGGATGCGCCGGGTCGAGTGCGTTCAGCACGATGGCTGCACTCCGCCGGTTCGAAGTGATCGACATGTGGTCCGACCTGTCTTTTGCACATCCGTCCTGGACGACGATGTTCGTGACGTGTGTACCGGCTGGTCCGGGGAGCAGTCCGGCGGTGTACGGCGTCACCATCTCGTCGTCGCGGGTCACGATGTTGGTGTAGCGAACCCCCGGGAGATAGGGCGTCGGTAGTCGGACGGCACGGTTAAAGTTCAGGTCCGCAGGCGGCGGCGTGCACTCCGAGCATGCCGGTCTCGTCTGCTCCGGAATGCCGAGGCGTGCGCGGAAGTCGGCGATCATCTCCCCTCGAGCGTCGTCTTCATCGGGTCCCTGTCGCCAGTAGGGCGCGAGGGAGACGTAGTGGGCGACCCGCCCTCGCCCACCGAGGTACTTCATCCAATAGACGCCCATCTCGGTGCCGAGCGAGTGTCCGACGATGTCGAGTTGCGTCGCACCGGTCCTGGTCAGGACCTCATCGGCGAACATTTTCACATCCCATGCACTGTCCGGCTTCGGGCCGAGGCCACCGAGTGCCGACGCAGGCCACGCCGTCGACAGTTTCCCGTAGGTCGGCGCGTAGACGCAGTATCCCTCACGTGTCAGGACCGCGGCGATGCTCGCCCAGTTCGTCTGACGACCTCCCCCGCTGCCATGCAGCAGCATCACCGGGCGGGGGTGACGGGGGCTCGGACGGCACGAGTAGTCGTTGGTCCCTGTAAGACTCCCACCCGGGTTGGTCAACTCGGCCCGGATGCCGTCGAGAAAGTTGTACGCGACCGGAGCCGCTTGAGCGGGGGCACCGACAAGGCCCGCAGCGAGCAGTGCCACGATGCTCGCCGCGAGCAGCTTCGAGACGCTCCTGATCATGCAGCCAGGCTAGCCCCGGTCCGCAGGATCTGAGGTCCGATCAGCCGACCTCTTCGACTGCGGGCAGGAGGTCGGCGATGAATCCACCCGTGTGCGACGCCGCGACAGCTGCCACGTCCTCCGGCGTGCCCTGGGCGACGACGGTGCCACCGCCGCTGCCGCCCTCGGGTCCCATGTCGACAATCCAGTCCGCGGTCTTGATGACATCGAGATTGTGCTCGATGACGATGACCGTGTTGCCTTTGTCGACGAGTCCGTTGATCACCAGGAGCAGCTTCCGGATGTCTTCGAAGTGCAGGCCGGTGGTCGGTTCGTCGAGGATGTAGATCGTCCGCCCCGTCGACCGCTTCTGCAGTTCGGCGGCCAGCTTCACACGCTGAGCCTCGCCACCGGACAGGGTCGGCGCAGGCTGGCCGAGCCGGACGTAACCGAGGCCGACGTCGACCAGCGTCTTGAGGTACCGGTGGATCGACGTGACCGGCTCGAAGAAGTCGGCGGCCTCGTCGATCGGCATGTCGAGGACCTCGGCGATCGTCTTGCCCTTGTAGTGCACTTCGAGCGTCTCGCGGTTGTAGCGGGCGCCGTGACAGACCTCGCACGGAACGTACACGTCGGGCAGGAAGTTCATCTCGATCTTGATGGTGCCTTCACCCATGCACGCCTCGCAGCGTCCGCCCTTGACGTTGAAGGAGAACCGACCGGGCTGGTAGCCGCGCACCTTGGCCTCGGTGGTCGCGGCGAACAGCGTGCGGACCTTGTCGAAGACGCCGGTGTACGTGGCCGGGTTCGACCGCGGAGTGCGGCCGATCGGCGACTGATCGACCTGAACGAGCTTGTCGAGCTGTTCGACGCCCTTGATCCGAGTGTGATGCCCCGGAACCTGCCGGGCGCCGTTCAGCTTGTTCGCCAGAACGGTCGCGAGGATGTCGTTCACGAGCGTCGACTTGCCCGAACCGGACACACCGGTGACCGCTGTCAGGACGCCGAGCGGGAAAGACACGTCGATGCCGTCGAGGTTGTTCTCGCGGGCGCCGACGACCGTCAGCTGACGCTTCTTGTCGACGGGCCGTCGGATCGCCGGAACCTCGAGCGCTTCGCGGCCCGACAGATATGCGCCGGTCAACGACTCCCGATTGTCGAGCAGCCCCTGGTAGTCGCCGCTGTGCACCACACGACCACCGTGCTCCCCCGCGCGCGGGCCGATGTCGACGATCCAGTCGGCGGCCCGGATCGTGTCCTCGTCGTGTTCGACGACGATCAGAGTGTTTCCGAGGTCGCGGAGTCGGACGAGGGTGTCGATAAGCCTGCGGTTGTCTCGCTGGTGGAGGCCGATCGAAGGCTCATCGAGCACGTAGAGCACACCGGCCAGACCTGCGCCGATCTGAGTGGCCAGGCGGATGCGCTGGGCCTCGCCACCGGACAGCGAGCCCGCGGCCCGAGACAGCGACAAGTACTCGAGTCCGACGTCGAGCAGGAAGCGGATGCGTGCTTGGACCTCTTTGAGGACTCGGCCGGCGATCGCGGCCTCACGTTCCCCGAGTGCGAGCCCGTCGAGGTAGTCGGCACATTCGGCGACCGACAGAGCGGTGACGTCGGCGATCGACTTCGGTCCGTGGACGGGGTGATCGAGCGTGACGGCGAGGATCTCAGGACGTAATCGGGTACCCGAGCACGCACCGCAGGGCACGTCGCGCATGTAGCCCTCGTACCTGTCCTTCATCTGCTCGGACTCGGTCGTGTCGGCTCGGCGTGACAGGAACGCCATGACGCCCTCGAACTCGGTGTAGTACGAGCGCGTGCGCCCGTACCGGTTCTTGAACTTGACGTGCACCTGATGGTCCGAGCCGTTGAGCAACGCCTTGCGTGCGTTGCGCGGCAGTTTGTTCCACGGTGTGTCGACGTCGAAGCCCATCTGGTCGCCGAGTCCTTCGACGAGTCGGAGGAAGTAGCTCGCGTTGTGCCCACTCGACCAGGGTGCGATCGCGCCGTCTCTGAGCGTGGTGTCCGGGTCGGGGACGACGAGGCTCTCGTCGACCTCCTTCTGAACACCGAGACCGTCGCACTCCGGGCATGCGCCGAAGGGCGAGTTGAACGAGAACGACCGAGGTTCGAGATCGTCGATGGCGATGGGATGAGCGTTCGGGCAGGCCATCTTCTCGGAGAAGCGGCGCTCGCGGTCGGCGTCGTTCTCATCGAGGTCGACGAAGTCGAGAACGACGATCCCGTCGGCGACGCGCAGAGCAGTCTCGATCGAGTCGGTGAGTCGCTGTTTCGCCGACGGCTTCACGACGAGTCGGTCGACGACCACGTCGACATCGTGCTTCTCCTGCTTCTTCAGCTTCGGCGGATCAGCGAGCTGGTGGACGACACCGTCGATGCGTGCGCGGGCGAAACCCTGTGTCTGCAGATCCGTGAACAGATCGACGAACTCGCCCTTGCGTGTGCGGACGACGGGCGCGAGGACCTGGAAGCGTGTGCCCTCGTCCATCGCGAGGATCTGATCGACGATCTGCTGCGGCGTCTGACGAGCGATCTTCTCGCCGCACACCGGGCAGTGGGCAGTGCCTGCTCGCGCGTACAGCAACCGCAGGTAGTCGTAGACCTCGGTGATCGTGCCGACCGTCGACCGCGGGTTGCGGTTGGTCGATTTCTGGTCGATCGACACTGCAGGCGAGAGACCTTCGATGAAGTCGACGTCCGGCTTGTCCATCTGACCGAGGAACTGCCGCGCGTACGCCGACAGCGATTCGACGTATCGTCGTTGGCCTTCGGCGAAGATCGTGTCGAACGCCAACGACGACTTGCCCGATCCCGACAGGCCGGTGAAGACGATCAGCGAGTCGCGCGGCAGATCGACGTCGATCCCCCGCAGATTGTGCTCGCGCGCGCCACGAACGATGAGCCGATCAACCACTAGTTTTCCTCACATTGCACGACTATCTTCCCCGGTCGACCACAGTACGCGGACCCTCTGACAATTCCGGTCGAGCGCGCATCGGACTGTGTCTGAGGCGACAGCTACGGTGGAGCCATGACGCAGCAGATCACAGTCTCCGACGACTACACCGGCGCCGTCTCGTCCGACGGCGAGCAGCAGAATCTCGCACAACGCCGGACACTCGACAACGCGACGATCGTCAAGGTGTCGGTCGGTCCGATGGACAACAACTCCTACCTCGTCACCGACACCGCCACCGGCGAGGCTCTGCTCATCGATGCCGCAAACGACGCGGGTGTGCTGCTGACGCTCACCGACCAGGAGGCGGGCACCGTGCGTCAGATCGTCACCACGCACGGGCACTTCGACCACTGGCAGGCTCTCGTCGAGGTGCGCGACGGGCTCGACGTCCCGCACGCGATCGGCCATGACGACGCTGGTGATCTGCCCATCACCCCTGATCGTCGTCTCTCCGACGGAGACACGATCGACGTCGGCGAGCTGACGTTGGAGGTGATCGGCATCCGCGGCCACACCGCGGGCTCGGTCACGCTGGTGCTCACCGAGAAGTCCGGTCGTGCGCACCTGTTCACCGGCGATTCCTTGTTTCCCGGCGGTGTCGGCAAGACGTGGCAGCCGGGCGATTTCGAGGTGCTCCTCGGCGACGTCGAGACCAAGCTCTTCGGCCGATTCGACGACGCCGACGTTTATCCGGGCCACGGCAAGGACACCACTCTCGCCGCCGAGCGTCCTTCCATTCCGGAATGGCGCGAGCGCGGCTGGTAGGAGCGATCGGCCGCCGTGGGTCACGTTTACCGCGGCGGCGAAATGGGTACCGTCGAGAGGGACGGCGTCTTCGATCCAGAACCGACGCGCGCCGTTCCACACCGCTCGACGAGACGAAAGGCATACGCCATGATCCTTCGACGAATCGCACGTCCGCTGCTCGGAACGGCTTTCATCGCGTCCGGAATCGACGCCGTCACAGCCCCTGGCGGTCCAGCGCGAACAGCTGAACCACTTCTGGAGAACGTCCCCGCCGACACCGAGACCGTCATTCGCGTGGCAGGCGCCGTGCAGGTCGGCGCCGGACTCGCGCTGGCTTTCGGCAAGGCGCCGCGTATCGCGTCCACCGTGCTCGCCGGGACCCTTGTCCCGACCACTGTCTTCGCCAGCGATTTCTGGAACGAGAACGACCCGGCGGTCCGGAGCGCCAAGCAGTCGGCGTTCGTGAAGAACCTCGGTCTTCTCGGTGGCGTGCTGATCGCGTCCGCAGACACCGAGGGACGCCCTTCGTTGGGTTGGCGCGGACGGCGCCGGTTGGTCGACGCTCGCGAGTCGATCGTCGAGGCCCTGCCCGGAGAGTCGGGGCAGGACACGTTCACGGCATCGGTGAACAAGGCGGAGCACTGGGCGCATCAGGCCGCCGATCGTGTGCCGACCGACAAGATCGCGGCGAACGCGTCAACACTGGCTGCTTCGGCCAAGTCCCGCGCCGAGGAGTTGGCGCACACCGTCGCAGACCGAGCGCCCGAGGTGTTGGACGCGACCCGCCATCGCGCAGAGCAGTGGGCCGACGAAGTCGCCCAGCATGCACCCGAGGCCGCGGACACCGCGCGCCGATGGCGACGATCGCTCGCACGCTGACCTCGTGAGCCGGTGGCCACGCCGGTGACGGGCACCACGTTCTGAGCCCGCCACCGGCGGCGATCCGCCGGTAATATGGAACGACTGTGACAGCCGAAACGCCTGATCCCCGCCTGCCAGACGAGCAGATTCACCTCGACGCGGTCTACGCGCGCCTCGACCGCATGCGCGCGACCACCCGCCGTCGCCTGAGCGAGACGCTGCGTGAATCCGCGGGGACACCGCAGGCCTTGTCCGAGCGCGAATCGTACGAGCGCATGTACACGGACGAACTCACCAAGATCGACGCAGCCGAGCACAATCTGTACTTCGGGCGACTCGACATGATCGACGACACCGAGGAGGTCCGGCGCATCGGACGCATCGGCATCCTCGACGACGACGACCGAGACACCACCCTGCTGCTCGACTGGCGTGCGCCCCTGTCGCGTCCGTTCTACCTCGCAACACCGGCGACTCCCGAGGACGTGGAACGTCGACGCCACATCCGGACGCGATCCCGCGCGGTCCGCAGCGTGTCCGACGAGAATCTGATCTCCGGCGAGATCGTCGACTCCGATTCCTCGAATGACGTCTCCGGTGCGAACGTCGTCAACGAGTCGGCGCTGGTCGACGCTCTGAACGCCGCGCGGACCGGCGAGATGACCGACATCGTCGAGACGATTCAACGTGAGCAGGACGAGATCATCCGCTCCACGCATCGCGGCGTCGTGGTGGTGCAGGGCGGTCCCGGCACCGGCAAGACCGCCGTCGCACTGCACCGCGCGGCCTATCTCCTGTACACCCACCGTGATCTGCTGTCGCGGAGTGGTGTCCTGATCCTCGGTCCGAACGAGGACTTCCTGCAGTACATCGGTCAGGTGCTTCCGTCACTCGGTGAGACAGGAGTGCTCCTCTCGACTGTCGCCGATCTGTTCCCCGACGTCCGCGCCCGCGGTCGTGACACACGCGAGGCCGTGGCTCTCAAGGGCGACCAGCGGATGCTGAACGTGCTCCGGGCCGCGGTTCGGGCCCGCGAGTCGTTGCCCACGGCCGGACTCACCACCCGGTTCGACGGGTACGACCTGCCGATCGACGCCGAGATCGTCAAAGCGGCTCGCGCCGATGCTCGGTCGACTCGTCGTGCGCACAACCTCGCCCAACGGACCTTCCTCCGCACCGCACTCGACCGGCTCGCCGCCGTTCACGCCCGCCGCATCGGATCGAGCCAACTCGACGGGTCGCAGCTGTTGACCGCGGGCGACCTCGACGACATCCGCGTCGAGCTCGAAGCAGACCCGGACGTGACGGCGACGCTCCTCGAGTTCTGGCCGACGCTGACGCCGCAGGGTGTGCTCCGCGACCTGTACGACGACCCGTCGTTCCTCCGGAAGTCGACTCGGGGCTGGACGGACGCCGAGCGTGACGCGCTGTACCGCAAGGCCCGTCCCCTCCGCGAGGACGCGGACCTGTCCGCGTCGGACGTCCCGCTGCTCGACGAACTCGCCGAACTCATCGGATATCGGACGGACGAAGCCGATCGGGTGAACCGCGCGCGATGGCGACAGCAGTTGTCCGAGGCGCAGGACGCCCTCGACATCCTGACCGGATCAGCCCCGCAGGACCTCGAGGACGACCTCGATCCGGAGATCCTCATGGCGTACGACCTCATCGATGCCGAACAACTCGCCGAACGACAGGTTCACACCGCACGCCGGACGACCGCTGAACGCGCCTACGAGGATCGGACGTGGACGTTCGGTCACGTCATCGTCGACGAAGCGCAGGAACTGTCGTCGATGGCGTGGCGAATGGTGATGCGACGGATACCGAATCGCTGGATGACGGTCATCGGCGACACCGCCCAGACGGGTGACGCCGCGGGCGCCACGTCGTGGTCGGAGGTGTTCACCCCGTACGTCGCCAATCGGTGGCGACTGCACGAACTGACCGTCAACTACCGGACACCATCGGAGATCACTCACTACGCGAACCGCGTGCTCGACTGGATCAACCCGGACCAGTCCCCACCGACATCGTTGCGCTCGAACGGGATCGAACCGGTGGCGATCGCGACCGACGACGTCGCGTCCACTGTGTCCGAGCTCGTCGTGACGTCGGACTGGGCCGGTCTCACCACAGTCATCACGTCCGACGGAACAGCCGACGCTCTGCGCGGCGCGCTCGCCGACGTGGGCGCCGACGTCACGGTGCATCCGATCACTGCGGCCAAGGGACTCGAGTTCGACACGGTGATCCTCGTCGATCCCGCAGATCTGATCAGTGAGTCCCCTCGCGGCTACAACGACCTGTACGTGGCCCTCACGCGCGCGACCCAGCGTCTCGTCGTGGTGCACTCACGAGCGCTTCCGCCTGACCTCGTCGACATGCCGCGCTGATCCGCCGAACGCAGAAGGCTCACCTCCGTGACGGAGGTGAGCCTTCGTGCCGTAATGCCCGGGTGGGACTACGTCGTGTGAACGATCAGAACATCGCATGCCGCCTTGCGAGCGACATCGGCCGGAACCGAGCCGAGCAGACGTCCGGCGATCGAGTTGAGGCCCTTGTTGCCGACGACCAGAAGGTCGGCCTGGACGTCGACGACGAGCTGCAGGAGCGCGTCGACCGGTGCACCCTGAACGGCGCGCTGCACTACGGTCGCGGCACCCGCGGCCTTTGCGCGCTCTTTCGCCGTGCGGAGGATCTCCTCGGTGGGCGAGCTGCCCATCACCTGGTATGCCTCGTCGCGCAGGGTGTCGGACGCAGAGCTGGCAGCCTTGCCGTCGTTCGGGAAGTAGGCGCAGGCGATGACGACGGTTGCGTCGCCGGCGATGGCGCCCGCACGCTCGACGGCCTTCAGCGAAGATTCCGATCCGTCGGTGCCGACGACGATCGTCGAGTATCCGCTCATGTGTGAGTTTCCCTCCAGCTGATGAATCGCAGATTCTCATCTCCATTGTGGAGACGAATTCTTATCCGTTCATGAACATACCCTGCGCACGGCCCATTGCCAGGTGCTTGTGTACGACTTGTCGCCCAACGAGCATCTTTGATCGGTGTGCAAGATACGTCACTTAATGCCTGCGGCGTCCATTCCGCGCAGTTCCTTCTTCAAGTCGGCGATCTCGTCGCGGAGTCGGCCTGCGAGTTCGAACTGCAGATCGCGTGCCGCATTCATCATCTGGTCGGTGAGTTCGTGCACCAGATCCGCGAGTTCGGCCCGCGGCATCGAGGACGTGTCACGCTGTTCGTAGACTCCAGCGCTGACCGACTTCGACACCTCGCCCTGAGCACGGCGACCACGGCTCGCGTTCCGTCCCGACCCGCCGATGTCCACGGTGTCCTCCGCTTCTGCGTACACCGTGTCGAGGATGTCGGCGATCTTCTTCCGAAGCGGCTGAGGATCGACGCCCTTCTCGTTGTTGTAGGCGATCTGCTTTGCGCGGCGACGATCGGTCTCTTCGATGGCGTTCTGCATCGAGTCGGTGATCTTGTCCGCGTACATGTGGACCTGCCCTGACACGTTTCGCGCAGCACGTCCGATGGTCTGGATCAGCGAGGTCGTGGAGCGCAGGAAGCCCTCCTTGTCGGCGTCGAGGATCGCGACGAGCGACACTTCGGGGAGGTCGAGACCCTCACGAAGCAGGTTGATTCCGACGAGGACGTCGTACTCGCCGCTGCGCAGCTGCCGCAGAAGTTCCACACGACGCAGCGTGTCGACTTCGGAGTGCAGATAACGGACCCGGATTCCGAGCTCCAGAAGGTAGTCGGTGAGGTCCTCGGACATCTTCTTGGTCAGAGTCGTGACGAGCACACGTTCGTCTCGGGCCGTGCGCTCACGGATCTCGTGAACCAGATCGTCAATCTGCCCCTTCGTCGGCTTCACCACGATCTCGGGGTCGAGGAGTCCTGTCGGTCGGATCACCTGTTCCACGAACTGCCCGCCGGACTGGCCCAGCTCGTACGGCCCCGGTGTCGCCGACAGGTACACGGTCTGTCCGATGCGGTCGACGAACTCGTCCCAGGTGAGCGGGCGGTTGTCGACCGCAGACGGGAGCCGGAAGCCGAACTCGACGAGGTTCCGCTTACGCGACATGTCGCCTTCGTACATCGCCCCGATCTGCGGCACCGTCACGTGCGACTCATCGATCACCAGAAGGAAGTCGTCCGGAAAATAGTCGATCAGGGTGGCGGGCGCAGTGCCCGGACCACGCCCGTCGATGTGCCGCGAGTAGTTCTCGATGCCGGAGCAGAAGCCGACCTGCCGCATCATCTCCAGGTCGTACGACGTGCGCATGCGCAGACGCTGGGCTTCGAGGAGCTTGCCCTTGGCCTCGAGGTCGGCGAGCCGTTCTTCGAGTTCCTTCTCGATGCTCGCCATGGCCTTCTCCATGCGCTCCGGCCCGGCCACATAGTGGGTGGCCGGGAAGATGCGCAGCGAGTCGACCTGTCGGACGACGTCACCGGTGAGCGGATGAAGGTAGTAGAGCGACTCGACCTCGTCGCCGAAGAACTCGATGCGGATCGCGAGTTCCTCGTACGACGGGATGATTTCGACGGTGTCGCCGCGCACGCGGAAGCCGCCGCGCGTGAACGACATGTCGTTCCGGGTGTACTGCACATCGACGAGAAGCCTGAGCAGAGCGTCTCGATCGATCGTCTGCCCCACCTCGAGCTCGACGGACCGGTCGAGATACGACTGCGGAGTACCCAGACCGTAGATGCACGACACCGACGCGACCACCACAACGTCGCGCCTCGACAGCAGACTCGACGTCGCCGAGTGGCGAAGGCGTTCGACGTCGTCGTTGATCGAGCTGTCCTTCTCGATGTAGGTGTCGGTCTGCGCGATGTACGCCTCGGGTTGGTAGTAGTCGTAGTACGAGACGAAGTACTCGACGGCGTTGTTGGGAAGCATGTCGCGGAGTTCGTTGGCGAGCTGCGCGGCGAGGGTCTTGTTCGGCGCCATGACAAGCGTCGGGCGCTGCACTCGCTCGATCAGCCACGCAGTAGTCGCCGATTTTCCCGTGCCGGTGGCGCCGAGCAGAACGATGTCCTTCTCCCCTGACGTGAGACGCTGCTCGAGGTCGGCGATGGCGGCGGGCTGATCGCCTGCGGGCTCGTACTCGCTGACGACGACGAAGTCGGCTCCCGACCGCTCGATGTCGCCGACCGGCCGGAACTCCGAGTGCGCGACGATCGGCCGCTCTGCTGCGAATGCCATGCGTCCAGCGTAGACATCACCTCTGACATTTTCGTTTCGGTCCACTTCGTTCCTGTGACGGCTGCCAGGTTCGGCTGGTCCAATGGGTGGCGATCACAGTTCCACCAGCCAGGGAGCCACGATGACCGACCCGACCACTACCGCGCCCGAATCGACCCCGCGTCACGGGGTGTCTCGCCGAACCGTGCTCGCCGCAGCGCCGATCGCCGTCGCCGCGATCGGCGTGGGGATCACGGCGTGCGGTAGCGACGACTCGTCGACCTCGACCGACACGTCTACTCAGGCCGCCGACACCGGTGCCGACAGCAGCGCGGGGGCCGACGTCCTCGCGTCGACGACCGACGTGCCGGTCGGCGGCGCGAAAGTCGTCGGCGACGTCGTCGTGACGCAAGCGAGCGCCGGGACGTTCGCCGCGTTCTCGACCAAGTGCCCGCACATGGGCTGCGCTGTCGCGCCTAAGGGCTCCGCACTCGACTGCCCGTGCCACGGAAGCGAGTTCACACTCGACGGATCCCTGGTCAAAGGCCCGGCGACGACGGGACTGACCGCCGTGCCGGTGAAGGTCGACGGGACAGACATCGTGAAAGCGTGATCTCTCGTGACGGCCCATGAGATGCACCCGCCCAAGCGGGAGGTGTTCGACGTGCCCGCCATGACGAACACTGACAACAAGGGCTTCGTTCGCCCCGTCGAGGTGTATCGCGAGACGCCGTACGGGCTGTACATGTCGAGGACCGCCGACCACCCGAGGTTCGATCACCTCGAACTGTGGCTGCTGCCTGCCCTCGGACTGCGAGCGAACATCTTTCACTTCACCGGCGGGTATCGGTCGAGACAACGCCTGTACCTCGACATCGGCGAGTTCAGCGGCCCCGACGACGCCGGACGCTGGCATTCGGTCGATTGGTACCTAGATCTCGTCGACTCCGCCGACGCGCCGCTTGAGCTCGTCGACGTCGACGAGCTGTTCGACGCGCACGCGGCCGGTCACCTCACGACATCGCAGTGTGAAGCGGCGATTCTCATCGCGATGCGAACGATGACCGGCTCCGCGGCCGTCCACGGTGTGCAGACGTGGCTGGACGCGCAGGTCGGCGAACGCCTCACCTGGCTCGATCGACCGCAAGCAGGCATGCCAGACTCGGGCATATGACGACGCCGCCTCACGGAGGGCCCTACCCTCAGCAGCCGAATCCGCAGCAGCCGGGGAACTACGACCAGACTCAGATCGGTCAACCGGCCTTCGGGCAACCCCAATACGGACAAGCGCAGTACGGGCAGCCGACGCCTCCGCAAGCCCCCGGTTCGCAGGGACCGCAGCAGGCGTACGGTCAAACGCCCGCCTACGGTCAGAATCCGTTCAGTCAGCCGCCCACAGGCCAGGCCCCATACGGGCAACCCCAGTACGGACAACAGCACTACGGCCAGAGCCCGTACGGCCAGCCTCCGTTTCAGCAGTCTCCGGCACCGAACAACGGCTCCACGCGCATCGTCATCGCGGTAGTCGCGGTCATGGCGGTCATCGCCGTCGGCGGCCTGGCGTTTCTGATCTTCGGTGGAGACGACAAGGAATCCACCGATGTGGCGGCCTCGTCGTCGTCGAGCGCTCCGTTCACCCTTCCCACTTCGACGACCGAGGACGGGACGACTGTCGATTCGAGCCCGGTCGGCTCGTGCATCACGGTCCGCGGATCCACGTCGGTCACCACCCAGTCCGCTAGTTGCAGTTCCAGCCGTCCGACGTTCATCGTTGCGGCGAAACTCTCCACCAGCAGCGGGTGCGACGCCGCGAAGTACCCGTTCTCGGTCACTGAGTACGGCACGGGCGCAAGCAACAACGTCCTGTGCCTGGTCCCGAATTACCAGGTGGGGACGTGCTACACGCAGTCCCAGTTCTCGGTCGGCATCTCCCTCGAGACGGTGTCGTGCAGCCAGGATTCGACGACGAACACCACGAACTTCAAGATCACCGAGCGGTCGGAGTCGAGCTCGGTTCCCAATTGCTCCGACTCGGACAAACAACGGATCGACACGTTCACCATTCGCACGTCGCCTTCGCAGACGATGAGCATCTGCCGCGAGATCCTCGGCGACTACGTGTGGAAGTGAGCCGATTCACGAAGGCAGACCGAGAGTCAGGCGGACTCGGCGCGCGGTGTCGACCGAACGTATGTCACACTTCTGACTGAATCTCTCATCTGTCTCACAGGAAAGTCCGCCAACCATGACGACGCCTCCTCCCGGCCAGCCCGGCCAGCCCGCCCCCGGAAACCCTTTCGGCGCCCAGGGCCAGCCGGCCCCCCAGCAGCCCGGCCAGCCGGTTTACGGCCAGCAGCCGCCTCAGCCCGCACAGCCGTACGGCGCCCAGCCCGGTCAGCCACAGCCGGGGCAGCAGCCCTACGGCACCGAGCCGGGCCAGCCTCAACTGGGACAGCCGGGCGGGTATGCTCCGGTCGCCGGAGGCACCGACTACGCAGGGGGCGCACCGCAGGCCCCGCGCCCGAATCCACTTGTGCGCATCCTCAAGTTCGTCGGTCCTATCATCGCCGTGATCGCGATCATCGCCATCGCAACGCAGGTGTTCGGCGACAAGGACAGCGGCACGACCGTCGAATCGAGCCCCATCGGCTCGTGCATCACGGTAGAGGGCTCGACCTCGGTCACGACCAAGGCGATCGACTGCAGCACGACCGAGCCGTCGTTCATCGTCGGGGCCAAGCTGGACAACAGTGACGCTTGCGAGAGCGCAAACTACGAGTTCTCCGTCACCGAGTACGGCAACGGCGCCAGCGACAAGGTCTTGTGCCTGGTCCCGAACTACCAGGTCGGCACGTGCTACACCCAGTCGAGCTTCTCTATCGGGATCGAACTGAAGACTGTGGCGTGCTCTGAGGAGTCGACCATGTCGACGACGAACTTCAAGATCACCGAACGCAGCGAGACCGGTTCCGTCCCGAATTGCACTGATTCGGACACGCAGCGTAGCGACACGTTCAACATCCAGGCCGACCCGGCACGTCAGATGACGATCTGCCGCGAGATCCTGGGCGACTACACCTGGAAGTAGTTCGACAGCATCACCTGGTCAGAACCGCCCCGACGACAGTTGGTCGGGGCGGTTCTGTCATGTCCGGACCAGTCCGGCGATGAGTGCGGTGAGACCGAACTCGTAGGCGTGATCGGCGTTGCCCGGCCCGGAGAAGAGTTGTCCGACGGTCGTTCCGACGCGCGATGAGATCGGGTAAGCCCCGGCGGGCATGGCGTCGGCCAGTGCCGGTCCGGCGATCTGCCACCACTGCTCGTCGTCGAGACCGGACGCCGCGTGCTCGGCCACTTGGTCGATTCGCATCCGCGCGTTGCCGGTCGCGAAGGATCGCAGGGAGGCGATGACGGCGTCGAGGGTCACGTCATCGACGGCGGAGTCGCCGTAAGCGCGTGTGAGAGCGGCGAGTTGTTGTTCATAGCGCCGGGACGATCCTGGGCCCGGAACTGGTCGCCACGCCGGAACGTCGCCGAGCCACGGGTGTCGCAGCAGTTCATCGCGGTACTGGTCGGCGATCAGTCGCATGCATTCGGTCACGTCGAGCCCCTTGTCGAGGTCGGCGGCCTCGAATGCGACGGTGTCGACCATCAGCGCGACGAGCACGTCACGGTTCGGCACGTACGTGTACAGGCTCATGGGCTTGAGGCCGACACGCGCTGCCAGCGAACGCATCGACACGAGCGCAAGCCCATCGGAGTCAGCGAGTTCGATTGCCGCTCGCACCACATCGTCTACGTTCGTGCGCCGCCCCGGGCCAGACCTGGCGGCTGTCGCGTCACGTCGCCACAGCAGGTCGACGGTGCGTCGGACGTTGTTGTCGTGATCGGCCACGGGGCTCCCTCCAGCGATCTTGCACGCAAACACCGTAAGGCGTACGGTGTTAATTCCGTACAGCATACGGTATCTGCTCGGCCGACCCGAAGGAAGACCACTGCCTGCTTCGACGACTCATCCGAACGCCACTTACTTGACTGATCGCCACGTGTTCGCGCTGTGGACCGGCGAACGATCCGCTCCCGACGAGCCCGCGCTCCGAATGCCGATCCCGGTCGGCTACGGCCGTGAGAAGCAGTTGGTTCCGACCGCGCTCGCGTATCGGATCGTCGACGTGGCCGACCTGCCGGACGATGCCACCGCATCGGTTCGGGCATGGCATGCGCTTCGTTCGGATCCCCCGGCGGACGTCGTGTTGCCGGCCTCGGCGCATGCGGTTCTCAACGCGGTCGGCGACGCCGTCGTCTCCGCGGAGTACGCCCGTCAGACGTTCAGCGCCACCATTGAGGTCGAGGCCGGTCTCGCCGACCGCCTGACCGCAGACCTGCGGCCGTACCAGGTCCGCGGGATCTCGTGGCTGGACGAGGTGTGCGCGGACGGCGGCGGCATCCTCGCCGACGAGATGGGCCTGGGCAAGACTCTCCAGTCGATCGGGCACCTCGCGCTCTCGGCGTCGGGGCCGGCTCTGGTCGTCGGTCCGACTGGGCTGGTCACCAATTGGCTCCGCGAGATCGCGCGATGGGCACCCGACGCGCTCCACGCCGTCGACTATCGAGGCGGTGACCTGCCGGAGCTCGGCGGGGATGTCCCGACAGTCGTCGTCACCGGCTACCCGACTCTTCGTCGGCACACCGAAGCATTGGCTGCGGTCGAATGGTCGCGGGTGGTCTTCGACGAAGCGCAAGCGTTGAAGAACTCGCGTACCCAGGTGTCGAAGGCGGCGCGACGCCTGCGAGCCGATGCGACGATCGCGCTCACGGGCACACCCGTCGAGAACAGCCTCGAGGAGCTCTGGTCGCTGTTGAACCTGGTCGCCCCCAGTGAATTCGGCAACCGGGCGTTGTTTCGGCGACGGTATGCCGCGCCCATTCAAGCCGGATCGTCGGAGGCGAAACTGCGGATGCATGACGCGATCTCCGGTCGCGTCATGCGGCGGACCAAGTCGGATGTCGCAGCGAGCCTCGGACCGAAGATCCACACGGACATCGAATGCGACCTGTCGAGCGAGCAGGCCAGGCTGTACGACGCGATCCTCGATCAGGCCTCGGACGACGGCTTCGGCGACGGCATCGGTCGACGCGGAGCGATTCTCGCTGCCCTCACCAAGTTGAAGCAGGTCTGCAACCACCCTATGCTCGCGGGTGCGGGCCGCCCCGGCGACGTCGACGGTCGCTCCGGCAAGCTCGACGTCGCGACCGACATCGTCGTCACCAACCTCGAGAACGACTCGCCCACAGTTGTGTTCACGCAGTACCGCGAGACCGGCGAACTCTTGGCCGCTCATTTCGGCGCAGTTCTCGACGTGAGGGTTCCGTTTCTCCACGGAGGCCTGTCGCGTGCCGAACGCGATCGGATCGTCGACGACTATCAGGCCGGACGCGGCTGCGGGGTGCTCGTCGCAAGCTTGAAAGCTGCGGGTACCGGCCTGACACTCACTCGCGCGGCCGACGTCATCCACTTCGACCGCTGGTGGAATCCCGCCGTTGAAGCCCAAGCGACCGACCGCGTCCACCGGATCGGTCAGGAGCGCGTCGTCACCGTCACCACACTCACGACGGCCGGCACGGTCGAAGAACACATCGCGGCCATGCACGACCGCAAGTCGGCCCTCGACCTCGACGCCGACGCGGGCGCGCTGGCGGTGTTGACCGAACTGTCCGACGAGAAGCTGATCGAAGTGCTGCGTCGCAACCGAGAGGAGACCGCATGACCAACGTCAACGCCGAGTACGGCTATACCGTCTGGGGTCGGGACTTCCTCCGTGTGGTGGAGCCGACCAGCATCACCAAACCGGAGCCGATGCTCCCCCGCGCGCGCAGTCTGGCGCGGAACTCCGTCAGCGGCGTCGTCGTCGACGGCAGGCACGTACGCGGAACCATCGCCCGCGGAGGTTCCGCGTCGGTCGCCTACCTGGAGTTCGCACCGATGGACCGTGCCGCCGCAGAAACGTTGGCAGCCGTCGTCGGATCGGCTCCGACAGCGGCTGCACTCACCGAACAGGCACACGACACGATTGCGGGCACGCCCGAACTCGCGGTCGTCGACTGCTCGTGCAAAGCACGGACCGCAAGGTGCATTCACGTCCTGACACTGCTGTACGACACCGTCAGACGAGTGGACGAGGATCCGCGGATCGCGTTGCAACTGAGGGGATTCCACGACTCCGTCGACGCACCCCCGGAGTCGGAGGCGGTTCCGCGCTGGACTCCACTCTCCGCCCTCGACCCCGCCACCTTCTACGGCTGATCGCTTAGTGCCGTTGATCGTCACCACATAGTGGTCACGATCAACGGCACAGTCACTTGTAGTGGGCGAGGAATGCATTCCCGGCAGATTGGAGGAGAAATAGGCGTCGCCCGAACTGCCTCCAGATCGCTTTCGAGTCGACCGGCTCTGAGTCCCACACTGCTTCTCCGGTTCGCATGTCGTACGCCGTCAGATGCGGCACGTTCGGCGAGTGGTCGGCATTGCCGTCTCCGGCGAGCACGAGCCGTTCACCATCGAATCCGACCGCTGTCTTTCCGAACCCGGTGGAGACCGCTCGGCTGCGCTCACCCGAATCCGCATCGACGATTGTCCAGGATTTGGTGTACCCGCCATTCGCTGCATACACGTCGCCAGTACTCAGAAGGTAGTGGTTCTCGTCTACCAGGGTGACATCGTCCGCGATCCCCGGCACAGTCCATTTCACGGCGTGCGTGCCGGCCGACACGACGCCGAATGCAGGACGTTTCGCCAGCAGCACCGGTACGCGCTTGCGGTCGACCGTTGCGGACGGCCAGTTTCTGTACGACGCCAACTGCCAGCCCTTCAGCCCTCCCTGGTATCGCCCCGCGCTGTCGTGAAAGGCGACTGTCGAGCTGAGCGTGTACCGCCCTGACCCGATCACGAATCCACCCTCGTAGAGCAGGTATAGATCACCACTTCGTGACGAGGTGTGCACTCGTTCCCTGGTGTCTGCCCGATAGATCGAGAATCCGGCCCCTTTGCGATCCTCGAGTGCCACCATGTCCGTTCCGGCCGACTGCTGAAGACGGAGGTGGTTCATCGGCGGATCAATTGCCCAGCGTTCGGTTCCCGTCGATGAATAGCCGACCATTCGGCCCTGCTGATCGGGGAGTTCGCTCGCGAAGCTGGCCGTCGCGAGAAGCTCTGCGTCAGGGTCGATCTCAGACAGCAAACCGATATTCGCCGTTCCCTCCACAAGAACTACGAAGCCGTCCTCAACAGCAGTGATCGATGGCCAGCCGGGATACCGGATGGTCTGAGATTCACTCACGACGCCAGTCTGCAAGTCGAAAAAGTCGACACGAGTAGCGACCAGGCCGTCGACACGAGCATTGTCCGCACAGGCCAACACCCCGCCGGCACCGATCGCGCAGTTCCAGGACTCGCCGATTCTCGGTTCATCCCACATAGGTTCGCCGGACTCCGCATCAACAGCGATCAGTGCAGTGCCTGGTCGGGGCGTCGACACGCGCCCGGATACGACTAGTACCCCGTGACCATCCGCCACGACCTCCAAGTTGTCAGCGGCGGCATCAGGACCGAAAAGATCCTGGGCCGAACGCTTCCACACCTGGCTCGGTACCGTTTCCATGGTTTCGAGCGCCACCGCCCCCACGTGGTCCGCCGTTTCGGCATGTCCCCTCGGCCACAGCACCACCCCGACGACGGCAACCATCGTCACCATCAGCGCAACGATCACAATGGGCAAACGCGGTCTCACCGACATGTCCCCCATCCAATCAGCTGAACGGGCTACTGTCTGAGTTCTCACGAACGGATCTGACACACTGGCAGGCGTGATCAGAGTGGGACTGACAGGCGGAATCGGTGCCGGCAAATCGACGGTGGCCAAGACGTTGATCGATCAGGGTGCGTATCACGTCGACGCGGACCGGATCGCCCGTGAAGTGGTCGAGCCAGGCACCCCCGGCCTGGCTCAGCTCGTCGAGGCGTTCGGGCCGGAGATATTGGACGCCGACGGCGCGTTGAACCGGCCTGCGCTCGCGGCCCGCGCGTTCGTCGACGACCAGAGTCGGAAGACGCTGAACGGGATCACTCACCCACTGATCGGCGCCCGAACGCAGGAGCTGACCGACGCGGCCCCGGAGGACGCGGTGATCCTGCACGACGTCCCGCTGCTGGTCGAAGGCCACATGGCGCCGTTCTACCACGTCGTCGCAGTGGTGCACGCCGACGCCGACCTGCGCTTCGAACGACTCACCACACTGCGCGGCATGGACGCCGACGACGCACGCGCCCGCATCGCCGCACAGGCCACCGACGATCAGCGCCGCGCGGTCGCCGACATCTGGCTCGACAACTCCGGCGCCCCCGACGCGCTCGCCGCGCAGGCACTCGACGTGTGGAACAACCGACTGATTCCACTGCGCGACAACGTGTCCGCTCGTCGCGCCGTAGAACTGCCGACCGATGTCCAGGACTACGACCCCGAGTGGGCAGTGCTCGGAGCACGACTGGTGAACAGAGTGTGGGCGCTCGTCGGCGCGAACGCGACGGCAGTCGCACACGTCGGGGCGACGGCGACACCCGGCACCGCAGCCGCTCCGGTCATCGACATCGAGGTCACCGCCACGGGCGACGTCGCCGACGCCCTCGCCGCCGGCGGGTTCCCGCAGACCGCGCCGGGCGTTCACGTGAGCGCCGACCCGGCTCGTTTCGCCCGGGTGACGATACGCGTGTAGATCGTTACCCGATTCGGGTAACGATCTACACGCGAGATCACAAACTTACGAAGCCTGAGCTTCTTCGCGCTCCTCGACCAGGGTGAGGGCGATGTCGACGATCATGTCCTCCTGGCCGCCGACGAGACGGCGCTCGCCGCACACGGTGAGGATGTCGCGGACGTCGAGCCCGTAGCGCTGCGCGGCTGCCTCGGCGTGGCGCAGGAACGACGAGTACACACCGGCGTAGCCGAGCGTGAGGGTCTCGCGGTCCACGCGGACCGGACGATCCTGCAGCGGACGGACGATGTCGTCGGCAGCGTCCTCGAGCTTGTTGAGGTCGCAGCCGTGCTCGAAGCCCGACAGGTTCGCCACTGCGACGAAGGGCTCGATCGGGCAGTTGCCTGCACCTGCACCGTGCCCGGCGAGCGACGCGTCGACGCGGTACACGCCGTTCTCGACGGCGACGACGGAGTTCGCGACCGACAGCGAGAGGTTCTCATGCGCGTGGATGCCGATCTCCGTCTCCGGGTTCAGCACGTCACGGTATGCCTTCACACGGGCGACGACGTCGTTCATGGTGAGGCGGCCTCCCGAGTCGGTGATGTAGACGCAGTGCGCGCCGTACGACTCCATCAGCTTGGCCTGCTGCGCCAACTTCTCCGGCTCCGACATGTGCGACAGCATCAGGAAGCCCGACACGTCCATGCCGATCTCGCGGGCTGCGGCGATGTGCTGCGCGGAGACATCCGCTTCGGTGCAGTGCGTGGCGATGCGGACCGAACGAACGCCCAGGTCCCAGGCCTTCTCAAGGTGCTCGACAGTGCCGACACCGGGGAGCAGCAGCGTGGTCAGACGAGCGTTCTTGAGAACGCTCGCGGCCGCTTCGATCCACTCCCAGTCGGTGTTCGAACCGGGACCGTAGTTGACCGAGCCGCCGGCGAGGCCGTCTCCGTGAGCCACCTCGATGGCGTCGACGCCCGCCTCGTCGAGAGCGCTCACGATGCGCTTCACGTCGTCGGTGCTGATCTGGTGGCGGAGTGCGTGCATACCGTCACGCAGGGTGACGTCCTGAACGAAGATCTTGGTCATGCGCTGGCCTCCTCGGCCTTGAGTGCTGCGATCCGCTCGGCGTACTGAAGGCCGGCCGAGGTCATGATGTCGAGGTTTCCGGCGTAGGCCGGGAGGTAGTGAGCGGCGCCCTCCACTTCGAGGAACACCGACACCTGGTGGGTGGGAGCCGACTCGGGCTCCTCTGCCATCAGGGTGCCGACGGGCGACGTCTCGGCGATCGGGTTGATCTGCACCTTCTGCTTCAGGCGGTAGCCGGGGACGTACGCCGACACGTCGGCGACCATCTTCTCCACGGAGTTGCGGATCTGGTCCTGGGTGTCGAGGTCGGGCGCGTCGACGAGGGCGTAGACGGTGTCGCGCATGATCAGCGGCGGTTCGGCCGGGTTCATGATGATGATCGCCTTGCCGTTGACGGCGCCGCCGACCGACTTGATCGCGTTCGACGTGGTCTCGGTGAACTCGTCGATGTTCGCGCGGGTGCCGGGGCCGGCCGACTTCGATGCGATGGAGGCGACGATCTCGGCGTAGGCGACGGGCGCGACGCGAGAGACGGCCGCGACGATCGGGATCGTCGCCTGCCCGCCGCACGTGACCATGTTGACGTTCTGCGCGTCCAAGTGCTCATCGATGTTCACCGCGGGCACCACGTACGGACCGATGGCCGCGGGCGTGAGGTCGACGAGGCGCTTGCCGAGCGGGGCGAGAATCGACGCGTTGTACTCGTGGGCCTTGGCCGACGTCGCGTCGAACACGATCTCGATCTCGTCGAAGTTCGGCATCTTGACGAGGCCTTCGACACCTTCGTGGGTGGTCGGGACACCCATCCGAGCGGCGCGCGCGAGACCGTCGGACTCGGCGTCGATGCCGACCATCGCGCCCATCTCGAGGTGCTTGGCAGTGCGGATCACCTTGATCATCAGGTCGGTGCCGATGTTGCCCGAGCCGATGATGGCGACCTTGGTCTTCTTACTCATGTGCGTTTCCTTCACTGAACTTCGCGACGACCGTGCCGAGACCGGTGATCTCAACGGTCACCTCGTCGCCGGATTCGATCGGCCGCATGGGACCGAGTGCGCCAGACAGGATGACCTGACCTGCGCGAAGAGGCTCGCCGAAGTCGCGGGCGGCCTTGGCGAGCCATGCGACAGCGTTGAGGGGATCACCGAGGCAGGCCGCACCGTTTCCGGTGGAGACCTCCTCGCCGTTGATGAGCATCCGCATGCCGACCTCGACGGGCGCGAACTCGTCGAGCGTCTTGCGGTCACTTCCGAGCACGTAGACGCCTGACGACGCATTGTCGGCGACGGTGTCGGCGAAGGCGATGTCCCAGCCGTCGATGCGGCTGTCACACACTTCGAGAGCTGCCACACCGTAGTCGACGGCGTCGCGGATCTGCTCGATGTCGAGTGGGCCGTCGGCGAGGTCCTTCTTCAGGACGAACGCCACTTCGGCCTCGGCCTTCGGCTGGAGCAGGCGGTCCATCGGAACCACTTCGTCGCCGGTGTACGCCATGTCGTCGAAGAGGACGCCGAAGTCGGGCTGGTCGACGCCCATCTGCTCCTGCACTGCGGCAGAGGTGAGGCCGATCTTGCGGCCGACGATCTGCGCGCCGCCGGCCACGCGCCCGGCGGTGAGTCGTTCCTGGACACGGTAGGCGGCAGGCAGGTCAGTGGGCCCGATGAGATCGCGGACCGGTGTGCATGCGGTGCGGGTCTGCAATGCGGTGAGGAGTCGCTGTGCCGCCTGGTCTTCGGCGACATCGCGATCAACAGAAGATGTCATGAGACGATCGTCACCCGGTTCCCCGACGACGCCAAGGGTTCCGTCTCGCTGAGTGAGACGCAGGGCTACAATCGCCATGTGACCAGCGCAGATCAAGCCCAGACCGTCATCGGCAAGGTGATGCTGATTCTGCATTCGTTCACCGTCGACGACCACGATCTGACACTCGCCGAGATCGTCCGCCGCTCCGGTCTGCACAAGGCGACCGCCCATCGGCTCGCGGGTGAACTGGTGGCCGCACGCCTTCTCGACCGCACGGAGAACGGCTACCGCCTGTCCGGAGGACTGTTCGAGCTCGGGATGCGCGCGTCGGTGGAGCGCGGCTTGCTGGAGATCGCGATGCCCTTCCTGCAAGACCTGTACCAACGGACAAGGGAGACAGTGCACCTCGGCGTGCTCGACGGCCACGAAGTGGTTTATGTGGCGAAGATCGGCGGGCATCGGCAAGCGAGCGCCCCGTCGCGCACCGGAGGACGAATGCCCCTGCATTGCACGGGCATCGGCAAAGCACTGCTGGCGCACGCCGATCCGACGCTGCGTCACGACGTGCTGAGTGGTCCGTTGGCACGGCTGTCGCCGCGGACGATCGTGGCGCCCGGTCTGCTGGCCGCCCAGCTGGACGCGGCCCGCGAGACGGGCGTCGCCTACGAGTTCGAGGAGTCGACCCGAGGCATCGCGTGCGTCGCCGCGCCGATTCTGGACGTCGGGACGAACGACGTGGTGGCGGCGATCAGCGTGACCGGTCCGCTCAGCCGCTACCGCCCGGAACCCCACGCCGACGCGGTCCGGGCCGCTGCCGGCGGAATCGCATCCACCCTGCACCGTCGCCGCGCCCTGCAGGGTTAGAAACACAGCGAAAAGCCACAGAAGTCACGCAGTGGCCGTGTTCGTCCACGACCACTCCGTGACTTCTGCGGCTTCCCGCGTCGTTGGTCAGACGGCGGTCGGAGCCTCCGCCGGTTCGGCCGGAGTGGCAGTCGGAGTCCGGAACAGGAATGCGGCACACACCAGGCTGAGCGCACAGACGATGGCGAGATACACGGTCACGCCGGCCGAGCCGCCGGACTCGCCCACCAGAGCGGACGAGATGATCGGCGCCAGTCCGCCGCCGAGGATCGCGCCGACCTGGAGGACGAGCGACGTGCCGGAGTAGCGGACCGACGCAGGGAACAGATCGGCGATGATGGCCCCCTGAACACTGTGGGTCACCGGGACGATGAGACCCATGCCGAGGAACGCGATCGCCGCGACGGCGTTGCTGCCGGTGTCGAGCAGCGGGAGGAACGCCACACACCATACGAGCAGCGCGATCGATCCGCCGATGAACATCGTCCTGCGACCGCTTCGGTCGGCGACACCGGTCCAGTACGGGATCGTCGCGAACCAGATGACCGCCGCCACCGAGACGCATGCGATCAGGAACGTGCGGTTGTAGTCGAGATGTTTGGTGCCGTACGACAGAGTGAAGACCATGAATACGTAGGCGGCGGCCGAGTTCGCGACCATGAGACCGACGGTGAGCGCCATGCGTCCGACGCCGACACGGACTGCTTCACGCAACGGGAAGCGTTCCACCGCGCGGTGGCTGACAACGGATTCGAACGTCGGCGACTCCTCGACGTGGAGGCGGATCGCCAATCCGACGACAACCAGCAGACCGCTGAGCAGGAACGGGATCCGCCATCCCCAGGAGTCGAACGCATCGGACGGCATCAGCGCATTCGTGGACAGGAACACCACATTGGCGAGAACGAGGCCCGCGGGGGTGCCCATCTGCGGGAAGCCCGCATACAGGTTCCGTTTGTCGGCGGGAGCGTGCTCCATCGACATGAGCGTCGCACCGGCGCCTTCGCCGCCGAGGCCAATGCCCTGCACCACGCGGAGAAGCACGAGCAGTACCGGCGCCCACACTCCGATCGACGCATAGTTCGGGACGACGCCGATGAGTGTCGACGCGATGCCCATCATCAGCAGCGACACGATCAGCGTGTTGCGACGGCCGATCCGGTCGCCGAAGTGCCCGAAGACGAGGCCGCCGATCGGGCGTGCGACGAAGCCGACAGCGAAGGTGCTGAATGCGGCGAGCGTGCCCGCGGTGGGACTGAGCGACGGAAAGAACTGCTTGTTGAAGATCAGCGCCGCGGCAGTGCCGTAGAGGAAGAAGTCGTACCACTCGAGTGTGGTGCCGACGAGCATCGCCGATCCGACTCGGCGCCGCTTCTGCATGTCTGTCACCGCCTGAGGCGACGAGGGTTTCTGAGTCATCGGGGAGCCTTTCTGGAACTGCTCGGGAGGGGGCAAATCGTTGTCAGAAGGCGATCCGGTCGGCGACTCGCCTCTTGTCAAGCCAATGTCAGTGCTTCATGTCACACAAATGCTCTTTATTGCTGCCGCCATGCCCGCGTGAGCATGGGCGTGAGGACAGATCGGGGCAGGTCACGACGCCGGCAGGCCGAGGAACCGTTCAGCGTTCCCGCGCAGAATGAGATCGCGTGTCGCGGGCTCCAGGAACTCGCTCTTGACGACCACCTCGCCGACGGGCCGCTCCCCCAACGGGTACGGGTAGTCGCTCCCGACCATCACGCGCTCGGAACCGATCGTGTCCACGAGCAGACGCAGCGCACGCTCGTCGAACACCACCGAGTCGACGTAGAACCGTCCGAGATAGTGCGACGGCGGGAACTCCGACGTTCCGATGACGTCGTTGCGGCGGTGCCACGCGTTCTCCATGCGGCCGAGCCAGAACGCGAAGGATCCACCACCGTGGGCGAACCCGATCTTGAGCCGGTCGTCGACTTGATCGAAGACGCCGCCGAGGATCATCGCGAGGATCGAGAGATGCGATTCGGCGGGCATTCCGACCAACCACTTGGCCATCCACCGGTCCAGCCTGGGCGATCCGGTCATGTCCCAGGGATGCACGAACACCGGCACGTCGCGGGATGCGCAGTGCTGCAGAAACTCGACGACGCCCGCATCGTCGAGGTCGCGGTCGCCGACGTGATTGCCGATCTCGACGCCGCGGTGGCCGTTGTCCAGGCACCGGTCGAGTTCCTTGCAGGCGAGGTCGGGATCCTGCAGTGGCACCTGGCAGAACGGGATCATCCGGTCCCCCGCGGGCCCGGTGATGTCGAGGGCGAGGTCGTTGAAGATCGTCGCGATCTTCGCCGCCTGCGCTCCGGTGCGCGCGTAGTTGAAGAACACCGGGGTCGGCGAGACGACCTGCGTCTGAACCCCGTCTGCGTCCATGTCGGCCAGGCGGACGTCGGGGTCCCAGGCGTCGGACTGGATGCGCCGGAACTCGGTTCCGCCGGTCATCATCATCGCTTCACGTTCGGACTCAACGCGCAGCCACGGCGCGTCCGGGCCGGCGACGTCACTGACGTCGGGCCACCCATGAGGAACGTAGTGAGTGTGGACGTCGATGGTGCCCGGCATCTCAGCCCTTCCCGGGGTGGAGGGTGCCGCACTGACCGCACGTCCGTGCGCCGAGATCGTCGTGGAACGCGGCGAACACCGGGGGCATGTCCTTCACGAGGTCCCTCACCTGCAGGCGGACCTCATGAACCAGCGCGTCACATTCCAGGCAGTACCACCGGAAGTTCTCCAGCGTCCCCTCGTGCCGCACCCGTTCGATGACGACTCCGATCGACTCCGGGTCGGGTCGCTGCGGCGAATGCGCGATGTTCGCGGGCATCAGCCACGTCTCACCCTCACGGATGTCCACGCGCACGGGTCCGTCGTCGGTCATCAGGTTGACGTGCATATCGCCCTTCACCTGGTAAAACCATTCTTCGTACGGCTCGAAGTGATAGTCGTAGCGTTCGTTGGGGCCGCCGACCACCTGGACGATGAAGTCGTCTCCCAACGCCATCATCTGATTGTTCACCGGTGGCTTGAGCAAGTGCTGGTTGTCGCGAATCCAGCCGTGGAAGTTGATGACCGGAGGAATGCTCGTCATGTTCGGATCTCCTGTTGGTGGGTGGTGGCCGGTCACGCCCGGGTAGGGCGGTGGGCGATCGCTTGGATCTCGATGAGCAGATGCGGGTGCGGCAACTGGTGGACGGCGACGGTCGTCCGCGTCGGGCCGTTCTCGTCGAAGTACTCGCCGTACACCCGGTTGTAGACCCCGAAGTCGTTCATCGACACGAGGTAGGTGGTGAGTTGGCAGACGTCGTCGAGACCCGCGCCCACCTCGCCGAGGATGTCGCGGATGTTCTCGATGACGGCCCGGGTCTGCTTCTCGATGCTGAGGTCGGTGGTCCCCATCTCGTCGACTTCGACACCGACGAACGTGTTGTCGGGCCGCCGCGAACTGGTGCCAGAGACGAAGACGAGGTCGCCCACGACCTTCACGTGCGGGAATCGTCCGCGAGGCTTTGCGCGGCCGGCGAGGACTCCGCCGGTCGACGTCGTCGTGTCACTCATGCGGTCACCTCCGACACCTGTGCGGTGAATCCGACTGAGCCGACTCCGTCGACCAGACACGTCACCGATGTCGCGGTGAGCTCGGTGGCCGCGGTGGCCGCGCCGGCCAGCACGATGTGGCCCGCGCGCAGCGGGATGCGGTGGCGGCGACACATGTCGAGCAGCGCAGTCAGCGCGTTCGCCGGATCGTCGAGGATCGCCGCTGTCGAGCCGGACACAACGTGATCCCCGACCGTCATCGTGACGGCGCAGTCGGCGGCCTCGCGCAGCGGAATCCACTCACCGACGGCGAATCCTGATGCCGACGTGTTGTCGGCGACGACGTCCGCGTAGGTGAAGACGAAGTCGAGGTATCGGGAGTCGATCACCTCGACGGCCGCAGCGACGGCATCGACGTGATCGCGTATGTCGACGTCGGGGTCGTCGAGGTCCACGTCGCGGGCGATCCGGTAGGCGACTTCCGGCTCTACCTTCGGGTGGATGAATCGGCCGAGGTCGGCGACCCCGCCGTCGTCGATCGCCATGGCATCGGTGAGGCGTCCGACGATGACGTCGGACACTCCCATCTGGGCCATCTTGGCCTTGCTGGTGAAGCCGAGCTTCACGCCGACCACCTTCTCGCCGCGGGCCTCTCGTCGCGCGATCACCTCGTTCTGCACGCGATAGGCGAGAGCCACGTCGAAGTCCGGCCACCGCTCGCGGTCGGCCTCGATGCTCGTCGTCTCGGTCCGGCTGATCTGTGCGTCGTCGAGCCGCTCTGCGAGTGCGGCCACCTGATCATTCATTCGGGTCTCCTTGTTGATGGTCGTGGTGCTCACAGGCGCACGCACACGTTCGTCGGCTCGGTGTAGAAGTGCAGCGACGATTCGCCGCCTTCTCGCCCGATCCCGGACAGCCCGACACCGCCGAACGGCGACCGCAGGTCGCGCAGGTACCAGGTGTTGACCCACGACAGACCCACGTTCATCCGGCCTGCAACCCGGTGCCCACGCCGCAGGTCGTTCGTCCACACGGCGGACGCGAGTCCGTACTCGGTGTCGTTCGCGAGAGCGATCGCCTCGTCCTCGGTGTCGAAGGGAACAAGGCCCGCGACGGGACCGAAGATCTCCTCGCGCATCGTCCGGTCGACGTTGGTCAGGCCGGTCCACAAGGTCGGCTGCATCCAGAATCCGCCATCGAGTTCCGTTCCGAGCGTGGGCGCTCCGCCGCCGACCAGCACGTCGGCCCCCTCCGAGACCGCAAGGTCGAGGCAGGCCTGCACCTTGTCTCGGTGCTTCGCCGAGATCAGTGGGCCGGTCGTGGTTCCGGGGTCGGTCGGGACACCGAGGGTCAACGCGTTCGCTGCGTCCACCAGACCCGCGACGACATCGTCGAAGACGTTCTTCTGGATGTAGACCCGCTCGGTGCAGAGGCACACCTGTCCGGTGTTGGTGAATATCGACCGGCTCAGACCGTTCACCGCCTCGTCGACGTCGACGTCGTCGAAGACGATCGCCGCGTTCTTTCCGCCGAGTTCCAACGAGACCGGCCGAACCCGCGGTGCCACGGTCTTCATGACGTGCGATCCGGTCGCCGACGAACCGGTGAACGTGACGCCGTCGATCTTCGGGTGCGACGTGAGGAACTCGCCTGCCGAGCCGGCGCCGAACCCGTGGACCACGTTGTACACACCGCGTGGCAAGCCCGCCTGTTCGAGGACTTCGGCGAGCAACGACGCGCTGCCCGGCGTGTCCTCACTCGGTTTCACCACTACCGCATTGCCGCACGCCAATGCGGGTGCGACCTTCCACGTCAGCAGGAGGAGCGGAAGGTTCCACGGCACGATCACGGCGACCACGCCGAGAGGTTTCCGGACCGTGTAGTTGAGCGCCCTTCCACCGTCTGCAGTCTCCGTGGTGAACGACTGCTCTCCCGCTGCGGCGACCATGTCGGCGAACGCACGGAAGTTCGCGGGTGCACGTGCGACGTCGAGCGACCGTGCTTGGGTGATCGGCTTCCCGGTGTCGGCGAGCTCGGCCGCGATGAACTCGTCGAACCGTTCCTCGATCAAGTCTGCGGCGCGGCGGAGAATCCCGACGCGGTCGGCGACGGGTCGATCGGCCCATCCGTCGTCGAGGGCCCGTCGGGCCGAGGTCACGGCGCGGTCGACCAGGTCGCGGTCGGCTTCGTGAACACGGGCGTACACGTGCCCGGTCGAGGGATCCACGGCATCGAACGACAGTCCCCAGCCGGGATCGACGAAGGAACCGTCCACATAGTTGCGGATCCACTGTGATGCGTCATCGGTCATGCACCTACTGTGATCCATGTCGCCATGCTGAACAAATGCCTAATCGCGTGAACGTCATACCCTTTTGCGCATACCTTGGCATACCAAAGAGGGCATACCCACGGACATGATCGGCATTGGACACGAATAGCCGACCTGACGGAACCTGGCGGACGCCACCCAGAGAGGACCCAGCTGTGCCGAACCAGACCGCTCACGCGTACGACGCGCAGGCCACTGTCACCCCGGACCGCTTCGGCCGCATCATGGCCGACTATCTCGAACAATCCGCGCGCGCCACTGCCGACCTGCCCGGGTACACCGACGTGGTCTACGACCAGCCCAGCGGTCAGCGCCTCGACGTGTGGGGCGTCGGAGACACCCCACGCCCGACGTTCTTCGTCGTGCACGGCGGATACTGGCGGGCACTTTCCCGACAGCACACCGCTTTCATGGCCGCCCTCCTCGCCGAACGCGGGATCGCCACCGTCGCAATCGACTACGCTCTGGCCCCGGCCACCACGCTGCCGGAGATCGTCCGGCAGGTTCGCGCCGCATACGCGTTCGTCCGCCTTCGAGGTCATGATCTCGGTATCAACACCGAACGGGTGGTCGTCGGCGGAAGCTCAGCCGGCGCGCACCTCGCCGCGATGACGATGGTCGGCGGACGATGGGCGCACGACGCCGGCCTCGACGGGCGCACCGCCACCGAAGGCCTTCTGATCAGCGGGCTCTACGATCTCCGCCCACTCGTAGACGCGCCCGCCAACGCCTGGTTGCACCTCACCGAAGACACCGCTTCGGAGGTGAGCCCCGCCCTCGCACCGCCGCCGAGCCGAGACTCGACCGTTGTCGTCGCACGCGCCGCGAACGAAGCCGCCGGATTCTCCGCCCAGAGCGACGACCTCCACTCACTCTGGTCCCCGTCCCTGACATGCCGGTCGATGACCGTCCCTGATCGTGATCACTTCGATGTGTTCCTCGACCTCGCCGATCCGACGAGTTCACTGTCCGCTTCACTCGCAGCCCTCATCGAATCCACCGACGTTCGAACGGAGAGCTGATCAGATGGACGTCCCGAAACTCCTCGACGGCCGGCTCAAGATCCGGCACCTCGTGTTGATCGACGCGCTCAGCAGACAACGAAGTGTCGTCGGAGCAGCCGCCGAACTTCACATCACTCAGCCGGTCGCAACCCGCAGTCTGCGCGACATCGAGACCGTGCTCGGTGTGGAGCTCTTCGAGCGCGGACCACGCGGCGTGACGCCGACGATCTTCGGCGTCGCCTTCACTGAACACGCACGAGCGATCCTCGCGCAGTTGAACCAGGCGGGCCGACACGTCGTGGAGTTGGCCGACGCCGATCGGGGGACGGTGTCCGTCGGAACGCACCTCGCCGGCTCCAATGTCCTGCTGCCGCAGGCGATCGCCGACCTCAAAGCAGACCGCCCCCTCCTCACCGTGATCGTCCGAGAAGGCTCGCCGGAGGCACTGTCGAGTGAACTCGAAGCCGGCCGGATCGACATGATCGTCGGCAGGCTCACGGCGCCGAGCACGTCGACCCTCACCCGGATCCCGCTGTACGAAGAGAATGTCGAGGTGTTCGCAGGCGCCGGGCATCCGCTCGCTCACACCGACCGCCTATCGCTCGCCGAGTTGTCGAACCTTCCGTGGATCCTCCCCGGTACCGAGACAGCGCTCCGACACGAACTCGAGGAGGCTTTCGCCCGGACGGGTGTGCCGCTGCCCGAAGACCGCGTCGAGGCGACCAGCTTCCTGACCGTCCGGGAACTGCTCCGACGAACCCGGACGATCGCGGTGCTCCCCAGCCTCATCGGCCGGGCCGATTCTCACCTCGTCCGCCTCCCGGTGGATCTGCCGAGCGTGGGCCACAGCGTCGGCCTCACCGTCGTGGCGCATCGGGCGCTCAGCCCCGCGGGCCGAACCCTGTTCGACAGCCTCCGCCACGTGGCCGAGCAGCGGCTCTCCGGCGAGAGCGCAGCCGAGGTCTGACCTGCCCCGAGGCGGTTGTGCCGCGAGCACAAACGCGCCCGAAAACTCTGGCCTCGCAGGCCGTATCAAGTCACATCCTCCATCCATAGTGTCAGTGGTCACAGCAATGAAAGGACTTGCTCCCTTGACCACCAACGGATACTTCGCATGGAACCTCGCCGACCGCGGCGAGCGCCCCTGCGTCCGCGACGACCACACCGAGTTGTCATACCGGCAGTTCGCCGACCGCGTGGATGCCGCGGCACAGCATCTCCAGAAGATCGGGGTGACACGGGGCGACGTCGTCGGCACGTTCCTTCCCAATCGCGTCGACCTCGTGGTCGCGCTCATGGCCGCATGGCGCCTCGGTGCGACGGCGACCCCTGTGAACCCGAACTTCACCGCAACCGAAGCCGAGTATCAGCTCGACGACGCCGGCGTGCGAGTTGTCGTCGGACGAACCCCGGGCGGCCCGGCGACGGGACGGGTCGAACTCGATCCGGACGACCTGAACATCACTCCCGATCGGACGTGGATCGCACCGAGCGAACCCGCACCCACCGACGTCGCGCTGATCATCTACACGTCAGGGTCTACCGGGTCACCGAAGGGCGTCGAGCAGACCCACGCGAACGCGTTGTACATGGCCACGGCGATCTCCGACCATCTCCGCCTCGACGCGGACGACCACGCCCTGCTGATCCTCCCGCTGTTCCACTCGAACGCCCTGTACGCCAGCTTTCTGCCGATGATGCTTGTCGGCGGGCAGCTCAGCATCACCGGATCGTTCTCCGTCCGCCGCTTTTTCACCGACGTCGCCACCCTCCGCCCCACCTACTTCTCGGCGGTGCCGACCATCTATGCCCTGCTGACGTCGTCGCCCGACATCGACGACGCCGACGTCAGCAGTCTCCACTTCGCGATCTGCGGCGCAGCCCCGATCTCGAAGGAACTGCTCGACGCCTCCGAATCGAAACTCGGCGTGACCATCGTCGAAGGCTACGGACTGACCGAGAGCACGTGTGTCGCCACCTGCAATCCCCGTTTCGGCGTGCGCAAACTCGGAACCGTCGGAGTCGCCCTGCACGGTCAGGTCGTCGAGGTCGTCGACCCGCAGGGCGACGTGGTGCCGACGGGCGAACGCGGAGAAGTCGTGATCTCCGGACCCAATGTGATGCGTGCCTACCTCGAGCGGCCCGACGCCACGGCCGCCACGATCGTGAACGGGCGCCTGCACACCGGCGACATCGGGGTGCTCGACACCGACGGCTACCTGTCCATCGTCGACCGCATCAAGGACATGATCATCCGCGGCGGCGAGAACGTGTACCCCAAGGAGATCGAGGCGGCGATCGCCACTCACCCGAGCGTGCTCGAGAGCGCCGTGGTCGGAGGCCCCGACTCAGTCCTCGGCGAAGTGCCCGTCGCCTTCGTCGTCACGTACCCGAATGCCCTGCTCGACAGCGACGAGCTCGCCGAGCATCTACGCGCCGTCCTCACGAAGGCCAAGCGCCCCACCGAGATCCACATCGTCGACGCCCTCCCCCGCAACCCTGTGGGAAAGGTCGACAAACCGTCGCTCCGGCAGCAGACCCGCACTGCCGTCGACGCCTGACACCACCCACCCACTGAGATCGGACAGCACCATGGGACTGCTCAAGCCCAACTTTCCCCCCGTCGACCCGGAGACGTTCCTCGACCGACCGTTCATGGACCGACTCCGGGTCCTCGGCGCCCACTGGGCCGAGTACGGATTCGGCACACCGAAGATCCTCAACATCATCTACCTGGTGAAGGTCGCCGTGCTGCACATCGCGCTAGGCGTCACCATCGCCACGACGACCTCGGGTCTCGGGGTCTTCGACATCACGACCTGGTGGAATCAGCCCATCGTCTACCAGAAGCTCGTCCTGTGGACGATGCTCCTGGAGATCCTTGGACTCGGTGGATCCTGGGGACCGCTCGCAGGCCACTTCAAGCCGATGACAGGCGGGTTCCACTTCTGGCTCAAGCCCGACACCCTCAGGATGGCGCCGTGGCCGGACAAGGTCCCGTTCACCGGAGGTGACCGGCGAACCCTCTTCGACGTCACGCTGTACGCGGCGATCCTGATCAACATGATCGTGGCGCTCGTCGTGCCCGCCGTCGACAACACGACCCTCGAAGCGCTCCGTCCCGGCTCGGCGGGGCTGGTGAACCCCGCCGCCCTCTACTCGCTGATCGCGCTGGTCGTCGTCATGGGATTGCGTGACAAGGTCGTCTTCCTCGGAGGTCGGAGCGAGCAGTATCTGCCCGCAGTCGTCTTCTTCGCCGTGATGCCGTTCATCGACATGATCGTCGCGTTGAAACTGCTCATCGTGATCGTGTGGGTCGGCGCCGGAGTGTCCAAGCTGGGGCATCACTTCTCGATGGTTATTCCTCCGATGCTGTCGAACACACCGTGGCTGCCGTTCAAGGGGGTCAAGCGCGCCCATTACCGCCGATTCCCCGACGACATGCGGCCGTCAGTCCTGGCAGGCGGAGTCGGCCACGTGCTCGGCACCGTCGTCGAGATCATCACTCCGCTCGTCCTGCTGTTCTCGACGAACCGAACCCTCACTTTGTGCGCTGTCGTTCTGATGGTCGCCTTCCACCTGTTCATCTTCTCGACGTTCCCACTGGCCGTGCCGTTGGAGTGGAACATCTTGTTCGCCTACGCAGCGGTGTTCCTCTTCTGGGGTTTCCCCGCGTGGGACGGCTTCGGCGTGGCCGACGCGACTACGCCGTGGGCGATCGTCCTCGCCGTCGCAGTGATGCTGTTCTTCCCGATCCTGGGCAATCTTCGACCCGATCTCGTGTCGTTCCTCCCGAGCATGCGGCAGTATGCAGGCAACTGGGCATCGGCCACGTGGGCCTTCGCGCCCGGCGCCGAGGAGAAGCTGGAGGAGTTCGTGGTCCGTGGAGCACAGAACACGCGCACACAGTTGCTCGGCAGCTACCCGCCCGATGTGGCCGACGTAGTGATGCACCAGCTCATGGGCTGGCGTTCACTGCACAGTCAGGGGCGCGCGCTCTTCTCCCTGATGCAGCGCGAACTCGGCGACGACATCAACACCTACACGCTGCGCGAGGCCGAGTTCTCGTGCAACTCGATCCTCGGCTTCAACTTCGGCGACGGTCACTTCCACAACAAGCACCTGATCGACGCTCTGCAACGCCGGTGCGACTTCGCGCCGGGAGAGTTCATCGTGGCCTGGATCGAATCTCAGCCGATCCACAAGGGCACGCAGGAGTACCAGATCATCGACGCCGCACTCGGCGTGGTGGAGCGAGGCACGTACCGGGTGAAGGACGCGATCAACACGCAGCCGTGGCTGCCCGACGGTCCGATCCCGTTCGACGTCCACTCCCGTGCGAACGTCGCCCCGCTGGCAGGCACTCGATACGCACAGGCGAGCGCTTCGACAGCGACCGGAACCGCATCGCCGGCCACAGACGAGATGGCGAGTCGATGACCAACGCGGTGATCGTCGGCGGCGGGCCCAACGGGCTCGCCGCCGGTCTCCACCTCGCTCGCAACGGTGTGGACGTCCACGTGATCGAAGCGAACGACGACATCGGAGGTGGAGCTCGCTCCGCGGAGTACACGCTCCCGGGTGTCATCCATGACGTGTGTTCGGCGTTCCACCCGATGGGCGTCGGGTCTCCGTTCTGGAAGGAGGTCGACCTCGAATCGTACGGTCTGCGTTGGCGGTGGCCGGAGATCGACTGCGCGCACCCACTCGACAGCGGGTCCACCGCGCTGCTTCACCAGTCCATCGACGCGACGGCAGACGGTCTGGGTGTCGACGGTCGGCGCTGGAAGGTGGTTTTCGGGGACATCACACGAAACTTCGACGATCTCGGCCATGACCTTCTCCGCCCCATCGCCAACGTCCCCGCGCACCCGATCAAGTTGGGTCTGTTCGGTCCTCGCGCTGTCCTTCCGGCCAGTGTGCTGGCCCGCGTGTTCCGCACTCCGGAGGCTCGTGCGCTGTTCGGTGGCATCGCCGCGCACGTGTACACCAGACTCGACCGGCCCCTCACCGCATCACTCGGCCTGATGATCGGGGCCAGTGGACACCGCTACGGATGGCCCGTCGCCGAAGGAGGGTCGGGGTCGATCACCAAGGCCGCCGCGGCTGCGCTCACCGACGCCGGCGGGTCGATCACGACCGGCACCCCCGTCACATCGCGCTCAGACATCCCGTCCGCGGACATCGTGCTCCTCGACCTGTCTCCGGCGCAGGTCGTCGCCCTGTACGGCGACACGATGCCCACCGGGATCCGTCGACGCTACGAGAAGTATTCGATGGGCTCGTCCGCGTTCAAAGTCGACTTCGCCGTCCGCGGAGACATCCCGTGGACCGACCCGGACTGCGGGCGCGCGGGCACTGTCCACGTGGGCGGAGACTTCGCGGAGATTCGGGAATCCGAGCGCCTGCGGGCCACCGGGGTGATGCCGGATCGCCCGTTTGTTCTGGTGGGCCAGCAATATCTCGCCGACCCGTCCCGCAGCAACGGCGGCGTGAATCCGATCTGGGCGTACGCGCACGTCCCGTTCGGCTACACCGGCGACGCCACGGACGCGGTGATCGCCCAGATCGAACGCTTCGCACCTGGGTTCCGCGACATCGTCGTCGCGACGCATGTCACATCCGTCGCAGGCATGGCGGAGAAGAACCGGAACTACGTCGGCGGTGACATTCTCGGTGGTTCGAATGCGGGCCTGCAGATGCTGCTGCGGCCGCGGCCGGCAGTCGATCCCTACCGGACCGGCGTCGACGGCGTGTACATCTGCTCGCAGTCCGCACCTCCCGGTGCTGGAATCCACGGACTGTGCGGATACAACGCTGCGGAATCGGCCCTGCGTGGACTTGGTCGGCGGCGCCCGTGATGGATTCCGTGCAACTCACCTCCCACACCCACGTCATCGCCCGGAGACTCCGCGACGACGAGGTCGCGGCAACGGCGTCGGTGACCGGTGAGATCCTCGAACGCATCGAAGGTCTCGGCGAGGACGCTGTGCTCGCTGAGATGCTCGACGCCAGCGTTCATGGAAACGTCACGACGATCATCCACGTGCTCGCCAACGACATCGCGATCAGCCGACTGCAGCCGACCACCGCGGCCGTCGAGTTCGCGCGACGACTGGCCCAGCGCGACGTGCCGTCGAACTCGCTGGTCCGTGCCTATCACGTCGGACAGAGTGTGCTGCTCCGGGACGTGTACTCGAAGGTCGACGAGCTGTCGTTGAGTACAACGGATTCGATGCAGGTGGTGCGGCACATCTCCGACACCGTGTACGAGTACATCGACTGGATAACCAAGTACGTGTTCGAGGCGTACGAGGACGAACGCCGCCGGTGGATGGGTGTGGAGAGCAACGTCCTGACCTCGGCGATCCATGCCCTCCTCGACTCCCCCGCTGCCGATCCGGGTCATCTCGAACGGGACAGCGGCTATCGCCTCGACCAGCGTCACGCGGCGATGATCGTGTGGTCGACCGACGAGGAATGCAGCGTCCGCGATCTCGACCGCGCCGTACGGACACTCGCCGGCCGGTTACGGGCCGAGGGGGATCCGCTGATCACTGCGATCGACCGCAGGACCGTCTGGGTATGGGTGCCTCTCGGCAGGCGTCCGGACCGGACCATCGACGTCGAGACCGTCACGTCCGCCCTCGACCACGACAGTCCGATCGCCGTCGCCGTCGGCTTCGCCGGAGACGGAGTCACCGGTTTTCGGCGGAGCCACCAGCAGGCGAAGGCTGCGTTCAGCGTCGCTACGTCAGGCGCCGTCGACGACCATCGGCGACAGGGCAGCCGGGTGGTCGGGTACGGAGACCGCGGGCTCGGTCTGGTCGCACTTCTCGCCCGAGATCTCGACTCGACCAAGCAGTGGGTCCATGACGTCCTCGGTCCTCTCGCCGCGCCCGGCGAGACCTCCTCGATCCTCCGCGAGACGCTCAACGCGTATTTCGAGACCGGCGACAGCCACCTCCGCGCCGCCGAGCGTCTCAACGTCCACCGCAACACGGTCAAGTACCGCGTGACCAAGGCGCTCTCCGAAGCGCCCGGTGCTGATCGTCTCGACATCGCAGCCGCCTTGGTCGTCTGCAGTCTCCTCGGTTCGGCCGTCGTCGGCGACGACGCCTCCTGAACAGTTCCCATCAAACCGGTCCGACGAAAGGATCGAACATGTCCACTTCACTTGTCACCGTCCCTGGCCCTTCCGCATTCGAGGGTCGCACCGTGGTGATGTCCGGCGGGAGCCGCGGCATCGGCCTCGCCATCGCGATCGAACTCGGACGACGCGGCGCGAACATCGTCATGCTCGCCAAGACGGACAGCCCCGACCCTCGCCTGGACGGCACCATTCACACCGCAGTGGACGCAGTTCGAGCCACCGGGGCTCACGCAGTCGGAGTGATCGGCGATCTGCGTAGCGATTCCGACATCGCCCGATTGGTCCGCACCGCTGTCGAGGAGTTCGGCGGCGTCGACATCTGCGTGAACAACGCCAGCGCGCTCGCTCCGACGGCGACCGCCGACTTGCCGATGAAGAAGTACGACCTGGTTCAGCAGGTCAACGCCCGCGGTACGTTCGCCCTCACACAGGCGTGCCTGCCTCACCTCCGCCGGTCCGACCACGCACGCGTGGTGACATTGTCTCCACCGATAAACCTCAACCCCGACTGGCTCGGGAGATTCCCCGGATACATGGTCTCGAAGTATGGGATGACTCTGGCGACACTGGGTTTCGCCGCCGAGTGGCGCGATGACGGAATCGCATGCAACTGCTTGTGGCCCGAGACGACGATCGCGACCGCCGCCGTGCGGAACCTTCTCGGCGGCGACGAGACGGTCGCGCATTCACGGAGTCCACAGATCATGGGCGATGCGGCCGCAGTCCTCGTCGCCGCGTCGGCCGACGTCACCGGTCGGTGCTTCATCGACGCCGATCTGGTCCGCGACGCCGGCGTCGCCGATCTCAGTCCGTACGGTGGCGCGGAACCGCTGGAGTACGACTTCTTCCTCGACCCTCCGGCGGCAGAGGAATAGCGAGATGCCCCAGAGGTCACGCGGTGGTCGTGTTCGTCCACCACCACGGCGTGACTTCTGCGGCGTCCCGCGGTTCCGGTCAGCCCGAGACTGCCGCCGTCTCAATTACTGCGACATCCAACGCGGCCCGAGCCGTCTGCTTGCCGCTGTAGATGTCGATTGCGGTCAGCGTTCGCGCCTTCGGATCACTCACGTACGCCGTCCCCCCGACGACGTCGATCGACGGCATCGGTTCCTGCCATTCGACGGGTTCGGTCCAGGGGTCGATCACCTGGTGCCGCGCCGTCTGTCGTCCGGTCTCGGGGTCGAACACGTAGACCGCCCCGTCGGTTCCGAGGATCATCGCCTGACCATCCTGACCGCGCGCGAGAGACCGGAAGCTGTAGCTCGTGGGAAGGTCGACGATCCGGAGAGATCCCGTGCGAGTGTCGGTCAGTGAGAACCTGCGCGGCCGTTCGATCTCGTCGTCGGCCAGCTGATCCGAAGGCCGAGTCTTGTAGTCGCCCAACACGATCGGCGACTCGTCCGAACCCGCTTGATTGCCGATCCGGCCGTAGGCGTCCGGTGATGCGACCTTGGTGATCGAGTTGCCACGAACGACCAGGATCCCGTTCTGGCATCCGAACGTCAGCACGCCGCCGGACGCGGCGGCCTCACCATGCACCCCCGGGCAGTCGGCTGACGCAGCCGACTCCTTCTGCACGGCGTCCACAATCCGAATGCCCGATCGAGATTCCTCGTCACCGTCGGTCACGACCAGCGAGCCGTCGCCCCGCGACACCGCGACTCCGTGATGCGCGTGCGGGGTGCGGTAGTCGGCCACGTCCGGGGCCTTGTCGCCGAGCGCGGACTGATCGATGGTCTTCACCTCGCCCGTCCCGTCGAAGAACAGTGTGAGGCGGTTGTCGTGGGCCACCGCGTGGCCGGGCTCCGAGCCGTCGAACCTCGCCCCGGTGAAGCGTGGTTCGGAGACTTTGAAGTGCGCGTGGTCGCCATGCTCCTCACGCCACGTACCCGAATCGAGCACCTCGAAGCCGGCGTCGGTCGTGACGATCACGTGCCGGTCGTCACCTGCCGGGTTGAGTCGAAGGAATCCGTCCTTCTGCAGGTCGGCGACTTGCTCGAGAGTCTTTCCGTCGAGGACGCGAAGTCCCCCGTCATACGACACAACGACTCGCGGTGTGGCGCGAGCACGCTCAGTGACGCTCGGTGACGACGACGTCTCGTCGTCGGCGGAGCCACACGCAGTGAGGGTCGCCGCCAATGCCACCAGCACGGCGGAGGTCCGGAGAGAGAGTGATTTCTGCATGCCGGACAGTCAACACTTTAATGACAATTATTGTCAACAACGCATGAGTCAGTGATGAAACGGAGTCGTCTCGGCCGCGTGGGGAATCGGCCCGTCCAACCGGTCGAGGTACGCCACCTCTGCGCGCAGATCATCGAGCAACGCCGAAGCGAGATCACGACTGAATCCGTTGCGGACCACGATCCGTTGGACGACGACGTCCGTCAGATCGTCGGGAAGCGGATACGCCGGAACCAGCCAGCCCTTCATGCGCAGACGATCGGAGAGGTCGTACAACGTCCAGTTGGTGGTGTGCCCGTCGCGCAGTCTCCACGCGAACACCGGGATGTCGGTGCCGTCGCTCCACAGCTCGAAAGAGTCCATCTGTCCGATCGCCTCCGACAGATACGCTGCGACGTCGAGTGATGTCTGCTGGACCTCGCGGTAACCGTCGAATCCGAGGCGCAGGAACAGGTAGTACTGCAGCAGCACCTGAGCACCCGGTCGAGAGAAATTGAGCGCAAATGTCGGCATGTCGCCGCCGAGATAGCTGACGCGGAAGATCAGGTCTTCGGGCAGTGCCTCGAGGTCTCGCCAGACGATCCACCCGACTCCCGGGTACACGAGCCCGTACTTGTGGCCGGAGGTGTTGATCGACGCGACACGCTCGATCCCGAAGTCCCACACCAGGTCTGGTCGGCAGAATGGAGCCACCATCGCGCCGGACGCGCCGTCGACGTGGATCGGCACGTCGTGCTCGGTGTCGTGTGCGATGACGTCGAGCGCCGCGGCGATCTCCTGGACCGGTTCGTACGAACCGGTGTACGTGACTCCCATGATCGCGACCACCCCGATGGTGTTCTCGTCGACGTACGACTGCAGGTCGTGCCCGTCGAGGAGGCGATGATCGTCCGATACTGGAACGTACCGCGGCTCCACTTCGAAGTAGTTGCAGAACTTCTCCCAGCAGACCTGGACAGCACTCGACAGGATCAGGTTCGGCTTGTCCGTGGAGAGCCCGGCCTCTCGGCGTGCATGCTGCCATCGACGCTTGAGCGCGAGACCTCCAAGCATGCAGGCCTCCGACGAGCCGATCGTGGACGTGCCGATCGCGCGTGCCGGATCGGGCGCGTTCCAGAGGTCGGCGAGCATCGACACACACCGGTTCTCGATCTCGGCGGTCTGCGGGTACTCGTCCTTGTCGATCATGTTCTTGTCGGCCGACTCGACGTACAGGCGGTTGGCGTGATCGTCCATCCAGGTGCCGACAAAGGTCGCGAGGTTGAGTCGCGCGTTGCCGTCGAGCATCGCTTCGTCGTGAACGAGCCGGTACGCGGTCTCCGCAGCCATCGAGGCGTCGGGCAACCGATTCTTCGGAACTTCGACGTCCTCGCCCGGAGCGACGGTGGCTGGATTCGGCCGCACTGTGTCGCGAATGCCCACAGCTCTGCCTCGAAACCCTCGTGCACGATCGGAACCAGTCATCACTTCACCTCTCGTCAGCAGTCGACAGTCGCCACCATTCTCACTGCTGCGTGACGGATGCGCCATCGTCGACGGGCGAATCGGGGCGGGAGTCGACGAGCGACGCCCCCGACAGGAGCGACGGCAGTCCCTTCCCGTGCCTGCTGAACACCAGGAGGATCAGGGCGATGGCCGCGAACCCCCAGGCCGCTGCGTCATACGGGTCCGGCAGCAACGTCAAGGCGTAGTACATGCCGATGCTCGAGCAGAACCTGACGACTCGAAGGAGTGCCACGGGGAGCGGGCCTCCCCGGTATTCGAGTTCCACGCACAGGTCCCCGATCGATCGCCCGGTCCCCGCGATGACCATGAGCCACACGACCGCGGGCACCGCTCCGCCGACGACCGCTGCGAGTTCTCCGGACAGAACCGCGGCCCGATCGTCGACGACGTACTCGAGCCAGAGTTGCACGCTCACCGATACGAGAGCCGACAGCATCGCGGCCGCGAGGACGTCGCACCAGACTCCGACGATGCGACGAGACTTGCTGACGGGCGACGCGACATCGCTTCCTGGACGCTTGGACATGCCACGCATGCGTCGTGGCACGACCAGCGCCATGATCGAGCCGAGAACCGCACCGGCGGTGTTCGTGACCAGATCGTCGACATCGAACACCCGGTACGCGCAGTCGTAGATCCACCACATTCCGGTGACCTGGGTGGTCTCCACAAACAGTGAGACTCCGGCGCCTGTGATCAGGGCAGTCGGCAGGCCTCGTCCACCGAGGACTCGGATGAACACACCGAGCGGGACGAAGAGCAGAACGTTGAGCGCCAACTGCAGCGTCGCCGGATCGGTGAAGGGGCGTCCGCGGTCGCGGGCGCCCTCGACGTCGCGCACCGCCTGCCACAGGTCGGTGTTCGTTCCCACGCACACCAGGTGGTCCGGGTCCGGCAGAGGGAAGAGCGTGTACGTCCATATCGCACAGAAGTAGATGAGGGCCGCGATCCACAACAGCGACCGACCAAAGGTCAGACCACCTCGCCGTCGATAGCTCAGGGCCACGAACGGAACGAACAGCAGCATGCCGATCGCCACGCCCGCACCTATGGCCAGGCCGCCCGAAAGAACTTCATTTCCCACGGCCCCAACAGTATTCGGCCCCGGAATGCACTGAACCCCGGGACCGTGAGGTCCCGGGGTTCAGTGAGATCTAGCTACGCGATCAGGCGTTGCCCGACAGACGCTCGCGGAGAGCGGCGAGCTGCTCATCGCTGGCCAGCGAACCACCGGTCGACGCTGCACCGGTCGACGAAGCCGACTCGGAGGTGGTCGACGATGCCGACGACGACGAGTAGTCGGTCGGAGCGTTCTCTGCCTCGGCGGCTGCAGCGGCGAACTTCTCCATCTGCGTGGTGTGCATCTTGTGGCGACGCTCGGCCTCGGCGTACCGGGCCTCCCATGCCTCACGCTGCTTGTCGAAGCCTTCGAGCCATTCGTTGGTCTCGGCGTCGAAGCCCTCGGGGAAGATGTAGTTGCCCTGGTCGTCGTAGCTGTCGGCCATGCCGTACTTCGACGGGTCGAACTCTTCCGCGTAGTCCTCGTTGGCCTGCTTCAGCGACAGCGAGATGCGACGACGATCGAGATCGATGTCGATGACCTTGACCATCGCGTCGTCGCCGACGGAGACGACCTGGTCCGGGACCTCGACGTGGCGCTCGGCCAGCTCCGAGATGTGGACGAGGCCTTCGATGCCCTCTTCGACGCGCACGAATGCACCGAACGGAACCAGCTTGGTGACCTTGCCCGGGACGATCTGGCCGATCGCGTGGGTGCGGGCGAACTGACGCCACGGATCTTCCTGCGTCGCCTTGAGCGACAGCGACACGCGCTCGCGGTCCATGTCGACGTCGAGGACCTCGACAGTGACCTCGTCGCCCACGGTGACGACCTCGGACGGGTGGTCGATGTGCTTCCACGACAGCTCGGAGACGTGCACCAGGCCGTCGACGCCGCCGAGATCGACGAATGCGCCGAAGTTGACGATCGAGGACACGACGCCCTTGCGGACCTGGCCCTTCTGCAGCTGGTTGAGGAACTCGCTGCGGACCTCGGACTGAGTCTGCTCGAGCCATGCACGGCGCGACAGGACCACGTTGTTGCGGTTCTTGTCGAGCTCGATGATCTTGGCCTCGACCTCCTTGCCGATGTACGGCTGGAGGTCGCGGACGCGACGCATCTCGACGAGCGATGCGGGCAGGAAGCCGCGCAGACCGATGTCGAGGATCAGGCCGCCCTTGACGACCTCGATGACGGTGCCCTTGACGGCCTCGTCCTTCTCCTTGAGCTCCTCGATCGTGCCCCAAGCGCGCTCGTACTGTGCGCGCTTCTTCGACAGGATGAGGCGGCCTTCCTTGTCCTCCTTGGTGAGGACAAGCGCTTCGACCTCGTCACCGACGGTGACGACTTCGCTCGGGTCGACGTCGTGCTTGATCGACAGCTCGCGCGACGGGATGACACCCTCGGTCTTGTAGCCGATGTCAAGCAGAACCTCGTCGCGATCGACCTTGACGATCGTGCCTTCGACGATGTCGCCATCGTTGAAGTACTTGATCGTGGCGTCGATGGCAGCGAGGAAATCCTCAGCCGAGCCGATATCGTTGACGGCGACCTGCGGCGAGGTGATGGTGGGGGACGACATGTGGTGAGTTGCTCCGGACAGGTAAGTAGTAGGTACGTCGCTCCCGTGCGATCCGTGCAGGCCACAGCGGGTTTGACGATGATTGGACGCGCATGCCGGGCACGCGCGTATACCAGGTTACTACCCGGCGCTGGCCTGCACAAATAGAGCCCCATCGTCTCACGACTGGCTGTCGCCGCGTGCCGAATGACAGGATCGTCATCGTGGCTGCATCCATCGAACTCCTCCTCGACGACACCGCGGACGTCGCGATCCGCGACCGGTGGCGCTCACTGGCCGCCTTAGGGGTCGATCCGGCGATCGGCCGACCTCACTGCACCTTGATCGCCGGCACTCGGATCAGCGGCGCGGACTCCCATCTCGCGACGATCGCCCAGCGCCTTCCGATCCCGGTCCTGATCGGTCCTCCGGTGGCGCTTCCGGCGGGTCCCGGTCTGTTCACCCTCGCTGCGTCTGTGGTTCCGTCGAGCGAACTCCTCTCAGTTCACGCCACCGTTCACCGTCTGTGCGGCGACGCAGTCGACGGCCTCGTCGACCACGTGACACCCGGATCGTGGACGCCGCACATCACACTTGCCCGACGGCTCACCGCCGACCGGGTGGGCTCGGCCCTCACCCTCGACTGGTCCCCGATTCCCGCGCATGCCAACGCGATTCGCCGCTGGGACGGCGACACTTCTTCGGAGATGGTGGTGGCCGGCCGTGCCTGCTGACACTCCTCGCCCGCCGCGTGTGCTCGGCGACGTCGACACCTCGACCAGCCAACGCGCGAACCGTTCGTGGTGGGACGCCGAGGCTGCCGAATACCACGCCGAACACGGCGAGTTCATCGGGAACCGGACGCCGGGAGGAGAGTTCGTGTGGGGCCCGGAGCGTCTCCGGGAGTCGGAGATCCGGCTCCTCGGCGACGTCGCGGACCGCGACGTCCTCGAAGTGGGGTGCGGTTCGGCGCCGTGTGCGCGCTGGCTCTCGGCGCGCGGCGCCCGCGTCGTCGGGCTCGATGTGTCTGCGGGGATGCTCGCGCATGCCGTCGACGCGATGAGACTCGACGAACGCCCGGTGCCCTTGGTTCAGGCCGGGGCCGAACGCCTCCCGTTCGCTGACGAGTCGTTCGACATCGCATGTTCGTCGTTCGGGGCGATTCCGTTCGTCGCCGACTCCGCGCGGGCGATGCGTGAGGTCGCCCGAGTCCTGCGCCCGGGTGGGCGGTGGGTGTTCGCCACGAATCACCCGATGCGGTGGATGTTCCTCGACGATCCCGGACCCGACGGACTGGTGGTCCGCATGTCGTACTTCGACCGGACGCCTTACTCCGAGGCCGACGACGACGGCGTCGTCACCTATGTCGAACACCACCGCACGATGGGCGACCGCATCCGCGAGATCGTCGGCGCAGGCCTCGTCCTGGACGACGTCGTCGAACCGGAGTGGCCCGAGGACCTCGATCAGGAATGGGGACAGTGGTCTCCCCTGCGCGGTTCGTACTTCCCGGGCACCGCGATCTTCGTCTGCCACAAGCCATGACCGCCGAACTCACGTACCGCGATGTCGGGGCCAGTCTGCGGGGCGAGGCACCACCTGGTTTTCACGCCCTCCACCGCGAGACGCTGATCGGCCGGGGCGCCGACACGTTCGCCACCGCCCGTAGGTCGCTTCTGAGCTGGCAGGTCCAGCGGCGTTCCGGGGTACGGGTGCAGACCGCGTCCGACGTCGTGGCCGAAGGTGTAGAAGCCGTGGTCGGCATCGGGGTGGGACCGTTCCGGATCAGCGGGCCGGTCCGTGTGGTCGCCGTGATCGACGAACCGACCCGCGCGGGTTTCGCCTATGGAACACTGCCCGGGCATCCGGAGACCGGCGAGGAGTCGTTCATCGTCGAGGTGGACGACGACGGCGTGGTGCGCTTCGTCCTCACCGGCTTCTCCCGGCCGAGCACGCTCCTCACGAAACTCGGCGCACCGGTCGCGTCACTGGTCCAACGCGCAATCACCGACCGCTACGCCCGCGCGCTGCTCTGACCCGGCCGTCCGCCCGTCGAGCGGAGTCGAGACGCCGACGACGCGCTCAGAGAAGCTTCGACAGGAACGACTGCGTGCGTTCGTGTTTCGGGTTCGAGAGGATCTCGCGGGGATCGCCCTTCTCGACAACCACTCCACCGTCCATGAACACGAGCTGATCGGCGACCTCGCGAGCGAAGCCCATCTCGTGGGTCACGACGAGCATCGTCATTCCGTCGGACGCCAGACCGCGCATCACTTCGAGCACATCGCCGACGAGTTCCGGGTCGAGCGCCGACGTCGGCTCGTCGAACAGCATCAACTTGGGTTCCATCGCGAGCGCGCGGGCGATCGCGACGCGCTGCTGCTGGCCGCCGGAGAGCTGTGCCGGGTAGGCGTCGGCCTTGGCGCGCAGTCCGACCTGGGTGAGCAGGTCGAGCGCTCGCTCGGACGCCTGAGCCTTCGACTGTCCTTTGACCAGAACCGGCGCCTCGATGATGTTCTCCAGGACGGTGCGGTGCGGGAACAGGTTGAAGTGTTGGAACACCATGCCGATGTCTCGGCGCTGGCGGCCTGCTTCCTTCGGGCTCAATTCGTACAGTTTGCCGTCGCGTTCGCGGTAGCCGATGAGCTCACCGTCGACGGTGAGTCGTCCGGCGTTGACCTTCTCAAGGTGGTTGACGCAGCGAAGGAATGTCGACTTGCCCGACCCGGACGGACCGATCAGACAGGCGACCTCCCCGCGCTTCACCTCCAGCGTGACGCCGGTCAGCACGTTGAGCGCGCCGAAGTTCTTGCAGACCTGGTCGGCGACGACCATCGGGGTCTCAGTGGTGGTCACAGACTCAGCCTCCGATGAGGTTGGGGTTGTTGGCGGCGGCGAGGTTCTCCAGCTGCGCGTCAGACAGGTTTCGGGACGAGCCGCGGGCGTAACGCTTTTCGAGGAAATGCTGGCCGACCATCAGAACGCTTGTCACAGCGAGGTACCAGGCCGACGCGACGAGCAGCAGCGGGATCGGCTGGAAGTTGACGCCCGCGATGTCGCCCTGGCGGCCGAACACGTCGAGAGTGAACGGCACCGCCGACACGAGGCTGGTGGTCTTGAGCATGCTGATCAATTCGTTGCCGGTCGGCGGGATGATCACTCGCATCGCCTGCGGCAGCACCGTCCGTCGCATCGTTTGTCCCCACGTCATACCGAGCGCGGTCGACGCCTCCATCTGGCCCTCGCCGACCGACGAGATGCCTGCCCGGACGATCTCGGCCATGTACGCGGCTTCGTTCAGTGCCAGTCCGATTGTCGCGAGTACAAACACATGCTGGAGGCTGAACTCCTGCGCATCCCATTCGACGAACGTCGGGCCGAACGGCACGCCGATGTTGATCGTCGGGTACAGCGAACCGAACAGGCCCCACAGGATCAGCTGGACGTAGACCGGTGTTCCGCGGAAGACCCACAAGTAGATCCACGCGGCCCAGCGGAAGACTCCGTTCGGCGACATGCGCATCACCGCGAGCAGCACGCCGAGAGCCACACCTCCGACCATTGCGAGAATGGTCAGTGCCAGCGTGTACCCGACGCCCGACAGGATCCTGACCTCGAAGAGGTACTTCCCGAACGTGTCCCAGTGATAGTTGTCATTGGTCGCTGCTCCGTAAATGAACAACCCGGCGAGGACGACCACAATCGTGCCCGCGACCCACTGTCCTGGGTGCTTCACCGGTATCGCTTTGATCGGGGCAGGCCTGCCGCTTTCGGCCGTCTGCTTGTCGTCAGTCGTCATGAGTTATTCCTTCGCCCCGTTGATCTCTGCGTGCTCGATCATTCCGGCCTGCACGCCCCAATGCTCGTTGATCGTCCGGTAGTAGCCCTTGTCGATGAGATGCTGCATCGCCTTCTGCACCGCGGCGGCGAGCGGCGAGCCCTTCTTGATCGGAAGTCCGTACGGCGCGGCGTCGTACGCAGGGCCGACCTGGTGCAGTTGGCCGTCGGTCTTCTTGATCGCGTACGCGGTGACGGGTGAATCCGCGGAGAACGCGTCCACCTGGCCGAGGAGCGTGGCATTCACAGCTTGGTCCTGGCTGTCGAACTTCACCTTGATGATCGGATCTTCACCGCGCGCTTCGCACGCCGCGCTCTTGGCCGGCACTTCGTCGGTGTCTTCAACGGTCGTCGCCTGGACACCGACGCGCAGACCGCACGCGTTGTCCGGGTCGATCTCACGTCCCTCTTTGGTGGCCCACTGCACGCCGGCGCTGAAGTAGGTCACGAAGTCGACCTCCTTCTCGCGTTCCAGCGAGTCGGTGAAGGACGACATCCCCATGTGGAAGGTTCCGGCCTGGATGGCGGGAATGATCTTGCCGAAGTCTGCTTCGAAGAACTTCGGCTCCAGCCCGAGGACTTGACTGACAGCCGTGACCAAGTCGACGTCGAAGCCGATGATCCGTCCTTCGCTGTCCTTGAACTCGTTCGGCTGATACGGCACGTTGGTGCCGACCTTCAGCACTCCCCCTGCGCGAATGTCGTCCGGAACGAGCGCCGCGATGTCGGGCTGCTTCGCGATGGTCAGCGAGATCGGCTTGGTGTCGTTGGCCGATTCGTCGACGACACATCCGGTCATCAGCAAGGCCGCACAGGCCAGCACACCTGCCAGACGCACGCGCATGGGCACCTTCTTGTTCTGTCGCATCGGTTGATGAAACTACTTCAATCAGAGACACGAGTATTGCCGATCCGAGTTCTCCGCCACGCCATCGGGTCCGGTCATGCAACCGAATCGTGAGTCTGAGCGTCTAATCCCTGTGCTCAACCAGATTCACAGCACGGCGAGCACGGCAGAACTGAATTCTCCTGTCGACGCCGTTCCTCCCAAGTCTGCGGTCGCCAGACCGTCGGCGAGGACGTGTGCGACGGCGCCATCGATCGAGTCGGCGGCTGACCTGAGTGCGTCGGAGTCCCGACGTTCGCCCTCCCACCGCAGGAGCATCGCGACCGAGAGAATCGTGGCGATCGGGTTGGCGATCCCCTGCCCGGCGATGTCCGGAGCGGCACCGTGCACCGCCTGGGCCATCGCCCGGTCCGTCGAACTGTTCAACGACGCCGCGAGGCCGAGCGACCCCGACAGCTCAGCGGCGAGATCCGACAGGATGTCTCCGAACAGATTCTCCGTGACGACCACATCGAAGTCGGCCGGCCGCCGAACGAGGAGCGCTGCCATGGCGTCGACGTGCTCCGTGTCGACGGTGACGTCCGGGTAGTGCTCGGACACCTGAAGACACACATCTCGGAAGAGTCCCGTCGTCAGACGGAGCACGTTCGCCTTGTGGACGACGGTCACATGCCCACGTCGACGCCGTGCCGCTTCGAACGCCTCCACGGCGATCCGTTCAGTCGCGGACCGCGTGATCAATCCGACGGACAATGCGACGTCGGGAGTCGGCATGAACTCGCCACTCCCGACGGCCATGTTCCGATCGGCGTACAAGCCCTCGCTGTTCTCCCGCACGATCAGCACGTCGATGTCGGGTGCGGTCGCGGGCACTCCGGCGACCGCGCGGGCGGGCCGCAGGTTGGCGAACAGATCGAACTGCTTGCGCATCACAGCACCAGGCGCGGGATGACGGAACGCCGGCGGGTACGCGGCACTGTCATGCGGTCCGACGAGCCACAGCTCGATGCCGGACAGAGCGTCCAACGTCGACTCCGGAACGGGGGCGCCGTGCGATTCAATCGCGGCGGCCCCGAACGGCAGCTCGACGGTCGCCAGCTCGACTCCGTGTGCCTCCAGCGCGCGCCGCGCGACGTCGACGGCCATCGGCACCACTTCCGGTCCTATCCCGTCGCCTTCGAGCACGGCCAACCGGACAGTCTGGCTATCAGTCATCGATCCTCCTCGAGTTCGCACGGAGGCAGGTCCGCGCCGGGCAGTTCCAAGACCGAGTCGTACGCCCTGGTCATCGTGACCCCGTTCAGCGGGGCGTAGGAAGCGTCGTAAAGCACGCACAACTCTTCGGCCGGTAAGGGTTCGACCACCACGAGCATGACCGCTGCAACGGTTCCCACGACGACAACAACGGCACTGAGGAAGCCTGGCACCAGTAGATCTGCCCTCGTCCGCATGGTCACTCCCCCGAGTAGCGCACGTAGCAGGCACCGGAGCCGTACCCGCTGCACACGGACTCAGCGGCGGACTCGCTCGCGACGGGGATCACGACAACCCAGGTCGACGACGATCCGACGATGTACCCGGGCCTGACCACGGCACCGTGCTGCGCGGCGGCTGCGTCCGCGTTCGATCGATCGTTGAAGGCTCCGAGCTGTGCATACCATCCCCCTGCGCCCGATTCGGTCCGCGTCGGCTCGGTGGCGGGCGGCGGAGTATGGGTCTCGGTGACGGTGACGGGCGGGGTGACCGTGACAGTCTCGGGAGTCGACGGCGCGGAGGTCAGTGCCGACGATGCGGCAGCGGGATCTGCCACCGCGTCGGACGAGTCCTTCCCGATGAGCCAGCCGACTATCCCGAGCACGCCGAGCAGTGCGATGATCGCCGGCAGCACCCAGTCCTGTCGGCCGTCGCGCATCAGTGAGCTGCTTCGTCCCACGTGCGGCCGAAGCCGACCGACACCTCAAGCGGCACGGACAGCTTGATCGCGCCGCCCATCTCCTCGCGAACCAGCTTCTCGACGGCGTCGCGCTCGTCGGCGGCGACATCGAGCACGAGTTCGTCATGAACCTGCAACAGCATCCGCGACCGATGTCCCTCTGCCGCGAGTCGGTTCTGGACCTTGATCATCGCGACCTTGATGATGTCGGCCGCCGTGCCCTGGATCGGTGCGTTCAGCGCCATGCGCTCGGCGGACTGACGTCGCTGGAAGTTGTCCGAGTTCAGGTCGGGCAAGTAACGGCGACGGCCGAACAGGGTCGCCGTGTACTCCTTGCGACGTGCTTCGACCACAACGTCGTGGAGGTAGTCGCGCACTCCGCCGAAGCGGTCGAAGTACTGCTCCATCTGCTGCTTGGCCTCTTCTCGGCCGATGCCGAGCTGCGCGGCCAGACCGAACGCGCTCAGGCCGTACGCGAGACCGTACGACATCGCCTTGACCCGCGACCGCATCTGCGAGTCGACTTGATCGACCGGAACGCCGAACGCCCGCGAGCCGACGAAGTTGTGCAGGTCCTCCCCCGACCGGAACGCTTCGATGAGCCCTTCGTCTTCCGAGAGATGCGCCATGATGCGCATCTCGATCTGCGAATAGTCCGCCGTCATCAAGGAGTCGAACTCCGGCGCCACCACGAAACCACCACGAATCTGCCGTCCGGCGTCGGTGCGGACGGGGATGTTCTGCAGGTTCGGGTCGGTCGACGAAAGACGGCCGGTCGCGGCGACGGTCTGGTTGAACGTCGTGTGGATACGGCCGTCGTCGGCGACCGACTTGAGCAGGCCGTCGACAGTCACCTTCAGGCGAGTGGCGTCGCGGTGCTCGAGCAGGAACTTGAGGAAAGGATGCTCGGTCTTCTCGTACAGCGAGGCCAACGCGTCCGCATCGGTGGTGTAGCCCGTCTTCGTCTTCTTCGTCTTCGGCATGTCGAGTTTGTCGAAGAGGATCGTCTGCAGCTGCTTCGGCGATCCCAGATTGACCTGCTCGCCGATCACCTCGTAGGCGGATTCGGCGGCGTCACGGACACGCTGCGCGAATTCACGCTCCAGGTCGGAGAAGTGCTCGGTGTCGACGCCGATGCCGACCGCCTCGAGTTCGGCGAGAACAAACGCGAGGGGCAATTCCATCTCGGTCAACAGCGACGTCGAGTCGATGCGCTCGAGTTCGGTGTCCAACGCGTCGGCGAGTTCGGCGACCGCCCTCGCGGACAGCATCAGAGTCTCTGCCGCACGCGCGGAATCGGCGTCGTCGTCGAGCAGCGACAACTGACCGCCGTCGTCCACTCCGTCGTCGGCGCGGAGCTCACGACGCAGGTAGCGCAGCGCGAGGTCGTCGAGGTTGAACGTGCGCTGCCCCGGTCGCACCAGGTACGCGGCGAGCGATGTGTCCGAGGTGACTCCCGCGACAGTCCAGCCGCGACCCCGGAAGGCGTGCACCGCCCATTTCGCCTCGTGGACGGCCTTCGCGACCGATGCGTCCGCCAGCCAGTCGGCGAGAGCCGCCTCGTCGTCCACCGACAGGGCGACCGGGTCGATGTACGCCGCGTCGCCATCGGCAGCAGCGATCGCCAGACCGTCGACATCGCCGCCGACGACGACGTGCTTGGCGTCCACGGCAAGTCCAGCACGTCCGGTCCTGGCGTGAGCGTCGAGCCAAGCGGCCACCTCGTCTGCGCCGAGCCGGGTGCCGTTGACCTCGAAACCCTCCTCCGCCTCGGGCTCCACCGACGACAGCGTCGAGAACAGGCGGTCGCGCAGAACCTTGAACTCGAGGTCGTCGAACAATGCGTGGATCTTGTCGCGGTCCCAGGCGTGCAATGCGAGCTCGTCGGGTCCGGCAGGCAGTTCCATGTCGCGGACGAGTTCGGTCAGCCTGCGATTCATGATGACGCCGGCGAGGTTGGCACGCAGCGAGTCGCCGACCTTGCCCTTGACCTCATCGGCCCGATTGACGAGTTCGTCGAATGAACCGTATTCACGAATCCATTTGGCCGCGGTCTTCTCACCGACTCCCGGGATGCCGGGCAGATTGTCGGACGGGTCGCCGCGGAGCGCGGCGTAGTCCGGGTACTGGGCGGGCGTCAGGCCGTACTTCTTCTCCACCTCGTCGGGGGTGAAGCGAGTCATCTCCGACACGCCGCGCTTGGGGTAGAGCACGGTGATGTTCTCGTTCACCAGCTGCAGCGAGTCGCGGTCGCCGGTGACCACCAGAACGCGATAGCCCTGCTGGTCGGCTTGCGTCGCGAGTGTTCCGATGATGTCGTCCGCCTCGAACCCGTCGATGGCCATCACCGGTATCCCCATGGCGCCCAAGACGTCCTTGGTCAGGTCGACCTGGCCGCGGAACTCGTCGGGCGACTTGCTGCGCTGGGCCTTGTATTCGGGGAACATCTCCGACCGGAACGTCTGACGCGAGACGTCGAAGGCGGCCGCGATGTGTGTCGGCTCCTCATCGCGCAGCAGGTTGATCAGCATCGACGTGAAGCCGTACACGGCGTTGGTGCTCTGTCCGGTGTTCGTCTTGAAATTCTCCGGAGGCAACGCGAAAAACGCACGATAGGCGAGAGAATGCCCATCGAGAAGCATGAGGGTCGGGCGATTCTTGCTGGCGTTCGTCTGCGCTGGGCTCACACGAATGAGTCTAGTGGCGACCCCCGACAACGTCGGCCGGGGCCGTCAGTCGCCGAGCGTGTCGACGACGATCTCAGCGACCGCCTTCATCGTCACGCGACGATCCATCGCGTTTCGCTGGATCCACCGGAACGCCTCAGGCTCGGTGATCTCCTGCTTCGTCATCAACAGACCCTTCGCCTGTTCGATGAGCTTGCGTGTCTCGAAGCGCTCCGACATGTCGGCGACTTCGTTCTCGAGCGCCTTCAACTCGCGGTACCGGCTGAGCGCCACCTCTATCGCTGGCACCAGGTCGGCCTGGTTGAACGGTTTGACTAGATACGCCATCGCGCCGGCATCGCGCGCCTTCTCGACGAACTCGCGCTGGCTGAACGCGGTCAGCATCACCACTGCCGCCAGCCGCCTCGCGGCGATCTCGCTCGCCGCGTCGATCCCGTCGCGGACGGGCATCTTGACGTCCATGATCACAAGATCCGGATCGAGTTGTTCCGTGAGGTCCACGGCCACCTGACCGTTCGGAGCTTCGCCGACGACGTCGTATCCCTCTTCGCGGAGCATCTCGACGAGATCGAGACGAATGAGCGAATCGTCCTCCGCCACAACGACGCGGACCGCGCTGGCGGATGTCGCGTCGGACATTTGCGAGCCTTCCGTTCGTCGTCGTGTGGAAGTGCGTGCCCCGGGCCGGACTCGAACCGGCACCCCGTTAGAGACCGCATTTTGAGTGCGGCGCGTCTGCCAATTTCGCCACCGGGGCAGGTGGAAATTCGTGCGATGCACAAGTGTACGGACCCACCCCGGTCGATTTCCACTCGGGTCTGAAGTCTTCTGCGACAAGAGAATCGGATCTCGACTATGACGGCCCCTACCCTTATTGTTACCTGAGAGTCAGGTCACAGATCGGTCGCGAACTCCTCACGGCCGCAGCTCGACCCGGCTCGTCGGGGAGGTAATCGCACGTGAGCGTGTTGCGCCGGACGGTCCGGCAGTTTTCAGTTCTGATGGTCACCGCAGTCACCGTGGTCGCCGGGGCGGGGCTCGTTCCCGCCGTGCCTGGCACCGCCGACGCCGAACTCTACGGCGCACTCGGTGCGAAATGGACACGGACCCATGACGGGCCGTCGAAGTACAAGGGCTACAAGGTGACGCCGGACGTCCCGATCCGGATGTCGGACGGCACCGTGCTTCGCGGAAACCTGATACGGCCGACGGACCGCAACGGTCGCCCGGTCAGCGAGAAGCTGCCGACCGTGGTCAACATGACCCCGTACACCAAGATGGTGTCGGCGCTGGCCTCCGAGTCGATGAACTATCCGGTGTTGGTCCCGCAACTCATCGAGCTCCTCAACTCGATCAACCTGCAGGGCACTTTCCTCTCCGGATACAACGAACTCGTCGGCGCGCTGCGCGGCGGTCTGATCAACACGTTCTCGTACGACCCGAAGCTCATCAAGAGCGGATACAACATGCTCGTCGTCGACGTGCGCGGCACCGGCTTCTCGCAGGGCACCTGGCAGGTGTTCGGAGAACGTGAACGCCGCGACACCGTCGAGGTGATCGACTGGGTGAAGCGACAGCGGTGGGACAACGGCAAGGTCGGCATGGCCGGTGTGTCGTACTCTGCGATCAACCAGCTCCAGGCCGCGTCCGACGCCCCCGGCGAACTCGGCGCGATCTTCCCGATCGTTCCGGGCGCCGATCTGATCCAGGACGTCATCGCTCCCGGAGGCGGAGTCGGCATGGGATTCCTCGCACCGTGGCTGGGCCTCGTCAACGGAACCAAGATGATCCCCAACGTCGCGTCCATGCTGAACGGCACATTCGATTGGAAATGGCTCGGCGATCGCGTCAAGGACCCGCTCACCTACTTCGACGTGATGATCGAAGCCCTCACCACGAGGACGCCGAACGGTCTGCGCGGAACCACCAAGGATCTCGTCACGGCCGGCACCGCACGACGCAGGTCCCTGCACACAGACACCTCGAAGATCACCACCCCGACATTCGCGATCGGCGGCTGGAACGATCTCTTCACCTTCAGCGAATCGCGTCTGCTCAGCGGATTGACCTCGCTGCCCGACGGTCAACGCAAGCTGATCATGGACGACGGCTACCACATCACGTCCGGATCGAACTTCGGCCAGCGCGGCTACCCGCCGCGGGCCGACGTGCTCGCCCGCGCCTGGTACGACAAGTGGCTCAAGGGCATCGACAACGGTATCGATCGCTACTCCCCCGCGACGCTGTCGCAGGAGCCCAGCGGCGCGTTCGTCCAGGGTCCGACCTTCCCGCTGCCCGGTCATCAGCGCCAGCGCCAGTACCTCTCGGGGCGTCCGTCCGGCACTACCGACACTCCGGTGGCGGGTGACGGATCGTTGTCGTCGGCGGTTCCCGCGAACCGCGCCACACGACGCGTCGCGCCCGGATTGTCGACGGTGTGCAGCCGCGACGGAGCGCAGTCGGCAGCAGGCATCACTGCTCTCTTCGACTTCTGCGCACGCGACTCCCGGGTGTCCGAGATTGCCGCTCAGACGTTCACGTCGGAGCCCGCCACGGCGACGACGACGATCAGTGGAACGCCCGTCGTCCACCTGCGGCAACGGCTCAACGCCCGCGACGGGTACTGGCACGCGACAGTCAACGTCGTCTCGCCAGACGGCCGCTCGACGACGGTCTCGATGGGGCAACTGATGGTCTCCCTACGAGGTCTCGACAAGCAGCGGACCGCCTTCGGGCCCAACGGCGACGTGATCGACGCCATCCCTACGCTGTCGCTGGACGACTACCGCCCGGTTCGGCCGGGCCAGGTGCTGACGATCGACATCCCGATGACCGCGACCCAGGCGAAACTGCGTCCGGGTGATCGTCTGCGGGTGGACATCTACGCGTTCAACTTCCCGAAGGCAGTTCCGCTGGGTCCGGGCCTGTGGTCGTCGCAGTTGCGTCCGCAGTACATCGAGATCGATCCGGCGAACCCGAGCTGGGTGAACGTCCCCGTGTCCCGCCCGCTGCGATGACCGCGCTGGAGATCGCAGTACAAGACGCCGCGGGCGCGGCAGTCGCGCTCGCGGGCGGCGCCGATCGGGTGGAGCTGTGTGCCGCTCTCGGCGCCACCGGCGGACTCACCCCGTCGCCTGCGACGATCGCGGCGACCGTGGCGACCGGAGTCGAGGTGCACGCGCTGATCCGCAACCGGCCCGGTGGGTTCGTCTACTCACCGGATGAAGTCAGAGTGCTCGCCGACGACGTTCGACGCGCTGTCGACCTCGGTGCGGCAGGCGTCGTGATCGGGGCGCTGCAACCGGACGGTGCACTCGACGCAGCGGCCACCGCGATCCTGCTCGACGCTGCAGGCGACGCCGACGTGACGTTCCATCGCGCGATCGACACCGTGAGCGATCCCGTACGGACGCTGCACCAGCTCGCCGACATCGGCGTCCTGCGAGTGCTCACGTCCGGAGGTGCACCGAAGGCGGGTGACGGTCTGAACACACTCGCCGCGCTGATCGCCGCCGACACGGGTGTGGAAGTGATGGCGGGCGGCGGCGTCACTCCGACGTCGATTCCGTCATTGCTCGCGGTCGGCGTGGATGCGGTCCACCTGTCGGCGAAGGCCGTCGTCTCCGATCCGGGCGCGACCGGCCCCGGCGGTGGCACTGCCAGTGGACTCGAGGTGACCGACCCTGCGGTCGTCGCGGCGGCCCGAGCCGCGACTTACACGAAAAGGTAGCCGGTTCGGAGGCCTTCCGCGGTCGCCAGACTGCGGAAGGTCTTTCCCATTCGCACGACGTAGACGTCCACGGTCTTCACGTCGTCCACCTCGAACTCGGCGAAGCAGGTGTCGCCGCCCATCACACGCAACGTGTCCAGGCGAGTCGTCGCCAGCGGTCCGCCGTGGACGTCGTCGGCGTCGTACAGTTCGACGGTGTCCCCGAAGGACACCTGCGCCGAACCCACTGCCGCACGCGTACCACAATCGATGGTCACCGCCCCGGCGGCGGTGATCGTCGAACGAGAGTCGACTCCGACCACGAGGGCGAGAACGCCCAGCACGGTCACGGCCAGCGCGACGATCACACTGCCGATCCTGATCGGCCACCGGTACCGCTGCTGCCACGTCTTCGGCGGCAACGGTGGGCCCGGTGGCAGATGGAAACGGACGTCGATCTGCTGTGTCGGGGCGGTCATGAGCGCGGCGGGAAGTACTTGATCAGGGCTTCCTGCACGACGGACGCCGCGAGGGTGCCGTCGCGCATGAAGTAGCGGCCCGAACCGATGCCGCGAGAGCCGGCGGCAACGGGTGACTCGGTCGCGTACAGCAGCCACTCGTCGAACCGGAACTCACGGTGGAACCAGATCGAATGGTTGACTGTGGCCGCGAACAGCCTGTCGATTCCCCACGACAACCCATGTGTCGTGATGATCGAGTCGAGGACCGTCGTGTCCGACGAGTACGCGAGTGCGCCCATGTGCAGCAGCGGGTCGTCGGGCATCGGACCGTCGGTCTTCATCCAGGCCCGGTTGTGATTGAGCTGTTCTCCGGTGCCTTTCATCTTCCACGTGGGAGCGTTGGCGAACCGGACGTCGATGGGGTGGAGAGCCTTCACGAATGCTTCGACGGTCTCCTCGTAGCCCTCGAAGTGCTCACTGATCGGCGGCAGGTCCTCCGGGTAGGGAACCTGAGGGATCTCGACCGCGTGCTCGAGACCGGCCTTGTTGTCCTGGAAGGCGACGAGCATCGTGAAGACGACCTCGCCGTCTTGCATCGCGGTGACCTGCCTGTTCGCGAAGGCTTTGCCGTCGCGGAACCTGCTGATGTGGTATTCGAGGGGCTTTGTGACGTCGCCGCCCCGAATGAAGTGGGCGTGGAGTGCGTGGACCGGTGGGGCGCCGCGAGTCAACGATCGTCCTGCGGCCACGAGGCCCTGTCCGAGCAGCTGACCGCCGAACGTGCGGGCCATCACCTGATCCGGGTGCTGTCCGATGTAGAGGTCGTCGTCGACGCGTTCCACGTCGAGCAGTTCGAGGAGGGTGACGAGGTCGTCGGACTGGACTGCTGCCGTGGCGTCGGTCATGCCACCCACCATAAACGACGCGCACCGTCGGATTCCCGACGGTGCGCGCGTGTGTCAGCGGGCCCAGGCAGCGGTCAGTGGTCCTGCTCGCCGATGCGGTGGACATGGACGAAGTTCGTCGAACCGATCACCGACGCCGGTGCTCCGGCGACGATGACGACGACGTCGCCGTGCTTGAGGTGACCGTTCGTGACGAGAACGTCGTCGACCTGGTTGATCATCTCGTCTGTGTGGGACAGGCGGACCACGAGGTTCGGGTCGACGCCCCAGCTCACTGACAGGTGATTGCGGGTCGACTCGGTCGCGGTGAACGCGAACAGCGGGACGCGCGGATGCAGTCGTGCCACTCGACGCGCGGTGTCGCCCGACTCGGTGAACGTGACGATCGCGTCGACGTTGAGGCGTTCGGCGATGTCACGGGCAGCGTAGGTGACCACACCGCGGCGAGTGCGGGGCACATGCTTGAGCGGCGGGACGTCGCGGCTGCCGCCTTCGGCTGCCGAGACGATGCGCGCCATGGTCCGCACCGTGTCGTGCGGGTACTTGCCCACCGAGGTCTCGCCGGAGAGCATCACGGCGTCGGCGCCGTCGAGCACCGCGTTCGCGACGTCGGACGCCTCAGCGCGCGTCGGGCGCGAGTTCTCGATCATCGAGTCGAGCATCTGTGTTGCGACGATGACCGGCTTCGCGTTCTCACGGGCCATCTGGATGGCACGCTTCTGGACCAGCGGAACCTGTTCGAGGGGCATCTCGACGCCGAGGTCGCCGCGGGCGACCATGATGGCGTCGAAGGCGAGGACGACGGCTTCGAGGTTGTCGATCGCCTCGGGCTTCTCCAGCTTCGCGATCACCGGGACGCGGCGTCCCACCCGATCCATCACCTCGTGCACGAGTTCCACATCGGCCGGGCTGCGCACGAACGAGAGGGCGACCATGTCGACACCGAGTTCGAGTGAGAACTCGAGGTCGGCGATGTCCTTCTCCGACATCGCCGGAACCGAGATGTTCATGCCCGGCATCGACAAGCCCTTGTTGTTGCTGACCGTTCCGCCCTCGGTGACGGTGCAGACCACATCGTTCCCGTCGACGGTGTCGACGGTGAGTCCGACCTTGCCGTCGTCGATGAGGAGGCGGTCGCCCGGGCGGGCGTCGATCGCGAGGTTCTTGTACGTCGTCGACACGCGATCGTGATTTCCGATGACGTCGTCGACGGTGATGCGGACCTGCTCACCGTTGTTCCAGTCCACTGCGCCGTTCGGACGGCCGTTGTCCTCGAACTTGCCGAGGCGGATCTTCGGGCCCTGCAGGTCGGCCAGAATGCCGACCGTCTTGCCCGTGTTGACGCTCGCCGCGCGTACCGCCTTGTACACGCTCTCGTGGTCGCTGTGGGCGCCATGGCTGAAGTTGAGCCGAGCGACGTTCATGCCGCACTCGACAAGAGTGGTGATGCTCTCTTCAGTGTTGGTAGCAGGGCCCAGGGTACAAACGATCTTAGTTCGACGAGTCACCGCTCAAGGCTATCGGTCGAGCACCTCGACTCCCAACCTACTTGCGAGTATCGGCGAGACGTTCACCGCCTATTCGCTTTGCACCTGTTCAGGCGCCGTCGTTGTTCTCGTCTTTCGGTGCGGCGGGCCGGATCTCGATCGCGCCGGCTGACCATCCCGGGTTCTCTTCGACGACGGTGATCGCGTCGAGCCCGGAGTTCGACGACGACACGGTGAACGACTCGCCCGCTTCATGCGCGACGATGGTCGGCGTCCCCGATCGGGCCTCCTCGACCGTCGGCACATCGAGGTCGTCGACGTCGTCCTCGACGTCGACGATCGTCGGTTCCGCGTCCGCATCCTCGTCCTGTCCGCCAGTTGTGACCACGTGCGTGACAGAACTGGCGGACGGAGCGTCTTCCGTCTCGGCGGCCTCATCCTCAGCAGGTTCCTCGACCACAGCGTCAGCCGACTCCACGACAGAGGTCTCGGCAACCTCGTCCTCAACCACAGCGTCGGCCAAGTCCTCGACGGAACTCTCGTCAGTCGCGTCCCCAGCAGGCTCCTCAACCACAGCGTCAGCCGACTCCACGACAGAGGTCTCGGCAACCTCGTCCTCAACCACAGCGTCGGCCGCGGTCTCGACGGAACTCTCGTCGACCTCATCCACAGCAGGTTCCTCGACCACAGCGTCAGCCGACTCCTCGACCGAAGTCTCGTCAGGCTGGTCCGCAACAACAGCGTCGGCCGAGTCCTCGACGGAACTCTCGTCGGCCTCATCCTCAGCAGATTCCTCGACCACAGCGTCAGCCGACTCCTCGACCGAAGTCTCGGCAACCTCGTCCCCAACCACAGCGTCAGCCGCGGTCTCGACGGAACTCTCGTCGACCTCATCCACAGCAGGTTCCTCGACCACAGCGTCAGCCGACTCCTCGACCGAGGTCTCGTCAGGCTGGTCCGCAACAACAGCGTCAGCCAAGTCCTCGACGGAACTCTCGTCAGTCGCGTCCCCAGCAGGCTCCTCAACCACAGCGTCAGCCGACTCCACGACCGACGTCTCGGCTACCTCGTCCTCGACCACAGCGTCGGCCGAGTCCTCGACCGAGGTCTCGGTGTCTGTGCCGTCGATCGTGTCCACTATGTGGTCACGATCCACGGCATAGTCGACTTCCTCGTCGGAAGCGTCCAGGTGCTTGTCCAGATCGACACCGTCGACGTAATCCTCGTCGTCGTACTTCTCATCGTCGTACTCGTCGTCGAGAGTCGGCGGGATGTAGCCGACCTCGCCCTCGGAGGCGAGGAGTTCGGCGCGTTCCGGACGGAACATCGACAAGCCCTCTTCGCGGCCCTTCGGTGCGATGACCACGTAGAGCGCTGCGCCGAGGAACACGAGCGCGGCGACCAGGACGTTGACCCGGAGTCCGAGGATGTGAGTCGCCTCGTCGGTGCGCATCAGTTCGATCCAGAAGCGGCCGACGCAGTAGCCCGCGACGTACAGCGCGAACAGCCTGCCGTGACCGATCCGGAAACGGCGGTCGACGAACACGAGTGCGGCGACGATCAGCAGGTTCCACACGAGCTCGTACAGGAATGTCGGATGCACGACGCCGACGACATGTCCGTTCGAGACTCCGTCGATCACGGAGACGCCGGTCGCGCCGGTGTCGGGGTTGACGCGCTGGTACAGCTCAAGGCCCCACGGAACCGTCGTCGAATCGCCGTACAACTCCTGGTTGAAGTAGTTGCCGATGCGGCCGATCGCCTGGGCGGCGAGGATCGCGGGCGCGAGCGCGTCGCCGAACGGCGGCAGTTTGATGCCCTTCCATCGGCAGCCGACCCATGCGCCGACACCACCGAGCGCAACCGCGCCCCAGATGCCGAGTCCGCCGTCCCAGACCTGGAAGACGGCTGCGAGGCCCTTGCCGTCGTCACCGAAGTATCGCCACCAGTCCGTGATGACGTGATACAGGCGACCGCCGACGAGGCCGAACGGAACCGAGATGAGCGCCACGTCGAGGACGTCGCCCGGTTGGCCGCCGCGCGCCTGCCAGCGTCGGTCGCCCCACCAGACCGCGACGATGATGCCGACGATGATGAACAACGCGTACGCACGAAGCGGCAGCGGACCCAGATGCCACACGCCCTGCGGCGGGCTCGGGATATAGGCGAGGACGACGTCTCCTGCAGTCACAGGTGCCACCCTAGTGCACGCCTGTCAGGCGCGAGCCCGGCGCACTCCCTGTGCCAACTCGTCGACCAGCGATGCGACGGCCTTCTGGCTGTCCGCTGCGGCGCTCACGATCGCGGATCCGACGATCACACCGTCGGCGTATGCACCGATCTCAGCGGCCTGATCACCACTGCGGACTCCGAGACCGACGCCGATCGGGATGTCCGAGACCTCCCGGACACGGCGGCACAATTCCGGCGCAGCGCTCGACACGGTCGATCGTGCGCCGGTGACACCCATGGTCGACGCGGCGTACACGAAGCCACGGCACTCGTCGACGGTCATCGCCAGCCGCTCCGGCGTGGACGACGGCGCGACGAGGTAGATGCGGTCCAGCCCGTGAGCATCGGAGGCGGTATGCCATTGCGCGCCTTCCTCCGGGATCAGGTTCGGAGTGATGATTCCGAGCCCTCCCGCAGAGGCGAGGTCCCGCGCGAACGAGTCCACGCCGTACTTGAGGATCAGATTCCAGTAGCTCATCACGACCGGTTTCGCGCCGGCCGCAGCCACGACCTCGGCAGCGGCGAACACGTCCCGGACTCGCGTGCCCTGTGCGAGCGCCGAGATGGCCGCTTTCGCCACGGTCGGACCGTCCATCACCGGATCGGAGTACGGAATCCCGAGTTCGACGATGTCGCAGCCCGCGGACACCATGGTGCGCAACGTCTCAAGCGAGCCGACGGGGTCGGGGTAGCCGACCGGCAGGTAGCCGATCAGAGCCGCGCGGTTCTCGTCGCGGCAGGCGGCGAACGTGTCGCCGAGGCGGGATGCGGGTGCGGTGACGCTCACTTGTCTTCCCCTGTGGTGGATGCGGCCAATTGGGCGGCGTACTCAGTCTCTGACGGCGGTTTGCCGAACAGACCGAACCACTCTGCGGCGGTGTCGACGTCCTTGTCGCCACGACCCGACAGGTTGACGACGATGATCGCGCCCTCCCCCAGTTCCTGGCCGAGCTTCAGTGCACCGGCCACAGCGTGTGCCGATTCGATCGCCGGGATGATGCCTTCGCGACGCGACAGCAATGCCAGTGCGTCCATGGCCTCGGTGTCGGTGACGGGCCGGTACTCGGCACGACCGATCTCGAGGAGGTGAGCGTGCTCGGGACCGACACCCGGGTAGTCCAGCCCGGCAGAGATGGAATGCGATTCGATCGTCTGCCCGTCTTCGTCCTGCAGAAGATAGGAGTACGCACCCTGGAAGGCTCCGGGGGTTCCGCCGGTGAAGGTGGCCGCGTGACGACCGGTCTCGACGCCGTCGCCCGCCGCCTCGAATCCGACGAGCCGAACGCCTGCGTCGTCGATGAATGGGTGGAAGATGCCGATCGCATTCGATCCGCCGCCGACACACGCGGTGACGGCGTCCGGCAGACGACCGGTCTTCTCGAGGATCTGGTACCGCGCCTCCATGCCGATGATCCGCTGGAAGTCGCGGACGAGCATCGGGAACGGGTGCGGTCCGGCTGCGGTGCCGAAGCAGTAGTACGTGTCGTCTGCGTTTGTCACCCAGTCGCGCAGCGCTTCGTTGATGGCGTCCTTCAGCGTCGCCGAACCGGATTCGACAGCGACGACGGTCGCGCCGAGCAGTTGCATGCGCGCGACGTTCAGTGCCTGGCGCTCGGTGTCGACGCGGCCCATGTAGATCAGGCATTCGAGGTCGAGCAGGGCGCACGCGGTGGCGGTCGCCACGCCGTGCTGGCCGGCACCGGTCTCGGCGATCACCCGGGTCTTGCCCATGTGCTTGGCGAGCAGTGCCTGGCCGAGGACGTTGTTGATCTTGTGCGAACCGGTGTGGTTCAAGTCTTCGCGCTTGAGGAACAACCGGGCGCCGCCTGCAGCCTCCGAGAGCCGGGTGGCCTCGTACAACGGCGACGGGCGACCGGAGTAGTCGCGCTGAAGACGGTCGAGTTCGTCGAGGAACGCGGTGTCGGTGCGCAGCTTCTCGTATGTGGCGGTGACCTCGTCGATCACTGCCATCAGCGCCTCGGGCACGTGGCGTCCGCCGAACTCGCCCCAATGGCCGTGCTCGTCGGGTCCGATCTGCGCGATGTCGGCGACGCCGTCGCTGGCCTTGGGAAAGTCGGTCTGATCGGTCACGTGATCCATCATCCTCATCGGGCTCGGGTGACGGCAAACGAATATCTGTTCGCGTCGCACGCTGCCGCCCGCGCCGACGCTGTTGTCACATGGGAACAGTCAGCGCGACGGCTTCGGGCACGACGGATGGGCGCCGGCGGCGACGAGGTCGGCGACGGCAGCACGCGGATCACCCGACGTCACGAGGCCCTCGCCGACGAGCACCGCATCGGCGCCTGCGCCCGCGTACGCCAGCAGATCGGCGGTTCCGCGGACGCCCGACTCGGCGATCCGGACGATGTCCGACGGCAGGCCCGGCGCGATCCGAGAGAACACGTCGCGGTCCACCGTGAGGGTCTTCAGATCGCGGGCGTTGACGCCGACGACGCTCGCACCCGCTTCGAGTGCGCGGTTCGCCTCTTCTTCGGTGTGCACCTCGACCAGAGCTGTCATGCCCAGGGACTCGGTGCGGTCGAGCAGAGAGGCGAGCACCTTCTGCTCTAGAGCTGCGACGATCAGCAGAATGACGTCGGCGCCGTGGGCGCGGGCCTCATGAATCTGATACGGCCCGACGATGAAATCCTTGCGCAGCACCGGGATGTCGACGACGGCGCGGACGGCGTCCAGGTCGGCGAGCGATCCGTTGAACCGACGCTCCTCGGTGAGGACGCTGATGACTCGCGCCCCGCCGTCCTCGTACTGCTTGGCGAGGCTCGCCGGATCGGTGATGTTCGACAGCTGCCCCTTCGACGGGCTCGCACGCTTCACCTCGGCGATCACTCCGATGTCGGGCATGCGGAGGGCGGCAGCGGCGTCACGCGGCTCGGGAGCCTTCGCGGCGAGCGCCTTGACCGCGGCCAGGTCGAGCACGGCTTCGCGCGCCGCGACGTCGGCCTTGACACCGTCGATGATCGAATCGAGCACTGACTGGCTGCTCATGCGGACGCCCCTTTCTCGCGCTGTTCATCAAGAGTAAGCATCGACGTGACGCCGGTCGGGGTCGGGGTCCCGACCGTTGTCGGACCGATGCCCTAGTGTGCCGGGTATGCCGTGGACACAGGAGCAGGTGATCGCCGCTGCGCCCGACGCCGCGTCGGTCGCGGCGGGACGCAAGCTCGCCTCGCCCGGCCCGTGGTCGGGCACCGGCGCGACCGATGCACTCCTGTGGGGTTCATGCCAGGGCAGCGGGAAGAAGCCGTACCAGGTGAGCATCGACCTGACCGGTCCGGCGTTTCGATGCTCGTGTCCGAGCCGGAAGTTCCCGTGCAAACATGCGATCGCCCTGTTGCTGCTGTGGTCGGCGGGCGCGATCGCCGACGGCGAGGTGTCAGACTTCGCGTCGAGTTGGGCGGACGAGCGCGCATCGAAGGCGAAGACTCGTTCGAAGCCGGCGGCACCCGTCGATCCGCAGGCGCAAGCCGCTCGTCGGGCCGAACGGGTCGCGAAGATGGACGCGGGCGTCGGCGAGTTCAGCCGGTGGCTGTCCGACCTCGTCCGCGCAGGCCTCGCGGAGGCTCTACGCCGTCCCCTGCCGTGGTGGGAGACGACGGCGTCCCGCCTGGTCGACGCACAAGCGCCGGGTCTGGCCGAACGTGTCCGCGACACCGGAGCCGACGTCGTCGCCGGACTGGGCGCCGACGAATTGCTGGAGCGGATCGGGGTGTGGTGGATGCTCGTTCAGGCATGGAGCCGTCGCGACTCGTTGACGACATCCGAATCGGCTGATCTGCACGCTGCCCTCGGCTGGCCGACACCTACCGCAGAAGTCCGCGGCGGCGCCGTCGAATCACGCGTGTGGACGGTTGTCGGAGCTCATCGCGACCAGAAGGGCCGACTCGCTCAGCAACGCACCTGGCTCCGCGACGACGACGGCCGGTACCGACTCCTCCTGGAAACCGCCGGACCCGGCCAGTCCCTCGGCGTTCCCGCGCTGGCGGGCGCACGACTCCGCGCCGACCTCGCGATCTACCCCGGCGCCGAACCCTGCCGAGGCCTGTTCGTCGACACGCCGGAAGCCCTCGAACCACAGACGCGCTTGGGCGCCGGCCAAAGCGTCGACGCGGCGTTGGCGGACGCAGCGGCCGCGTTCGCCACGACACCGTGGCGGGACCGGCATCCGGTGATGCTGGCCGACGTCCGCTTCGGGGCCAGGCATGTCGTCGACCCGTCCGGTCAGTCGTTGGAGTTGGTCGAGGACACTCCGTCCACGGAGCTCGCAGCGATCAGCGGAGGCCGCGCCGATCATGTGTTCGGCGAACTCGACGGCGGCAGATTCCGTGTCCTCACCGTCAGCGTCGACGGTCGGGTGGTTCCGCTGTGACCGGAATCGCCGACTGGCATCGCGCGCTGTCGACGGCGGCCGTCCTCGGGACGGATCGGCGGCCGCCCCCACTGAACCCGCCGGGCTTCGTCGCGCGCCGCGACACCGAGTCGCCGCGGCTGCTGCTCGATCAGGCGGCGCTCGCCGCCGCACTGGTGAAGGCCGGACGCGTCGCAGGCGCCGAGGAGCCCGTCGACCCCGCGCCCCGCGAACGACTGCCGTATGCACCGGAGTCCGCGGTCCAACGACTCCGCACGCTCCTCGACGTCCCGCCGGTTCCTCGGGAACTCCGGATGCATCTGCTGGCCCGATGGTTGCGCACCGCGGCTTCGCGGTCGGTCATCGTGCCGCCCGAGTTCATCCCCGCGCTGTCCGCGCACTCCGCCGGCAACCCAGACCTGCGCGCCGCACTCTCCGGCGCCTGGGGCGAACGCGGACGCTGGCTGGCACCGCGGCTCGGACCCGCTGCGGTCACTGTCGCCACCCTCTCTTCGGATGTCGTGAACGTGCCCGAACAGTGGCCCGCCCTCGCCGCACGCGAGAAGGAGCACCTCCTGCGCGCATCGGCGGACACCGTCATCGGCGTCGACGACTCGTTCCTCGACAGGTGCCTGGACGAGCGCGCGGCGCGCGTCCGAGACGCCGCTCGGGACGCACTCGCAGCACGTCCGACGTCTGCGTTCGCACACCGGATGGCCGGCCGACTGTCGCGGCTGGTGGACGTCGAGGGGCCCCGCCGACGGCTCCTCGGATCGACCGACCTCGTGGTCCGGGTGCGTCCGCCGACCGACCTCGACGAGGCGGCGACCCGAGACGGGCTGCCCGGCGTCGCGACCGACGGCGACCGCGCAGCATCGTTGCGGGCCATTCTCCGGAGTGCACCCCTGCACACGTGGACCGTCGTCACCGAGTCGACGCCCGACCAGATAGTCCGTGCCCTCGCCGACGACGACGTTGTGCTCGCTGCGATCTCGACCGCAGCCGTCACCCAGCGCGACAGCCTGTGGGCCGCCGCCCTCGCACCTCTCGCCGCGGCGCCCGGGCTGGTCGAGGTCCTCGACACGGCAGACCGGGAATCGTATGTGGTGTCCCGCCTTCCGAGCGCCCGACCGTCCGAGTTCACCGGCCTGGTCGACATGGCTGAACAGCCATGGTCGGCGTCCGTCGCCTCCGCCGTTCTCGACCGCCTCGCGTCGGCACGTGACGACGCGACGTGGGCGGCACTCCCCACGCTGCCGCTCGGGCACGCCGCGCACTTTCCGCCTTCGCACCTCGGTCGTGTCCGCGCACTGCTCGACGCGCCCGAATCCTCCGGCGACAAACCTGTCACACGTGCGGCATTCGAACGCCGCCGTCGACTCCTGCACGCAACCGTCACCTTTCACGCTTTCGACCAGTCCATTCAGGAGGGCTTCGCATGACCTCAGGGTCCGACCACCAGGCATCCGGCGAGTCCGCGGTCCTGCGCGCGCACGCCGAGCAGGCGTACGCCGACGAACTCGCCGCCCTGGCCGCAGTCGACGACCGTCCGCGGCCGCCACAGTGGCAACTGTCGCCGTGGGCGGTGGCGACATATCTCCTCGGCGGAACGCTCCCCGACGGGACGACGGTCAGCGCGAAGTACGTCGGGTCGCGACGTCTGATCGAGATCGCCGTGGCGTCCCTCGCCACCGATCGGGCATTGCTGCTGCTCGGTGTGCCGGGCACCGCGAAATCGTGGGTCAGCGAACACCTCGCAGCTGCGATCAGCGGCGATTCGACGCTGGTCGTCCAAGGCACCGCGGGAACCACCGAAGAGACCCTGCGGTACGGGTGGAACTACGCGAGCCTGCTCGCGCACGGACCGTCCGACGGCGCGCTCGTTCCGGGTCCGGTGATGCGTGCGATGCGCGAAGGCACCCTCGCCCGGATCGAGGAGCTGACCCGTATCCCCGCCGACGTGCAGGACACGTTGATCACGATCCTGTCGGAGAAGTCGCTGCCGATCCCCGAACTCGACGACGAGGTTCAGGCCCGCCGCGGATTCAACGTGATCGCCACCGCGAACAACCGCGACAAGGGCGTCAACGACCTGTCGTCCGCGCTGCGCAGGCGGTTCACCACCGTCGTCCTGCCACTCCCCGACTCCCTCGACGACGAGGTGTCGATCGTCCAGGGCCGGGTGGCCAGCCTCGGCGCGTCCCTCGACCTGCCCGCCGACCTCGAGTCCCTCAGCGAGATCCGCCGGGTGGTGACGGTGATGCGAGAACTCAGGTCGGGGGTGACCCACGACGGTCGGACGACCGTCAAATCGCCGAGCTCCACTCTGTCGACGGCCGAGGCGATCTCGGTGATGACCAGCGGGCTGTCTCTGGCCGCGCATTTCGGCGACGGCCGGGTCGGGGCGGACGACGTCGCAGCCGGACTGCTCGGCGCCGTCGTCAAAGACCCTGTGCAGGACGCCGTCGTGTGGGACGAGTACCTGGAGACCGTCGTCCGCAGCCGCCCCGAGTGGAACGACCTGTACCGCGCATGCCGCGACCTGGACCCGGCTCGGGCGTGACGGTCCGAGCGCTCGGAATCCGCCATCACGGCCCCGGATCGGCGCTGTCGGTGACGGCCGCACTCGAGCAGTTCGATCCCACGTTCGTGCTGGTGGAGGGTCCACCCGAGCTGACGCCCATCCTGCCGCTGCTGGCCGACGAGGCGATGGTCCCGCCGGTCGCCGGGCTCGTCTACGCGGTCGACGAGCCGCGTCGCGCCGGGTTCTATCCGCTCGCCGAGTTCTCCCCCGAATGGGTCGCGACGCGGTGGGCCCTCGTCCGTGGTGTCGACGTCGTGTGGGCCGACCTGCCCGCCGCGCAGTCCCTGGCGATCCGGGCTGCCGTCGACGACTCGGCGGAACCCGCCGACGACAGCGGCCGGGCACACGTATCCGATCCCATCGGCGAACTCGCCAGGACCGCAGGGTACGACGATGCCGAACGGTGGTGGGAGGACGCGGTCGAGCACCGTTCCGGTGACCCATCAGCCCAATTCGAGGCGGTCCTCGACGCGATCGCCGAACTCCGCCGCGACGAGCCCGAGGCGGCTCCGCTGCTGCGTGAGGACAAGACGGTCGACATCGCCGCGGCCTCCGATCCGACGGGCCCGTCGATCACCGCGGCACGCGAAGCCGCGATGCGTGCCGCGGTACGTGCGGCCGTCAAGGCAGGCCATGATCGAATCGCGTTCGTATGCGGCGCATGGCACGCGCCCGCCGTCGACCCGACGGCCGGGCGGTCCGCGGCAGCCGACAACCGACTGCTGCGAGGCCTGCCGAAGGTCAAAGTCGCGGCCGCGTGGGCACCGTGGACGGCGGCACGGCTGTCGCAGAGTTCCGGCTACGGCGCCGGTGTCAGCTCGCCCGGCTGGTACCGGCACCTGTACGCCTCCCGGCTGGCGGGTGACGATCCCGATGCGGCAGCCGCGTCGTGGCTGGTCAGGGTGGCACGCGAGCTGCGTTCCCAGGGTATGTCCGCCTCCCCGGCATCGGTCGTCGATGCGACACGAGTGGCCCGGACCCTCGCGACCATTCGCGGCCGCCCGCATCCGGGCCTGACCGAGCTCGACGACGCCGCCCTCGCGGTGCTCGCCGACGGGGACCGGCTGCCGCTGTCTCTGGTCCACCGCGATCTTGTCGTCGGCTCGGACATCGGCGGTGTCCCCGACTCGGCACCCCTGGTTCCGCTGGCCGCCGACATCGGCCGTCAGCAGAAACGGTGCCGACTCAAGCCCTCCGCACACGCACAGACCGTCACGCTCGATCTCCGCACCGACGGCGGCCGAGCGCGGTCGGTGCTCCTGCATCGACTCCTGCTGCTCGGTGTCGAGTGGGGCGAACCAGCCGACAGCGGACGCACCACCGGCACGTTCAAGGAGACGTGGACGCTCGTCTGGGATCCGGGCCTCGCGGTCGCAGTGGTCGAGGCCGCCGTGTACGGCACCACTGTCGTCGACGCCGCGTCGGCGAGGGTGGCGTCGGCCGCTGAAACGGCAACCGCCCTCGCCGACCTGTCCGCACTCGTCGATCGGTGCATGACCGCCGACCTTCCGACACACGACGTGGTGCGAGTGCTGGCCGACCGAGCCGCCGCACACACCGACGCCCCCGAACTGCTCGGTGCGATCGAACCACTGGCGCGCATCTGCCGGTACGGGACCGTCCGCCGAGTCGACACGACTCGAGTGCGCGCCGTCCTCGATCAGGTGACGGTACGTGCCGGCATCGGTCTGCCGCCGGCGGCCGTCGCCCTCGACGACGATGCGGCGGCCGCGTTGCGGACGGCGGTCGACTCCGCGCACCGCGGCCTGATGATGCTCGACGATGAACTCCTCACGGCTCGGTGGTTCACGTCCCTGCGGGAGGTGACCGACCGGGACCGTGTGCCCGGACTCCTCGCCGGGCGTGCGGTTCGCATCCTGCTCGACGCCGGACACCTCGACCGCGACGATGTGGAACTGCGGATGAGCCGGGAACTGTCGCGTGCGTCCGATCCTGTCGGCGCAGCAGCTTGGCTGGACGGCTTCCTGTCCGGCGATGCGATGATCCTCGTGCACGACGCAGCGCTGCTCGGCGTCGTCGACCGGTGGGTGTCCGACGCACCTGTGGAGACTTTCGACGACCTTCTGCCGCTTCTGCGCCGCACGTTCTCCGCGTTCACGACCGCAGAGCGGCGGTCGATCGGCCAGACGATCGTGCGCGGCGGGTCGAACGATTCGACCGCGGTCGTCGACGAGACCCGAGCCGCACCCGCGATCTCCACGGTCGCCCGACTCATCGGATGGGAACACGCATGACCGACCCGATCACCCGGTGGCGACTGATCTTGGGCGGCGGCGACGCCGACGGAACGGGCGTCTCGTCGACCGAACTGTCCGTCGACGACGCCGCGCGCGACCGCGTGCTCGGCGAGGTCTACGACGCCCCTCGCCGCGGCGCGGGGCTCGGTGGATCCGCGCCGCGGGTCACCCGGTGGCTCGGCGACATCCGGCAGTACTTTCCGACGACGGTCGTCCGCGTGATGCAGGGCGACGCGATGGACCGACTCGGCCTGCGGCAGTTGCTCCTCGAACCCGAGATGATGGCGGCGGTGACGCCGGACATCCACCTGGCGACCACGCTGCTCGAGCTGAAGTCGGCGATGGACGACGCCACCCGTGAGACGGCCCGCCAGGTGGTTCGGGCGGTCACCGACGAACTGGAGAAGCGGCTTCGCGATGCGACCGTGCAGGCGGTGAGCGGTGCGATCGACAGGTCTGCCCGCACCCGCAGACCACGCCCAGCCGACATCGACTGGAACCGCACGATCGCGGCGAACTTGAAGCACTATCAGCCCGAGTATCGGACGGTGGTGCCCGAGCGGCTCGTCGGCTACGCCCGACGGCGATCACACGTGGAGCGCGACATCATCTTGTGCATCGACCAGTCGGGGTCCATGGCCGAATCTGTGGTGTTCTCCAGCGTCTTCGGCGCGGTCCTCCCGTCACTGCGATCGGTGCGCACCCGGCTCGTCGTGTTCGACACGTCGATCGTCGACCTCACCGACGACCTCGACGATCCGGTCGACGTGCTGTTCGGCGTCCAACTCGGCGGCGGCACCGACATCAACGGCGCCCTCGCCTACTGTCAATCGCAGATCACGAGGCCTGCCGACACCGTGCTCGTCCTGATCAGCGACCTCTACGAAGGCGGCATCGCCGAGGAGATGCTCGAACGCGCTCACGCAGTCGTCGAGTCGGGTGCGACGATGGTCGCGCTGCTCGCACTGTCCGACTCCGGTGCACCGTCGTACGATTCCGGCCACGCCGCGGCTCTCGCCTCGATCGGCGTCCCCGCGTTCGCGTGCACACCCGACCTGTTTCCGGACATGATGGCCGCCGCGATCGAACGGCGGGACATCACCGAGTGGGCTTCTGCGAACGACATCGTGACCGCCCACGAACGCTGAGACACGCGCAGTCGCCGTATGGGAGTCAGGCGCCGTCCCGCGCTCGTGTCAGGAGACGTTCGACGAGCTCGATTCCCCGGAGCGCGGCGGGACGATGCGGCCACGTCGGGTAGCGCGTGGTGTCCGAGTACAGGCAACGCAGCACCCTGACGCCTGCACGACCGCGGATCTGCATCAACGGCGACACGACTCCCTCGATCTTGAGTTGGCCGACGGCCGCCGCGACGCACGCCTGACCGACCGCGGTGAGCCTCGCCTCGGCCGAACCGTCGGCGACCAGAGCGAGAAGCCGTTCGTCCGGAAAGTCGAGGACTCCGTCGGGTAGATCGAACGCCCACCCCGCCAGGAGGTCGTCGAGGAATCCTTCGGCGGGGTCCACGCCGGGTCGCGCTGCTCGTACCACGCCTCCATGTCGCGGAGCACGTCGTTTCCATCGTCCGAGCCGAACGGCGCGAACTCGTCGGTGGCACTGTAGAACGACTCCGGCGCGAGCGCCACGAAACGTGGGTGGCTGGTCTCGGGTCGCGGCGATTCCGCGGCGTCGTCGATGTAGATCGTCATGTCGTCTCCTGTCCAGACAAATCGAAGACCTGGTTGTACAGCGGCTTGAGACCGTCTGGAGCCTTGGCGACGATCGACACCGCACCGCGCTCGGAGTCGGCATCCCGGCCCCACAGCGCAAACAGGGCGGCACGCCACGCGAAATCCGTTCCACGCAGCGCGAGGAGCGCACCGAGGGAGTCGGGATTCGCCATCATCGCCGGATACGTGGAACGGTGACGGAGATGTTGGATGTTTCCGGCGCAGGCGACCAGGTAGGCCAGTGATTCAGGGGTCGCACCGTGGGAGTCGATGTACGCCTCGACGAACTTCGCCTGCAACGACTGGTGTTCGCCGTCGACCAGTTCCAGATAGTCGCGTACCAGCGGCGCGAACCGTCGATCCGCCATCCCGAGCGCGAACACCGCGAATGTCCCCGGCATAGCGCACTGCTCGTCGTGGAGATTCTCGTACCAGGCGTCCTCGCGCATCGCCGAGCGCGCGTACCGCTCGATCAATTCGTGCAGTTCCAGGTGTCTCGCCGCTGCGGCGAACAGTTGGTGGACGCCCTTCTTCGGCAGTCCCTTGATCGGGAGGTACACCTTTGTCGGCCCTCGGAACTCGATCGCATAACTTCGCGGAAAGTCTGTCGAGTCCACAAGCCGCACGAGGTGGTCGAGGACGACTTCGTACACCTGTGCGGAGTCGTTCCTGATCACAATGCGGATCACCGCCAGCGCATCGTTGGCCGTGATCGTGACGTCGTCGGTCTGCAGGCGTGCCAGATCAGCAGGAAGGTCACCACTGCCGTGCTTCTTCAGCCGGCCGGGCAGGTCGGAGCCGAGCGCGCTCACCCAGCCGAAGATCCGGTTCGCCGACACCGACGCGTAGCTCGGTCCGTGCTTGAGTTCACCGATCGCGATTCGGCACGCGAAATCATAGAACGAGTCAGGAACACCGCTGGTGTCCGCGTCGGGGCGCAACACCCACTCCTGGTCCCAGTCCCGTCCCCTGTTGACGAAGTACGGTGCGCCGAGCCGACGTTCCACCCACATCTGGAGCTGGTAGTCCATCTCGTTCCACCCGATGAGGGGTCGCAGCCGCTCGACGAACGCCCACGCGGAGTCTGCATCGAACGTCTCAGCCGGCCCCGCACCGACACCGACCCGGTATTCGAGCAGTCCACTTCCGAGGATCTTCTGACCGTCGGTCACGACGCCGACAGGGTACGCGGCGTCGACGACCGCGGTACCGGCCTCGACCTGTTCGACGGCGCGGTCGAACAGAGCGCGCACAGCCGGGTCTCGCTGGGCGTCACCGACGATCAGGTAACCGCGGCTGGTGGCCACCGTCAGTCGCCCGTCGGATCCACACCGCTGTCGAGCGAGTCCCACATGAGTCGCTCATTGCCGTCTGCTGCGCCCGGAGTGTCGACGTTCCCCTCAGCGGCGAGACGACGCTCGCGTTCGGCGAACACCTTCTTCTCCAGTTCCTCCTGCCGGGCGGCCGGTGAGGTGTACTTCGACGACATGCCCCGGGCCGACGCGCCGCGCATCATCAGCACGGCCGCGATCACAGCGCACAAGGCGCCTGCGAGCAGCAGGTAACCGGGCGACGTGCTCACGGTGACGGCCTCGATCTTGTACCGCCCGGGGATGTCGATCCGGGTCGACGCGTACAGGTCGTCCGCGCCGTCCCTGATCAGAGTGAACGCCGGAACGGCCGACAGGACACCGGCGACCGCGATGATGACGGCGACCACCCGCAGCGCCCAGCCGCGGACCGCGAACTGGGCGATGACACCCGCGCCGAACAGCGCGGCGACACCGGTCAACCACGGGCTCCAGTCCGACCCGAGCACCTCGAACACCCGTGGCAGCGACAGCCCGTCGGCACCGAGCACCTCTGCCCACTTCATCCGCGACGATCCCCACAATGCGCCTGCCGCCGCGATCAGCAGCAGACTCGCGATGCCCTGGAGGCGCCGGTTCGGCTTCGGGTGGTCGGTCGTGTCGTCGCTCATGAGTTGTCTCCGACTCGAGTCACGGTTCCGGCGGCCGCAACTGCGTTGAGAACAGCCGTCGCCTTGTTGCGCGCCTCGTTGAACTCGTACTCGGCGTCACTGTCGGCGACCACACCGCCGCCCGCCTGCACGAATGCCGTGCCGCCGGACATGAGCGCGGTGCGGATCGCGATCGCGGTGTCGGCGTCGCCTGCGAAGTCGAGATATCCGACGATGCCGCCGTAAAGACCACGCCGAGTGAGCTCGTGCTCCTCGATGATCTCCATCGCCCGTACTTTCGGCGCCCCGGTCAGAGTGCCTGCGGGGAAACACGCGGTGACGGCGTCGAGCGCGTGCTTGCCGTCGCGCAGGCGTCCCGACACCGTCGACACCAGGTGCATCACATGGCTGTAACGCTCCACCCGACGGTAATCCGTCACGCGGACCGTGCCCGGCTCGCACACGCGGCCGAGGTCATTGCGTCCGAGGTCGACGAGCATGAGGTGCTCGGAGTTCTCCTTCTCGTCTTCGAGAAGGCCCTTGGCGAGGAGTTGGTCCTCGGCTTCGGTGGCGCCACGCCAGCGGGTGCCCGCGATCGGGTGCGTGGTGGCGACTCCCTCGGTGACCGTCACGAGCGCTTCGGGTGACGAGCCGACGATGGTGAACGGGTCGCGGCCCACCCCGGGGACCCGAACAAAATACATGTACGGGCTCGGATTCGACGCGCGGAGCACGCGGTAGACGTCGAGCGGGTCGGCTCCAGTGTCCATCGAGAACCGCTGCGAGGGAACCACCTGGAACGCCTCGCCTGCTTCGATCTCCTCGACCACGTCCTCGACGATCACCCGATACTCGTCGAGTGTGCGCTGCGAGGTGTAGTCCGGCGTCGGGCGCTCGAACGTCGACACTGTCGACGGGGCCGGCGCCGCGAGTGCCGCGGTCATGTCGTCGAGACGTCGGACCGCGTCGGCGTACGCCTCGTCGGCCCGTTCGTCGCTGCCGTCCCAGTTGATCGCGTTGGCGATCAACGTGATGGTGCCTTCGTGGTGATCGAATGCCGCGAGCTCGGATGTCAGCAGCCAGAACATGTCGGGAAGTTCGAGGTCGTCGACAGTCGTCGACGGCAGTCGCTCCAGACGCCGCACGAAGTCGTATGCCATGAATCCGACGAACCCACCGGTCAGCGGCGGCATGTCGGCGAGCGCCTCGGTCTGCAGCAGGCGCAGGGATTCCGCCAGCGCCTCCAGCGGGTCGCCGCCGATCGGGGCTCCCGCGGGCACCGAACCCCACCAGTGCGCTGCACCGTCGGCGACGGTAAGCGCAGTCGAACCGGAACCGATGAACGACCACCGCGACCACGACTGACCATTGGGCGCGGACTCGAGCAGGAACGTGCCGTCGCGGTCACCCGCCAGCTTGCGGTACGCCGACAGCGGTGTCTCGGAGTCGGCGAGCAGCTTACGCGTGACCGGGACCACGCGATGATCGGCGGCCAGGTCGAGGAACTCGTCGAGCGACGTGGTGTGCAGGCTCATCCGAGAGGTTCCCCGCCGACGCCCCACTGACTGCGCGGGATCTCGGTGATCGTCACCCACACCGAGTCGGGGTTCTTGCCCGTCGCCTTCGCGTATGCGTCGGTGACGGCGGCGATCGTCTCACGCTTCACCGCGTCGGAGAGTCCTGCGGTCTGCGAGATCTGGATCAGCGGCATGTTCAGTGCCCTCCTGTGTCGGGATCGGTGGAGTCGATGACGGAGTCGGCGAACTCCAGCGGCTCGGTGTCGAAACAGCTGTGATTGCCGGTGTGGCAGGCCGCGCCCACCTGGTCGACGGTGAGGAGCAGGGTGTCCCCGTCGCAGTCGATCCGGATGTCGTGCACGTATTGCGTGTGACCACTCGTCTCGCCCTTGACCCAGTACTCCTGGCGGGACCGCGAGTAGTACGTGCCCTTGCGGGTGGCGAGGGTCCGTTCGAGCGCCTCGTCGTCCATCCACGCCATCATCAGGACGATGCCGGTGTCCCGTTCCTGGGCGATGGCGGCGAAGAGACCGTCCGGACCGCGTTTGAGTTTGGCCGCGAGTTCTGCGGGCAATGCCATGGGAACAACTCCTGGTGGAAGTGAATGTGCGATCAGCGGACGGTGATGCCGTCGGCCCGCATCGCGTCTTTGACCTGGCCGATCGTCAGCTCTCCGAAGTGGAAGACAGATGCGGCCAACACCGCGTCGGCTCCTGCGTCGACGGCGGGCGCGAAGTCGCCGACTGCGCCCGCACCGCCGGACGCGATGACCGGAATCGTGACGGCCGCCCGCACAGCGCGAATCATGTCCAGGTCGAAACCGTCCTTGGTCCCGTCCGCGTCCATCGAGTTGAGCAGGATCTCACCGACCCCGAGCTCAGCCCCTCGACGTGCCCATTCGACCGCGTCGATGCCGGTGCCTCGACGACCACCGTGTGTTGTCACTTCCCACCCGGACGAGGTCTTCTCCCCTGTCTCGGGAACCGTCCGCGCGTCCACCGACAGCACGATGCACTGCGAGCCGAAACGGCGGCTCATCTCGTCGAGCACCTCGGGGCGGGCGATCGCCGCCGTGTTGACGCTCACCTTGTCCGCTCCGGCGCGCAGCATGGTGTCGACGTCGTCGACGGTGCGGATGCCGCCGCCGACAGTCAGCGGAATGAAGATCTGGTCCGCCGTCCGACGGACCACCTCGATCATCGTCGACCGACCCGAACTCGACGCGGTGACGTCGAGGAAGGTCAGCTCGTCGGCGCCCTCTGCGTCGTAACGCGCGGCGAGTTCGACCGGATCGCCCGCATCACGCAGGTTCTCGAAGTTCACGCCCTTGACCACTCGGCCACCGTCGACGTCCAGACACGGGATGACCCGCACCGCAACACTCACTGCTCCACCTTGCTCTCGTTGGTTCGCCTGTCCGGCACACCGCTCTGGGCGACCACCGTCAGCAATTCTTCATGAAGTCGCTCGTCCCCGGCCACCATCGACCGTGAACCGACACGCCACGGGTGCCCGTGCACGTCGGTCGCGATGCCGCCTGCCGCCCGGATCAGTGCCACACCGGCCGCGTTGTCCCACGCATGTCTGCTGAACGACACCGCGCCGCCGAAGATTCCGGCGGCCACATACGCCAGGTCGGCGCCGGTCGACCCGGTCATCCGCATCCGCCTCGCCCGGTAGCTGAGCATCCGATACAACTCGGCACGCGCGGCGCCCGAGTACCGTCCGCCGCCGCGCGCGTTGTACGAGCCGCACCCGATGACCGCCGAGGACAACGCAGTGTCGACGAGCGGAGTGCCCGGCTCCCCGTTGACCGTGAACGACTCCCCGACCACCGCCGCATACGACTGATTGAGGATCGGCAGACGAGTCACACCGATCACCGGTTCGCCCTCGATCGCCAACGACAGCAGCATCGCCGCCATCGGGAGACCGACGGAGTAGTTGTACGTCCCGTCGATCGGGTCGAGGATCCACACGGTGCCCGCCTCAGACGGCGGCCCTCCGAACTCTTCGCCGTGCACCTCGATCCCGGTCAGTTCCTGCAGTTCGGCACCGATGCGGCGTTCCAGCGACAGATCGATGTGCGTGGCGAAGTCGTCGCCGATCTTGGACACGGCGCTGGGCGCTCCGAGCCCGTCGATGAACACGTCCTGCACCGAGTCGAGCACGCCCTCGGCCATCGACAGCAGCCGCTGCAGGTCGAGGTCGGCCGGAACAGGCACGGTCATGCTCCGTCTCGGCTCCGCTCGACGATCGAGTCGACCGACACCGCAGCCAACGCTTCGGGAAGGGTGAATCGTCCCGCGTACAGTGCCTTGCCGATGATCGCGCCTTCCACCCCGAGGTCGGTGAGGTCGGCGATCGCGACGAGGTCGGCCACCGTCGAGACGCCGCCTGAGGCGACGATCGGCGCGTCCGTCGCCCGCGCCACCTGCGCGAGAAGTTCGAGGTTGGGGCCGGTCAGTGTGCCGTCCTTGCTGACGTCGGTGACGACGTAGCGCGAGCAGCCGTCGTTGTTGAGGCGTTCGAGCGTCTCCCACAGGTCTCCGCCGTCGGTGACCCAGCCGCGACCACGGACTCGCCACGAGTCGCCGTCGCGCAACACGTCGAGTCCGACGGCGATCTTGTCGCCGTGCTCGGCGATCGCCCGCGCGCACCACTCCGGGTTCTCGATCGCGGCCGTGCCGAGGTTCACGCGCGTCGCACCGGTCGCCAACGCCGCGGCGAGCGTCGCGTCGTCGCGGATGCCACCGGACAACTCCACCTTGATGTCGAGCTCCCCCGCGACCTCGGCGAGCAGCGCCCGGTTGTCACCACGACCGAATGCCGCGTCGAGGTCCACGAGATGCACCCATTCGGCGCCGCCCGCCTGCCATGCCTGCGCGGCGTCGCGCGGCGACCCGTACGAAGTCTCCGAACCGGCTTCGCCCTGCACCAGGCGGACCGCCTGCCCGTCGACGACGTCGACGGCCGGCAGCAGTTCCAGGGTCTTCATGCCCACAGTGGTTTCTCTCTCGCTCTACTTGTCGTCCGCCGCTGCGCGGCGTTCGTCGATCTCTCGCTGGACTCCCGCCAGCATGCGCTTGGACACCAGCGCGATCACCGCGACCATCACCACCACGGCGACGATCGCGACGATCAGTGCCGCGACCGCCGACGTCTGCGCGACGACGAGGATGATCAGGACGGCGACGACGAGCACCAGCACACCGGCGCCGAGTGCGTACGCCACCGATTTGCCGTACGAGTAGTCGTCGGCCGCGGACGTCTTCTTGGCTGCCATCTAGAGGCTCTCGATCCAGTTGACGAGCAGTTGCGAACCGACGTCTCCCGATTTCTCCGGGTGGAACTGAGTCGCCGACAGCGGTCCGTTCTCGACGGCCGCCAGGAACGGTCCGCCGTGGTCAGCCCAGGTCAAGAGCGGTGCGGCGATGTTCGATGCAACCGAGTCCATCTCCCACTCCTGCACCCCGTACGAGTGCACGAAGTAGAACCTCGCGTCGTCGTCGATGCCGGCGAACAGTGTCGAATCCGCAGGTGCCTGCACCGTGTTCCATCCCATGTGCGGGAGGACGTCGGCCTGCAGACGTGTGACCGAACCCGGCCATTCGTCGCATCCGGCGGTGTCGACGCCGAACTCGACGCCTCGCGTGAACAGGATCTGCATGCCGACGCAGATGCCGAGCACCGGGCGTCCACCTGCCAGGCGACGGCCGATGATCCGGTCGCCCTGTACCGCGAGCAATCCCTCCATACAGGCCGCGTACGCACCGACGCCGGGTACGAGCAACCCGTCGGCGTTCAGCGCGGTCTCGAAGTCGGAGGTGATCTCCACGTCCGCGCCGGCCCGCTCGAGCGCACGCTGCGCAGAGCGGAGGTTTCCCGAGCCGTAGTCGAGCAGGGCGACCTTCTTCGGTGCACTCACAGGCTGCCCTTCGTGGACGGGATGCCGCTCACCCGGGGATCGGGTTCGACGGCTTCGCGCAACGCTCGCGCGACGGCCTTGAACTCGGCTTCGGTGATGTGGTGCTGGTCGCGCCCGTACAGGACTCGGACGTGCAGTGCGATCCGCGCGTTGAGGGCGATCGACTCGAACACGTGGCGGTTGATGACAGTCGAGTACGAGACGACCGGGCGATCGCCGCCCGAGTAGCCGCCGATGGTTGCGGTCAGCAGGTGCTCGGGTTCACCTGTGTGCACGCAATACGGGCGGCCGGAGACGTCGACGATCGCCTGTGCGAGGGTCTCGTCCATCGGGATCCACGCGTCACCGAAGCGTCGGATGCCCTTCTTGTCGCCGAGGGCCTCACCGATCGCCTGCCCCAGCACGATCGACGTGTCTTCCACGGTGTGATGCGCTTCGATGTCGATGTCGCCGGTCGCGTGGACCGTCAGATCGAAGCTGCCGTGCGCGCCGAACGCTGTGAGCATGTGGTCGAAGAACGGGACCCCGGTGTTGATGTCGGTGACGCCGGTGCCGTCGAGGTTGATCTCCACGACGATCGACGACTCGCGGGTGGTTCGTTCGACACGCGCGATGCGGGCCTGCGGTGCTGTGGTCACGCTGACTGCTTTCGGTCGGTGCCTGCCAGCTTCTCGCTGACCGACAGGAAGACATCGTTCTCGGCTGCCAGTCCAATCGTCGCACGCAAGCGGCCGGGGATGCCGACGTCCCTGATCAGCACGCCGTCGTCGAGGTAGCGCTGCCAGGTGGCGGGTGCGTCGGTGAATTCGCCGAACAGGATGAAGTTGGCGTCGGACGGGACGACGTCGTATCCCATCGCGGAGAGTGCTGCGACCACCCGCTCGCGTTCGGAGATGAGCGTCGCGACGCTGCCGAGGGTCTCTGCGCTGTGCCGAAGCGCTGCGCGCGCGGCCGCCTGGGTGAGGACCGACAGGTGGTACGGCAGCCGCACAAGGAGGATGGCCTCGATGACGGCGGGCGAGGCCGCGAGGTAGCCGAGTCGGCCGCCCGCGAAGGCGAACGCCTTGCTCATGGTGCGGGACACGATCAGCTTGTCGCCGAACTCGTCGAGCAGGGTCACTGCACTGACCTGCGACGAGAACTCGCCGTAGGCCTCGTCGACGACGACGATGCCGGGCGCCACCCGAAGGATCGAGGCGATCTCCTCGACCGGCACGCTGGCCCCGGTCGGGTTGTTCGGCGACGTCACGAACACGACGTCGGGCCGGTGCTCGGTGATCGCCGCTGTCGCCACGTCGACGTCGAGACCGAAGTCGTCTGCGCGCTGCGCAGCGATCCAGGTGGTCTGCGTTCCGTCGGAGATGATCGGGTGCATCGAGTACGACGGGACGAAGCCCATCGCGCTTCGCCCGGGACCGCCGAACGCCTGCAGGATCTGCTGCAGCACCTCGTTGGAGCCGTTGGCCGCCCACAGGTTGTCGACGGTCAGCGGAACACCCGTCGCGCCTGCGAGGTACGCCGCGAGATCTGTGCGCAGGTCGACGGCGTCCCGGTCGGGGTAGCGGTGCAGATCTTCGGCCGCCGAGCCCACGGCTTTCGCGACGTCGTCCACCAGCGCCTGCGTCGGCGGGTGTGGATTCTCATTGGTGTTGAGGACCACCGGAACCTGCAACTGCGGCGCGCCGTACGCCGATTTGCCTCGTAGCGACTCGCGAAGCGGGAGGTCGGCGAGGGTGTACTTGTCGCCGACGCTCATCGGGCGAATCTTTCCGGCGCCGGGAGCGGAGCGAGCGGGCCGAATCTCGCCGTGACGGCTTCGCCGTGGGCGGGCAGGTCTTCGGCGTTGGCGAGGGTGACCACGTGATCGGCCACTCCGGCGAGGGCGTCACGGTTGTAGTCGATGACGTGGACGCCGCGCAGGAACGTCTGAACCGACAGACCCGACGCGTACTTGGCCGAACCGGTGGTCGGGAGCACGTGGTTCGATCCGGCGCAGTAGTCGCCGAGACTCACCGGCGAGTACGTGCCGACGAAGATCGCGCCCGCACTGGTGATGCGCTCGGCGACCGCCGCAGCGTCTCGGGTCTGGATCTCGAGGTGCTCGGCTGCGTAGGCGTCGACGACCGCGACACCCGCGTCGATGTCGTCGACGAGCACGATGCCGGACTGCTTGCCTGCGAGAGCCTCGGTGACGCGCTCAGAGTGCTTGGTGCTGTTCGCGGCCTGCTCGACGGCGGCGTCGACGGCGTTTGCGAACTCCTCACTGTCGGTGACGAGCACCGATGCGGCGAGCACGTCGTGCTCGGCCTGGCTGACCATGTCGGAGGCGACGATCGCCGGGTCGGCCGAGTCGTCGGCGAGGATGGCGATCTCCGTGGGGCCGGCCTCGGAGTCGATGCCGACCACACCGCGGACGAGCCGCTTGGCAGCGGTCACGTAGATGTTGCCCGGCCCGGTGATCAGATCGACCGGGTCGAGGATCTGGCCCGTCAGGTCGGTTCCGCCGTAGGCGAGGAGTGCGACACCCTGCGCACCGCCGACCGCCCACACCTCGTCGACGCCGAGCAGCGAGCAGGCGGCGAGGATGGTCGGGTGCGGCCAGCCGCCGAAGTCCGCCTGGGCGGGCGACGCGACGACGAGCGACTGCACGCCCGCTTCCTGTGCGGGGACGACGTTCATGACGACACTCGACGGGTACACCGCGTTGCCGCCGGGAACGTAGAGGCCGACTCGTCGGACGGGGATCCACTTCTCGGCGACGGTTCCGCCCGGAACCACCTGGGTGACCGATGTGGAACGACGCTGGTCAGCGTGTACCAGACGGGCGCGACGAATCGACTCCTCCAGCGCAGCAGTCACGTCGTCATCGAGGTCGGCGCGGGCCTGGGCGATCACCTCGGCGGGGACGCGCACGGACTGCGGACGGATCCGATCGAACTTCTCGGTGTAGTCGAGCGCCGCATGCGCTCCATGCTCGGCCACCGCTTCGACGACGGGTGTGACGACGGGCATCACGGCGTTGACGTCTGTTCCGCCGCGAGGCAGCGCACGACGCAGTTCGCTCAGCGTCGGGGCGGCACCCCGCAGATCGGTTCGGGCGAGCATGGTTTCTCCACTTTCGAGCGAGGGATTTCGGCTCCCACCAGGATATGCGGTCACCGCAAACTGTTAACGATCGCCTCCGCGGTGTGTGACGTGGTCCGCTCAGATCAGCCGCTGCCCACCCCGGTACAGATGTCCACCCGCGTTCACCACGCTGCCGCCGACTGCGTCGTCCAGCGGCAGATTCCAGAGAGCGCCGTCCGACTCGGGACCGAACACGGTGATACCCTGCTCGCCGGACACCGCGATCCGTGTCCCGTCAGAACCGAGGGTGTCGTACAACGAAGCGATCACCCTCGACGCCCCCACTCCGGTCGCCAGGTCGTACCAGGCGAATCGTCGTGCGTCGTTCTCGTCGCCGCTCATGTTGTCGATGATCACTCCGCGTCCGGACGCCTTCGCGTGAGCACTGTAGGCCCCGTCGAGTTTGCGAGACCAGAGGACGTCTCCGCTGGCTGGGTCGATGACGCCGACCTGTTTGTCGAGGTCCGCCATCACGGGAAGTGCAGGAGCGGGCACAGTGAGGGCATTGCCCTGCGCCACGTAGAGCGGCCGCCAGTCCCCCGGAATCGCAGCGAGTCGCTTGCCGTCGTTGGTGTAGAAGTGGTCTCCCAGGACGAAGCCTGACGCATAGGGCGTCAGCTGGGGGTCCTCCGCGTACTTGTCGTCGGGCTTCGACACTCGGGTGAGTTCTCTGCCGTCGCTCACTCGAATGGCGATCGTCTCGGCTTTGAAGAATGCGTCGCCGTTCGATGCGGGCGCCACCGCGACCACGGAGCCGCCCAGGATCACGTTCTTCGTGGAGTCGCGCTCCCACACGGTGTCGCCGCGGTTGTTGACCACTGTGACCGTGTAGTCGTCGCCGGACCCGGTGGACATCACAACCGAGTCTCCGACCACCGCGTACGACGTCGACGACCCCAGTGCGGTCACCGAGCCGGTGACGGCGGCGCGAGCGAGATCAACGATCACGATGCGTCCGTGGTATCCGACACGACACGCCGCCCATGCTCCGGAGCCGTTGACGCCGCAGTCGGTTGGAGCGTCGTCGCCGGAGATCCGCGCGGTCCGGAGGAGCTTCGCCGTCGACGCGTCGACGATGTCGAGGGCGCCGTCCCGGCCGACGAGAACGGTGTCGCCGACGGCACCGACAACTCGTACCCCGTAGTTCTGGTCGATGCCCGGCGGCGCGTATCGCCAGGCGCCCGCGGTCGGTTCGGTCTCGAGCGACGCCAGAGGCGGCGTCACGTCAGGCAGGTCGAGTGCCCGTGCGCTGTCGGTCGGTTCCTGCACGTAGTCGCCTTGACCGGCCTTGAGACTGTCGGGGAGTGCAAACCATATCCCGCCTGCGACGACCACCAGTATGGCGACGACCGCCCCGACTATCACGGCGATGCGTCGGCCGGATCTCGGCCGGTGCTGCGGTCCGGCGATCATCGTCGGCGGAGCGTGGACAAACGACGGAGGCGATGGGACCGGCGGCAATGTCGGCGACGCGGCGGGCGGTGTCTGTGCCAGTGCGTGGTCGAGGGCCGCGGCAAATTCCGCGGAGGTCGCGAATCGCGCTGCCGGATTCTTTGCCGTCGCCCGCTGGAGCACTGCGTCGACGGCAGGCGCGAGGTCCGGCCGAGCGGTCCGGACGCTCGGAAGCGGATCGTTCAGTTGACTGCTGATCACCCGCGCGGCGCTCGACGCGGCGAACGGTGCACGACCGGTGAGCAGAGCAAACGCGGTGCACGCGAGCGAGTACTGATCGCTGCGGCCGTCGACCTGCAGTCCTTGGAGTTGCTCAGGCGACGCGAAGTCGACCGTTCCCACTGCCGTACCCGTCGACGTCAGCCCGACATCTGCAGACTCCGACCGTGCGATCCCGAAATCGGTGAGCAGGATGTCGCCGTCAGTGCTGCGCAGTATGTTGGCCGGCTTCACGTCGCGGTGGACCAGTCCCCTCGCGTTCGCCCTGTCGAGCGCGTCGGCGACCGTCCTGGTCACGAGCCTCACCTGGTTCGCGGTGAACGGGCCGTGTGTTCGGAGGCGATCGGCGAGGTCTTCTCCGTCGACGAACGCCATCGCGATCCACAGCCGGCCGTCGTATTCGCCGCGGTCGTGGACGGGGACGATCGCCGGGTGCCGCAATGACGCCGCCAGTTCTGCTTCCCGCTCGAAACGCGCCCGGTAGTGGGGATCCGACGAGAACTGCGGAGCGAGCACTTTCAGCGCGTCGTGCCTGGGGAGTCGTGGGTGCGCCGCGAGGTAGACCTCACCCATCCCACCGGAGCCGAGCAACCGCTCGATCGCATAGCCCGCGAACTCACTGCCGACGTCCAGGTTCACGCACGTCACCGTACACAACCGATCCGGTCAGATCGGGCTCTGCGTCATTCACACAACGTCGGCGACGATTTCCTGTCCTGCTCCGGAATTCGTCGCCGACGTTCTCAGCGGCGCATGGGGACGTGCGGAATGCCGTCCTCTATGAACTGCGGGCCGTCGGCGACATAGCCCCAGCGGGCGTACATCTGTTCCAGGTGCGCCTGAGCGTCCAGAACGCTCGGCCGGTCGCCGATGTCAGAGACGATCCGGTCGATGAGAAGCCTGACGAGGCCATTGCCTCGAAGTTCGTGGCGGGCGCACACCCGCCCGATGCGCAGGAGCGCGGTGCCGTCCGGGAGTTCGTCGGTCAGGAGCCTGGCCGTGGCGATCGGCGCACCGTCCAGGTCCGTGCACCAGTACTGAACCGCCGAAGGCTCAAGGTCTCGACCGTCGAGGTCGGGGTAAGCGCACTCCTGCTCGACCACGAACACGTCGACGCGCAACTGCATCAACCCGTACAAGGTCACCGGATCGATGTCGGCCAGGGCTGCGGCGTGCACGGTCGGATTCACCGTTCCATGATGCCGCGAAACGGAATCGTCCCGTCAAGCGCCCGCCACTCGGTCGGGTCGAGAAGCCTCAAGAACTTCGGCACTCGCCGCCGCGCCTGGCGCGGTTACGAGTGCCGAAGTTTCAGATGCCGGGGTTCAGGTGGCAGGTTCGCCGGTCGCGGGTGGCGTGAATCAGTCGTCCGCTCACATGTCCAGACCGAGGTCGAGGACGGTGACGGAATGGGTGAGCGCACCGACGGCGAGGTAGTCGACGCCGGTTGTCGCATAGTCACGGGCGACGTCGAGCGTGAGGCCTCCCGACGACTCCAGTTTCGTGTCGGGGGCACGCTTGTCACGACGCTGGACTGCCATCTGAGTGGCCCACGGCTCGAAGTTGTCGAGCAGAACCAGCTGGGGCGACAGGGCGAGGACCTCGTCGAACTGATCGAGCGAATCGACCTCGACTTCAACGGGCACGTCGGGTGCTGCGGCGCGAACCGCATTCAGAGCGGCGGCGACCCCGCCTGCGGCGACGACGTGGTTGTCCTTGATGAGCGCGGCGTCACCGAGACCCATGCGGTGGTTGACTCCACCGCCGGCCCGGACAGCGTACTTCTGCAGCACCCGCATGCCGGGCAGAGTCTTGCGCGAGTCACGGATCTTGGCACCGGTGCCCTCGACCGCATCGACCCATGCGGCTGTCGCCGTCGCGATGCCCGAGAGGTGACAGAGGATGTTCAGTGCGGTGCGTTCGGCGGTCAGCAGGGCACCTGTCGGCGCGGTGACGGCAAGCACCACGGTGCCGGGCTCCACCCGCGACCCGTCGACGATCTCCTCGGAGACCGTGTAGCGGTCCGCGCCGATCACCTCGTCGAACACCGCTCTGACCACCGGCAGCCCGGCGATCACGCCGGGTTGCCGAGAGACGATCCGCGCCTGCGCAACCGCGTCGGCGGGCACCGTCGCGAGCGAGGTGATGTCGGGCCCGTACCGTAGGTCCTCGATGAGAGCGGTCCGGATCAGCGCGAGAACATCGTCGTCGATCTCCAGGCTCAACTCGCCGTTGACGTCGACGTCTCCGATGAACGTCATTCGCCGCCGCCCGGGTTGCCGATCTCGATCATCCGCTGCACCGACGCGCGCGCACGCTCGGCGACGTCGGGTGCGACGTGCACCTCGTCCTTGCCCTCGCGCAGGCATCGGAGCAGAGCCGCCGGGGTGATCATCTTCATGTACGGGCACGCCGCGCGTGAGTTGACGGCCTGGAAGTCGACCTCGGGAGCGGCCTTGCGCAACTGGTGCAGCATGCCCACCTCGGTCGCGACGAGGACCTGCTTGGAGTGGGTCGCCCTGGCTGCGTCGATCATCCCGCCCGTCGACAGAATCTGCACGCGATCCGCCGGAACGGTCCCCTCGCCCGCGAGATACAGAGCGGACGTCGCACAGCCGCATTCCGGGTGGATGAAGAGCTCGGCGTCGGGGTGCGAGTCGACCTGGTCGGTCAGCTCGTCGCCGTTGATGCCGGCGTGAACGTGGCACTCGCCTGCCCAGATGTGAATGTTGTCGCGGCCGGTCTCACGCTTGACGTGCGCGCCGAGGAACTGGTCCGGGAGGAACAGGACCTCGCGGTCGGGGTCGATCGACGCGACGACGTCTACCGCGTTGGACGACGTGCAGCAGATGTCCGTCAGTCCCTTGACCTCCGCCGTCGTGTTCACGTAGGAGACGACGAGGGCGTCGGGATAGTCGGCCTTCCACGCACGGAGGTCGTCGGCGGTGATCGAGTCGGCGAGCGAGCATCCGGCTCGCTCGTCCGGGATGAGAACCCGCTTCTCCGGGCTCAGGATCTTCGCGGTCTCGGCCATGAAGTGGACGCCGCAGAAGATGATCTCGTCTGCGTCGACCTCGGCCGCGATACGCGAGAGCGCGAGGGAGTCGCCGACGTGATCGGCGATGTCTTGGATCGCGGGCAGCTGGTAGTTGTGGGCCAGGATCGTCGCGTTGCGCGCCTTCGCTAGCCGTTTGATCTCGGCCGCCCAGGCGGCGTCGGCCTCGACTCCCCCGTACGCGGCGGGGATCCCGTGGCGCGGGTCGGGCATGCCGAGGTCGGTCTCGGTACGTGTGATCACGGTGTCTGTGGTCATGGCGAGGAACACTCCATTCGCAGCGTCTCCGGCGACGGGCTGAGCCACCAGAGCAGGTTTCCGACTGATGGTCGATAACCCTGCGGCCATGGTAACACCCGTCACCTCGGGCGGCTCCGCACGACTATGAAGGCCGAGTGGAGAGGATCGTCGGCCCGGCACTCGAATGTTTCAAGGTTGCGGTCGGATCCTGGGCGTACCCCGAGCCGGGCGTTCTCGTGATCGGCGGCATACCGCTGTACGCGGATCGGGGTCGTCGGCGCACCGGCGGTCGCCGCGTACGCACACTTCAACAGTCACCACTGGATACCCGATCTGCGCATCCCGATACTCATCATGTTCACCGCCGTGACGTGGCGCATGCGGGTCTGGTTCACCGTGAGCGATCGCCGCCACTGGATGCCGCTCCCGGTACCGTTCGTCCTCATCGGCATCTTCCTCTGGGTCGCCGAGAACGTCGCGACCTACTTCGGCGCGTGGGAGTATCCCGATCAGGAAGGCGTCTGGCGGATGGTCCATCTCGGCGAGTCCAGTTCGTGGATCCTGCTGGTCAGTCTCAGCTTCGTCCTGGTATCGGCGCTGATGAGGCATCGAACATCGCGTGACTCCTCGCTCACCGGGCCCACCGTCGCACACTAGACTCGACGCATGCCGAGCTCCGTGGACGTCGAGGTCCTCACTGCCGTGTTCCAGGTCCGCGAATGTGGCGACCGCGGACACACGCTGCACGTGCTGCTGCATCGCGCGTCCGACGACTCCGACACGTGGCGACTTCCGGGAGGCCTCGTCGGGGACCGCGACACACTCCCGACGTCGGCCGGACGTCACCTCGGCGAACAGGCCGATCTGACCCGGGTCGCACACCTCGAACAGTTGTCGGTGTTCTCCGACCCCGATCGTGTGCCCGCCAGGCGGACCATCGCGTCGACCTTCCTCGGACTCGTTCCCCGCGACATCCCGGCCGATCCGGCTACCGCCGCAGCGGCGTGGTTCGACGTCGATGATCCGCCGGAGTTGGCGGGCGATCACCGCGACATCGTCGACCTGGCTCGTCAGCGACTCGCCGGGAAGCTCTCGTACACCAACATCGCGTTCGCGCTCGCACCCGGAACGTTCTCGATGTCAGAGCTTTCCGAGATCTACGGGGCCGCCCTCGGCTACCCCGTCGACGCGACCAACCTGCTGCGGATTCTGTCCAGGCGCGGTGTTGTGGTCGCCACCGGCACTGTCGGCCGGACCGGTCGGACCGGCGGACGCCCACCCAGCCTGTACGCCTTCGCCGACTCCCGGCTGCGGGTGACCGACGAATTCGCCACCTTGCGTCCCCCACTCTGACCCGACGAGATCCCCCGGGCGCAGGGCCGGGTTCTTCGCTGTCAACACGCAGATCAAATAGACGATCAGTGCGGTCGTCGGAGCGCAGATGAGCAGCAACCACGGCGGGGCCACGTCACTGTCGAACCACAACTTCGCTGTCAGGTGATACTCGCCGGGATTCACACGGTTGAGGTCGGGGCGCGTCGCCTCGGCGATCGACGTGCCGATGTTCATCGCCAACCCGGCCGACACCACGGACATCACCGTGGTCAGGATCAGCCCCGGCACACCGCGCATGTGCGGCAGGCCGAACCAACTGGCGAGAGCGAGCACCGCACCCAGCCCGAACGACAGCAAGGCGAACACCGCCACTCCTCCGAACAGGTTCGCCGATGCCCCCTGGGAGAACCGAGCGTCTCCACCGGGGAGCACAGTCACCGTGATCGGCGGGGCGAGCCACACCCACAACGCGCCGGCCGCCACCGAGAGCACGACGACCACCAGGACAAAGAGCACAGGTGTACGGCGGTTGATCGCATTCAGGTTCGCCAGCGCGGGGCGAGAGGGCACGGCGGTGGTCATCGGCGTCCGAGCTCCACCGAATCGACGGTGCCGTGACGCGAACAGCGGGCGTCCCAACCGTCCGGACGCACCTGCACCACCATCCGGCGGCCGCACTGACCACAGAACCGCGGCGGTTCGAGACCCATTCTGGCAGCTGCGGGCACGGCGTCGTCGGCCTGGAGTTCCAGTTCCACCCCGGTGAAGACACCGAATTTCAGCGGCTCTGCAAGCGGTGTCGGGACCATCAGGCGTCTGCCTCCTTCTCGGGCGAATCACCCACGACGCTACACGCCGCGGACGACACGTCAGATCGTGTCATTGAGGGCCTTGATCGGCATCGACAGATCGGCGAGAAGATCGAGGTCGTTCTCGGCGGGACGGCCGAGGGTCGTCAGGTAGTTTCCGACGATCACGGCATTGATGCCTCCGAGAATGCCCTGCTGCGCTCCGAGGTCGCCGAGGGTGATCTCTCGCCCGCCCGCGAAGCGCAGAATGGTGCGCGGCAGCGCCAGCCGGAAGGCGGCGACAGCGGCCAGCGCCTCCGAGGCGGGCAAGACGTCGAGGTCGCCGAAGGGAGTGCCCGGGCGGGGGTTCAGGAAGTTCAACGGCACTTCGTCCGGGTCGAGTGACGCGAGGTCGGAGGCGAACTCCGCGCGCTGCTCCAGCGTCTCCCCCATGCCGAGGATGCCGCCGCAGCACACCTCCATGCCGGCATCGCGGACCATCCGCAGCGTCCCCCACCGCTCCTCCCACGTGTGGGTGGTGACGACGTTCGGGAAGTGGCTGCGCGCCGTCTCCAGGTTGTGGTTGTAGCGGTGGACGCCCATCGCCGCCAGTTCGTCGACCTGCTCTTGGGTGAGCATGCCGAGGCTGCACGCGATCTGGATGTCGACTTCGTTGCGGATGGCTTCGATGCCTGCCGCGACCTGGCTGAGCAGTCGCTTGTCCGGACCGCGGACCGCGGCGACGATGCAGAACTCGGTTGCACCGGTCTTGGCAGTCTGCTTGGCGGCCTCGACCAGCGACGGGATGTCGATCCACGCACTGCGGACCGGTGAGGAGAACAGTCCGGACTGGCTGCAGAAGTGGCAGTCCTCCGGGCATCCGCCGGTCTTCAGCGAGATGATGCCCTCCACCTCGACCTCCGGGCCACACCAGCGCATGCGCACGTCATGGGCCAATGCCAACAGTTCGGTGAGCCGGTCCTCCGGCAGTTGCAGGACACGCAGCACCTGGTCGCGGTCGAGCCCGACTCCTCGTTCCAGCACCTGCTCGCGGGCGATCGCGAGGATGTCGTCGGTGGCCGCCCCGGTCGGGTCGTTGCGCTGTTCGGTTGTCGTCACGGGTGTACTCCTGGCTGTGAGGTGGTCGGGCTGGTGATGGGGCTGCGCACCCAGGTCGGTGCGTTGATCTGAAAGGCCGCAGGGTCGAGTGATCCGGCGCCTGCGGGAAGGGTCGCGACGATCGGTACGCCGGTGAGACGTTGCAGGTCGTCGCGGTTGCATGTCATCGCGAGGTCCGGCTGCGGAGGCCATGCGCCGATGATCAAGCCGTCGACGCCGAGTCCCGCGCGCCGGATCTCCCGAACGGTGAGTTCGGTGTGATTGAGAGTTCCGAGACCCGGATCGGTGACCACGAGGATCTGCGCACCGAGGTCACGCGCGAGATCGAGAACAGTGAGGTCGGGCGCCAGCCGGACGAGCACGCCCCCCGCGCCTTCGACAATCACGAGGTCGCACGTCTGCGCGAGATCAGAGACGGCCGAGTGGACATCGTCGAGCGTCACGTAGGCCAGACCAGCACGCCTCGCAGCGGTCTCCGGGGCGAGAGGCTCGGGGTAGCGAGCCGGTTCGCGCGTCGAGACGTCACCCGCGAGTGCGGTCACCACGGCGAGGTCCCCGGGCTCGCCGGGCGCGATCCCGGTCTGGGCCGGTTTGCAGACGCCGACGCACAGGCCGTTCGCCCGAGCCGATGCCGCAAGCGCCGCGACCGCGATCGTCTTGCCGACGTCCGTTCCGGTGCCGGTGACCACGACGATCCGGGCGGTCATGCCGCACCTGCCATGCCGAGCGCGTTCCGGACGACCGCTGCGACGGTGGTGATGGTCGCGTCGTCGACGTCGGCCCGCATCGTCAAGCGCAGTCGCGACGTGCCCTCCGGCACCGACGGCGGCCGGAAGCAACCCACGAGCACTCCGCGGTCTCGGCACTCCTGTGCTGCGGCGACCGCTGCGGCGGGGTCGCCGACGATGAGTGAGACGACTGCCGACTCGGGCCGGTCCGCGCCGACAGCGGCCGCGATGCGGCGTGCGCCGGCAAGCAGACGATCGGGAAGGTGCGGATTCGCGATGAGCACACGCAATGCTGCGTGAGCGGCGCCCACCGCGGCCGGATTGACACCGGTGTCGAAGATGAAGGTCCGTGCATGGTCGATCAGATGGTCTCTGAGCAACACCGACCCCGCAACCACGCCGCCCTGCGCACCCAACGATTTCGAGCACACGGCGGTGACGACGAGGTCTGGAGAACCGGCGAGGCCGCATTCGGCGACCAGTCCCCTTCCACCTGGGCCGCGCACTCCGATCGCGTGGGCCTCGTCGACGAGCAGCGTTGCGCCGGTCGCTCGTGTGGCTGCGTACAACTCGCGCAGCGGTGCAAGTCGTCCGTCGATGCTGTACACGGAGTCGGTGACCACCAGGGCCCGTTGCTCTGTCCGCTCGGACAGCACACGACGCACTGCGTGGTGGTCTCCGCGATCGACGACGACCACACGTGCGCGAGACAGTCGGCAGCCGTCGATCAACGAGGCGTGCGCTCCCGTGTCGCTCACGATCAGATCGCCTCGGCCGGCCAGCGCCGTCACAGCTCCGACGTTCGCGAGGTACCCCGACGAGAACATCAGTGCCGCGCCGGCACCGACGAAGTCGGCGAAGTCGTTCTCGAAGTCCAGATGCGCCTGAACGGTTCCGACCACCAGCCTCGACGACGTCGAACCGGTTCCCCACGTGTCGATCGCGGCATGCGCACCCGCGATCACATCGGGATGCGTCGACAGGCCGAGGTAGTCGTTGGACGCGAGATTGATCTCCGTGGCACCGGACTGTCGGGCGACCGGCGCCCGATGCAGCCCGGCCGCGGCCGTGCGCTCGGCGACGTCGGCGAGCCACGCGGCGGTCATGCCGGGACTCCTTGGAGGGACCGCTCCTGCTCGAGGGTCGCGTGGACGGCTGCGGTGATTCCGGTGGTGATCGCGGTCAGGTGGGCGTCGTCGGCGATGAACGGCGGCATCGTGTAGATCAGATTGCGGAACGGCCGCAGCCACACACCCGAATCGAGTGCGGCGTCGGTGGCGGCGACCATGTCGACGGGCCTGTCGAGTTCGACGACTCCGATCGCGCCGAGCGTCCGCACGTCGGCGACGCCGTCGAGCACGGCCAGCGGCGCGAGACCGTCGGCGAGACGCCGCTCGATCTGGGGCACGCGAGTACGCCAGTCGGATTCGCTGAGGACACCGATCGACGCGCATGCGACCGCGCAGGCGAGCGGGTTCGCCATGAAGGTAGGCCCGTGGGCCAGACCGCCCGCCTCGCCCCCACTGATCACATCGGCCACCTCGTCGGTGGTGAGCGTGGCCGCGAGAGTCATGTATCCGCCGGTGAGAGCCTTGCCGACACACATGATGTCCGGCGTCACCCCCGCATGGTCGACGGCGAACATCTCCCCCGTACGACCGAACCCGGTGGCGATCTCGTCGCAGATGAGCAGCACGTCGTGCACGGTGCACAGCCTGCGCAGTTCGGCGACCAGACGCGGATCGTGGAAGCGCATACCGCCCGCCCCCTGGACGACGGGCTCGACGATCACCGCGGCGATCGTGCCCGCATGCACGGCGAGCGACCGGTCGAGAGCCTCGATGTACGACGGGTCGAAGTCGGTCGGCGGAGCAGGTACGAACACCTGCTCGGCGAGGACTCCCCGCCACATCGAGTGCATGCCGCCGTCGGGATCGCACACGCTCATCGGAGCGAACGTGTCGCCGTGGTAGCCGCCGCGCCACGTGAGGATCTTCGTTCGGCCGACGAGTCCGCGGCCGCGTTGGTATTGGACGGCCATCTTGACCGCCACTTCGACCGACACCGACCCGGAGTCGGCGAAGAACACCTTCCGGAGCGCATCGGGAGTGCGGTCGACGAGCAGGCCGGCCAGCCGGGCCGCAGGCTCGTGCGTGAGTCCGCCGAACATGACGTGCGACATGCGCCCGAGTTGCGCTGCGGCGGCGTCGTCGAGCACGGGATGCCGGTAGCCGTGGATCGCGGCCCACCACGAACTCATGCCGTCGACCGCCTCGGTCCCGTCGGCGAACCGAAGGTGGACGCCGGACGCCGACTCGACGATTCTCGGGCGGGTGGTCGACGGGAATCCGCCGTACGGGTGCCACACGTGTTCGGCGTCGAGTTGTGCAATCGTGTCGGGTCCCACGCGCGCTCCTCTCGTCGGGTCAGATCACAGCCGGTCCGCTGATCCTGAACACCGTACAGGAAGTACCTGTACGTCGTACAGGTCGCTATGGTTGCCTGGTGAGCAACACCCGGGCCGACGTCCTCGCCGCCGCACGCGCCATCCTCGCCGAGCACAGCCTCGCCGACCTGACCATGCGGCGCCTCGCAACCGACCTCGGCGTTCGACCGAACGCGTTGTACTGGCATTTCCCGAACAAGCAGTCGATGCTCGCCGCCCTCGCCGACGACATCCTCTCCCCGGTCGTCTCACACCCGGCCACGTCGCCCGACGGCGGCGATCTCGCCGACCGGATCCGTGCCGTCGCGATCTCCATGCGTCGCGCCCTGCTCGCCGTCCCCGACAGCGCAGAGATCGTGTCCTCGGCATGGGCGTCGGGCCTGTCGGGCCGCGATGCGGTCGACCTCGTCGTCGGGGTGGCGCGAAGCGGAGGTCTCGACACACAGACATCCGCCGGGGTCGCGACAGCCGTGTGCCAGTTGACGATCGGCCTCACGATCGAAGAGCAGACGCGCACTCAGATGGAACGGCTCGGCGTCATCGAGCCGTCCGGTCGCGACTTCGACGCCGAGTTCGCATCCGGGCTCTCCGTAATCGTCGCCGGAGCGGTCGCCGGACGCGGAGTGAACGGGCGTCCAGGTCGGTAACATCATCGCGTGGAGCCGATAGCGACGTACCGCGTCCAGTTGACGCCCGACTTCGCTTTCGCCGAGGTCGTCGGAATCCTCGATCACCTCTCGGACCTCGGTGTCAGCCATCTCTACCTCTCGCCGATCCTGCAGGCGATGCCCGGCTCCACACACGGCTACGACTGGTGCCCACCCGCCCGCATCGATGCCGGACTGGGCGGCCTCGACGGATTCCGCCTGCTTCGCGCACACGCTCAGGCGGTCGGCATCGGCGTGATCCTCGACATCGTGCCGAATCACCTGGGCATCGCCGACGCACGTCACAATCCCTGGTGGGCCGACGTCCTCCGGAACGGCGCCGACTCCGCGTACGCCCACTACTTCGACCTCGACCTCAACTTCGGCGACGGAGCCCTGTGCCTGCCGTGGCTCGGCGCCGACGGCGACCTCACCGCGCTCCGGCTCGACGACGACGGCTGTCTCCGGCTCCACGATCGGGTTCTCACGACCGCGGAAGGGACCGCTGCTCCAGGCGATGGCCCGCTCGCCGTCCTCGCCCGACAGCACTATCGACTCGTCCCGTTCGACAGCATGCAGATCGGGTATCGGCGTTTCCTCGCCGTGAACGATCTGGCGGCGCTCCGGCAGGAGATCGTCGACGTTTTCGACGCGACTCACGGGTGGCTGACGGAGCTCGCGGCCGACGACCTCTTCGACGGTGTGCGGGTGGATCACCTCGACGGGCTCACCGATCCCGTCGGCTACTGCGCTCGACTGCGCCGAGTGATCGGCGACCGCTTGTTCTACGTCGAGAAGGGACTGTCGGTGGGTGAGCGTCTCGATCCGGCGCTCGTCGTCGACGGGACGACGGGGTACGACACGCTCCGCATCATCGAAGGCGCCTACACGGCGGCGTCGGGAACGATCGAACTGTCGGAGACCAGCCAACGGATGACCGGGGTCAGCGGCGACGGCGACGATCTGACCGCGCGCGCGAAGGACCTCAAGCATGTGACGTTGATCGACCTGTTCTCCGACCGCGTCCGCCGCACCACAGAACTCTTCGCGGCCGCCGCACCCGACGTGCCGGTCCACAACATCCAGCAAGCCGTGACGACACTGATCTGCGACGCCAGACTCGCCCGGCCCGACTACCCGTCGCTCGTCGACGACGTCGTCGCGTCGATCGACCGGATCGCCGAGGCCAACCCGACGATGGCCGATGCGCTGGACGCACTGGAGTTCACGTTCACTCACCGCGATCACGCGCCCGGTGCCATCGCCCGTCTCGGCGAGGCCGTCGCCGCCGTCAACGCGAAGGCGATGGAGGACATCGGGTATCACCGGACCGGTCGCCTCGTCTCGAACAACGAACTGGGCTGCTCGCCTCTCGTTCCGTCGGTCAACCGCACCGAGTTCCACGGTCATCAGGCCGATCGCGCCCGGGACTGGCCGCTGTCGATGAATGCACTGTCGACGCACGACACGAAACGCAGCGAAGACGTACGCGCGCGGATCGCCGTCATCGCGCAGACCCCGCAACGCTGGTCTGTGCTTGTGATGACCCTCTGGCGAGTCGTCCCTCCGCCGAACGATCGCACCGCGTACTTCCTCCTGCAGAACGTCGTCGGACTGTGGCCACAGGGCGACGTGCCCGACTCCGCGCTGTGCGATCGCCTCGCCGCATACGCGCGCAAAGCGATGCGCGAAGCCGGCCTCATCTCGTCGTGGACAGCCGTCGACGACGACGCCGAACACGCGATGCTCGCCTGGCTCGAATCTCTGTACACGGGCCCCGCCGCCACGCTGATCAGCAACTTCGTCGACGTCATCGCGGACGCGGGACGTGACGAGGCGATCGCGCGCAAAGTGCTGTCGTTGTTGCTGCCCGGAGTCGGCGACATCTATCAGGGCACCCAGTGGTGGGACGACTCGCTCACCGACCCGGACAACCGGAGACCAGTGGACTACACGCAGTCCCTCGATCACCCGAAGACCCGAGCGATCATCACCGCCCTCGCAGTGCGTCGCCGCACCCCGACGGCCTTCGGTCGCGACAGCGGCTACACCGACATCATGTCGAAGGGAACGAACTCCACACACGTCGTCGGATTCTCCCGCGACGTCGACGGTGAGGCCCGAGTCGTGGTGCTCGCCGTGCGTTTGGCGCACACCTTTCGCACTGTCGAGGCACGCGAGGAGGCCGTGGTTCCGCTACCGCCGGGGCTGTGGCGTGACGCCGAGACCGGAGCCGACCACTCCGAGCAGGCCACCGCATCCACGATCCTCGGTTCTCGACCCTTCGCGATTCTCGAACTCCTGTAGGAGGCTCAGCCCCCGGGCTGCGGCGCGGGCGCCGAAGGCGTCGGAGCACCCGGGGTGGTCGCTCCGTTCGGAACGCCGGGGACGACGGCGAAGTCGGAGACGAGCCAGTCGCCGTCGACCTTGTCGACGGTCAACTGCACCAGCGCCAGGTTGGTGCCGCCGGTCGGCGCGGTGGCACTGGTGCCCTTCAACTCCACGGCGATCACCACAACGGCGTGGTCCTTGCTGAACGTCTTCACCGACGACGACGTCACCTTCGTGGTGAAGTTGTCGATCTTCGTCTCCTTGGCGAAGTCCACCGCACCCTGCGAGTCCTTCTCGACCCGATCGTGGAATGCGCCGGTCGTCATCGGAAGCACAGCGTCCTTCAAGGCCGACGCCGACTGGTCCTTGCTGAACAGCACCTCGAAGTACTTCGTCACAAAGGCCGACGCCGCGGTCTGGGAGTCGTCGAATGCGGCGAGTTCACGCTTGGTGTCGAACAGAGTCCACCCGCCGAAGGCGATGGCGACGACAACCGCCACACCGACGACTCCCGCGACGACCCGCTTGAGCGTGCGCGCCGATACCGTGAACTCACGGTCGGCGGCGGCTTCCGCCTCGCGTGCCTGCGCCTTCGCCTTCGCTTTTGCTGCGACGCCGCTGACCTTCACCTCGTCGGGCTCGACGGTCGCCTCGTCGGCGATGTCGTCACCAGTCTTGTCGAGGTTCACCGCGGAGTCGTCGGTGGTGTCGGTCTCTGGTGTCTCGGAACTCATGTGTCCTTTTCTCTATCGGTCGAGCGGAACGGTACGCGCGTTCGGATCATAGTTCGGCGGCGGACCAGCCGTGTCGTCGCCCTTCGGGCGCGGAGCGTTCGCGGCGCCACGGGTCTGCAGTGTCGGGTCGTTGGTGACGCAGTACAGGTTCTTCGGGACGGTAAGTTCGAGGACCTGTGTGGGCGGCGTCGGCGCTATCGAGTAGTTGCACGACGGCCTCGGGTAGATCGAGGCCAGAGCCCACCAGGCGCCGTCGTGGAACATCTTCTGCGCCTGCACGCTGCCGTCACGGATGGACGGGAACAGTGTGGCCATCGTCGGCGCCCGCAACGCACCCTGACGGGCGATGTCGGCGAACTGTTTGACAAGGTCGGCGAGCGGATCGCTGATCGTCGACAATGAGCCGGCGAGCGAGCTGAACTGCGCTGGGCCGCGGCCGAGCAGTTGTCGGAGTTCGCCGTCCGCATTCGCGGCCGCCGTCGCGACCTTGTTGAATCCCTTGGCGAGCGTGTCGAGATCGGGTTGAGCGTTCGCGGTCGTCTTGAAGATGGTCCCGAGGTTCTGGATCAACTTCGTGGTCTGCGGAAGCGTCTTGGCCAGATCGGCGAAGATCACACCGCCCGAGTGGAAGATCGACTTCAACTGGTTGGGACCGCGGTCGTTGAGGGCGATCTCCAACTGCTGAAGCGACGCCGTCAGCTTCGGCGGATCGATCTGACCGACCACGTCGAGAGTCGACTGCAGCATCGACGAGAACGCGACGGTCACATGAGTCTGGCCGACCTGGACGATCGATCCGTCCTCCAGAAAGGGACCGTCGTTCGTGGTCGGGGTGAAGTTGACGTACTGCTCACCCGCACCGGACAGGCCCAGCGCGGACACTTTGCTGTTCTTGTTGATCTTGACGTCGTCGTCGAGACGCATCGTGACGACGACGTCGGTCGGCGTCACCTGAATCGTGCGGACGTGGCCGATCTCCGAGCCGCGCAGCATCACTTTGCTGGTCTCCTGCAGTCCTCCGGACTGCGGGAAATGGACGGTCACGTCGTAGGTGCCCTGCCACGGACGCCAGCTCAGTGAGCCGAAAGCGAGATACGCCAGTCCGAGAAGCATGACCAGCACCAGGGAGAGGTTGCCGACCATGATCTTGTGTTCACGCAGCCATGCCATCATCGTGCGATCACCGCCCCGCCAGTCGTGCGAGCAGACGAGCCAACGTCTGCTGCAGGGCGTGATCCCCCTGCATGATGTCCGACGCCTCAGGCAGTCTCGACGCCGAGTCGAAGCCGACGCCGGGTGTCAGCCAGAACACCTTCGCCGACACCAGGGCCGCCGAGCCCTGAGTCGACTTGATCCACTTCGGGTTCAGTTTCTCCATCGCGTCGGCCAGCGGGCCGAGGGTCGGCGCCGCATTGCCCAGTGCGATCAACGTGGTGTTGAGGTGACCGAGCAGTTCCGGCAGATTCTGCCGTTCGGACCGGAGGAAGTCGTTGGTCGCGTCGGTGACGTTGTTCGTCTTGTCCAGTGTCGACAGGATCAATCCGATGTCGCCGTTGACGGCGTCGATCGCGCCGGGCAGCTTGTTGATCGATGCGGCCAACTGCGCACGACCGTCGGCGAGCGACTGGGTGAGATTCGCCGTCGTCGCGAACGCCTTGTCGACCGCGCCCGCGTTGCGATTCATCTTGTCGATGGCTGTGGTGAAGCCGTCGATGGCGCCGCGGAGTTCGGGCGCGTTGCCCGACAGTGCGGTCGACAGTTCGGTGAAGATCCGTTGCATGGCGCCCACTGCGCCACCGTCGACCAGCCCGGTCATGCTGACCAGCAGGTCTTCGACGGTCGCGGCAGCCGATGTGGGCCCGGTGAGCTTGCCCCCGTCGGCGATGAGCCCCTTCGACGAATCCGCGGGCGGGATGAGCGCGACGAACACGTCACCGAGCGGCGTGGCCTGACGGAGTTCGGCTCCGGTGCCCACCGGCAGCTTCACGCTCGTCGACACCGACATCGTGACGTCGGCCCGATAGTTCGAGGCGACGATGTCGTCGACCTGTCCGACGTCGGTGCCCGCGAGCCGGACCTTCGCCTGGGCAGGCAGGTTCAACGCGTTGTCGAACAGCGCGTGGACGGTGATGGAGTCACCGATTCCGCCCGGCGCCGGCAGCGGGATCTGCTCAACGGTCAAGCCTGGGATCGAGCCGCAGGCGGCGAGGCTCACCGTGGTGACCAGAGCGACAGCTGTCGCTGCGACCTTCCTCATGCGGTTCATTTCTGCAACAACCCCAACAGTCCTGAGTAGATGCCGAGGTCGGGGCCGAAATCGCCCAGCTGACCAGTACGGCAGCCCTTCTTGTTCACGTTGATCGCCTCACACAGACGGTTGGACAGTTCGTTGTCGACCAACGACTTGTCGAGCAGCACCGAGGCACGCCAGGCGCCCTGTTCGGCGGAGATCGAGTTCGAGAGGTTCTGGAACAGCAACGGCGCCATGTCGATTCCGTCGACGACCTCGCGCGAGAAGTCCGAGAGGTTCGCCGTCACGGCCGCCATTCGAGACGTCGACGAACTGATCGTGCCCGAGTTGGCCTCGAGGAACTCCGACGTGTTCTGCAACGCCTTGTTGAGATCGTCGAGCGTCGCGACGAGTCCGACGGACTGGTCGCCGAGCATCTGCGACACCTGAGTCATCGAGGAGGAGAACGCCATCATCTTCGGGTAGTTGTCGGTGAGCGCCGTGGTGAGCGTGCTCATCGCCTTGAGGATCTCGGTGAGCGAGTCGCTGTTGTCGGCGCCGGTCTTGCCTGCCGCGGCCAATGCGGTGAGTGCGTCGCGGAGCTTCGCACCGTTGCCCGATGCGATGCCGGACGTGACGTCGACGAAATCGGCGATGGGACCGGTGCCCGGCTTGTCGCCCGACAGGTTCTCCACGAGCGAGTCGACCGCGTCGAACAGCGTCCCGATCTCAACCGGGGCCTCCGTGTTCTTGACGGTTCCACCGTCCTGCAGCGTCGGGCCCTTGGTGTAAGCCGGCGTCAATTCGATGTGCCGGGTGGTGACGATCGACGTGTTGACGATCGCCGCGGTGGCGTCTTCGGGAACGTCGACGTCATTGCTGACCGTGAAGACCACCTTGACGCGGGTGCCCTCCGGTTCGACCGACGTGATGCGCCCGACCGGCATGCCGAGGACGGCGACGTCGTTGCCGACGAACAGCCCGGACACGTCGTCGAAGTACGCCGTCACCGATTTGGCTTGGCCGAGTGCGGTGGTCCAACTCGCCGGCATCAGTGAGCAGCCGGTCACGCCGAGCGCGACGACTGCCGTCATGGCGGCCGCGGCGAACGCGCGGCGGGGTGCGGTCAGCATCCTTCCACCACCCGCGCGGCGCAGAGCCAGTTGTCGGGGAACAGTCCCCACGGCAGGTAGCCGTTCGCGTACGGACCGTCAGCCATGAGGTTGGTGGTCAAGCGGGCGGTCACCGGCAGTACCTCCAGGAGCTTCCGTAGGTTGTCGCGGTTCTTCTCCAGCCCGGACGAGATCGTGTCGAGGTTGGCCATCAGCGGAGCGAATGTGTTGCCGTTCTCCGCCGCGACGGCCCGAGCCTGCTCGGTGAGTTCGGCGATTCCGTCGAGCATCCTGGTGACGAGTTGTTCACGAGTCGTGATCTTGTTCGCGAGCTGAGCGCCCTGGCCGACGATGATCGCCAGTTGGAACTGACTGCTCTGGACCTGCTCGGTCACAGCCTTCGTGTCGGTGAGGAGAGTGTCGATCTGCGAACTGCGGTCGTTGATGATCTTCGACATGCGAGTCAGCGCGTCGAGTGTGGGCCCCATGATCGCCGGTGCGCCCTTGAGCTGTGTGTTCAGCGTCCGAATGCTGTTGGCGAGATCCTCAGAGTTGATCCCGGCGAGAACCGGGGTGCCCTTGGCGAGGGTCTGCTGCAGATCGTAGGGCACCCGCGTGTCGGTTATCCGCTCCCCCGACAGATCCTTGTCCGACTCTCCGACGACGATGTCGATGTAGCGCTGACCCAGGAGCGTCGACATCTTGATCTCTGCGGATCCGTCTTCTTTGACTTGCACTTCGTCGTCGACGGCCATCGAGATGGTGACATGGTCGCCGTTGAGCTTCGTGTCGGTGACCTCTCCGACGTCGATGCCCGCCACTCGGACTTTGTCGCCGGGGCGGATTCCACCGGCTTGAGCGAAGTCGCCGGTGTAGTCACGCTTGCCGAACTCTGCCTGGCTGAGCCCGACGGTCGCAACCAGGACGATGATGATGCCGATGGCGCCGAAGATGCCCCACCAGAGGCGACGATTGCCGTCGTACGAGGATTTCAGTCGATTCTTCACTGGCACACACTCGAATGGTTGGATCCGCCGATCTGAGTGATCAGACCGGGTGGCAGGAGGACGTCGCCGATCGCGATGTCCAATGTGCACGCGTAGATGTTCAGGTATGCGCCCTGAGACATGACGAACGGGAAGTGTCCAAGGAAGATCGGCAGCTGCTTGGCCAGCGAGTCGAGCTTCGCGCCTACACCGATCAGCTGGTTCGTAGCGCTGACACCGGCCGAGCCGATCGACTTGAGACTCTCGCGACTGTCAGCCAGGACGCCGCCGAGTCCGGAGGCGGTCTGGCCGATCTTGCTGATGGCGGTGCCGAAGGCGCCCGAGTTGGTGTTCAGGTTCTCGACAAGCGTCGCGGTGCTGTCGAGGAGTGTCTTGACCTGGTCGCCCTGCGACGCGAGTTCACGCATGACAACGGACAGGTTCGTGATGATCGCACCGAGCACCTGATCTCGGTTGGCCATGTCGCCTGCCACCTGTCCGATCTCGGCGATGGTCCGTGACAGCGACACCTCGTCGCCCTGGAAGGCCTGGATGAGGCTCTCCGACATCGAGTTCACCTGTTCCGGCGTGAGCGTGTCGAAGACCGGCTGGAACCCCGCGAGCAGTTTGGTCACGTCGAACGAGTCCTCACCCGGAAGCCGCAGTGTGGAGCCTTTGCTCAACTGACTGCCCGGCGTCGCACCGTCGAGGTTCAGTGCGAGATATCGCAGTCCGACGAGGTTCTGGTATCGGATCGCAGCGCGTGTGTTGTCGTAGACGTGCTGGCCGTCCTGCACTTCGAAGGTGACGTGCGCCTTGCCGTCTTCCAAGCTGATGTCCTGGACGCGGCCCACTCGGACACCCGCCATGCGGACGTCGTCGCCCGCCTTGAGGCCGGACGCGTCGCGGAACACCGTCGCGTAGTCGGTGGTGCCGCCCGAGACGGACCGCTCGAGCGTCGACCAGATGATGTAGGTCAGCAGGACTGCGACGACCGCGAACACACCGAAGCCGATCAACGGCTTGCGGATGCTCTCGGTGTTCTTCTTGCTCACCGTTCCCCTCCCTGTTCCGGCGCCGCCGACACCAACGGACCGACCATCAGGGTCTCGGCCGCCGACGGCTTGCGTCCCAGTGCCTTGCTCAGCGTCTTCTGGTCCTGCTTCGTGGTGACTCCGCGGACGTTCTTCGACGCCTTGCGCTTCATCGAGTTCGGGTACACCGACAACGGACCGGACATGGTGGGGCCGGTTCCGGTGCCCGGGCCGACACAGCCGGGCCCGCGCAGCTGGCCGTACGGCCCGCCGTCGTACACCGGGCAGTTCTGCCGCGTGTACATCTGGTACGCGCCGAAGTTGACGCCGAGGTTGAGCTGCACGTGACCGTTCACGCCGGTGAAGACTCCGAGAACACGCGTCGCGAGTGTGTAGATCTCGCGGAGGCCCTCCGGCAACGAGTTCGGCTCGTACATGAGTGCACCGAGCATGGTGTTCAGGTCGTGGACGAGGCGCTTGCCGCCGTCGCCGTTCTTGGCGAACAGTGCCTGCGTCGAGTCGAGCATCGACTGCGCGTTCGTCAGCAACGCCGTCAGCTCGTCCTGCTTCTCGACGATCGTCATGGCCGGCTTCACCGCCTTGCCGAGGGTGTCGAGCAGTTCGGGCGTCGACGCGGCCAACGCGTTGATCGACCGGTTGAAGTTGTCGAACCCCGACGGGGCGCCCGCCGGGAACTGCGCGTTGATCGTCTTCCAGTAGGTGTCGAGGACGCCGACGAACGTGGAGAACGTCGCGCCGCCGCCGTCGAGCGAGTCGGCGATGGTGCCGAGCACCATGCCGAGATCCTCCGGCGGCACACTCTTGAGAAGTGTGCGGAGGTCGTTCTGCGCATCCTGCAACCGGATCGTCGGCTCGGATGTGTCGGCAGGAACGACGTCACCCGAACCGAGTCGGTCACTCGACGGGTTCTTGGGTTGAATCAGCTCCACCGAGTTCACGCCGAATAGGTTCGACGGCACCGTGCGCGCGGTCGTGTTCTTCGGGATCCCCGACGCCTGTCGGGGATCGAGCAGCATCGCCACGTCGCGTCGTTGGTCACCGGCCGAGCCGACGACCGACACGGAGTCGACCTCGCCGACGATCATGCCGTTGTAGCGGACGTCCGCACCGCTGATCAAGCCGTCACCGACATCGGTGAGCTGTGCGGTGACTTCCGTGTTGTCGTCGAACTTTCCCTGATAGCGCATCATCAGCAGCGTCACGACGAGTGCCGCGACCGCCGCGAAGATCACGCCCCGCACGAAGTACGTCGACAGTGACGGGTCACGGCCTCCGGTATCGATTCTCATAGCCGGTTACCCCGATATCCTGATTCCGGCGGACATGCCCCAGAAGACGAGCGTCATGATCAGATTCGCGAACACGATCGTGATGATCGACAGTCGGATCGCGTGTCCGGCCGCGACGCCGACGCCTTCGGGGCCACCCGACGCGAAGAAGCCGTAGTAGCACTGGATGAAGGTTGTCAGCAGGACGAAGACGATCACCTTCACGAAGGAGAACGCGACGTCGCGCGACATGATGAACGAGTTGAAGTAGTGCAGGTACGTGCCGGTGCCCTGGCCGCTCTGCACCTGGAACATCAGCTGGCAGGCGATGTAGTTGGCCGCGAGTGAGATCGCGTACAGCGGGATGATCGAGAGGACGGCCGCCGCCATGCGGGTGGTCACCAGGTACGGGAGAGGTCTGATCGCGATCGCCTCGAGTGCGTCGATCTCCTCGCTGATGCGCATGGAGCCGAGCTGCGCGGTGAAACGGCAGCCGGACTGGGCGGTGAAGGCCGTCGCCGCCAACAGGGGCGCGATCTCACGGGTCGTCGCGAACGCCGACAGTCCGCCGGTAACCGGCGACATGCCGAGCAGATTCAGCGCGGTGTAGCCCTCGATGCCGACCGTCGCGCCACCCATGACGCCGAGGATCACCATGACACCGACGGTGCCGCCGCCGACGACGATCGCACCGTTGCCCCATGCGACGTCGGAGAGCAGACGCCACACTTCCTTCTTGTAGTGGCGGAAGGTGACGGGGGCGAGCCCGATCGACTTCACCAGGAAGGTGATGAGGTGACCCATCGCGACGAGAACATCGCGGGGTGCCTCGAGCCCCTTGCGGCCCCATTCGAGGGGCTTCAGCAGAGGCGGCGTATACCGAGACGCGGTCATGTCACACCACCTTGGCCGGGACGACGAGGGCGAACAGCTGCGTCATCACCACGTTGACGGTGAACAGCAGAAGGACCGAGTTCACGACCGCCGCGTTCACCGAGTTCGCGACGCCTGCGGGTCCGCCACTTGTGTTCAAGCCGCGGTCACAGGCGACAACAGCGACGATCGCACCGAATATCACGGCTTTCACCAGCGCGAATATCAAGTCCGATGTGCTCGCGAACGACGCGAACGTGCCCGTGTAGCTGCCAGGCGTGCCTCCCTGCGCGTACACGTTGAAGACATAGCCGGTGATGAAGCCGACGAAGCAGACGAAGCCGCAGAGCAGGAACGCGACGACCATCGTCGCGAGGAGGCGCGGCGAGATGAGACGCTGGATCGGATTGACGCCCATCACCTTCATGGCGTCGATCTCCTCGCGGATGGTGCGCGAGCCGAGGTCGGCGGCGATGGCCGATCCGACTGCCCCGGCGAGCAGCAGCGACGTGACCAGCGGCGCGCCCTGGCGGATCACACCGAGGCCGGTGGCAGCGCCGGAGAACGATGTCGCACCGATCTGGCCCGCGATGTTGGAGACCTGGATCGAGACGATCACGCCGATGGGAATCGCGACGAGCAACGTCGGGAACACCGACGTCGACGCCATGAACGCGCACTGGCGGATGAACTCCTTGAACGGGAATCGACGCTTCGCGATATCGGTGGCGAGGACCTTGAAGACTTCGATGAACATCGCCAGCTGTCGCCCGAACGTCTCGAACGATTTGGTCACGTGATCGTGGAACCACGTTCCGACGCCGCTGCGAGACCAGCGTTCGCCGATGCCGGCGCGCCGGGTGTCGACCGTCTGTGTGCTCACTCCCCTGCCTTCACATCGTCGATGTCATGGCGCAGCCACGCGGTCATCCCGCCTTGCCCCCACGATCCTTCGGATGGTCTTCGGAGCGTCGCCCCGGAGATCTGTGGCTCGAAGCATACACAGAACGACACGTTTCCGGTGCCACGGGTCACAGATAGTTGCAGGGTGTGATCCACAACAGACGCATTGTCGGTCGTCAGGGGCGTATTCGGGCATTTGGAACGATGGCGTGCCACATAGTACCCGGGGCGCGGCGGAACCCTCGCAGTCGGCATGATCTGTTCGCACGCTGATCGAACAGAGGACTACTCCCGCGTAGCCTGCACCCGATCGACCACAGGCCTAGCGTCAATATGTCGACGAACCCGAGACTCTCGGGCGCGACCACCGCCGGAGGACGCCATGTCCACACTTCGCACCGCCATTCGCACCGGCCTCGCGCTCTGCGCGGTCACCGCTCTCGCGACCGGCATACCGGGACCGGCAGCCGCCGACCCGAGGGGCTCGTCCGACTTCGGGTCGTCGTCGCTCCCGGCTCCAGGCAAGGAGCCGCGGCAGTCGTTCCAGGCCAAGTTCACCTTTCTCGTCGACAACACGCCAGAGAACTACGGAGTCTCGATCAAGACGATCTTCTCGAACTGCGTCGAGGAGGCCGCACCGGCGAACCTCGACTTCACAGTGCCGATGAGCCCGCACGACTGGGAAGTCGAGCGGACCGAGACGTTCACCATGCAACCCGAGGATCGGCTCAGCGGCGCGGGCTTCCCCACGCTGTGCATGTTCCAGAACACGTACCAGGTGTGGGCGGTGCACGTGACCACGTCCACCGGAACTCAGGACTGGCAAGTGGAACTGCAGAACGGAAACGTCGCATGGGGCAAGGCAGGCAAACGGATCCTGATCGACCGCACCCCGCAGGGTGTGGAGATCTACATCCTCGGATCGGATCTGGGATGAGGACCACGTTCACGCGGTACGCCGCCGCAGCCGCAGCATTCGTCACCGTCGTCGTAGCCGCCCCCACGCCGTTCGCCGAGGGCCGGCCCGACTTCGGGTCGCTCGGCAGCGGGTCGACCGACCCCAGGCCCCCGGGCGCGGACTATCTCGACGAGCATTTCGACGTGAACTTCGCGTTCGAGTCGCACGCGAACCAGGAGGTCACCTACCGCGTGGAGATATCCGCGCCGCGCAGTCACTGCGTCGACGCGATCTCACCGACCGACCTGAAGTTCGCCCAGAGAGTGGCGACGGGGGCCGCCGACGTAACGCGCAAGGAGGTGTTCAGCTACGACCCGTCGCCGTCGTTCGACGGTCTCATACCCCGCTACTGCTTCTGGGAGAACAACTACGCGGTCTGGGCCGTCCACATCTACATCAACGGCGACACACGCCAGGACTGGCAAGTGGAGTTCATCAACGGCAGCGGCATCGGCTATGGGACCGCGGGCGACAAGATCGAGGTGACCCGGCTGCCCGGGCTGGCGGTCAACGTCCGCCTCAAGCGGTGAGCGATCCTCAGGTGAGATAGCGATACGCGGGAGTTCCCGGCTCGAGGCGCTCGACGTCGAGGCGTGAATGCGCCATTCGACGTTCGAGTCCCTCGAGGCCCGAGGGGGCGCCGAGTTCGATGCCGACGAGCGCGGCACCGGTGTCGCGGTTATTCCGCTTCACATACTCGAAGAGCGTGATGTCGTCGTCCGGCCCGAGCACGTCGTCGAGGAACCTGCGCAACGCTCCCGGCTCCTGTGGGAAATTCACCAGGAAGTAGTGCTTGAGGCCACGATGCACCAGGGAACGCTCGATGATCTCTCCGTACCGGGAGACGTCGTTGTTGCCCCCGGACACCAGGGAGACGACTCGCGCACCGGGCGCGATCGGAAGGTCGGCCAGCGCTGCAGTGGCGAGTGCCCCGGCAGGCTCGGCGATGATCCCCTCGTTCTGGTACAGCTCCAGCATCGTCGAACAGATGGCGCCCTCGTCGACGTGGGTGAGCGTCACACTGCCCGGTGCGAGATCGATCTCGTCGGCGTCGATCACCGGCGCCGCAGGCGCGTCAGTGATGGCGGCGAGGACCGGGTGGGCCACGACCCGCGCACCGGCAGCCGCCATCACTGCGTGGCCGAGGGCGCCGATCCGCTTGACCGAGGCGCCGTCGACGAACGGATCGATCGCGTCGAGCGTGTAGGGCGCGCCGTTGACGAGCGCCGCTGCGAGCGACACCGCACCCGCGGGCTCCACACCGACGATCGCCACCGTGGGGTGCGCCGACCGAAGGTACGTGACGATTCCCGCCATGCACCCCGCTCCACCGACGGGGAGGACCACCACGTCCGGCGGTCCGTCGAGCTGGTCGAGGATCTCCCGGCCGATCGTGCCTTGACCCGACGCCGTGCGCGCGTCGTCGAATGCATGGATCCAGGTGGCGCCGGTCCGCATCACGTCCGACTGCGCAGCAGCCGCAGCGGCGTCGTACGTCTCCCCCACCGGGATCAACTCGACGAATCCGTTGCCATGCCAGACGATGCGGTCACGCTTCTGCTTCGGGGTGGTGGTGGGCACGTAGATCCGGCCGTGGACCTTCATCGTCGCGCATGCGAACGCGACACCCTGTGCGTGGTTGCCTGCGCTCGCAGCGACGACACCTGCCGCCAACTCCGTCTCGGACAGCTGCGCCATCACGTTGTATGCACCGCGGATCTTGTAGGACCGGACGGTCTGCAGGTCTTCGCGCTTGAGATGGATCTGCGCACCATAGTCGCGCGAGAGGCGCGGGCATGCGTCGAGAGGAGTGTTCGAGACGACACCCTCCAGCCGCGCCGCGGCAGCGTCGATACTGCTCGGCGTCAGACCGGGAACGGGCGGCTCAGAACTCTCGACTGCTGTCGGCGGCGTACTCACGCCGTCCATCGTCCCACCGTCGGCCGTACCAGGCGTAGCCGCCCCACCACGCTGTGACCGCCGCCGCTGCGGCCATCCAGGCGGCGACGACCATCGTGCCGCCGAACACCATCACCGACACACCCGCGAGCACTCCGCACAGCACCGCGAGCAGCTTGTTCAGCGGCCAGCTCACGCCTGCGACGTCGACGGTCGGCATCAACCGTGTCGCCTCACGAATCAGGGTGGTCATATAACGACTATAGCGCATCCTGATCAAGAGTTTCGGGTGCCCGAAACATGATGTGTCGCACACCCGGCAGATGGAGCGTCAGGTGAGGCAGCTGGGTCCGAGGAGGGCCTTCAGGTCGCCCATCAACGCCGACGTCGGGTTCACCCGAAGCGCGTCGGTGAGCCGCAGCTGAGTCTGCTTACGGTCGCTGACCAGCGTCACGTGAACGTCGGACGTGCCGGGATGCCGGACCAGGACCTGTTTGAGCGCACCGATCCGATCCGGTGTGCACCTGTTCGCGGCCAGCGTCAGCATCAGCGGCTTCGACGTCCCGACCGCGGTGAGGTCCGGAACGGCGAGATCGTTGGCACTGATCATCAACGAGTCGTCACGCTTGTTGACACGCGCCCGGACGAGGACGATGTTGTCCTGCACCAAGTCCATGCCGTACGCCGTGAAGGCCCGCGGAAAGAAGTAGACCTCGGCGCCACCGACCATGTCTTCGATCGTGACGGCAGCCCATGGTTCGCCCTTCTTGTTCACTCGACGCGTGACAGACGAGATGATGCCGCCGATCGTGATCTGCGCACCGTCGGAGATGTTGCCTTCCAGCAGCGAGGTGATCGACGTGTCGGTCTGCGCGGAGATCGCGTGTTCGACTCCGGCGAGGGGATGCCCGGACACGTACAGGCCGAGCATGTCGCGTTCGAGCGCGAGCTTGTGCTTGTTGTCCCACTCCTCGTCCGGAACCTTGACGGCGAACACGTCGCCGACGTCCTCGATGTCGGAGCCTCCGAAGAGATCGAACTGCCCCATCGCCTCGGCCTTCTTGGTCCCGAGGACCGAGTCGACGGCGTCGGCATGCACCAGGAACAGCCCCTTGCGCGGATGTTCCATGGAGTCGAACGCACCCGCCTTGACCAGCGATTCGGTCACCTTCTTGGTACAGGCCACCACATCGATCTTGCCGAGATAGTCCGAGAAGTTCGTGTACGCGCCCTTGCTCTCGCGAGTCGCGATGATCGAGGCCACCACACCCGACCCGACGTTGCGGATCGCGGCGAGACCGAAGCGGATGTCCTCCCCGACGGCGGCGAAGTCGGCGCGCGACTCGTTCACATCCGGCGGAAGGACGGTGATGCCCATCTTCCGGCAGTCCGCCAGATAGATCGCAGCCTTGTCCTTGTCGTCGCCGACGGACGTGAGCAGGCCGGCCATGTATTCGGCCGGGTAATTCGCCTTGAGGTACGCGGTCCAGAACGAGACGAGACCATAGCCCGCCGCGTGCGACTTGTTGAATGCGTAACCCGCGAACGGGAGGACGGTGTCCCACAGGGCGGTGATCGCCGCCTGCGAGAAGCCGTTCTTCTTCATCCCCTCCGCGAAGCCGTCGTAGGCCTCGTCGAGGATCTCCTTCTTCTTCTTGCCCATCGCGCGTCGCAGGAGGTCGGCCTCGCCGAGCGAGTACCCGGCCACCTTCTGCGCGATCTGCATGATCTGTTCCTGGTAGACGATCAGACCGAACGTCTCCGAGAGGATCTCCTTGAGCGGTTCCTCCAGCTCGGGGTGAATCGGCTTGATGTCCTGCAGGCCGTTCTTGCGTTTGGCGTAATCGGTGTGCGCGTTCACACCCATCGGGCCCGGTCGGTACAGCGCGAGAACAGCGACGATGTCTTCGAAGCCCGTCGGCTGCATCAGCTTGAGGAGTTCGCGCATGGCCGCACCGTCGAGCTGGAACACGCCGAGCGTGTCGCCGCGCGCGAGCAGTTCGTAGGTGGCCGGGTCTTCCAGCGGAAGCTTGTCGAGGTCGAGGTCAATTCCGCGGTTCGTCTTGATGTTCTCGATGGCGTCGCCGATGACCGTCAGGTTGCGCAGACCGAGGAAGTCCATCTTCAGCAGACCGATGGCCTCACACGACGGGTAGTCCCACCCGGTGATGATCGCGCCGTCCTGCGCACGCTTCCACACCGGAATCGCGTCGGTGAGCGGCTCGCTCGACATGATGACGGCACACGCGTGGACGCCGGCGTTGCGGATCAGCCCCTCGAGGCCGAGCGCGGTGTCGTAGATGCGCTTGACGTCGGGATCGGTGTCGATGAGGGTCCGGACCTCGGCCGCTTCACCGAAGCGCTCATGATTCGGATCGGTGATGCCGGCAACCGAGATGTCCTTGGCCATGATGGGCGGCGGCAGCGCCTTCGTGATGCGGTCGGCGATCGCGAAGCCCGGCTGCCCGAACTGAACGCGCGCCGAGTCCTTGATCGCGGCCTTCGTCTTGATCGTTCCGAAGGTGATGACCTGAGCGACCTTGTCGTTGCCCCACTTCTGCGACGCGTAGACGATCATCTCGCCGCGGCGGCGATCGTCGAAGTCGATGTCGATATCGGGCATCGACACGCGTTCAGGGTTCAGGAAGCGCTCGAAGAGCAGCCCGTGCGGGATCGGGTCGATGTTCGTGATGCCCAACGCCCATGCGACGAGTGACCCTGCCGCGCTGCCTCGGCCGGGGCCGACGCGGATCCCGACTTCGAGAGCGTGTTTGATGAGGTCGCCGACCACCAGGAAGTAGGCGGGGAAACCCATCTGGTTGATCACGCGGAGCTCGTACTCGGCACGTTCGGTGTAGTTCGTCGGCACCGTCTGTCCGGTGAACCGGCGATCGAGGCCTGCCATCACCTCGTGCGACAGCCACGACTCCTGCGTGTATCCCTCCGGCACGGGGAAGATCGGCATCCGGTCACGGTGCGTGAACACCCCTTGGTAGGACGTGACGCGCTCACCGATCTCGACGGTGTTGTCGCAGCCGCCGGGCACCTGGTGGTCCCACAGCTCGCGCATCTCGTCCGCCGACTTCAGGTAGTACCCGTCGCCGTCGAACTTGAATCGGGTCGGGTCCGACAGCGTCTTTCCCGTCTGCACGCAGAGAAGCGCCTCGTGCGAAGTCGCCTGCTCGCGAGTCACGTAGTGGCAGTCGTTCGTCACGATCGGCTTGATGCCGAGCTTGCGGCCGATGTCGAGCAGGCCCGAGCGCACGCGAGACTCGATCTCGAGGCCGTGTTCCATCAGCTCGAGGTAGAAGTTCTCCTTGCCGAAGATGTCCTGCCATTTCGCCGCGGCCTCGAGCGCCTCCTGCTCGTGGCCGAGACGCAGGCGGGTCTGGACCTCACCGGACGGGCATCCGGTCGTCGCGATGATGCCCTTGGCGTGTGCAGCGATGATCTCGGCGTCCATGCGCGACCACTTGCCGAGCTGCCCTTCCAGAGAAGCCAATGACGACAGCTTGAACAGGTTCCGGAGGCCGTCCTCGTTCTCGGCGACCATCGTCATGTGCGTGTAGGCGCCCGAACCGGAGACGTCGTCGCTCTTCTGGTCCCGTGTGCCCCACAGGACGCGCTTGGTGTTGAAGCGATTGTCCGGCGCGATGTACGCCTCGATGCCGATGATCGGCTTGATGTCGTGCTTGCGAGCGGCGTTGTAGAACTCGGACGCCCCGAACATGTTGCCGTGGTCGGTCATGCCGATCGCGGTCATCCCCAAGCGTTTGGCCTCCGCGAAGAGCGGCGACACCTTGGCTGCACCGTCCAACATCGAGTACTCGGTGTGGTTGTGCAGATGGACGAACGACCCCGACACGTGCGGCTCCCCTGATCAGATTCGGCTTCGAATGACACCACTGTATGCGCCCGGTACGACACCACCGGTCCCGCACACGCGGGTGTGACGGATGAGGCGCGCTGCCCGGCTGTCAGACGTCTCGCAAGACGTCCAGAGCGTGTTGCAGATCATCGGGGTAGTCGGTCGTGAACTGCACACGACGACCGTCCGCGGGATGCGCGAACGCCAACGATCGAGCATGCAGCCATTGCCGCTCCAAACCGAGGCGTTCGGCCAGCTTCGGGTCCGCACCATATGTCGGGTCACCCGCGCACGGATGGTGCAGAGCCGAGAAGTGCACGCGGATCTGGTGGGTGCGGCCGGTCTCCAGATGCACGTCGAGCAGCGACGCGGCCGCGAACATCTCGAGCGTCTCGTAGTGCGTCGTCGACGGCTTGCCGTTCGCGGTGACGGCGAACCGCCAGTCCGAACCCGGGTGGCGGCCGATCGGCGCCTCGATGGTGCCTTCCGGCGGATCCAGGTGGCCCTGCACGAGCGCGTGGTACACCTTCTCCACCGTGCGGTACTTGAACGCTCGCTTGAGCAGGGTGTAGGCGCGTTCGGACGCCGCCACCACCATGATCCCGGACGTTCCGACGTCGAGGCGGTGGACGATGCCCTGCCGCTCCTGCGCACCTGACGTCGAGATGCGGAAACCCGCTGCGGCCAGCGCCCCGATCACCGTCGGGCCGGTCCACCCCTGGGACGGGTGAGCGGCGACGCCCGGCGGCTTGTTGACGACGACGATGTCCGAGTCGTGGTAGATCACGTCGAGGTCTTCCACCGGTGTCGGCTCGATCGTCAGGGGACGCTCCGGTTCGGGGAGCGTCACGTCGAGCCAGGCCCCGGCCACCAGCTTGTGCGCCTTGTCGACTGCGACGCCGCCCACGGTGATGTCACCCGCGTCGGCGAGGCCGGCCGCGACCGTCCGGGACAGTCCGAGCAGACGCGCGACTCCCGCATCCGTCCGCATGCCGTGCAATCCGTCGGGCACGGGCATCGCTCGTGAGTCACGCATGGTTGTCGGTCTCCTCATCGGTGCTGTCGGCCTCGGTCGGATCAGTCTCCGCCGGGTCGGGGTCGTTGCGAGCCGCCCACCCCGTTCGGGTGCCGTCGTAGTCGTAGCCGAGCAGTGTCAGGACGACGAGGAGGATCGCGCCGCACACGACGGCGGAGTCGGCCACGTTGAACGTCGGCCACCAGTCGCCGACCTTGATGAAGTCGACGACGTGGCCGCGCAACGGGCCGGGCGAGCGGAACATGCGGTCAGTCAGGTTGCCGAGCGCACCGCCCAGGACCATGCCGAGTCCGATCACCCAGCCTGTCGAGACGAGTTTCGACGAGTACCGGATGATCCCGAGGACCACGGCGAGCGCGACGAACGTGAGCACCCACGTGTAGCCGGTCGCCATCGAGAACGCCGCACCGCTGTTGCGGATCAGCGTGAACGTGACGAAGTCGCCGATGATCTCCATCGGCTCGTAGGGCGTCAGAAACGCGACGACGAGGACCTTCGTCAGCAGATCCAGCAGGTAGACGGTCACCGCGATGGCGGCGAGCAGAGTGACGGTCCGGGCGACGCTGCGCCCGGGCACGGTTTGCTTCATGCATCGATTGTCCCTCATCGGCCGACCACTACTCTCGTGGGCGTGACTGTTCCGCATCGAGACGCCACCGACCCTCCACGTTCGTCGACCCCGCGACGCCGCACCGTCGTCGCGCTCGCGGTGCTTCCACTGAGCGCCGCGATCGCGCTGACCGGCTGTTCGTCCGACGACTCCGGCGGGACATCCGACTCCGGTCCATGTGCGGAATCGTCGAGCGTGGACCGCGCCGGGGTGCGACCGATCCCTGTCTCCGCAGCCACCGTGACTGTCGTCGACCCGGGGTCCGGCACTCCGCAGCCGCTGACGCCCGCACCGGACACCGCTCGCGCGCAGAAGGTGACGTTGACGACGGACTCGTTGGAAGCGAGCATCGCGCCGGATGCGCAGAACAAGCAGCAGGTGCAGCGAACGCAGCAGAACCTCACGACGCCGATCACGGCTCGAGTGGTGTGCGACGATCCGTCGAACCTCGAGTTCACGATCGGCACGCCGACCACCCTCGACGATGCTCTGACTCCGGAACTGGGCGCGATATCCGGTTCGGCCGGAGGGGCCACCTTCGCGCCCGGCCTCAATCCGCAGATGCTGAGGCTGCTCCCCAACGACGACTCGTCGTCGCCTGCGAGGAGCGCAGTCGAGCAGTCGTTCACCGGGGCGTTCGATCAGTCGATCCCACTGCCGACGGAGCCCGTCGGCGTCGGCGCGCGGTGGGAGTCGGTTCGCACGATCGCCTCGGCCGCCACCATTCGCCGCACCACCACGGTGACGCTCAAGGCGCGCGTCGGATCTGTGCTGACCTTGGCGGTGACCGTCGACGAGACGCCGGTGGACTCGGTGTTCCGCATCCCGGGGTCGGCCCAGACGCTGACCATCGACCGCTACGCGATGTCGGGGTCCGGAGAGGTGACCGTCGACCTGACGAAGATGCTGCCGACCGGGGGGAAGATCGTCACCAAGGGTGCGCGTCAGCTCTCCGGAGACGCTGGAGCCCCTCCGCTGCTCCAGCAGAACGAGTACACCGTCTCGTGGAGTCCGGCGGCCCCCTGACCGTCACGTCGAGACCCGTTGAAACGCACGAATGCCCCCGCCGGGCGGCGGGGGCATTCGTGTCAGCAGGCCGGACTCAGTTGGTCGACTTCGCCTTCTTCTTCGACGACGGCGTGTCGCTCGCGCACAGCGGCGACTTGGTGTCGCTCATCGCGAGCAGCGAGCACACGGTGTCCTTCGACAGCTTCCAGCGGCCGTTGTCGAAGACGATCGATGCGTCGATCGGGTTCGCCGGGTTGCCTGGAATCTTGACGAGGACCTTCACCTTGGCCTTCTTCGGGCCGTTCTTGGTGACCGGAGCCTTGATCCGGTAGGTGACCTTCGGGTTGTCCTTCTTCGCCTTGACCAGCTTGTCGAAGATCGACGGATCCTTCTCGGAGCCTTCGATGAGGTCGACCTTCTCCGATGCCTTGATCTTCGGATCAAGGGCGGTCGTCAGCATGTCGTTGAGCGCGGCGACGCTCGGGACCTTGCTCGCGTTGGTCATCTCCGCTTCGGTGCCGGTCGCCTCGGTGCTGGTCGAGGCGGCGGCCGACGAGCTGGTCGAGGTGGGCACGGGCGGCACGCCGGAGTCGTCGGAGCCGCACGCGGCGGTGGTGGCGACAGCAGCGGCCACCACGGCAACGGCCACGAAATTGCGAATCTTCAAGAGTTCAATCCTCACGTCATGTTCCGCCCTGGCCGACTGTCGAGCCCGAGCACACATCCACTATGCCAAAAGGCGGCGGCGGCACGCATCCGATCATTCGCGACACATCCGCCACTTCCGTCCCGTGCGCTACCGATGACCAGCGCACACGTCCCGCCAGAAAGTGCAACAATCGGCCCATGAACGCATGCCGGGTTGTGATGATCACCACCGGCGGGACGGCCGCGTCCCGCACGACGGACGACGGAGCGGTACCCGTACTGACCGCAGCGGACCTCGTCCCGACGGTCTCCGACGACATCACGGTGATCCCCGTCGAGTTGATGGCTGTCGACTCGTCCGCGATGACAGTCCGTGAGCAGTTCGCCGTGGTCCGCGCGATCGCCGACGCCCTCGACGACCCGGAAGTGGCCGGAGTCGTCGTCACACACGGGACCGACACACTCGAGGAGACCGCCTACCTGGCCGACCTCTTCGCAGCTGATCCACGAACGGTCGTGTTCACCGGCGCGCAGTATCCGGCCGATCACCCGGAGTCCGACGGCCCGGCGAACATCACGACGGCCGTCACCGCCGCCGCCGATCCGCAGTATCGCGGGCGCGGTGTGCTGGTCGCACTAGGCGGATCGATCCTGAACGCCCGTGGAGTGTTCAAACGCTCGACCACCGACATTCGGGCCTTCGACACGGTGAATGCCGACCTCCCGCGCCCCTTGGTCGCCGACGCCCTCCCGGACCGGCTCCGCGCGCGCGTGGATCTCATCGCGCTGTACCCGGGAGTCTCACCGGGGACCATCGCCGCGGCGGTTGAACAACGCGCGTCCGGCATCGTCCTGTCGGCGACCGGGTCGGGGAACACGCACCCCGACATCACCGCCCAGGTGAGCCTCGCCGTGCAGCGCGACGTTGTCGTCGTCGTCTCGACCCGTGTCCCGTTCGGCACGGTCGAACCGACCTACGGCGGAGGGGGCGGCGGGGTCGATCTCGACCGGGCCGGCGCGATCTTCTCCCCATGGCTCCGGGCGCCGCAAGCCCGGATGGCGCTGCTCGCGCTGCTGTCGATCGGAGCGGACCGTCAGCGGGTGTCCGAGTTCTTCGCGGCGTCGTCGCCGTCCTGATCCCACCCGAGGCTGTCGAGCGGATCAGCCCTGGTCAGGCCGGACGCTGCCAGCCGGAAGTTCCGGGTGCGCCCCGGGCCGGTCTCACGTGTCTCGAAGCGCACTGTCACGAACCCGTGTCCACCGCCCTGCACCCAGCCGTGCCCGTGGTCGGGATGTCGGACATCGGTGCCGGTCGGCAGGTCGTCGTCTCGCTCCGGCCCTCGGGGGATCTGCACCCCGCGCGGCACGTCCACCGGGTCTGTGCCGGCAGTCGGGTCAGCGTCGAGTTCGGGGAAGAGTGAGTCCTGTCGGACGTCGGTGAGCCCCGCGTACCCGACGCCGACGAGACGGATGGGACCGATCTCCGACGGATCGAGCATCACCTTCAACGCGGCGCTCGTGAGGACGTCGAGGTCGGTCGTCGCGGCGTGCAAGGTCGACGAGCGGGTCAACACGGACATGTCGCTCCGCCGAAGCTTCACCACAACCGTTCGCGCACCTCGACCGTCGTCGATCAGCCGGCGATGCGCATCGGCTGCGGCAGCCAGTACCGCGGCGCGCAGACCGACGAGGTCGATGATGTCGGTGGCGAAGGTCGATTCTGCACTGATCTGCTTCGCACTGGCGCGTTCGGCGACTGGTCGATGATCGATCCCTTTGGCGAGTTGATGCAGGGCGGGGCCGACGGTGCCGCCGAGCACGGAGGCGACTTCGGCGTCCGACATCGCGGCTAGGTCCCCGATCGTCTCCACGCCCAGGCGCGCGAGACGGTCGCCGGACACCGGCCCGATCCCCCACAGTTTCCGGACCGGGAGTTCCTGCAGGAACTCGAGTTGACGACTCGGTTCGATCACTCGAAGTCCGTCGGGTTTCGCCAATCCGGACGCGATCTTCGCGATCTGTTTGCCGGTCCCGAATCCGACGGAGGCCGCCAGTCCCGTTGTGTCACGTATCGCAGCCCGCATGCTGCGGGCGAAGTCCGCAGCGTCGTCGACGGTGGCCCCCTGCAGCTCCGTCGGCTCCCCGAACGCCTCGTCGAACGACAACGTCTCGATGACGGGCGCGAACTCTCGAACGATGCCGAACACTCGCGCGCTGACGACGCGGTACACGTCGATACGCGGCGGCAGAACCACGGCGGACGGTCCGACGAGACGCCGCGCTTGATGCATCGGCATGGCGGAACGCGCGCCGAACGCTCGGGCTTCGTAACTGGCGCCTGCGACGACACCGCGTCCACCGCTTCCGCCGACGAGGACTGGACGCCCGGCGAGCGTCGGCCGGGTCAGTTGTTCCACCGAGGCGAAAAACGCGTCCATGTCGATGTGGAACACCCACCGCGAGCTGCGTTCTGCGGTCACCGTTCGCGGCAGAGTGCCAGGACGCGCGGATCGGTCGACGTGAAGCGGTCGACCTCTTCCCCACCGTCGCACCGCAGCAGTGAGATCGTCACCGAGTCGGCTCGTAGCGCCGCGACCGACCACTGCGCGCCCGCGTCTTCCCAACGCTGCAATCGTTCCAGGTCGTCGGTGAGCATGTCTGAAGAGTTTAGTCCTCCTCCGACTGAGCCGAATCCTCCCCGCTCCTCAAGCGAGCGGCACCACTGGACGCAGGCCCGCTCCGGGAGCAGGAATCGGTCGTGTACTACTGCGGTGGGACAGACCAGTCCGGATACTTCGGCGCGAGGGTGTCCCCACTCGACACACCACGAAGGCGGCGGCCCAGCCATGGTCCGGCGAAACCGGTGACCCAGGTCAGTGCCTGGCGCGCCTGCTCGGCAGTACTCAGGTCTGGCAGCGGTGCCAGTTCGAGCGTCTGGAGGTCGTGGTCCACACCGAGCGCGTCGAGGACCGCCATCGCCATTCGCTGGTGCCCGGCGGCCGACATGTGCAGTCGGTCGAAGCTCCAGAGGCGGACGTCGTCGTAGTCGCGGAGTCGCCAGTAGTCGACGAGCACGGCGTCATGACGGTCGGCGATCTCCCGCATCGCTTCCGCCAGAATCGCGAACCGTCCGCGCAAGGCCCGGAATCCCGCGGCCGCACCCGGATCGTGAGGCGTGAACAGCACAACTGTCGTACCCGTCGCCCTGAGGCGACCTATCGCGTCGTCGTACACCGCAGCGAGGGCGGTGATGTCTACCGATAGGCGCAGCAGGTCGTTGCCTCCAGCGTGGATCGTGACGAGGTCCGGACCGAGCGCGATCGCCGCGTCGACCTGTTCCTCGACGATCGGCACGAGCTTGCGACCACGGATCGCCAGATTCACGTACCGTGCCTCCGGCTGCGCGGCGTGCAGCACGGCTGCGACCCGATCCGCCCACCCCCGGACACCGTTCGGAAGGGCCGGATCGGCATCTCCGACACCTTCGGTGAAGGAGTCGCCGAGGGCCGCATACCGCAGATAAGTCACCATGCAAGCGTACCTATGCGGGTTCGAGAACCAGCATCGGGCAGTCAGGCCTTCGTCACGTCGGCGGAGACTCCGTCGTTGAGCTCGATCGCCGCAGCGTCGCCGGTCTCGACGTCGAACGATGTCGCGAGGACTTCGCCTGCGATCATCGCAGCGTGAGTTCTGGCGGTGTCCACCCGATCCTCCGGCACCACGAGCCGGACGACGATGCGATCCGAGATCTCCAGACCGAGGTTCCGTCGGGCATCCTGCAGTTCACGAATGCGGTCCTTGGCCCAGCCCTCCGCTTCGAGCTCCGGGGTGACGGCGGTGTCGAGCACCACGAGTCCGGCGCCGCTCGGCAACTCGGCCGTCGAGTCCGGCGATGCCGCGACGAGCTTGCGGGAGAACTCCTCTCCCCGCAGTTCGATGCCGTCGGCGACGACGATCTGCTCACCGGTCTCCGCACTGGTCGCGAACTCCCAGTTCCCCGACTTGACCGCCTTGATGGCCCGTTGGACCTCCTTGCCGATGCGGGGTCCGGCCGCGCGAGCGTTGACCGCCACCTCGACCTTGCCGAACGAGTCGACGTCGGTCGACAGGTCGACCTTCTTCACGTTCATCTCGTCCGCGATCAGGTCCGCGTACGGCGCCATCAATTCAGCGGTCGGGGACGCGACAGTCAGACCGGGCAGCGGCAGACGCACGCGCAGCTTGTTCGCCTTGCGGACGCTCGAGGCGACCGAGCAGACCGACTGGATCTCGTCCATCGCCGCCACGAGATCGGCGTCGGCGGGCAGTTCGCCATCGGCGGGCCAGTCGGTCAGGTGCACCGAGCGCTCCCCGGTGAGACCGCGCCACATGGCCTCGGTCGCCAACGGCAGGAGCGGCGCAGCCAGGCGGCCCGCCACCTCGAGCACCGTGTACAGCGTGTCGAACGCGTCGGCATCGGAGTCCTGGCCCGCCCAGAAACGTGCCCGCGAACGTCGGACGTACCAGTTGGTGAGCGACTCGCAGAACTCGCGGAAGCTCTCGCAGGCACCCGCGATGTCGTAGACGTCCAGGGCTTCGGTCATCTCGTCCCGCGTCGCCGCAAGCTTGGCGAGGATGTAGCGGTCGAGGACGTTCTCCGAGTCCGTGCGCCACGTGGCCTGGCGATCCGCGTACAACTGCAGGAAGCTGTAGGCGTTCCACATCGGGAGCAGCGCCTGGCGGACGCCCTCGCGGATGCCGCGCTCGGTGACGACCAGATTGCCGCCGCGCAGGATCGGCGACGCCATCAGGAACCAGCGCATCGCGTCGGAACCGTCGCGGTCGAACACCTCGTTGACGTCCGGGTAGTTGCGCTTGGACTTGCTCATCTTCTGACCGTCGTCGCCCAGCACGATGCCGTGAGCGGCGACGGTCTTGAACGCCGGACGGTCGAACAGTGCGGTCGCGAGAACGTGCAGGTTGTAGAACCAGCCGCGCGTCTGACCGTTGTACTCGACGATGAAGTCGCCCGGGTTGTGCGGCAGGATCCCCTTCTCGACCGAACCGTCGAACCAGTCGGTGTTCTCGAAGGGATAGTGCGCCTGCGCGAACGGCATCGAGCCCGACTCGAACCAGCAGTCGAGGACCTCGGGGACACGGCGCATCGTCGACCGTCCCGACGGGTCGTCGGGGTTCGGCCGAGTCAGTTCGTCGATGTACGGCCGATGCATGTTCGTCGGTCGAACGCCGAAGTCGGCCTCGAGCTCGTCCAGGCTGCCGTACACGTCGACACGGGGGAACTCCGGGTCGTCGGACACCCACACGGGGATCGGTGCGCCCCAGAATCGGTTGCGACTGATGTTCCAGTCCTTGGCGCCCTCGAGCCATTTGCCGAACTGGCCGTCGCGGATGTGCGACGGCGACCAGGTGATCTCCTGGTTCAGCTCCAACATCCGCGCCTTGATCGGCTGGACTGCCACGAACCACGACGGGACGGCCATGTAGATCAGCGGCTTGCCCGACCGCCACGAGTGCGGGTACGAGTGCTCGATCGTCTCGTGCCGGAGGATCCGGCCGGCTTCTTTGAGGTCCTTGATGATGACGGGGTTCGCGTCGAACACCATCAGACCCTCGTACGGCGGGACCTGCGAGGTGAACTTGCCACCCGGATCGAGAGGCTGCACCACCTCGATGCCGTTGGCGGTCGCGCAGTCCATGTCCTCCTCACCGAATGCGGGAGCGAGGTGGACGATGCCGGTGCCACTGTCGGTGGTCACGTAGTCCGCGAGCAGAACGCGGTGGGAGTTCGGGTGTCCTGCGAAGAAGTCGAACGGCGGCGTGTAGGTCAGATCCGCGAGTTCGCGTCCGACGTGCGTGCCGATCGTCTCCACCTCGCCGAGTTCCTTGGCGTACGCCCCGACCAGGGCCGTGGCCAGCAGATAGTCGACGCCCTCCGCTGTGCGCACATGGGAGTACTCGACGTCCGGATGAACGGCGATCGCGAGGTTCGACGGCAGGGTCCAGGGTGTCGTCGTCCAGATGAGGGCGTTGACTCCGTCGAGCGGCGAACCCGGAGCTGTGAGCGGCATGGTGACGGTCACGGCCGGATCCTGGCGCATCCGGTAGGCGTCGTCGAGCTTCGCCTCCTGATTCGACAGCGGGGTCTGCTCGTACCACGAGTACGGCAGCACACGATAGCCCTGGTACACCAGACCTTTGTCGTGCAGCCGCTTGAACGCCCACATGACCGACTCCATGAAGTCGAGATCGAGCGTCTTGTAGTCGTTGTCGAAGTCCACCCAGCGGGCCTGGCGGGTCACGTAGTCACGCCATTCGCCGGTGTACCGCAGAACCGAGTCGCGGCAGTAGTCGTTGAACTTCTCGACGCCCATGGTCTCGATCTCCGACTTGTCGGTGATCCCCAACTGACGCTCGGCTTCGAGTTCGGCCGGCAGGCCGTGCGTGTCCCAGCCGAAGCGCCGGTCGACCTTCTTGCCTCGCATGGTCTGGTAACGCGGGACCACGTCCTTGACGTAGCCGGTCAGCAGGTGACCGTAGTGCGGCAGACCGTTGGCGAAGGGCGGGCCGTCGTAGAAGACGAACTCGGGAGCGTCGTCGCGGTTGGCGATCGACGCCTTGAAGGTGTCGTCCGACGCCCAGAAGTCCAGCACCCGCTGCTCGACGTCCGGAAACGACGGAGCACCGCGACCGGTGCCGCCCGTCAGGTCGACGATCGGGTACACCGGTGCGGTGCTCGTGGTGTCAGTGTCGGGGGCGTTGTCGCTCACCAGTGTCTCCTCGTGCCAGTGCTGACATGTCAGCGTGTCTCGGCACGGGGACGCTCACCTATGCGATGCGCGCGGTACCACCCCGCTTGCGTCGCACCGGAATGCGACGCCTCTCGAATCTACGGCTGTGACGGGCCTACCCGTCCGGTTCTACTGGGGCGCACGCGCCTGTTCTTCCGGATGCTCCCCGGTGATGGCCGGATCATCGCTTGATCGTGACGGAGTCTACCCGTTGCGCGGTTCGCCGGTCGAGTCGGCGTCGCCCGGCTCGTCGCCGTACACGAGCTTCATCGCGGGCAGCGACGGATCAGGTGTGTTGACGACGACGGAGTCCGATTCGCCCTCCACGCGGCGACGACGCCCGACGTACCCGGAGTCGGTGTTGATCTGCGGCTGACCGCCGGTGATCGGGTCCGACGTCTCGAGCGGCTGAGGGTTCGGCTGATACGACTGGACAGCCGGAATACGGCCCGTCTGGGATGCGGCCGGGAACTGCCCCGTGACCGATCGAATGTAATCGTTCGCATCGCCGGTCTCGGCTTCCACAGGCTGCTGGCCGGCGTCGAAACGCGGCTGCTCGCCGGTGTCGAAACGAGGCTGCTGGCCGGTGTCGAAACGAGGCTGCTGGCCGGTGTCGAAACGAGGCTGCTGGCCGGTGTCGAAACGCGGTTGCTGACCGGTGTCGAAAGTCGGCAGGCGACCCGAGTCGATCGGCTTCTCCAACGGAACCGGACTTCCGTGCGCCTCCGGGGAGACGATCGAACCCAGTCCGGAGGCCTCCGGCTCGGGGTCGGCGTCCCACGACGGCGTGCGGTCTGCGACGGGCTCCTCAACGTCGTCGTCCGCGAGCGGCTCCGCGCGTGAGGACGACTCGCGTCCGCGGATGGTGAACAACGGTTCGTCGTCGACGCCCGTCCCTCCGCGCTTGCCCGCCCGGATGGTGTCGATGAGGAGCACGGCCAGGCCGACCACGCACACGACGATGCATGCGATGGCGAGCGCGAAGTTCGAGCTCACGAGAGCGAACACGAGAAGGCCGAAACCGACGAGAGTCAGCGCTACGGCGATTGTCAGCACGAGCGAGGTCCTCTCGTCGGTTCAGCGTTCGAAGGTGCGGTCACGCTAGTTCTGCGGGTAGCCGCCGTCAAAACCCTGCGGCGCCTGGGTCGAGTCGGCCGGTGCGGCACTGCCTCGCTGCTGCAGCTCTTCCAGCTGCGACTCGAGGTAGGTCTTCAGGCGGGTCCGGTACTCGCGCTCGAAGGTCTTGAGCTGCTCGATGCGACCCTCCAGCACGCCACGCTGCTGGTTGATGGTCGACATGATCTCGGTGTGCTTCTGCTCGGCGTCGCGCTGGAGGAAGTCTGCACGCTCTTGCGCCTGGCGGACCTGAGCCTCGGCACGGGTCTGCGCATCGGCGAGAAGCGCCTCACTGCGCTGACGGGCGTCGGCGAGCGTCGCGTCGGCGTTGCCCTGCGCTTCGTTCACCATGAACTCGCTGCGCTGGCGCGCGTCGGTCAACAGACTGTCCGCCTCGGCACGAGCAGAACCGGTCACTCGGTCAGCAGTGTCCTGAGCGAGGGCGAGAACGCGTGCGGCGCGACCGTGCGCCTCCTCGTCGTTGACGACGGGAGCGGCAGCGACAGGAGCGGGCTCGGGGACCGGCGCGGGCGCCGGAGCCGAGAACGCCTGGGTACGGTCGGCGCCACCCTTGGCACGGGCCTCCGCCAGTTCTGTCTCGAGTTCGGAGACGCGCTGCTTGAGGTCGTTGTTCTCGTCGATCAACCGTGCAAGCTCCGCCTCGGCGAAGTCGAGGAACTGGTCGACCTCGTCCTCGTTGTAGCCACGCTTACCGATCGGCGGTTTGCTGAACGCCACGTTGTGCACATCAGCCGGTGTCAGCCGCATTTCGGTTCCCCTTTTACATCTCACTCGAATCCGGTCGGCTTCGAGTCCGTATGTCCTGCGTCGAGTACATGCAGTCCGCGTGAGCGAACACGTTCGATGCGACGGAGTTTCCATCGCAATTCCATTAATACCAGTACCACTACGTCACTAGCGTGTCATCTCGTCACTCCAGGACCAAGTTTCATCCACAGGCTCTACCCGTTCGAAATACAATCTCGATCGTTTTGTCATCCGCCACGCGCCACTGCACCGATCAGTGCGATCCAGGGGGCCTGACCGCGCCAAAGCCCACGTCAGAGACCTTCGAGGATGCTCGACCCGGCCGCCCCGGCACTCGGGGCGGCATCACGTTCGTGTGATCTGCATTCCACTGCCCCCGGTTACCGCCACACTCGGTGAATCAGTATTTCCTATTCAACAGAGAACGGGAACAATTGTTCGACAGCTTCGACTCGGTCGATCTACAGTCCGGATGCGACCGCGAAATGCTGAGTCACCTGCATGCCGATCGCGACCAGAATCAGGATGATCATGAGAGACAGGTCCAGACGCACAGCGCCGAGATTGAGCGGCGGAATCAGCCGGCGCAGAAGCTTGACGGGCGGATCGGTCAGCATGAACACGACCTCGATGATCACCACCGACGGCCCCTTGGGTCGCCAACGACGCGCGAACGACTGCACCATCTCCACCACGAGCCTGCCGAGCAGGAGCAACGTGTAGACGAACAGCGCGAAATAGAGGATCCACAGAAACGATGTCACCTGTCAATCGTGCCTGATGTCAGACGACAACGCCGCGTCGACCCGCCGGAGGAGGCGGTTCGACGCGGCGTGGGCGTCAGGGCGAGAGGTCGCTCAGGACTGGTTGGAGAATCCCGTCTCGGCGATCCGTCGACGCTGTTCGGGGCTCACGTCGATGCCCGCGGGCGAGAGCAGGAACACCTTGGTGGCGACCTTCTCGAGCGAGCCGCGCACCGCGAAGGCGAGCCCAGCAGCGAAGTCCACCAGTCGCTTGGCATCGTCGTTGCTCATGTCGGCGAGGTCGATGATGACCGGATTGCCGTCACGGTAGCGCTCACCGATGGTTCGGGCCTCCGAGTAGTCGGCGGGACGCAGCGTCGTGATCTTGGCCGCGGTGTCGGCGACGGCATCGACGTCCATGCGGGGCTCCGGCGCAATGGCATTCGCTCCGCGCACCTGCAGACCCGACGGCCGCTCGAGGGGTTCGAGGCGCGAACGGAGCGGCGCCTCATCGGCGAGGCGGCGCGGGGCCTCCGCGCGGCGTGCCGCGACATACGGACGCTCCGAGCGCGGGGCGTAGCCGCGCGAGCCCTCGAAACGACCGCCGTCGTGCATGACGGGTTCACGCAGGTTTGCATCGGCGTACTCGGGTTCACGGTAGCCCGCGTCACGGTACTCCCCTCGGAACTCCGACGCGCGGTAGTCGTCGTCCTCGTAGAAGGGCTCCTCGCGCAGCGAGTTCGAACGGTACTTCTCCATGTACGTCCGCTCACGAGCGCTGGGCTCGCCGTCGGACGGACCGTCGAAGTAGTCGTCGTCGTACTCGTTCGGAGGCACCATGCCGAAATATGCCTTGAACTTCTGCATCGTCGTCATCGGAAGCCTTTCTCGAGATGCGCGTGATCCGTGTGGAAGTTGTTGCCAGTTGGTCCAGGTGGTTCTGTTGGGACCAATGTGACTAGAGAGAGAGTATCGGTCGCGGACCCATGATCGCGGTTCCGACACGCACACATGTCGATCCGGCTGCAATCGCCTCTTCGAGGTCACCTGACATGCCGGCTGAGAACTCTCGAGCCTCCGGATGCGAGACGATGAAGCGCTCCCGCACCGCCGCTGCCTGCTGCATTGCGGCTCCGGCCTCGATGTCGAGTGGCGCGATCACCATGAGGCCCTCCAAGCACAGCGCATCATGGGAGGCGACGCGATCCGCGGCATCTGCGAGATCGGCCTCGACGAGGCCACCACGTGAGGGGTCACCGTCGAGGCTCAACTGCAGCAGCACACCGAGAGGCGAGGTCCGTTCACCCTCATCGCGGCACCGAGCCGCGGCACCGCCGAAGGCGTCGATCAAGTCCAGCGAGTCGACCGAATGCACTCGACGCGCCCATCGCGCGACCGACCGTGCTTTCTTACGCTGCACCGTGCCGATCATGTCGGCGTCGAACGAGACGTCAGGACGCGCAGCGGACACCTCGGCCAGTTTGCGGCCGGCCTCCGGTTCACGCGACTCCCCCACCTCGCGCACACCCAGGTCGAGCAGATGCACAACGTCCGACGCCGGGAAGAACTTGGTGACGACAAGCAGCGTGACGTCACCGTCGGCGCGTCCCGCAGCACGGGTGGCGTCGGCCACCCGCGTCTGCGCCGCGCTCAGTGCCGCCGACAGCGCGTCACGTCGGGAATCCGTCACTCGCGCCCCTGTGCGGCGGAGGAGTCCATCCAGACGACCGATGCGATGCGCCCGGTCGGCGCTCCGCGTCGGTGACTGAACAGTGACAGGTCGTCGATCGTGCAGCGCGGATCGACGGCTACGCCTCCGACACCGGCATCGAGCAGTTGGCGACGGATGCCTGCACGCAGATCGAGTCCCGCGGTTCCCTTGCTGGTGCGGCACGCGCTGCCGGGGAGGTGCTTCTCCACGTCGGCCTGCATCGCACTGGGCACCTCGTAGCGATCACCACTGGCGGCGGGCCCGAGGAACGCGCCGATTCGATCGGCCCTGGCCCCGAGATCCATCATCGCCTCGAGAACGACGGGCACGATGCCGATCCGAGCGCCGACGCGCCCGGCGTGGACGGCGGCGATCACGCCGGCCTCGTCATCGCTGAGCAGGATCGGCACGCAGTCGGCGGTGAGCACAGCGAGTGCCAGATCGGTTCGCGACGTGACGAGCGCGTCGGTCACCGGAACCGGCTCGGCGACCGGTCCGTCGACGACGGTCACGGTACGACTGTGGACCTGCTCCATCCAGACCACCCGATCCGGACCCACACCCAGATCGCGGGCCAGGCGCGCCCGATTCTCCGCGACTGCGACGGGATCGTCGCCCACGTGGTCGCCCAGGTTGAACGAGTCGTACGGCGACTGCGAGACCCCACCGGCCCGCGTGGTCACGGCACGACGGACCGTGTACGCCACGGTCACTTCATGAAGTCGGGAACGTCGACGTCATCGTCGTCGAAGCGCAGCGAGTTGCGGCGCGGAGCCGGGTCGCCGAACGGGTTGCCCGGCTTCTCCCGCTCGCTGCCGAACAGCGGATCCTTCGCCGCCGGGGTCGAGACCTCGCCGGAACTCGCGGCCGCCACCTGGCTCCGGTTCGACACCGCGGGCGCATCGACCTTCTTGCGCGGCGTTCCACCGTCGAAACCGGCCGCGATCACGGTCACGCGCACCTCGTCGCCGAGGTTGTCGTCGATCACGGTGCCGAAGATGATGTTCGCCTCTTCGTGCGCAGCCTCCTGGACCTGCGACGCGGCATCGTTGATCTCGAACAGGCCGAGGTCGCTGCCGCCTGCGATCGAGATCAGAACACCACGCGCGCCCTCCATCGACGCCTCGAGCAGTGGCGAGTTGATCGCGGCCTGAGCCGCCTTGCTCGCACGACCGTCGCCCCGCGCGGCGCCGATTCCCATGAGCGCGCTGCCGGCATCGCTCATGACGCCCTTCACGTCAGCGAAGTCGACATTGATCAGGCCGGGCGTGGTGATCAGGTCGGTGATGCCCTGGACACCGTTGAGGAGCACCTCGTCGGCGCTGCGGAACGCGTCCATCAGCGACAGGTTGGAGTCGCCGAGCTGCAGGAGACGATCGTTCGGAATGACGATCAGCGTGTCGCACGACTCCCGCAGAGCAGTGATGCCGGCATCTGCCTGCCCACCGCGGCGCTTGCCCTCGAACGAGAACGGGCGCGTGACCACGCCGACGGTCAACGCGCCGAGCTTGCGAGAGATCGACGCGACGACGGGTGCGCCACCGGTGCCGGTGCCGCCTCCCTCACCTGCGGTCACGAAGACCATGTCCGCACCCTTGAGCAGCTCTTCGATCTCGTCGCGCGCGTCTTCGGCGGCCGCACGACCCACCTCGGGGTTCGCGCCTGCGCCGAGTCCACGGGTCGAGTCGCGGCCGATGTCGAGCTTGACGTCGGCGTCGGAGATCAGGAGCGCCTGAGCGTCGGTGTTGATGGCGATGAACTCAACACCCTTGAGACCCTGCTCGATCATCCGGTTGACGGCATTGACACCACCGCCGCCGATGCCGACGACCTTGATGACAGCCAGGTAGTTGTGGGGTGGCGTCATGATGCCTTTCCTAGTCCTGAATTCAAACCCTAAAGCTAAACCAAAGGGTTATAGTTATGTCAAGTACGTAACACTTGATGACAACGGTATTGATTGCGTGCAGATGTGCCGGGTAAGGCACGTGGGCGTGTCGCAGATTGTTCGCTGCGAAATCTCAGCTCACCGCGGGAAACTCCGGACTCGACACGTTGTAGGTGTCCCCATTCACCTTCAACGCGCTCTGCAGCGCCTCGGCCTTGTCGTCGGTCCGTTCTGCATCACCCCAGATCACGCGACGCTTCGACGCCATGACGAGGGTGATGTCGGCCGGCGACGACGCTTCGATCGTCGTCGTCCGAGACCGGAGCCACTCCGGCAACTCCTGCGCGACCGTCAGCGCCGCCAGAGTCGCCGGATCCTTCGATCCGGGATTCGGAACCGCCAGAATCGGCAGTCGAGCGAACGCCTTCGGCACCGCTTTCCGGTCGGCGAAGGTCAGGTAGACCATTCCGAGTCGGTCCATCACGCCGACTCCGCCCTGCCAATCGAGAGTGGCGACCGGCGTCCGCTCGGTGACCTCGATGGTCAGCGTGGACGGATAGCTTCGCTCCACCTTGACCTCCTCGACCGCGGGCAGCACCGCGATCCGATCCGCGATCGCACCGGTGTCGACCTGGAGAAGGGGGACACCCTGGGGTGCGTTCGCCAGGCGCAGCACCTCGTTGCGGTCGACGGCCGCGGTCCCGACCACATCGACCGAACGAACCGACATCAGAGGCGAATAGTACGCGACCGCGACTGCTCCCCCGACAAGTCCGAGCACACCGAGGATCACCAGAATCACGGTCGCCTTGCTCGGTCGCCGACCGCTGTCGCGGTCGGAACCTCGACGTCGGCGTCGACGACGCTCGTCGCCGTCGGCCATTACTGTTCTGCCAGCGCCGACAGGATCGACGCCGCCTGCATCGTGATGTCGCCGGCTCCGATGGTCAGAACCAGATCGCCACGTCGTGCACGCGCGGCCACCGCGCCGGGGATCGCAGACATGTTCGGCACGAACTCGGACGGCGCCGTCACCGCGTCGGAGATCAGCAGGCCGCTCACTCCAGGTTGCGGCGCCTCGCGAGCGCCGTACACATCAGCGACGAGCACTTCATCGGCGAGACTGAGCGCCTCGGCGAACTGAGCGGCGAACTCGGCAGTGCGCGAGTACAGATGCGGCTGGAAGACGGCGATCACACGACCCGATCCGTGCCGGACCACGTCGCGCGCCGCCGACAGCACGGCGCGGACTTCGGTCGGATGGTGTGCGTAGTCGTCATAGACGTCGACCTCCCGCTCGCGGCCGCGGAACTCGAACCGCCGGTGCACGCCGCCGAAACTCTCGATCCCGTCAGCGACGGCATCGACCGGTTGGCCGGTGCTCACACACGCCACGAGCGCACCGAGCGCATTGAGCGCCATGTGCCGTCCCGGCAGGGTCACGTCCAGCGACCTCTCCATCACGGTCGGTGCGACCGGCGGCGAGAGTCGGACCGCGGTGGTGCTGCCCGCCCCACGCGGAGTCACCTCGAGGAGTTCGGCCACCAGCGGCACATCCGGCGCCGAGTCGGCGTGGTCACCCGCGCCGTATCCCAGCACTGCGACTCCTCGATCGGTCAGCGTGGAGGCGACACGTCCGCCGAGCGCAGCCGAGCCGGGATCGTCGAGGCACAGCACCAGGACGCCACCGGGACGGATCAGCGCGACGAACTTGTCGAAGACCTCGACGTACGCCTGTTCGGTGCCGAAGAAGTCGAGGTGATCCACTTCGATGTTGGTGACCACGACGATGTCCGGGGTGTACTCGAGCAGCGAGCCGTCGCTCTCATCGGCCTCGGCCACGAACACTCCACCGCTGCCGTGGTGCGCATTGGTGCCCGACTCGTTGAGCTCACCACCGACCGCGAACGACGGGTCGCTGCCGCAGTGCTGCAGCGCGACGACCGACATCGACGTTGTCGACGTCTTCCCGTGTGTGCCGGAGATCAACAGGGTCCGGTGCCCCTCCATCAGGAGCGCGAGAACCTGCGGGCGGTACAGGATCGGGATCCCGCGCCTGCGCGCCTCGACGAGTTCCGGATTGTCCTTGGGGATCGCGGCGTGGGTGGTCACGACAACGGTCGGACCGCCGTCCAGCACGTCCAGCGCAGACGGGTCGTGGCCCACCGTGACCTGGGCGCCCCGCGTCCGGAGCGCAAGAATCCCACGGGAGTCTTTGGCATCCGAACCCGACACGCTTCCGCCCCGCGCGAGGAGGATGCGGGCCAGTCCGGACATCCCGGCGCCGCCGATGCCGACCATGTGTACACGGGCGAGCTGTTCGGGCAGCTGCGGCGACGGCGCGCTCATCGGATTCTTCTCTCGGTCGCGAGTTCCAGTGCTGCGGTGGCGACGGCGACGGCCGCGTCGCGGTGACCGACCGATGCCGCGGCCGCTCCCATCGTGGCCAGCCGATCCGCGTCGGTGATCAACGCCGGGATCTGCTCGGCGACCCACTCCGGAGTCACGTCGTTGTTGCCGACGATCAGGCATCCGCCGACCTTCTCGACGGGCAGCGCATTGAGTCGCTGTTCGCCGTTGCCGTGCGGCAGCGGAACGTACACGGCAGGCAGTCCGGCCGCTGAGATCTCGGCGACCGTCATCGCACCCGACCGACACATCACCAGGTCAGCAGCGGCGTAGGCGAGGTCCATCCGGTTCAGGTAACTGATGCCGACGTAGGCCGGTGCGCCCTCGGGCGAGACCGGACTGATCGAGTTCTTGGGTCCATACGCATGGAGCACTCCCACTCCGGCGTCGCCCAGGGCGCCCGCGGCGGGCGCTACCGCCTCATTGAGACGCTGTGCGCCTTGCGAGCCGCCGAACACCAGCAGCGTGGGCGCATCCGCGTCCAGCCCGAAGAACTGGCGGGCCTGTGCACGGACGGCGGGCCGATCGAGGCCGGTGATCGCTCCCCGGACGGGGATGCCGACGACCTCTGCACCTGCGAGCCCGCAGTCGGGCACGGCCGCGAGGACACGATCGGCGACCTTGGCGCCCACCTTGTTGGCGACACCCGCACTCGCGTTGGCCTCGTGGATCACCACCGGCAGTCGAGACGATCCGCGGAACGTCGACCGAGCCGCGAGATAGGCCGGCAGGGCCACGTAGCCGCCGAAGCCGACGACCACATCGGCGTCGACCTCCGCGAACACCTTGCGGGTCGCGCGAACCGAACGCAGAACACGCCACGGCGTCTTGGCCAGTTCCAGACCGGGCTTGCGGGGCAGCGGCACGGGCGGGATCAACTTCAAGTCGTATCCGCGTTCGGGGACGATTTTCGTCTCCAGTCCACGGGTGGTGCCGAGTGCCGTGATCCGCGCCGTCGGGTCGAGCTGACGGACTGCATCGGCGACGGCGAGTGCAGGCTCGATGTGTCCCGCCGTGCCCCCGCCTGCCACGACGACGGACAGCGGCCTGCCGGTCTCTCTGTTCTTGCTCACCGGCGCCTGGTCTCCCCTTCGTTCCGCCTCGTCGGCCGTGCTCGCGACGACGTGTCTGCGCCGCTGCGTCGTGATCGTTCCGCTCTCGCCGCAGCCGACCGAGGCTGGCGCGGCTGTTCACGTCGGAACGCTCCCGGCTGGCTGCCAGGATAGTGGATCTCGCCGGACCGGACAGACGTCGACCCGCTGCCTGCGACGGGACGCCGGACTCGAGACGACCGGGCGGGCGCCGGTCGGCGGCGGTCAGCCGACGGCGCCGGGCGGCGTCGCTCGCGGCGACTCCTGCTCACGGCGGCGCGTGGAGGTCTGTAGGCCTGCGGAACCGGCAGACGCAGGAGCCGCGCGAGGCCCTTCGGCTTCGGCCGAGTCAGCGCGGTGACGGCGGCGGGTTCGTGGCGCGCGGCGTTCGCGAGCAGCCCTAGCATCGCGAGCATCGTCAACGCCGACGTGCCGCCGTACGAGAGGATCGGCAACTGGATGCCGGTGACGGGCAGCAGACCGATCACGTAGCCGATGTTGATGAACGCCTGCGCGAGGAACAGCACGGTGATCGTCACCGACAGCAGTCGGAGGAACGGGTCCGCCGAACGTCGTGCGATCCGCATTCCCACCCAGCCGAGCAGGACGTACAGGATGACGACGCTGAGCGCCCCGATCAGCCCGAGCTCTTCGCCGATGATGGCGAAGATGAAGTCGTTGTGCGCGTTGGGAAGGTAGTTCCACTTCGCAGTGCCCTGACCGAGTCCCTTGCCGAAGATCCCGCCGTCGGCGAGAGCGAATTTGGCTTGATTCGCCTGGTAGCCCCCGCCGAGTACGTCCTGCGCACCGCCGAGGAAACTGAACACTCGAGCAGCGCGGTACTCCTCGACAAAGGCGAAGGCGACGAACCCGATGGCGCCGAAGAACGCGAACGACGCGACGATCCGCCCCGGCAGCCCGGCGAAGACGAGGAGAACGCCCACGATCATGACCAGGATCATCATCGTCGACTGGTTCGGCTGGATGGCCACGAGGAACGCCATCACCGCGGCGACCGGCAGCAGCGGGAGGAGGAGTTCCTTGCTGAAAGTCCCGCCGGGTCGCTTATGGGCGAGAATGCTCGCGCCCCAGAGACACAGTGCGACCTTCGCGACCTCGGACGGCTGAAGAGTGAGCCCTCCGATCTCGATCCACCGTTTCGCTCCACCGCCCTGCACGCCGACGCCGGGGATCATCACCATGATGAGCAGGAACAAGGAGACGAGGACCAGTGGGAACGAGAGCCGCTGCAACGCGGCGGGCGACACTCGCATCGCCAGGTAGAAGCCCACGAAGCCGAGCGCGACGAACATCGCCTGCGTCGTGAACATCCCGTACGCCGAACCGTCTTTCGAGTATCCGTCGACCGACGACGCCGACAGCACCATCAGGAGGCCGAGAACTGTCAGGATCACCGTCAGCGACAGCACCATGTGGAACGACGTCAACGGTCGGCCGACAAGATTGCCAATGCCCTGCCGCACGGTACCGATCACTGCACGGACGTCGAACGAGGACATCGACAGGTTCAGCCGCCGTGCCGTCTCCTGAGCGCGGCCGTCGTCAGCCGAATCCCCGGCGGCGTCGGCATCTGCATCGAGGATGTCCGGAGCCGGCGACCCGTTCGAACCGTGGTCGACTGCCGGTGAGTCCGGGGCGTCCGCCTCCGTTTCGGAGTCGACGGGCGTGTGGTCTTTCTCCTCGGCGTTCGTCGAGACGCCAGGCTCTGCCGTGGTCGAGCGCTTTCGACGCCGATCTCGACGATCACGGCCGTCTCTCCGGTCTCGACTGCTCATCGGTCTGCGACGGAGTCGGCGAGGGCCAGCGATGCGGTCGCGAACGAATCGCCCCGCGCGCCGTAACTGGCGAACATGTCGAGCGACGCGGCCGCGGGCGCCAACAGCACCGCGTCCACGGCACGACCGGAGTCCGCCTGTTCTGCCTCTGCCAACTGCCAGGCGGCCGATACCGCCTGCGCCATCACCGCGTCGGCGCTCGAAGCACCGGTCGCTGCGATGGCCGAAATGCCGCCATCAGTCCGCTGAGTCATCACCGAACCATCGTCCCTTGTGAATACTGTGACTGCTGGGACTTCTGGGGCGTGTCGCGCAATCGCGTCCATAATGGTGTCGCGATCCGTGCCAATCGCGACGATTCCCGCGAAACGGCGCTTGTTGTGTGCGATCAGGTCGTCGACCGGTGCGCCTTTCAGCAGGCCGCCTGCGATGAGCACCACTCGCTCATAGCCCGACACCGCAGCCTGCGCGGCGTGCGGGTTCGTGGCCTTCGAGTCGTCGACGAACCCGGTCGTGTTGATCCGCGCAACGATCTGGCCACGGTGCGCTGCAGGCGAGAAGCCGATCAGACCGCGCTCGACGGCCTCCGGATCGATCCCGATCGCACGGGTGACGGCGGCCGCGGCCAACGCGTCGAACAGCCCGGACGGACCTGCGGGCCGGATGCGATCGACGGCGATGAGCGGCACTGCGACGGCGGCGAACGCATTGTCGACGAGCATCCCGTCCACGACGCCGAGCTGGCCGGTCTGCGGCACGGCCAGCGTGAAGCCGATGCGCCGGGACTGCTCCCCTGCCGGGAGACCCGAGGCGACGGCGTCATCGAGACCGACGACCGCCACGTCGCCGAGCAGCGCCTGCTGTTTTGCGGCGGCGTACGCATCGAACGACCCGTGCCAATCGAGATGATCGTCGGCGACGTTGAGCACCACACCCGCCGCCGGGCGCACCGATGGCGCCCAGTGCAGTTGGAACGACGACATCTCGACACACAGGATGTCGGCCCGTGGCGTCGCGCGGAGCGCATCGGCGACGGTCAGCCCGATGTTGCCGCACGCGAGGACTGCCCGATCCGAGGCTTCGACGATCGCCTCCGCCATGGACGTGGTGGTGGTCTTGCCGTTGGTGCCGGTGATCACGAGCCAGGTGCGCGGCGGGCCGTACATGCCGGCCTGATCGGCGCGCCACGCCAGTTCGACGTCGCCCCACACCGGAATGCCCGCAGCGGCCGCGGCCACCAGCAACGCATCGTCCGGCCGGAAACCGGGCGACACGACGATCAAGTCGATGTCCGGCGGCGCACTGACCACGCCGTCGACGTCGAACGCATCGGGGCCGACCATTGCGACACCGCGCCCGGCGAGGTCGGGATCGGTCCCGCCGTGGGCGAACTTGGTGTCGAGCATGGTGACCCGGGCGTTCTGCTCGTCGAGCAGATTCAGCACCGCGAGACCGGTCGCCCGCGCCCCGGCGACCAGGACACGCTTGCCCGCGAGGTTCAGTTCCGACTGCTGCGCACTCATCGGTTCGTCAGCTCTGCAGCGAGAGGAACTCGCCGTAGAACAACGTCAAGCCGAGCGCACAGGCGATGGCGGTGAGGAGCCAGAACCTGATGATGACCGTCGTCTCGGCCCAACCGCCCAACTCGAAGTGATGGTGGAACGGTGCCATGCGGAACACGCGCTTGCCGGTCGTCTGGAAGAACGCGATCTGTACGACCACCGAGATGATCTCGGCGACGAACAGTGCGCCCAGGACAACGGCGAGAAGCTCTGTCTTCGTGGTGATCGACAGTCCCGCGATCAGACCGCCGAGTGCCAAGGAGCCCGTGTCACCCATGAAGATCTTCGCGGGAGCGGCGTTCCACCAGAGGAAACCGAGGCACGCGCCGCCTGCCGCGACCGCGACGACCGCGAGATCAAGGGGGTCACGGACCTGGTAGCAGCCCGCCTTGTCGTCGGACACGCCGAGCAGCTCGCACGACTGGCGGAACTGCCAGAACGTGATGAGGACATACGAGCCCATCACCATCGCGGCCGATCCCGCGGCGAGGCCGTCGAGGCCGTCAGTGAAGTTGACCGCGTTCGACCACGCCGCCACCACCAGCCAGCAGAAGAACACGAAGCCGACCGCCGTCAACGAGATGACGTTGATGTCGCGCGCGTACGAGAGGTGCTCGCTCGCGGGCGTCAATTCGGCGCCGTTGCGGAACTGCAGCAGGAGGATGCCGAAGATGATTGCGGCGAGGAACTGGCCGACCGACTTCGCAGTCTTGTTCAGACCGAGATTTCGCTGCTTGCGGATCTTGATGAAGTCGTCGAGGAAGCCGACAAGACCCAGTGCGGTCGCGAGCCCGAGCACCAGCAGTCCAGAAGCGCTCGGCCCCTGCCCGTTGCCGATCAGGCCGACGAGGTGGGCGCCGAGGTAACCGGCCCACAGCGCGGTGATGATGGCGACGCCACCCATGGACGGGGTGCCGCGCTTGGCCTTGTGGCTCTCGGGCCCCTCGTCGCGAATCTCCTGGCCGAATCCCTGGCGGGAGAACACCTTGATCAGCACGGGGGTCAACAGAATCGACACCGCCAGCGAGATCGCTCCGGCGATCAGAATCTGGGTCACAGCTGATGAATCCTCACTCGTCGAGAGAACTTTGACTACTGAATCTAGCCTGTGAAGGCCCTGAATGAGGGCACCCGGTAGGCGGTCGCGCGTCGGACGTCACACTTGGACGCGACGAACCTGCAGGTGGAGCTCGTTCTGCCAGAAATCGATCAGTGCGGGTGCGAGGTCGTCCGGTCCGGCGACCACCACCACGTCGCCCGGTCCCGGCCGGTAGCCCGGCGCGGTGCGCATGTGGTCGACGGCCTCCGCCGGTGTCCCGACGAATGCGGCCTCGTCGCCCCACGACCCCTCCATGACCGCCCCCTGATGCAGGGCCCGGACCACACGTGACTCGCCGACCGCGATGATTTTGTCCACTGCGACGCGGACTGCCTGTCGACCCAACCCGTCGTGGTCCACCGCCCGACTGTTGTCATCGGCTCCGTCGGCGTCGGCGAGCTCGCCGAACACCGCCCACGTTCGAGCCGAGTCACCGGAGCGGTGAGCGCTGCCGGCGCCCGAGTCCGCGGCGACCGCCACCATCGCGCGAAGCAACCGCTTGGCCGCGGGCACATCGGCTCCGGACTCGGCGACCATAACGCGCAGCAAGGCGTCGCCGGAGATCGATTCGAGCGCTTCGCCGAGCACGGTGCGGTCGTCGAAGGGATGCTTCACCCCGTTGATCTCCTGCCCGGTCTCGTGTCCTTTGCCCGCGACGAGGACGACGTCGCCGGACCGTGCCCACTCGACGGCGGCGGTGATCGCGGCACGTCGATCACCGATCTCCCGAACGTCCGACGCCCTGCGCTGGGCAGCAGGCACTCCTTCCACCCCAGCGACGACTGCCGCGCGGATCGTCGACGGATTCTCCGACCGCGGATTGTCATCAGTGACGATCACCAGATCGGCCGCTCGCACGGCGGCCGCACCCATCAGGGGACGCTTCTCGGTGTCGCGGTCCCCACCCGCACCCAAGACGACGGCGATACGCCCGTCTGTGTCCGCGGCGAGGGTCGCGAGCACCGCTTCGACGGCAGCCGGCTTGTGCGCGTAGTCGACGACTGCGAGGAAGTCCTGCCCGCGATCGACCTTCTCGACACGTCCGGGCACGGCCACGTGGGCGAGCCCCTCGATCGCGACGTCCACGTCGACACCGGCTGCGTCGACGGCGGCGAGCGCGACGAGGGCGTTCGCGACGTTGTAGGCGCCGGGAAGCGGGACGAGGATGTCGTGGGCCGCGCCGTCCGGGCCCACAGCGGACACCCGCTGGCTCCCCTGCAGGTCGCTGATCACTGCCGAGACATGCCAGTCGCCGGGCGTCTCCCCGGTCGACACGGTGACTGTCGGGTGACCGCCGTCGGACGCTATCCGGGCCATCCGCGCACCCCACTCGTCGTCGACGCAGATCACTGTGCGCGCCGCGCGATTGGGCGAGTCTGATGCGAACAGCCGTGCCTTCGCATCAAAGTACTCGTCCATCGTCTTGTGGTAGTCGAGGTGATCCTGCGACAGGTTGGTGAACACTCCGACCGCGAATCGGCAGCCGTCGACGCGACCGAGCGACAGCGCGTGACTCGACACCTCCATCACGACGGCGTCCGCGCCGCGTTCGAGCATCACCGCGAGCAGCCGCTGGAGGTCGGGCGCTTCGGGCGTGGTGAGGTCGCTCGGGATCGGCTCACCGTCGATCCTCGATCCCGTCGTCCCGACGAGTCCGACGCTCTTGCCCGCCGCCCGCAGCGCCGACTCCGCCAGGTACGACGTTGTGGTCTTGCCGGACGTCCCGGTGATGCCGATGAGAGTCAGTTTCGACGACGGGTCCCCGTACACGCGCGCCGACACTGCACCAAGCACACTGCGCGGCTCAGGGTGGACGAGCACCGGAAGCGTCGAACCGACTCCGCGGACCGTCTCGAGGCCTGCCGGGTCGGTGAACACCGCTACGGCCCCCGCCGCCTCCGCCTGACTCACGTAGGTCGCGCCGTGCGTCCTGGTCCCCGCCATCGCGGCGAACACGTCTCCCGCACCGGCGGCCTGCGCGCGCAGCGTGATCCCGGAGACCTGAATGTCCGGGCCGTCGAGCGATGCACCGGACAGCGCTCCGAGCTGCGACAACAGCACCGGCTCGGTGGCCGGTCGGAACCCGTTGTGCGGGGCGTCCGCTCCTGTGCTCACTCGAAGACCTCTTCCTGTGGTGCTCCGCGCACGACAGATCGATCGTGCGCGTTCTCGACAGATGAATCTACCGTGGCCGTCCGACAGAACCGGTCAGGCCTGCAGGCGCAGACGCGGTGCGGGCTGGGCCGAGTACGGCACGCGCTCGTGCTGCAGCAGCCACGCGCCGATCGTGGCGAACAGCGGTGCCGCCGACTGACCGCCCGAGCCGTCCGAGCTGCGAACCGGGTTGTCCATCATGATGCCGACGACGTACCGCGGGTCGTCCGCCGGAGCGATCCCGGCGAAGGTGATGTTGTAGCTGGACTTCGAGTAGCAATTGCAGGCCGGGTCCACCTGCTGAGCGGTTCCGGTCTTGCCCGACGTCTGGTAGCCGGCGATGGCGCCTTTCGCGCCGGTCCCCTGCTGATTGCCGTCGTCGTCGTTCTGCATCACGGCGCGGAACATGTCGCGGACCGTGTCGGCCGTCTTGGGAGAGACCACCCGCACCGAGTCGGGCTTCTCACCGCCGGTGATGATGCGCGGCGGAATCCGGACACCGCCGTTGGCGATCGCCTGATACATCGAGGTCATCTGCAGCAGGGTCATCGACAGACCCTGGCCGATCGGGAGGTTCGCGAACGAGCCACCGGACCATTGACTGAGCGCCGGAACGTCGCCGGGGCTCTCGCCCGGCAGGCCGACTCCCGTCATCGCGCCCAGCCCGAAGCGCTGCAGCATGTCGGCGAAACGCCGCTCCCCGACCCGCTGCGCGAGCATGAGGGTGCCGACGTTCGACGACTTGCCGAACACTCCGGTCGTCGTGTACGGAGCCGTGCCGTGGGCCCAGGCGTCGTTCACCGTGATGCCCGACATCTTGATCGATCCGGGAACCTGCAGCACCTCGTCGGGATTGGTCACGCCGTATTCGAGGGCCGCGGCGGCGGTCACGATCTTATTGACCGATCCGGGCTCGAACGGCGACGTCACCGACCGGTTGCCCAGGTCGGCGCCCTTCTGCTCGTCGAGAGGCTTCGACGCGTCGAAGGTGCCGTCGTTGGCCATCGCGAGGACTTCCCCGGTCCGACTGTCCATGACGACCACCGACACGTTGTTCGCGCCGGACGCCTTCTTCGCCATGTTGACCTGGCTCTGCACAAACCACTGGACGTCGGAGTCGAGAGTCAAGTGGACGGTCTCGCCGTCCTTCGCGGGATGGACGTTCCGTTTGCTGCCCGGAATCATCACACCGTCACGGCCCTGGTCGAACGTCTCGGTGCCGTTGGTACCTGCCAACACGGGCTCGAGCGACGATTCGAGACCGATCAGCCCGTTGCCGTCGTAGTTCACGTCGCCGACGACGTTGGCTGCAAGGGATCCGCCCGGGTACACCCGGATGCTCTGCTTCTCGGCTCCGACCTCCGGAAACTTGTCCTGGATGGACTTCGCGAGTTCGGGGGTGATGGCGCGCGCGAGGTAGACGAAGTCCTTGTCGGACGTCAACCGCGTGAGCAGGTCCTCCTGGCTGATGCTGCCGCCGAGCATCTCGGACACGCCCGCGGAGATCTCCTTGAGTCGCGTCGGGACGTCGGGCACGGCGTTGTTCTTCTTGTGCTCGGTGTCGATCGACGCGCGGACGGCCTTCGGCTGGAAGGTCAGGGCCCGCGCGTCGTCGGTGTGCGCCAGGAGTCGCCCGTTGCGGTCGACGATGGACCCGCGAGTCGCGGGCAACTGCATCGTCACAGACCGTTGCTGGGCGGCGAGCGCCGAGATGTCGTCCGCTGCGATCACGTTGACGTACACCATTCGGCCTGTGACGAGCACCAGAGCGGCGGCCACGAGAACTCCGACGATGCGCTGCCTGCCGATGAATCGAGGCGACGGAGCCGAGTCGAGTTCGTCGATCCGGGAGTCGTCCACCGGCGGCGGGGTCGGCGGCCGACTGCCCGCACTCGATCGTGCGCCCGGCCTGGACGCCGGCGGGCGCACGGAGCGGGAACTGGATCGGGTCATGATTGTCGATTCTCCACCCGGTCAGCGTGCACGTGCGGTATTCGGCCTCGGCGTGGCGGCAGACCGGGGAACCACATTCGGCGCGGGCGTCGACGATGTCGGGGCCGTCGCACGGTCGGTGGACGTGGGTTCGGTCGACGTGGTGCCCGTCGTGCCGAGTCCCTGCGAGTCGTCGACCTTGTCCGCATCGATCTTTGCGACCGGGTTGGGCTCCGGGTTCAGAGCCGGCAGCGGTTTGCCGTCTGCCGGAGTCGCCGTACCGCGGACCTTCTTCGATCCGCTTTCGCCGACGGTCACCTGCACAGCCCCGTCAGCCGGCACCATGCCCTGCTCGGCTGCCTTCGCTGCGAGTTCAGGTGCAGCGTCGGCCTTGTCGAACGTGCGCTGCAGATCGTCGCGGCGGTCGGACAGCGACTGGTTCTCACTGCGCAGCGCGTCAAGCGCATACGAGTCCTGGGCCGACTTCGTCGTCAGGTACAGGGTGAGGCCGAGCGCCCCGACGATCAGGAGCAGAACCGGGAACACCAGCGGGACGCCGGCGATTCGGCGACTGGTGATCCCACCGCTCGGCCCGACCGGCCCGATGCGACGCTCGCGCCGGTCCAACGCGCGTTGCGCGGCCTTCGACCGATTCGCTCGCTCGACCGTCGCGGTGCCGCGGGTCCTCCGTGGACGGCGTTCGCCTCGTGCCTTCTCGGTCCGAGCGCCGGCCCCCGCCGAACGCTCGGGACCAGTCTTACGGTCGTCGAGCAGTGTGCTCACCGTGTGCCCCCTTCGTCTTCTGCCACGCGTTCGATCGCGCGGATGCGTACCGGCGCAGACCGCGGGTTCGCTTCGCGCTCAGCCGCGTCGGCCTGTTCCGCTCCCCGTGTGACGAGTGCGAACCGGGCGGCCGTGCCCGGAAGATCCACCGGAAGCCCGGCGGGTGTGGTGTTGCGGACGGCTTGGGCGAAGTCTCGTTTGACGATCCGGTCCTCGAGGGACTGGTAGCTCATCACCGCGAGACGTCCGCCGACCGCGAGTACGTCCAACGACGCAGGGATCACGCCCCGGAGCGAGTCGAGTTCGTGGTTCACCTCGATGCGCAAGGCCTGGAACGTCCGCTTGGCGGGATGCCCGCCGGTCCTGCGCGTCGCGGCCGGGATGGTCGCGTAGAGCAGCTCGACAAGTCTGCCGCTCGTGGTGAACGGCTCGATCGCACGCTCACGGAGGACCGCCGACGCGATCTTCCCCGCAAAGCGCTCCTCGCCGTACTCACTGAGCACTCGCGCCAACGCGCCGTGCTCATAGGTGTTGAGGATGTCCGCGGCGGTCAGGTCGTCGTCCGAGTTCATCCGCATGTCGAGCGGCGCGTCGACCGAGTACGCGAAGCCGCGATCAGTGCGGTCGAGCTGCATCGACGAGACACCGAGGTCTAGCAGGACACCGTCCACGGTCGACAATCCGGCTCGCGCCACGACATCGTCGATCTCGTCGTAGCGAGCGTGGTGGAAGAACACACGGTCGCCGAACCCGGCGAGTCGTTCACTCGCGATGCCGATGGCCGATGTGTCGCGATCGATGGCGTGCACGACGAGCCCTGGCAACCGGGTGAGGAAGTACTCGGTGTGACCGCCCGCTCCGAGGGTTCCGTCGACGAGGACCGCGCCTGTGCCGTCGGAGTCGGTCCGGGTCAGTGCTGGTGCCAGGAGATCGAGCATCCGCTCGGCCATCACCGGCACGTGACCGTGTTCACCGTGCTGACGTTCGTTCACTGCGCCTCCTCCCCGGTGTCGCATGTCTGACGACGACGCCACGGCCGGGTGGCAGACGCGTCGTGATGAGCTGGACGAACCGAGACACGCCGGAGAACAACACTGCGGTGAGGCGGGGTCCCCGCCCGAGCGCACCTGGCGTTGGGGAAGTACGTCAGGGTCGATCGGGCCGAGGCCTCGTCTCACCGCAGGTGTCGTCGTCCGTCGTTTTCAGTTCGTCAAAAAGTCGCTAGAGGATCGAGTCCAGTGCGGTCGATCCGGCGTTCGAGAACGCTTCTTCGTGCTCTGCCTGGTACTCGCGCCACTTCTGCGCGTCCCAGATCTCGAGGTGGTCGTACGAACCGATCACCACGCACTCCTTGGTGAGTTCCGCGTATTCGCGATGCTCACCCGAGAGGCTCACCCGCCCCTGTCCGTCCAGTCGCTGCTCGTCGGCGCCTGCGAAGAAGTACCGCAGGAACGCACGTGCCTCGGGATCGTTGCGCGATGCCGTCACCGCTTTGTCGGCGATGGCGTCGAACTCCTCCGCGCGGTACACCGACAGGCTGCGGTCTTGGCTTCTAGTCACCATGACCCCTCCTGCCAACGCGTCCCGAAACTTGGCCGGCAAGGTCAACCGCCCCTTGTCGTCGAGCTTGGGTGTGTAGGTACCGAGAAAGCGAGCCATGTCGGCAACCTCCTCACCCGTTCTGGTTTCGGCGGTTCCGGTGTCCCCCTCATCCAGTGATGCCCACAGTACCCCACTTTCCACCACTTTCCACCCCGCGAGCCCCACCCCTTCCCCACCCACTTCTATCTGCGCAGGTCAACACCATGATGACTTCGGAGATTCTCAGGAAACAGCCAGCACACAACGCGCGTGTCGGCCTACACCCTTGGGGCAAAACAGCACTAAAGAGGCTGAAGAGAGATGGTGTGCCCATTGAGTGGGTGAAAGTGGGGAACCGGGGTGGGGCGTTGTGGGGACTCGGGGGCACAAGCCCGCCGACACACCAAAAAGCGGGGCCTCCCCTTCTCCTCGGTGAGAGAAGGGGAGGCCCCGCTTTTACAGAACTAGTGGACTGTTAGTGATCGTCCTGATCGAACCGGCGCTGGAAGCGTTCTTCCATGCGTTCGCTCAGTGACGGCTTGCTCGGCTTGGCCCGCGAGGACGATCCGCCATTCGATGTCGACGATACGTCCGTCAGATGTGGACCTCGCGGCCCGAACATCCCGAACGCCGCGGCTGCGAACATCACGAGGAAACCGATGAAGCTCAGAATGCGGAGACCGCCCACTTCGACGTCGACCATGAGGCCGCCGACAAGAAGCGCCAGACCGACAAGGAACCCGAGCACGGCGACAAGGCGTCGTCGTGCCGTCGGACGGCCGACGCGCTGTTTTGTCACGCTCGAGGCGAACTTCGGATCCTCGGCGTACAGCGCGCTTTCGATTTCGTCGAGCATGCGTTGCTCGTGCTCAGAAAGCGGCACTATCCCTCCTCGCTGGTCAGCTAGGCGTCATCGGTCAATGCCCAGTACAACTTCATGATACGAGCAGATCCGCTTGACGACCACCACTCCGTCCGGTCGAACGACGGCGATCGGGCATCTTTCCCTGTTCGTACATCAATAGTGTGGCATCTGCCACGTCCAAGAACTCCATCGCCCTGCGTTCCACACGCGCACACAGCGTTGAGTCGACAGTCTTGACCAGCCCGGCCTCGACGTGGCCACGCATCACCGACAGTCCACCGAAGTATTCGGCGAGGTCGTGCGCCTCGGGGGCCACCGCCTTGATTCGACTCCATGCGTCACGGGCATCCCGGCGTCGGCGCACCGGACCCGGCGGCTCGTGAACTGCAAGCACCGCAGCAGATGCACGGATCGCAGCCAGGTAGAAGAGACGAAACCGCTCGGCTCCGTCGTCCTCGACGGCCGAGGCGTCCTCGAAGAGGGCCTCAGCCCGCTCGAGGAGTTCCCGGCTGCGCAGCACGACCCGCTCGTCGACGACACCTCGCGTCGACTCGGACGATCGTGCACTCGCTTGCGACCGTGCCATCTCGTGTCACGTCCTCTCGTCAGGTCCTGCCCGTTCCGGCGCCTCACCGGTGATCTGGTGCAACAGTCCCATGAGGGTCTGACATTTCTGGTCGCGCTAATCTCTCCACAGCTTTCGCCGCACCAGATAGGACTGAAGGATGACCAGCCGTTCGCTGTCCCCGTACCGCCTGGTGGCGCTGCACCCACAGGACGCGAACGAATGGATCGACCCCGCGGTGCACACGTATGTGACGGCGATGAACTATCCGCGCGGAACCGAGGCCCACCGCGCTCCCCTGTGGCGGGACCACATGACTCGACCCGGCTGGTACGCGGTCGGCGCGTTGATGCAGGTGTCGAGCATCGATGCACTGCGCCCGTCGATCAGTCGATTGCGCGTCGACGGTATGACCGGCGTGGATCGTGAGGTGCTGGTCGGAGTCGCGTACGGGTATCACGGCGCCCGTGATCAATGGTGGAATCAGCAGCTGCGATCGGGACTGCGGCGCACGGGTCGTCCGCCCGCCGAGATAGAGCGGATCACCTCGGACTACTTCGAGCTCACCGAACTCCACGTCCACCCGATTGCGCAGGGTGCGCGGCTCGGCGAACGTCTGCTGCTGGCACTGCTCGCAGACCGGCCCGAATCGAGGGTCCTCCTGTCCACACCGGAGGTCGCAGGCGAGGCGAACCGCGCCTGGTCGTTGTATCGGCGGCTCGGGTTCGCCGATGTCCTGCGAGGCTTCACGTTCGTCGGCGATTCCCGGCCCTTCGCATTCCTCGGGCGCGCACTCCCGTGTCGCGAGGACCATTCGTTGCAGCGCTCTGGCACGATGACACCGTGAAGTCACTCCGCAGAGCCCCGATTCTCGCCGTCGTCGCGCTCCTCGCAGTGGCGCCGCTGCTGTCCGGCTGCCTCACCAAGTCGACGACGGTCGGCGACCAGTTCTCTGGTCGAATCCTCGTCGTCAGCAGCCCTGACGCAGGCCCTACGACTCCGGCGTTCGACATTCCCGCGTCACTCGGCAGCCAGGTGTGGTCCACCGACTTCCCGTCGAACGACGCCGCGACCGCGCCCACTGCGAGCAAGACCCCGGACTCCGCCGACACCGTCGTACCCACCGCCGAGGGGAAGAAGGGCGCGCAACTGTCGTTCGATCACCTTTCGACAGGGCAGTTCAGCCAGTTGGGCGACATCATCGCCGGTGCGCTCCCGGATCCGACCGCAACCGTCGATTTGAAGGCGACACGCAGCGGCGAGTTCGTTCGCCTCCGCGGATCGGCGTCGCTCCTCGATCTCGACCCGGCGACGACGTTCGTGTCGATCACGGTCGACTTCGCGGGGCCGGTCGCGGCGACGAACGGTCAGCAGTCGGGCGACTCGACAGTCACCTGGATCCCGCAGCCCGGTCAGACGACTGAGTTCAACGCCGATTCCGAGTACGCCGACCCGGCGACCGCGGCGGTGCCGAGTTGGACGTGGTTCATGCTCATCCTGTGCGGCGCCCTTGTCGTCTTCATCGGCCTCGCCGCCTACAAAAACCGCGACAACAGTCCGCGACCCGGCCGTTCGCAGAAGTCCAAGCCTCTCCCGAAGCCGCTGCAGAAGGTGGCCGACAAGGTCACGTCCTCCGACTGACCCACCTCAGACCGAGGCGCGCTCCAGAGCACCACGGGTGTCGATGCCGATGCGTTCGAGCACTTCGCTCGTCGCCTTCGTGAAGTTGAGGCTGCAGAAGTGCAGGCACGGTGCACCCTCGTCGATCAGCCGCTGCGCCATCTCGGTGCACAGGTCGATCCCGACCTGACGGATGGCGGCCTTGTCCTCCTCGGGACCGTCACCCGCTGCTTCTACGAGCCGCTTCTCGACGTCGGCCGGGATCGTGCTGCCCGACAGTTCGGTCATGCGTCGAGCCGTCGCAAGCGACGTGATCGGCATCAGGCCCGGGATGAGCGGCTTCGCGCCCTGTTCCGGGTCTGCGGCCACGACCCGATCGCGGAGACGGAAGTAGTCGTCGACGTCGAAGAACACCTGCGTCACGGAGTACTCGGCGCCCGCACGCAGCTTACGGACGAGGTTCTCGGTGTCCGACGCCAGATCCGGCGAGCGATGGTGCCCTTCGGGGAACGATGCGACTCCGGTGTGGAAGTCGCCGAGCGAGTCGATGAGCTCCACGAGTTCCGATGCGTACTCGACACCCTGGGGATGCTTGGTCCAGGTGCCGAGCGGATCGCCCGGGGGGTCGCCCCGCAGTGCGAGAAGATTGACGATCCCCTTGTCGGCGTACGCGCCGACAAGCGCGCGCAGTTCGTCGATGCTGTGGTTCACCGCGGTCAGGTGCGCGATCGTCAGCAGTGTGGTCTCGGTGGCGAGTTCGCCCGCGATGCGCACGGTGCGATCGCGGGTCGTCCCGCCTGCACCGTAGGTCATCGAGACGAAGGCCGGGTTCATTCGTTCGAACACCCGCACGGCACGCCACAGTCGAGCTTCAGCCGCCTCGTCGCGCGGCGGGAAGAACTCGACTGAGAACGGCACGGGCCCGCTGTGTGGGGCTGCGATCCGTTCGACGACGGACTGCCCGCGGGCTGCGACGGCTGTCGACTCATTGCGTTCACTCACGAGCCGATCATACGGTCGCGGTCCGATCCTTCGGATTCGACTCCGACCCGACCCCTGCTCCGATCCAGGCAGTGACCTACGGGTCGACGCGTCGGCGTGAGTGCCGTCACTGCGACGTCCACCGGTAGGGTTGCTGGCGTGGTGAATCTGACGGAGCTGCCTGCTGCAGTGGACGACGTGCTCGACGGGTTCTTCCAGGCCACGGCACCGATCCTCGAGGCGATCTATCCCACTGTCGGCGAGGGGGGCGATGCGCTGCGCGACTTCGTGATGACGGGCGGAAAGCGAGTCCGACCGCTGTTCGTCTTCGCTGGACGGCAGTGCGCCGCGGCGGGTCCACCACTCGCCAACGGAGATAAAATCACCTTGATTGAAACTCCGGACGAGCTGCGCGAGACGCTGCGGGTCTGTGCGGCGATCGAGCTTATCCAAGCGTGTGCTCTCGTCCACGACGACATCCTCGACCGCTCGGACACGCGCAGGCAGAATCCGACGGTGCATCGCCGCTTCGAAGCCGTCCACGCCGACCGCGGATGGGCTTCGGACTCCGGACACTACGGCGACTCTGCTGCGATCCTGATCGGCGACATGGCGCTTGCCTGGGCCGACGACCTTTTCCACGGCGCGATGCCGACGCCTGATGCCGTCGCCGATCCCCCGCACCGCCCGATCCCGTTCGCGGCGTCCGCGGTGTGGTCCAGGATGCGGACCGAGGTGCTCGCGGGCCAGTTCCTCGACATCACCAACGAGGTGTCCGGTGACGAGTCGCTGACCGCGGCAGAACGCGTGATGGCGTACAAGACCGCCGCCTACACTGTCGCTCGACCATTGGAGCTCGGGGCGACACTCGGTGGAGCGTCCCCCGAACTGTGTGCCGAACTCCACGGCATCGGCATCGACCTCGGTATCGCGTTCCAACTGCGCGACGATCTGCTCGGAGTGTTCGGCGACCCCGCCGAGACCGGCAAGCCCTCGGGCGACGACCTCATCGCGGGCAAACGCACAGCCCTGCTCGCCGTCGCGCTCGACGCCGCTTCCGATGCCGACGCCCGTCTGCTCCGCAGCAGCGTCGGCCGCCCGATCAGCGATGCCGAACTGGCCGCCGCCCGCGACGTCCTCATCCGATCCGGTGCCGTGGCCGAGATCGAACGACAGATCGCCGATCGCCGTGACGTCGGCCTCGCCCGGATCGACGCCCTCGACTGCCCTGCTGCGGCTCGCGCCGACCTGACGTCGATGGCGCACCGCATCACCAGCCGGAACAAGTGACTGCGGTGTCGACTCCCCATGTCGTCGTGATCGGCGCAGGCCTGTCCGGACTGTCGGCCGCGGCTCGACTCCGCCAGTCCGGCGTCGACGTGACCATCATCGAAACAGCATCTGCGGCAGGCGGTCTCGTCCGCACCGAAACGATCGGCGGGCACCGATTCGACACCGGCGCGACTGTCCTGACCATGCCGGGACTGCTCGTCGACGTGCTCGATGCCGTCGGAGTGACCGAAGATCAGGCCCGCGAACGGCTGTCGCTGACTCCGGTCGATCCGGGCTACGTGATGAACTACGCCGATGGAACTTCGTTGACCATCCCGCACGATGCGGCAGCGATTCCGGCCGCCGTGGCCGACGCGTTCGGTCCGAAGTCCGGATCTGACGTGGCCGACCTGCTGACCTGGCTCCGGAGAGTGTACGACGCGGAGTTCGAGGTCTTCATCGACCGGAACTTCGACGGATTCAGCGACCTGGCCGATGGACGGACTCGCAAGGCCGCCGCCGAGCTCGTCCGGCTCCGCACCCTCGGCGGCTTGACCGGCGCGATCGCACGATTCGTGTCGGACGAACGTCTGCAGCGCGCATTCACCTTCCAGGCGCTGTACGCGGGTGTCCCGCCGCACCGTGCCCGGGCGATCTACGCGATCATCCCCGACATGGACATCGGGCGGGGAGTCTGGGCGGCGCCTGGAGGCATGGGTCGGGTCGGCGAAGTCCTCGCGTCCGCGCTTGTCGATGCGGGCGTCCGCATCTCCTACGGGACCACCGCGACCGGGTTCACCAGGGACTCTGCGGGCTCGATCGTGGCCGTCGACACGACCCACGGTCCCATAGCCGCGGACGCCGTCGTCTCGACTGTCGAACGTGACGCCGTCGCTCGTCTGACCGGCGAAGGTCGCGCACGTCGACGTCTCACGTATTCGCCGAGCGCGGTGGTGGCCCACGGCCTGGTGCCGGTCGATGTGACCGCCCGGTGGCGATCGGGTCATCACACACTCGACTTCGGCACTGCGTGGACACAGACGTTCGCCGAGATCACCGGCCGCCAGGGCCGCGTGATGTCGGACGGTTCGTTCCTCGTGACGCGCGGCGCAGTCGGCGATCCGGGAACGTTTGTCGTCGACGGCCTGGAGTCGGTGTCAGTCCTCGCTCCGACGCCCAACCTCGACTCGGCCGAACTGCCGTGGGACGTCCTCGCCGAGCCGTACGTCAACGAAGTACTCAGCACCCTCGCGCACCGCGGGTACTCGGGAATCGACTCGATGCGCATCCTCCGCATCGATCACCCCCGCACGTGGCAACGCGCAGGCCTGCCCGCGGGAACTCCGTTCTCGGCCGCTCACACGGCCGCCCAGACCGGGCCGTTCCGCACGCGCAACGTCTGGCCCACGATCGACAATCTTGTCCTCGCGGGCAGTGCCACGGTGCCCGGTGTCGGCATCCCACCGGTCCTGATCTCGGGCGGACTCGCGGCTTCGCGTGTCATCGACATGCTGAGTACAGGCGTCGACCGATGACGACGGCAGCCACCGACAACAGCGTCGACTCGTCCGGCGGCTCGCTCAAAGCGTTCGTCGGCCGGTATCCGGACTCCGTCATGGGGTTCGCGGGCGCGTTCGCCGTCACGATCGGCACGTACGGCCTGGCCGACGTCCCGCGAAACGATGCGACGCTCGCCGACCTGGGCCTTGCGCCGATGACGTACGGCCACGGCAAGACCCTGTCGGGTGTGGTGTTCTGGCTCGGCGTCACGCTGATGATCTGGGCGTGGGTGCGGATCGGGCGGGCCCCCCATGCGATGAGCCTGCGGGCGACCGTCACAACGGTCCTCGCGTGGGCGGCGCCGCTGATGCTCGCGATCCCGGTCTACAGCCGTGACGTGTACGCATACCTCGGTCAAGCGATGGTCCTCGCCGACGGGTTCGACCCGTATCAGGACGGTCCCGCCCATGTCCCAGGCCCCATCGTCGACTCGATGGCTCAGATCTGGGCGCCCACGACGTCGCCCTACAGTCCGGCGTTCATGCTGCTCGCACGCGGTGTTGTCGAGGTGACCGGCCAGAACGTGTTCGCAGGCGTCATCGCCTTCCGGATCGTTCTGCTGCCAGGTCTGCTGCTCGCGCTGTGGGCTGTCCCGAAGATCGCCGCGCACTTCGGCGCGAGTCGTCGCCGAGGGCTGTGGCTGGCAGTCCTCAACCCGATGCTGCTGATCCACCTCGTCGGCGGTCCGCATGCCGAACTGCTGTTGATGGGTGTCCTCGCCGCCGGCGTCGCACTCGTCCTCGACGGCCGCCACATCCTCGGGCTGCTGGTACTCGGCTGCGCCGGATCGCTCAAGGTGACCGCGTTCATCGCGGTCCCGTTCGTGGTGTGGATCTGGATCGATCATCTGCGCAGAGAACGCGCCGTCTCCGTGCGGGACGGCGTCGGGGTGTTCGCCGCGACGGCAGCGATCCCGCTGGCGGTCTTCGGTGCGTTCACAGCGATCCTCGGGCTGGGCATAGGCTGGACGAACGGGCTGACGTTCGCGGACCGCATCATCAACTGGTTCACGCTTCCGAGCCTGGTCGGCCATGTGGCGAGCTACGTCCTCGCGCCGTTCCACGTGTGGAATCTGCAGGCGATCCTGCCGGTGACTCGCTTGATCGGCCAGGTTGTGCTGGCGGTCCTGCTGGTCTGGTTCTTCTTCCGTGGACGCGGCGACGAACGCTCGGCGATGAGGTGCATGTGCTGGGCGATGTTCGCGGTCCTGCTCCTGGAACCTTCCACTCTGCCCTGGTACTACTCGTGGGTCACGGTCCTGGTGGTCGCGTTCACCCTGCCGATGTGGGCACGTCAGACGATCGTCGGAGCAAGTGCCTTCCTGCTCATCGTGTTCCAGCCGGACGACTCGATCGTCTTCTACAAACCTGTCGAGACGCTCCTCGCGCTTGCGCTCTCGGTGCTGGCCGCGGTCGCGCTGCGGCGGGCCGATCCGCTTCGACTGCGGCGCGGCGGCGCCTTCCTGCTCGGGAGATGAGCGACGTCGCACGCGGGCACTCCGTCGCACGGTCGGTGACGGCTAGCGCAGGCCGCACCTATTATCTCGCGTCCCTCCTGCTGCCCGCACCACGGCGCCGCGCAGTGCATGCGCTGTACGCGTATGCCAGGTCTGTCGACGACGCCGTCGACAGCGGCCTCGCACCAGACGTCGCGACAGCGCGGATCGACGTCCTCGAGGCCGGGCTGCACGCCGCGCTCCGCGGCGATGCACCCCCGACTGGATTGGACGTCGACGACGCCGACATGCTCGCCGCGCTGGCCGCCGCCGTCCGAGACAACGGAATTCCGATCTCAACGTTCGACGCCTTCGGTCGCTCCATGCGCATGGATCTGCCCGGTACACCGTTGTTCCGTAACCGGTACCGGACGTTCGACGATCTCGCCGAGTACACCTACGGTTCCGCCGCGGTCATCGGCATCCAGATGATCCCGGTGCTCGGGGCCGACCCGTCGCTCGGCGACGGCGCCGCGCTGCTCGGCGAAGCGTTCCAACTCACGAACTTCATCCGCGACGTCGCAGAGGACCTGCGACGCGACCGCGTGTATCTCCCGTTGGACGTTCTGTCGGCGTTCGGCGTCGACGAGGATCTGCTGCACGACGACCTCGGGCGGCGATCGACGTCGCCGGCGTTGAGGCGTGCGATCGCCCACGTGATCGCGGTCAACCGGGATCAGTACCGACGGACCACGCCGGCGATCGAACGTCTGCCCGCAACCACTCGCCCCGCCATCGCTGCCGCCGCACGCTCGTACAGCGACATCCTTCGAATGATCGAAGACGCCGATCACGATGTCATGGCGGCACGGGCCGCAGTACCTAGGCGCACCCGCGTCCGTCACGCGGCACAGTCGTTGTTCGGCGCCCCACGGTTCTGATCGAGGTCAGGTGCCGACCCCCTAAGCGCCGAGGCGATCCACCCGCACCGCGATCTGGTCGTCGGAGGGTTCATGGCCGGCGGCACATCGCATTTCAACGCGGACGGGTGCGTCGCAGTCGATGTGCGCCAGTCGCAAAGGCGTGGGCGCGTCGGCGTGGACCTCTCCCCACTGGAACAGGCCGAACACCACCGGCATCAGACCCCGTCCGGATTCGGTGAGCACGTACTCGTGACGAGTTCGCTCCCCCACTTCTCGGTACGCGCGCTTGTCGAGAAGCCCGGCCTCCACGAGGCTCTTCACGTTCGCCGACGTCGTCGCAGGTGACATGCCGACCCTCGCGGCGAAGTCGTCGAATCGCGTGGTGCCGTAGAACGCCTCCCGCATCACCAACATCGCGTTGCGGGTGCCGACTACTCGCATCGCCTTCTCGATCGGGCACCGCCCGTGAGTGACCCACGCGTCCCGATCGGCCAGGACCCCGTCCAACCGCATGACACACCTCACACATCCACTGACTTCACATTGTTGAATCCAGCGTACAGTCAACACTGACTTCAGAACACTGAAGTCAGATCGTGAAGGAGAACTCCCATGACCGGTATCGCACGTGACGCAGTGATCGTGGACGCGGTTCGCACACCCGTGGCGAAGGGCAAGCCCAGCGGCGCATATCACGAGATCCACCCCGTCGACCTGCACGCTCGCGCCCTCTCCGCCCTCGTCGAGCGGACCGGCATCGACCCAGGAAGCATCGACGATGTGATCTCCGGCGCCGTCGGTCAGGTCGGCGAGCAGTCGGGCAACACCGCTCGGTGGGCCGCACTCGCCGCAGGTCTCCCCGAGTCGGTGCCCGCGGTGACTGTCGACCGGCAATGCGGGTCGAGCCAGCAGGCACTGCACTTCGCAGCGCAGGGTGTCATCGCAGGCGCGTACGACGTCGCGATCGCGTCGGGTGTCGAATCGATGAGCCGCATTCCCATCGGTTCGCAATTCCTCGGCGCGGACTTCGCGGGTCCTGCCGTCGCCGAACGCTACACCCCCGGCCTCATCCCGCAGGGCGTGAGCGCCGAGTTGATCGCCCAGAAATGGGATCTGAGCCGGACCCGTCTCGACGAGTTCTCCGCGGAGTCACACCGCCGGGCCGCTGCCGCGTGGGCCGACGGCGCATTCGACTCTCAGATCACCTACGTCACCGATCTTCGGATCGACGAGACGATCCGCCCGTCGTCTACAGTCGAGACCCTCGCCGGCCTGCGACCCGCGTTCCAGAGCGACACGTGGGAGGAGCGCTACCCCGACCTCGACTGGCGGATCACCGCGGGCAACAGCTCACCCGTCAACGACGGATCCGCCGCGGTCCTCGTCGCATCGGATCTCGCCGCGAGAGAACTCGGCCTCACTCCGCGAGCACGCGTTCACTCGTTCGCCGTCGCGGGCGATGATCCGATCCTGATGTTGACCGGCATCATCCCGGCCACCCGAAAGGTACTGGAGCGTGCAGGTCTGACCATCGCCGACATCGATGTGTTCGAGGTCAACGAGGCGTTTGCCAGCGTCATCCTGGCATGGCAGGCCGAAACCGGCGCCGACCTGGGACGAGTCAACATCAATGGAGGCGCCATCTCGATCGGGCACCCGTTGGGCGGGTCCGGAGCGCGCCTGACGACCACACTGCTCAACAATCTCGAGCAGGTTGACGGACGGTTCGGACTTCAGGTGATGTGCGAAGCAGGCGGCCTGGCGAACGCCACGATCATCGAGCGGATCTGACGACTGAGGCGTGTTGCGCTAGAAGGCCTGGGCTTGCGCTCGACGGATGACCTCGCGCGCGGAATGCGTGTGGAGGGCGTCCGCCGGGCGCAGACCGAGGTCGTCCTGCTCGGTGAAGAGCCATTCCATCGCCTCGTCGCGGGTGTAGCCGCCATCGAGGAGCGTGCGGACCAGGCCCTCGAGGTGCTTGGCGAGGCCGTCGGGGCCGAAGAAGGCCGCGGGAATCACCGGCACGCCGTCACGAGACGCAGCGAGAAGGTTATGGTCCCGGACCAACGTCCGGACACGGTTGGAGGAGATGTGAAGCCGACGGGCCGCCTCATCGAGGTCGACGGTCTCGACGTCGGCGGGCAGGATGTTGACGGAGAGCGGAAGGGATGCCACGGGCGAAACACTACCCGCCCGGTCGGACACCTCACACGAGAAGCCAGGCGTACCGGGTAGATTCGAACATCATGACAGCCCCCGCCGACCCGTTGATCGGCCGCGTTCTCGAGCGGCGATATCAGATCGACGCTCCGATCGCGCGCGGTGGAATGTCGTCGGTGTACGTCGGGACCGATGTCCGGCTGCACCGTCGAGTCGCGATCAAAGTGATGGATTCGCGGTACGTGGGCGATCCCCAGTTCCTCCGACGCTTCGAGTTCGAGGCGCGCGCCGTCGCAGGATTGAGCCATCCGGGACTCGTCGCCGTGTACGACCAGAGCATCGACGGTGACATCGCATTCCTGGTCATGGAACTCGTCCGGGGCGGCAGCATCCGTGAACTCCTCCGCGAACGTGGCCCCATGCCGCCGCATGCGGTCGCAGCGATCGGCATCCCGATGCTCGGCGGTCTCGGCACCGCCCATCGCGCGGGCCTGGTCCACCGCGACGTGAAGCCCGAGAACGTGCTGATCTCCGACACCGGAGACATCAAGGTGGCGGACTTCGGCCTGGTTCGCGCCGTCGCCGAAGCCGGCGTCACATCGGCGAGCGTGATCCTCGGAACGGCCGCCTACCTTTCTCCGGAGCAGGTGTCGTCCACCGATATCGACGCGCGCAGCGACGTCTACTCCGCAGGCATCCTGATGTTCGAACTGCTCACCGGCAGGCAACCGTTCAGCGGCTCCACCCAGCTCGCGCTCGCCTACCAGCGACTGAGCTACGACGTGCCCGCCCCCGGAGACCTGATTCCCGGGGTCCCCCCGCAGTTCGACGACATCGTGCTCCGTGCCACCGAGCGGCGTCCCGATGATCGGTTCGCCGACGGATTTGCGATGCAGCACGCCATCCTCGACGCCGTCGACGAGATAGGCCTGCCTCCGTTCACCGTCCCCGCGCCGAGCCAGGCGTCGGCCCGCGTGACGAACGCGATCGCCCGCCCCGTCGTGCCCCGCCCCGTCGCCCCGCCTGCGGTGGCTCGACCGGCAGTCGCCGGGACCCGACAGGCCACCGACCCCGATCGATTCGACGATGACGCCGACTACGACGACTATGCGGACGACGATCACTGGGACGACGACTACCAGGACGCCCGCTACGCGGACGACGACTGGGACCACGACGAGGAGCCCGACGACGCGCGGTCGGCGCGCCGAGAGCACCGTGGTGCCCAATCGCGACGGCCCGATGTCGACGACGACGCCCTGCCGCCGTCCCGCCGCATGGCTGCCGTGGTCTGGTTCATCCTGGTCACCGCCGTCGCCGCCGGAATCGGAACGCTCGGATGGGCTCTCGGTTCCGCCGTCGCCTGACCGCCGGCCCCGACCCGGACGAATCCAGGGCCGATCGACCCAGGCCGTGAATACGGACGATTAGTACGTTCGGACGAACTCTGTACGAACGACTCATCTTGGCCAATATTTGTCAGATCCCTCGCCTACGTTGATGTCCGCAAGCAACCGGGCGTCCCGCCCGGAGCTCCTCACAAAGGACATCCCAGTGATCTCTTTCCGTTCCATCGCAGTCACCGCTGTCGCCGTCGTCGCGCTCGGCGCCACCATCGCCTCCGGTGAAGAGGACAAGCCCGAGAAGGTCGACGGCGCGAACGCGACCCAGCAGGCAGCCGACTTCAAGATCGGCGAGACCGTGAAGCTCGGCGACTGGCAGGTGAAGGTCTACGGCGTGCAGGACCCGTATGTCTCAGACAACCAGTTCATGACGCCGTCGCCCGGCAACCGCCACGTCGTCGTCGACACCGAGGTGACAAACAAGAGCGACTCGTCACAGACCGTGTCGTCGATGATGTGCTTCGAACTGCTCGACGAGAAGAACAAGTCGTACGACATCGCCATCACCGACGCTGCGGACAAGACGCTCGACGGTGACGTCGCCGCTGGCGCCTCGCGACGCGGCAGTCTCGCGTACGAAGTGCCGGAGACCTCGAAGAAGCTGCAGCTCAAGTTCAGCTGTGACCTGTTCGGGTCCGGCTCGGCTCTGATCGCCCTGTCGTGACCAAGCCGGGCGACCTCCTGCTGAGCCCGTGGGTCGGCATCGCGCTGATCGTGCTGGTCCTCAACGACCATGTGCTCAAGGCGCGGTTCGGCGGCATGATCACGGGAAAGCTGTCCGATGTGGTGGGAGTCTTCGTGCTCCCACTGCTCACCTTGGCTCTCGTCGAGGTCGCCCGGTACGCGTTCGGACTCCGGTGGCTCAGCGGCCGACGCGACGTGCTGATCCACGTCGCGGTGGTCGGGTTCGGCTTCGCTGCGGTCAAGACGATTCCGGCGGTCGACCGAGCCTACGAGTACATGGTCGGACTGCTGCGCACCATCGTCAGGTTCTCGACCGACCCGGTCACTCCGATTCTGGTCTATCCGGACACGACCGACCTGCTCGTGCTTCCGGTGCTGGTCGGAACGTATGCGCTGGTGGTCAGCCGCGAAGCATCTCGGCGACGAGGAACGCCAGTTCCAGCGACTGCTGGGTGTTCAGGCGGGGATCGCACGCCGTCTCGTAGCGCCCTTCGAGGTCAAGATCAGAGATGTCCTGAGCACCGCCCAGGCACTCGGTGACGTCCTCCCCGGTGAGCTCGATGTGGATGCCGCCCGGATGGGTGCCGAGCGCACGATGCACTTCGAAGAAGCCCTGAACTTCGTCTACGACCCTGTCGAAATGGCGCGTCTTGAAGCCTGTCGACGCCGTGTGGGTGTTGCCGTGCATCGGGTCGCACTGCCAGATCACCTTGTGACCGGTCGCCTCGACGGCTTCCACGATGGGCGGGAGAACGTCTCGCACGTTGCCGTTGCCCATTCGGGACACCAGCGTCAGACGTCCGGGACGGTTGTCCGGGTCGAGCAGCTTCACGTAGTCGGCGGCCTGCTCGGGCGTCGTCGTCGGCCCGATCTTCATGCCGATCGGGTTGCTGATCAGCTTGGCGAGCGCGACGTGGGCACCGTCGATCTGGCGGGTCCGCTCGCCGATCCACAGGAAGTGCGCCGACAGGTCGTAGAGGACCTGCTCATCGCCACCGTGCGGGTCGTCGGCCAAGCGCAGCATGCCGCGCTCATAGTCGAGGACGAGAGCCTCATGGGAAGCGAAGATCGAGGCCGACTCCAGGCTCGAGTCGGTCACCCCGCAGGCGTCCATGAACTTGAGGCCGCGGTCGATCTCGGCGGCCAGCGCCTCGTAGCGAGCGCCGGCGGGCGAGGTGCGGACGAACTCGCGGTTCCAGTCGTGGACCCGAGCCAGACGTGCTTCGGCACCGGTCAACGCCCGGACCAGGTTCATCGCGGCCGACGCGTTCGCGTAGGCGCGGACCAACCGGGACGGATCGTGGGCACGTGCCGCCTCGTCTGCGGCGAGCGAGTTGACCATGTCACCGCGGTACGACAGGAGACCGAGCGAATCGGTGTCCAACGACCGGGGCTTCGCGTACTGACCCGCGATGCGGGCGACCTTGACCACCGGAAGGCTGGCACCGTAGGTCAGCACGACAGCCATCTGCAGCAGAGTGCGGATGTTGCCCTTGATGTGCGGTTCGGTGTTGGCGGCGAACGTCTCAGCGCAGTCACCGCCCTGCAGCAGGAACGCCCGACCGTGAGCCACCTCGGCGAGTTGGTCGGCGAGGTTCTCCACTTCGGTCGGCATGCAGATCGGCGGCACACTCTCGAGCACGGTGCGCATCTTGCGCGCCTCGTCGGCGGGCCAGCTCGGCTGCTGAAGCGCGGGGCGCGCCAGCACGTCCTCGAGTTTCGCAGCGAGGGAACCCGGCAGCGGAGGCAGTTCGGGAAGCTCGTCGAGGGGCACGTCTACGGTCCAGTTCACCACGTCGTTCAGCCTATCCTGCGGGTGCGGACGCGTCTCGCGCCGCCTCGATCGAGCGCCACTTGTTCAAGTTGTGGCGAGCGTCGGCGAGCGCGTCGTGCGCGTCCTTCGGCGCGGGAGGCAACGTCGGCGAACCGGCGGCCTCCCAATGCTGGCGGAGTTCCCGGGTGAAACGCGGCAGGTCGCGGGGAAGCTCGGTCATCGGACCCCACAACTGACAGAGCACCACATGGTCGTAGGCGGCCACCCACGCCCACAGCTCGACGCGGCCGTCCCCGGCGACGAGGAAGTCGTAGAGGTCGTCGCGGATGGCGCGCCGGGACTTCCACGCCTTGTCGGCAGGCGACGGCAGCTTGTCGAGCACGTTCGCACGCACCCAACTGCCGGCCCGGCCTGGGTCGAACTCGGTGGAGACGGCGTAGAACTCGCGACCGTCCTCGGCGACCACGCCGATCGACACGAGTTCGATCGTGGTTCCGTCTTCGATGAACTCGGTGTCGTAGAAGTAGCGCACGAGTTGAAGGTTATCCCGTCGCAGCAGCCATAATCTCCCTATGTCCTCCTCGATCCGCGCCGCCGAGTCCACGCTGCGCCGTTGGCGACCGGGCCCGGGGGTGTCGACGCTGACCGCGCTCGTGTTCATCGTGTCGTCTACGTTGCAGATCGCCGGCGTCCCGTTCACCTCGAGTTTCGGCACGCGGACCCGCTTCGACATGGACGTCTACCGTCTCGGCGGGCAACTGTGGCATCAGGGTTTCAGCCTGTACGCCGACGGTTCGTTGCCGTTCACCGAGGACGGGATCTGGCTTCCGTTCACGTACCCGCCGTTCGCGGCCCTGCTTTTCACTCCGCTCGGCGCGATGTCGCTGGCGGTGACGAGCATCGGCGTCTCCGTGGTGACCGTGCTCCTGCTCGTGTATGTGACCAAGGTGACGTTCGACGTCCTCGGGGTGGGCGATCGTGCCAACCGGTGGCAGACCGCGTTGCTGCTGTCGGCGGCGACCGTGTGGTTCAACCCGTTCGGCATGACCCTGGGATTCGGGCAGATCAACCTGGTCCTGATGGCGGTGATCGTGGTCGACGTCTTCGTCATGGGCCGCAGACCCGGCCCGTCGACGGCGCTGCAGGGTGTCCTGACAGGTCTGGCCGCCGCAGTGAAGTTGACGCCGCTCGTGTTCCTCGGCGTGTTCTTGATGGCCGGGCGGATCCGGGCGGTCGTGGCCGGTGTCGTGGCGTTCGTCGGTGCCGCTCTCATCGCGTGGGTGTGGATTCCCGACGACTCGAAGACCTACTGGACCGACACGGTGTTCCACACGGGGCGCATCGGTGAACCCGAAGGCCGCATCAATCAAAACCTGAATGCGCTGTGGTTGCGCCTATTCGACGATGGAGGGTCGACGGCGTCGGTGCTCTGGGTGCTCTCCAGCCTGTTGGTGACGGTGCCTGCGGTCTTCGCTGTGCTCGCGGCACGTCCGCGGGAGGCTTTCGCCCCGGGCCCGACCGGCGGCCGGGTGAACGCGATGGTCGTCACGTGTGCGATCGCGGTGTGGGGACTGCTCGTCTCCCCGACCACCTGGGCCCATCACTGGGTCTGGTGTGTGCCGGCGATCGTGACTGCTCTGGTCTTCGTGTCCCGCGCCGACTCACCGCGTGTACGTGCGGTGTACGGCTCGTTGGCCGCAGTGGGAACGGTGATCTTCGCGATGGGACCGTTCCAACTGCTGCCGCCGATCCAGGACGGTTGGTCCTGGTGGCAGCACATCGTCGGAAACGCGTACCCTCTCTGGGGCATCGCGCTGCTCGTCGCCTTCTGGCGCCTTCCGTACCGACCGACGCGCTGATCTGAAGGCCGACGGCCCAGGGCGATCAGGCGGCGGGTTCGCCGCCGTCCATCAGCTCTTCGGCCTTCTTGTACGTGCCGTCGGAGTTCTTGAGCTTCTGGGCGTACACGTCGACGTACTGCTGACCGGTCAGACGCATGAGCGCGTACATGATCTCGTCGGTCACGGCACGCTCGATGAAGCGATTGCCGGCCATGCCCTCGTAGCGTGAGAAGTCGAGGGGTTCGCCGACTCGAACAGTGATCCGGGTGGGCCGGGGAAGAATCGTCCCGGGCGGATTGATCCGCTCGGTGCCGATCATCGCCACGGGGATGACGGGCTTTCCGGTCTCCAGCGCCATGCGGGCGAGTCCCGTCTTGCCCTTGTAGAGGCGACCGTCGGGTGAGCGTGTCCCCTCCGGGTACAGGCACAGCAGACCGCCTGCGTCGAGCACACGCTTGCCCGCGCTCAGAGCACCTGCCGCCGCACTCGCCCCCGACCGATCGATCGGAATCTGACCGGACGAGCTGAAGAACCACTTCTTGAACTTGCCCTTGAATCCGCCCTCGGTGAAGTACTCCGACTTCGCGAGGAAGAAGATGCGACGACGCACCATCAGCGGAAGGTAGAAGCTGTCGACGACTGCGAGGTGGTTCGACGCGATCAGGGCGGCGCCCGACTTCGGGATGTTGTCATGCCCCTCGATCGTCGGGCGTCCCATGAGCCGCAGTCCGGGGCCCATGAGGATGTACTTGAAGATGAAGTACCACATGCTCGCGTCCAGTCCCTTCTCACGACGGCCGGTCGGCTCGTCGGTGCGTCGCCTTACTCTACTGGCTCGTGCGGAGTCCCTCGCGGGCCACTTGTGCGGCGCCGATCACTCCCGCCGACTCCCCCAGCTGAGTTCCGCGGATCCGGGCGAGCTGACGATGGCCCGCACCCGTCACCGACGCGGTGTACTGCTCGCGTGCGTCGTCGAGGAACAGGCCCGAGGCCGCCCCCACGCCGCCGGCCAGGACGATCAGGTCGGGGTCGAAAACATCGGCGATCATGCCCAGGCCCAGTCCCAGCCATCGTGCGAGGTCGGCGTAGGCGGCGAGGGCGACAGGGTCGCCGTCCGCGGCCGCCGCCGCGACGCGTCGCCCGGTGAGTGAGCCGGGGTCGGCATCCGACTCCGCGGCCAGCACACTTCGCGGGAATCGTTGTGATGCGAGGATCTCGACGGCCGTGTCGACGAGCGCCGTGCCGCTGCAGTAGCGCTCCCAGCAGCCCTTCTTGCCGCATCCGCACGGACGACCGTCGGGGACGACGGTGAGATGTCCGAGCTCCGGGGCCACACCGAAACTTCCCCGGTAGAGCTCTCCGCCGAGAATCAGACCCGCCCCGATCCCGGTGCCGATCGCCAGGACGAGAGTGTTGTGCCCCCGTGCCGCGGCGCCGAAGTGGAGTTCGGCGACGGCGGCCGCGTTGGCGTCGTGCTCGGCGAATACGGGCATGCCGATCCGCTCGGCCATGTCGGCTGCGACGTCCGCCTCGATCCACGGCAGGTGAGGAGCGAATCGGACGGTCTTGCGGTCCGGGGTCAAGAAGCCTGCGATGGCGAGGCCCACGGCCCCGACCGCCCACCGGTCGCGGAGTTCACCGACGAGCCGATCCAAGCAGTGTTCCAACGCGGAGGCTGTCGACGGGGTCGCGGTGCGCAGGGTGTCGAGCATTCGACCTGAGGAGTCGACGACGCAGGCCCGGACGCTGGTACCGCCGATGTCGATTCCGACGGTGAGGTCCGTTCCCGGGTACGGCGTCACGGTTTACGCTCCGGCCGAGATCCGGACCGGGATCGACTCGAAGCCGCTGCTCGGCGCCGATTGTCCGGCGGGTGCCGAGCGGAGCGTTTCGGCGATTGCTTCGAGGATCGCGATGAACGCGGAGAGGATTCGGGCGAGCAGGTCGCCGAGTTCGGTGAGCAACGTCCCCAATTCGGCGGCGAGTTCGGGAATGGGTCCCGGAACGACGCCGACTGCCGCGGCTGCCGCCGAATGTCCCCCGCCGATGATGGCTGCCAACTGATCGATGTTCGAGACCAGCCCGAGCAGCATGTCCTGCACCGGGTCGCCGCTCGCGGCGGTGCCGGCGCGGGTGTCGCGCTCGTCTGCAGGCATTGCTCGTGCACTCCTTCGGAGGTGTCGGACGCCTGGTTGCTCGGCGTAGGGCGTGTGTGCGGATTCTACCGGGCCAGGCGGGCGACCAGCGTGTCCGGTTACCTAGCGGGCCCGGATCCGCCGTCCCGCGCGGGCCACACCGCCGGGTCGGGCGAAAAGGTCACGGTGAGCAGTCCGGCATCCCAGCCGGCCCCGATGACTCGGCATCGTCGCAGGACAGAGGGCAGTCGGACGGGATGTCGGAAGCCGTCGATGGTGACCAGAAGGTCGTCACCCGATCTGCCGAGCTGCAGTTGGTCCGGCCGCGGCAGACCTTGCCTCCACGTGAGTTCGAACACAGTGTCCACACCCTCGCCGGACGCCTTGGTGACCGTGAGCGCCCCGCTGCCACGGGGTCGTCCGCTCGGCTTCTGCGCGTGCAGCGTGATCTTGCGGATGCGGGAGAGCCGGTCGAGAACTCCACCGGAGTCCACCTCGTGAACTGTCACCGCCCGGTCGCCGTCGACGAGCGAGCGGACATGCTCGGCGACCGACACCGTGGAGACCGCGGCCTCACCTGCGTTGACCAGGACAGATCGCAGTGGGAGTCCCGTCAGATCGGCTATCGCGAGTTGATCGGCAGCGGCGCGGCGTCCACGGTCGCCTGCGTCGAGGACCAGATGCGCCGACACCGAATGCGGATCGACGAGCAGTTCGGCGAGATCCTGGCAGTCACGGTCGATGCCTTCGACCGCGGCCGACAGTTGAGCGAGCGCAGGCTTTTCTGCCGCCTCGGCGAGACGTGCGTGACGCGGCCACAGACGTTCCACGGCCGTCGACAGGATGACGGGTGCACGCAGGAAGGCGTGCGGATCACCGACACCCGACAGGTCGACGACGACCCGACGCCACCGACCGCTGGTCGCAGCGTCCCGGATCTGCCGAAGCAACAGGAACTCCCCGATGCCGGGCAGTGCCACCATCTCGCCCGGAGCGACCGACGACAGCGTCCCGACGATCGGAAGGAACGCCCGGGCGGCGCTGACGGCCGTCAGGGCCGCCGTGAAGTCGGTCCAGGCCTGTTCGACGACGGCCAGCGGATCCAGATGCAGGAGATCGGTGTCGGCGGTGATCGCCACCGGCTCGCCTGGCACGCGGAACACCCCGAGGCGCTCGGGCAGGTACGACTGCCGGTCGACGGTGACCAGGAGGGTGTCGCGTTCGGCTCCGATGGGCAGCACTCCGCGATGCTCGTGCGTCGACGCGTCGACGGTCAGTGCGGCCGCCGCGGCCACCACGGACACGCCTGATCCGCCGGGTCCGAGCACCAGGTGGATGGGCGTCAGATCGATCAGCCTTCGACCCGCTTCTTGAGGTCGCTCAGCGCCGACGTCGTGATCGCCTTCTCCGCGCGTCGCTTGAGTTGACTGATCATCGGGATCTTGAGGTCGACGGTCAGCGTGTACGTGACCTTCGTCGACCCGGCCACCTGCTGCGCGAGCAGGTACTGGCCACGCTGGTCGCGCTGGAGATCACTGGAGACGAGCCGCCACGACACCGACGACCCGTCGTCGGCCCACTCGTAACGGAGTTCGTAAGTGTCGGCGAGGACTCCCGCGTCGAGGACGAAGCGCACGTGCACCCCGCGTCCGGCCGCGTCGCGCTCGAGGACGGTCACCTCGCGCGCGGCCCCGACCCACTCGGGATAGTTCTCGAAGTCGGCGATCACGGCCATCACCGCTGCGACGTCGGCCGCGATGATCGTGGACTGCTCGGTGCTGTCGGTCATGCGACGCTCCCGGCGGTGGCGGGTCCACCGATCTCTCGGCCTGCCTCGAGGAGTTGCTTGACCTCGAAAGCCATCACCTTGCCCGCGACACGTCGCAGACGGTTGAGTTCGGCGACCTCGGCGAGCCAGGCGTCGGGCTCGGTCGGCAGCGGCGCGACGGGTTCGGCATGGAGGTAGTAGTGCAGGACGAAGCCGTCCATGCACTTCTCGTTCCAGATCTCCATGGTCCCGGTCAGCGGGCCGGACACACGCCAGCGGACACCTTCGTCGCCGCGGTCCTCGGCGACCTCCAACGTCAGATCCGGCCACCACCGCCGCCACCTGGCTCGATCGCCGACAACGGCTCCGGCCAGGGACGGGGCGGCAGCGACGAATGCCTCGTCAGCCACCTGAATGCTCGTCACCGAACCAGCATCACATACGCACGTCGCACGACAAAAGCCGCCTGGCACCGCGAGGCCGCGTCAGCGGGGATAGAATTACCGACCAGACCAATGCGTCTTGTCACATAGTCCTGTTCTGAGAAGGTGTTTCTTGATGGCAGAGTGCCGCGTCCCCGCTGAATTCAACACTCCGAAGGAGCGGAACGCGTCCGACGTCCTCTTCGACATCGCAGCGGACACCCCCGCGAAGACCGTGTTCCGCGTCCAGCAGGGCACCGACTGGCTTCCGGTCTCCGCGGCCGACGCGGCCGACCGCGTCCGGTCGCTCGCCAAGGGCTTCATAGCCTCCGGCATCAAGCCGGGCGATCGCGTCGCCCTGCTGTCGTCCACCCGCATCGAGTGGACGCTCATCGACTTCGCGATCTGGTCGGCGGGCGCCGTCCCCGTCCCGATCTACGATTCCTCGTCCGGCCCGCAGATCGACTGGATCATGCGCGACTCGGCTGCCGTCGCGATCATCGCCGAGACACCGTCGCACCGCGCGACCGTCGACGCGGTCGAGTCGATCACCGACGCCGTCGCCGTCTATCAGATCGACGATGAGCCCGGCAAGGGCATCGTGGAACTGTTCGCCGAACTCGGCAAGGACGTGACCGACGCCGAACTCGACGAACGTCGTCGTCACCTCACGGCCGCCGATCCGGCGACGCTGATCTACACCTCCGGTACCACCGGACGCCCCAAGGGATGCATGCTGACGCACGCCAACATGCTCGGCGAGATCGGCGGTGTCCTGGAGACCCCGCTGAACACGCTCCTCGGCGACGGCAAGCGACTCCTCCTGTTCTTGCCGATGGCTCACGTGTTGGCGCGCGCGATCAATCTCGTCGCGATCGAGGCAGGAGTCGAGGTCGGCTACACCAACAACATCAAGGATCTGCTCCCGACGTTCGCCCAGTTCCGCCCGTCCCTGATCTTGTCGGTGCCGCGCGTGTTCGAGAAGGTCTTCAACTCGGCGCGCCAGGGGGCGCACGACGGAGGCAAGGGCAAGATCTTCGATCTCGCCGCCGACACCGCGGTGGAGTACTCGAAGGCGGTGCAGTCGGGCGACAAGCCGGGACTGATCCTGCGTGGCAAGCACGCACTGTTCGACAAACTCGTCTACGCGAAGTTGCGTGCCGCTCTCGGCAGCCAGTGCGAACTCGCGATCTCCGGCGGCGCACCACTCGGCCCCTACCTCGGCCACTTCTTCAGCGGCGTCGGCATCCCCGTGTACGAAGGGTACGGACTCACCGAGACCACCGCCGCCATCTGTGTGAACACCCCCGGTCAGGTCCGGGTCGGCACGGTTGGACGCCCGATCCCCGGCAACAGCGTCCGCATCGCCGAGGACGGCGAGATCCTGCTGTCCGGCGAGGTCGTCTTCGCGGGCTACTGGCAGAACGAGGAGGCCACCGCGAACGCCATCACCGACGGCTGGTTCCACACGGGGGACCTCGGCAGCCTCGACGCGGACGGTTACCTCCGCATCACCGGCCGCAAGAAGGAGATCATCGTGACAGCGGGCGGCAAGAACGTCTCCCCCGCCCCGATGGAAGACATCATGCGCACCCACGCGCTCGTGTCGCAGGCCATGGTCGTCGGCGATCAGCGCCCGTTCGTGTCGACACTGATCACAATCGACCCGGAGGCCTTCGAGGGCTGGAAGGCACGCAACGGCAAGGACGCCGGTGCGACCGTCGCCGACCTCGCCACCGATCCTGCGCTGTGCGCCGAGGTCCAGCAGGCCGTCGACCAGGCGAACGAGACGGTCTCGCACGCCGAGGCGATCAAGAAGTTCCGAATCCTCCCGTCGGACTTCACCGAGGAGACAGGTGAGCTCACCCCGACGCTCAAGGTGAAGCGCAACGTGGTCGCCGAGAAGTTCGCGGCCGACATCGAGGCGCTCTACAAGAAGTAGCTCGACGAATGATGCCCCGCGCACTCACGCAGTGTGCGGGGCATCGTCGTCTTCGTCAGTCTCGTCGAGGAAGCGTCGTTCGCCCGTGTCAGAGAAGACGCATGAGGCGGGCGGCTTGTTGCCGCCACTGCCAGTTGTCGACCGCCCAGGCCCGGCCCGCTCGCCCCATCGACTCTGCGAGCTGGGGGTCGGTCAGGATGTCGGTGATCGCGTCGGCGACACGATGTCGATCGCGACCGTCGACGACGGTCCCCGTCTCTCCTTCGCGAACCGTCTCGGGCGCCCCACCGGAATCGCCGGCGACAACCGGCACGCCGCTGGCCGACGCCTCGAGGAACACGATCCCGAGTCCCTCCACGTCGAGCCCGCGCCCCCTGGTGCGGGTCGGCATAGCGAACACGTCTGCCATCGCGTGATGCTTGGGGAGTTCGGCCGCCGGCACTGAACCGGTGAACATCACCGAATCGGTGACGCCGACCGAGACCGCGAGGTCTCGAAGACGATCGCCGTAGGGGCCGCCGCCGACGATGACGAGTCGAGCGTCGGGCACCGATTCGAGCACTCTCGGCCACGCTTCGATGAGGACGTCCTGCCCTTTCCGCGGGACTAGCCTCGACAGGCACAGGACGACAGGCGCGTCCCCGAGACCGTAGCGTTCCCGCAGTTCACGTCGGGACCCGGCGTCAGGCGCGAAACGGTCGACGTCGACGCCGCATGACACGTATTCGAGTGCGGCATTGCGCCCGAACGCCGAGGCGAATCTGCCTCGCGTGTACCGACTGACGTAAGTGACCACATCGGTGTTGTCGCCGATGTACCGCAGGATCTGCCGGGATCCCGGCAGCATCGACCAGCCCACTTCATGACCGTGTGTGCTCGCGACGACACGCTTGGCGCCTGCGCGGCGCATGTGCGGGCCGAGGACAGCCAACGGTGCGGCGGCGCCGAACCACACCGTGTGCACGTTGTTGTCGCGGACGAGTCGGGCGGCCTTCCGCGCGACGAAGGGCGTCGGGATCATCAGCGTGGTGCGGTGCCGGACGATCCGATACGGGGCGGCGGCGTCGTACGCTTCGCAGCCCTTCCACTTCGGCGCGTAGACGATCACGTCCTCCGGCGGCAAGAACCGCAAGAGGTTCTCCAGATACGACTGGATCCCGCCGGGTCGTGGCGGAAAGTCGTTGGTGACCAGCAGTGTCCGTTCCATCAGCGAACCTGCTCGCGCAGCCAACCTTGCCACTGCTTGACCAGCGCGGCCTTGTCTTTGCCGAGGGCTGAGGTGATCGCAGCGTCCTGGGTCGGCGAATCTCCACCCTTGGCGACACCCGTGTACAGGGCCTTCAGCTTCTCCTCGCCGTACTCGTCGGCGACGAACGCCGCGAACGACCAGGCGCTCTGATAGGCGACACGGGCGGCGTCGGTGTCTACTGCGAATGCGGAGTCGGCGGGCAGAGTCTTCGGGACGTCTCCCCCGGCGACGGCTGCGGCGAGGTCCGGTGCGGCGTCGACGAACTCGCGGTAGGTCCCGCGGCGTCCGACGTACTCCGGGACGCCTTCGGTGAGCCACAGCGGCGCGTTCTCAGCGGTGATCAGGCGCGTTGCGACATGCATCAACTCGTGACGCAACACCACCGTGAGGGCGGGTCCGGTCAGAGACGCGGCGCTGGGTGCGAGGACTATCCGCTGGCCGATCACCTTCTTCTCCGGTTTGTCTATGCGGGAGAACACTGTCGCCGCCGCCGCGGTCTTCGTGTCTGCCGACTCGGTACGGGTGAGGCCCGCGAACTCGGCCGGACTGCCGGTCGCTACGACTGCGGCGCGGCGCGGCCAGTCCTGACCCCAGAACTCGTCGACCGCGGTGACCGCGGCCGGCAGGATCTTGGTGGCCGCGGCGGTGGTCGCCTCTGTTCTCGGATACGACAGGACCGTCGAGGTTCCCCCGGCGGTCTTCACGTCGACGGCCGCCACCCCGCCGAACTCCCACGGACCGACTTCAGCGGGACCCGCCGATTTGATCGTCGTCGGAGTGGGATCGGGCGCGAGGCTGCCGTCTCCGACTACCTTCCAGTCGTCGTCGTAGCGGGCGAACGACATCGTCTCGGTGAGCGTGACGACGGGTTCGTCAAGACCCGGAGTGCGCGCACCGCCAAGGGCGTACGACAGCTCGACCGGGTTCACCCAGGTGTCGGTGCTCCCCTGCTGCTCCAGACGGGACACCCACTGCTCGCCGAGAAGCCGTTCGGCACCGGTGCTCGGGGCGAGCCGATACCCGAACGTCGAAGCGGCGAGGGGGCCTCCGCGCGACCCGCGGTCCTCTTTGGCCGCGAACGATGCAGCGATCGTGCGCATGCGGTCACGGAACGCCGCGGGCGCCGACTTGTCGATGAGGGCGTCGAGCCCGGCGATGTCTCCTGTTCGGAGCACGGACGACAACTGATCGAGCAGCGCCGTCACACCGTCGGACCGTTGCTGTTCAAACGGATTGAGCGGCGTCGTCGACACCGACCCGGACGGCGTCACCGAGTCGTCGGGTCCGTTCGAGCACGCCGTCAGCGCGCCGAAGGAGACGGCCGCGGCCACCAGTGCAGCGAGCGTGGCCCGCCCGCGGTGCGAGCTCACTCAGTACCGTCGCGCAGCGTTGTACGGTCCGGCCTTGTCGATCGGGACGACGGCCACGGGAACTCCGAACGTGGACGCGTGCACGACGAATCCGTCGCCGACGTACATGCCCACGTGAGAGGCACTCGAGTAGTAGATGATCAGGTCGCCGGGCTTGAGGTCCTTGCGCGCGACCGGGGTGCCGCCTGCGAGCTGCGCTTCGCTGGTACGCGGGATCGTCCGCTTAGCCTGCTTGTACGCCCAGAGCATCAGTCCGGAGCAGTCGAACTGGTGCGGGCCCACTGCGCCCCACACGTACGGATCGCCGATCCGGGAGATCGCGGCCTGGACGGCGATGAGTTCGGGGGACGTGCCCTTGGGGACGGCCCGCGCGTCGAATTCGTACCGCGGTCCGCGGAGTGCGGCGAGTTGCTTCCCTGTCAGCGACTTGTAGATCGCGCGGATCTGCACCGCTTCGAGCTGAAGGTCGGCCTGCTTGGCCTGGAGGTCGCCGCGATGACGTTCGGCCTCCGCGACGGCGGCGCGCGCCGTGGCGGCCGCTGCGTCGGCGTCCGACCGCGCCTGACGTGTCCGCTTGGCGACGTCTGTGGCCACGCGGAGATCGGTCGCCGCCTGCCGGGACATGATCTCCAGGCCCGACATGTTGTCGAGGAGGCTCTGCGGCGAATCGCTCACGAGCATGGCGTAGAGCCGATTGACGCGCGCACCGCGGTAGCTCGCGCGCGCGAGCGCGTCGACCTTGACCTGTGCGGCGTCCATCTCCTTCTGCATGGAGTCGAGCTTCTTCGTCGCCGCGGCCGATACGCGGCGTTCTCTGGCGACGGTCTTGCGCTGCTTGTTGTACTCGACCTGGGCCGAGTTCATCGACTCGGCGGTCCGCTCGGCGTCTTTCGACAGTTCGCGGTACCTGGTCAGGATCTGGTCGGCGCTGCGCACGGGATCCGCAATCGCCACCGGCGGTGCGGGCAGCAGAGCGGCGGTGGCGACGACGACACTCCCGAGCACGGCGGCACGTGTCGTCCGACGTCGCCGGTCACGGTTTATCTGATACACCACATGATCCTTCATACCGTTCGAGCGGGCCCGGTGCACACATGTGCACCTGACCCGCTCGGAACTTCAGTTCGTCGGCGTTGTCACGCTCAGTAGCGACGGATCGCTGCGAGGTTCCAGGCCTTGACCTTGGCGCGCTGAACCGGCACGCCTTCGGTGGACGAGTGGATGAAGACGCCGTTGCCCTCGTAGATGCCTGCGTGTCCGCCACCGTTGAAGATGAGGATGTCGCCGGGCTTCGCCTGAGCCAGCGATGCGACGGGGGTGCCGCCGCCCATCTGGCCGTAGCTGTCACGCGGGATGATCTTGCCTGCCTGCTTGAAGGCCCACGAGGTGAGTCCCGAGCAGTCGAAAGCGTTGGGGCCGGCAGCACCGTAGACGTAGGGCGAGCCGATCTTCGACGCAGCAGCCTTGACCGCCTTCTTGGCGCGGACTTCCTGCGGGGTGCCGAAGTTGCCGTCGAGCTTCGGAGCCTTCAGGTTGCCGGGAAGCAGGTTGTCCGGAACGTCGAACGTGCCGACGTTCGGGATCTTGAGCGGTGCGGCATCTGCCGGTGCGGCTGCCAGCGCAAGCGATCCGCCGAGGGCGATCGAGCCTGCGACTACAGCAGTCGTGGCGGCCTTGAAGGCGCCAGTCTGGGGCTTGTCCAAACGGTGTTTAGCCACTGAACTACGTACTCCTTGTTGTTTCTCCCTGACCGCTGACCGGGTTAGCTGTCGGGTTCGGGCCGGAAGAGATGGCCCTACGCGTTCTCGAACCTGGTGGGTTCGGACCGCGATTCACCCCAATTCTCTGCGGTGCGTCTGCACGCACCGCCTAGAAGGAAGTGGTTCCCCGGTTCGCTCCCGGAGGGCGGGAGCGATTAAGCGGTGACTTTCCAGCGGATGTCACTGGTGGGGGATCACCCTGATTGGAAAGTCTCGAAAAGATTACGAAACCCCGACACCGATGTCCACCAGCTCCGGCACAGATCCGACTCGGAGCGTTGTCAGACAGCTCGGAGCCATCCCGAGCCGGGCCCGCCGATCGTGCCCTGACCTGCACGAACATCGTCGAAAGCCGCATGTGCGGTTTGCGTCGAAATCATGTCTGTGGCGACGAACACATCAACCGCAGCAAACATTTCGCCTGACTCCCGATCTGTTACATACCCGCTGGTAACAGGGCTGAACAACACCTGCATCATGCAGTCGTCACACTCTCGGCTACGCGCCGGACATGTGGTGCAGTCGATCAACACTGTGATCCGCCTCTCATTCTGGGACAGGGGCGTGTTCACAGTCGTCGTCGGCGGTGTCCGACGCGACTTCTCTTGCCACGCAACTGTCGATGTGGTGTGGAGACTACGAGCGGCCTACGACAATTCGAGGCTGCGCCGACCACGACCGGGATTGTCGGGGGTGCGACGTAGCGTCCCGCCCATGACCACCGGCCAGCTGTCGTTCGCGGATATCGACCATGACGAGTTCGCCGACCGATCCCTGTTCGACACGACTCTTGTCGTGGTCGACCTCGAGACCACGGGCGGCAGTTCGGACACGGATGCGATCACCGAGATCGGTGCGGTCAAGATCCGGGGCGGAGAGGTGCTCGGCGAGTTCGCGACGCTCGTCGACCCCGGCCGAGAGATCCCGCCGCAGATCGTCGCGCTCACCGGCATCACCACCGCGATGACGTACGACGCTCCACCGATAGAAGAAGTGCTGCCCGCGTTCGCCGAGTTCGCCCGAGGATCGATCCTCGTCGCACACAACGCCCGGTTCGACACCGCGTTCCTGAGGAAGGCTGCCGCACGCATGAACCTGCCGTGGCCCTTCACGACCTCGTTGTGCACCGTCGCGATGGCACGCCGGATCCTCACTCGCGACGAGGCGCCGAGTGTGAAGCTGTCGGCTCTCGCCGACATCTTCAACGTGTCGGTGCGTCCCACCCACCGCGCCCTCGACGATGCCCGCGCCACCGTCGACGTGTTCCACCGGCTCCTCGAGCGAGTCGGCAACCGAGGGGTGCATACGTATCAAGACCTCGTCGACTATCTCCCGAAGGCGACGCCCGCGATGCGCGCCAAGCGGGGGCTCGCCGCGGGGCTTCCCCACGCACCGGGCGTGTACCTCTTCCGCGGCCCCGGCGACGAGGTGCTGTACGTCGGGACCGCCGTCGATCTCCGCCGCCGGGTCGGCCAGTACTTCTCCGGATCGGACTCGCGGGCTCGGATGACGGAGATGGTGGCCCTGGCGACACGCGTCGACCACGTGGTGTGCGCACACGGCCTCGAGGCGGGGGTCCGGGAACTGACGCTGCTCGCGGCGCACAAGCCCGCGTACAACCGCCGATCACGGAACCCGCATCGCGGCTGGTGGATCACGCTCACCAAGGAGCGTTTCCCTCGCCTGACCGTCGGACGGACGCCGTCTGCCGACTCGATCGGACCGATTGCGGGTCGAGCGAGCGCCGCCGACGTCGCCGACGTGATCAGTGCCGCAGCCGGGTTGCGCACGTGCACCCAGAACCTCAAACGCGCAGACCATCACTTCTGCCCCGGCGACGGGCCTGCGGACACGCGACCGGACCCGCTCGTCGCTCATCGACCGGATCTGTGCCATGCCGCGAGTGATCGTCCGCAGACACTCCCGGACTACCTGTGTCGAGCCGAGGCCGCGCGCGCCCTGATGGCGGGCGAGTCGGCCGAGTTGCTCGCCGATCTGCAGCGCAGACTCACGCGACTGTCCGAACTCCGACGATTCGAATCGGCCGCCCGGGCCCGAGACAGACTCGCGGCGACGATCGAAGCGTTGTCTCGCTGCCAACGCCTCGCAGCCGTGGCGGGGATCGCGGAACTGGTCGTCGCCCGACCTGACGACGCAGGAGGGTGGAACTTCAGCGTGATCCGCTACGGCAGGCTCGCCGGCGCCGCGCACGCGGCCCGTGGGGTGTCGCCGATGCCGATCGTCGAGACCATGCGAGCAAGTGCGTCCACCGTGCTCCCGCCGGCGGACGACGGTCCCCTGTCTGGCGCTCCCGCCGAGGAGGTCGCCCTCATCGAACGGTGGATGAACGAGACCGGCACTCGGCTGGTGTCGTCGACCGATCCGTTGTCGTCGCCGATCGGTTCGGCCCAACAGTGGTCTCATTTCGCCAGGTCCGCTCGGCTGGCCCGAGAGGGTGCGGACGTCGGCAGTCCGGCCGACGTTCGCGGTACTAAGGTGAAGCCATGATCACCGCCATCGTTCTCATCGGGGCCGACATCCATCAGATTCCGGAGACCGCTCAGGCGGTCGCGAACATTCCCGGCGTCACAGAGGTGTATTCGTGCGCAGGCGACGTCGATCTGATCGCGAAGGTGCGCGTCCGAAGCCACGACGAGATCGCGGATGTGGTGACGGCGAAGATCAACCGTCTGCCCGGTGTGGTGTCGAGTGCAACGCACATCGCGTTCCGCAGCTACGCGAGCGCGGAGGTCGACGGCGGCTTCTCCATCGGAGAGGCCTGAGCCTCACTCGGTGAGTGTGGCCGCCCAGTCGGCGACCCGCTGAGCGCTCTCTTCGTCGCTGAGGTCGACCGTGCGGGTCATCACCGACCACCTGATCCCGTACGGGTCGCGAATGCTGGCGTATCGGTCTCCCGACGCGAACTGGCTCGCGGGCTCGCGGATCACTGATCCTTCGGCGACCGCACGCTCGACGGTCTGGTCGACGTCGGTCACGTAGACGGCGAGCGTGAAACACGCGCCGTCGCCTGACGGACCCGCTACCAGGTGATACTCCGGGTTGACCTCACCGAGTTGGAGTCGACCGGCGCCGAAGTCGAGGTCTGCGTGCACCACCACACCCCCGTACTCGTTCGACGAGACGAGTGTTGCACCGAACACCCGTTGATAGAAGGTGATGGCCGATGCCGCACCGGTCACGGCGACGAACGGGGTCAACGAGGTGTACCCGTTCGGTCGACCGTCGACGGTGTGCTCGCCGGTCACGGCTGCGGTGGACTGGGACGTGAGGTTCTGCGTCATGCTGTCGACGCTACGAGCCGCGGGTGCCGCGCGGCTTGTCGATTCGCGACAGGTTCGGGCCGTCAGTCCGTCGACGCGGTGGCCCGATACGCACTCGGAGTGAATCCGAGGACTCGTGAGAACTCCCTCGTGAGATGAGCATGGTCGGAGAACCCTGTGTCGGCGGCGATGTCGGCGAGCGCCGACTGATCGTTCCGGACTCTCTCGGCCGCCTCGTGGAGGCGTCGACGCCGGATCAACGTCAGAGGCGTCAGGCCCGTGTACCGGAGGGTCAACCGTTGCACGGTCCTGGCACTCACTCCGACTGCGGCGCCGACGTGGTCGACGGCCACCACGGCGGAGTCCGATTCGATCAGCGTCACGATCCGGTCGGCCAGCAGCGCATCCGCCGTCGGCGCCGACGCATCGCAGCACACCGCATCGCTGAACGCCGCGGCCGCAGCGGCCGCATCACCCGACTGCTGCATGGCCGTCCGCACCGGTCGTGCGACGGCGTCCAGGGATGTGGTCACGACCTGGTCGACGAGGGCTGCGGGCTCGACCGCAAGCCAGTCGACGGCCGCGGGCCGCATGAGGGCTCCCACCGCCCATCCCGAACCCGTCAACACTTGGGTGGACAACTTCGTCGTGGCCCCGGACACCGACACCGTCGACGGCTCCACGACGACGTTCAGCGCAGGGAAGCCGATGACGTCCTGCGCCGACTCGGCGCCGTCGGGAAGGTCCCATTGGGAGATCCAGAACCACCGCACCCATTGCGCAGCGGCTCCGGTTGCGGGAATCCGGTCGAACCGCGGGAGACGGTCCGGTCGCAGCACGCCGCGTGACGAGGGTTCGCGCGACGATGCATCGGACGGCGTCAAGCCAGTGCGGTGCTGATCGAGGCCCACCGGTCGAGGAGTTCCGCTGCCGCCCCCGAGTCGAGAACGTCGTCGACCCTGGCCTTCGCCGACCGCAGTGCAGTCACCAGCGTCGAATCGTCGAACGCCGATGACTGCTCGTAGGCGACGATCGCGGCCGCCGCGTTCAAAGTCACCGCATCGCGTACCGGACCGCGCACACCCGCGAACAGGTCACGCGCGATCCCGGCGTTGACGACCGCGTCGCCACCCTGCAGCGCGGACAACTCCACGAGCTCGATGTCCAGGTCACGGGGATCGAGAGACAGCCTCCGCACTTCGCCGTCGAGTACCTGCCACACGGTCGACGTGGTGGTCGTCGTCAGTTCGTCGAGGCCGTCATCGCCACGCACCACGAGGGTGCGGTTCCCCCTCCCCGCGAACGCTTCCGCGAGCACCGGGGCCAGATCGCCGAAGGCGCAGCCGATGAGGCCTGCCTGCGGGCCTGCCGGGTTCGTCAACGGGCCGAGCACGTTGAACACGGTGGGAATACCGATCTCTTTGCGCGGCGGACCGGTGAACCGGAACGCCGGGTGAAAGACAGGTGCGAAGCAGAAGCCGATGCCGACCTTCTCCAGGCAGGTGCTCACCGCGTCGGGGCCGAGAGTGATCGCGACACCCAGCGCTTCGAGAACGTCGGCTCCACCACTCTTCGACGACGCCGCACGGTTTCCGTGCTTGACCACACGGACACCTGCCGCCGCCACGACGACTGACGTCATCGTCGAGATGTTCACCGTGTGCGACCTGTCGCCTCCAGTGCCGACGATGTCGACGGCGTCGCCGTCGAAGTCGATGCGGTTGGCCAGGGCCAGCATCGTGTCGGAGAGTCCGCGCAACTCGTCGGACGCGACTCCCTTCATCTTCAAGCCGACTCCGAAGGCCGCGATCTGAGCACCGGTCGCCGAATCGGACATGATCTCGCGCATGGCCCACGACGCCTCAGCCGACGTCAGGTCGACGCCGTCGGTCGCCTTTCCGAGGATCTGCGGCCAGGTGTACTGCGGAACGCTGTTATCGGGCATGCTCACCGCTCTACCCTATCGACGCGTGCCGGTCGACGACGCGACCGGGACGTCCAGCAACGCCCACCCGAGACCACGACCTCCGCTGCGCGAGGCGAGACTCGCAATCCGGGACCGTTCCTGCGACACGGTCCGAGCGTCGACCGACTGGACTCTCACGAGCGCAAGGAGGAGACCGCCGTCCGACGGCGCCGGGTCGTCCGGCAGCACTTCCCCTTCGGAGTACCCCTCCAACGCGGCTGAGGCCGCGGCGTCGTCGAGTGCGGTCTCGGGCAGTTCGAGCAGATGCCGCAGCACGACCTTCCGATCGGAGTCGAAGCCCGCCGCCTCCAACACTGTCGACGACGCCGTCGCATCGTCGTCCGACCGGACGATCACGTGCAGATCGTCATCGTCCACATTCGGAACCCGGACGGCGCGGGCCGTCGAGCCGAAGAGCCTGCCGAGCTTGTGGCGAAGTCCAGACGTTCCCGGGGTGTCACTCGTCATGTGTCGACATAACCAGATCCGCCCAGGTCCGCGCACCTCGGGAGACACGCCGAGCGGACGCGCGACGACCGTTCTACCTGCGGTGCAGAGAAGTCCGGACCCAATTTCCCTACCCAGGTGGAAATCGCTTACTACGAACCGTCATACTTCATGTTGTGACTAGCGCTGTGGGTAACTCCGGAACCGCCATCACCTCACGCGTGCACTCGCTGAACCGTCCGAACATGGTCAGCGTCGGCACCATCGTGTGGTTGTCGAGCGAGTTGATGTTCTTCGCCGGCCTGTTCGCGATGTATTTCGTCGCGCGGGCCAATGCTGCCGACGGCTGGCCTCAGCCGCCGGCTCACCTGAATCTGGCACTCGCCGTGCCGGTGACCCTCGTGCTGATCCTCAGCTCGGTCACCTGCCAGTACGGCGTGTTCGCGGCCGAGAAGGGTGACGTGTACGGCCTTCGCCGCTGGTACACGCTCACTCTTGCGATGGGCGCGTTCTTCGTGGCAGGTCAGGCGTACGAGTACTACACGCTCGTCGGTGAGGGTCTGACGCTCTCGTCGAACGCGTACGGCTCGGTCTTCTACATGGCTACCGGATTCCACGGCATGCACGTCATCGGCGGCCTCATCGCCTTCGTGTACCTGCTGATCCGCACCCGCATGTCGAAGTTCACGCCGGCGCAGGCGACCGCCGCGATCGTGGTGTCGTACTACTGGCACTTCGTCGACGTCGTGTGGATCGCCCTCTTCGTGGTCATCTACTTCATCCGGTAGTCCCGGCGATCCTTGAAGAACCGATCAGCCCCGGTTCACCAGAAACCAGTCCAACCGCTTAGTAGAGAGTCACCGATGAGATCATCTCCACCGAGTTCGCCGGATTCGAGCGACGAAACGTCAGGAGCGCGCGCCAAGGCGCGCCGCAAGCTGCGTCGACGCGCCGCCGGTACCCTCTTCCTGTTCCTCGGCCTCGTCGCCACCGGCCTGATCGCCGGGCTCCTCAGCCCGAAGCCGCAGATCGCGACCGCCGAAGACAAAGACGTCGCCATGATCACTGCAGGCAAGCAGCTCTACTCGACGTCCTGCATCACTTGCCACGGCACCAACCTCGAGGGCGTCCCGGATCGCGGTCCGTCGCTCATGGGTGTCGGCGACGCCGCTGTGTACTTCCAGGTCTCAACCGGACGTATGCCCGCCGCCCGCGGTGAGGCTCAGGCTCAGCGCAAGCCCGCCAAGTTCACCGAAGCTCAGATCGACCAGCTCGGCGCCTACATTCAGGCGATGGGCGGCGGCCCGCGCGCTGCATACGAGATGGACGAGAACAACGAGATCAAGCGTGACGAACAGGGCTTCCCGATTCTGCGCATGGACTCGCTCCGCGGAACCGACCTCGGTCGCGGCTCCGAGCTGTTCCGCCTCAACTGCGCCTCCTGCCACAACTTCACCGGTCGTGGCGGCGCTCTGTCCGGCGGCAAGTTCGCTCCCCCGCTGACCGATGTGAACCCGCAGCAGCTGTACACGGCGATGCTCACCGGTCCGCAGAACATGCCGAAGTTCTCCAACCGACAGCTGTCGATGGAGGACAAGGAAGACATCATCGGCTACATCCGCTATGCGGACACGGCCAACCCGAGCGGCGGACTCGGCCTGGGCGGATTCGGCCCGGCATCTGAGGGTCTGACCATGTGGGTCGTCGGCGCAGCTGCCATCGTCGCAGGCGCCATGTGGATTGGATCACGAAATTGAGCGAGTCGAATAAGGACCTCCCGACCGCTGAGGAACTCGCGGCGATGTCCCAGGAGGAGAAGGTTCGTCTGGGCACGAACCTCGACGGTGTGGAGATCATCCACCGCACCGAGCGTTTCCCCGAACCGGGCACCCGTGCTGAGAAGCGCGCCGAGGCCACCGTCGCCATCTGGTTCACCCTCGCCGGGCTTCTGGCCCTCGCGGGAATGGTTCTCTTCATCTGGAACCGGTGGGAATTCACCATGCCGGAAGAAGAGGGCTACTGGGCCTACACGTTCTACACCCCGCTGCTCGGTGTCACCTTCGGCGGCGCGATCCTGGCGTTCGGTTTCGGCGTCATCCAGATCTCGAAGCGCTTCATCCCGCAGGAGATCTCGGTGCAGGACCGCCACGACGGCGGCTCGACCGAGGTCGACAAGCAGACGATCGTCGCCGAACTCAGCGACACCCTGCAGACGAGCACACTCCCCCGCCGCAAGATGATCATCGGCTCCGCCGTGTTCGGCGTCGGAGCGATCGGTGTGTCGGCGGGCGTCGCAGCTCTCGGCGGTTTCATCAAGAACCCCTGGGCCAAGCGCGAAGACGCTGACCTCTGGCACTCGGGCTGGTCGACGAACCACAGCGAGAAGCCGGGCGAGACCGTCTTCCTGCGTCGTGACACCGGCAACCCGTACCAGGTCGTCCTGGTGCGCCCCGAGGACCTCGATGCAGGCGCCATGGAGACTGTCTTCCCGTGGCGCGTCTCGGACGGCTACGGCGACACCGAGCACTCGCGTCACAAGCTGCTCGACGGCCTTCGCGCCGTCCGCAACCCCGTGATGCTCATCCGCCTGCGTCCCGAGGACAACAAGCGGGTCGTCAAGCGTCGTGGCCAGGAGAGCTTCAACTTCGGCGACTACTACGCGTACACGAAGGTCTGCAGCCATCTCGGTTGCCCCACCTCGCTGTACGAGCAGCAGACGCAGCGCATCCTGTGCCCGTGCCACCAGTCGCAGTTCGACGCGCTCGAGTACGGAAAGCCGGTCTTCGGTCCCGCCGCCCGTGCTCTCGCTCAGCTGCCTATCACTGTCAACAACCAGGGCTACTTGGTCGCCAACACCGCCATCAACGGCGGCGACTTCATCGAGCCTGTCGGACCGGCATTCTGGGAGCGTAAGTCATGACGATCGCCGATCGCCTCGCCACGCAGGCAGAAGAGGTCGACTCGAGGTACCACCTGGCCGCAGGCATGCGCCGCCAGATCAACAAGGTCTTCCCCACGCACTGGTCGTTCATGCTGGGTGAGGTCTCGCTCTACAGCTTCATCATCTTGCTGCTGTCGGGCGTGTACCTGACGTTCTTCTTCGACCCGTCGATGGCGCACGTCGTGTACGAAGGCGCGTACCAGCCGCTCAACGGCGTCACCATGAGCCGCGCGTACGAGACCACGCTCGACCTCTCGTTCGAGGTCCGCGGCGGTCTGTTCGTCCGTCAGATCCACCACTGGGCAGCCCTGCTGTTCGCTGCGTCGATCATCCTGCACATGATGCGCATCTTCTTCACCGGCGCGTTCCGTCGCCCGCGTGAGGCCAACTGGGTCATCGGCTGCTTCCTGCTGCTGCTGGCGATGTTCGAGGGCTTCTTCGGCTACTCGCTCCCCGACGACCTGCTGTCGGGCACGGGTGTCCGCGCCGCGATGTCGGGCATCGTCCTGGGCATTCCGCTGATCGGCACCTGGGTCCACTGGGCCCTGTTCGGCGGCGACTTCCCCGGCGACATCATCATCCCGCGCCTGTACGTGCTGCACGTGCTTCTGTTCCCGGCCATCATCCTGGCCCTAATCGGCGCTCACCTCGCACTCGTCTGGTACCAGAAGCACACGCAGTTCCCCGGCCCCGGCCGTACCGAGAAGAACGTCGTCGGCGTTCGCATCCTCCCGGTCTTCGCTGCCAAGGGCGGCGCGTTCTTCGCGATCGTGTTCGGCGTCCTCGCCGTCATGGCGGGCATCTTCCAGATCAACCCGGTCTGGAACATCGGTCCGTACAACCCGGCGCAGGTGTCCGCGGGCTCGCAGCCTGACATCTACATGATGTGGACGGACGGTTTCGCTCGACTGATGCCGGCCTGGGAGCTCTACCTGGGCAACTACACCGTCCCCGCCATCTTCTGGGTGGTCCTGGTGATCGGCGTGCTGTTCGGGCTGCTCTTCGGTTACCCGTGGATCGAGAAGGCCCTCACCGGCGACACTGCACACCACAACCTGCTGCAGCGTCCCCGTGACACCCCGGTCCGCACCGCTGCGGGCGCGATGGCCTTGACGTTCTACATCATCCTCACGCTGATGTGCATGAACGACATCATCGCCCTGAAGTTCCACATCTCGCTGAACGCGACGACGTGGATGGGTCGCATCGGCCTGATCGTGCTGCCGCCGCTGGTGTACTTCATCACCTACCGTTGGGCACTGTCTCTGCAGCGCAGCGACCGCGACGTCCTCTCCCACGGCATCGAGACGGGCATCATCCGTCGCGAGCCCAAGGGCGAGTACATCGAAATGCATCAGCCGCTGGGCCCGGTGGACGATCACGGCCACCCGATCCCGCTGCCTTACGAGGGTGCTGCCCTGCCGAAGCGCATGAACAAGCTCGGCTCCGCCGGCGCCCCCGGCACCGGTACCGTCCTCGTCCCGGACTCGCTCGAGGAACAGGCGACCAACCGTCGCATCGCTCACGAGAACCACGAGGCCGAGAAGAAGGCACTCCAGGAACTTCAGGAAAAGGGCGGAAACCCGCTCGCCTGACGCTCCACAGCTTCACCGACAGAGGCCGCCTCGCATCCGCGAGGCGGCCTCTGTCGTACCCGCTCCCCTCCCCCACCGACCTTCCCCCACCGACCTTCCCGCGACAGTTCTCGTTCCCGCTCTTTGTCGGGGCGAGGAGCGGCAACTGGAAGCGCCGCGATCACAACAGACCGGCGGCGTGCAAGTACGGACGAACACGCGCAGCGACTTGGCAAAGTTTCGCGACGGTCCAGTCCCAGCGGACGATCTCGAAGCCCATCCGCGGAACTGGTAGGTGCGCCTCGATCATCTGGGCCCGGCTCCACGATTCTCCGGGGTTCGCGGCCAATCCGTTCGCGTACCGCAGCGCAACACGCGCCCGGGCAATTCCACGTCGCCGCCCCGACTCCAGGCGATCGTGGAGTTCGGCTCGATCCACTCCCATTCGTAGCGCAGAATCGAATACGGCGAGGGCGCCCGCGAAGTCGGAGGTGAGCGCTACGTCCACAGCACTACGTGCGAGACTGGTGACCAGAATGCCGTCGACGACGATGACATCGTTCTCATCGAGGCCGGTATGGATGTGCCGTGTGGCGCGGCGCTTCCCGTTCGCCGACGTCTGCACTGACACGTGCACACGGCTCGTATCCGGCTCCAGCATTGCCAGGCCGAGAATGGCCGCTGCCGACTGGTGGCTGAGGACGGCCCCGGCGTCCGCTTCGGAGAGACAGCGTCGCCTATTGACCTCTTGATCGAGGCGCCACTTCTCGACAGGCAGACTGCAGCTGGGTATGTACAGGCCCCGACAGGCGACGAGGAGCTCTCCTCTCCGGACTGCCTGTCGGATGTCCGCGTCAGTGCGGCCGGCATCGAGCGCCTCGGACCGTCTGACGACGCCGTTACGATCTGTAGTCCACATGCGCTGTATCCAAGCGCGAAGTCCGCGATCTGACCAGGGCGGTATCCACAGGCTTGTACCCGCGGCGCTTCCAGTTCCCGCTCCTCGCCCCGACAAAGAGCAGGAACGAGAACTGCCGCGGGAAGCGGTCTACCAGACGTCGCCGGCGCGCCAGTCGCAGAGGAGACGCATAGCGGTGTCCATGTGCTGCGTGGAGCGCGTCCGGAGGATGAGGACCCCACCGTCGTCATCCGGTGTCATGATCACACCATCCGGCGTCAGAGCGCCGAGCGGCCCCGTCCACGGCTCCCAGCCACGTCGTAGATAGAGCGGGCGCCCGTCGTCGGACGCGCCGAGCGCACCGAGGTCGTACGCGGCCAGGACGATCTCGTCGATCCGCGACATCAGGACGTCGCCGATCCCCCGACGGCGCATGCGGGCGGCCACTGCGACCGCTTCGACATAGCCGACGCGGTGCACGGCGTCTCCGGCGATCAGTTGCCGCTGAACCACCGACGCATGGCCGACAACACCGTCGGAGTCCTCCGCGATGACGTGAACGCCACCGAGCGCATGGTCGAAATCAGAGGCCTCGAAGTCGTGTGCGAACGCCTCGTCCAGGAACGCGAACAGAGCGGCGCGATCGTCGTCCGTCAGTTCGTGGGTATGACGAAGCCGCACCCGGTATCCGGGTGCGGCTTCATCAGATGCTGTATGCGTCAGTGCTTCTCAGGTCCCACGTGGTACTCGAACACGAGTCCGGCGACCGCGGCGAGGATCACTGCCACCATGGTGATCGAGAACCAGAAGTTGCCGGTCGCGAAACCGATCGCGAAGAGCGATGCGCCCGCGGCGATCGCGATGGGCCAGTAGCTGTGCGGGCTGAAGAAGCCCAGCTCACCGGCACCGTCTTCGATCTCGGCGTCGTCGTAGTCCTCGGGACGGATCTCAACACGACGAGCCACGAACCGGAAGTACGTGCCCGCGATCAGAGCCAGGCCGCCTGCGAAGAACATGCAGGTCACGCCGGTCCATTCGACGCCGGTCCGGTAGTAGTAGGTGCAGACGGCGTAGATGACGCCCATCAGAATGAAGAAGACTGCGAGGACCTCGAAGAGGCGTGCTTCGATCTTCATCAGTTCTTACCTCCCTCGGCCGGGGTGCACCCGGCCAGTGCGGTGTTGTTCGCATCGCCGAGATCGTCCGGAGTCGTGCCGTTCGAGACGCGGCGCGTGTCGAACGGAACCGTCGTCACCGAGCGCGGCTGCTGGCAGACCGCCTGCAGTGCCTCCGAGTTGGTGGCCTCCGGGTTGGCCTTGCGGAAGTTGATGTAGCTGGCGAACACCTCAGGGCTCACGGCGCGAACTTCGAAGTTCATCATCGCGTGGTAGGTGCCGCACATCTCAGCGCAGCGTCCGACGAAGGCGCCTTCACGATCGATGCCGCTGATCTGGAACGACGAATCCGTGTGGTTCTGCTCCGGGAACGGCATGACGTCGCGCTTGAACAGGAACTCCGGAACCCAGAACGAGTGCACGACGTCGGCCGCCGCGAGGTCGAACTGGATGCGGGTGTTGGTCGGCAGAACCAGGATCGGGATCTCCGAGGACGAGCCGAGGGTCTCGATCTGATCGAAGGCGAGGTACTTGCGCTCCTCGGCCGACCGGCCGCCTGCGGCGCCCTTGATCTCTTCCTTCTCGCCGTCGTGCTCACGGAACTTTGGGATCTGCAGGTCGAACGCGGAACCCTTCTTCGAGTCCTCGGCCCTGACGAGCTGCTGGCCGTTCACGTTGACCGAGTTGTAGCCGAACTTCCAGTTCCACTGGAATGCGGTCACGTCGACGACGACGGCTGGGTTGTCTTCCTTCGCCTCGACCTTGTTCTGCACGACGACCGTGAAGTAGAACATCACGGCGATCAGCACGAACGGGATCGCGGTGTACGCCAGTTCCAGCGGCACGTTGTAGGCCGTCTGACGCGGGATCTCCTGATCCTCGGAGTCGACTGCCTTCGCACGGTGGAACGTGATGGTCCAGAAGATGAGGGCCCACACGAACACACCCATGGCGAGGGCGGCGATGACCGACCACGTCCAGAATTCGGCCATGTCCTTGGCTTCGCTGGTCACGCCCGCAGGCCATCCGAAGCGCATTGCTTCTTCGGCACTGCAGCCCGAGGTCATCAGCACGACGACACCCAGGACCGCGAGGGCACTGAGTCGCTTGATCGTGCGCGACGTGGGTACCCCACGTCGCACAGACGGCCGTCCACGGTTCGTCAATTTCACGCCTTCCTGCTGACAGGGAGCTGTTCTACAAGTTTCGCGCACGAGTGTTGCACTGCTCGACGCAATTCTTGCACCTAGTAACTACGCAGCGTAGTCCAACCCGCCCATCTGTTCTCGATTGGGGTTGGCGGTTTTGCCCTCACGGGTGCCGACCTGCGGATTCTTGCCGTGACAAGAGTGTCGTTTCCCTCACGAGGGCCGCGGGATGTCGCACCCGGCGGCGCTTCTGCGGCATAGTAGACGCGGCGCGGGGACCAGTTCTTCGCCACGACCTGCAATCGATGTGAAAAGAGGCCAGTCAGCGTGTGCGGCTTGCTCGGAATGCTCACCAGTGACGGCACCGCGGGGCCGGACGCCGACCTGATCGCGTCCGCGGCGCACTGCATGCGTCACCGCGGTCCCGATGAGCCCGGCACCTGGCACGACGACGACATCGTGCTCGGCTTCAATCGACTGTCGATCATCGACATCGAGCACTCCCACCAGCCGCTGCGCTGGGGACCACCGGAGAACACCGAACGGTACGCCCTGGTGTTCAACGGCGAGATCTACAACTACCTCGAGATCCGCGAGGAGCTCGCCAGAGAGTTCGGCACCCAGTTCCGCACCGAGGGCGACGGCGAGTCGATCGTCGCCGGGTTCCACCACTGGGGTCCCGACGTGGTCCGCAAGCTGCGCGGCATGTTCGCATTCGCCGTCTGGGACACCGAGAAGCGCGAACTGTTCCTCGCGCGCGACCAGTTCGGCATCAAGCCGCTGTTCCTTGCCACCAGTAGTCGCGGGACCGCGTTCGGCAGTGAGAAGAAGAGCCTCCTGCAGATCCTCGAGCGCCTCGATCTGGACGCCGAGCTCGACGATCGTGCCATCGAGCACTACACCGTCCTCCAGTACGTCCCCGAGCCCGAATCACTCCATCGGAACATCACCCGCCTCGAGTCCGGCTGCTACGCCACGCTGCGGCCCGGCGTCGCCCCCGAGGTGACCCGCTACTTCGTGCCGAAGTTCCCCGTCCGTCCCTTCACTGCCGGAGGCGAGCAGAAGCGCTACGACGAGATCGCCGACGTGCTGCGCGACTCCGTCGCAAAGCACATGCGGGCCGACGTGACAGTCGGATCGTTCCTGTCCGGCGGCATCGACTCGACGGCGATCGCCGCACTCGCCATCCAGCACAACCCCGACCTCATCACCTTCACCACCGGCTTCGAACGTGACGGCTACTCCGAAGTGGACGTCGCCGCCGAATCGGCAGAGGCCATCGGCGCCCGCCACATCGTCAAAGTCGTGTCTCCGCGAGAGTTCGTCGACGCGCTCCCGAAGATCATCTGGTACCTCGACGACCCGGTGGCCGACCCGGCCCTCGTCCCCCTGTACTTCGTCGCCGCCGAAGCCCGCAAGCACGTGAAGGTGGTCCTCTCGGGCGAGGGCGCCGACGAACTCTTCGGCGGATACACGATCTACAAGGAGCCGCTGTCGCTCAAGTCGTTCGACAAGCTCTCCCCCGGCCTGCGGCGTCTCGCAGGCAAGGTCTCGGACCGCATCCCCGAAGGCACGCGGGGCAAGAGCCTGCTCCACCGCGGTTCGCTCAGCCTCGAGGAGCGTTACTACGGAAACGCCCGCAGCTTCGACGACGCTCGCCTGCGCGCCGTCCTTCGGACTTTCCGTGAAGACTGGATGCACCAGGACGTGACCGCGCCCATCTACAAGATGAGCGAAGGCATGGACCCGGTGACCCGCATGCAACACCTGGACCTGTTCACCTGGCTGCGCGGCGACATCCTCGTCAAGGCCGACAAGATCAACATGGCGCACTCACTGGAACTCCGCGTGCCCTTCCTCGACAAGGAGGTGTTCGCGATCGCCGAACAACTCCCGTTCGAGGAGAAGATCAGCCACGACACGACCAAGTACGCGCTCCGCAAGGCACTCGAGCAGATCGTGCCGCCCCACGTGTTGCACCGCCGCAAGCTCGGTTTCCCGGTCCCGCTCCGCCACTGGCTCGCCGGCACCGAGATGTACGACTGGGCACGCGAACTCATCTCGACGTCCGACACCGATCACATCTCCGACAAGACGTTCGTGATGCAGATGCTCGACGAGCACCGCCGCGGCGAGGTGGACAACAGCCGTCGCGTCTGGACCGTCCTGTGCTTCATGCTCTGGTACGGGATCTTCGTCGACAAGACGATCGACCCGCAGATCGAGGATCACGACTACCCGGTTCGCCTGTAACTGAGCGTTCGACGCCAGAAGGCGAGGCGAAACACTTTCCTCGGCAGTCCTCGCAGGCTCGCCTAGCGGCTCGCTCGCTGCGGAGGGCTCCGGAAGTGTGTTTCGCCTCGCCTTCTTCGTTGCGCTGTCCCTGCTCGTTGAGCGCCTTTCGTCTCGCAGGCTCGCTCAAGACCTACTGCTCGTTGAGCGCCTTTCGTCTCGCTTCGCTCGCTCAAGACCCGCGAAGCGCGCCGGACTAGGCCAGCGCGGCGCGAATGGCGTCGGCCGATTCTTGACCGTAGGCGGCAGCCAGGCGAGCGTGGGCGGCGTCGACGTCCCACGTCCAGCCCTGGGTCGAGTCCGACTCCAGGACGAGGGTCGCGACCATCGCGCCGAGCTGCGCCGAGCGCTCGAAGCCGAGGTTCTCTCCCAGACCGGTCAGGAAGCCTGCGCGGAAGCCGTCGCCGACACCCGTCGGGTCGACCTGCTCGTTCACCGGGACGACGTCGACGTGCGTGATGGAGCCGTCCGTGTCGATGATGTCGACGCCATTGGCGCCGAGCGTGGTGATGCGAACGCCGACCATGCCTGCGATGTCGTCGTCGGTCAGGCCGGTCTTCTGCTTGAGGAGGCCCCACTCGTACTCATTCGTGAACAAGTAGGCCGCGCCGTCGATGAGGGTGCGGGCCGTGTCGCCGTCGAGGCGCGCCAACTGCTGCGACGGATCTGCGGCGAACGGGAGACCAGCTTCACGACAGGCGTTCGTGTGACGAACCATGGCCGCCGGGTCGTCGGCGCCGATCAGCACGATGTCCGGGCGGTCCCCACCCGCGACGACGTCGAGCAGGTCGATGTCGCCCGCCTCGGTCATCGCACCCGCATAGAAGGTCGCGAGCTGCGCCATCGTCTCATCGGTGGTGCACATGAATCGTGCGGTGTGCTTGGTGGTCGAACGACGCACGCCGCGGCAGTCGACGCCGTGATCGGTGAGCCAGTTCTCGTAGTCGTCGAAGTCGGCACCGGCCGCGCCGACCAACAGGGGCCGGTTTCCGAGCACCCCGAGCGCGTACGCGATGTTGCCGCCGACTCCGCCGCGATGCAGGACGAGGTCTTCGACGAGGAAGCTGAGAGAGATGTGTTGGAGCTGATCGGCGACCAACTGGTCGGAGAACTTGCCCGGGAACTTCATCAGATGATCGGTCGCGAGCGACCCGCAGACGGCTGTGAACATCTGTCTCACGGTAGTGCAGACGAATGTGGCCGCGACCCGGGGTGGGGTCGCGGCCACATCTCGCTTGCGCTGGAGATCAGTTGAACGAGTCGCCGCAGGCGCAGCTGCCGGTCGCGTTCGGGTTGTCGATCGTGAAGCCCTGCTTCTCGATGCTGTCGACGAAGTCGATCGTCGCGCCCTGAACGTACGGCGCACTCATCCGGTCGACGGCGAGCTTGACCCCGTCGAAGTCCTGGACGAGGTCACCGTCGAGCGTGCGGTCGTCGAAGAACAGCTGGTAACGCAGGCCGGCACAACCACCCGGCTGCACGGCGATGCGCAGCGCGAGGTCGTCGCGGCCCTCCTGGTCGAGCAGGGCCTTCGCCTTGGCTGCAGCGCTGTCGCTGAGCAGGACACCGGTGTCGGTGGTTTCATTCTGAACGGTCATGGGCGCTCCTCATGTCGCCGGCCGCGTCTGCACGAGCGAACCGGGATACGTCTGTCGTCGAACCGCAGACACGACGATCGAGTGTGTTCACGGTCTGACTGGCTCAACGGTACTCGCTGTGCGCCTATTCCCGCATCACGCCCTCGATTGTGGCCACCGTGCGTGCCACCTCCGCCGCCAGCCCCGCCAGCATCTCGCGTGGACTCCGCATCGCCGCGTCCACCGAACCGGCGAAGTCGGCCACCGACCTGACCGCGGTCACGCCGACGACGTCCGGCGTCCCGCGGACCTGGCCCGCGAGGACGATCACCGGGGTGCCCCCTGCTTCCGCCGCGAGTGCCGCGATCACTTTCCCCCGGGCCGTCTGCTCGTCGTATCGTCCCTCCCCCGTGACGATCACGTCAGCGTCGGCGAGCTCGCGGCGACGCCCCGTCGCCTCGGCGACGACGTCCGCCCCCGATCTGCGACGTCCTCCGAGCGCCAGCAACGCGGCACCGAGTCCGCCCGCTGCGCCCGCGCCCGGCATGGAGGCCACCGCATCGCCGAGAGACGCCGCCCAGTCGGTCAGACGTGACTCGAGATCCTGCACTGTCACCGGATCCGCGCCTTTCTGCGGACCGAACACAGCCGCCGCACCTGCCGGTCCCAGGAGCGGGTTGTCGACGTCGGAGGCCACGACCAGATCGATACCGTTCATTCGAGCGCGTGCGGCGCCGATTCCACCGAGTTCCTCGACAGCGCCTCTCCCACCGTCGGTCGTCGCACTTCCGCCGAGTCCGACCACGATCCTCCCCGCTCCCGATGCCACGGCGGACGCGAGCATCGTGCCGACTCCCGCCGTGGTCGCGGCACGCGCCGACGACGGATCCGGCTCACGTCCGAGCAGATGGAGTCCACACGCCTGCGCCGCTTCCAGGTACATGGTCCCGTCGGCTCCGTACCCGATCGTCGCGTCGACCGGGTCTCCGAGTGGTCCGGGGACACGAAGAGTCCGGACTGTGACGACTCCTGCCGCCTGCAACACTGCGATGAACCCCGGTCCACCGTCCGACTGCGGGAGCAGCCGCACTCGATCGGCCTGCCTCGACGACAGCCAGCCGTCTGCGATGGCCGACGCCGCGTCAACGGCCGACAGCGTGCCTCCGAACTCGTCCGGTGCGATGACGACGCTGAGCGTCTCCCGGTCCACGGTCGGTGTCATGGGTCGGACACTAATGCCCGATCGTCGGCCGAGTCCGGTCATCGCCTAGAGCATGTCTCCTGATTCGCCGCTCGGGATCGGCGGATCAGATGTGCGCCCCGCAAGGCGAAGGAGGGAGGGATACCGGTAGGCATCACGGCCGACGACAACGCCGCGGGGAGTGCATCTGGCCGTCAAGACCGCGCGAAGCGAATTAGGTGACATGCTCTAGTCTCAACAGTGTGAAGTTGCCCTGGAAGCCCGCTGCGACGAGCACCGACGACACCGCAGACGACGCGGCGTCGACGACCGCCGCGCCCGCCCCCGCAGAGACCCCGGCCAAGGCCGCGCCGACGCCCGGCAAGGGTCGTCCGACGCCGAAACGACGCGATTCCGAGAAGCGTCGCGGTCCCGTCGCCGCCCCTCCGACGACACGCGCAGAGGCCCGCGAGCGCAAGAAAGCGCTCAAGAAGACGATGAGCAAGGACGAGCGCAAAGCGCTGTCCGCCGAACGCAAGCAGATTCGCATCGACCAGCGCGAAAAGATGATGTCGGGTGACGAGAAGTACCTGATGGCCCGCGACAAGGGCCCGGTCCGCAAGATGGTCCGCGATATCGTCGACGCCCGCCGCAACTTCGCCGGCCTGTTCATGCCGTTCGCCGTGCTCCTGATCGTCGCGATCATGGTGCCCAGGCTCGCGGTGATCGCGAACCTGCTGCTGCTCGTGTTCGTCGTGTTCATGGCGATCGACTCGATGTTCCTCGGCCGAATGGTCAACAAGCGTGTCCGCGAACGCTACCCGGACACGCAGGAGAAGCCGTTCCGGCTCGGCTGGTACGCCTTCACGCGCGCAATGCAGCTCCGTGTGATGCGTGCGCCGAAGCCGCAGACCAAGCCCGGCGACAAGGTCTGACGTGCGGTATCTCGTCCTGGGCGGAACCCGTTCGGGCAAGTCCGCCCATGCCGAGAATCTCCTCGCGGCAACTGATCGCCCCCGGTACCTGGCGACCGGTGCGGTCGATGTCGACGACGCCTGGGGCGCCCGCGTCGACGCACACCGCGCCCGGCGCGGAGACCATTTCCTGACGGTCGAGACTCAGGATCCGGCCGCCGAGATGCGGCTCGATCCCGAATCGCCCGTCCTGATCGATGATCTCGGCTCATGGGTGACGTCGCTGCTCGACGCGGCGAACGCGTGGGACGATCCGGCCGCCACCATCACCGACGCCGTCGACGACCTGTGCTCGGCGATCGCCGACCACGTCGCCGATGTGGTCGTCGTGAGCCCCGAAGTAGGGATGTCCGTCGTCGCGCCGACACCCGTCGGACGTCGGTTCGCCGACGAGATCGGCTCGGTGAACAACCGTGTCGCGCAAGTGTGCGAGACCGTGCAGCTGGTCGTCGCAGGCCGTGTCCTCGACCTGCCCGCGCCGAGCGCCACGCTGTCGGCGGAGTCCACACCGGCCGATGCCGAACAGACCCGCACGCCACTGGTCCCCGTACCCGTCGCTCCCTTCCCCGAGGCGATCTCCCCGTCTGCGTCGTTCGTCGGCGCCGCTCTGCCCGACGGTGTCGACGCCGAAGTATTCCCGGCGATCGATCCACCGTCCCCTGACGTCGCCGACGCGGCGCGCGCCCGCCAATTGACGCTCACGAAGCCTCCGGGAGCCCTCGGACTGCTCGAGGATCTCGGCGTCTGGATCTCCGCATGCCAAGATCAGTGCCCGCCGCATCGGATCACCGCACCCGCGGTCGCCGTGTTCGCCGGGGACCACGGCGTGGCGCAGGACGGTGTGTCCGCGTTCCCACCCGAGGTGACCGCGCAGATGGTCGCGAACATCGCCGCGGGCGGTGCAGCCGTCAACGTCCTCGCTCGTCGAGCAGGCGCGCGAGTACACGTGTTCGACATGTCGGTGAAAGCCGACGTCCCCGGAGCGGACGCAGCAACAACCGCGTACAAGGTCCGCAACGGCAGCGGCGATCTCCGCACCGGGGATGCGATGACCATCGCCGAGGCGAGGAAGTCTCTCGCCGCCGGACGTGCGATCGCCGATCGCCTCGTCGACTCCGGTGCCGACCTGCTGATCGCGGGCGACATGGGCATCGGGAACACCACTCCTGCAGCCGTGCTGATCGGCACGATCGCCGATCGGGAACCCGTTGTCGTCGTCGGACGCGGCACCGGAATCGACGACGCCACCTGGATCCGCAAAACCGCCGCCATTCGCGACGGCATGCGGTACGGCCGCCGATTCCGCAATGAGCCGTTGGCACTCCTCGCAGCCGTCGGCGGACCCGATCTCGCAGCCATGGCCGGGTTCTACGCCCAGGCCGCGCTGCGTCGGACGCCGGTCCTCATCGACGGTGTGGTGACCTCCGCGGCCGCGCTCGTCGCCGAACAGCTGGCGCCCGGCGCTTCGGCGTGGTGGCGTGCCGGTCACCGATCGACCGAACCCGCCCACGGTTTTGCACTGTCGAGTCTCGGACTGGACCCGATCGTCGACATGTCGATGCGTCTCGGCGAAGGCACCGGCGCGCTGACCGCACTTCCGATCGTCTCGTCGGCCGTCGACGTGCTGATCGACATGGCGACGTTCGCCGACGCCGGCGTCAGCGATGGCGGCTAATCCGGCCGCTGCCGTGCATGTGGCGGTCACGTGGCTGACAGTCGCACCGCTCCCCCAACCGCGGGCGGAGATGGATCGACGAACAGGCGGTGCGGCGATCGCAGCGGTTCCGATAGTCGGCGCCCTCCTCGGCGCGGTCGCTGCCGCCGTCGCGTTCGGACTGTCGCACACCAGGCTGCCCGACCTCGTCATCGGGTTGCTCGTCGTGGCCGTCCTGGCGCTCGCGACGCGCGGGATGCATCTCGACGGACTCGCCGACACCGCTGACGGACTCGGTTGCTACGGCGACCCCGACCGGGTGCGCCAGGTGATGCGCGGCGGCGACGTCGGTCCCTTCGGCGCCGCCACGCTGACCGTCGTCCTCGTCCTTCAAGCCGTTGCCTACTCGACCCTCATCGGCCACCACGAATGGGCGCAGATCGTCTACGCCGTCGTCCTCTCGCGAGTCGCCGTCGTCTACGCGTGCCGCCGTGGGCTCGATGCGGCGAACGCCGACGGCTTCGGCGCCCTCGTCGCCGGAACTCAACGATGGTCGCTGCTCGTCTGGACCGCGGCGGCCCTCGGCGCGGCGTGGCCGCTCGGCATCCGCGCGATCTGCGCAGTCCCCGCAGCCCTCGTGTTCACAGTCGCCTTCACGGCACACTGCCGTCGCCGGGTGGGCGGCGTCAGCGGCGACGTGCTCGGCGCCGTCATCGAGCTCACGACGGCACTGTCCCTCGTGATTCTCATCCTCTGAGCGGGACCCCGCTGGCACAGATTCGACGCTGTCAATCAGCCGTTGAGACGAAGAATCTACTCACAAGTAACCAGGCTTGAGTGTTCCGACACACTCGACGTCCACAGTCCCCCACGACACACGGAGTCTCCATGCCCAACCGGATTCGGAACATGCTCATCATCGCCGGAATAGCCGCCTGCTCAGCAGCGACGATCGGCGTCGGCACCGCCGCCGCGTACGACACCATCTACGTCGACGAAGCGCTCTACCCGCACACCGACACGCTCACCGGCGGAGTGTTCGACGTGTCGGTCACCAACAAGACCGACCTGATCGCCGACTGCACCGTGACGCTGTACCCGACGTCGGAGAAGGCCGACGCCGCACACCTCGCCACCGTGACGAACGACTGGTGGCGCAAGGTCGCTTCCGACACCGAACTCGCCGACGCCAAAGCCTCGGTGACCGGGAGTGCGGGAACGGCGAATCTCGCCGCGATCGCCGCAGGCGGAACCAAGGCTGCTTCGATCACGCCGACTGCACCCCTGCAAGCCGAGTACGTGGTGTTCAAGTTCTGCCGCGCGGACGACCTGCCGACCGACACGTACAAGGTCTCCGCTACGACATACGAGGTCACCGCGACCGCTCCCGATCCGGAAGACCCGACCTTCGGCAGCCTGACCGGTCCGGGGCTCGGCAGTCTCGGATCGCTCCTGCCCTGACAAACGTTCGGAGGCGTTTCCCGGACTGACACCGGGAAACGCCTCCGACGCTTGGAGACCCTGAACTACTTGAGGCGGGTCATCCACCCGTGGGTGTCCGCGAACGTGCCGCGCTGCAGACCGGTGAGCGTGTCGCGCAGCGCCTGGGTGACCTCGCCGGTGGTGCCGTCGCCGATCGTGTAGGCGTCGGTGTCACTCTGGACTCGGCCGACCGGCGTGATGACGGCCGCCGTTCCACAGGCGAACACCTCGGTGATCTCGCCGGACCGGACGCCGTCAGCGAGTTCCTTCGTGGAGATCTTGCGCTCTTCGACGGAGTAGCCCGCATCCGCGGCGAGCGCGAGCAACGACTTCCGTGTGACGCCGGGCAGCAGTGAACCGCTCAGCTCCGGTGTGACGAGGCGAGCCTGCGATCCCGACCCGAAGACGAAGAACAGGTTCATCCCGCCCATCTCCTCGATGTACCGGTGCTCGATCGCGTCGAGCCAGACCACCTGGTCGCAGCCCTTCTCTGCAGCCTGCGCCTGTGCAAGCAGCGAAGCGGCGTAGTTGCCGCCGAACTTGGCGGCGCCCGTGCCGCCGGGCGACGCCCGGACGTACTCGGTGCACAGATAGACGCTGACCGGCTTGAGGCCGCCCTGGAAGTACGCGCCCGCGGGCGATGCGATCAGCACGTACCGGTACTGGTTCGCCGGGCGAACACCGAGGCTCGCCTCTGTCGCGAACATGAAGGGACGCAGGTAGAGCGACTCCTCGCCGCCGGCAGGCGGCACCCAGGCGTCGTCCACTTCGAGCAGCGCCCGCAACGATCCGACGAAGTCCTCCACCGGGAACTCCGGCATAGCGAGACGACGAGCGGAGGTGTTGAACCGCTCGGCGTTCGCCTCGGGTCGGAACGCGGCGATCGTGCCGTCGGGCTGGCGGTACGCCTTGAGCCCCTCGAAGATCTCCTGCGCGTAGTGCAGGACCATCGCAGCCGGATCGAGCGCGATCGGACCGTACGGGGTCACCTTCGCGTCGTGCCATCCGCGCTCACGGTCGTAATCGACTACCACCATGTAGTCGGTGAAGTGGTTGCCGAAGCCCGGCGCGGCGAGAATCTCTGCGCGTCGACCCTCCGACACCGGATGCGGATGCTCGGTGCGAGTGAACTCCAAGGTCATGCACCGATCCTATCCCTGCTCCGCAAACCGGCATCGTCGGACCGGACTCTCAGACGTTGCCCTGCACGAACGGCGGCAGGACGACCTCGCATTCGAGAGCACGTCCGCGGACGTCGACGACCACGGTCGCGCCCTTCTTGACTCCCGAATCAGTGTTGATGAACGCCAACGCGACGCCCTGCTTGAGAGTCGGCGAGAAGGTGCCCGATGTGCACACGCCGATCACTTCGCCGCCCGCCTCCAGGTGCACGGTGCAGTCCGCGCGCGGCACACCACGACCGGTGGCCTTGAGTCCGTACAGCCGGCGCGCGGGGCCCGCCTCCTTCTCGGCGACCAGGACGTCGCGGCCGAAGAACTCAGGCTTGTCCCATCCCACCGCCCACGAGCTGCGCGCCTGGACCGGCGTGATCTCGGGGCTCAGTTCGTGGCCGTGCAGCGCGTAGCCCATCTCGGTGCGCAGTGTGTCGCGCGCGCCGAGACCGGCGGGAAGACCGTCACGAGCCGTGACCTCGGCGAGCAGAGCGTCGAAGACCGGGCCCGCGTCGGCCCACGTCGGAAGAATCTCGTACCCGTGTTCGCCCGTGTAACCGGTGCGGCACACCCGCACGGTGCGCTCCGCGCCGTCCACGGTCAGCGTCGCGTCGGCGAACGCCATGTACTCCATCTCGGTGGGCAGCCCGAGAGCTGCGAGCACGTCGGCCGACTTCGGTCCCTGTACCGCGAACACCGCGTAGTCACGATGCAGGTCGGTGATCTCGACGCCGTCGGGCGCGGCCTCCTTGAGTGCGGCGACAACCGCCGGGGTGTTGGATGCGTTCGGGATCAGGAACACTTCGTCGTCGCTGACCAGATAGGTGATCAGATCGTCGACGACGCCGCCTTCCGCGTTGCAGCACATCGTGTACTGCGCCTTGCCCGCGGTCACCTTGCGAAGGTCGTTGGTGAAGCATCGGTTGACGAAGTCGGCCGCGCCCGCTCCGGCGACGAGCGCCTTACCCAGGTGGCTGACGTCGAAGATCCCGACGGCTTCACGGACGGCGGTGTGCTCCGCGACGGTGCCGGAGTACGACACCGGCATGTCCCATCCGCCGAATTCGGCGAACGATGCTCCGAGAGCGATGTGACGGTCGGCGATGGGGCCTGCGAGGAGTTCGGTCATACCCGATACGGTATCGCCCTCGCATGAGCCGCGTCGCGCCGCCGGTCGCATCGACGCCGACCCACCTGTGGCAGAGTTGACACCCGTGAGCAGCAACGACTTCTCCGACCGCGTTCGCGGTCCGCGCATCGAACTGACCACCGCCCTCACCAAGGACGACGACGTCCTGGTGATCGGCCTGATCGCCGCCGAGGACGCCGACACCCAGGCGCCTTCCCTGCTGATCGGCGAGGACCTCCTCGACGACGCGGCCGCCGATGCCGTGTCGGCGAGCATCGCCGCGCTCGGCGGCACCGGCCGCAGCGGCGAGATCCTCAGTTTCCCGGCACCGACATCGTTGCCGGTCCGCCTGATCCAGACCGTCGGGCTCGGCCAGGACTCCGACGATCACGATGCCGACGCCATCCGGCAGGCGGCAGGAGAGTCGATCCGCAAACTCGACGGTGTCGGCCGGGTGGTCAGCGCTCTCGCCCAGGCCGGTGTCGGCCCCGCTGCGGAGGGCTACTTCCTCGGCGGATACCGCTTCGAGGAGTTCCGGTCGGCCAAGTCTGCGTCGAAGAAGCAGGCGCCGTCCGAAGTCCGACTGCTGGCCGCCAAGTCGAAGGAGAACCGCGCGGAGCTCGATCACGCGCTGATCGTCGCCGACGCCGTGGCGCTCGCCCGCGACTTCGTCAACACTCCGCCGAGCCATCTGTTCCCGGCCGAGTTCGCTGAGCGCACCCGCGTCCTCGCCAGCCAGGCCGGTCTCCGCGTCGAGATCCTCGACGACGTCGAACTGGCCAAGGCCGGCTACGGCGGGATCGTGGGAGTCGGCAAGGGCAGCTCTCGTCCACCGCGTCTGGTTCGACTCATCCATGAGGCCAAGGGCTCCGAACGCACAGTCGCCCTCGTCGGCAAGGGCATCACATTCGACACCGGCGGCATCTCGATCAAGCCGGCCGCGGGCATGGACCACATGACCTCCGACATGGGCGGCGCCGCAGCGGTCGTCGCGACGGCCATCGCCGCCGCCAAACTCGACGTGAACGTCACCGTCATCGCCACCGTCCCGATGGCCGAGAACATGCCGTCGGGCACCGCTCAGCGACCGGGCGACGTCCTGACGCAGTACGGCGGGACCACCGTCGAGGTCCTCAACACCGACGCGGAGGGGCGGCTGATCCTCGCCGATGCGATCGTCCGCGCATGCGAGGACGATCCGGACTACCTGATCGACACCGCGACGCTGACCGGCGCGCAGATGGTGGCCCTCGGCAACCGCACCCCGGGTGTGCTCGGCACCGACGAGTTCCGCGATCGCGTCGCATCGGTCTCGCAGAGTGTCGGCGAGAACGGTTGGCCCATGCCAATGCCGTCGGAGCTGCGCGGTGACCTCGATTCGCGAGTCGCCGACCTCGCCAACGTCACCAACCATCGGTGGGGCGGCATGCTGTCCGCGGCGATCTTCCTCAAGGAGTTCGTCGGCGAAGGAATCGGCTGGGCACACGTCGACGTCGCGGGTCCCGCGTTCAACACCTCCGGCCCGTGGGGTTACACGACCAAGGGCGGTACGGGCGTGCCCGTTCGCACCCTGATCGCGGTTCTCGAAGACGTCGTCGAGAACGGCTGAACCCCGCCTCAACCGCTACTGACGGGTAACCGATGGACTCCCCTGAACGTCTCACAGCGAGCGGGTACTGTGAGTTCGGGAGTCGGTCGATCCACCGTCTGCACGTACACGTGAGCCCACAAGAGCGCACGTGGGAAGCACCCGCGAATCGGCTTGACCGAACGGCACAAGTTCACGAGTTAGGGAGTCACACGCAATGGCCTTCTCTGTTGAGATGCCCGCCCTGGGTGAGAGCGTCACCGAGGGAACCGTCACCCAATGGCTGAAGCAGGAAGGCGACACCGTCGACATCGACGAGCCCCTGCTCGAAGTCTCCACCGACAAGGTCGACACCGAGATCCCGTCTCCGGTGGCGGGCGTCCTGACCAAGATCGTCGCGCACGAAGACGACGTGGTCGAGGTCGGCGGTCAGCTGGCTCTCATCGGCGAGGCAGGCGAAGCAGCCCCCGAGGCAGAGGCGCCTGCACCTGCCGCCGCACCCGAGCCGGAAGCCGCGCCCGAACCGGAGCCCGCTCCGGCGCCGGCCGCTCCAGCAGCCGAAGCTCCGGCCGCTGCGCCTGCCGGCTCCGCGTCGGGCACCGACGTCGTGATGCCCGAGCTCGGTGAGTCGGTCACCGAGGGAACCGTCACCAACTGGCTCAAGGCCGTCGGCGACACCGTCGATGTCGACGAGCCGCTCCTCGAGGTCTCGACCGACAAGGTCGACACCGAGATCCCGTCGCCCGTCGCAGGTGTTCTCCTGGAGATCGTCGCCGACACCGACGACGTCGTCGATGTCGGTGGACGCCTCGCCGTGATCGGCGACGCCAACGAGGCCGCGGCACCCGCTGCGCCTGCAGCTCCGGCACCCGCGCCTGCGGCACCGGCTGCTCCCGCACCTGCAGCTCCGGCGCCCGCACCCGCTGCTCCGGCCGCCCCTGCACCTGCTGCGCCTGCCGCACCCGCTCCCGCAGCCGGGTCGGAGACGCTCGAGTCGACGCCGTACGTCACGCCGCTCGTGCGCAAGCTCGCCGCGGAGAACGACATCGACCTGTCGACTCTCACCGGCACCGGTGTCGGCGGACGCATCCGCAAGCAGGACGTGCTCGCTGCCGCCGAGGCCAAGAAGGCTCCGGCGCCCGCCCCGGCTGCAGCGGCGCCTGCCGCTCCTGCTGCGTCTGCTCCTGCGGTCGCCACCGCCAGCCCCGAGCTCGCAGCCCTCCGCGGAACGACGCAGAAGATCAACCGCATCCGTCAGATCACCGCGGCGAAGACTCGTGAGTCGCTCCAGACGAGCGCACAGCTCACGCAGGTCCACGAGGTCGACATGACCAAGGTCGCGACACTGCGCAAGGCCGCCAAGGCGGGCTTCGCGGCCGCCGAAGGCGTCAACCTGACCTTCCTGCCGTTCTTCGCCAAGGCCGTCGTCGAGGCGCTCAAGGCCCACCCGAACGTCAACGCGTCGATCAACGAAGAAGCCAAGGAGATCACGTACCACCCGACCGTGAACCTCGGCATCGCCGTCGACACCCCGCAGGGCCTGCTCTCGCCGGTGATCCACAACGCCGACGACCTGTCGTTGGCCGGTCTGGCCCGTGCGATCGCCGACATCGCCGACCGCGCACGCAACGGTGGCCTCAAGCCCGACGAGCTTGCCGGCGGCACGTTCACCATCACGAACATCGGCAGCCAGGGTGCACTGTTCGACACGCCGATTCTGGTTCCGCCGCAGGCCGCCATGCTCGGCACGGGTGCAATCGTCAAGCGTCCCGTGGTCCTGACTGCGGCCGACGGCACCGAGTCGATCGCATCGCGGTCGATGGCGTTCCTGCCGCTGACCTACGATCACCGCCTGATCGACGGCGCCGACGCCGGTCGTTTCGTCACGACCGTCCGCAAGCGCCTGGAAGCCGGAGAGTTCGCCGGCGACCTGGGACTGTGACACGTTCCCAATCCGTATGACCGCCGTCCGCGGCGACCATCCCGGTCGCCGCGGACGGCGTTCGTCTTTCCCGTCCGGAATGTTTCCGGCGCGCGGCGCGTTGCAGATTCATGTGCCACGCCGCGACGTCTTTCCCGTCTGTCTGATGTGTTCTTTGGAGTGCCGCTGTGCGTAACGGATCCGCCCGATTGAGCAGTGAACCGATCGAGGTGCGACGCCTCGGCGTGATCGACTATCAGGACGCCTATCGGATGCAGCACGAGCTGGCCGATCAACGTGCGTCCGGCGAACTCGACCACGACGTGCTGCTCCTCCTCGAACATCCGTCGGTGTACACCGCAGGCAAGCGGACGCAGGACACCGACCGTCCCACCAATGGAGCGCTCGTCATCGATGTCGATCGCGGCGGACGCATCACCTGGCACGGCCCAGGCCAGCTCGTCGGTTACCCGATCGTGCTGCTCGCCGAACCCGTCGACGTGGTCGACTACGTCCGCCGGATCGAAGAGGCCCTGATTCGCGTCTGCAACGGACACGGCCTGGCCACCGGTCGTATCGATGGACGCTCCGGCGTCTGGATCGACGATGAGAAGGGCGACCGGAAACTCGGCCAGATCGGCATCCGCGTCGCCAAGGGCGTGACCCTGCACGGCTTCGCACTCAACGTCGACCCCGACATGACCGTGTTCGACGCGATCGTGCCGTGCGGGATCCCCGACGCGGGTGTCACATCGATCGCGAACGAGATCGGCGAACCGATCAGCGTCGACTCGATACTCGACGAGGTGACGGCGTTGGTCGCCGAATGTCTCGACGACCCGATCCCGCCGTCGCCCGGTCACACCGCCGACGCACTCGACTCGACATCCCCCACACCCTCGACCGTAGGAACCCCGCAGTGACTGCCACACCGTCCACCCCGTCCCCCGCCGACGCCCCGAGCGGCCGCAAACTGCTACGTCTCGAGGTCCGCAACGCGCAGACCCCCATCGAACGCAAGCCGAAGTGGATCAAGACCAAGGCGACGATGGGCCCCGAGTACACCGAACTCAAGTCGCTGGTGAAGGGCGAGGGCCTGCACACGGTGTGTGAAGAGGCGGGCTGCCCCAACATCTACGAATGCTGGGAAGACCGCGAGGCGACCTTCCTCATCGGCGGTGAGCAGTGCACCCGCCGCTGCGACTTCTGCCAGATCGACACCGGCAAGCCGTCGGCGCTCGATCGCGATGAGCCGCGTCGAGTGGCCGAGTCCGTCCGGTCGATGGGACTGCGATACTCGACGATCACCGGCGTCGCACGCGACGATCTCCCCGACGAGGGCGCGTGGCTGTACGCGGAGACCGTCCGCAAGATCCACGAACTCAACCCCGGCACGGGCGTCGAGAACCTGATCCCCGACTTCCACGCCAAGCCCGATCTGCTCGCCGAGGTCTTCGAGTCTCGCCCGGAAGTCCTCGCGCACAATGTGGAGACCGTGCCCCGCATCTTCAAGCGGATCCGCCCGGCCTTCCGCTACGAGCGGTCGCTCGACGTGATCACCCAGGCACGCGACTTCGGACTGGTCACCAAGTCGAACCTGATCCTCGGCATGGGCGAGACACCCGAGGAGATCCAGGAGTCGCTGCGCGACCTGCACGAAGCTGGCTGCGACATCGTGACGATCACCCAGTACCTGCGCCCGTCGCCGCGTCATCACCCGGTGGAGCGCTGGGTGAAGCCCGAGGAGTTCGTCGAGCACTCGCAGTACGCGGAAGAGCTCGGTTTCGCCGGCGTGATGGCAGGCCCGCTGGTCCGCTCGTCGTACCGCGCTGGACGCCTCTACTCGCAGGCCATGGCACGCCACGGCCGCGAACTGGCACCGGAACTCGCACACCTCGCCGCCGAGGGATCGGCCGCACAGGAGGCCTCGTCCGTCCTCGCTCGGATGTCGCGCTGACCGCGCGACGTATCCCGCATCGAGACCTTTAGACTGGTAGGCATGGCGAAGGCGCAAGACAAGAGCAAAGAGGCGAAGGCCGCAGCGAAGGCCGCCCGCAAGGCGGCGAGCAAAGAACGCCGGCAGCAGATCTGGCAGGCGTTCCAGATGCAGCGCAAGGAGGACAAGGCCCTCATTCCGCTGATGGCGGCCGTGATCCTCGGTGTGACGGCGATCTTCGTCGTCTTGAGCCTCTTCGCCTTCGGACCGCTGTGGATGATGATCCCGCTCGGCCTGATCCTCGGTGTACTGCTGTCGTTCATCCTGTTCGGCCGCCGCGTTCAGAAGACCGTGTACAAGAAGGCCGACGGACAGCCGGGCGCCGCCGGATGGGCCCTGGGCAACATCCGCGGCCAGTGGCGAGTGCAGCAGGCCGTCGCCGGAACGTCGCACCTCGACGCAGTGCACCGTGTGATCGGCAAGCCCGGCGTGATCCTCGTCGCCGAAGGCCAGGCCAGCCGTGTGAAGCCGTTGATGTCGCAGGAGAAGAAGAAGGTCGCTCGCGTCGTCGGCGACACCCCCGTGTACGAGGTCATGGTCGGCGACGGGGAGGGCGAAGTCCCACTCGCCAAGCTGGAACGCTACATCCGCAAACTGCCGAACAACATCGACCGCAATCGCATGGAAGCCGTCGACGGCCGACTGTCGGCGCTCAAGGCCAAGGGCGGTGCAGGCGCAGCTCTCCCCAAGGGTCCGATGCCTCAAGGCGCCAAGATGCGCAGCGCTGCACGTACCGTTCGTCGTCGCTGACGAACTTCCGCGCTACGACGACGGGCGACTCTCCTACCAGAGAGCCGCCCGTCGTCGTTTTTGGGGATCAGTCGAGGGTTCGGTAGATCGCTGATTCGAAGTCGAGGTATCCACCGATAGATACCGGATCGACGAAGGGGAGGATCTGCGTCGCCCACATGCCGGCGACATCGTTGCGACGATCTATCCAGTAGTACAGGTTCGCCAAGCCAGCCCAGCCCAGCGAGCCTGCTGACCGGCCGGTCGGCGCGTCCTCTTCGTTGACCATGAAACTGTAGGCCCAGGTCTTTCGTTGACCTGGAAAGAACTCGGCGTCGTGAGACAACTCGGGTTCGACGCCCGGAAGCATGGTCACCTGCAGATCCCCGAGACCGTTCTGCACCGCAGCTTCGATGGTCGATCTCTGGACGACTCGTCCGAACTCGCCGTCGCCGTCGTTGAGCCACATCCGCAGGAAGCGCATGTAGTCGGGCACCGTCGAGTAGAGGCCGTGCCCGCCCATCTGAACCTCCGGCTCCTGCGGCAGGACCAGACCGGTGGGCGCCAGCGCTCCATCGTCGGCACGCTGGTGAATCTCGGCCCGGCGATCCGCCATCGAAGGCGACATCGTGAACGCTGTGTCCGTCATTCCGAGTGGCGCGAAGATCCTTTCAGCCATTACGTCTCCGAGCCTGCCGCCTCGAATCGCCTCGACGACAAGGCCTGCCCAGTCCAGGTTCGATCCGTAGTTCCATCGGGTTCCCGGATCAAATAGCAAGGGCGTCGCGATCGAGTCCTTCGTCCCCGTGATGATGCTCGGTTGCCCGCGGTCGACGGCCAATCGGTGATAGTCCTCATTGAAGAACGGGTACCCCAAGCCCGCCGTGTGCAGCAGCAGCATCTTGGTCGTGATTGCAGTGCGAGGTGCTCGAAGCACCGGTTCACCGGATGGCTCGAATCGGTCGAGAACTTGTAGGTCCGCGATCTCGGGCACATACTCAGATGCGGGTGCATCAAGGTCGAGCAGGCCCTCCTCCACGCATTGGAGTACCGCCGTCGCCGTGATCGCTTTGGTGGTCGAGAACATCGCGAACACTGTGTCGTCTGTCATTCGCTGGGCTTCGCCGAGGGCACGCACGCCGGCCACCTCGATGATGGATGGCCCGTTCGACCGGGTGACAGCGGCGACCACTCCCGGTACCCGTCCGCCCAGGTCGGCGTCGGATGTGATCCCGGTGAGAATCGTGCGAACGGCGACAGTGACTTCGCGCCTCCACTCCGAGACTTGGCTGTGATTGTCGGTCATCGGTCCTCCTGGACGGTCAAGGTGATCTTCACCACGAACGCTAAGTCAGGCGTCGACACCGCCATGTCTGCAATCGGCACGTGCCGTCCTCGACCGGCAAACGGTTCAGGCAGTGCGTCTTGCAAGAGTCTCCGACGGCAGCTCGCCGAATCGCCGACGGTACGAAGATGCGAAGACGCCCAAGTTGACATAGCCCCAGTTCCGCGCCGTGGCTGACACCGTCGTATGCCCGGATGACAGGTCGCGGTACACGCCTTGGAGCCGCTGTTCGATCAGGTAGCTACGCGGCGTCATGTTCAGATACTTGCCGAACGCACCGCTCAGCGCTCTGGCACTGACGCCGGCTATCTGAGCCAAGTCGAGGACGGTCGGCAGTTCCCGCGCATGTTCGTGGGCGTACTGTGCCGCGAGCCGAACGTACCGGGGCGCGGTGACAGCCGGACGACTCTCCAAGTCCAGTTGTGCCCTCCTCGCCCAGTCTTCGAGAAGTTGAGCGCCGATCATTTCCTCAAGGTGCTCGCCGATCCGACCGCTGGAGACTGCGTCCGGTGCTGCCGCAGCCGTGCGGGACGCGTACGCCAATAGCGCGAGCCACGGACTGCCCTCGCCACCCACTACGCAGCCGTGACGCCACAAACGGTCGTCCGGCACATGTCCCCACCAGCGGAGGGCGAGGTCGGCGAGAAGACCATGCGGGATCGTCAGGTTGAGCTGCAGGTGGTCGGGGTCTGCAATCAGTCGATAGTCGGCTCGACTGCAGTCCGTGACGTACGTCTGGCGAGCGGTGACTTCTTGCTCCGCAGCATTCGCGGTCACGTGACGTGTGGCACCTCGCAATGTGGTGAGAACGAGCACTTTCCCCGCGTCGGCGTCGAAACTGTCCAAATCGACCTCGATTCCGTAGCTGAACCGAGTGAGCGTCATCTCACCGATCGGCACCGAGAACATCGTCGACTTCGGAGTGACAGCACGGCCGACAGGTCGTACACGGAAACTCATGTACTTCTCGTCTGTCCACGCACGAACCCGGTCCCAGTCGGTCTCCGTCGCTGAAACCGATTGACCGCAGCCCGCCCGAGCGACAGTCGGCCGAGGGTCGAGGTCAGCATGCATCCAGTCAGATTAGTTCGCGGACCGACGCAGGGTTCCGGTTACGCCATTACCTACCCACGACCCGGTACCAGCGCGCGGCGTTGGACCAGAGCACATCGTCGATGAGGTCGTCGCCGACCGCTTCATGAACCAGGTCGAGATCGGAGTCGACGAACGGGCGCGGGGCACGTGTCGACGGCAGGTCCGTTCCGACCATCAGCGCCCCGGGGTCCACGTCGACGATCGCACGCATCGCCGTCACCGGGTCGAGTTCCACACGGCCGAACCCGGTGGCCTTCACTCGGACGCCGGAGTCGACCAGCCTCAGCACGTCGGTGAATCCATCCGCCGACAAGCCGAGGTGGTCGATGCTGATCGCGGGAAGTCTGCGGAGCGTCGGCGCGAGTGCTGCCAGATCGTTCGAGTCGATGTACAGCTCACTGTGCCAACCGACGAGCGCGTGGACGCGGCACGCCAACGACTCGAGTTCGTCGAGGGACGCCGATCCCCCGCGTCGCACGTTGAACCGGACCGCCCGCACACCGAGGCCGTCCAACTCGACGATCCGCGCGTCAGGGGTGTCTGCGGGAATCTGGGTGACGCCGACGAACTCGCCGGGCAGAGACGCCAGAGCGTCGAGAAGGTACGCCTGGTCGAAAGCCTGGAACGACCCGGACACCACGGCGCCGCCCTGCACGCCGAGGTCGCCGACCCGGCTCATGTAGTCCGCGGTGGTGAACGGCGGCGGCAGGTATCCGCTGTTCTCGACAAGCGGGAAACGCGGATCCACGATGTGCAGATGCGCGTCGAACAGTCGGCGAGTCACCGTGCCTCGACGATTCCTGATCGCCGCACGACAAAATGCTCCTCCTGAGGAGCCGCAAGCATGCGGTCCAACGTCCGCCTGTCGAACGGCCACAGGTCGATCCCCGACCCGGTCTGATACCAAGAGTTGCAGCCGGTGTTCCACACGGTCGGTTCCATCGCCTCGGCCACCTGCGCGTTGAACTCGGCCGTCGCCTCCTCGGTCACCTCGACCTGGTCGACGTCGCCGGACCGGAACCTCTCCAACCACGCGATGATGTACGTGGCGGTCTTGGACGCGGAGTGCTGCAGTGAGATCGAACCAGTCGGCGAATTGGGACCGAGCACCGTGAACAGGTTCGGGAAGCCTGGAATCGCGGTCATCCGGTAGGCGCGCGGACCGTCGTTCCAGGCGTCGTCGAGCCGCACACCGTCGCGTCCGACGACGTTCATCGGACGCATGTAGTCGTGCGCACGGAAGCCTGTCGCCAGAACGATCACGTCCATGTCATGGGTACGGCCGTCCTCGGTGACGATGCCGCCAGGGACCACTCGGTTGATGCCTGAGCTGACCACCTCGGTGTTGCGCGCGTTGATCGCCCGGTAGTACGACCCGGACAGGACCTGTCGCTTGCACAGCGGCTCATAGTCAGGGGTCAGTTGATCGCGCAGCGCACCCGATCCCACCTGCGCGCGCAGTGAGAGCTCGGCGTACTTCTGCACGGCGCGGCGACGCCAGGTCGGTTTTGTGACGACGTCGACGAGGATGCCGGCCCCTTTCAGCAGGACACTGTGGAGCGCGTCCTGAATCGCAGGCGCGGCGCGGAAGAGCCTCGCCACACCGGGCACCGCAGGGAGATGCATCGGCGCCCACAGAATCCACTGCGGCGAGCGGACGAAGTGGGTCACCGAGGCCGCCTCCGGCTGCAGTGCGGACACCACCTGAACGCCCGTCGAACCCGTGCCGAGGACCGCGATGCGCTTCCCCGCGGTGACCAGACCGTCGTCCCAGCGCGCGGTGTGCACGACGGGTCCGTCGAACGTGTCGAGGCCGTCGATGTCGGGGTACGCCGGGTTGTGCAGGACACCCGTCGCGCAGATGACGAAGTCCGCGACGTGGACGTCGCCCGCCGAGGTGGTGACCGTCCACTCCCCCGACACGTCGTCGAAGACTGTCGAGACCACCTCGGTGTCGAGGCGGATCCGGTCGGCGAGACCGAACTGCTCGACGACGTCGCGATGGTACTGCTGTATCTGCGGCCCGGTGGCCCAGATCCTCGACCAATCCGGTTTGGGCGCGAACGCGAACTGATAGATCTCCGACGGCACATCGCAGGTCAGTCCGGGATAGTGATTCCAGTACCAGACTCCCCCGACGTCTGAGCCCTTCTCGAGTACGACGAAGTCGGTGAATCCTGCACGGTCGAGATGGTGGGCCGTGGCGATGCCCGCGACGCCCGCACCGATGACGACGATGCGCGGTTCCCTGCGACTGCTCATGCGACTGCTCCCTCGTCGAGTGCACGGCGAACGCTGTCGGCCGCGGAGATCATCGACTGCTCGAAGGCCTCGGCGCGTTTGTCGCGCGCCATGAAGTTGGGACCGAGGCCACGCAGGTCACGCGCGTCGGGCGTGATCACCACGACCTCGGTGCCGCGTGCCCGGACCGTTTCCACTTCTCGCCACATCACGGTCGACATCGGCTTGCGGAGGAGGAACCGCTCGAGGGCTCCGCCGACACCCGGCCCGGAGACCGCCCCCGCCGACGCCATCGGCGCGAGGAGATAGATCAGGTCTGCGTCGTCGGGCCCCACGAGATCAACCGATGCGGTCGACGCCGCTCCGCCGTCCACGTACGTGCGACCGTCGATCTCCACCGGCGGCATCCAACCGGGGATCGCCCACGACGCGCGCAGCGCCTGGCCTGCCGTCGCAGCGGGTGACCCCGGCGCGCCGAACGCGACGCGTTCGCCGTCCTCGGGTCGGTACGCGACAAGCCGTACCCCGTCGCGCTCGAACCATTCCCGACCCCCGGTCGACGCGTCGGCGAGACGCTGGAGCCAGGCGGTGTCACCACGACCCCGCGGGGCCACACCCGTCAGTCGCGAATGCCCCGGACCCCCAGCTCGAAGGGCCGACAGGCTCGGCAACGCCGGTGCGGGCAGTTTCGGAAGCGACGATGGGCAGTCGGCGAGATGGCCGCAGAGCACCGAGTTCGGCGGATTCCCCTGCTGCATCGCGACGAGATCGGCCACGCTGTGCCCGCCCGCGAGCATGGTGACGATCTCCGCTCCGGCAGAGGTCCCCTGGAGGATCGACGCCGACGCCGGATCCCAGCCCGTCTGGTCGACGAGGTGATGCAACGCGGCGATGGTCCATGCACCGCCGATGGTGCCGCCACAGCCGATGACAAGTGCGGTGCGGGTCATGCGCCGGCCTCCGACTTGTCTGCCGCATGATCACGGGACTGGCGGTCGATCCGGTCGAGGTATGCGCGACGTTCCCCGGCATCCAACGCCATGGCCTGGCGCTCCCCGGCGAAGCGCCGAGCGATTCGCTCGATGAATTCGGGGACGAACGCGTCGACGAGCACCCAGCCCGGCGCTATCCAACCGGGCACGGAGGTCCGGGGCGCCCGGACGCGGACGCTGCGGACAATGGCGCGCGCGACGTTTTCCGGGTCGACTGTCGGCAGGACTCCACCCAGTTTGGCTCCGGATGCCAGTTCGGTGCGGACCGCCGACGGCAGGATCGCCGACACAGTGACTCCGGTGCCGTCGTACTCGCGGCGCGCCGCCAGGGACGCTCCGAGCGCGGCGTACTTGCTCGCGTTGTACGTGACCATCCCCGGCAGCGGGATCATTCCCGCCAACGAGGCGACATTGATGACGTGCCCGACACCCGCATCGCGCATCAGCGGCAATACTGCCCGCATGCCGAGGAGGAGACCACGGACATTCACGTCGAGCATCAGGTCCGTTGTCGCGTCCGACTCGTCTTCGAACGGGCCCACCGGCATCACGCCGGCGTTGTTGACGAGAACGTCGATTCGTCCCGCTTCACCGATCACCGTCTCGACGAATCCCGTCCACGACGAATGAGACGTCACATCCACGTGGGCCGAACGGATGCCGAGTCGGGCCGCAGTCTGTGCGGCGACGTCGGCGTCGACGTCGCCGATCCACACCTGCGCTCCGCGACTGGCGAAGAGTTCGGCGGTCGCCGCACCGATGCCGCGGGCGCCGCCGGTGATCACGACGACGGCGCCGTCGACGTCGATCGCCGGATTGGACGAGTTGAGGAATGGCAGCTTCATCATGTCAACGATCATTGTTCAGATACTGCAAGTATGTCAATACCCTCGGTATGCGGACGCTATGATGATCCCATGCCACCGGAGACCGCACGCATGAGCCGATCGGACCGACGAGCCAAGACCGTCGCCGATCTGGTGACGACTGCGCGGACCGCGTTCCTCCGAGACGGATACGCCGCCACCAGCCTCGACGCGATCGCGGAGGCCGCAGGCTATTCGAAGGGCGCCGTCTACTCGAACTTCAAGGACAAGCCGACGCTGTGCCGCGCCGTTCTCGTCGACATCCACGACGAGAAGATGGCGGAGATCGCCGATCTGGCGCCCGGCGACGGCGAGGTGGACCCGATTCGATTCGTGGACGGTCTCGCCGACTGGCTTCGACGGTCCCTCGGCGACATGGAGTGGACGATGCTCGAGTTCGAGTACGCCGCCCTCGCCCGTAACAATCCGGACGTCAAGGAGTCGATCGCGACCCTCCGTTACGAGATCAGCGAGACGATCGCGGCGCAGCTGACCCGAGTGTTCGGCGATTCCCTGGCCATCAGCGACGCATTCGGCACGCCGCACGACATCGCCGACCTGATTCTCAGCACCGGCATCGGCCTCAGCGTGCAACGCGCGATCGACCCCCGAGTGTCCGTCGAGCCCGCGATCAGCATCCTCACCGCCGTGGCCGCGCTGCTGCACGAGATGTGAGAGAACTTCGGCACTCCCTACCGCGCATGGCGCGGCAGACAGTGCCGAAGTTGAGAGGTCAGAGGGTCAGCGAGTGCGGACGAGCGCCGTTCCGGTTGCGCGATCGTGCATGCTGCGTCCGTTGAGGTCGGCGATGAGGGCCGGGACGACGAAGAACACGATCACCTGGCGGACCAGAGCTCGGACGAAGCCGACGGCCGCCCGCGGCTCCGTGCCTGCGGCCTCCGCCGCGTTCCGCTTCGCGCCGTAGTCCACGCGTGCGACGCGCATACCGGCCAGATACTGGCCCGGCGTGAAACCGAACAGACTCACGGCGATCAGACCCATGACGAACCACATGATCGCCTGGACCGGCGACGCAGCGCGCATCGTCATCTCGAAACCGCTGGCCATCCCCTCTGGGCCACGAACGCCGACGATGAGGATGGCGACGCCGCCCGCGATCAGCCAGTCGGCGATGATGCCTGCGAGTCGCTGCCAGCCCGAGGCGAGAGCACCGACGCCCGACTCGGGAAGTCCGAGATCTTCACCGCGGAACCGGTTTCCTTCGGCACCCGGGATCTGTGGCCCCGACAGCCACGTCCCCGCGGCACGTCGAGTGGATCCGGAGTCACCGCGTGAAGTCATGCCTTCATCGTAGTCAGCGTGCAGCGAACACCAAGTTCGGTGGCCGACGCCACACGCACACGCCCCGAGTACAGCTAATCTGTAACACGTCGTCCGTGACGTAACACGGCGGAAACATTCGCTTGACGCACGGGCAACCTCACCTCCATAGATTTCATTGGTGAGATCCGGTGCCGTCGCATCACGGCGGCCTCGGAATGCGACCAGAGGTTCTGGTCGGATGTTCAGTAAGGAGTCAGGCCAACCGTGTACAACACGAACGAAGAGCTGCTCGAAGGAATCCGCACATCCGGTGTCGAGTACGTCGACATCCGTTTCTGCGATCTGCCGGGCACAATGCAGCACTTCTCCATCCCCGCCGCTGCATTCACCGAAGACGTCTTCACCGAGGGCCTGGCATTCGACGGTTCGTCGGTCCGTGGCTTCCAGTCGATCGACGAGTCGGACATGATGCTGCTGCCCGACCCGGCGACCGCGCGCATCGATCCGTTCCGCAAGGCCAAGACGATGAACGTGAGCTTCTTCGTCCACGACCCGTTCACGCGCGAGGCCTACAGCCGCGACCCGCGTAACGTCGCCCGCAAGGCCGAGGACTACCTGCGTTCGACCGGCATCGCCGACACCTGCTTCTTCGGCGCCGAGGCCGAGTTCTACATCTTCGACTCCGTCTCGTTCAGCTCCGAGATGAACTCGACCCACTACGAGGTCGAGTCGGAGTCGGGCTGGTGGAACTCCGCATCGCCGACCAACCCCGACGGCACCCCGAACCTCGGCTACAAGGTTCGCCCCAAGGGCGGTTACTTCCCCGTCGCACCGTACGACCACTACGTGGACCTGCGCGACGAGATGTCGACCAACCTGACCAACTCGGGTTTCGAGCTCGAGCGCGGTCACCACGAGGTCGGCACCGGCGGCCAGGCCGAGATCAACTACAAGTTCAACACGCTGCTGCACGCCGCTGACGACGTTCAGCTGTTCAAGTACATCATCAAGAACACGGCGTGGCAGAACCAGAAGTCGGTCACCTTCATGCCGAAGCCGCTCTTCGGCGACAACGGCTCGGGCATGCACGCCCACCAGTCGCTGTGGAAGGACGGCAAGCCGCTGTTCCACGACGAGTCGGGCTACGCCGGACTGTCGGACATCGCGCGTCACTACATCGGCGGCATCCTGCACCACGCACCGTCGCTGCTCGCGTTCACCAACCCGACGATCAACTCGTACAAGCGTCTGGTTCCCGGCTACGAGGCACCGATCAACCTGGTCTACAGCCAGCGCAACCGCAGTGCCTGCGTGCGCATCCCGGTCACCGGCAACAACCCGAAGGCCAAGCGCGTCGAGTTCCGTTGCCCCGACAGCTCGGGCAACCCGTACCTGGCCTTCGCCGCCATGATGATGGCCGGCCTGGACGGCGTCAAGAACAAGATCGAGCCGCACGAGCCCGTCGACAAGGACCTCTACGAGCTCCCGCCGGAGGAGGCCAAGGGCATCCCGCAGGCGCCGACGTCGCTGGCGGCGGTCATCGATCGCCTCGAGCAGGATCACGACTACCTGACCGCAGGCGGCGTGTTCACCGAGGACCTGATCGAGACCTGGATCAACCTCAAGCGCGAGAACGAGATCATGCCGGTGCAGATCCGTCCGCACCCGTACGAGTTCTCGCTGTACTACGACTGCTGATCTCTAACCTGCTAGGACTGCCTGTCAGTCCGCAGTGAGTACGCAGTGAAGTCGACCCGCTCCGCAATCACTTCCCGATTGCCGAGCGGGTCGACTTGTCTGCGTTGAGCCGTACAACACCCGGTCGGTGGCGGAAGTTCGCAGCCCGCACAATCCCATGCCGACGCCAGAACGATGCAGCCCAGCATCGTCGCGACGCGAAACCTAGCGTCAGCGAGTTAGCTCTAGCCTGGTGTTTGATGTCAGCTGCTGCCACCAAACACCAGGCTAGACGGCGAAAAACTACGGCTTGAGCAGGATCTTGCCGGAACGGCCCGCGGTCGCGTTGGCGGCGACGGCGTCGCGGACCTTCTCCAAGGGGTAGACCGCCTCGACAGGCAGGGTCAGTTCGCCCGCGCCGACGCGGTCGATGAGCTCGGCCATGAGTTCGGCGTTCCGCTTCCGGTCCATGGTGGCGCTGACCGTGCTGGCCCAGAAGCCCTTGACGGTGGCCTGCTTGAAGATGAGGTCACCCGACGGGATCTTCACGACCGGCGACTCCATCGCCCCGAACACCATGAGCGTCGAGTTCTCACCGAGCAACTGCATCATGTCGCCCGTCGCGCGACCGCCGACGGAGTCGACACCCGCGATGATCGGCGCGTCGCCGACGATCGTACGCACCTTGTCCTGCCATCCCTCCTCATCGGTCGCGACCGCACGATCGATTCCGATGGCGGCGAGCTCCTGGACTCCTGCGCCTCGACGGACCAGGCTGATCACGTTGACACCTCGGGCCGCTGCGAGCTGAGCAAGCGTGCGGCCGACCGCACCGTTCGCCGCATTCTGAATGAGCCACTGACCCGCGCTGAGGTTCAACTGGTCGAGCAACGTGATCGACGAGTACGGCATCGCGAGGAGCTGGGCGGCGTCCTCATCGGACAGGGTGTCCGGGACCGGAATCAGCCCTGTCGCCTTCGCGACGAAGAACTCAGCCCAGGCGCCGAACTTCTGCCCGGTCGCTACGCGCTGCCCGACCGCCAGATTGTCGACGCCTTCGCCGAGCGCATCCACGACGCCGACGGCCTCGGTACCTGCCTGCGCCGGCAGTTCCGGCTTGAAGCCGTACTCGCCCCTGATCGTCCAGAGATCATGGTTGTGAATCGGCGACAGCACGACGCGGACCCGTACCTCGCCGGGGCCCGGCTCGGGAGTCGGGATGTCCTCGACGCCGAGGATCTCTTCCGGCGTTCCGAACTGGGGGTATTTGACGGCGCGCATCGGCTGGCCTCTCTCAACGGTTGACTGTGGTCGTCCTCCACCGTACGTCCGCTGTCATACTATGACAAGTACGTCATCGAGTGCCGTTGTTGTCACTGATAGGCTCCGATGCATGACTCCAGAGGGAACGGGCATGAGGGCACGCGCACGCGAAGCCGTGACGTGCGCACTCGCCGACCTCGCCCTCGACATGTTCGATGAACACGGCTACGACGCCGTGACCGTCGCCGACATCGCCAGGGCCGCCGACATCTCCTCGCGCAGCTTCTTCCGCTACTTCCCCAACAAGGACGACGTGGTGTTCGGCAGCCGCATGCCGACGGCACAGGCAGTCGTCGACGCCTACCTCTCGCACCCGGGAAGTCCATGGGAGGCGCTGCGGCTCACGTTCCGCGGCGCCGGCGTCGAGATGGACTTGGTGGCGGACTCGTGGAAGCAGATCATGCGGATCATCTCGTCGAGCTCCGAGCTTCGTGCGAAGAACCTCGAGCGACACATCGCGTGGGCGGTGGCGCTCATGCCGCACGTTGAGAAGTCCATCACCGACAGCAATCCGCGCCGCCTCGCCGACATCACCATCAATACCGCCCTGACCTGCTTCGACGTCGCGTTGCGCACATGGAGTCAGAGTGACGGAGCCACTCCTCTCGCCGAGATCATCGACGACATGTTCGCCCAGGTACAGGTCCCCGCCGCCGGCTGACCCTCACGCGTCGGCGAGCGGCGCTTCCGCCGGAACGGTGAACGCCGGATCAATCGGGAGACCCGCCACGGGGGCTCCCACGAGCGCAACCATCCGGTCGATGTCGGCACCGTCGCCCGCCGTCGGGCCGAATACGTTCGACGCGACCTCTGACACCCGGGGAAGCACGGTTTCAGCCCCGTCCCCCGGAACGAGAGGAGCCGACAGCCCCGCCGCCAGTTCAGCATCCTGGACGTCGGGTACGACCACCGGAGGCAACGGAACCTGCTCGGCCACACCGACCTCAGGAACGACGATCGCGTCGACGACGTCGGCGACGGTCCCGACGACGGCATCGACCACCTCGACAACCGCGACGAGGATCGCCTGCAGATCCACGATCGGAGGAAGCACAACGGCACCGATTCGTGGCGGCAGCACCCACGCGACGATCGGCGGGAAGTACGCGGCCAGCGGTGTCGGTCGATACGTCGTCGCGATCGGCGCCGGTGTGATGAGCAGCCGATTGACAGGGTCGAACACGTCGTAGGGCGTCGGAAGCCCCGGCGCGGGCCTCGGCACGTCCGCGGTCGGGATGTACGGTGCACGCCGGACCGTGTGCAGCCGACCGTCGTCGACGGTGTGCGGTGCGGCGAAGTAGTCGCCGTGCGCTCCGTAGACGAGGTAGCCGAGAAGGTTGTTGATGAAGCCGATCGGGTCGAGAATCGGATTGGGCGCAGCGCAGATCCCGTCGTTGGTCTGGCAGACCTGCGTGACAGGGATGTTCCGGGTCTGCGGCCGTGGCCCCATCATCGGGAATCCGGGCACGAACGACGGCAGCATCGCCATGACTCCGGGTCGGACCGGATCAGGCCTACGTGGATCGGAATAGAGGACGCAACTCGTGTTGCGCGACATCACCGGATCCGAGTCGAAGGTGTTGCACACATTGCCGGTGACGAGGGCCCCTTGAGAGAAGCCCACCAGGCGGATATGCGATCCAGGGCATCGTGCGCGGAACGAACGTGCCGCACCACGAAGGTTCCGTTCACCTTCCGCAGTCGACTCCGCCCCGCTGATGTTGCCCCCGACCGGCGAGATGCTCGCGCTGTAGCGAACCTTGGTTCGCTGCGTGTCGGCCGGAACCGACTTGCCCATCGCACCGAGTCGAATGCCGTCGGGCTGCGCCGCTCCTCCGGTGGAGAACTCCATCACCCGCGGGCAGTTCGGTGCCGCCGACGTGATCCCGACGTTGGTCGGCAGCAGCGGGAGCAGAAGTCCCGCCGCAAGCGGCACGAGTATCCCCGGTCTCCGAATTTTCATGCGGCAGAGCGTATTTCGGGCCGACACCGGTGCATATAGTTAAAACAGTGATGCGCAGCACTCGGCAGATCGGCGTCCCCCATGTAAACAGTTAGGGTCGACTAACCGAGATCTGGGAGGGGGTTTCGCAAGGTCGCGACATGAGGCACACCGACCCTGAATCACGCCGTTAACCCGATGGAAAACTGCGACGTGCACCTTGTGACGGACACCTCACCATAGCCAGCTAACATTCCGCGCATTCGGACCGACACTCACGAGACTGCTAGCGTCGAACCCTAAATATCACGTGGAGAGTTCGATGACCGAAGGGACGAGATGAGCGGACGGCATCGCGCACCGTCGGATGACGGCACCGAGTCGCGGCGCACACCGATCGTCGTGGCTCTCGCCGTCGTCACGATCGTGGCAGTCGCGGTCGGGGCGTTCCTTGTCCTCCGACGCGACCACGGTGGTCCCTCACCTACCGCCCCGCCGACCACACGCTCGCGCGCTGACATCGAGGCTCGACTGAACGCGTCATTCGACGCTCTCCGCTTCCGAACCCCGGTCGGTGTGGCCATCGTTCCCGTCGGAGGCGGCACGCCGCTCTTGTTCGGCGATCAGACCGTCCATGATGCGTGGTCCACGATCAAGGCGCCTCTCGGTCTGGCTGCTGAACGCAAGCACGGCATGAGCCGCACCGAGGCGAACGCCGTCGTCGACTCCGACAACAACTCCGCCCGGATCCTCACCAAATCGCTCGGCACCCCCGCGGAGGCTTCCGAGGCTCTCGCCGACGTGCTCCGCGAAGGCGGCGACACGGTCACCGTCCCGCCTCCACATCGCGGTTCGACACATCCGATGCTGGGCGAGACACAGTGGTCGCTTGCCGACTCCGGCACCTGGACGGCGAATCTTCCGTGTATGACGGGCAGTGACCACATCCTCGAACTCATGCGTGACGTCGCCGATGTGCAGGAATGGGGCGTCCGACGACTCGGGGACGAACGGACCGCCGTCAAGGGCGGGTGGGGACCCGACGCAGACGGCGGGTACGTGGTTCGGCAGATCGGCGTCGTGACTCTCCACGACGGTTCGCAAGTCGCCGTCTCGGCCAGCACCCACACTCCGAGGATGACGTTCGAAGCGGGAACAGCGACGCTCGACAAGGTCGCGGAGTGGTTGAAGGCCGAATTCGACAGCCTTCCCGGCGGACGTTGCCACTGACCGTTTACTGTGTCGCATATGAACAGCCCTTCGGTCGGACCTGTCGACTACCTCGTGATCGAGTTCCCCGACGGCGCCGTGTCCGCCGGAGGTTTCGCCGCTCTGCTGGAGCGTGTCGACGCCGGTGTCGTCTTCATCGTCGACATCGAGTTCTTCCGCCGGGACGACGCAGGGGTCACGACCGTCCCCGCACACGACTTCGGCGTGGTCGACGGCCTCGACTTCGGCGACTTCGACGGTGCCGCAAGCGACCTGCTCGATGCCGACGACCTCGCATCCGTCGCCGATGCCCTCACCCCCGGCTCGGTCGGAGCGGTCATCGTGTACGAAGACTTGACGATGGCTCCGGTGGTTGCCGCATTCAACGCGGCAGGCGCTCGTCTCGTCGCCTCCGGTCCCGTGTCCACCGACGATCTCGACGCCGCCCTCGGCGACGCCTGACCATCCCGACCGAAGGAGACGAATTCATGGGCATCCTCAAGACCGCTGCACGTGCCGCCGTCGCAAGCTCAGTCCACGGCCGCGTTCAGCGCCGCCAGCAGCAGCGATGGGCGCATCAGGACGCGACCGCCGCCGCGCAGCCGGTTGTTCACGCACCTGCTCCTGTCGTGGCTGCCGCACCGGTCGCACCGGCGCCCGCGCCTACTGCAGGCACCATCGACGACCAGCTCGCCCGACTCGCACAGCTCGGTCAGCTCCGCGACACCGGCATCCTCACTGACGCTGAGTTCGAAGCGAAGAAGGCGCAGATCCTCGCCCTCTGATCGGCCCGGCGACCCGCCGCCGGTACGCTTGCCGATCATGAAGCTCAAGCCCCTGATCCTGGTCCCCGTCGCAGCGTCTGCGCTCGTTCTCACCGGTTGTTCGTCGACAGACGACTCCGCATCCGAGACCACGTCACCGACGGCGGCTCCCACCACGTGCCCGACCGATGTGCCCGCGTCCACGACGCAGGCCGACTGGGTGCTGCAGGGCACGAAGGGTTCCATGGAGGTCGTCGCGCCGACGGACGCCAAGGCTCCGCTGATCACGGTGAACGGAGAGTTCGAAGTCGGTGAGACCACTGTCAAGACACTCGTTCCGGGCACCGGTGCCGATGTCACCGCGGACTCGTTCGTGAGCGTCTGCTACGCGGGAGTCAACGGGCGCGACGGCAAGATCTTCGACAGCGCGTTCGAGTCGGGATCGCCCGCGTCGTTTTCGCCCACGGGCGTTGTTTCCGGGTTCGGCCAGGCGCTCATCGGCCAGAAAGTCGGCGCCAAGGTCGCCGTGGCCATGACACCGGCTGACGGGTACGGGCCGAGTGGACAACCCGCCGCAGACATTCAGGGCACCGACACTCTCATCTTCGCGCTGTCCATCCTCGACGCGAGCTGACGTCGAGCATCGGGGTCAGCCGCGCAGTTCGCGCCTGAGGACCTTGCCTGTCGCTGTCTTCGGCAGTTCGGTGACGACGGTGAATCGCCGCGGCCGCTTGTAGGCGGCGAGTTGTGTCGCGGCGAACGCCTCGATCTGGGCGACGGTCGCGGTGGCGCCGGACTCGAGAGCGATGAACGCGCTGACCACTTCGCCGCGCGTGTCGTCGGGCACGCCGACCACCGCGGCCTCGGCGACTGCGGGATGCCGGTACAACACATCCTCGACTTCACGCGGCCACACCTTGTAGCCGGCTGTGGTGATCATGTCCTTGCGCCGATCGATGAGGAACACCCAGCCGTCGCTGTCGCAGAACCCGACGTCGCCGGTGTGCAGTGCTCCGTCGACGGGGCCGTCCACGACCGCCCCGTCACGCCAGTAACCGGGACTCACCTGTGGTCCGGCGATCTCCACTTCGCCCACCACGCCTGGGCCGACGGGCGTGCCGGAGTCGTCGACGATCCTGCACCGTGTGGGGGCGAGTGGCACGCCTATCGAAAGTGCTCCCGACTCCGGATCGATTCGCCCGACTTCGCCTATCGGGGTGGCGATCGCAGGCGACGTGGTCTCGGTCAATCCGTACACGATGCTGAGCTCTCGGCCGGAGCGCGCTGTCACCCGGGAGGCGACGGCCGCCGAGACGGGGGCGCCGCCGGTCGCCATCCATTTCACCGACCGGAAGTCGTCGGCCCCGTCGGATGCGTCGACAAGCGCGACTATCGCACTGATCGCGCCGACGATGAACGCGGGCCGATGATCGCGCACCGCCTGCACCAGGAGTGTCGCGTCGAATCGGTGAGACAGAATCAACGGCGCGCCCACCCGCAAGGACAGCGCGAGATGTCCGACGATTCCGGTGACGTGGAAGAGCGGCGTGATCGCAAGGACTTCGTCGTCCGCGGTGATCGACGTCCACAGTCGATAAAGTTCGGCGGCCGCCGTCAGATTTCCGTGCGTGATGACTGCCGCTTTGGGGACGCCGGTCGTCCCGGACGTATAGAGCAGGAGTGCCGGATCGTCCGACGCCGGTGCTCTGCGCATCCGCGCCGAACTCGGCGACTCGGGAGCCGACCGCCAGTCGTCAGCGGACGTGAGCACAACCGTCACCACGTCGGTGTCTCCGCCGGAGATGATCGGCTCCGCACCGGCCGAGTACAGCTCGTCGAGGCAGACGAGCGCACGTGCACCGGTGTCGACCAACGCGAACGCCAGCTCACGCTCGGTGTACATGGGGTTCAGCGGGACAGCCGTCCCGCCCGCCTTCCATGCCGCGATCACTGCGACGACAAACCCCGGATCGTTCTGGCAGAGGACTGCCACACGATCGCCGGGGCCGAAACCATCGTCGAGGAACCGCTGCGCGAGGTCATCGGAGAACAGGTCGATCTCTCGCGCCGTCAGCGTCGTGTCGAGGTATCGGACCATCGGCCGATCCGCACCGGCGGCGACAGTCGCGGTGAACATCTCGAGGCCCGAAGTCGGCCGCGTCAGGTCGGCCGCGTCGTCGATCATCAGCGTGCTGCTCTCATTCCCCGTCGTCAGTGACAGTCGGCTCTCGCACCGCGATTGTAGGCTCCGACGCTGTGTCCGCGTTGGGGTTTCACGGCCGGGTCGCACCCGAGATCGGTTGCGGCCAACTACGGTTGACGCATGTCCGATCCGCCGACACAGGCGCAGCTGATGATCCGGCCGGCGCGTGAGCTGTCCGGGATCTCGATGCGCGAGCTGGCGCGACGTATCGGTGTGAGCGTCGGGACGATGAGCGGCATAGAGACCGGCAAGACAATGGTCAGCGCGGAGCGACTCACCACGATTGCGACCGAATTGGGGACGACCGTCGAATCGCTCGCCGAGATCGTCTCCCCGACTCGGGTCGACGACGCCGTTCCGGCGTTCGATTGGCGGGTCTTTCCCGACCGCGACCTCGACCCTGCGCTTGCAGCGGCGATCCGATGTTTTGTCGGCGTCGGCTATCACGGTGCGACGATGCGCACGATCGCGGCGGAGGCCGGCCTCAGCGCGGCGGGCGTCTATCACCACTACCCGAGTAAGCAGTCGCTGCTGACGGCGGTGTTCGACCTGGCGTACGCCGAGCTGGCCGCGCACACCGACGCCGCTGCCGCCGATGCGGACTCCCCCACAGTGTCGTTCGGCAATGTGTGTGAAGCAGTCGCACTGTTCGCCGCCACACGTCGTGACGTGATGCTGATCGTCCTGGCCGATCAGGCGAATGTCGATCCCACCGACAAGGCACGAGTGCAGTCTTCGTCGGACCGACTGGTTCGAAACGTCGAGCGGCTGGTCGACGAGATCGGAGTCGACGATCCGTCGGCCACTGCGCGCGCCGTCGTCGACCTGTGCGGGAGCGTCTGCCGCCTCGACCCGACCGCGGATCCCACGACTATCGCACGCCTCTATCGACAGTTCGGTCTTCGGCTCGCGGGAGAGTGAACCGACGACTCTCCGCCCGACGGAGAGTGTCGGGCGGAGTGTCGATGGTGCGATCGGCTCAGGAGCGTGCGATGACCTCGTCGCGCAGCGTCCGGCGCAGCACCTTTCCGGTGGCAGTCTTCGGGAGTTCGGCGATGATCTCCACTGACCGCGGGTACTTGTACGCCGCCATCTGAGCCTTGCAGAACTCGACGATCTCCTCCCCCGTCGCCGACGCTCCCGGCCGGAGCGAGACGAACGCCTTGACCGTCTCACCGCGGTACTCGTCCGGCACACCGACGACCGCGGCCTCCGCGACTGCCGGGTGCCCGTACAGAACGTCCTCGACTTCCCTGGGCCACACCTTGTACCCGGACGCGTTGATCATGTCCTTCTTCCGGTCGACCAGGTAGAACCAGCCGTCCGTGTCCATGAATCCGACGTCGCCGGTCCGGAGTTCCCCGCCCGGCATCGACTCCGCTGTCGCCTCGGGTCGGTTCCAGTACCCCGGAACCACTTGCGGCCCCGACGTCGCGAACTCCCCGACCTCTCCGACGGGAACGTCGTCGCCGTTGTCGTCGATCACTCGAACCACCGTGTTGAACACGGGCACGCCGACCGAGAGTGCCCCCGACTCGGCGTCGACTGGCGCACGGACACCGAACGGGACCGCGTGCGACGGCGAATTGGTCTCCGTGAGGCCATAGATGTTGTGGATGTAGGCCCCGAAGACTCTCTCGAGACGGTCGGCGACCGCAGGTGCGATCGGCGCACCACCGGAGTACAGCGCCCGCAACGATGCGAAGTCGCCGGCCTCCGCGCCACCGGAGTCGGCGAGTGCGATGTACGCGGTGATCGCTCCGACGGTGAATGTCGGACGATGCTCGCAGATCGCCTCGACCATGACGTCCGGCGCGAACCGGTGAGTCAGTACCAGCGGAGCGCGGAGCAGCGCCGCGATCATCACGTGCCCGACCAAACCGGTGATGTGGAAGAGCGGCGCGACGCCGAGCACCACGTCGTCTCCGGTCAGGCCCATCCAGTCGCGATAGGTCTGTGCGTTGAAAGCAAGGTTCCCGTGAGTGTTGAGCGCGCCCTTCGGCTTTCCCGTCGTCCCCGACGTGTACGTCAGGACGGCGAGATCGTCCGCCGTCGGTGCGGCCGCGGGCCGTACAGCCGACCCGTCATGCTCCGCGATGATCGCCGTCAGCGACGACGTTCCGGCTGGGACGTCTGACGTCTGTCCACCGAGCACACGACGATCGTCGCGTGCCTGCCCGTCGAGCGCGGACACTGTGACGACCGTCCGCACCGCGGTGGTTCCCTCCGCGACCACCTCGCGCGCGACGTCGTCGTAGAGCTCGTTCAGTGCGAGCAGAGCGACGGCACCCGAATCCTCGAGGAGGTATGCGAGTTCACGCTGCCGATTCATCGGGTTCACCGCGACCGCTGCACCGCCCGCTTTCCACGCCGCCACCAACCCGATCACAAATGCGGGATCGTTCTGGACGTAGAGCGCCAGACGGTCACCCGGTGCGAATCCGTCGGCGATCAACGACGCAGCCAGAGCGTCGGCCGCGGAGTTGATCTCGCCATAGGTCAGCACACCGTCGAAGTACTTGATCGCGGGCGCGTCCGCCGCCTCAGTGGCCGCCGACACGAAGATCGCGAGAGCCGACTCGTTGGCGAGTGCGATGTCGGCGGGCCGGCCTTGCGAGTAGAGCGCGAGCCAGGGTCGGTCGGTGTACACCGTCACTTGATCGCCACCGGGTTGACCGGAGACCCCGTCGCACGGTGGATCTTGAGAGGCGCCGCCACGTAGAACGACGTGTAGCGACCGTCGTCCGCCGAGTCTGCGGCGAGCTTCTCGAGATCGCAGATCTCGGTGAACGTGACGCCCAGGTTCCGCATCAGCGCATTGTGCAGGACAAGGGCCACACCGCTGTTCGGATCGAACGTGACCTCGTTGGCGATCGTGTCGGTGACGAGGTTGGGGATCTCCATGTCCTGGAACCACTCGACGAGTCCAGGCGAGTACACCAGACCGGACTCGCAGAAGTCCTCATAGAACGCATCGCCCTTCTCGAAGAACAGCTGCAGATGATTCGTTCGGATCATCAGGATGTCGCGCTTGGCGATCGGCGTGCCCTGCGCCTCCGCGCAAGCGATGAGATCCTCGTGCGTGAACGTCTCGCCCGGTTCGAGGTAGTCCTTGCCGCGGAAGCGCGCCATGTCGAGGAGGTTGGCCCGGCCTGCGACGCCCCGCTGTGCGATCGGTTCGACGCTGGCCTTCTCGAGACCGCCGATGGTGGTGCGGGCGTCGTAGCCGTTCCAGATCTTGCCGTCGTACCAGACGTGTCCCAGAGCGTCGTACTGCGTGGATCCCTGGAGGAAGGCGTTCAGCTTGTCATCGGCGTAGTGCAGTCCGCCGGGGAAGGCCGGCCCGTCGCCGCCCTCGTCCCAGTGTGATTCGTCCAGGATCATCTCGCGGGTGGCGGGGCTACGGCCGGGCCACACCGGATCGCCGTTCGGGTCACCGATGAGCCGCTGCAGAGTGAACAGCTCGCCCTTCTGGATCTGGGCCGCGCCGGCCACGACCTGCTCCGGCGTCAGATAGTTCAGCGAACCGACCTGGTCGTCCGGTCCCCACTTGCCCCAGTTCGACGGGGAGTCGGCCAGAAGCTCGGTAAGGTCAGGAGCATCGGTCATGGGTGTCACCTTCCAGGGAATGAACACTCGCCCACCGAGCGTTCGGTTTGTTCAGGTGTGACCACAGTCACCCGTCCGGCGGCGATTGTCAAGGGTTCACCGAAACGTTCCGCGAATACGCAGGTAGAAGGCCCCACAGACAGCAACCCGCGAGGATGCGGGCGCATCCTCGCGGGTTGCTCGAGTGGCGAATTTCAGAGAGTCGGGGGCACGCGCGGCGGAGGTGGCGGAGGTGGCGGTGGAGGCATCCGCGGCGGTACACCGTTGACCGGCCCCATCGGATGCCGTCCCATCGGTCGCGGTCCCGTCGGTGGAGGCCCCATCGGAGGCGGGCCGACCATCGCCGGGCCGGCCGGGTGAGGCATCGGCGGGCGACCGAACCGTTGCGGAGGAATCGGCCGCTGAGGCATCGGCTGTTGGGGCATCGGCTGTTGGGGCATCGGCTGTTGAGGCATCGGCTGTGCCAAGCTCCGACCCGGCAGCGTCGGCGCTCCCGGACCTGGATGCCCGTAGCCTGGACCGAAAGCCTGTTGCGGCAGCGGCGCAGGTGCGGGGATCCCGAATCCGTCTGGGCGTTCGGGAACGCTACCGTCCTGGCGCGCCGTCGCATGGAACTCGGTGAGCTCAGCACGCGGTGTGTTGCGCAGCTTGTTCCACGCGAACAACCACATCGCCACCTGAAGCAGCGGTACGCCGAAGATGACGAGGAATATGACAACCGGAATCAGACTGTCCATCGACTCAACCCACTTCACTGAAGTGTGCGCGGGCCGTCGGGTCCTCGGCGAGCACCTCTCGGGCGAGGCGGTCGAAGAATGCCCGGTACTGCTTGTAGCCGACGAGTTGTTTTCGGCCTGCAGGCACAAACCCGATCTTGTCCTGCGACGTGGTGAACGACATGATGTCGGTCTTCAAGTCACATCCGACCATCGTGCTGTCGATGTTGACCACAAAGGTCATGTACTCGGTGACACCGCCCATTCCCCGGATCGAGAATTGCAGCCACCCGTTGCCGCCGCCGAGATATCGGAGCATCGGCGTCGGCGTCGGCGGCGATTGACGGTGCGCGAGTTCGGCGACGCGGTACGGCGACAGCCTCGTCTGCAGGAATCCGGCCGCGTTCTCGAACCGGTGCGATGCTTGGCCCATGGCGACTCCTCGGTGTAGGTCGATCGTGAGAACCTACGCCTGAAACCTCTCGGCCAACATGTCGTTGGACAGGATGTCCACCGGTCCGACCAGCAGATTCATCTGTCTGGTGTAGTCGACGGCGCGAACGGTTTGATGAAGTCGGGCACACCGCCGGTGCGCCGCAACAGCGGCGAACCGAAGAAGGGAGCAACAACCTGGCACGGCACCACTCGGCTCGGATGGTCGTCGAGCGCGTTGAGGACGAACGCCGCCGCGCGAGGAGATCCGCAGATGCCGAGATGGTCGGACAGGTCTTTCACACAGCCGGCTTGAAGGACGATGTTGGTGACGTCGACGCCGTCCGGTCCCGGGAGTTGTCCGGAGGTGAACGGGTGCACCAGTTCATCGTGGACGGTCGAGATGTTGGTGTACGAGATGCCGGGGACGTACGGCCCGCCGTCGGCGTTCATCGTGGCGATGAACTCCGAATCGTCCATCATCTGCGGTAGCGCACGGCACGGGACTACCCCGGCGGGGTCGAAGCCGAAACGGCTGAGGATTCCGGTCGCCCCGTCGAGCACAGTGGTGCCTTCCCACAGTGGAGCCAGGGACACGTACTTGCCGATCCTGTCGTGCCCGCCGAGAAAGCGTGCCCAATAGTTGGGGACGAGCGTGCCCTGCGAATGACCGACGACGTGTACCTTGTCCGATCCGGTCGCCGCCATGACCTTCTCGGCGAACGCGCCGAACTCTGCTGCGCTCTCCTCGATCGTCGTCATGCCGCCGAGAGCCGAGATCGGCCACCGCGACCCGGGGATGGCGCCGAAAGTCAGCGTGAACACCGAATAGCCCGCCTCGGTGAGCAACGGGACGTAGGTGCCCCAGTTCGTCTGGCCGCCGCCAGCCGTTCCGTGCGCGAGGATCACCGGAATCGGGTGCGCCGGGTCGAGCGGATCGTCCCACCGGTTGGCGCCGGGCAGGCTTCCCCCTGGATGCGCGAGTTCGGGCCCGATGCCGGCGAAGAAGTCGTAGACAACCTTGCCCGTCGGGTCGTCCGCGTCACCGCCGAGACTGATCAGTTCACGCGGAAACCGTTGAACTACCGAGTTCGCCGCCTGCAGGATCGGCTGGGTGATCTTCTGCGCCGCCGCCAGCGGCAGGGTCACGAGGTCGCCGATGAACTCGTTCAGGTTCTTCGGAGGCATCCGACCATGGTAGCCACCGCCGACCTCAGCTCCCGAACACCTCCAGCACCACGGCCTTGGCGCGTCGGGTGACCCGCATGTAGTGCTCCAAGAACTCCGACGCCTCGTCTTGCGGCCAGCCGGCGGCGTAGGCCACTGCACGCAGTTGCCGGCCGGGGGACGGAAGCTGGTCGACGGGCTTGCCGCGGACCAGCACCAACGCGTTCCGCGCCTTCGTCGCGGTGAGCCACGCCTCAGTGAGGATCTTGACCTCGTCGACCGGAACGAGTTCGGCCGCCGCGATGGCGTCGAGCGTCTCCAACGTCGAGGTGTTGTGCAGGGACGGATACTCGTGCGCGTACCGCAGCTGGGTCAGCTGGACGGTCCATTCGACGTCAGCGAGCCCTCCTCGTCCGAGTTTCGTGTGCGTCGCAGGGTCCGCACCGCGAGGCAGTCGCTCGGAGTCGACACGTGCCTTGATGCGGCGGATCTCGCGGACCGCGTCCGGCGACACACCGCCTGCCGGGTAACGGGTCCGGTCGATCATGTGCAGGAACGACAGACCGAGGTCGGCATCGCCTGCGACGGTGTGAGCTCGCAGCAACGCCTGCACCTCCCATGCCTGCGCCCACTGGTCGTAGTACGCCGCATACGACGCCAGCGTCCGGACGACGGGCCCGTTCCGCCCCTCCGGTCGGAGTCCGATGTCGACTTCGAGTGGCGGATCGGCGCTCGGCGTGCCCAGCATGGTCCTGACCTGCTCGCACACCTTCTGCGCCCACTTCACGGCGTCGGCCTCATCCGCACCGTCGACGGGATCGCACACGAACATGACGTCGGCGTCCGAGCCGTAGCCGAGTTCTCCTCCGCCGAGCCTGCCCATGCCGATGACAGCCAGCCGGGCGGGTGCGGGCGCACCCTGCAGCGACTCCTCGATCACCTTCTCCAGCGCCGCGTCGAGCACGGCGGCCCACACCGTCGACAGCGCCCGGCACACCTGCTGGACGGTCATCAGTCCGAGGATGTCGGCCGACGCGATGCGTGCGAGTTCGGCCCGGCGATGAGACCGCGCGACGGCGATCGCCCGTGTCAGGTCCGGCGCACGACGCATGGACGCGCGCAGCCCCTTCGCCACGTCGGCCGAGTCGACCTCGATGAGCTTGGGGCCCGTCGCTCCCGTCGAGTAGAGCGAGATGACATCGGGCGACCGCATGAGAAGGTCGGCGATGTACTCGCTTGTCCCGAGCACCCGCATGAGCCGCTCGGCGACCACGCCATCGTCGCGGAGAAGCCGCAGGTACCACGCCGTGGTGCCCATCTGCTCGCTGAGCTTGCGATAGTTCAGCAGGCCCGCGTCCGGATCGGGCGTGTCGGAGATGTGCTCGAGCAGTCCCGGCAGGATCATCGACTGAATGGCACCGGTACGTCCGGGGGTCGACGCCAACGCCCGAATGTGGGCCAACGCTCGGTCGGGCATCGCGTAGCCGAGCGCGGCGAGCTGACGTTTGGCCGAGTCGTCGGTGAGCCGCAGGAGCCCCTTGTCCTGCCGCGCCACCGCGTCGAGCAGTGGCCGGTAGAACAACTTCTCATGCAACTGCCGCACGCGCGTGATCTGTTTCCGCAGGTCACGACGGAGAACCGCGGCGGCATCGCGGCTTCCTTCGGGCCGGATGTGCGCAGCGCGCGCCAACCACCGCATCGCGGGCTCGTCGTCGGGCTCGGGCAGCAGATGGGTCCGGCTCAGACGCTGCAGCTGGATCCTATGCTCGAGCAGACGGAGGAACTGGTACGACGCCGAGAAGTTCGCGCCGTCGTCGCGCCCGATGTAACCCGCGGTTGTCAGCGCGTCCAGGGCGTCCACCGTGGACTGCACGCGCAACGATGCGTCGACTCGTCCATGCACCATCTGCAGCAGTTGGACGGCGAACTCCACATCGCGCAGGCCGCCACGGCCCAGCTTGAGGTTGCGGGCCTTGTGCTCATCGGGAATGAGGGATTCCACCCGGCGGCGCATCGCCTGCACCTCGGGGACGAAGTCGTCGCGCTCGGACGCGTCCCACACCATCGGAGACGTCGCGGCAACATAGTCCCGTCCGAGTGCCATGTCACCGGTCATCGGGCGAGCCTTCAACAACGCCTGGAACTCCCAGGTCTTGGCCCATCGCCGGTAGTACGCGACATGCGACTCGAGGGTCCGCGTGAGCGCACCGGACTTGCCTTCCGGGCGCAGTCCCGCGTCGACGTCGAAGAACGCCTGCGAACCGATGCGCATCATCTCGCCCGCGATCCGGGCCGAGGTTCCGTCTGCGGGTTCGGCGACAAAAACGACGTCGACGTCGGAGACGTAGTTCAGCTCGCGGGCGCCGCACTTCCCCATCGCGACCACCGCTAGTCGGATGTCGAGCGGGCTGTCGCCGGCCACTTCGGCGATCGCGACGGCGAGGGCCGCGGTCAGCGCCGCGTCGGCGAGATCGGCCAGCCGTCCGCCCACCTCGGGCAGGTAGAGGACCTCCTCGTTCTCGACGGTCGCCGCGAGATCGTGCGCGGCGAGGATCAGAACTTGGTCTCGATACGACTTGCGGAGCGCCGCGACCGCGTCCGGTCCGGTGATCGCCGCGCGGAACAGCAGATCGTCGTCCGACGTCCCGTCGACCCGGACCGCCCCGATCGAGTCGAGCAGCGCGGATCGCGACTGCTCCGCCGACGGCATCTCGTCGTCGACCAGCAGCCGCCACGCATCGGGTTCGGCGACGACGTGATCGGCGAGCGCATCCGACCCGCCGAGCACCGACAGCAGTCGACCGCGGAACGCCTTCGACGACCGCAGCAAGGCGTCGATCTGCGGCCAGTCCCCCGACCCTTCACGGTCATGGAGCCGCACGAGCGCCCGCAACGCCAGGTCGGCGTCGGGTGCCCGCGACAGCGCCCACAAGAGATCAACCGTCGCAGCACTCGACCATCCCAGCGTCGCGAGATCCGCGCGAGCGGTGTCGTCGAGAAGCCCCAGACGGCCAGGACTCGGAACGGCCGAACGGCCTCCGGTACTCGTCACGTCTGTGCCCTTCTACAGCGGTAGGTAGCTCTCGAGCTCGAACGGGGTCACGCGTCCTCTGTACTCGGCCCACTCCGCCCACTTGTTGCGGAGGAAGTAGTCGAACACGTGCTCACCGAGGGTCTCGGCGACGAGCTCGGACTTCTCCATCTGCGTGAGGGCGTCGGCCAGCGACCCGGGGAGTTCCTTGTAACCCATCGCACGACGCTCCGCGGGCGTCAGCGCCCACACGTTGTCCTCGGCCTCTTCGGGCAGCTCGTAGCCCTCTTCGATGCCCTTGAGACCGGCGGCCAACAGCACGGCGAACGTCAGGTACGGGTTGCAGGCCGAGTCGGGACTCCGGACCTCAACGCGCCGCGACGACGCCTTGTTCGGCGTGTACAGCGGGAGGCGGACCATAGCCGACCGGTTCGCACGACCCCAGGTGGCGGCCGTCGGGGCCTCGTCACCGTAGATGAGTCGCTTGTAGCTGTTGACCCACTGATTGGTGACCGCGCTCATCTCGTTCGCGTGCTCGAGGATGCCCGCGATGAACTGCTTGCCGATCTTCGAGAGCTGCATCGGGTCGTCCGGGTTGTGGAACGCGTTGGTGTCGCCTTCGAACAACGACAGGTGGGTGTGCATGGCCGATCCGGGGTGTTCGCTGAACGGCTTCGGCATGAACGTGGCGCGGACACCGTCGTTGAACGCGACCTGCTTGATCAGGTAGCGGAAGGTCATCACGTTGTCGGCCATCGACAGTGCGTCGGCGTAGCGGAGATCGATCTCCTGCTGACCGGGGGCGCCCTCATGGTGGGAGAACTCCACCGAGATGCCCATCGACTCGAGAGCCTCGATCGCGTGACGACGGAAGTTCGGCGCGGTGTCGTGGAACGTCTGATCGAAGTAGCCGCCGCCGTCCGCCGGGATCGGCGGGGTGCCGTCGAGCGGCAGATCTTTGAGCAGGAAGAACTCGATCTCCGGATGGACGTAGCAGGTGAAGCCCTGGTCGGCGGCCTTGTTCAGCTGGCGGCGCAGCACGTTGCGCGGGTCGGCCCACGACGGAGTGCCGTCGGGCATCGCGATGTCGCAGAAGATGCGCGCCGAGTGCTGACGGCCGTCGGTGACCCACGGGAGCACCTGAAACGTCGACGGATCGGGCTTGGCGACGGTGTCGGCCTCGGAGACACGGGAGAAACCCTCGATCGCCGAGCCGTCGAACCCGATGCCCTCGGAGAACGCGCCTTCGAGTTCGGCCGGTGCGATCGCCACCGATTTCAGGTATCCGAGGATGTCGGTGAACCACAGCCGGACGAAGCGGATGTCGCGCTCCTCGAGGGTGCGCAGCACGAATTCCTGTTGGCGATCCATACCCGAACCCTAGTGCTCCGCGATTACGCGCGTGTTACACCCGGCACTTTGCCGAATCGCGTGTCCCCTCGAGACCGCGCCTCATGTGATCAATGCCACCGAATCGCCTCTGCCGGAGGTATGACCCCGGTGGGAGAATCGAGGGGTCCACACCAACCCGGGTACCCGCACAGGCGGGACTCGAGGCAGAAATGAGGCAGTCATGTCGGAAGCATCCGTCTACGGTTCGGCCAGCACCCCGAGCCCCCGTCGCGCCACGCGCATTCAGCACCTCGCCCAGTGGAAGACCGAAGGTCACAAGTGGGCGATGCTCACGGCCTACGACTACTCCACGGCCCGCATCTTCGACGAAGCCGAGATCCCCGTCCTCCTGGTCGGCGACTCCGCAGCCAACGTCGTGTACGGCTACGACACCACGATTCCCGTCTCGCTCGACGAACTGATCCCGCTCGCTCGTGCCGTGGTGCGTGGAGCGCCGCACGCGATGGTCGTCGCCGACCTGCCGTTCGGCACCTACGAGGTGGGCCCCCAGCAGGCGCTCGAGTCGTCGATCCGGATGTTCAAGGAGTCCGGCGCCCACGCGGTCAAGATCGAGGGCGGCGAACGCATCGCACCGCAGATCTCCGCGTTGACCCAGGCGGGCATCCCGGTCATGGCGCATGTCGGCTTCACCCCGCAGAGCGTCAACGGCCTCGGCGGGTATCGCGTCCAAGGCCGCGGAGACGCCGCCGACCAGCTCATCGCCGACGCGATCGCCGTCCAGGAAGCCGGTGCATTCGCGGTCGTCATGGAGATGGTCCCGGCCGACGTCGCCGGACAGATCACCCGCAAGCTGACCATCCCGACGGTCGGCATCGGTGCAGGCAACGAGACCGACGCCCAGGTGCTCGTCTGGCAGGACGCAGCGGGCTACACACACGGCAAGACCGCCAAGTTCGTCAAGCGATACGCGTCGATCGGCGACGATCTGCGGACCGCCGCACGCCAGTACGCCGCCGACGTCGCATCGGCGTCGTTCCCAGGTCCTGAGCACTCCTACTGACCGATAGGCCGAGCTTGTGACCGATAAGGTTGGACGCATGCGCACGTTGTACCCACCCATCGAGGAGTATGCGTCCGGCCACCTGTCGGTCGGCGACGGTCAAGAGGTCTACTGGGAGTGCTCCGGCAACCCGAACGGGAAGCCCGTGGTGTTCGTGCACGGCGGCCCCGGCGGCGGGACGTCCCCGCAGCAGCGCCGGTTCTTCGACCCGTCGAAGTACCGGATCGTGCTGTTCGATCAGCGCGGCTGCGGGCAGTCTCGTCCGCACATCGCCGACGGCGCCGACCTCTCGGTCAACACCACACAGCACCTGATCGCCGACATGGAGGCGATCCGCGAGCATCTCGACATAGACACGTGGCAGGTGTTCGGCGGATCGTGGGGTTCCACTCTGGGTCTCGCGTACGCCCAGACCAACCCGGAGCGGGTCACCGAGTTGGTCCTGCGCGGGATCTTCCTGCTGCGCCGCAGCGAGATCGACTGGTACTACAACGGCGGTGCGTCGCACATCTTCCCCGACGTGTGGGAGCGGTACCTGGAGCCGATCCCGGACGCCGAACGTTCCGGTGATCTCGTCGCCGCCTACCACCGCCTGCTCACCGGCGACGACCGTGAGGCCGCACAGCGTGCCGCCAACGCGTGGTCGGCGTGGGAGAACATGACGAGCTACTTGGAGCCCCGGCCGAACTCGGGCGACGAAGGGCCCGAGGACCTCGCCTTCGCAACCATCGAGAATCACTACTTCACCAACCACGGGTTCATCGAGGACGGCCAACTGCTGACCGACATCGCCCGTATCGAGCACATCCCGGCCGTCATCGTCCAGGGGCGCTACGACGTCGTCTGTCCGATGCGCAGCGCCTGGGATCTGCACCGCGCGTGGCCCGACGCCGACCTCCATGTGGTCGACGACGCAGGTCACGCATCCTTCGAACCCGGCATCGTCCACCATCTGGTGGAAGCAACCGACCGCTTCGCCCGCACCCGAGCCTGAAGGCACATCATGAGTCCCGCCGCGCACGAATCCCTCGAGATCGAGTTGAAGTTCGACGTCGACGCGGGACTCCCCGCGCCTGACCTGTCCGGGCTGGTTCCCGACGGTCGGGTCGGCGAACCGCAGACCTACCTCCTCGAAGCCACCTACTACGACACCGAGGACACTGTCCTCGCCGTCAACCGAACCACCCTGCGTCGACGGTCAGGCGGCACAGACGGCGGGTGGCATCTCAAGCGCCCGTCCACGGTGAAAGCCGCCCGTCGTGAACTCGCGGTCGACTTCGACGACGCGCCGTACGACGGTGGTGTGCCCGCGACGTTGACCGACCAGGTGGCAGCGATCGTGCGCACCGGCACACTGATGCCGGTTGCCACGATCACCACGGACCGCACCGTGACCAGCGTCTTCGACGGTGACGGGCGAGAGATCGCGGTGTTCTGCGAGGACGTCGTGTCCGCGGAATCCCTGCTGCCCGGAGGAGGTGTCAACCGGTGGGCCGAGTGGGAGTTCGAGCTTGTCGACGGTGACGCCACGATCCTCAAGCGCGCCAAGGCGTATCTGAAGGACGCGGGCGCGCGGAAGGCATCGAGCACCTCGAAGCTGGCTCGGGCCATCGGATCGCAGCCCGCCGACGTCCACCGGCCCGCGCTGCCGAAGAAGCCGACAGCTCTCGACCTCGTGATCAGCGATCTCGCAGCGCATCGCGACGCACTCGTCGCGTACGACCCCCTCGCCCGCGACGACGCCCCGGACGCGGTCCACCAGATGCGCGTCGCGGCCCGCAAGCTGCGCTCGATCCTCACCTCGTACCCCCAGGTACTCGCTCCCGAGGCCGCGGCCCCGATCTCCGAGGAGCTGCGCCTCCTCGGCGAGGTTCTCGGCGACGTCCGCGATCTGGAGGTGCAGTTGGAGACCAACGAACTCCTGCTGGCACGCGAGAACGCACCGGAGGATCTCGTCGCGGTGCTGGTCGACGGGGAACGCGTCCGCCACGAGCGGGCCCTCAAATCGATGAGGTTCGCGCTGTCGACACATCGCTACCTGACTCTGCTCGACGATCTCGACCGCCTGATCGCGGAGCCGGTCAAGGGCCCGGACGCCGACCGACCGGCACGCGACGTGGCCGCCGAGGCCGTCGCCGCATCGTACAAGCGCCTGCGCAAGGCCCAGAAGGGGTTGCGCGACCACGAGGTGTGGTCGCACGACTGGGTGGAGCAACTGCACACGATCCGCAAGCGCGCCAAAGCGGCACGGTACACCGCGGAATCGACCGAGGCCCTCCGCCGTGCCTCGCTGCACAAAGTCGGCCACTACGCCAAACAGATCCAGACACACCTCGGCGTCTTCAACGACACCGCCGTGAACCGGGAGCGCCTGCTCGCTGTCGGCGGGAACACGCCGCTCAGCCCGCAGGCGCACTTCGTCCTCGGCCGCCTCGATGCACGCGAAGAGGCCCGCGGCCGCAAAGCGGTGAAGGCGTACCGCCGCCTCGACTGACATCGTCAACGTTGGCGGCGATTCCGGTGCTGAGGACCAGAATCGCTGCCGACGTTTCGCATCCGCGAAACAGACCCCGCAGGTCCAAGCCCGGGCGGCAGTAGTTCGATCCCTGCTAAACTGACTGAAATTTTAGTTAGTTAGGATTCTGATGCGTCGTCGACACTTCCTTCGGCTCGGTGCGGCAGCGGCGGCCGCCGCCGTTGCAGGGTGCACTGCAACCCCGTCGAGTTCGGCAGAGCCACAGGTCGGACGGATGCCAGACGAGGGCGCCACCCATCGGCGGACCTGGATGGCATCCGGCGCCAGCGCTTCAGTCTGGGGCCGCGAACTGCTTCCACTGGTCCAGCGCGATCTCCTCGCGGTGGCCACCGCGATCTCCCAATTCGAGCCGGTGTCGATGCTGGTTCGCCCAGACGAACTGGCGCTCGCGAAGCGACTCGTCGGCGACGCCGACATCACGCTGGTCAAGGCGCCGCTCGACGACCTGTGGATCCGCGACTCCGGTCCGACGTTCGTCGACACGCCGCAAGGACTCGCCGCTGTCGACTTCAACTTCAACGGCTGGGGACGCAAGCAGGCTCATAGTCGCGACGCGAGGATCGCGGCCCTTGTCACGCACGAGGCCGACGCTCGCCGAATCTCGACCGACCTCGTACTGGAAGGCGGCGCATTGGAGGTCGACGGGCTGGGCACCGCGATCATCACTGAGTCGTGTGTCCTGAACCCCAACCGGAACCCCGGCTGGTCGAAGACCGACGTCGAGTCCGAACTGAGTCGCCTTCTGGGGATCACAAAGGTGATCTGGCTACCCGGGATCAGAGGACACGACATCACCGACGGCCACACAGATTTCTACGCACGATTCGTCCGTCCCGGTGTCGTCGTCGCAGCGATGGACGACGATCCCGAATCGTTCGACTACGACGTCACACGCACTCACCTGGACATCCTTCGGCAAGCGACCGACGTGAACGGCCGACCGCTTCAGGTGGAGATTCTGACCGCACCGACGAATCTTCGATTCAGCGGAGCCGACGACGATTTCGCCGCGGGCTACATCAACTTCTACGAGTGCAACGGAGCCGTGGTCATGCCCGACTTCGGCGACCCGGATGCTGACGCTGCCGCACACGGAACCCTCACCCGACTCTTCCCGGATCGCTCAGTCGTCTCCGTCGCGATCGACGGGATCGCGGCAGGCGGCGGCGGGATCCACTGTGCGACTCAGCAGGAGCCGTTGTGGCACGCGTGAACAAGCGAACCGAGATGCTCGACGCCGCTGTGCGGGTGATCGCAGCCGACGGCGTCCGCGGTCTACGCGTCGAGAAGCTCGCTGCGCAGGCAGGAGTCTCGACAGCTGCGCTCTACTACCACTTCACCGACCGTGCCGGTGTCCTACGTGCGGCGCTCGAGCACGTCAACCAACGTGCCGTCGACTACACCGAGGCCGCGAGCGACGAGACCGATCCTCGGGACCGACTGGAATCGCTCTTGCAGTTGGAACTCGCCGATGGGACTGCGCAGAACTCGATCGCGTGGGGCGAACTCCGCGCGAGCGGCGTCTTCACACCGGAACTCCGCGAACCGCTCGCCGAGACGACCGCCGAGTGGTCAACAGACGTGGCCGACGTGATCGCGACTGTGCGTCAGCTGACCGCACAGGACGCTGTTGACGCTGCTGAGCGCCTGACGTCACTGGTGGAAGGGCTGTCGATGCGCATCCACAGTGGCTCGATGAGCACGGAGCGCGCCCGGACCCTTCTCTCGGGGGCGATTGCGAACGAACTCGCCTACCGCTGACCTGCCGAGACATACGTATCGCATACATTCGATCTCATGCAGCGCAGAGTGTTCGCACCGGCCATCGACTTCGACCAGATCCGACGTGAGCTCGACGTCACCGAGGAGTTCCCGGCCGCAGCGACTGCTGAAGCCGAATCCGCAACGGACCGTCTGCCCGAAGGACGGGTCGACCGGACCGACATAGACCTGGTCACCATCGATCCGCCCGGATCGAAGGATCTCGATCAGGCGCTGCACATCGAGGCGACCGACGACGGGTTCACCGTCCACTACGCGATCGCCGACGTCGCCGCGCTCGTCGCGCCCGGCGGTCCGATCGACACCGAGAGCCTGCGGCGCGGGCAGACGATCTACTTCCCTGACGGAAGCGTCCCCCTTCACCCGCGCCCGATGTCCGAGGGCGTCGGGTCGCTCCTACCCGGTCAGACCCGGCCCGCAGTCCTGTGGACGGTGACGGTGAATCACGACGGTGACCAGACCGGCGTTCACGTCGAACGTGCGACGGTCCGCTCTCGGCAACGCCTCGACTACGCGGGTGTGATGGCCGCCCACGACGCCGGCACGCTGCATCCCTCGATCGCCGCGCTCCCGGCGTTCGGGCAGACACGGATCGACTGGGCGCTGCGGCGTGGCGCGGTCCAGCTGGATCTACCCGATCAGGAGATCGTCCCCCACGAGGGCGACCGCGCGTGGACGCTCCAGATCGCACCGCACACCCCGGCCGATCAGTGGAACGCCCAGGTGTCGCTGCTCGTCGGCATGGCGGCCGGACGGATGCAACGCGATGCGGGCGTCGGGCTGCTGCGCACCCTGCCGCCAGCCTCTCGTGAGGCGGTCGACGATCTGCGAGCGGCTGCCACGCACCTCGGAGTGGCGTGGGCCGACGGCGCGTCGCCGGGCGAGTTCCTCGCATCCCTACCCGCAGACGCTCCGACCACGCTGGCACTGATGTCGGTCGGAGCGCGATTGATGCGCGGTGCCGGATACCTCGCGCTCGACGAGTCCTCGGCCGCCTTGGACGACGCGGCCGTGGCTCACGCGGGGGTCGGTGGCGTGTACTCGCACGTCACCGCGCCCCTTCGTCGTCTCGGCGATCGGTATGCGACCGAGACGTGTCTAGCGATCGCTGCAGGTCAGAAACCTCCTCAATGGGTGCTCGATGTGCTGCCGACGCTCCCGAAGATCATGGCGTCGTCCGACTCGACGGCCTCGACAGCGGAACGCCGAAGCGTCGACCTCACCGAGGCGGTGGTGCTCGCCGACCAGATCGGCGCGCGTTTCGACGCCGTCGTGATGCGGGACGCTCGCGGCGACAAGCCCGCCGAGGTGTTCATCTCATCGCCGGCGATCATCGGCGGCTGCGAAGGCGCGCCCGCCGCCGGAACTGCGTGCACCGTCGAAGTCGTCGAAGCCGACCCGACAACGTCGCGGGTCCGTTTCCGCGCGGTGTGAAGGCGAACGAGTCGGCGCGTAAGCCGGATCCTGTACCGGTCGTGAAGACCGGCGGCGACCATCCATCTGGACACACCGTTGCCGGGTGCCTCAAGCAGCCAACCCGCGAGCTCGGACGAGCAGTCCTCAAGCACTCGCGCATCCGCACCGTGAGCGGTGCGGACTTCGGCCTTGCTCCGGGTGGGGTTTACCTAGCCGTCGCGGTCACCCGTGACGCTGGTGCGCTCTTACCGCACCGTTTCACCCTTACCTCCCGCCGAAGCGGGCGGCGGTCTGTTCTCTGTGGCACTGTCCCGCGGGTCGCCCCGGGTTGCCGTTAACAACCACCCTGCTGTGTGGAGTCCGGACTTTCCTCGACATCGGGCCTGCACGAATGCTCGTACGGTTCCCTCGCCGCGGCCGCCCGGCCGACTCGTTCGCCATTGAAGGATACCCCCACGTCTCGACAGCGACCGACGGGCAGGGTCTCGGCTGCGCTCGACGGGCAGGGCGTCCCTACTGGAGGTGGGCGGTGTCGTTGACGAGTCGGACTACGGACCCGCCGTCGGGATAGAACTCGACGATCGAGAACGACGCGAGGTCGAGGTGCATCCGGAACAGGAGTTCCGGACCGACTCCGAGTGCCCCGCGCAGAAACGTCTTGATCGGGGTCACGTGGCTCACGGCGAGGATCGTCTGCCCCGGGTACTGGTCGACGAGATCGTCACGAACCTGTGCGATGCGGTCGGCGACGGTGGCGAAGCTCTCACCGCCCGGCGGCGCGACGTCGACATCGCTCAGCCATTTGCGATGCAACCGCCCGTCGCGCTCGGCCGCTTCGCGGAACGTCAATCCCTCCCACTCGCCGAAGTCGGTTTCGATGAGCCCTTCGTGGACAGCCACATCGACACCGAGCACGCGGGAGGCGAACTCGGCGGTGTCACGAGTCCGCGCCAGGGGCGACGAGACGATGGTGTCGATCGAGCCGAACGGCGACGCCGACAGTCTGGTGGCGGCAGCCGTCGCCTGCGCGAGGCCGACGTCCGTGAGCGACGGATTGCCGCGCCCCGAGTACCGGCGCTCCACCGACAGCGGTGTCTGACCGTGGCGCAGCAGGACGATTCGGGTCGGTGTCGACGTCTGTCCCTGCCAGGTGGCCTTGTCACTCACGCGGACGCCCCTGCCCGGGAAGCCCGGAGTGGTTGGTGCGCACCATGATCGCGCCGCACTCCTCGCACCGGAGCACTTCGTCCTCATCGGCGGCGGCGATCCGCGACAGGGTCCGGGGATCGAGTTCCATCCGGCACGCGCCACAACGACGAGCCTGGACGAGCCCGGCGCCGACTTGACCGCGGCCCCGCAGTCCGTCGTAGATCGCGACGAGCGGGCCGTCGATCGTCGCTGCGAGCGAGCCTCGACGGTCGGTGATGTCGGCGACCTTCTGCTCTGCCGCAGCGGCGCTCGAGTCGCGTTGTGCGACGAGGTCGAGTTCCTTCTCGGTCAGCACCAGCAGGGCGGCCTCGGCACGATCCGCCTCGGTGCCCGTCGCCTCTTGCTGTTCCATCAACTCGAGCATCTCGGCTTCCAGATCGTCGCGGCGACGGATCAGGTGATCGAGCTCGTGCTGCAGTTCGGTGAGTGCTTTGTGACCGACGGTCCCGGCGTCGATGGCAGCCTGATCGCGCGCGGCGTGCTCGGTCATCCCGGTCAGTTCGGCGTCGATCTTGTCGTACACCGCCTGCAGGTCGTCGACGGCGACGCGCGATCGTGCGACGTCGTCTCGTGCGGCCTCCAGGGCCGTCGCGAGTTCCGCCAGTTCGGCGTCCTCAGGCAGATTCTTACGCGCATGCTGCGCTTTGGCGATGTCGGCGTCCAGTTCGGCGAGGTCGAGCAGCAGTCGCTGCTGCGCTGCGGGTGCTTTCACGGCGCTCTCCTATCTCTGTCGGTCGACCACGGTGAACGGGTCGGTTGGCGGTGCGTAGACGGTCGTCTCGCACCCGAAGTCGGTGAGCATGTCCGCGGCCGATGCGCACCACGGGAACTCGGTGGCCCAGTGGCCCGCATCGATGAGCGCGGGGGCCCCGGCCCGCCGCGCCTCGTCGACAACGTGGTGCCGGAGGTCGCCGGTGATGTACGCGTCGACGCCGGCCGCGGTCGCCGCCCCGATCAGCGAGTCGCCCGCGCCGCCGCACACTGCGACGGTCTCGACGACGGCTGCCGGGTCGCCCGCCGCGCGGATCGGCCAGGCCGCCGTCGGGAGTGCCAAGCCGGCATGCGCGACGAACTCGTCGAGCCGCATCGGCGCAGGCAGCCGTCCGATCCGTCCGAGACCGAGATCGCTGTCGACGGCGGCCTGCTCGAACACGTCGAATGCGGGCTCCTCGTACGGATGCGCGTCCCGCAGGGCGGCCAACACCGCCGACCGGGACCGTCGCGGCGCGACGGTCTCCACGCGTTCCTCGTCGACATGCGTCAATTCGCCGACGCCGCCGATTGCTGGCGACGCTCCCTCGACGGGCCGGAACTGACCGGTGCCGACCACTCCCCAGCGGCAGTCGCGGTAGTCGCCGATCGCGCCGGCCCCTGCCGCGAACATCGCCTCGGTCACCTGGTCGACGTTGCTCTCCGGGACCATGACAACCCACTTGTCGAGGACCTGCGCGGGCTCGACGTCCAATGGCCGGGTGTCGACGAGGCCGAGGGCGTCGGCCAACGCGTCAGAGACACCGGGCCGGGCCTTGTCCGCGTTGGTGTGCGCGGTGAACAACGCACAGTTCGCCCGGATCAACCGGTGGACGATGCGTCCTTTCGGGGTGCCTGCCGACACGGTGTCGACACCGCGGAGAAGCAGCGGGTGATGTGCCAGCACGAGGTCGGCGCCCACGTCGATCGCATGGTCGACGACGGAGTCGGTCACGTCGACGCAGACGACCACCCGGCGCACCGGCTCGGTCGGGTCTCCGCAGACGAGCCCCACCGAATCCCACGACTCGGCGAGTGCGGGCGGATACGCGGTGTCGAGCCGCAGGATCACCTCGGCGAGTGTGCGAGTCATCGGTTTCTCGTCTCCCCTGGTTCGGCGGGTCGGTCTCTCACATCTTGCACGGCGGCGATCAGCCCATCGGTCAGTTCCGCGGGACGGACCGCGAGGCGCAGGTGGTCCGACCCCAGGCCGACGAAGTTCGCGCAGCTGCGGACCGCAAAACCACGGCCGGTCAGCGCGTCCTTGAGGCCGAGTGCATTCGGTGTGGACAGGAGGACATACGGAGCTCGGGGCGGCGCGAGCGGGCTCAGTCCGATCTCTCCCAAGCGAGTCACCAGGTGTGCCCGGTCGGCCGCGACGATCCGCGCCTGCTCATGCGCGTACGCCTGTCCTGCCCCACCCAGGCACGCATGCAGTGCGGTGAGCGTGAGGGTGCCGAGCGGCCAGTGGCGGCGTCCGACGGTCATCGCGTCGATCGTCCGCGGTGAGGCGAGGAGGTATCCGGCGCGCAAACCGGCGAGTCCGAACGTCTTCGTGACCGACCGGACGACGATGAGATCGTCTCCGGCCAGGTGGGCCACCGACTCCGGTTCGAAGCTGTCCCCGTCGAGTGTGAGGTCGGCGAAGGCTTCGTCGACGAGGATCGTTCGGCCTGGTCGGCGCAGTGCGAGGATGTCCGCGGCCGGATGGAGCACCGACGTCGGGTTCGTGGGGTTCCCGACGACGACGAGGTCCGCGTCCTCCGGAACCTGCGCGTCCGACAGACGCCACGGCGGCGGCGGAGTCACGTGTGTCACCCGCGTTCCGGCAGCGACCAGGACTCTCGCCGGTTCAGTGAACGACGGCTGGATCAATGCCGCATGCGAGAACCCGAGGCGCGCGACGAGCTCGAAGCCTTCGGCCGCTCCGCCGAGGAGGAGGACGTCTCGCACGTCCCTGCCGTGAAGTGCTGCGGCACGTGCGGTGGCGGCTTCGGTGTCGGCGTCCGACGGATAGGCCGCGAGGTCGGCGATACGAGAGGTCAGCGCTTCGACGATGAAGGGCGGCGGTCCGGGGCGAACGTTCACCGCGAAGTCGATCAGGCCGGGCCCGGCGTCCGCGTCGCCGTGCCGGTTCGGATCGGTCAGTCGATCATGTGACGATCCGACGCCGAATGCTGCCGCGGTGAGCCCAGGCACGTCGACTGTCATGATCACTCACCCTACGTGCACGATGGAGGGATGAGCCCGTCCGCAGTGCCCCGCATCGTCGACGGTCGGCCGAGCGTCGACCCGGCCGCCGCCGACACGGTGGTGCTGTTCGATCTGGACGGGACGGTCACCGACAGTTTTGTGGGGATCACGACGTCGTTCCGGCATGCGCTGATCGAGATCGGCGAACCGCTTCCGCCCGACGACTTCTGGCCGTCCATCGTCGGTCCTCCCCTCATCGATTCACTCGCGCTGCTCGGGATCACCGGCGACCGTGCCGCCGCCGGAGTACGCGCCTACCGCGCCCGCTACGACGTCATCGGTTGGCGCGAGAACGCCGTGTTCCCCGATATGGCCGAACTGCTCGCCGACCTCGCTGCGGCCGGACGCACGCTCGCGATCGCGACGTCGAAGAACGAAGTGATCGCCAGACGGATCCTTGAGCACTTCGGTCTGGCGCACCGATTCGCGCACATCTGCGGGGCCGACGACGCCGTCGGACGGTCCGCGAAGGGCGACGTCGTCGCCGAAGCACTCCGTCGCCTCGGCGCGAATCCGACAGAGCGGCCGATCGTCATGGTCGGTGACCGATCTCACGACGTCGACGGGGCCGCTTCGTGCCAGGTCCCGACGATCGGAGTGAAGTGGGGTTACGCTCACGCAGGAGAGTTGGAGGCGGCCCAGCATCGATCGGGCAGCCCAGAAGACAATCGGTGGATCGTCACGACGGTCACCCAACTGCGAAAGGTTCTCGGTGTCTGACAACACGGCGACTTCGGCCGCCAGCAGCGCCCTGCACATCTGTTTCGTCTGCTCCGGCAACATCTGCCGGTCGCCGATGGCCGAACTCATCTTCGCTCACGCGATCGACGAGGCGGGCCTGTCTGAGCAGGTCAGGGTGACCAGCGCAGGAACCGGCGGGTGGCACATCGGGGAGCCGGCGGATAACCGCGCACGCACCGAGCTCCTCGCTCACGGCTACTCCGATCAGCACGTCGCCGCACAACTGTCACCCGATCACCTCTCGGCCGACCTGATCGTGGTGGCCGACCGCGGGCACGTCGCCGACTTGGAGCGCAAACGCCTCGGAAACCGTGTCCGGCTACTCCGCAGCTTCGACCCGGACGCCGCAGACGCCGATCTTCCAGACCCCTACTACGGAACACCGGACGACTTCTCGGAGGTCCGCGAACAGATCGAAGCCGCGATCCCCGGCCTGCTGGCGTGGACCCACGCGACCCTGGCCGATCGCAGCTGACCGCACGCAGTCAGTAACCTTGGGGCGTGCGCGTCCTTCGTTCGTTCTTCAAGCCCGGGTGGCTTCTGCTCGCGGTGTTCGTCGTGGCATTCGCCGCTGCGTGCTTCTCCATCCTCGCGCCGTGGCAGCTCGGCAAGAACTCCGACACCGAGCATCGGAACGAACTGATCCGCGCCGCCACCGGCACCGCTCCGGTCCCGATCGACGAGCTCGCGCCCCACGGCGCCGCATTCGATCCGGACCGCGAATGGCGGGAAGTGACCGTTCGCGGACGGTACCTGCCGAAGGGCCAGGTACTGCTTCGCTTCCGTTACGCGGACGAACGCCCCGCCGTCGAGGCGCTCACTCCGTTCCAGGTTGCCGGTTCCGACCGTGTCATCATGGTGAACCGCGGGATCGTGCCCTCAGCGGCCGACGGCACGTTCAACGTCCCGACCCCGCCCGACGTCGAGGTGACGATCGCGGCCCGCCTGATGCAGACCGAAGGCACCAGCCCCGGTAAGGAACCGCGCCTGGAGAACAACGTCCTCACGGCGTACACGATCGACACGGCCGCACTGTCGAAGGCGACCACCATGCCGTTGGAGTCGTTCTACCTGCAGTTGTCGTCCGAGCAACCGGGGTCCCTCGGCGAGATCGCCCTGCCGCAACTGGAGAGCGGACCGTACTTGTCGTACGGGCTGCAGTGGCTGGCGTTCGGCGTGATGGTGCCGCTCGGCGCCGGATATTTCATCTTCAACGAGGTCAAGGCGCGGCGGGCGCAGAAGGCGTCGTCGGACGACGACACAGTCGACGAGCCCCTCCCCACCGCGAAATCCGAGCGCGACCGCATCCGTCAGGCTCTGCGCGAATCCGGCCAGCGGTCGGGCAACGACGTCGACGCGAAGGCGGTTGCGGGAATCGGCGAGGGAGGTTCGGAGGTCGAGTCCGACGACGACGTCGTCCGGGCCAAACTCGCGGCCCGCTACGGAAAGTAATTAGGGCAACAGTCCGGCGACGCCGCCGATCGAGCTGCCGAACCCGCCGTCGGACGATCCCGCTGTGGATCCCCACGGCTGCGGACCGCACCCCGTGACCACGATCGACGCGGGTGCGATTCGATCACCTGGCACCGGACCGTTTCCGATGCGGAACCAGACGGTCTGAGTCCCGGCGTCGGAGGCGTCGGGAGCTTCGGGCCCGGTGGCCTCACGGACGTCGACGGTGGCGGTCGACACCTTGCCGTCCGGTTGTGCACTGGTGTTGTAGCCCACGGTCGGAGGCGCGAACGCGGGCACGCCCGGTGCGAGTTCGGAATGCAGGGCAGGACTGCCCACCCATCGGGCGAACGCCCACGTGGTCCCAGTGCTCGGCACCACGCGCCACGGCGCCACGTACGTCGACGGGTCCGCCGTCTTCGCGGGCGCGGGACCCTCCTGGTCGAACCACCAATCCGGTTGGTAGAAAGTCGAATTGGTGTGGTTGACAAGGGTGAAGGTGACCGTGCAGTCACCGTTGTCGTGCGCGGTGAGCTCAACCCCCTTCGTGGCGGCGTGTGTGGAGCCCGGCGCGACGACGAGCGCGGCGGCCGTCGCGCTGATCGCTGTGATGATTGTCAGCCGTCGAGACATGTGGTCACCTGAGCATTCCGAACAATCCGCCTCCGAGGCTGCCGAACGTGTTGTCAGCCGACCCGGACGAGCCAGTGGTGGCACCGCACCCGGTGACGGTGATGTGCCGCCATGCACGGTCGCCGAGCCATTCCGGCTTCTCGTCGGGCGTCTGTCCGTTGTTTCCGGGCGGGCCGAGCACGATTCGGTAGTCCACGCGGTGCGATCGGGCATCTGGATTGGGCAGCGGCGGGTTCCACCCCGCGACGATGTTCTTGAGGTCCTGGACGTAGGTCGCGGTCACCGGTTCGCGGTTCGACACCATCGTGCGATTCTCGACGGTGTTCTCACCCGCGCCGCCGTCCGGCCAACTCGGCAGTGCGGCCTTGGACGCCATGTTCGGTGTGCCGGTGCGCCACACGTCGAAACCCACTCCGATGTCGCGTCCGGGCTCGTCGTCGATCCGCCAGTCGATCGTGTACGTCGTCACGTTCGTCTTGTTGACGATCGTGAACTCGGCCTTGCACGCACCCAGGTTCTTCGCCGAGAACGTGACAGCGCCCTCAGGAGAGCCCTGTGCTGGAACCGCGTCAGCCGGCCCGGTCGCGATCGCGGTCAGCGCGCCCGCGGCGAGCACGGTCGACGTCAGAGTTCTGATGAGTACACCCATGGGACATCCTTCGTCATCGACGCGTGAAGACTTCTCCCCGGAATGTACTGAGCGGCCGGCGGCCCAGCAGAGTACCGGCCAGTAGTAACCCGTTGGCACTACTGGCCGGTCGGCCCGTCAGTCGTCGGAGACGGTGATCGTGACCGGGATGTTCCCGCGAGTCGCGTTCGAGTACGGGCACACCTGGTGAGCCTTGTCGGCCAGCGCCTGCGCCTGCGCCTGATCGAGGTTGGGAATCGTCACTTCGAGGGTCACCTCGAGCGCGAAGCCGCCGTCGTCGTTCGGCCCGATGCCGACGCGCGCCCCAACGGACGAATCAGTGAGGTCCGCCTTCTCCTGACGCGCGACCAACTGGAGTGCCGAATGGAAGCAGGCCGCGTAGCCGACGGCGAACAACTGCTCGGGATTGGTCCCCTGACCACTGCCGCCCATTGCGGTCGGGATGGCGAGGTCGACGTCGAGACGACCGTCGGACGAGCGGCCGTGGCCGTTACGTCCTTCGCCGGTGGCCAGGGCTTCTGCGGTGTAGATGGTGCTCATGAGCGTTCCGTTTCTTCTCGATCGATCGGTGACACGGCGTGTGCGCCGTGCGCATGGAGTGCTGCAGTGAGTTCAACGAGCCGGTCGCGGAGTGCAGCGGCGGACTCACGGTCGAGCCCGGTCGCGGACGCGATGCAGCGAGGAATCTTCTCGGCATCGGCGCGCAGAGCGCGGCCGGCGTCGGTGAGGTGAACGTCCACCCGCCGCTCGTCGTCGCGTTGGCGACGGCGCTCGACGAACCCGAGGGCTTCGAGGCGCCGCAGCAGCGGCGACAGGGTTCCGGTGTCGAGATCGAGCTCGGCGCCGATCTCCCGGACTCCCCTGCCGTCACGCTCCCACAGCACCAAGAGCACGAGGTATTGCGGGTACGTCACACCGAGCTCGTCCAGCAACGGCCGGTACACCGCAGTGGTCGCCCGAGAGGCGGCGTACAGAGCGAAGCAGAGTTGCTGGTCGAGCGCGAGGTCGTCGTTCACACCGATAAGAGTAGTCCACATTTAAGTTGTCTACAACCTAGTTGCTGACAACACTGCCCCTTGCGTGGTTTCGCTGCAGGTCAGCGACGTCGACGGAACTGCGCAGCGACTGCCAGCGCGGCGCTCAGTCGTTGCACACGACGAGAGAGCCGGACCGCAGCGCGGAGGTCCGCCGCCAGGGGCGCGGGCCCGTCACCCAGCGTCGGACGATCCTCAGTTCCATGCGCGTACACGGTGCGCCCGCCGAGCGTCACCCCCAGCGCTCCGGCGAACGCCGCCTCGACCACACCGGCATTCGGACTGGGATGCAGCCGCGCGTCGCGTCGGACGCTGCGCCACACCGCCGCCGGCTGGGCTGCCGCCACGCCGACCAACGTCGCGGTGAGGCGTGCCGGAGCAAGGTTCGCCACGTCGTCGAGCCGTGCCGCGGCCCATCCGAATCGCTGGTAGCGCGGTGATCGGTAGCCGACCATCGCGTCGAGAGTGTTCGCCGCCCGGTACCCGAGCATGCCAGGCGCACCGGCGACCGCACCCCAGAACAGGGGCGCGACGGTCGCATCGGAGGTGTTCTCGGCGATCGACTCGACCGCCGCCCGGCAGATCCCCGCTTCATCGAGCCGAGTGGTGTCCCGTCCCACCAGGCCTGCGACGAGTGTTCTCGCGCCGTCGATGTCGCCTGCGTCGAGTGCATCGGCGATCCGGTCGCCGATCGCGGCGAGCGATGTGCCGCCCAAGGCGGTGAACGTAGCCGCCGCGGCGCCGACGGCGCCTGCGCGTCGCGCGATCAGTCCCGCCGCGGTCCCGACTCCGATCCAGCCGACGGCGAACGCCGCGCCCCGCGGCCGCGAGTCGTCGTACATCCACTTCTCAACGGAGGAGACACCCGATCCGAACACGGCGACGGGGTGTCCGCGTCGCGGATCACCGAACACGGCGTCGGCCACCGATCCGAGGCCGATCCCGAGTGCATCGTCGGTGGGCAGTCGCATCGGACGATCGTATCGGCCGACGATACGATGGTCAGTCATGGCCGCCTCCAGACCCGCTCCCACCGCCGGAGTCTTCGACATCTCCACCGGCACCGCGGAACTCGTCCACAGCATCGACGGCGGCTGGTTGCTGTCGATCAACGGCGCACAGTCGAGCCACATCGACCCGGACCGACCCGAACAACTCGACTTCGAGTACATGCGCCAAGCGGCCGCGGCGATCGCGGATCGGTATCGCGAGCCGTCGACGCCGCTTCGAGTGCTCCACCTCGGCGGCGCGGCATGCGCTCTCCCCCGGTCCCTCGCCCAGCGGTACCCGCAGTCGCGACACGTCGCCGTCGAGATCGATGCCGAGCTCGCGCGGCTCGCGCGCGAGTGGTTCGACCTCCCGCGCGCACCGCGCCTCCGCATCCGTGTCGGCGACGCACGAGAAGTCACCGAGAGCCTGCTTCCTCAGACGCGCGATGTCGTGATGCGCGACGCCTTCAGCGGCAGCCTGACGCCCGAGCACTTGACGACCGCCGAGTTCACTCAGGCGGTTCAGAAGGTGTTGGTGCCAGGCGGGCTGTACATCGCGAACTGCGGGGACCGACGCGATCTGAACTCGGTCCGCTCGGAGGTCTCGACGATCGGCGAGGTCTTCGAGAACATCGCCCTGATCTCCGACCCGGCGATGTTCAAGGGCCGACGCAGCGGGAACATCGTCGTCGTCGCCAGCGACGGCGCAGTCCCCGACTCCGCCGACCTCGAGCGAACACTGCGAAGCGATCCCGAACCGGCCCGGCTGATGACGGGGAACGCGGCGCGCGCGTTCGGCTCCGGACGCGTGCGACGCGACGCTTGACCTGCCGAGACGGTCAGATGAGGTAGTGCAGATTGTCGGCGATCGAGTCACCGATCGCTTTGTCGCCTTCGATGACGACGGTGGCGGTCGCCGCTCCCGGACGTCCTCCCGCAAGTCGCGCGTAGTCGGCGACGCTCATTCGAAGTGTCACGTCAGCAGCACGGTCGAGCTCTGGAACGACCGCGGCTCGCTCTCCAACCGCAACGTGTGTCAGCGACGGCACGAGACCGACGAATTCGAAGGTGACCGCGCTCCCCGCGGGCACGCGGGCCTTCTTCCCGACCACGTACGGGAGGTTGTGCGCGAACTCGGCGAGCGCGAATCGGGCGGGTTCCGAGAGCGTCGGATCACCGAGGCCCAGGGCGTCACGGATGTCGATCTCATGCACCCAGCAGTCGAAGTTGCGCACCCGCATGAATCTGCCGTAGCTCTCGGGACCGACCGGAGTGACGGCGTCTGCGTTCCACGCGTCGTCGTCCAACGCGTGCAGGTCGGCCACCCGCTTGGCGGTGAGCGCACGGTAGTCGGTCATCACGTCGTCACGCGTGCGCGCCCGGTAGTGGTCGAGCCAGTTCTCGTTCAGTACACCGATCGAGTTCTTCACATGGTCGAGCGACTCGACGTCACGAATCGATTCGACGGTCCGGCCGTCGAGCATGCTCTCGGTGCCGATGACGTGGGCGACGACGTCGGCGACCGTCCACCCGGGAAGGCCGGTCGCGGTGGTCCACTGCTCGTCGGTCAGCGGGGTCACCAGATCGTCGATGCTCTGCCACTGCGCTTCGAGCGCGTCGATCAGAGCGGTCTTCTCAACGATGGTCTTCACGTTCTGCGGTCCTCCGGTCGGGTCGAACAGTGATGGATCGTACGAAGTCGTGGGCTTCAGTCATGAGGCTCTCCCACTGGACGGTGTGATCGAGGCCGACGTGCATCCACTCGCGCATGACACGTCCGCGCATCTCCATCCGAGCACCGATGCCCGTGTCGATCAAAGCGTCGATGCGGTCGGACGGAAGCTTGACCACGAGCTCGCCACGTCCGGCGACGAACGCGAACACCTTGCCGAGGACTCGCACTCCCTCCGACCCGAACATCGGGCCGATGTCGACGTTCGGGCGCGCGAAGAGCTTGTCGCACAACGGATCGAACACGTCGTGCGCGCGTCGCACCGCGTCCGCGTCCTTCATACGGACGAGCGTAGCGGCGTACCCCGTGCCGTCGCGGGCGAATCAGTTTGGGCAAGCGACGTCCACCCGATAATGTGCCAATGGACGCCACGTGCACCGTGACGCCACGCGCGAATAGCTCAGCGGTAGAGCTCTGGTTTTACACACCAGCGGTCGGGGGTTCGAAACCCTCTTCGCGCACCACGATTTACCAGGCGGGACATCACTTCGGCGCAACCTTGGATGCGCCGCGTGCCCACATTTTGCCCACTATCTTTTCCGTACCCCGAGCTGCCGCCCGTACTCGGCGAGGTCTGCCCGCACGCGCTCGATCGCGGCCCACGCTTTCGGGTCGTCCTCGTGCCCACTCTCGGCGAGTGCGTCGTGCGTGTAGGTCCAGTCGTCGTCGGGTGCGGTCATGCAGTGACAGTACTCGCGCAGTGTTCCCGATTTTGGCACTACGCGTACTGTGCGAGGCCTACTCTTATCCGACTAGTTCCCGGCGGGATAATGGAGGCATTCGAGTTGAGCCGACGAGAGCGCAAGGCGCTGAAGGACCTCAAAGCGCAGCGCGCGGCCGAAGAGAAACTGGCCGCCGAAGACGCCAGGCAGGCTAAGAGGGAGCAGGCGAAGGCCGACTGGGATGCGATGTCATCCAGCGAGAAGAGTGCCGCCTTCAAGATTCTCGCCGCCATCGTGATTCTTGTCGTAGTCGTGTTCGCAATCCTCGCAGCCTGCGGTGGCGACAAGGGCAACGACACGAACCATTCCGACTCGGCCACAAGCGACCCTGTGTCCAGCCCCTCAAGCATTGAGGACGCACCCATCGTTACGTCTTTGCCCATCTCGTTCGCCGAAGAGAAGTACAACATTGACGTTGACGCGGTTGACGTCGGCCCCAGCATCGTCGACGGAGTAGACCACGAGCGCGGCATCTTCGATCGCTCGAACTGGCGCATCGTTGCTTACTGTCCACGAATGGTCGACAACACAGTGAAGGTCGGCGTCATCAAGTCTGACGAGCACGCCCAGATAACTGCCGCAAGGCAGGGCACATCGATAAGCGACAACTCCCTGACGTACCTTCTCGACTGTCCTCTCTAGCGCTCAACGACGAAAGCCCCCGACCTCCGCGTGTGCGGAAGCCGGGGGCATTGTCGTGCAGGGGGTCAGGCCAGCCAGAGACCGACACCGATCCATGATGTCGACGAGGCGAGCGACAGTGACACCGGTGTCGTCGACCGATCGACCAGGATGAGGTCCATCGGCTGGGTGGCGTTCGTTGCACGAGACCGTATGTCGCCAGTCGAGGTGGTCGTGCCGGATGGCATCGACGACCCGCGGAAACCTGCCACCGCGAGCAGGCCCGTACCAGTCGGGGTGAGCGTTGGCGTCGTGTTGGTTGCGCCTCCCGATACTCCGCCGGACACTGCCGTCACGCCCTGGTAGGCGGCGACGATCATCGTGCGGAATGCGCCACCCGACCCCGACATCGTTACCGTGTACGTCCCAGCCGGGACGCCCACCGCGTGCGATATGCGCGTGGTGTTGCTGGACGCGACAGCAGCACTCGTCATCGTCACGCCGCCCGAGCAGGTGACGACCGAGTTCGCCGTGTTGTCGTACGAGAACGCGACGATCGTCCCGCCCTCCGGCACGGTGATCGACACAGTCGTCACCCCGGTCGCCGCCGTCACGAACGACGGGCCCGCCGACAGAATCTCCGGCACCTGCATGCCCGCAGTCGCCGACGATGTCGTAGCGGCAACCGCAGACCCGGCGGCCAGCGTCGGGACTGGATGCAGCGCTGTGCCTGTCGCAACCTCCCCATCGACGCGGGAACTCGCGGCGACAGCAGGCGTCAAGGCCGCCGCATCGGCCGCCATCGCGGGCGGCTCGATGATCGCCCACGAACCGACATCCGGGTTACGGACCTCCACGAACGCGACCATCTCCGGCGGAGACACTGTCGCATCCGCGAACACTGACGGTTCAAGCAGCACCGATGTTCCTGTCATCGACGGCGGCGTCACGCCAAACACGACCCGGATGTCCGGGACAGGCATCTCGCAGACGGCGACAGCTACCTCGATGTCGAGTGTGTGATCCGAGTGCAGTACCGGGGCAAGCGCGACGGCATCGACCGAGAGTCCGTCTGGCGAGATCGTCACGCCACCGCCAACCAGTGCAGGCGTAGGCAAGTCAGCGAGCGCCGACAGTAGCGGGACCTCGACCAGCGACGCCGAACCGACAACCGGAACCGGAAGCGCCGACAACCCAGCCATGGCCGGCACCTGGATCGTCTCGTGAATGTGCCCATCCCACACGACCTTGTCGCCGAGGTAGGCGAGCAGAATCGTGTGAGGTTGTCCGTCCGAGTCTGTCCAGACGAGGCCGCGGATGCCGCGGCCGTTCTGTGCGAGCGGCATTCGCGCTCACCTCCCCTACGTCAGGCGACGGTCTGAGTGAAGATGCCGCTCGAGTTCCACACGATCTGGAACGTGCCGCTTGTGGTGCTGACGTCGGCCCCAAAGTCGATGTAGCCGATCAGTGGGCGCGACGCATCGCTGCCGGGCGTCGAGTCGTAGATGACGGCGTACCGGGCAGTGATCGTGCTCGACGGCCACGACACATCATCGGCATCGAACTTGAACACGTTGCCAGTCACACTAGCGGTGACCGATGCCAGCGTCGCGCCACCAGCGGTGTAGCCGGTGCCAGTCACCTCGCCGGTCACCGACGACTTGTACTGATGAGTGCCCTGGTTCGGGGTGTAGCTGCTGGTGCACAACATCACCTTGATCGCATCCGAATCGAGGTCGACCTCCTTGTTGCCGATCGACTTGTGGAAGTTCGCGTACAGCTTGGCCGAAACAGCCATGGGATTCTCTCCATTCACGAGGAAACCCCCACCGGGCGGCGAGGGCTTGAAGGGGTTGAGCGGCGGCTACTGCCAGAGGAACGACCAGTACGTCCCCGGCCGGAGGAAAGCCAGCACATTGCCGGAGTTCGAGAACGCGGCGAGCGTGTGGTCAGGCCACACGCGAACACACGTCACGCCCTGGAGGTTGAGGTCCGTCGCGGTCGTCGACGCGTCCCCAGTGCGGATCGTCAGGACTGTGCGCCCCTCGGGGCAGGACGACGAGAACAGTGGCTCCATCACAGCGCCTCCTCATCGACGATCACGTACAGGGTCGCCGGGTCGAACGTTAGTGACGCATACTCGGATGCGGTCACGGCCTCGGCGCGCGAGATGCCACCGCCGTTGCGGATGAAACCTGGAGCACCCGCGGGTGGTGTCGGCAGTCCCGCGTCGATCAGAGGCCACAGTCGGACAGGAGTCGACGACACAGGGATCACGATGCTGTAGTGCTTCGCCCCGATCTGCACTACCGCCGGACCTGGATCCAGATCGGTCGTCGACAACATCCCGTCAGCGAGCTCGAAGTGGTGCGGCACCGTCGCGACAATCGCATCACCGCTCGCCGCCTGCCGAATCACCTGCGTCGAGACAGTCACGTTCCGGAGTAGACCGGCCCCCGCCACATCCTCGATACGGTCCTGAATGATCGTCATATCTCCCCCGGTTCCGTTGATCGTTTCTCGACAGACAGTGATGTCCACCCCTTGCCGCTGCGAATGGACCGAGTAGCGCCAACGATCGAATCGTCGGTCGCGCACTCCACCGACACGTGATAGCCCGGTCCAGGGACGCCGAACACGTGCTGGTTGAACACGGTGATCGTTCCCGCCGACCGCGAGATCGCAGGCTTTCGACTGAACTCCGACCCATCCGGCGCACGAACAACGATGTCCATGAAGCAACCTTCACCAGCTGCCACAACCCAGGAGTAGAAGCACTGGGCGTTGGCGACAAACAGGCCGCGCGAGTTGAGCTGCACTCCGTTGTCTCGATATGTGACACCGACGCCTTCGTGAATCACGCCATAGAACGGGGCGCGACGTTTCGTTGATGTCGGCGACATGTTCTCCGGCATGTACAGGTAGCCGTAGACCTGGATTCCCTCGAACACTTGCTTGGAGTCCTGCAGGTCTACGATCTCTGCCGCCTGCCCCTCAGTGATGTCGAAGAGGTTCAGAATGTAGCTGAACGCATCAGTGATCGCCGACCCGATGCTCGTCGCCCACGACCCGATGCCGGACCCGTTGGCGCGCCCCTTGAACTGGCCGTCAATCTGGTCCCGCCACTGCGGTTCACCGCGGGCAGCATGGGCGCCCATCCCGAGTAGGTTCGTCGGCTGCGCACCCGGCACATTCGGGATGTTGCCCGGGCCAATATTCGGGGACGTCATACGACAGCCTTCGCTCGAGAAGCGATCGCCCGCAGATGCCGCCGCGGCTCTGTCTGCTCCACCGGGATCGCAGGCAGCACATCGCACTCCACGACCCGCACGAAGTCTTCGATGATGGCGCGCAGTTCGCGGATGTCGCTCCTCAGGTCGTCGATGCTGCCCTTCGCGTCCAGTAGTGCATCCTTCGACATCTGCGACACGATCTGCGTCACCTCCACGCTGTTGCGCTTCCGGTTCAACAGGGCCATCACGACCGCCGACACGACACCCGACGATCCGACTGCGGCGATGACCGCGATCACGACCTCACTCGACATCAGGCCTCCCGTTCACGATTCGGTGTGCCTCCACTTCGATCGCCCGAATCTCGCGGGGGATCTCACGCAGGATCCGGTACACGAGGTAGACGGACAGCATGAAGATCGCCCACGTTGCTGCTGTCAGTGGCGGGCCGCCGTTGCTTCCGATGACGGCGGCCGAGTGCATGAACCCGGCGGTCGCGAGTGCCGTACCGCCGATCCGCTCGAGTTGGAGTGACCGCATCGCGCGGCGCGTGTACAGGCCCGCGAGTAGAACCACGGCCCCTGCTGATTGCAGGCCCGCGTACACGAAGTCGAATGTCTGCGGCGACGTCGACGCAACAGATGCGGGGACTTCCCAGTAGACGACTTGGAGGATGCCGGAGATGAGGACGCCGAGGACGATGAGCCGGTAGAGCGGGAAGTTCCCCGACTCGACACGGCGAAACACGCTCACCCGACGTCGCCCTTACGGTGTCGACCCGTCGACAGTGCCGCCGCCGATGTCGGACTGCCGATGCCGGTCGACACGATCGACGTCAGCACCGACGCAAGGACCGCCGTGCCGGTGACAGCGAGGGCGTCCACCCAGTTCAACGACAGGATCGTTGTTCCTGCCACGAGCAGTGCGGCGAGTGTCTGCGCGCCAGTCTTCACCGCGCGCTCGAGTGCGTCACGCCAGAAGGTGCCCGACCAGATCATGCGGTCACCACCTTGATCGCGCCCGACGGATCCCACTCGAGGCGGCCATGCTCGAAGTCCTGCACGCGTCCACCGGTGCCGTTGTCGCGCTCGTCCGACGTCGGCCAGCCGAGCGGTCCCGTCTCGAACCCCTCCTTCGCCCACCGGTCACCGATCACACCACGCACCGGGAACCCCGGCTGGTCACCCTGCCTGTAGATCACGCCGCCCTGGAACGCCTGCACCACTCCGCCCTTGACGAGCGTGTGACGGCGGACCGGGTAGCCGAGGAACCCGGCCTCCCACCGGTGACCTGCCCACGTCTCGAAGACCCGCATCGGCACCGCGACAGCACCAGTCTTCGGATTCCAGTACACGTAGCCGTTCGTGAACTGAGCGAAACGACCCTCGCCGTCCGGCGTCTTGATCTCCCCCTTGGTGACACGCTCCCCCAGCCACGATGCCGCGACCTTCGCCTCAGCGTCGATCGCGTTCACAACTGGCTTCACTACCTCAGTTGGTGCGCCCTTCGCGTAGCCGATGACCACGTCGTACGGGAAGTTCGGTCCGGGATCCGTGTGGTCGGTGCCGCCCCACACGCGGGTGTCGACGTGACCGAGGATGCCTGGAAGGCCGGCGGCGGTCACCCTGCGAAGAGGAATCCGGTACTTGTCGGACCAGTAGCGGAGAACTCGGCCGACCGAGCGGAGCATCTTGTCCTGGGCGAGCCATTCAGCACGCGACTGGGATGCGTTGCCGACGACGCACAGGTTCAGCAGAATGTCGTTGCCCTTGTTGCCGGTCGACCAGGTCTGCCAGTCGTCGGTGTTCTCGCGGATCACCTTTCCGTCGACGCCGACCATCACGTTGTAGCTGCCGGACTGCGTGCGAACCTGGTAGGTGACGACGTCGTCAGCGGTGCGCGAGGTAGCGGTCGCGGACTTCCCTGACTCGGTCGTGTGGATGCAGATTCCGACCAAGCCGGAGGTCGGGCGCGGTCGCCCGAACCCGAACTCGTCTGACCTGTCGCTGTCGTAGTAGGTCACTATGGCCTCCTGGGTGAAATGGCCCGCCGAATCTCGGGGCCTATTTGATATGACGTTGTTCCTGGATCAGATGTGGGTCAGCGTTTGCGCTTCGGTTTCCCAACACCGTCGAGTGGTGAATCCTTCAACGTGTCGGCGGCGCGACGGTCCCGCTGCTCAGCCTTGAACGCGCGACCCTCGGCCTGTGCTGCACGACGCTGACGGTGCGCGGCACGCTCAGACGGAGACGCACCAGCCTTCGGGAGAGTCCCCGCGGCACGCATCGCCGCGACCTTCTCCTCCAGCTCGCGCTGCTGCTCGTCTGCGATCGCCGCGTACTTCTCGGCGGGAGACTGAGGCGGTGTCACGTCCTCGTCGTAGATGTACCGCCCGGCCGCCTCGGAACGGTCGATGGACTCGCCGACCTGATAGTGCTTGATCGGGTCCGCGACAATCCGCACACCGAGCTCGAGGAGATGCTCGGCGACGTCACGCCAGTAGCCCTCACCCATGACCATCGGTGCACCAACCACGCCTGGGAGACCGACGAACAGGGCGGTCAGTTCATCGGCCGCCTGCGCCCGCTCGGCCTCGTTCATGTCCCTGTACTGCTTGAACACCTAGAACACTCCCAACTCTGAAGCGGCGCTTGCCAGTTCACGAATCTTGCGGATCGCCATATCGACGGCATCCTCGTCAGCCTTCGGCCCGAACTCCGCCTCCCACTGCGCGAAGTGGTGAGCCTCCCAATCCAAGACCGCCTTGCTCATGCGCTCGACGTGGATCTCGCGGAGAGTGGAGCCCTCGACCTCGAACGACGCGCGGTCGCCCTTGTACATGTGGCCGCTGCCCTTCCAGCCAATCGCGTAGGGCCCGGACGCCGAGAACTTGATGCTCGCCGACTTCGTGCGAGAGGTTGCGACCACCGCCGACCGGATCGCCAACAGGGAACTGAGCGTGTACGCCTGGCCGGGCAAGTCGATGTGGTACTCGAGATACCCCGACGAACCGGCCTGCTGTTTTCGATGCGGCAGTTTGACGCTGATCCACGCCAACACCGTGTCCGTATAGAACGGCTTCAGCAGAGCATCGACACTGCCGCCGATCGCGCCGACATGCAGCAACGTGCCGACGATGTCGAACCCCGCCTGAATGCCAGCCGAGATCGCCTCGTTCACACCCGGCATCGAATGGCCACCGGTGTTCATGATCAGACCCTTGGACGGCGTCGTCTTGAAGTGCGTCTCCACACCCCAATCCGCCGGGAAATGCACGGCCGGAACACCCTTGCGCGGCTCGAACATCGTCGCCGCCGACGGCCAATCAGCCGCCAGTTCCGTCTCGACGTCCTCGACCATGTCGCCGACAATCTGCCGCAACGTCCGCGTCAGACCATCAAAGATCGAACCGCCGTTCGCCGCGCCCTCCATGTGGCCCGACTTGTCGACGATGTCGATGACCAGCGCGCCGTCCTTGAGGTCGGCGCCCGGCCACGGCTCAGGATCCCCGTGCCGATACCGGCGAGTGACCACCGACAGTTCGGCGTCGCGGAGGATCATCTCGGCACGGTCATGCCACTTCCCCCACCGCGACACGAACATCGCCCAGGTCGTCCCTGCTGCCATGTCCTGCGCGAACGTCGTCGGCGCGACAACAATGTCCCACGTCGACATGTCCAGCCCGTCGAGCCACTTCACCGGATTCATCGGGTCATCCGGGATCTGCCAGATACTCGAGTAGATCCGCCACAAGTTCACGAACAGCGCCGTCTTCAGCACCCAGATCGCAGGGCCGGCGAGCAAGAAGATCCGCGGGAACTGGAAGATCGCAGGCAAGAACGGATTCGACCAGCAGTCGATCCACTTGAGGTTCTCGTAGTCAGTCAGAAACGTGACGACCAGCAGACGCTGACCCTTCTCGTCCCGGATGACTTCCTTCGCCTCATACCGGGCCGACACCCGGACGCCGTTCTTCTCCACATCAATGTGGAAGTTCTCGCCCTCACCACGCTGAATGCGCCCGCGGTCATCGTGCATCCACTGCGCCACCGGATGATCGAACGGGATCGTCAACTCCACCGGCCCGGTGTCATTCTCCGGGTCCTCGACGTGCAGCTTCACAACCTCCAGCAGGAGATGCTGCAACCGCTGGTGTCCGTCGAAGATGAAGATGCCGGGCGGCGTCTCGTTCATCCGCTGGATGCGGCGATCCTCAGCCTCCGTTGCAGCCCAGATCGCGTTGCACTGCTCCTCGAGCGTGAGCACGGGTGCGGTCACAGTTCCATCCCCACAGGTCGTGTCCACAGCCGCGGCATGTGGAGCTCGGCACGCGCACCAGACGACGGCGCACCAGTCACGCTGATCGGCAGTTGAGTCGGCGGCGTGTACGGCGGAATGTCGAAACGAATCCACTTACCGCCCATGGCGCTGAGTGCGTTCTGGCCGGTCAGTGTCGACGCGTGCAGCTTCCGGCGCTCACGAGTGATCCGCAGGCCGCCATACGACGCCTTCACCTCGACCATCACCGTCCGTGACGCGAACTCGCCAGCCGGAGCACGGTGCCCCGGAGCACCCAGCCACGACGGATCCGGCAGAGTCCAGACACCCGGCGTCAGAATCCACGTATGACGGCACGCAGTATCGGCAGGGTTCGACACCGTGACGAAACCCGACCCGCTACCGCTCCCCGACTTCGTGAAAACCGAGACGTCCTTCTTCGACTCCCACAACGGTTGAGCAGCCCGAAGCTCGTAGGCGATCTGAAAGACGCGCTTCGAGTACGGGTCCTGCTTCATCTCCATGTCCGGCGCATCACGCAACTGCACCGACAGCCGCCGCGGCGTGAACGTAGACAACTCCGAATCAACCTCGACCTGCGTGTGCTTGAAGTCCGGGTTCCACGGATCAGGCCGCGACGAGAACTCCCGACGAAACTGGTCCTCCGTCGTGCCTGGAGTGACACCCGCGCCGACGAGCTCGTCAGCCATCGCGAACCCCAGCATCAGGTCGCGAGGCAGGAACCGATCTCCCGAGAAGATCGCGCCCTCAGTGTCCTCGATCCAGTCCGTCTCGATCGGCGCATCCATCAGCGCCTTCACCCCACCATCAGTAAGAGTGATACCCGGCTCACGGCCAGTCCTCGACATGCCCGCATGGACGAGCCACCGGATCCCGGACTGGCCGATCAGAGTGATATCCAAACCCGCCATCAGGGTCGACCTCCCATTCCAGCCATCGCTCGAGTCCGCGTGCGCTGACGCTGCTCGCGGTGGTACTCCTTTTCGTCACGGAAAGTCGCGTACGTCGTGCCGAGGTCCGCGTTTCGGATCTCCGCAATCAACTCGCGGAGCAAGGCATTCGTCTCGTCCGACGAACCGCCCCGATCCAACCGGTCACGCAGGTCATGCGGATCAAACGGAAGTGCCGTTTCCTTGTGGCCCAGGCCGTTCTTCATCAGCGTCGTGCCCTCATGGATCACGCCGCCGACGTCGTACCAGCCCTCCTGATCCCAATGAGCCTTCGCGCCGACCGGAGTCCGATAGCGGCCATCAACGTAGTGGTCGAACGTCTTTCCCTGCAGGCGCGGATCAGCAGTCGCCGGGTCAACACCCGCAGCCCGGTAAACTTCCGGGCCAGCCTGGGGAATCCCCCAGTACTTCCCGTTCCGCGCCTTCGGATCCCAGCCCGACTCCTTGTTGCCGATCCAATCGGTAGCCGTCCATTGATCACCCGACCGCCACACCTCACGCATGCCCTGCTTGAACGCGGCCTTGATTGCTTCGACACCAGACAGCTTTCCGGTGCCAAGATCCTGCCCGGCCTTCGGCACAGTGACCGTGCCCGGCGGTTTCGTCGTGGTCGGCGACGTTGACGGCGCGGTTGTCCCGGAGTTCTCCAGCGCCTTCAAGTCATCCTTCGCCTGGCCGAGCTCACGCTCCAGGCGATCGACCTTGCCCTGCGCCGCAAGCAACTGTGATGGCTTCGGCTTCTTGCTCTTCTTCACCTCATCCAACTGAGTCCGCGCGATCTTGAGGGCGGCCTCTTTGTCAGCAACCGAATCCTGCGCCTCACGGAGCTTCTTCGGATCGACAGGCTTCCCCGATGTCGTGTCCTTCACTGGCAGTCCAGCCCACGCTGCGAGCGCACCCGGCGAATCGTTGATCCCGAAGACTCCAAGGATGTCGGAGGCCTGTCCGGCGACCGCAGTCTTTGCTGCGCTACCCACCAGATCTGACAACGATGTCGGCTTGTCAGGAGTCGATGTCGGCGAAGGCGTGTACGTAGGCGACGTTCCATCGGTGCCCAGACTCTCGTCGAGCATCGACGTCACCTGTTCGACGGTCGCACCCAACGCCCGCCACGCCTGATGAGTGAACTGACCATCGCGGGACCCGGCGGCAGAACCGCCGACCTGACCGTTGCCGCCAGCACCACCCATCTCAAAGTTGACGTCACCGCCCTTCGGGTCGATGATCGTCCCCGCGGTATGGCCACCACCAGGGCCGCCGTTCACCCAGCCGTGCTCAATCGCCGGGACGCCAGCAGGTGCACGGCCCATCTTGTAGCCCGACGCCAACAGCGCCGCCTCCTGCGACGCCGTCGCGAACCGGCCACCGTTGAACGGATCCCCAGTTAGGGCAAGGTTCCGGCCGATCGACTGAGCACCGGAACAGTCCGTGTCCCACGTCGGCCACGCACCCCACCCGTAGCTGCGACCGGCGAGAGGCTGAATCAGACGCTTCATGCTGTCCGCAGTCTGGATACCGCCGTCGGCGAACTTGGTCAGCCCATCGGCGCCAGCCTTCGCCAGCAGCTTCGTCACCGCGCCGCCAGCGATACCGCCGAGCAGGCCCGAGATCGAACCATCCCGCGGGATCAACTCGAGGCCGAACATCTTCGCGACCGCGGCGAGGATCGCAGTCGAACGCGACCTCTTCCCTGGAGCCAACGGAATGAAGGCTTCGCCGGCCGTGGAAGGTTCAGCCCACTGCACGAGACCGCCACCCGGGTCTGCTCGCTGGATCAATGCGCGGTCAGGGAGTGTGTCGCCCCGCATTCCGCCGTTCGCATACGCCTCGGCCGCCCGGATCCCGCCCGCCGCGTAACGACGGATCGAACCATCGGCGTTGTCAGGCACCCGCAGACCGCTGAGGACACGGGAGCCGCTCAGCACCTCATTGATCCGAACGGTTACGTTCTTCTCGTTCGGGATCGCATCGACCGATGCCTTCGTCTGGTCCAATTGGGAGCGAGTTTGCTCCGCGCCCTCTTGGCGGACGATCACAGTTTTGCCGTTGTTCGTCTGAACCTCGAGGCCAATCCCGGCGAGCATGTCCTTGACGCCCGGCGCGAGCGGTGCGAGGACTTCGATTTCTTTCCTGTTGTCTCGGTTGACCTTCACGCCGATGTCATCGAGAAATGCCCGGACCTGGGGTCCGCCAGGAGCCGTAATGGAGATCGGCTTATTCGCTGGAATGAGGGTCGTGGCATCAATGACCTGCTGGATCTTCTGGCCAGCGCCGCCAGTCACGTCGATCTTGATGGCCTTCTGGCCATTCTTGATGACCTCGGTGTACTTGACTCCGAGCTGATCAAGCACCGGCAGTGCCGTCTTGACCTGGTCGTATTCGACCGTCACGTCCTTGCGCCCTGGCGTCCGGTTGATTGCAGCCTTGACGGCGCCAAGTCCGGCAATCGCTTCGGGCGCGCCCTCTAGCTGAACGAGCAGATTGACGTTCTCCCCACCGCCAGCGACAGTGAACAGCTCCCGGATCTTCTCGATCGGCTGCTTTGTCGATGTCGCGAGAGACTGGAGCGAGGCCTCGATCTTGCGATTCGCCTGCGCCAGCGCTTCTGGATCGCGAGTTGCCGCCACTTGCTGCTGCTTCTGCGCCAGGTCCTCCAGCACGTCACCGAGCTTGCCGCCGGACTCCGACATGTCGTCGATCGCGCCGTTGGCCTTGATCGCCTCCGGGCCGATCCCCTCAGCAGCCTTCGTCGCCTGCCGGATCGCATCACCCATCTGACGCATCGCCTCAGCCTTGGTTCGCTGCGGATTCAAGGCATCCATCGCCGCCTTGATCGCATTGAGCTTCGTCTCAGCCGTAGCCGACTCATCGCCCATGACCTTGATCGCTTCACCGAACTCGGTGACGCCAGCGGTCGTCATCTTCGCGATGGCCTGCTGCTTCTCGAACTCCGTGCGCATGCCCTGAAGTTGAGCGATCTGAATGTCGCCGACACCCTGCTTCTGCAACTCCGCGACGAAGCTGTCCCACTCCCTGCGCGATCCCGACGCCTTCTTCGCCAGATCCTCGGTCGAGTAGCCGATCTTCGACAGGGTGCTCTCCACCGACTGCGCACCCAAGTCCATCTTGGCGATCTGATCGTCACTGAAACCCAAGTCTTTGACCGCACTGCGCGCCGACTCAAGCTTCGGCTTCATAGCCTCGATCTGCTTGCCGACCGCAGCGAAGACGTTGTCGTCGACGACTCCGCGCGAAGCCCTGAGGGCGCGGCCGGTTTCAGCCACAGCACCCGTGTACGCCTCGGCAGCCTTCTGCGCCTCCTCGGTCCTCCGCTTGCTCTCCTGGAGTTTGGACGTGACCGCCATGATGCCGACACCGGCACCGATCATCGCGAGACCCCACGGTCCGCCCATCATTCCCATGAGTCCGGCGCCGGCCTTTGACATGCCAGCGAATCCCGCGGTCACCATGCCGTTCGTGCGATGGAACCGGGTGGCCGCAGCGGAGCCCTGACTGTAGGCGTTGCGCATGTCCGAGCCGAAGGTGCGAGTCTGCGCTGCAGCCGCTTGCTGTGCGGCCGTCATTCCCGCCTGGGCCGCCGTCGCACGAGTCGCAGCAGTCGTCGATGCCAAACGGGCCTCGGCGACACGAGCCTCAGCTGCGGCAACCTGCCCGGCCGTCGCGCCAGCAGTGGCGCGAACACGCGCAAGGTTCTCTTCCGCGATCAGCGTCTTCGCGGCCGCTGTCGCCGCGGTCGCCTGAGCCTTCGCAAGGTTCGTCGATGCCGTCGCGAGCGCCGATTGAGACTCGGCCGACAGCGCCGACGCGCGCACCAGGCCAGACAGCTTCTGCGTCAGCGACGACGTCACCGTGCCGACACGAGTCACCATGCCAGGCACGGACCGGAACGCCATCCACCCGATGATCGCCGCGCCCACCAGAGCGGGCTGCGCCTCCATTACGTCCGCGATCGCCGAGAACACGGGCTCAAGGGCCGACATCACAGACGCGACACCCGACAGTGCGGCCATGAATACCTGCCACGTGCCGACACCCAGCGACGCCGATACCGATGCGATCGACGTCGCGATCCGCACCACCGTCGGCGCAAGCTGCTGACCAGTGTTGATCAACTGCATGAACGTGTCGCGCGTCTGATCAATGACGCCGGCGCCCTCGAGCGCCTGCCACGCGGCCATTGCGGACTCGCGGATCTTCGGCCCGAACTCGGTGACTGCCTTGTTCGAGATCATCTCGACGAACGCGCCGATCTTCGGCTCGAGCGCATCCATCGCCTCAGTGATGCCTGAGAAGCCACCCGGCAGCGCCTTGAAGATCGGCTCCAACGCTGTCGCACCAATGCGGCCCGCGGCGGCCTTCATGTTCTCGAACGCGCCCTGGACGGTCTGGCCCATCTCCTCAGCGCCGCCGCCGACCTTCTCGGTCATCACCTTGGCGAAGTCCTCGAACGACACCTTGCCCTCGGAGACCATCTTCGCGGCCTCTTCGGTGGTGACACCGTAGTTCTTCGCGAGCTCGGGGAGGATGCCGATCTGGCGTTCCATGAGCTGGTCGAGCGTCTCGCCGTCGAGCTTGCCCTTCGCGGCGATCTTCCCGTAGATCATCCCCATGTCGTTGAGGTCCGTGCCAGCGATCGCGGCAGAGTCGGCGACCAGGCGTAGCGTCTTCTCGAGCTCCTGGCCTGGCTTGATACCAGCGGCGACCATGGTGCCAGCGAGACCCGCAGCGTCACCGAGGCCGAATGCCGTGCCCTTCACTGAAGCAAGAGCGGACTTCATGATCGACTCAACCTCAGTGCCCGATGATCCGAGTGCACGTAGCTTGGCCTGGGCCTGGTCGATCGTGTTGAGCCGCGAGAAGCCCTTCGTTAGGGCGAATCCGATACCGCCGAGCGCGGCAGCCCCCGCGGTCGCGACGCCACCCTTGAGTGCCGTGCCGAGCGCCGACGACATCTTCGAGCCCATCGACTTGCCAGCCGCCGCGGCATCACCGTCAGCCTGACCGAGAGCCCGCTTGATCGCGGGCCCCATCTTCGACGTCTCGGCGACGAGCGACACATAGCCTACGGCGAGTTCCGGCACGTCAGGCTCCCTTCATCCGGGCATGAAGAAACCCCGGAGGCGAATGCCTTCCGGGGTTTCAGGGGGTCTAGATGTTCAGTTGTGGGCCAGTCTCGCAGAGACTAATCATCAAGGTCGATCGCTTTGGCGATGATGGCTTTCAGGGTGTCCGAGGTGATGACTGTCGAGTAAACGACTTCACCTTGTTCGATCTTGGCCCCGTAGTGGGCCGAGTCCGGTTCGGGTATCCAGTCGTCTGCTTTCACATCAGGAACAGCACTAAGAAGGACGGCGACGATCTTTGGGTCGTAGACGCCACAGGCTCCTATGAGGAGGTAGATCTCGTCCGGGGTGCGCGCATCAACCTGGGCCTGTACGTAGTGGTTACGCGCCTCGTATCGCACAGGGCGCCCGGCCCGCACGCTCGCAGCTATGGCGCGGTAGACAACGTCATGGAGTTGTTTCGTAGATCGATACGCGAGTTCAAGGCGAATTCGATTGACGTCCCAATCCTTCGGAAGCAGGTGGTCGGATCCGTTGCGCACCTCCCGTTTTAGGCAGGAGTAGAAATCGTGCTGTGGAGTGTCGTCCTGCCGCACGCCTGCTGCACCCAGCCACCAGCGGCCGAGCCAAGCCTCGCTTCGTATTTCAACCGGGACAACACTCTTAGAAAGCTCCGTCACAGCTCCTCGAACCCCAGCCCGCTTATGCCTGAACCAACGCCTGTCGGTGATGCACTGAACTGGGGTAGCGGAGCCACAGGCGACTGAGTCTGGGATCGTCTGCATCTTGGAGATGTCCGCGTCGTCGATTTCGTGGAGCATCGTGCCAGCAGTTGGGATGGGTATCCCCAGGTCCGTCAATGCCCGCTTTGTCGGGCGCACAACGTGGCGCATCGGCCAAATATTAGTCGATTACGCCACCAAGATCGGCAATCTCCGCGTCGGACATGCCAGTCAGAAGTGCCACGGCAGACTTCTTGGATCCGTCGAGACGCGTAAGAGCGGCTTTTACGCCTTCGTCGATCTCTTCGCGGTGGTTGTCGACATACTCGCGCACTGCGCGGCTGACGATCTCCTTCTTGGAGACGTCCATGAAGTGCGATGCGTGCGACACGAGCTCATCGGTCTCGCAGCTAACCTTGATGGGGGCCAGTGTGGTCATTTTTGGTCAACCTCCATCGCTCACACGGTAGTCAGGTACCAAAGTACCCGTCAAGTTGACCTTCGGAAGCCCGGCTCACATCACACGCCCTCACCCTCCACCTTCGCGCCCTTCGGGACGTTGCACCGGAGATGCGCCAAGCACCCCTGGCATGTCGGCAGGCGCGCGTACGATCAGCGCATGAAGAAGTGGTTCGCCGCGATCGCCGCGGTCGTAGCAGTTGCCGGGGTCGCAGGATGCGGAAGCGACAGCAAAGACTCAACCACGCCGAGTTCAGCCACATCCGCCGCGACATCGACCGAGTGGACCGGATCTAACCTGCCGCCCGTAGATCTCGACGCAGTGAACACATGGCCGGAGTTCGGGAAGGCTGGACTTCGGCTGATGGCGGATTGCGACCCCAGCACCAAAGTCTGGGGGTGCATCTGGGGCGTGTACGACCAGATGAACGAGATCTACAGTCGAATGCCACACGATGCCGCCCACGCCCCCGGCGCGTTCGACAGGTGGCTGAATAACTACCAGGAGTGGGAGGATGCGCAGTGCTTCAATGAAGCTGCCGCGCAGGACAACTTCGTCTTCTGCAAACAGAAGGAGATGCAGATGGACTCCACTGACGACCGATTCCGCGCCCGGTTTCGGGAGATGGCCGACGGCGGCTCCTAATCCCCGCCAGGCTTAGCCCCCGCCTGCGGCTTTCTGCCGAGCCCGTTCGGCGATCGCACGCTTCTCCTCGACCGTCCGCTTCCGCGGGTGGTCGTCGACAGGCTCGGCAGCCTGCGAATCTCCGGCCTGGAGTGGCCCATACTCCGCTGGTAGATACCCCGCTAACGCATCGCCTTCAAGGTCGTCGAGCAGTCCCATGCGCATGAGATCCCAGAACCTCAATGAGGACAGTGCGGTCGCGGACTTCGCCGCCAGTTGGGCGCCGATGTCATTCCAGTACCAACCGTCCGGGTCGAGCGCCCGAGACAACGCGGAGTCGTGCTTGCGGTGGTCGATGATGTCTCGCAGGTCCGACCATGAGAGCACGGTTGCGATGTCGCGGCGACTGTAGCCGCGGTCCAGGAGGTCCGAGTTCACGGCCCCGCCATGCTCCTTCAGGAGTCGGCAGAGCCCGAGGATTCCCCCTCGCTGATCTCCTCGCCAGCACCGTTGATCGCCTGGTAGATCTCATTCGCGAGACCCGACGGGATTCGCTGCACCTGCTCCCACTCGGCGTCGCTGCAGAAGTGCTTCAGCCAGCGGAGCTGAAAGGTCTTCGGGGAGACGTTGAGCCCTTCGGGATCGTGCGGCGGTTTCGCCGCGGGCTTACGTCCCGGCTTTGCCGCGTTCTCAGGGTCCTTCTCGAACTCATCGACGGCCTTAGCGTGTGCGGCGACAGCCTCCTGCCATTCGTCGAACTCTGCGGCGCGCTTGGTGATGTCGGCGACGAACTCGTTGTAGCTGTCGACGACATCGGGGTCCATCCAGTCCATTGTCGGCATCGTCACCTCGACGACCTTGCCGTCGCCAACAGGGATCGGCAGAGTGATCAGGTGGTCGTCGGTCGATCCGAGCTTGATGATCTTGGGCATCGGTCAGGAGCCTCTCGTGAGAAGTGGTTGGGGTGTGGTCGGAGCCTGGAACCCGGCCTGACGGGGGTTCAGTCGACGCAGAGTCGACCGGCTCCTGACCAAGGGATGCGAACACCCCGTCAGGCCAGGTAGAGCGGACGTCAGGAGATCGTGACGCCCGGAGTGGTGCCGCCGGTGAGGCCCGAACCGTTGCCGGTCACGGTGCCACCGTTGGCGAGGGTCACCGAGTAGGGGCCGCCCGTCGAACCGGTCACAGTCGCATTGCCTGCGCCGACAGTCGACAGCGCCTCCAGTGCCGACTTCACCGCGGTTGCTGCCGCGTTGTAGACGATCGGAGCAGTCGTCTGACCACCAACCGACAGAGTGAAGTCGCCGCCAGTCGGGGTGCCGGTGATCGTCACAGTCGCCGACGACGGGACAGCAACCGACTCGTCCTCGCGGTACTCGATGACGTACTTGCCGGTGGAGCCCTGGAACACGTCCAGCGTCAGTTCCCACTGAGTAGGTGCCTTGTGGTCCGACTTGGCCTCGGCGACCTCGACGACGCGCGCGAACTCGACAACGTACCGCTTCGACTTCTGCCCGTACTCGGCCTGGATGATCCAAGTCATGAGCGGCAGTTCGTCGTCGGTGTGGTAGATCGTCTTCTTGGCGGCCGACTCGACGATGACGTTCGCGTCGCCGAACACCGTCTTGAGGACGTTGATGTTGTCGTCCTCGAGGAAGGTGATCTTCACCTGCTCCTCGTACTCGGTCTGCGTCGACACGAACGTGCCGCCACCGAACATCGGGATCTTGGCCGAGTTGCGGGTCGGGGCGACCGAGAAGCCGTTCTCGTCGACAGCACCGTGGTCGGTGTCGAGGATCCCCGCGGCGAGTGCGGTCGTCGCATCCGTCGGCAGCGGGTATGCGCCGGGAGCGAAACTGAATGCGGTGCCGGCATCCATCGGCTTGGCGATGAACGCGTTCTTGACGTTTACAGCCATGGTTGATTGCCCTCCTAGGCAGAGTGGTCAGGAGCCGTAAGGAGGTCTATTCAGTTGTGGGTCTAGGTGATTGCGACGCCGAGGGTGCCGGTGACTTGGACTCGCGCCCATCCGGTCTTGTCGGGGTCGTCGTAGGGGACGATCGATCCGCCATCCCAGTACTGCGCGAACTTCGGGTGCTCGAGGACGGTGTATGCGAGCAGTGCATCACTCTCGGCTTGGATGTCGTCGCGGCCGCCGTTCGCTGTCTGCGCCCAGCATTCGAAGAGCATCAGTGCGCGATCGATTGCCCAGTCTTTGTCGCCGCCGATCCGGGAGACTCGAATCCACCGTTTCGGCCACACCTGCGGTGCTCGGCTGCTGATCTGAATGCCCGGGAAGTGCGGTCGCAGTTCAGCGATCGCCACAGTGATCGACGACTTCGGGAGGACCAGATCGGTCATGACCCGCCAGCCATCGCCCGCAGGAGGATGTTGTGCTTCCGGTCCGCCGCGATCGCGTGCGCGTCCGCGGTCACGACCGATGCACGCCAACGACCCTGAGGACGCTTGATGCCCTGTCGTGACCCGACAGCGAACGTGCCCTTGCCCTGCGCGTTCGCCCGAGCACAGATACCCTCAGCCATCTTGTCGAGCTCGGCAACCACACCCGCCTCGCGCCGCAGATCGTAGAAGCCCTGAGGTTTGAACACGACCTTCATTCCGTGCACCTCACCCTCTGCCAGTGGCCCGGCGCGTACGCCGCCCACACAGTCTTCGGCGTCTTCATGATCACCAGAGCACCCGATGGTTCAGTCATGAACGTGACTTCGGGGCCGTCGAACTGGTCGACATCCTCTTCGCCGGAATCATCAACCCCGGTCACGATCTCGATCACCCCGACACCGCCTTCAGGTTGATGACGCCGCCGGGATTCCAGCCGAACGGATTGTGATCGAACATCTCGACGCCACCGACCACCTCGAACTCGACACCATCGAGAACCATGCGGTCACGGTGCGAGCACTCGAAACCGGGCGGCACGAGTAGTTCGACCTCGACGATCTCGCGGTCATGGCCGGCCAACTTCGGTTCGGATGTTTGCGGTGCGCCCCACCCGTAGACGGGCTTCTGGACCGCGGGCAGCCAATCCTCGGCAGGGTTACCGTGAGCATCCTCGGCACCCTGGTCGAACACGCGGTGCCCGACCGTAAACAGCAGTGGGAACTCGTCCATCGTGCTCATCGTGTGTCGAAGCTCCATGCTCGGCCGCGGCAGCCGTACCGCCGCAGGATCCGCTTGTCGTCCTTCGTCAGCCACGGACTACCCGACGTTGCGCCCTCGGTGTACGTCCCCGACTGCGAGTAGACGCCAGCCGACCGGGAGAACTGGTCGAGGTTCTGCATCTGCGGGGGTGACGCGGGAGCCTTCAGCACCCGCGCCACCATCCGCGACACCACCAGCGACACATCATCCGGAACAGGATCCGGGTCGTCCGCGCATGCCATCCACGCGCGGGCCGACGCCGAAGCCTCCACCAGAAGGCCCGCCGCCCGCGTCTCCTCGTCAGTCGTCAGAGGACGCCCGAGACGCGCTTGCACGTCCTCGAGGTTTGCGAGCGGTGCCACTGGTCTGCTCCTTCACGGTCAGGTGGTCGCCGACTGTGACGCCATCAGGGACGGTGTCGCCAGCAGCGAGCATCACCCCGGCGACGTAGACGACGCCTTCGAGGTCGTCACGGATCCGCATCAGGACAGGACCGTTGCGACCATCGACGCGACCGGGTTCACCAGGACCGGGAGTGCGATCGCGTTGGAGTGCACCCACAGGCCGATCGGATCCTTGGTCTTGTATGCGCCGACCGCGATGCCGGGCTGCTCACCGGCGCCGATGCCGTACTCCGGCTCGTCCGCTTCAAGCGTTGGGCCGAAGAATGTGGCACCGAGGATGTTGCTGCCTCCGGTCGGAGCGACCTCAGCCGGGAGCAGGAACACCTTCTTGTCGGAGGTGACGCGCTGGCCCTTGACCTTGCGGTCGTACACGTAGATCGGGGGCAGCGAGTGCGCCGACAGGGTCGCGTTGAGGACGTCGACCGACACGATCTGCGGGGAGCCAGCTGCGGTTGCGACGAGCGCACGCACAGCCGGATCACGCAGCATCACGTTCAGCACCTTGCGCGACATGACGAGCGCGCCAGGAGCCTCACCATCGTTGGCGTCGGCGTAGGCGTCAACCCACGTCAGGAGATCCTCGAGGATCTTGGTCCCCGAAGCCGCGTCCCACAGGACGGCCGCGGTGACCGTGTTGCCGGCGGGGCGACCAAAGTTCGGCGTCTGCACGAGGCCGTTCTCGTTGATCGACAGTGCACCGGTATCGAGCGCCTGGCCGCGGGCGACTTCGAGTCGATCCGAGATCGCGCGGACCGTGCGGACGGTTGCGGCTTCGATGCCGCCGAGGGCGATCGCGGCACCGTCGCCACCGCGGGCTCGAAGCTGATCGTATTCACCGATCCGCTCCTTCAAGCCCAGCGGCAGGAGCTCGAAGATCTTCCGCTCCGCCTGACCGCCCGAACCGATCGGGGTCTCGGCGTCGAAGCTGCGGTACTGGGCGAGCTGCCCGGCGCCGTTCTTGCCGACGACCGTGCGGACGACGACATCGTTGACGGGAGTGTTCGGCAGCCAGCGGGCGAGAGTGCCCTGCTTGGTTTCGATGTCCTCCTGCGCGGCGCGGGCGAACCCGGTCAGCTCGGCGGGAGTGATGGTCTCGGTGTAGAGAGTCGCCATGATCAGGCCTCCAGGAGGAACTGGCCCGACTGCTTCGCCGAGGCGGCGACAGTGGAGGGCAGCTTGGACAGGATGATGCGGCCGTGCCACACGCCGGGCGCAGCGATGTTGCCGCGCGCGGCGTCGACCGACTGGTCAGTGAGCAGGAAACCGGCGATGACTTCCGTGCCGTCCGATGCGCCCGACGCGTAAGGCACAGCGAGGCCAGCCTTCATCGCGTACGGCTCACCGGACTTGATGCGGCCGTCGACGATCTTCGCCGACCATGCCGCGGGTGCGAGCGTGACAGTCTTCGCGACGTCGGTACCGTGGCGCGAGCCGAGCCACGACTGGTCGCCTGCACCGAAGGACTCAGTTCGAGGTGCGAGCTGGGTCATAGTGATCACTCCTTCCAGAGCGGTCAGGTGCAGACGACGGTCGCCTGCACGAGGGTTAGTTGTTGTGGGCCGCCTTGTAGCGGTCACGGCCGGCAGTCACAGAGCCGCCGGTCTTGCCGGGCGGGAGTCCCTGCTGGGGTTGCACTGCCGGTCCGGGAGTGCCCTTGACGAGAGGCGCGAGCTTGTCGACCTGCGCCTTGATCTCGTCCTCGGTGGTTCCCGTCAGCAGCTCGACGAGCTCGGTGGGGAGGCCCGCTCCGAGCCTGGTCCGCAGCGCCGACACCTCGGCGGCACTACGCGCCGCCTTCTCGTCCGCGAGCTGCTGCTCCAGTGCCGCGATCCGCTCCGACACGTCGTCGCCACCCGGTTCGGGCTTCGGCGCAGGCTTTGGGTCGTTGACCTTCTTGCCTGCATCGATCTGCTGCTGCAGCTCGGCGTTCTTCTGCTTCTGGGCCGCGAGCGCGGTCACCAGCGGATGATCGCCCGGCAGCCGCTCCGGGGCCGCGGGTGCGGCCGGTGGTGCGGCAGGTTCGGACGGGGTCGCCGGAGTCGCCGGCGGGGTGAGCTGATCGCCCATGATGTGATCACTCCAATCGAGTGAATCAGTCCCGACCCGATCGGCCGGGGTGGTCTCGAGCCTGTTGAGCGCCAGGCCAAGCGCCTTCACCCAACGTGAGGCGGAAGTTCATCGGGAATGCGAAAGCCCCGGCACCAGAACAGGTGTCGGGGCTTTCTGCAGTGTCCGTATTGGCTAGCTGGCCTTCTGGCTGTCGAGGAACCGCCAGATGTCATTCTCGGTCAGACCGGCGTCCTTCTCGACCTCTTGAAGAGGCATTCGGATTCCGTCTCGCTGATAGAACGTCTCGCGGGCCGCCGCAATCTTGGCGAGATCGGTGACCAGCTCTGTCCCGAGATCGCCACTGTCGAGTGCGCTCATTGTCTGGTCCTCCTCACAAGATCTGCATTGTCGCGCGCCATGCGCCTAGCTCGTCATCATAGCGCGGATTCACGATCATGTACTCACAGTTCCGGCCGAGCAAGACTTCGTACTGGTCACGGACTGCCGAAATGTCCTCGATCGCGGCGGCCGGTGTCCCCTCTGGAGCGATGACATCCAGATGAACCGGCTTGTCCATCTCCTTCATGTCGAACTTCGCCTTGCGGCTCGTCGACAGATACCCCTTCTCAATGCGGAACGACCCCGCTAACTTACTCAGATCCTCACCGCGACTGATTCCGAGTGCCTTCATGTCGACGACGCGGTGCAGTTGCTCAGTCTGCTTGAGGGGATACTTCGCGAGCACCGCATCGATGCTCTTGACCCGCGATCGGGCATAGTCCTCCGACTTCTTCGACACCGATGATCCGCGGAGCCACCCGTTGATGACCTCGTGGCCCTTGCCCGTGTAGTCGATCATGTGCTGCCGGTAGCGGTCGGTCAGCCCATTCGCGTGCGCCAGACTCTCCCGCATCCACTCCGGATCCGGTTCCGGGTCGCCAGCCCCCGTGCGTCCGATTCCAACGGGGCCTTGCGGCGGTCCAATCGCGCTCGCAGATCGAACCTTGGCCTTGTCTTTCTTCGCAGCCTCGCGAGCATTCCGGGCCAGGGTCGCTTTGCCGGTCGGCGCGTTGTCCATCGCCTTCGCGATGTCCTTCGGGTCTGTCAGCCCATCCTGACGGGCCGCGGCGTAGTCGTCCTTCCACTCCTCCACGTACGGCGGCGGCGTGTAGTCCTGGCCGGGCCGCACCATCACGGCGATGCAGTGGCAGCCATCGTGCGACCCGCCCGCGGACTGCTCTGAGTGGTAGACCGCGCCACGGGTTGCCTGCATCCTGCAGAACCCGCACGCGTTCGCCGATGCGTGCCGAACCCACTTAGCGCCCGGTTCGGCAGCCGCGTTCTCGACGATCGTGTCTCGGTAGCCGTCGAACATGGATCGGGTGGCAGAGCCTTGCAGTAGTGCGAGAGCGGCCTCGCCAGCCCCTGTGTTCAACGCCCACGACGCGGAGGCCTGCAACTTCTCGACGGGCGCCAGTTCGGCTGGTCGCGCCTTGAAGTCCGGGTTGTCCGACGGTGCGAGGTCGTACACAGTCGCCCCGAGATCGGCAGCCGCGGCGATGTACGGCGTGACGATCTCCGGGTATGCAGAAACCATCAGGTCCCGAAACTCGTCCGACGACACCTCCCCGGCGATCGAATGCCAGAACCCTGCAAGTTCGGCACCGAGTCGTTCATCGAGTTCTGCGAGGAGCCTGCGGATCTCCTCCGGGTTCATTGATCCTCAGGAGTCGTCCCGGCTGGCCGCAGTCGGTCAACCAATGTCGCGACCGTGGAACGACGGCGTTCAGTATCAAGCTGCTGCTGCTCCTGCGGAGACAACCCAATCCGGTCGTAGGTGACTGCCGATGCCGGATCCAACACGCCAGCACCGATCAGTTTCGCGGCTTCGTCGGCCGCAGCGGCTCGTGTGGGTGTCGACGCGTCACGCCAGTTCACGCCGATCTCGCGGAACGTGGCGACGTCGTATTCGCCCATGATCTCCAGCGCCAGACGACCAACCTCGAGCCAGCCGTACCCGAACGACGTCTGCCGCCGCTCAGCACGCTTCACCAGCCGGTACTCCTGCTGACGAATCGAGTCAGCCGAGCTCGGATTGTCCGTCACGAAACCCAGGTACGGCGCCGGGATCCCAGACTCCGCGGCGAGCAGCTGCGAGTAAGCCTTGATCTGCTCGATGTACGGCGTCGGCGGCGCAGGACGGAACTCGTGAAAGCTCGGCGTCACAGGGGCACCTTCTTCGTCCACCTGAGGCGGCACCACATTCAGCTTGCCCATCGTGGCCCGGAACCCAGCGCGGGCATTCTGCTCCGGCGACTTCTCCTCCGACATCCCGAACACCTCAGGATCGGCATTGAGGATCGTCCACTTCGGAGACGTGTAGAACTCGCGGTTGATCTCCATGCCGCTGAGCGTCCGGACTGCGGCGCGCGTGTAGTACGCCACCGGCCGCGTGATCTCCGACCGCCCCGACACGTCCGATGCACGATCCCGATTCAGCATCCGAGCAACTGGCACCCGACCCAGGTTGTGGACATCGCGGCTCACGACAACCAGGCGACCGCCGACCGACTTCTCGAACCTGATCGTCTCGTTCGGCAGGTACAGCGTCTCCATCACGACCGTGCCGTGCTCATCGCTCGTCTGAGACAACGCCGACCGAGCACGCCGCGACCGGTAATCCCAATCGACCGTGCACGACTCCGTCGACTCCGCAGTCACGAGCACGTCAGGCTCGCCAGCGTCCGCGTCACCGCGGCCCACAGTCGTGAACCCGACGCCATAGATCAGCGCATCCAGGTGCCCGCGGCCGGACTCCACGCCCAGATGGTTGTCCCGGAACACATCGACAAGGCGAGTGCCCTCAGCACCAGTCCAGCCGCGCAACTCCAGGCGCTCCTCAAGGACATCCACGACAGTCCCCGGCCAGCCCATCACCGCACTGATCAGGTCCGGCAGATCCTTCGGCGCGGCGATGCCCAAGTCTTGAGGTGACGTGTGGCCCTCGTACAGGTTCGACTTGATCTTGTTGTGCAGGCGCACGTTAACCAGCCGTTGCCGCAGCGCACCCACAGACAGCTTCTCGTCATCCGACAACACCAGCGTGGGCAGAGCAATCGCGACCGTCATCCGATCACCGCCTTCCGCACACGCCTTTGTCGAACCGTCGTGAGCCCGGCCGCGAGTGCGTCCAGGCGGGCCTTCCATGCCATCACCGCGGCATAGGCGGCGTCGATCTTCTCCGGCGAATCCGGGTAAGCCTTGAAGATGAGGTAGCCCGTCCGCGTCGACCGGCGACGAGCATTCAGGATGTGGCGGCCGATCGCTGGCCCGCCGTCGTGCTTCACTTCGCCGTTCACCACGGCCGAATGGAATGCCTCAACTGCATGCCCGACGTTCGACGTCTTGCCACGCGGCCACACCGAGATCGGCTCACCCTGAGTTGCGCGCACCTTCAACCGGCGCCCATACCGGGACTCCCAACGCGCGATGTGCTCAGTCCAGCCCGACGGATCCGCATAGAATCCGACAACCTTGTACCGCTCGAAACACTGCTGAACCGTCACGTCGACCTCGGTCGCGTTCGGCGTCCAGTCCTTGCCCGCAGGTCCGTCCGGCTGTTCCCAGACGCGCACCTCGAACAGCAGCCCGTCCGACACCCGGCAGCCGACCAACGCTGTAGCGTCCGCCTTGCCGCGGGCCCGTCCGCGAGAACCGTCGAAACCGAGGACGATCGGATCGCCGTCCGACAGCACCGCATCGACATCGAGGCATGCCGACCACTCAGGCTGCGAGATCCACGAATCCGATGCGTGTGTGATCTGGTTCAGGAAGTCCGACCGCACCACCTGGACATCCGACGTCGGATCCCAGATACGAGCGATCAACGTCTCCAAGTCGACATGCCCCGGGGCACACGGCGGATCATGCAGTACACAGCCATCGGGATGCCCCGAGCTGTCGCCGTAAGCCACACGCAGCCCGTGAGTCAGCGACTCACGATCCGACATATCCGTGTCGGCCGGCGCTTCCCGGTGATCGAGAAGCAAGTCCTTGTTCCGTGACCGACCCTCGCGTATCGCCGACGCATACGCCGCCGACTCCTCCGCCACCGAGTTCTCGCCAGGGATGAACGCGTTCGGCGACTCGATCGTCCGGCCACCGTTCTTCGCAGCGTTCGTCCGGATCGCCTGCGCCAACCGAGGGCCGCCGTTAGACGGGACCCATTCCTCCGTCTGGTCCAACGTCGCGAACGTCACCGGAGCGCCCTTCGTTGAACGCGCCGACGCCGTGATCATTTCCATGCGACCCTTTGGCAGCACTACGAACGTGTCCAGCGGATCCAGGCCGCGGTAGTTGTCTATGACCGGGCCCTCGCGCAGCATCTCGAGGAGTGGCTGCCAAGTGTTCCGAGTCTGATCCTCAGACACCGCAGCGATATGAACCAGCGGGGTCCGCACTGTCGACCACGGACGACCAACAGGCTGCCCGTCGGCATCCCAACCGTCGAACAGGACGTCACCGAGTCCTTCGAGCGCAGCGATCGCCGCCAACAGTGGAGACTTGCCCCAACCACGCGGCCGACCAATCAGCCCTCGCTGATTCTTGAACCGGCCTGTCGCCGGGTTGATCTCATACCAGCGGAGGATGAAGTCCTCTTGCTCCCGATACGGGACGAACGGTTCGTACACCATCTTCGCCGGAGCAGCCAGATTCTCAGCGATCCAATCCAGCGCATACCAGCCAAGCGTCGGAACCTCGTCCGGCGCCGACGGCTTCCACGGCATCAGACAGCCCTCAACGGGCCCCGACGCTCACGAGCCGACGACTGCGGCTTCGACCGCTTCTCATCTGCCTCATCAGCCTGCGCGTAAGCGATCCGCAGACGAGCGCGATCCTCAGACGTCGCACCCATCTTCGCCACCCGTAGCCGGAGCTCGGGCAACAGCTTGAGGTCTCCTGCGCCCCACACCTTCGCGTGCAGAAGCGCAGAGTCAAGAAGGAAGTCCCAGTCCGTCGCGGTAAAGTCCCGAGCCATCGGCTCCGCACCCCACGTCGCCCACCAGCGCCGCGTAGCCTCCGGCCACACAAACGCCTGCGAGATCAGCTCACCGTCGACATCAACCTGGACATCAAACTCCGGGAGCTCCGGCTGCGACACTGGATCAGCCGGATACACACGCATGCCCGCCGGATCACTGTTCCGCCGCGCACGCTTCGCGGGATCCTTCGGGGCAGGTCCATTGCCAGCCATTCAGAACACCTCCAATCGATCTGTGCGCAATTCTTCAGACTCTCTGCACCGTTCTGGGTAGGGTGATTCAATCCGAGAATGAGAATCAAAGCGGATCTGAGTGACGTCACGATCGAACTCAAGAACAAGGGAATCATCCTGCATATCGCCGACAACGCGGGTAAGCACGTCGGCGATCTGCGGATAGGGCAAGCCACCGGCGAGTGGATGAAGGGAAAGACGAGAGAGGGAAATGGCTTCAAGTTCAGCATTCCCGAACTGATCGAGTCCATCGAGTCGATGGACGACGAGTGATTCCCCAGACCCGTACAGAGCCGTAACGCCTATGCCTTACGGGGCTTCTGAGGTCGGGGCGGGAGGGGCATACCCCCTACCCCTTTCAGATCAGTCCGGGGTGCCGTTCGCTTGGGTGTCGGCCCCGGCTTGTGCGGCGGGTTCTTCCTCGGGCAGCCTCTGCTTTGGTCTTGGTGTCGTGGCAGGGGGTGCAGAGCCATTGCGCGTTGTCGATGGTGTCGGGTCCGCCCTCGGCTGCGGGAATTGCGTGGTCGAGCCAGAGTGGGCAGTGGGTGGCACTGCAGTGGGCGCATACCTTGGGGAGTTCTTGTTCCGCTTGTTTCTTGACTGATGCGGGGAATCCGCCGTGGTAGCGGCCGTGGCGGTTCCAGTTGCTCATGCTGCGTCGCCTGTGTCGGTGTCGCTGGTGGTGACGTACAGCGTGTGGTCTGTGGTGGCGAGGCTGTCGTGTTGTCGTTCGGCGAAGCACAGCACGCTACAGTCCGCGAGTCGTCGCACGCCGCACCGCTCGCAGTACCTCATGTGTGTTCGATATGGGCGAACAGGTTGGGGTCGTGGGCTTGCCCTCGCACGATGTCGTCGTACTGAACCCCACCTCTGATTGCAACGGCGCGCAGGATCGTGTCGGCAAGGTCTGGTCGCCCGTAGACGATGGCTGCGAGGTCTGGCAGCGTTACCTGTCCTGTCAGTTCGGATCGCTCAACCGCCTGCTTCACTGTGCTCATCGGTCCTTCTCTCCGTCGTGTTGGTGGTCGGTGAACGTGACGCCTGCGCAGGTTTCGTGTGCGCCGTTGTGGCCGTTGTTCTTGGCGCACCAGACGCGGATGTGGTGTCCGTCGTGGGTGGTGCGTTGGTGTGCTTGGCAGGCGCGCGGGTTGGTGACGGCAGTCATGGGAGTTGGCTGACGTAGGTGTAGTCGGGGTATTGCCGCGTGCTGACTGCGGCGTACGGCTCGGCGATGAGTAATGCGCGGATGTCGTCGGCCGTGAACAGCGGGAGGTTGATGTCGTCGCGGTTGATCAGGGTCCAGCTGAGCACCGAGTCGAACCAGGTGTTGACGTATCGGGCAGCGCGTTCGTCGAACGTTGCTTCGATTACTGCACCCGAGTCGCCGGGCCAGTGCTGCGGGTCGTCAGTGTCGATCATCGGAACGCCTCGTCGTACTCGTGGTTGCGATACCAGAGCGGAACCCCAGGATTCACGGCGCCGATGCCGGTGTGCATCACCGCTCCCTTGCCCTGCTCGATGGTCATCGTGAGGCCCGTGCACCTGAACGAGTGCTCGTCGTCTACACGGTCTGCGAGGTAGCGCAGGTGCTCCCCGATCCAGTGGCGGATGCTCACGGTTCCTCCAGGCTGAGTCGGACGGTGATGTGGATGCGCAGGCGGCCGAGTGTGTCAGCTGTCAGCCTGTGCGCGATGGGCCGTGCAGCTTCGGTGATCTGGTCGGCGATCCACGCGGCGAGGCTGGTCATCCGACTTCGGCGTCGTAGGCATCGACAACCCTCTTTGCGCCAGTCGTGCCGATGATGGGTCCAAGTTGGGTGAGAAGTTCGTTGAGTGCGGCGCGCAGGGCCTGCACTTCTCGGTCGCTCATCGGATGTTCGCCTTCCACCAGCGGTTGATCTCCCGCGCGACTGGTGCGGGTAGGTGCTTGGGCACGATGCGCGTGACGATCGGCTCAAGCACCTGACGTGGTGTCGGCGGCTGCCATGCGATCGGGGTGTCGGGGACGGCGTGCACGCGTGCCGGGACGGTGTGGTGTCCAGGCGTGTGCGTGACCTCAGCGTCGGTGTAGCCGTGGTCTCCGCTCGCGTATCCGATGGCGGCGTTGATGGCGTGCCCGGGGTCGACGAGCGGGTTGCCGAGGTCGCAGATCGCATCCGAGGGTCGGCACACGGTGGAGGTCGGGATGGTCGACTTGGGCCGCGGTCCTTGCATGGTGAGGCCTGGGACGACGGACGGGATCATCGTCATGATGCCGCGTTTGGCTCGCGGGTCGGAGACGAGGGTGAAGTGCGTGTTGCGCCGCATCTGCGGGTCGTGCTGCCACTTGTCGCGGACGTTGCCTGCGACGAGTGCTCCCATGCTGTTCCCAATGACGCGGATGCGGCTGTCGGGGCACTCGCGGCGGAAGGATCGTGCAGCGCGGTCGAGGTTCCGTTCGCCCTCGCGGCGGCTGATGTCGCCGGGCACGTTGCCGACGGGCGCGATGCTGGCCGAGTAGTGGACGCGCGTGACGGGGCCACTCAAGCCGGGGACGCGGCGCGCTCCCGGATCGTCGACTCCGCCGACGGCGAATGTCATCTGGTCGGGGCAGGGCTGTGCGTAGGCGATGGTGTCGTCGCAGGCGGCGAAGCTGGTGGCGATGATGGCGGCTGTGGCGAGTGTCGCGGCCGGTCGGTGTGCGCGCATGAGGGTTCGGCTTTCAGGCGATGTGGAGGAGCGCGAAGACATCGAGCCTGGCTGGAACGATCCGGGCCAGGTGTGCTGATGTGGCGGCGATTGCGGCGAGGACGGCCACGTTCGCGACAGGGTGCTTGGCCCTAGCTCGATCTAGGACTCGACTGAGAAGCTCGTCTTGGCGTTCGCTGCGGATGCAGTACGCCTCGTATCCGGCGATACCGATGACCAGGGCCGTCCATGCGCGTGTACCCATGGACAGCCCCGATCGATAGACCCGATACGCCTTGGCTCACGGGTGGGGTGAAGTTGAACCGCCTATCCCGACCGCGTTGGCAGTGGGAAGTCAACCCCTGGTGGACTTGTCGGCGGTGTGCCCCGAACGTCGCCAGGTCAGGCGTCGAGTCGGGGCGGTTTGTGCATCGCGCGTCGCATACGCCCTACACAGTGGCCGCACGCACAATGGCGGACACCTTCACGAGCTGTGAGCCCGAGATCTCTGGCTCGTGAACGTTTGTGCCCTGCACGCGTCGTGGACAGTGTCCGTGCGCCAGCCCAGCGCATGTTGGCGCGTGCAGGGCGGGAGGGTGCGCACGCTCAACCCGGTTTCGGGGAGCGGATACGCGAACGGCCGCCGTGTTTTTGGGACACGTCGGCCGTGGCGTTGACTCTACACCGGAATCACACCGGTGTCATTCAGTGGCGTAGACCGTCTCGTACCAGGTCTCTGCCACGTGCCGGGGGTGCCCATCGTGGGGGTGCTCGCTGTTCGTCCACTTGCCGCATTGGCAGACCATCCAGTCGTCCGGGTCACGACCGTGGGTAACCAGATGCTCGATCAGCTTCTCGATCTGGTCTTGGCTCGCGTCTCCCATGTGCTTCATCCTTCCATTGCCGCTGTGTCGATGACGCGTTTGAGGTGTTCGAAGTGCTGCACTCCCCACACCGTCTGGCAGTGCAGGCACACGCATTCCCCGTCGGCGATGGACAGGGCGGGCTGTCTCACGGTCTCCCCTGCGTTGTCCTGTCGGTAGATGGTGGAGGTTCCGCAGGCTGGGCATGGTGCGATGAGGTCCCACCGGTGTGGTGGGTCGAGCAGTCGGTCGATGTCTGAGCACCAGCGGGCGAGTTGGTCGGTCATGACGTCGAGTCCGGCTTCGTCGCCGGGAGTCCAACCGTGGCCGGCGAGGACTTCGAGGCGTGAGGGCGTGTCCGGGCCGACGCCGGTGCCGGTCCATGCGGCGACTTTGCGGTCGATGGTGACGCGGAGGTCGACCGCGTCGACGTGGATCGGCGGGAGTGATCTGGCGTGCCCGCCGTGGGATGTGCCGGTTGCTCCGGTTGCTGCGTCGACGAGTTGCCGCCATCGGCTGGCCCCGAATGCTGGGTGGTTGGCGGCGTTGTCGCGTTCGATCCATCCGACGGTGCGGCCGCAGAGGTCGTGGACGGCACGGGTGAAGCGGTCGACGGTTTGGCTGAGTGGTGTCGGTTCGTGGTGCTCGCTCATGCTCTTGCCTCCCCGTCGAGGTCTGCGAACCTGCGGTGGGCGTCCCGCAGGAACTTGACGAGAGACTTGTCCCACCCCTGCTGATTCGCGACCTCGTTCCACGCGTCGTCCCAGCCGAACACGATCGCGTAGGTGAACGCATCGCCCCAGTCCTCCGCCATATCCCGCGACGTGAATGCACACCGGTTTCGCATCAGTTCAGCGCTCACAGGAACGCCTCCTGGTCGAGGGCGCGGATCGTCGAGCAAGGCCACGGCTCGTTGCACGTCGTGCAGCCCGGCGAAACAGGCCGCTTGCTGTGCAGCATCCGCACGCGGTCGACGGCGGCGTGGGCCTCGTCTCGCTCGGCGATGTAGGCGTCGCGTTGGCGGCGCACAAGGTTCAGGTTGGATCGCAGCCGCTGGTTCTCTTCTTCTGTTGTGTTCATGCTCTTGCTTCCTTGCAGTGGTGGGTGTGGTCTGCGATCCGCGCCAACCAGGCACGCTCACCGAGGTCTTCACGGCGGTGGAGTGTGGTGCCGCACCAGCACGACCACACGCGCGCGGGACACGAACGTGACAGGGCCGCGGTGGTCATTGGGCACCGTCTTGGATCGGGATGCGGTGATCGATCACTGAGATGGTCTGGAACACCCAGTGCCTTCTTCGACCCGCAGGCCCGAGTGCCGTTTGGGCTTGCCGCATTGCTTCTTGCTTGGTCGCGGCCACGACTGTGATGCGGTCTTTGTTGTCCCAGTTCGTGTAGTAGTACGGGTCGTCTGGGCGGGTGGTAGCCCACATGTCGAAGCGGAACTGCGGTTCGTCGGTCACAGCGCACCGTCCTTGGGCGTCCACAAGATCAGGGCAGGGAGGTCGTCATCGTCGGGGTTGTCGAGGCGGTCGTCTGCTAGGTCGGACGCGAGTACGGCCTCGGATAGCGGCGCGAACGGTTTGACGATGGCCAGTCCAGGCAGCGCGTCGAGTTCGTCGTCGGTGCGAACGGTTCGCGCTTCACGCCATGCGTCGGCGACGTGGGCGCGGTGGGCCTTCACGGGGCCGCGTTCCACAATGCTCGCAATCCACTCCCCGCATTTGCAGGCACAGAGGGGAACGCCATCCACATACCGAGTCGATTGGGCGTGGTCGGTGAGGTGTTGTTCGAGGCTGGTCATTAGCTGTGGTCCTCTCGGGTGAAGGTGTCGGCGAGCTCAAGGCAGGCGTTGGTGGTGTGGCATTCGGGGCCACAACCGTCGGGCCGTTCGGGCGGGTTGGGGTGGCGGCAGACGAAGCAGGCGGCGGTCATTCGGCGGCCTCTTCTGCGATCAGGCGGTCGACGGCCTTCATGCACTCGCGGTAGATTCGACTTCCCCACCTGTCATGCGCAGGTGAAGTGACCTTGAATCGAGTCAGCAGTGGTCGGCTGGAGAGTCGGGTGGCGTAGTAGGCGTACTCGGCGCGTGGCTTGGTCATGGCTTCTCCTGGGTGTCGATGGTGAGCCAGAGTCGGCCGACGCCGGTTCCGGTCTTCGGATGGATGACGGGCATGTGCTTGGTCATCTCGGCGGGCGTGTCGTCGGCGACGATGTGCGCGTCGACGATCCCGTCGCAACACGCCTTGAGGGTGGGAACGAGATTGTCGGCGTCGCGGCGTCGAGCGTCTCGGGGCGCGTAGTGCAGGCTCACGTCCACGTGGGCGAGTCCGCGCGGCACATTCGCACTCCGCACTAGGAGCGCGGTGTCACGGCGCACTGAGGCGACGACAGCGGCTTTCCGTCGCCAGTGCATCCGCTGGTTCGCATTCAGTGGTGGCGTACCCCACGGCAGGTCGATCGTGAACGTGGTCATGTGTCGCCGCCGATCGCTCTTCGCGCCGCATCAATGCCGCGTCTCGCACGCGCCGACACCTCCGGGTCGTGCTCACACACCCGCCCGCCGGCGTACCCGCGGGCGTCGCACAGGGTGCAGCGGTCGATAGCGTCACGCTCGACATCCGCCTGCGCCTCACGGGCACGCTTCTCGTCACGGAGCTTGCGGCGCCGCTCGATGACATCCCACTCCTCGGCGGCACGGCGTGCTTCGCCGCACCTACCGCACGGAGGAACAATGTCCATCCCCACATGGGCCGGGCATCGATCTGAGGGGCGGGAAGTCTCGCGCGCGCTAGGTGACCGTTGAGCGTTAGCCCCTATAGATAGGTCGGGTCGGGTCGGGTCGGGTCGGGAAACCGTGGACGGACGATCTTGTCCCCGGTCTCCGTGACCAACGTGTCCACCGTGGACATCCACAGGTTCCTGCTGGTCACGCTGTTTCTGGTCCTTCTTCTCGCGCCACTTCGCCTTCTTCTCGCGCTCGCGTTCGCGCGAATTCAGAACCTCGGTTCGCGTCGGTTGCGATCCGATCCAGTCGTGGTACGCGTACGTATCGTCGCCCGATCGCTCACCAATCGCTCTCCACAGGCCCGCATCAACAAGCCCACGCACCTGTGCACGAGTCCCACCGAGCGACCGAATCTGACGCCACGAGATCACCCCATCCGTCAGATGCCGAGCACAGTACGAACCCGCCGTCACCCACAAGCCGCGGGACGCCATCGGGACACCCGTCAGCTTCGGGTGGTCATAGAAGCCGTCGTCGACTTTGAACCAAGTCATGCCGCCTCCCCTGCCGGCATCGCGAACAGTTCACGGAGGGCAGCAGCCGCCTGTTGAGGACAAACCCCGTTGCCGATCGCTTTCAACTGCTCGGCGCGGCTGATGCCGATCCCGGGTGCGGTCACCCACCCTTCGGGAAGGCCCATCATCCATTCGGCGAATGCGGCGTTGAGGCGGGGTTTCCCGTTCTTGTTCGGCTCGGTCGGAGCTGGCGCCGGGCCGACGATCTGCTCCCACCGGCGGATCGCGGGGGCGTACTTTCCCCAGCGGTCTGGTTCCTCTGCCAAGAGTGCGTAGTCGCGGATCGACATGCCGTGGCCACCCTCTTTCACGCGCCGGTCGGGGTGCGTCGCGCCGCCAGAGGTGCCGTCGGATGCTTGCGGTGTCGGCAGGACGGACACGATCTCGCGGAGGTACTCGCCGCCCGACCGCTTCCCGCCGGTCGCCTCCGATGTCGTCGGTGTCGGGAGCATGGCAACGACTTCGTTGTGCAGGTTCGCCCGGGCACCCTTTCGCGTGTCGAGATTTGCGTCGGTGCCGCGCTGCGTCGTCGTCGGTGTCGGCAAGACGCCACCCGTCTCGAGAAGGCCATTCTCGACAAGAATCGACAGGTCAGTGACGACCGCACGGCCCGGCTTCTTCCGGAGATGGTTCTCAGGCGTGTTCCCGGATGGGTGCGCCACCGGTGTCGGGAGGACTAGAAGATCGTCGGCTCGTCCGTCTCCGGGAAGTGCGCCGAGATCGCCGACAGGGGCGGACTCTTCCGCCGAGACTGCGACGGATGGTCGTCCTGATTCTTCTGACCGTCTGACGCTGTCGGTGTCGGCAGGCACGGCGCGTCCGCGTTCGGCAGCAAAGTCGTGATCGTCCCTAGGTGCGTTGACTTCTCGATCGGTCGGCCCGTCGTGCGTGGCCGGCCCATAATCCCGTCCGCCGCCTTCGGGGTCGGCAGGCGTGGCGAGAAGGAAGACGCGGGCCCGGTGATGTGGGGCGCCGACGTCGGACGCTCGTAGAGTCGTCCACCGCGCGTCATACCCGATTTCGGCAAGGTCTCCGAGTACGCGACCGAGTGCCCGAAGATGTCCACCTCCGGGGTTTCCCAGCGGTCCCGCGTCGGCGACCATGTCGCTAGCTGATGTGGCTGTGGCACTGAGAGCTCCTAGAACGTTTTCCCAGATCACATACCTGGGGCGGATGGTGGCGATGGCCTCTCGCATGTTCACCCACAGATTCGAGCGGGTGCCTTCGGTCATCCCTGCGCGGCGGCCGGCGGCGGAGAGGTCCTGGCAGGGCGACCCGCCGGTGATGATGTCGACGGCCGGCATCGACGCCCAGTCGCATTGCGTGACGTCGCCGTAGTTCGGAACGTCCGGCCAGTGGTGGTCGAGGATGCGGGACGGCGCCCGGTCGAATTCGACGTGCCATGCGACTTCCGCGTCGAGCACGGAGGAGACGGCGAGGTCGAGTCCGCCGTAGCCGGAGAACAGGGAGCCGATCTTCATGCTGCACCTGCCCCGAGGTGTTCCCACGTGGTGTGCCGGATGCACGGGTCGGCGATGCGGAGTTCGGTGCGGACTACGCCGTACGGTGCTGCGGCGACGTTGGCGACATCGTTGACGATGGTGGCGTTGATGGGGTTGAGGGTGCGGATGAGGCTGAGGATGGTGACGGTGGCGAGGCGTCTGGGTCTGAGGTTGGGGCCGGTGATGGTGGCGTGTGTTGCGTGGAGGTCGTCGAGCCAGGTGCGGACGAGTGCGACGACTTCGGTGGTGGTCATGGGCTGGCTCCTTTCAGGGCTGGTAGAACGCGGCGAACAGGCAGATGCCGATCGCGAGCGTGGTGATGGCGGCGTTGATGGCGAGGGCTTGAAGGTGCGTGCACGACTTCACGGCTTGATCTCCATTGCTGCGGTGGTGATGCGCCGCGTCTCGCACGGTGACTGGACCTTGCATGTCGGGCACCACGGGACGATGCCTTCGGGGTTCGGCTGGTGCAGGTCGTGGATGACGTTGATCGCGGCCCACACTGCGACGTGCTGGGTGAGGTGGACGTAGCCGATCGCGTGGCCGTGTTCGTCGGTCACCTTGTCCGGCCAGAACGTGATCTCTGTTCCGCACACGCGGTACGGGACCCTCGCATCTGCGTGGACGGTCAGCTGGTCGCCGTCCCACAGGAACGATTCACTCATCAGTGCTCCTGTCGGTGGTTGGCGCTACCGTCGCCGCATGACTGACGACGACGAGCTGGTCGACCGACTGCAGCGCGAGCAGGACGCGCTCGCGGAGGCTGCGGATGCTCGTGAGCGTGCGGCGCGCCGGCTTCGTGAGCGGGCGCAGATCGTCGCGAAGCACCAGAAGCTACGGGCCGAGCACATGACCGACCTGCCAGATGCGCGGCGTGACGAGCTGAAACGCCAGGCGATGGTGCTGTACGAGGCGCGGACGATCGTCCAGCACACCTACAAGCCGTGGTTCGACGACCGTGGTCTCGCTGACGGGTTGCGGGTTGTGGAGCAGTGGCTCGCAGAGGCTGCACGGTCGGGTGACCACTCGTCGGACCCGCCAGACTTGGACGGCATCTTCCGCTAGGCACGGTCGGCCTCCCCGTCGAGCGCGTGGTCCAGTTCGTCAGCGGCCCACGTGAGGCAATCCTCACGGTGTTGCCCCTCGAGGCCAGGGTCGCAGGTGCAGCGGTGCCAGTTGGTCGCGAGCTTCCGCACGCGGTCGACGGCGGCGTGGGCCTGGTCACGTTCGGCGGTGAGCCGCTCGACTTCACCGCGTAGTCGCACCATCTCGGCGCAGTCCCGGTCACGCTCGGCGCGCGCCTGGTTGCGTTCGTCCAGGAGTCTGACCGCATCGCCTTCGAGGCGGTCGTTCTCATCCTCCAACGTGCGCTTCTCGTCGATCAGGCGGGCGTTTGCTCGGCGGAGTCGATCCGCTTCGGCGATCGCCCTATCCCGCGCGGGACGGATTGCACCAAGGAGGTCCCACACGGCACCCCAGTCGCCGTCCCCGTCTGCGTTGATCAGTTCGCCGCCGAGGTCCTGGCCGATCGCGTGGAGTGCGTCGAGGGCCTGCCTGTCGATGACCTTGCCGAGCGTGCGGGCCGCGCGGCGAGCCTTCTCCACTTCGGCGACCAGGTCGCGGACGAGGTCAGGCGAAGCAGCGATGAAGCGACCGTCGGCATCTCCCCGCGTGTGAGCGACGATCGCCACCTCCTTGCCCTCGGAGAAGACCCCGCCGTTCTTGATGCCGAGGAGGGTCTCGGGTAGCCGCCACCGTCCGGGCGTGATGCCGTCGAGGGCGGCGCGGGCACGGGACACGACGTCGGGAGTCTCGTCAGTCATGCCGTCACCGCCTTACGCTCGTACCGGCGAGTCGCGCCCAACTTCGACCGATGCCGGCCAACAGTCGTCGGGGACCAACCCGTCAAATCCGCCTGCACACCGACCGGCACGTCCATCCCGGACAGGACTCGAACCAACTCCCGCCGACGATGCGGACGGTCCCCAGTCAGAGCATCCACAACCAACGCCGACTCCACGCCGAGGTCGCACAGGCGACGAATACGCGCCGCCACCTCAGGCTTCGACTCAGTGACAACCGCCAGCGCACGCTCCCTGGACACGACAGGCTGACCCGCGACACGACGCAGGGCGCGGCGTGCACGTTCACGACCGACAGGGTCACCGTGCGCGGTCGGCACCTGCACGCCCGCGATCACGCCCGCGCCGCCATGCTTCACAGCCGAGTTCGCGCAGTCGCGGAGAACAGGGCACGACTCGCACACCGACATCGCAGCGTGAGGGATGCCGGATGCCGGGAACCAGATCCGGTCATGCGCGGCCCACTGCTCGTCAGTCCACTTCTCCCCTGCCTTCGGGCCGCACGCACGGTCCTGCACCCACGCCATGCCGGAGATCGGCGACAAGACAGGGTGCGGTTGGACCGTCATGTTCGAGCCACGCAGGGCCGGACCCTGCTTCGTGCTCATGGCTGCACCTCTTCGGCGCCCAACTCCTGCTGGATCGTCTGCTGTGCAGCGTCGGCGGAAGGTTCCACCGCGGCGATCCGCGCGTGGACAAGGTCGACGAGTTCGGCGACACGATGCTCGTCTTCGCCGGAGAGCTTGCCGAGCCAGTCGATCATCGCGGTGAGCTTGTCGGGGTCGGCCATCGCTTCGATGCGGGACTCGATGTCGACTGGAATCTTCGACTGCAGTGCGTCAACCGGGAGTGGTTCGACGACGTACGGTGCGCGCTTGCCTCGGGTGACGGTGAGCGGCAGTGTCATCCGCCGGTCGATGTGTGACATGTGGCTGATGCGGATACCACCGACATCCTGGCCGCCGAACTTGACGTCGGGGTCGCGGAAGATCGTCATGCGCCGGCCGATGTAGTCGGCGCTGTCGACGCCCCATGCGGCGACGATGACGCGGCGCATGGACTTGCCTGGCTTGTAGGGGCGGCGTGGCCCGTACTCTGCGGTGACGATGTTGACGGGCTGCTCAGTGTTCCCCGCGGTGACGTCGGTGACGGTGATGGTCGCCGGTCCGCTGAGGAAGTCTTCCGCGTTCAGCTGGTCGGATTTGGGGGCGATGGTGGTTGAGAGGTCCATGGTCACGCCACCTTGATTTCGAGCTCGCTCGTGAGGTCGGTGAGCTCAGTCATGACGAGCCCTTCTGTTGCTGCCGCGTACACGCGCACGGTCTCGGTGATGCCGTTCTCGGCGCGACGCGCGGCATCGACGATTGCCTTCTGCCATCGAGGGTCGGGGAACACTCGCTTCACCCACATCGCCATGCCGCCGCTGTAGCTGATGTAGTCGCACCAGTCGCGGCCGGACACGAGTAGGCCGGTCTGCATCTGGGCCATGTTCTCGATGGGCGCAGTGTCTGCGACCACGGTCTTCACGTGCTTCTTTGGGCGGCGGGACTTGATTTCGATGAGTCCGTTGCCGTCATCGACGAGGCCGTCGGGGCTGTAGCCGATTCGTGCGCCTCCAATGTCGCGGACCATGAAGCCGAGTTCACGGACGGGCGCATAGTTGTGGTGGTACTTGTCGCGCGCCAACGGTTCTTCGACAGTGCCGCGCCACATGTCATCGGTGACGAACACTGGGTCGATGCGGCCCGTGATGCGTTCAGCTGCGAGTCGCACCGTGATGTCGCGGGAGGTTTCGTTGCTGGCGGCTTCGATGATGGTGGGCGATGACTGCGATCTGGCGACCGCGGCACGGTCGGGGTGCAGGCTCTTGATCGGCTCGCCACCGCGTGCGCTGATGCACGGTTCGTTGGCTGGTGCGGCGCATGCGGGGCATTCGTGGTCGATGGCAGTGAGCTTGCGGGTGGCGATCAGGCCATCGATGAAGCTGGCGGTGACCATGCCGCAGCGGGCCTGCAGCCATTCGTCAGTGCCTTGCTCAAGCGGGTATTCGGTGTAGGTCATTGGGCTGGTCCTTCAGAACGGGTTGGGGTCGTCGAGTGGGTCGACGGTCCGGTTGGTTGGTTTCTGGTTGCAGTGCCATGTCTGGCATTGGGCGCACCAGGTGTCGTGTGCGATGAGGAGTGGTGTGCCGCAGCCGTTGTGTCCGTGGATGCAGGTGCCAGGTGGGATGCGGTCGCGGACTTTGGTGTGCGCGAGTTGGGGCGGTGGTCTTCTCATCGCTGAACCGCTGGATGGTTTGCGTACGCTTCGAGGGCGTTGATGCCGTCGCGTGCGTAGGTGCGTGTGACGGCGTGGCGGATGAGGGTGGCGGCTGCGACGGTGGCGGCGAGGATCACGGCGACACCGACGAACACGGGAGTCACGACTCCTCACCCGGCTCGGCGAGGACGGCCGCACGGACCGTGTCGACAACGGCGAGAATCCCCGACTCGAACGGAATGGCGTCAACAGAGTTCTCGCCGCATTCCGCCCGCACTGCTGCCTTGTACGCGTCGATTGCCTCGGCTGCGATCTCCCGCCGCCGGGCGTCCTGCGCGGCCTTCTCCTGCGCGGCGCGGTGCTCGGCTTCGAGACGGTCAGCGAGTGCGTTCAGCTCCATCGCCCTCGCTCTGTCGTCGCCGAAACCGAGGGGCGGGCGCAGGTAGATGTCTGCCGCCTTCCGCAGTGTCACCCACTTCTCGTCTGCGGTTGCCTCCGCCTCGGGGACGAGGCGGTGCAGGACGGTGATGGCGGAGTGGCCGGTCTGCAGGTGCAGGTCATGGTCTTTTTGAATCACCCAGTCCGGCCGACTCTTGTGCGACAGACGGAACGCGTCACGGTCAACGCCCTCGAAGATCACCCGATACGGACCGGGCGTGCAGGTAGTGGGATCGATGCCGGTCATCGCCGCACCACCTTGCCGTTGCGGACGATGTCGCCGAGCGGACCGTCCAACGCCGGGTGCACCTCATCCGGGACGTGCAGCGGTCCGGGCTTGTCGCGCATCCCCATCGCCAAGCCGACCGCCCAACCGAAGACGATGGCGCACATCAGGATCAGCGCGTCGTGCAGAACGGCGCTCATGACTGGGCCTCGCCGTCGAGGATCGGTGCCCAGATGGCGCGGATCGTCTCCGCGCGCTCAGTGAGCCACGCGAGGACTGCGGGCTCGTCGGCTTCGGTGATGTCGATCCGGATGCTGTGGGGTTTGGCCTTGCGTTGCAGCATGAAGTAGATGTGCAGCGTGTCGCCGGGCATCACGAACTCGGGGTCGTTCTCGATCTCGTACGTGTAGTCCGATGGGTCCTCACGGTTCCAGTCCCACCGATAGACCAGGTTGTAGTCGGGATCGGCGTCTCCCCACTCTTCGATGAACGAGGACCAGTCGGGGTACTCCGTGTGGACGTCAGCCCACTGGGTGCCCGGGGTGTAGTAGCAGCCGTCGGATGCGTAGTACGGGTGGTCGATCTCCCACAGGTGCGCGCTCATGCCTGGGCCTCCTGCCGTGCCCAAGCGACCGCCCAGAGGATGTCCAGTGCATGCTGCTCGGCAACCGCAACCGACTCCCACTTGCGGCCCGTCCATACCCGCTTGCCGTCGGACTCGACCTCGCCTCCGAAGTAGGCGAACTTGCCTTCCGTGTAGTCCGGTGTCGGGTCAGGGTTCAAGCGCTCCCACGCCACCCGATCCACCACAACGGTGTCGCCGTCCAGAAGCTGCGCCGAAGCACTCGCCTCAATGTTGCTGCTGGTCATGCTGTATTCCTTTCAAGAAAAGCCCCGACCTCTCCCCAACCCCACGAGAGGGCGAGGCCGGGAAGAATTAGTGAGTGATGTGTGTGCAGCGGTCACCAACCGCGTCATGCTCGGCAGAGTGAGCCGCCGACTCGAGAAGCTGCTGCGCCAGAAACCGGCGGCCAGACGGCGTCAAACGAACCAACGTCACGTCCATCACGCCGGTGTTGGCGATCGACAACGTGCCGTCCAACTCGCACGACACCGACACCCCCGCCTCAGCCGACAGAATCGACTCACCCGGACGGACAGGCAGAGCGCGCGTCACGCGACACGCCGCTTCCGCTTCGGGCATCCCTCGGACACCCACCGCTCCACAGCCTCCGGCGACACAAACCACGTCGCATGCGCATCCTCCTGCGCACCAACCAGAGCCTTCGACGTCAACGCCTGGTAGACGATCGACCTGCTGCGGCCAGTCATCTCCGCAACCTCCGCAACCTTCAATGCACGCTTCATCTGCTGAACTCCTCTGCTTCGGCTTGGGCATCAGATTCGGCGGCCAGAGCTTCCGCCTCGTACTCGGCGAGAGCTTCCGTCTCGGCGCGCAACATCGCCTGCCGCCGCTCCCCCGCCCGGTCGAAAGCCGCTGGTGTCAGCTCGATCGAACCGGCGAGGATCGCGTCCACGACCTCCACACACGCGTCCTGGTAGGCGAAGAACTCGGCACTCATGACGGCACCGGGGCCAGCCAAGCGACAACCGCCTTGACCTGCTTCGCCCACGTCTTGGCCGGGTCGATGTGGAACCGAGCCGCAGCTGCGCCGTCGTGATGATTCAGCGTGACGAAGTCCGACGACTGCTCGGCGTACGAGGCTTTCGACAGCCCGAAGACCGCGATCCGGTCACCACCACCCAGGAAGTCCAGGTAGACGTCGACCGTGCCGCCGGGAACCACCGGAACTGCAACCTCGCGGATCGCGGCGACCACCGCGCGAGGGTCGTAGAAGGCGCTCATGCCGACACCGCCTCGGGGTCGTACTTCACGTACACGACACCCTGACGAACAACCGCATGGAACTCGCCATCCTCAGTGCCGCCGTACTGGCCCTTGCGGACACTTCGAGCGAGATTGCTTGCGGCGGACGATGAGCGGCGTTGAGTTGGGAACTCCGCCCACCGCCCCGGACTGCCCCGAAGGGCATCGAAGAAGTCGAGGTACCTGTAGCCACCAACCGACGGAAGGTTGTCTACGAACTTGATCGTGTTCATGCCGCACCGCCGATCTGCATCTGCACGCCGTCATCCGGGGTGTGATCACGGATGATCCGAGCAATCCCCTTCGGCGTGACACGCGGCTGCGGCGGATCGAGCACCAGGACACCCGTCTTCGGGTGGTAGTGAGACTGCGGGAGGATCGACATCCAGCCCGACTCGATCGCGGCCTGATAGACGCGCCACTTGCCATCGGCCTGCCCGCGGTAGATCCACCGGTAGTCCTCGGCGAGCATCTTGAACAGCCGCTGCCCGCCAGTCTTGATCCCGGCGCGGGTGAGGGCGGTCGCCGCGTCGCGGACCGCGAGATCGCCTTCGGCGTTGAGGAACCGGTCGGCCACCTCCGCCTTCGGTTCCAGCTCGGCGATCCGCTCGTCCTTCGCGGTGAGCATCTGCTGTGCGGCCATGAGGCCGCGGGCCATGGCGAGCTCGGGTGAGTCGGCGGTGCCGCCGTCACGCAGTTCGAAGAACGCTCGGACGAGACGCTTCTTGAAGTCGCGCACGATCTCCGTATTGCGCATGTAGGTCATGAGCAGTGCGGCCTGCTGCTCGTTGAGGATCGCGACCTGTGTCGGTCGACCGCCGGACTTTCGCATTTCAAATGCGGAAGGTCCGAACTCCTCGAAGTCAGCGATGTTGTTGCGGATGAGCTGGAGCACCGAGCGGTGCTCGTTGTCCGTGCCCTCGGCGACGATGAGCGACGTCGTCGTCAACGTGCCGTCGTCGGCGGTCGCGACGAGCGCGAGGCTCGGGTTACTCTGGTCGTGCATTGGAACTCCTAATTCCTGGTGCGTTGGCCCTCGCCCTGTCTGGCGGGGGCCGTTCTTATGCGGTCTGCCGGTTGTCGATGCGTGCATCACGCATCATCTTGGGCACGAAGAGGTCGCCGTCTGGGACGCCGAGAGCCCTTTCGATTGCGACGGCACGCAACTCATGCACCGTCTTCGCCTGACCTCGAACCAGCTGACCGATCAACGCATGCGAGCACGTCCGCGGGACCGCGTCGACATCGCGACGCTTCCGCTTCTCCTCGCGGGCAATCTTGGTCAGCTCCCCCTCGACGTCCTCTGCGATCTCTCGGTACGACCGGCCCGACCGGCGCACGTGGCGGAACAGCATCTCAGACGAGATCGTCTCCGCCCACATGTCGCGGGATGTGTGGGCCATTCACCTCTCCTTCCTCGTTGGTGGATGATGCGTCCATCATGCATCGGCCTATCCACCAGAGTCAAGCACTTTCCACGGAAGATTCTGGACCTACCAGCGTGACCAGGAATTACAGGCGTGTTATTTCTTTCCGTGGTGTCAAGTCGGCTAGTGTTCGAACACGATCCATCGACGTCAGGATGCGAGTTGTGAGCGAACAGCGACTGCCGGATGAGAAGTGGCGCAGCCTCTTCGACCGTGCGGGCATCGAGTTCGGCTATCGCCCCCTCGCGGCGAAGGCCGGCATCGAGTACACCCGCGCCCGGCGCGTACTGATCGGACTAGGCACGACAGATGCAGCAGTGTCTGCCGTCGCCTCGGCATTCGGCGTCACGCCGGACGCGGTCCGCAAGGTGCGCGGCGAGTCCAGGTCGGTTGTCCCGTTCACCCTCCCTGATGACGCGGGGCGGTTGAACGACAAGGAGCGTGACGTCATTCGGGCAATGGTCCGGGCGCTTCTCGACGCGAAGGACAGCCGCCATGCCGAACAACCTGCCACTGACACCGCCGATCCGACGGCGGCCGCGCGAGCACAGGGCACCGAAAACCAGAAGACCGATGGCGGAGAACTTCGCGTGGCGTTTACTGCGTCAGGTCGAGTAACGACGTACACCGATGACACTGGTCCCGAAGACGATGGCATGACGGCCGTTCAGATCAGTCTCGCAGTAGGGAGTGACGTCGGCGGGTTTCAGTACTTTGACAGCCCCGAGGCGGCAGCCGCGTACTACAGCCTTGACGCGCAGGCCGCCGGCGAGTTCGACTCATGGGCGATTCAGGGAACTCCATACCCAGACTTCGGCGGGTACGCGATTTCTCCCGAGGAACTGCTAGATCACCTCGCCAGGACTGTTTGGGGTGATATCGACATTGACCAGGCCGCGCGCCGAGAACTCGCCTCCGCCGCTACCGAACGGCAGACCGAGTATCTGGCTGAGGTGGCAGCACAACACCCAGTCAAGCCCACAGACTTGTCGGAGCGTCGATCAAGGCGTGAGGCTGGATCTCGTGCGCCCTCAAACTTGACAACGGACGACGTTCGCGAGGAGTCGCCCGAGGATGCGATCGCGGCTCGTACGCGTGACCCGCGGTTCGCGCCCGACGACCCGGCCGGATACTACGGCACCAACGACATCGGCGAAGAGAACCAGGACCCTGGGGAGTGACTACCTTTCCACACGGTGACCGAGTCCTGCGCGGCGATGTGCACTGGTGTGAGACCGAACAGTGCGGCGAGGAACTGGACGACATGAAAGTCCAGGACAGGTTCGGATGGAACGGCATGCAGGCGCTAATCGAAGACGCCGCAGCCGGAGGGGTCGACCTCGATGAAACTCAGGTTCGGTGCCCACTGCTGTACGCCCCGAAGAAAGTTCAGGACCCGCCGTGGCTGGGAGAGTTCAAGGTAGTGGGTCGTGGCGGAAAGAAGCACTGGCGTCTGTACTTCGGTGAGCCGATCAACAGGCAGGACCACGTGGTGCGGATTCACCTGTGGCACAAGCTCAGGTCATGGTCGAAAGCGGATGCTGGACAGCGGCAACAGGACTCCGTGGCCAACGCGATGGGCCTTCTGAAGTGGCACTTTAAGAAGGAGGGATACGAATGGTCACAGTTCTGAGTCGATGTCGCCCCAACCCGCGTGTTGCATTAGAGTGCAACACATGAGTACTGAAGTGGACCTGGACAACGAGAGGTACGACCGCAACGCACGCGACATGCACCGCGCGCGTCGCAAGATGCTGCGTCGACTGGTCGAGATCCGTATCAAGCGCGACCATCCACAGGCTGAAGTCGCCCGGGTGCTCGGCGTAAACCGGTCAACAATCTGCCGCTTCGAGAACGAACTCGAGAACGCGAACCCCACCCTAGACACCGTTCTTCGATACGCACACGCGGTCGGGGCATCGCTGACCCTCAAGGCTGAGACGATCGAGGAGGCAGACTCCCGGAAGCTCTCGTATCCGGTCATTGTCTCGAACGACCTGGTTGATTCGCGATCATCCTGGACGTCAGTGGTGTCACGGTGAACCCCCATGGAGGCCTCAGCGAGTCCCTCACCAGTGCGCGACTGACAGTTCTGGGCAGCGAGTTCAAACGACGTAGTTCCGAGGACGAGCCGGACGGCGAAGGCGCAATCGAGGTCGAGGGACGGATCAGCGTTGACTCCGACGATCCATCGGTCACCGTCCGTCTTAAGATGAGGCACACCGCAAACTCCGTCGCTGGCGAAATCGATGCATCACTCCTTTATCAGTGGAGCGACTCAAAGCCGACTCGGGCAGAGATGATCGAGTTCGCACGAACCTTTGGGGTCTCAAACGCGTTACCCGCCACCGCCGCGCTGTTTGGTGAGGGGTTCCTCCGGTTCGGCGTGCGGATGTCTTTCCCTCCGCCGCACATGGCGGAACGCGTCACCGAGATCCTGATAGCGGACGTAATCAAGAACGAATGACATACGTGTAGTTCCTGGTCACAGACGTTTTTGTCGGTGGGCTGTGGTGTCATACCGGACATGAACAGCTGGCATCCATGGCACTGGGCGAGGGACCAATACCCCCACCTCGTCATCGACTGCACCCGCCACCTCGCAGGCGAAGCAATGGGACTCCTCGGCGAGACAACCATCTGGATCCGCCGCGGTAGCTCACAGCGCGAGCGACGCACCTCGCTCACCCACGAGATCACCCACATCGAATACCCCGACGCGTCTGAGGCCGAGGTCGAACGGATCACCGCACGCCGGCTGATCACCGTCGAGCAGATCATCGACGCTTTCTGCTGGCTCCGGCACCCCACCACCGAGGAGCTCGCCGACCACTGGTGGGTCGACAAGCAAGCCGCCCACACGCGCATGCTGAACCTCGACCCGATCGAGGTCGCCCAGATCGAGGCGGCCACTGATGGCGATTGGTCGTGGGCGGCATGACCGACGACGACCGGAGACTGCTCGACTTCGCCGCACGCCGGTTCTCGTCGCCGGGCGCCCACGCTGCGGCGGTCCGTGAAGAGTTCGGGCTGTCGGTCACCCGGTACTGGCAGCGGGTCGGGGCGCTGCTCGACGACGAGGAGGCGATCGCCTACTCCCCTGTCGTCGTCAACCGGCTGCGGAGAATCGCAGAGCGCTGACCCTTGCCGACCCGGAATCACCTCGAAGCGAAGGTAAAATCTGATCATGGCGGACATAGACCCGTACGAAACCAAGGCTGGCGTCCGGTATCGGGTGCGTTACAGGCGGCCCGATGGGTCCTCTACTGACAAGCGAGGGTTCCGCACCAAGCGCGAAGCCAAAGCGTGGTCTGAGGACAACGAGGTGTCCAAGCGTCGCGGAGACTGGGTTGATCCGTCGCTTGGCAAGACGACTGTCGGTGACCTCGCGCCGAAGTGGCTGCGATCGAAGGCGAAGCTCGCCGACTCGACTCGCAACCGCGGCGAGTACTCACTCAATCAGCAGGTGCTCCCCCACTGGGAGCATGTGGCAGTCGGCGAGATCACGCGCGGAATGGTGCAGGACTGGATCGACGGCATGGACATGTCCGCATCCACGGTCAGTAAGGCACGGGATGTGCTCGCCCAGATCCTCGACATCGCGGTCCGCGACCAGATGGTGCACAAGAATCCTGTGCGCGACAAGCTGATCACGATGCCGAAGCCGGAGGACGCCGACCCGATCTTCTTGACGGTCGATGAACTGTGGCGACTGGCCGAGGCTGCTGGTGATGCCGGGCGAGACATCGTTGTCACCCTCGGGTACACGGGCCTGCGGTTCGGTGAGCTCGCAGCAGCGAAGGTCCGGCGCTGGGAGCCTGACAAGCACCGGCTGCGGATCGCCGAGTCTGTCACGGATGTCAGCGGATCGTTGTCGTGGACTCCCGGCAAGACGAGGAAGGCGCGGACGGTTGTCGTGCCGGACCATGTCGCCGAGATTCTTGATCGGCACGCGGCGGGGAAGCATGCGGGTGAGCAGTTGTTCACTACTCGCGATGGGGCTGTGTTGCGGCGCGGCAATGTCCGGCGCGACTGGTGGGATGCGGCGGTGTTGGAGGTGTGGCCGCCGTCGGATGCTGAGGTGAAGGCGGCGAAGCGGGAGGGCCGGTCAGCGAAGCCTTCACTGGAGGTGACGCCTCACGATTTGCGGCACACCGCGGCGTCGTTGGCGATCCGTGCGGGCGCGAACGTGAAGGTGATTCAGCGGATGTTGGGGCACGCGTCGGCGAAGATGACGCTCGACTTGTACGGGCATCTGTATGACGACGACCTGACGGCTGTGGCTGACCGGATGAGCTTGATGGTTCCTGCCCACATTTTGCCCACGGGAACGTCGGAAAACGTAGTAAATCTTGATGCATCCTGATGGACATAAGCGCAGGTAGATAGATATTTGGCGCGGTCACGAATCTGTCTGTACTGGTTTTACACACCAGCGGTCGGGGGTTCGAAACCCTCTTCGCGCACCACGCACTCTGTCCGCCAGTTGTGGCCACATACGTGACACAACTGGCGGACAGGACGGCGACGCCGCCAAATGACGAGCGGATGACAGGACTCGAACCTGCGTAGACGGTTTTGCAGACCGCTGCTTGACCACTCAGCCACACCCGCGAGCGACTTCGAGGCTCCCAGACCAGCTCGTCCGAGTCGAGGGTTTTGCGCGCCGCCGATCGAAACCCCGAGCACAAAATCGAGACCCATCCGCAACCCTCCACGGGTTGAAACACGTGGGACAACTGATGTCTACTGGGGTTATTGTGACTACAGATCAGACGTCCTCGCGCCGCATGCCCACGCGCCGCCACATCCAGCTGACCGCCGGAGTCGTCGGCGCGATCGCCGCGCTCTCATTCGTTCCCGTCGCACCCGCGTCAGCGGAACCGTCGATCGGCGAGCTGATGGACAGCGCGGGGCGGATCATCCAGGAACTGCCCATCGACCAGAACGGCAGCGGCGGATACGACCTCGAGTCCCTGTTCAATCTCCTCGTCCCGCAGGCCCCGGACGGAAAGGCTCCACCGCAGGTCACGCCGACGGGCGAGCGCCGGACGTCGTGCGCCCAGGTGACCCACATCGGTGATTCGACCTCCGTCGGCATCGACAGCGCTGCGAAAGTCACCGATCCCGAGGATCGCCTGAGCGCCCAGTACAAGCGAGTCGGCGCCACCGACAGCGTCCTCGACGCCGCAGGCGGCCGGTCTATCGTCGAGAAGGTCGACGGCGAGCCGAACGCCGTGGACGCCATCACGTCGCAGCTCGCATCCGGCCGACGCGGCTGCTGGGTGATCGCCATGGGCGTCAACGACGCCGCGAACGTCGCAGTCGGCAGCAGCGTGGACGCCGATGCCCGGATCGACCGCGTGATGTCGAAGTTGACCGGCCAGGACGTCCTCTGGCCCACCGTGATGACGTCGAATCCGAGCAACAAGGCGTACGCCCCGGCCAACATGCGCACCTTCAACACCGCGCTGCAGAAGGCCGCCGGCCGCTACCCGAACCTGAAGGTCTACGACTTCGCGTCGGAGACGCAGGACGACTGGTATGTCGACGGAATCCACTACAACGCCGCGGGCATCGTCCAGCGCAACCGCTTGTTCGCCACCGCGCTCGCGACGGCGTTTCCGGCCTGAGCATTCTCACGGCCGCCGGGACGTGACCGATCCCACGTCCCGGCGACCGAATTTCCATGTCATCCAGTCACATGAATGACAAGGTCACCTCTGACGACGACCTATGATGGAACGTCGACGCCGCCGCCTGTGACGACGGGCGGACCGGCTCCGGCTCCACCAGTCGAGCGGAGAGCACGTCGTCGCACACTGTCTCACCGCATCAGGGGGTGCCGCCCGGACATGCCACGTCCCACGCACAACGAATCGTCCTATCTACCGGGCCTCGACGGCATCCGCGCCGTCGCGGTCACGGTGGTCCTGCTGTATCACCTGCAGGTCCCCGGGTTCAGGAGCGGACTACTCGGCGTCGGCGTGTTCTTCACCCTGAGCGGCTACCTCATCACCTCACTGCTGATCGCGACGCACCGGCGCACCGGCGGGCTCAATCTCAAGACGTTCTGGCTCCGACGGGCCAGACGGCTGCTGCCCGCCGTGGTCCTCGTCTTGATCGCCACGCTGGTCACGACGGCCGTGGTGATCCCCGACAAGCTTGGCACCTACTCCGGCCAAGCGCTCAGCGCGTTGTTCTACGTCAACAATTGGCACACCATCCTGTCGGACACCTCGTACTTCGAGCGGTTCGGCGGCCCGAGCCCGCTGAGCCACATGTGGTCGTTGTCGATCGAAGAGCAGTTCTACATCTTGTGGCCGCTCCTGCTCGGGCTCTTCTACCTGGTCCTGCGCAAGCGCTGGTTGATCAGCCTGGTGACGCTCGGCCTGGCTCTCGGCTCGTTCTACCTGCTCACCACGCTCGCCGAAGCCGGCTTCGACAACACCCGCGCCTACGAGGGCACCGACACACGTGCGGGCGCACTCCTGATGGGCGCGGCCCTCGCCTTCTGGTGGCCGGCACGCGCGCGTACGGTCACTCACAACCAACGGTGTGTGCTCGATGTCGCAGGCATCGCCGGACTCGCAGGCATCGTCTACCTGTGCATGACGACGGGCGACAACTCACTCGAGCTCTACGACTGGGGAATCGCGGTCCTGACCGTGGCGACGATGGGCGTCCTGATGGCGGCGGTGACCCCGTCGACACTCGTCGCGACAGTCCTGAGCATGCAGCCGTTCCGGTGGATCGGCGAACGGTCGTACGGCATCTACCTCTGGCACATGCCGCTGGTTGCGTTCCTGCCCGGCATCATCCGCGGCGGATCACCGCTGATCAGTTCCATCGTGGTGGTCATCGCGACTCTTGTCATCGCTTCCCTCTCGTGGCGCTACGTGGAGGACCCGATCCGGAAGTACGGGTTCCGCGCAGCGCTCACCACGCCCCGACGCCACGAGGACACCATGCGCGCCGCGCTGTGGGCCACGGCCGTCGCCGCCTTCACCACCCTCGCGCGACCTTTCCGGTCGGCGACGCCCGACGACCTCCCCACCGAGGAGCCCCCGATGGCCGACGAACACCCCCAGGAACCCGTTCCCTCCGTCACCGGCTGGGACCCCGCGACAGCGGCTCCATCGCAGCCCCGCCCACTGCTCGAGGAGCCGGTGGACGTGGTGCTTCGCGCGCCGATCGTCGAGGAGGCCGTCGACATCAGCGCGCCGGCCGCCGACGACACGCCCGACGTCGAGCCGACCCCGGGAGGTTCTGCCGAGCCCTCGTCCGCCGAGACCGTGCGCTTCCGCGTGCCCACCGGCGTCACCGTGCTGTCCAAGGCCCCGAGCGTGTTGAACCTTCCGCCCAAGGCAGACGAGACGCCCACGGCGCCGACCGCTCCGATCGACGACACCGACGGCGACGTCACAGCGGCCGCTGCCCCGGATCCTGAGCCGATCCCCGCTCAGGCCCCCGAGCAGCCGGAACAGCGCCGCTCCCCCGCCCGCGCCGTTCTCGCGACGCTGGTGGTCCTCGGATTGGCAGTCGGGTCGATGGTCGCCGTGTCCAAGCTCAACCCCGACCTCCCGATCGTCTCGGCTCTCTACAAGTCGGACGACGGCGGCAGCGGCATCGACGAGGAGATCGACGAGGGCCCCGCGCCCGAACGCTACGGGCCCACGCTGCCCGCCGGGCAGCGTCGCACCAAGTGTTCAACGGTGATCCACGTCGGCGACTCGACGTCGATCGGCATGAGTGATCCGGGAATGCAACCGAACGTCGCGCTGCGCCTCGAAGGTCGCTATCGCGAGGTCGGCGCGAAGACGTACATCGAAGACGTCGTCGGAGGCCGCTCGAGCATGGAACGGGTGAACGATCAGCCCAACGCCACCGAATCGATCGAAGGCGCCCTCAGGCGAGGCGTGCGCGGCTGCTGGGTCATCGCGATGGGCATCAACGACACCGCCAACGTGGAGGTCGGCGGCGCCGGGCCTGTCGACATGCGCATCGACAACCTGCTCAAGCCGCTCGTCGGTCAGCCTGTTCTGTGGCCGACCGTCATCACCAATCGCCTCAACGAGAATCCCGCGTACGACAACGGTGCGATGCGGAACTTCAACCGTGCGCTCGTCCGGGCGTGCAAGCGGTACCCGAACCTTCGGGTCTACGACTGGGCGGGCGAAACCGAGCAGAACTGGTTCCAAGACGGTGTTCACTACACCGAAGCGGGCTACGTCGAACGTGCTCGCCGCTTCGCAGTCGCATTGGCCACCATGTACCCGGCGACGGATCTGCCGCCCGCCGGCTGCGTCCTGAAGTCGACGAGCGAGGTCGTTCCGCCGCAGCCCTGAGTCGGCTGCGGCGCAGGCGGATCAGGAGCGGAGCGAGAGCGCTTCGTCCCAGGTGTCGACCGTGCGGGCCTCACCGGGCCCGACCATGTCGGAGAAGCGGACCGTCCCGTCGCGTGCCACGAGGAAGGTTCCCCGGTTGGCGTACCCGCGGTCGGTGTCGAGGACTCCGTACTCGCTCGCCACTCCGCCGTGCGGCCAGAAGTCCGAGAGAATCGGGAAGAGGTAGCCCTGTGCCGACGACCACACCTTGTGGGTCGGCGGCGGACCGACGGAGACCGCGACGGTCGTCAGAGTGGTGTCGTCGAACTTCGGCAGATTGTCACGGATGTACCCGAGCTCACCTTCGCACGTGCCCGTGAAGGCGAGCGGAAAGAACACGATCAGCACATTGCCCTTCTCACGAAGAGTCGACAATGTCACTCGCCGGTTGTTCTGGTCGCGGAGCTCGAACTCGGGCGCGACCGATCCGACAGGGAGCGGGCCGACAGCAACGCTGTCCGGCTTCGTCATGCTCGTTTGCCCGACCGAGCCTTCGGCGTCACCAGACGTGCACCGGTCCAGTCACCGAGGCTCGTCACCGATGTCTGAGTGAGTCCCGCGGTGGGCGCCGACTCCGCGATGACCGACGGGTCGACGTAACCGTCGCGACCGGTCTTCGGCGACAGCACCCAGATGAATCCGCCTTCGGCGAGGGGACCGATGGCGTCCATCAGCGCGTCGACGAGGTCACCGTCGTCGTCTCGCCACCACAGGACAACGGCGTCGACGACATCGATCGCGTCCTCGTCGAGCATCTCCGCATCGATCGCGTCTTCGATCTCGATGCGCAGATCGTCGTCGGTGTCCTCGTCCCAACCGCGCTCTTGGATCACCATTCCGTTGGTGAATCCGAGCTTGCTCGCCTTGTCGTCCGTGGCGGCTACCACCGCGTGTGTCCTCCCGTTTGTTTACAAGTGTCCTGTTCACCCGCGGTGCCGTTTGCCGTGCATTCACGGCTGTCGGGTCACTGTCGAGTGAAACTCAGTTCAAGACTAGAGGTTCAACGGACATCCCGACAGTGCACACCCGGTGTTTCCTCCGCCCGAACGTGTTCTGCGGGCACGGATTCACTCGGCTGGAAGGAACTCCGAGCACTTGTTCAGAGCCGCGGTGCGGTCGGCGCCCCAGGTGTCCGATGCGGCGTTGAGGCCGCCGAGTTGCTTCTCGCCGATCCGCTCGGCCAGATCGTCGGAGCTGTCCACGAAACGGTTGACCGGACCGAGGAGGTCCGACGGCGTGGCCGGCGCGATGGCCTTGCGCACCTGGTCGGCGCCCGCGGTGAGAGTGTCGGCGGCCCAGCGGTCCTCGGAGGACATCTTGGCGTACGACTGCACACTGTTGAGTTTGGTGATGAAGACGTTGTAGTCGCGGACCATCGCTCCCGCAGAGGTGATCACATTGCGGCACACCTGGACTGCGGCGATCTTCTCCAGTTCGGAGCGTTCTGCGGTCGGAACCGAAGCAGCGCGACTGCTGCCGACCGACGACGGCGCCGCGGCGGTCGACGGCTCCGGCGGCGTCTCCTGCGAACACGAGACGACCAGTGCCGACAGCACGATCAGGGCCGTGACGCCTGCTCCAGCACGGACCACCATCGGTTCGCCCTCCCACCCGTGAAATGAATCGAATCAGGTTACCGCAGAGTAGAACGTGTGACTGGGCACATCGACTGCCAGGAGCGGTGATTTACGGCACGATGGAACAGTGGTCCACCAAGAATCCTTGTGGACCCTAATCGATCCGCCGTCACACCCCGACGGCCCCACAGCGAGCCCGCCGACCTGTCCCCGGCTCGCCGACGAGAATGGTGGATTTGTGACTGACCCGACCACGACCGGCCCCAACGACACTCCCACGCGCAGCAGCCGCGTCGAGGTGATCCGCGACGGCGTCGCGTCGTACCTCGCCGACAGCGATCCGACCGAAACCGATGAATGGCTGGAATCGTTCGACGCGATGCTGAGTGCGGCAGGCCCGGAAAGGGCCCGCTATCTGATGCTCCGGATGCTCGAGCGCGCCGACGACAATCGTGTCGCGTTGCCGCCGCTCACCTCGACGGACTACGTCAACACGATTCCGACCGATCTCGAACCCGAGTTCCCCGGCGACGAGGACCTCGAGCGCCGGTTCCGCGCGTTCATCCGGTGGAACGCCGCGATCATGGTGCACCGGGCTCAGCGCCCCGGCATCGGAGTCGGAGGGCACATCTCGACTTATGCGTCGTCGGCGTCGCTGTACGAGGTCGGCTTCAACCACTTCTTCCGCGGACCGAACCATCCCGGCGGCGGCGATCAGATCTTCGTGCAGGGCCACGCCTCCCCCGGTGTGTACGCCCGCGCGTTCCTCGAGGGACGCATCGACGAGCACCGCATGGACGGGTTCCGGCAGGAGCACAGCCACGCCGGACTCGGCGGCGGCCTGCCGTCGTACCCGCATCCTCGTCTGATGCCCGACTTCTGGCAGTTCCCCACGGTGTCGATGGGCCTGGGCCCGATGAACGCCATCTACCAGGCGCGGTTCAACCACTACCTGCATGACCGCGGCATCAAGGACACGTCCGATCAGCACGTGTGGGCGTTCCTCGGCGACGGCGAGATGGACGAGGCGGAGTCGCGGGGTCTCGCGCACGTCGCGGCGACGGAAGGCCTGGACAATCTGACCTTTGTCATCAACTGCAACCTGCAGCGCCTCGACGGCCCGGTCCGCGGCAACGGCAAGATCATCCAGGAACTCGAGTCGTTCTTCCGCGGCGCAGGCTGGAACGTCATCAAGGTGGTCTGGGGCCGCGAGTGGGACGCGCTCTTCCACGCCGACCAGGACGGCGCCCTCGTCAACCTGATGAACAAGACGCGCGACGGCGACTTCCAAACGTTCCGCGCCAACGACGGGCAGTTCATCCGTGAGCAGTTCTTCAACCGCGACCCGCGCACGAAGGCGCTCGTGGAGAACCTCACCGACCAGGACATCTGGCAGCTCAAGCGCGGCGGCCACGACTACCGCAAGGTGTACGCCGCATACAACGCCGCGATGAATCACAAGGGGCAGCCGACTGTCATCCTCGCGAAGACGATCAAGGGCTACACACTCGGCAAGCACTTCGAGGGTCGCAACGCCACGCACCAGATGAAGAAGCTGACGCTCGACGATCTCAAGGCGTTCCGCGACACCTCGCGTGTCCCGATCACCGACGCTCAGCTCGAGGCCGACCCCTACCTGCCGCCGTACTACCACCCCGGCGCGGACTCACCGGAGATCCAGTACCTGCTCGATCGTCGCCGTGACCTCGGCGGTTTCCTTCCGTCGCGTCGGACCACGACGATCCCGCTACACCCGGACACCACCAAGGCCCTCGCCGTCACCGCGAAGGGATCGGGCAATCAGCAGGTCGCGACCACCATGGCCCTGGTCCGCATCTTCAAGGAACTGCTGCGTGACAAGGAGATCGGCAAGCGCATCGTGCCGATCATTCCCGACGAGGCGCGCACATTCGGCATGGACTCGTGGTTCCCGACGCTCAAGATCTACAACCGCAACGGTCAGCAGTACCGGTCGGTCGACGCCGAACTGATGCTCGCCTACAAGGAGGCCAAGGAAGGCCAGATCCTGCACGAGGGCATCAACGAGGCCGGTTCCACCGCGAGCTTCACCGCGGTCGCCACGTCGTACGCCACGCACGGCGAGCCGATGATCCCGCTGTACATCTTCTATTCGATGTTCGGGTTCCAGCGGACCGGCGACGGGTTCTGGGCGGCCGCCGACCAGATGTCGCGAGGCTTCGTGATCGGCGCGACGGCCGGTCGGACGACGCTGACCGGCGAGGGTCTGCAGCACGCCGACGGTCATTCACCGCTCATCGCCGCGACCAATCCCGGCGTCGTCTCGTACGATCCGGCGTTCGCGTACGAACTCGCCGCCATCATCGACAACGGCCTGACCCGCATGTACGGCGACAACCCGGACGATGTGTACTTCTACATCACCGTCTACAACGAGCCGATCACACAGCCTGCGCGACCTGACGGCCTCGACGTCGACGGCCTGATCAAGGGCGGTTACCTGTTCCGCAAGGGCCCCGAAGGCAAGACGCATCGAGCCAGCATCCTCGTCTCCGGCGTCACCATGGGCGACGCCCTGCGAGCTCAGGATCTGCTCGCCGACGAATGGGACGTCTCCGCAGACGTGTACTCCATCACCTCGTGGTCGGAGTTGGCACGCGACGGCATCGACGCCGACCGTGGTGAGTTGCGCGACCCGACGCAGTCGCGCACTCCGCACTTGACCGGACTCCTCGCCGGCTCGTCGGGACCGACTGTCGGCGTGTCCGACTACATGCGCGGCGTTCAGGAGCAGGTCCGGGCCTATGTCCCCGGCACCTATCTGACGCTGGGCGCGGACGGCTTCGGGTTCTCCGACACCCGTCCCGCCGCTCGACGCTTCTTCAACATCGACGCGGAGTCGATCGCCGTGGGCGTCCTCGTCGGGTTGGCCCGTGACGGCGAGGTGGACCGTTCGGTGGCAGCACAGGCCGCCGACAAGTACCAGATCACCGACGTCACCGCCGCGCCGGAGCAGACCAGCGACCCCGGCGTCGCATAGTCGGACCGACCACCGAGGGTGCAGATCGTGACCACATGCTGGTCACGATCTGCACCCTTCGCACGGCCCGGCCGAGCGCACCCTGCTCACCGCCGACGACCTGCACGTTAGATTGGTCGTGTGCCCGAAGAACAGCAACCAACCAGCGAAGCGCTCGCCGCGAGCGCTGCATCCGGTGTGCTCTACAACAGCCGCGGGGCTCACGTGCCCGCGCCCGCCACCGTGCACGATGCGCTGCCGGATGCACTGCTGCGACGCATGAAGCTGTACAGCGGACGACTCGCGACCGAGGCCGTCCACGCTATGTCAGAGCAACTCCCCTACTTCACCGAGTTGGACGCCGGGCAGAAGGCGAGCGTCCAACTCGTCGTGCAGACATCGGTCGTGAACTTCGTCGAGTGGATCCAGGATCCCGAGGGCAACGTGAAGTTCACCGTTCAGGCGTTTCAGGTGGTGCCCCAAGACCTGGCACGGCGAGTCACCCTCCTGCAGACCGTCGAGATGGTCCGCGTCGCCATGGAGTTCTTCGAGAAGTGGCTGCCGCTGTTGGCGAGGAACGACGTCCAACTGCGGGCACTGACCGAGTCCGTGTTGCGCTACGGCCGTGAGATCGGTTTCGCCGCGGCGGCGATCTACGCATCAGCCGCGGAGTCGCGCGGCGCATGGGATTCGCGAATGGAAGCCCTCGTCGTCGACGCCGTCGTCCGCGGCGACGGCAGCACCGAACTGTTGTCCCGCGCCGCTGCCCTCAACTGGCCGAGCGAAACACAGGCCACCGTCATCGTCGGGACGCCACCGCCCGAGCAGAACGTTTCGGTCCCGCTCGCGATTCACAACACCGGCAAGCACCACGACCGGGCGACGCTGACCGTGGTCCAGGGCAGCACTCTGGTCGCCATCGTCGGCGGCCAGCTCAGTTCCACCGACAGATTCCTGACCGATCTGCTCGACAACTTCGCGGACGGCCCCGTCGTCATCGGACCGACGATGCCCAACCTGACCGTGGCCCACGCCTCGGCGGTCGAAGCGATGACCGCCGCAGACGCCGTGCGCGGGTGGCCCGGCGCCCCTAGACCGGTGCACAGCTCCGATCTGCTCCCCGAGCGGGCCTTGAACGGCGACCAGACCGCGGCACAGATGTTGATCGACTCACTGATCACGCCACTCGGAGGCGAGGGCCAGACTCTGCAGGCGACCCTCGAGGCGTACCTCGATGCGGGCGGGTCCATCGAATCCTGCGCGCGGGAGCTGTACATACATCCGAACACTGTGCGGTATCGACTAAAAAAGGTGACTGACATCACGGGACGTGACCCAGGTAACTCCCGGGACGCATATGTCCTCCGGGTGGCACTCACCGTCTCTCGACTGTCCCGAAATCAGCAACAAGCAACGACAATCGTAACCTGAGTCACAGGCGTCACGGAGAATCTTGATATAGCGCCAGGTGTTGGAATATTTTCTTCATATCGGTAACAGATCACGGCATGGTGACGATGGGGATGCCCTTCGGGATTCATTTGTAGGGTTCCCACAAATTTCATTCTGCAGGTTCATACGACTCAACACCATCGGGCAGCCCGTCAAGGGTGTTGTCTTGTCACGTGCTTTCGTTGCTTGCGCCCGGACAGGGCTCCCAGACACCCGGCATGCTCACCGAATGGTTGGAGCAGCCCGGTGCCCACGATCGTGTCGCGGCATGGTCGGAGACGGTCGGCCTCGACCTCGTGCGCCTCGGGACCGTCGCAACCGCAGACGAGATCACCGACACCGCGGTCACCCAACCGCTCGTCGTCGTCTCCGCACTCCTCGCTTTCGATGAGATCCGCTATCGCAAGGGCGAGCTCCCCGCCGACACCATCGTCTCGGGCCACTCGGTCGGCGAACTCGCGGCGGCTGCCATCACCGGCGTCATCACCGCCGACGAAGCAGTCCGCCTCGCCGGCATCCGCGGCGCCGAGATGGCCAAAGCCTGCGCCCTCGAAGCAACGACCATGGCCGCAGTGCTGGGCGGCGACGAGACCGCCGTTCTCGCACGGCTGGCCGAACTCGACCTCATTCCCGCGAACCGCAACGCGGTGGGCCAGATCGTCGCTGCAGGATCTGTCGCGGCAATCGACGAACTGATCGCCAACCCGCCGGAGAAGGCACGCACTCGCAAGCTCGCAGTAGCCGGCGCCTTCCACACCCACTACATGGCACCCGCACGCGATGCCGTCGCCGCAGCCGCAGCCGACATCACCCCGAACGATCCGAACCGCACCCTGCTGTCGAACTCCGACGGCGCAGCGGTGACCGACGGGGCCGTCGCTCTCGCCAAGCTCGTCGACCAGGTCACCAGCCCGGTGCGGTGGGACCTGTGCTCGGCGACGATGCGCGCCGCAGGCGTCGACGCCATCATCGAACTCACGCCGGCAGGCGCCCTCGTGGGCATCGCCAAGCGTGAACTCAAGGGCGTGCCCTCGCGCGCCGTCAAGGTCCCCGCAGATCTGGAGGACCTCCCAGGACTTGGATGAGGCCGGACACCCCCGGCCGTCGGAGGCCGCTCCACCCGAGCGGATGTCCAGCAGCGAACCCGCTGACCTCCGAAACCCCCGCAAGCAACACACAGAAGAAGGGAGCCACATCGTGGCCGCCACTCAGGAACAGCTCGTCGCCGGCATCGCAGAGATCGTCGAAGAGGTCACCGGCATCGAGCCGTCAGAAGTGACCCTCGAGAAGTCGTTCGTCGACGACTTGGACATCGACTCGCTGTCGATGGTCGAGATCGCCGTCCAGGTCGAGGACAAGTACGGCGTCAAGGTCCCCGATGAGGATCTCGCCAGCCTGCGCACCGTCGGCGACACCGTCGCCTACGTCCAGAAGCTCGAGGCCGAGAACCCGGAGACCGCCGCAGCGATCGCCGCTCAGATCGAGGCGAGCCAGGCCTGACATGACTGAACTGCGTGATTTTTCGACCAGGGGTGGAGAATTCCCCAGCGTGGTGGTGACCTCGATGGTCGCCAGCACCAGTCTCGGCGGAGATCTCGACACGACCTGGGAGAATCTCGTCGCAGGGAAGTCCGGGATCCGCACGCTCACCGACGACTACATCGAGCAGTACAAGTTGCCGGTGAGCATCGGCGGCAAGTTCCTCGAGGACCCGTCGCTTGAAGTGACGCGCATCGAGGCACGCCGCATGGCGTACGTCGAGCGGATCTCGCACGTGCTGAGCAAGCGCCTCTGGGCGCAGGCCGGCACACCCGAGGTCGACCCCGATCGTCTCGCCGTTGTGCTCGGCACCGGTATCGGTGGCGCCGAGGCCATGATGGATGCGGACCGGATGCTGCGCGAGACCGGCAACTACCGCAAGGTGTCGCCGCTCGCCGTCTCCATGACGATGCCCAACGGTCCCGCAGCCGTCGCCGGCCTGAACATCGGCGCACGCGCCGGCGTCATCACGCCGGTCTCGGCCTGCTCCTCGGGCGCTGAGGCCATCGCACACGCATGGCGGCACATCGTGTTCGGCGACGCCGACATGGTCGTCACCGGCGGCGTCGAAGGACACATCGACGCGGTGCCGATCGCGGCGTTCTCGATGATGCGCGCGATGAGCACCCGCAACGACGACCCGGCGGCTGCGTCGCGTCCGTTCGACAAAGATCGTGACGGCTTCGTCTTCGGCGAAGCGGCAGCGATGCTGATCCTCGAGCGTGAGGATCACGCGAAGGCGCGCGGTGCTCACATCCACGCTCGACTGCTCGGCTCGGGCATCACGTCCGACGGCTTCCACCTCGTGGCGCCGGACCCGTCGGGCCAGGGCAACGCGCGTGCGATGACACGTGCACTGCAGACCGCAGGCCTGCAGAAGTCCGACATCACGCATGTCAACGCACATGCGACGTCGACACCGATCGGCGACACCGCCGAATCGGAGGGCATTCAGGCCTCGGTGGGCAACCACGCGGCCATCTATGCGCCCAAGTCGGCTCTGGGCCACTCGATCGGCGCCGTCGGCGCTCTCGAAGCGGTCCTGACGATCAAGTCGGTGGAGGAGTCAGTCATTCCGCCGACGCTGAATCTCGAGAACCAGGATCCGGCATGCGGCGACATCGACGTCGTGCACGGTGAAGCTCGTCGTGGACAGATCGACTACGCGCTGAGCAACTCGTTCGGATTCGGTGGCCACAACGTCGCATTGGCGTTCGGCCGGTACTGATACACCCTCCCCGCATAGGAGAAACCGATGACCACACTGGCTCCCATCCCCGGCCGTGAGGAAGCGACGGATCCCCGCGACCCGCTGCTTCGGTTGACCACCTTCTTCGACGAAGGCACCGTCGAGCTCCTGCACCCCCGTGACAAATCGGGAGTGCTGGCAGCCGTCGGTGAGGTCGACGGTGTTCGCACCGTCTCCTATTGCACTGATGGCACCGTGATGGGCGGTGCCATGGGGGTGGTCGGTTGTGCTCACATCGTGAACGCGATCGACACCGCCATCGCCGACCAGGCTCCGGTCGTCGGCATCTGGCATTCCGGTGGTGCGCGCCTCGCCGAAGGCGTCGAAGGCCTGCACGCGGTCGGCGGCGTGTTCGAAGCGATGGTGCGCGCCTCCGGCTACGTGCCGCAGATCTCCGTTGTCGTCGGATTCGCGGCAGGCGGAGCAGCGTACGGACCTGCACTGACCGACGTCGTGATCATGGCCCCGGACGGACGTGTGTTCGTGACCGGCCCCGACGTGGTCAAGAGCGTCACCGGCGAGAGCGTCAGCATGGAGGAGCTCGGCGGACCTCACACGCACGGCAAGCGCTCCGGCGTCAGCCACATCACCGCCGACTCCGAGCTCGACGCCTACTGGCGTGCTCGTCGACTGGTGACCACGTTCTCTCAGCAGGGCTCGATCGACATGACGCATGCGGCAGCCGAGGACAAAGACCTTCGCGCGCTGCTCCCTGAGTCGAATCGTCGCGCATACGACGTCCATCCGATCGTCGAGAACCTGCTCGACACCCAACTCGCGGCAGACGGTGCCACTGAGATCTCGACGTTCGAGGAGATCCAGGCCAAGTGGGCCCCGAACATCACGATCGGCTTCGGCAGGCTCGCCGGCCGGTCGGTCGGCGTGATCGCCAACAACCCGCTGCGCATGGGCGGCTGCCTCAACTCCGAGGCCGCCGAGAAGGCCTCTCGTTTCGTGCGGCTCTGCGACGCGTTCGGCGTCCCGATCGTTGTGCTCACCGACGTCCCCGGTTACCTGCCCGGCGTCGGACAGGAGTGGAACGGCGTCGTGCGGCGCGGAGCCAAACTGCTCCACTCGTTCGCCGAGTGCACCGTCCCCCGCGTCACGCTGGTGACCCGCAAGATCTATGGCGGCGCTTACATCGCGATGAACTCCCGCGCACTCGGTGCGACCGCCGTGTTCGCGTGGCCCGGTTCCGAGGTCGCCGTGATGGGTGCCAAAGCCGCCGTCGGGATCCTTCACAAGAAGACCCTCGCAGCGGCCCCGGAGGACGAGCGCGAAGCACTTCACGAGCGTCTCGCCGTGGAGCACGAGCAGATCGCGGGCGGCGTCGGCCGTGCGCAGTCGATCGGCGTCGTCGACGAAGTCATCGACCCCGCCGTGACCCGGAGTCGCCTCGCGGAGGCCCTCGCCGCAGCACCGTCGCGACGCGGTCGCCACAAGAACATCCCGCTCTGACAGCTGTCGACCACCCGGAAGCACATCCACACCAAATACACCTAGCGCAACACGCACCTCACAAGGCATAATCTGTATCAGTAGTGTGATATCCGATCTCGACGCGGTGCCTTGGGGAAGACGTTCCTCGTCGAATCGGAGGTGAAACCAGTGCGCATTCTCAACCAGTTTGCGGACCTGACGACTGGCGTGGTGTACATCCACGCCTCTCCCGTCGCGCTGTGCCCGCATGTGGAGTGGGCGCTGTCGTCGACGTTGAATGCGCGCGCCGACCTCAAGTGGTCGACGCAGGACGCCGAACCCGGACGCATGCGAGCCACGGTGGACTGGACCGGTCCCGTCGGCACCGGCGCCCGCCTGGCGAACGCGCTGCGCGAGTGGCCCGGCCTGGCCTTCGAAGTGACGGAGAACGCGAGCGAAGGCGTGGACGGCGAACGATTCAGCCATGTCCCCGGCCTCGGCCTCTGGCGGGGATCCATCAGCGCCAACGGCGACGTGATCGTCGGCGAGATGCAGCTGCGCGCCATGATGGACGCTCAGCCCGACAGCGCGGGTCTGGCCGCCGAACTCGACACTGCACTCGGCACCGCGTGGGACGACGCCCTAGAGTCGTACCGCATGGGCGGAGCCGACGGCGAAGTGACCTGGCTGCGTCAACGAGTCGGCTGACTCACTCCAACAGACCATTTCCCACGGAACGCGCGCACGGCCATCAGCCGGGCGCGCGTTTCTCTTGGACTGCGCCGCTCACCCGTCGTGCGGCGGCCGCGGGCGCGCCTGCTCGCGCGACTCGCCGTCGAGCGCTGTACTGTCTGGGACATGTCGAGTCCCGAGTCGGACAGGTCAGGGGTTGGCGGTCACACCGCCGGCCCCGTGAACACCTAGCGTCCACCCACGTCGTGTGGGCACACGTGGCGTACCCGGGATGCCGGCCGTGGTGACAAGAAGATCCCATTCTTGATCTCTCACCTCGGAGTACCCGATGCCTCTAACTCTCTACTCTCTCGCCCTGGCGGTCTTCGTCATGGGCACGTCAGAATTCATGCTTGCGGGGCTGATCCCGGCGATGGCGACCGAATTCGGCGTCTCAGTCGGAACCGCGGGCCTGCTCACCTCCACATTCGCGGTCGGCATGGTCATCGGTGCGCCCTTGATGGCGGCCTTCTCACGCCGTTGGCCACCGCGGTCGACCCTGATCGTCTGCATCCTGATGTTCGCGACGAGCCACGTCATCGGAGCACTGACGTCTGTGTTCTCGCTGCTCCTCGTCGCTCGGGTGATCAGCGCGCTCGCAAACGCCGGCTTCCTCGCCGTAGCGCTCGGCACGGCCACGAACCTCGTGCCTGCACACCGCAAGGGACGAGCGCTGTCCATCCTGCTCGCCGGCACGACGATGGCGACTGTCGTCGGCGTCCCGGCCGGGGCACTGCTCGGCGCGGCGTTGGGCTGGCGCACGACATTCTGGGCGATCGCAGTCCTCTGCTTACCCGCGGCCTTCGGAGTCGTTCAAGGCGTCTCCGACACGAGTGGTCGGGCCGCGACGAACACGTCGTCGCCGGGACTTCGTACCGAGCTCAGCCAACTGGCGACGCCGCGACTCATCGTGGCCATGGCCCTCGGAGCTCTGGTCAACGGAGCGACGTTTGCGGCGTTCACGTTCCTGGCGCCCATCGTGACCGAGACTGCGGGTCTGGCCGATGCGTGGGTGTCGATTGCGCTGGTGATGTTCGGCATCGGATCGTTTCTCGGCGTCACGACTGCGGGACGACTCTCAGATCAGCGGCCCGGTGCGGTGCTCGCAGTCGGCGGGCCGCTGTTGCTTGCGGGCTGGATCCTCCTGGCGATGGTGTCGTCCCACCCCGTTGCACTTCTCACCCTCGTCTTCGTTCAGGGGTGTCTGTCGTTCGCCGTTGGAAGCACCTTGATCACGCGGGTGCTGTACGCGGCGGCGCGGGCGCCATCGATGGGTGGTTCTTACGCGACCGTTGCATTGAATGTCGGAGCGGCCGCGGGACCTGTGCTCGGCGCGTTCGGACTCGCGACCGGGCTCGGACCGGTCGCGCCGGTGTGGGTCGGATCAGCACTGACAGCAGTCGCCCTCGGCATCATGGTCCTATGCTGGCGAAATCTCACCGAGCGTCCGGAACAGACGGCGACGTGACCTGAGTTCGTGCCCCACGATCCGCTCATTCATCGCGGTCCGCTGGCATTTTTGCCCGTGGACCGCGATGAATGTGCCGATCTTGCGAGCGTCACCGCTGGACGGGGTCAGCGACGAAGTTCGTTCACGACGGCGTTGTTGAATTCGCTCCACAGCGGCTTCGCCCACGCCCCGAAGGGGCGATCAGTCAGGACGACACACGCGGCCCCGAGCACGGGGTCCACCCACAGGAACGTGCCCGCCTGACCGAAGTGGCCGAACGTCTGAGGCGAGTTCGCCGAACCGGTCCAGTGCGGCGTCTTCTCACCCCGGATCTCGTAGCCGAGACCCCAATCGCACGGCCGGTGTTTGCCGTACCCGGGGACGAAGCCGTCCAGCCCGGGAAACTGCACTGTGGCCGCCGCAGCGGCCGTCTCCGGGGCGAGCAGCCGCGGCGCCAACAGATCGCCCGCGAAACGCGCGAGGTCGTCGACGTTCGACCGAGCGCCATGTCCGGCCGGACCGGCGAGCACGGTCGACGTCATGCCGAGAGGTTCGCACACGGCCTCACCGAGATAGTCCTCGAATGCGATGTCGGTGTGTGCAGTCACGAGTTCGGCGAGCGTTTCGAAACCCGCGCTGGAGTAGATGCGCTGCTCCCCCGGGCCCGCCTGCGGCTCACGCGAGTCGAACGCCATGCCCGACGCGTGGGACAGCAGATGTCGGACCGTCGCTCCCGGCAGGCCAGCAGGCGTCGACAAGTCGATCGCCTCCTCGTCGACGGCCACCAAGACCGCCTGTGCCACAAGCAGCTTCGTCACCGACGCCAGCTCGTACACGCGGGAGGTGTCGCCGGCAGTCGAGACGACGCCCCCGGGGCCGATGATCGCCCCGGCGACGTTGTCGACCGGCCATTGGGAGAGATCGTCCAGCACAGTCACTTTAGGGCCGCCTACGGCGTCGCCGGAACGGTCGACGACTGGGGCGCACCCTCGTGCACCTCGGAGTCGCCCTTCTCAGCAGGCGACTTCACTTCCGGCGTGCCGGAGGTCTCAGTGAACTGATCCTCGTCGAGCGTGGACGTGACGTCGTCGACTCCGCCCAGCACGCGGTCGACGTCGGCAGTGGTGTAGCCGCAGTTGTTGATCGCCTCCGACACCCATTTCTTGGTGAGTCGCGGGATGTTGGCCGCATGCGCTTCGGCGACCGAGGTGCGCTCCTTCGGCTTCGTCGAGCGACGCAGATCCGGAACGTCCTCACAGACGTGGAACGCCGAGCCGCCCTTGACCCACACCACCTCGTCCTTGCCGGTCAGTTCCTTCACAACGTTGGTCTCAACGCTGTACTGCTCGACCGACGGCGGATTCCAGTCGGCGCTGGCCAGGCCGACTGCTGCGGCGATCACGATCGCGATACCGCCGGCGATGCCCTTCTGCTTCCCGTCCATGTCCTTGTTCAGGAAGATCATCACGATCAGCGGCAGGAACGCGATCACCGTGATGATGACGCCGAGCTGATTCTGGACGAAGAAGCGAACAGTGTCCTTGCGCGACGCCGGGTCGAGACGGTTCGCCTTCTTCCACAGCAGCGAACCGCCGAGGGCAAAAGCACCGATGACGACGAGCATGACGATGAGCAGCCACATGAGGATGGGATCCTGGCGGAGCACCCAGAAGATGGTGAAGAGTTCACCGCCGATGGCGATCGCCCACAGCACTGCGGCGATGATGCGGAAAGTCAGCGCCTTCGACTTCGCCTCTGGCGACGCCGACCACGAGCCACCACTCGTCGTCTGCTGCTCCGCGACTTCGGCGCCCTTTTTCGCCCGTGAGCTCCGGCTGTTCTCGGCCATGTGTTTCCTCCCAGTAGCTTCTCGACTTCGCTCGAAGAACGGAGATAAGTCCGCTCGAACGAACGGGTCGGGTTCCGCCCGACGAGCGCGTCGTCTCCGCCCTTCGAGCGCAGTCGAGAAGAACATTAATGCAGATCCGTCGAAGAAATGCAGAAGGCCCGCCGACTCGAAGTCGGCGGGCCTCATGCGAGGTTCGCGAAGATCAGTGATCGGCGTCGGTGTAGCGGATGACACCGCGGATGTTGCGGCCCTCGAGCATGTCGGTGTAGCCCTCGTTGATCTGGTCGAGGGTGTACTCGCGGGTGATCATGTCGGCGATGTTGAGCTTGCCGACCTTGTACATCGACAGCAGCAGCGGGATGTCCAGCTTCGGGTTCGCGCCACCGAAGATCGAGCCCTGCAGGTTCTTCTGCAGCAGGGTCAGCATGGCCAGGTTCAGGGTCACCTGGTTGTCCATCATGTTGCCCATGCCGGTCAGGACGCAGGTGCCGTTCTTCGCGGTGATCGACAGCCAGGTGTCGACGTCCTTGCCGAACACTTCACCGACGGTCACGATGACCTTCTGGCACATGCCCCACTCAGTGGCGTTGCCGATCTCGTTCATTGCCTCTTCGACGGTCGCGAACGCCTGGGTCGCGCCGAACTTGAGCGCCTGCTCGCGCTTCCACTCGACGGGGTCGATGGCGAACACGTTGCGTGCGCCCGCGATCACGGCGCCCTGGAGCGCTGCGGTGCCCACGCCGCCGACGCCGACGATCGCGACGTCTTCACCCGGGCGGACGTCGCCGCTGCGGGTGGACGAGCCGTAGCCGGTGGGGATGCCGCAGCCGCAGAGTGCGGCGACCTCGAACGGGATGTCCTTGTCGATCTTCACCGCGGACGCCTCGTGAACCACCATGTAGGGCGAGAACGTGCCGAGCAGGGTCATCGGGTAGACCGGCTGACCGTCCGTGGTGTGGATCCGGAACGTGTGGTCCGAGACCGCTTCGCCCTGCAGCAGCATGGCGCCGAAGTCGCAGAGATTGGCGACGCCCGCCTTACAGGACTTGCACTTGCCACACGACGGGATGAACGACAGGACGACGTGGTCGCCGACCTCGAAGTCGGTGACGCCTTCGCCGAGTGCTTCGACGACGCCCGCGCCCTCGTGGCCGCCGAGGATCGGGAATCCGCCCATCGGGATGCCGCCGGTCATCAGGTGATGGTCCGAGTGGCACATGCCCGCGGCTTCCATGCGGATCCTGATCTCGTGCGCCTTGGGGTCGCCGATCTCGATCTCTTCGATCTGCCACGGCTGGTTCAGCTCCCGCAGGAGTGCGCCCTTCGTCTTCACCTTCACAACCTCACTTCGAACGGATGTCTTCTCGGGCCACGCGTTTCGCGTCGCGCGTGATCGTGCTTCGCTTGTGAGAGTAGTCACCTGAGACGGAAATTGAAACACGTTTCAGTTTTGATTGTGGAACGTGTTCCGATTCCGCTGCTCAGACGGCCATCTCGTGCGACACGATCAGCTCTTGAGGCCCGCGTCCTTACTGCCGTACGCCTTCCGCAGACCCGGCTTCACCACCTTGCCGCCCGCATTTCGCGGCAGCTCGTCCACGACGACTATGTCCTTGGGGTGCTTGAAACGGGCGAGGTTGTCGTTGAGGAACGGTTCAAGCTCCTCGATGGTCAACTCGTCGACACCCTCAGCGAGCACCACGACGCCGACGGGAACTTCGCCCCACTTGTCGTGGGCGCGACCGATCACCGCGGCTTCCAGGATCTTCGGGTGCGAGAACAGAACGTTCTCGACCTCGGCGCAGTAGATGTTCTCTCCGCCGGAGATGATCATGTCCTTGGCCCGGTCGACGACGAACAGGAAGCCCTCCTCGTCGGCGCGCACCAGGTCGCCCGAGTGGAACCAGCCGCCGCGGAACGCATCGGCAGTCCCCTGCGGGTTCTGCCAGTACCCGGCCATGAGGTTCGCGCCGCGATAGACGATCTCGCCCACCTCGCCCTGCGGCACGTCGTTCATCTCCGGATCGACGATGCGAGCGGTCACCGCGGGCACCACCTTTCCGATGGAACCGATCTTGCGCTGCGCGTCCTTTCCTTCGAGCACACACGTGATCGGCGACATCTCGGTCTGCCCGAAGACTGCGATGTTCAACGCGTCCGGGAACGTGTCGTTCATCGCCTGCAGCACGGTGTCCGACGCCGGTGCGGCGCCCCACGAGATCACGCGCAGCTTCACATCGCGCGGCTTGGCCTGCTGGGCCGCGCAGACGGCCTGCCACTGTGCCGGAACCAGGAAGATCGATGTGGTGCCTTCGCGCTCGAGAGTGTCGAGCATGTCGTTCGGATCGAACGCCCCGAGCGGATGGATCACCGACAGCGCGCCGATGTAGATCAGGGCAGTCATCGCACCGAGCGCGGCGATGTGGAACATCGGAGCGACGCACGAACCGATGTCGTCGGCCGACGTGTTGAGCGCCTGCAGCGTCGTCTGCGCCTGCGACTGCAGGTTCTGGTGAGTCAACATCGCACCCTTGGGCTTCCCCGTGGTGCCCGAGGTGTACATGATCAGGGCGATCGTCTCCTCCGGGATGTCGATGTCCGGAAGCGGCTCCCCTTCTTCGGACACCAGAGCCTCGTAGTCGAGGTGACCGTCGTTCTGTGCCCCGCCGACGACGATCGTGTGCTCGATGGCGCCGGTGGCCGCCGACACCGCATCAGCCAACGGCGCGAGCATCGTCTCGGTCACGACGACCTTCGCTCCGGAGTCGGAGACGAGGTATCCGATCTCAGGCGGCGTCATGCGGAAGTTCACCGGGACCGGGATCGCGCCGATCAGGTTCGCCGCGAACACCAACTCGACGTACTCCGTGCGGTTGAGCATGATCACGAGGATTCGATCGCCGAACGACACTCCGCGACGCAGGAGCGACGCAGCCAGCGAGTGCGTGCGCGCGTCGAGTTGCGACCACGTCGTGGTGGCGCCCATGAACCGCAGCGCCGGAGCGTCCGGTTTCATCTCCGCATGTCGACGGACCTGGTTGTTCCAATGGTGGCGGCGTGAACGCTGCGGCTCGGCGTTGAGGGCGAAGCCCAGTACGTCGGTCATCTCTTCTAGCTCCTCGATCTCAGGTCGTGCGATGGGTTCGGGGTGGGTGGTGCGGGGTCATTTGCCGACGAACGCGGCGAGCGCTCGCCCGAAGGCCGGGGATTGCAGGAGCTGTGTCTGGCCGGCGATCTCGCGGTCGATCGCGTCGTCGTATCCGGCCAACGAATGCGCGTCGACGGCCGCCTTGGTCACGGCGAGTGCGTCGGGCGAGCACTTGAGAAGCCTGCCGACGACGCGGTCGACCGTCGCGGTCAACGCAACGCCGTCGTCGACGACGGCGTTGATCAGACCGGCGTCGAGCGCCTCGGGCGCCCACAACTTCTCCCCCAGAAGCGCCAGCGCATTGGCGCGTGCTCGCCCGAGCGACGCGGCGAACAGCGCAGTCGCTCCGCCGTCGGGCATCAGACCGATGTTGACGAAAGCGAGCAGGAAGTACGCACGACTCGTCGCATAGACGAGGTCGGCGGCGACTGCGAGTGACGCGCCGATCCCGACCGCGGCGCCGTCGACAGCCGCGACCACGGGCATCGGCAGCGATCGGACTGCCCCGATCAACCGCGAACCGTTCTCGATGATCGCGCGCGACGCCGACTCGTCGAACCCTCCGGTGGACGCCGAGTCCGCCGCCATGCCCGCCACATCGGCGCCCGCACAGAAAGATCCGCCACGACCCGTGATCACAACAGCCCGAATGTCCGAGCGCGTCGCGAAGTCGCGGCAGAGTTCGATGATCCGCGCGGAGGCCCCACCGTCGAGCGCGTTCATCCGTTCCGGTCGATCGATCTCGATGCGTGCGACGCCCCGATCGTCGATCTCGTCCCAGACACCGCCCTCGAACCCGGCCTCGTCACTCATCGTTCCTCGCATCACCGTCGGACTTGTCGTTGATATGCCACACACCGTAACAGGAAGAGTGACGGAAGTCATGCGAATCATCATTAACTTGTAAGTCGACTTACTGGGTGATGACCTGGGTTTATCCAACTTCAGATGATTCTCAGCATGTTTCTCCGGGCTTCGATACCATCGCTACCCATGACCATCCGGCCCGCCGATCGACGCGAGAGGATTCTGTCGACAGCCGCGGCCGCGTTCAGCTCCGAGGGCTACGCCGCGACTCGCCTGTCGGACATCGCAGACGAGGTGGGGATCTCCACGCCCGCCCTCTATCGCCACTTCGACACGAAGTACGGACTGTTCTCCGCGACTGTCGAGCAGTTGTCCCGACGTGTGGACGAGGCCGTCTCGAGCGTTCGGACCCATGACGATCCGAGGAGCGAGTTCGCCGCGGTCCTCACCGCATTCACCGACATGACGTTCGTCCACCGAGCCGGCGGCAACCTGTACCGATGGGAGGACCGGGTGCTGCGCTCCGAAGATCGCACCTACACACGTGATGTGCGGATCCGCCTGAACCGCAGACTCAGAGCGCTCGTCGAGGCCGCTCGACCCGACATCGACCGCACGACGGCACAAGCCGTGACCATCGCGTCCCTCTCCGTGGCGGCGAGCGCGACCACCCACCGCGCAGTCCTGGGCCGACGCGCCGCGGTGGACCTGTTGTCGAACGCCGCAGCCCGCATCGTCGAAGTGGAGGTGCCGCAGCCCACCGAAGCTCACATCCCTGCCCCCGGGTTGGCGCCCACCGGCAGACGCGAGGCGATCCTTGCGGCGTCAGTACGCCTCTTCGCCGACCGCGGCTTCCACGAGGTGACGGTCGACCACATCGGCAACGCCGTCGGACTGCCTGCCTCCGGGGTCTACCGCCACTTCTCGTCCAAGAGCGCCATCCTCGCGGCCGCCCTCTGGCGAACGGCGGACCGCACCACAGACGCAGTAGCTGCGGCACTCGCCCAGGCACAGAACCCGAGCGAGGCGATCGTGGCCCTCGCCGAGCGGTACAGCGAGCTCTGTGTCGACGCACCCGACATCATGACGGTCTACATGAACGGGATCGGCGCGGTGGACGTGAGCGAGCGTCGAGCCCTGCGCCGAAGTCAGCGGCTCAACGTCGACGAGTGGGCTGCGTGGGTCGTACGCGCGCGGCCGGAAGTGACCACCGCTCAGGCGAGATTCCTCGTCCACGCGAGCCTGAATGTCGCGACCGATCTGGTCAACGGGCAACCGGGGATCGGGAAGCCTCTGGTGGCGGCGGCATGCGCGAAGGCACTGACCGGCTGACGTCTACCGAGACTGGCCCGACCGAGAATCGTTCGGTCGCAAACATCCGACACGAATGCCCCAAATCTCGCCGGCGCTAGACGACGTCCAACCCGGAGACCAGCCATCGACCGTCGGCCTTCACAAGTGTCAGTTCCACACGCGACTGCGACGGGTCCCCTTGGCCGAGGACCGGCGCATCCGGGCTGGTCACTGCCATGTCGAGAGCCACCAGAACCACGGCCCGATCAGGTTCGATGGACACGATGCCGGCACTGGTCGCCGAGCCCTTCGACGACGCCTTCGCCTCGTCGTTCGCCTTCCGCGCGAGCTGGGACGACTTGATGTACTCATCGGCGAACTCGGGAGTCGAGATCGCCCGGATGCGTCGATCGAGGTCGTCGTACTTGCCGAACCCGTAGGTGAACATCTCCGACGCGTACGTCTTCGCATCGCGGAGCGCACCCTCCTCGTCCGTGCCGCCGTCGTCGCCCGACGACGCCGCGAGGAGCACACCGAGCACGATCACCGCCACCGCAAGGACGGCCACAGCCGCACCCAGCGCGACGACGACGACGTTGCGTCCGCCGGACGTCGACGGCTCAGCCGTGTCGCTCGACTTCGCGATGTCGACGGTCTCGCTAGCCTTCTCCGCTTCCTCCGCGCGGATGCGTTCGCGATTCGCCCTGTTCACGGCGAGGAAGTCGTCACCGTCGAGAGGTGTCGGGCTGTCGTCAGAACTGGAGGGCATGGGCACCAATGTAGCGGTATCTCCGTGTGCCCCTTGCCACAGCTCGTCTGATCACATATATCTGATAACAGAGTGTCGCACATCGCGACGCAGGCACCTTCCAGCATCAGGAGACGTCCACATGGTCACTTTCACCCCAGAGCAGACTGCGTTCGCACAGGCAGTCACCGATTTCTGCCAGCGCGAGACCGGCACCCGCGAGCAGCGCGACAAGTGGACGAACAACGGCGAGGAGAATCACTCGCAGGAGTTGTACAAGAAGATGGCCGACCTCGGCTGGGCGGGCATCATCGTCCCGGAGGAGTTCGGTGGGGCCGGGGCGGGAAACGTGGAGCTCTGCATCTTCCTCGAAGAGGCCATTCGCAACCAGGCGCCGATCGGCGGAATCGGGCCGACCCTGATCACCGCCGCGGCCTACGAGAAGTTCGCGAACGACGACCTCAAGCGCGAGGTGCTCGAAGGCGTCGTCGGGGGCGACGCGCTGTCGATCTCGATGTCCGAGCCCGAAGCCGGATCCGACGTCGGCGCCCTCACTTGCCGCGCAGAGAAGGTCGAGGGCGGCTGGGTCATCAACGGCCAGAAGACGTGGTGCTCGAACGCTCATTTCGCGAAGTCGATCCTGCTCATCGCCCGCACCGACCGCAGCGGAGGCAAGCACGAGGGTCTCACCCAGTTCCACATCCCCGCCGACACACCCGGCCTGCAGATCTCGCAGATCGACACCCTCGGCGGCCGCGAGGTGAACGACCTCTACTTCACCGATTGCAAAGTGCCCGATTCCGCCGTCGTCGGCCAGGTCGGCAACGGCTGGAAGCAGCTGATGGCAGGCCTCAACACCGAACGTCTCATCCTCGCCGCGATGCAGCTCGGACTGGCGCAGCGCTCGTTCGACGACACGCTCGCGTTCATCACCGAGCGCAAGCAGTTCGGGCGGCCGATCGGCACGTTCCAGGCGTTGCGCCACCGGATGGCCGACCACGCCACGGAGATCGCGTGCACCAGGGAACTCGTCTACAGCGTGGCGAAGGCCGCCGACGCCAACCCCGACAAACTGATGCCGCGCGAAGCGTCGATGGTCAAGCTCAAGGCCACCGAGACGAGCAAGGCGATGACGATCGACGGCATGCAGATGATGGGCGGCTACGGCTATGCCAAGGAGTTCGACGCCGAGCGGCTGATGCGCGGCGCGATCATCTCGACGGTGTTCGGCGGCACCAACGAGATCCAGCGGGATGTCATCGGAAAGACGTATGGACTCTGACTCGGTCTCCAAGCCCGCACTGGGTCGGCGTCCGCAACTGTCGGAGGAGGTGGCGTCGGTGGTCCGACACAGGATCATGACGGCCGAGCTCCTCCCCGGCGAACGGGTCCGCCTCGACGAGACGGCCGCTGCGCTCGGGGTGAGCGTGACGCCGGTTCGAGAGGCGCTGCTCACGCTGCGGGGCGAAGGCATGGTCGCCTTCGCCCCGCACCGCGGGTACACCGTGGCCGATCTGACCCGCACCGACGTCGCCGACCTGTTCTGGCTGCAGGGCGAAGCCGCAGCTCGCATCGCCCGACGGACATGTGCACTCGTCACTCCGTCGGAGATCGATCAACTCGCGTGGGCGAACGCGAACCTCAGGGGCGCGGTCATGTCGGGAGACGCCGCCGCGATCGTCGAGGCCGAGTTCGATTTCCATCGGACGCACAATCACATCAGCGGCGGCGGAAAGCTCGCATGGATCCTGCAGAACGCGACGCGGTACACGCCGCACCAGCTGTACGCGCGCGACCCCGAGTGGGCGCGCGAGGCGCTCGAAGCCCACGAGGAGTTGATCAACGCGTATCGCGCAGGTGACGGCGAGGCCGCGGCCGGTGCCGTCCGTCGCCAGTTCGACGACGGCGCCGCCCGCCTCATCGGACACCTCGAATCCACTCCGATCTGGGACTGACCAGCCGTTTTGCACCGTACAGAATCCATGCGCTAGAGTTTGATCTCGGTTCGGAAAGAACATTCCCCCATAGCTCAATTGGCAGAGCAGCCGACTGTTAATCGGCAGGTTACTGGTTCGAGTCCAGTTGGGGGAGCACACAAAACCCGCTGCTTGCGCAGCGGGTTTTCTGCTGTCTGCGCCCTCGACTGAGGAAAAGCGCTGCGAGAACGTCCCCCGGGAACGACGCTGCTTGGCGCGGGCCGCGTAAGGTTCCCCGAATTGCCGCGCATACGACCATATCTGTCGAATTGATGCAGAATCGGGGAACCTTACGCGGGCCCGTTTGCCTGATACGAGAATCCGTTTGCTGCGAGCTGCCGACAGGCATAGCCTGGGCACCGTGACCATTCGAGTGCAGGAGGACTCCGGCGCGTTCAGCGCCGAGTCGAGATGACCGCGCCCCGCAGCCGATCCGCGTGATCGGCTGCTGAACGGTATCCTCATTCACTCGCGCGACAGCCGGACGGCACGCGCACCTCACGAACGGTTGCATTCAATGCGCACCCCCACCCAGAAGCAGATCCTGTCCGCATTCCGCGGCACCACGAAGAGCGAACTCGCGCGGGTCACCTTTCCGCTCGACTTCGACGACGTCGACTTCTCTCGACGGGAGTTCTACGGTTGGCGCGACCGCAAGATTCCTCGCCGGGCGTACATCGTCGTTGAACTCGGCGACGAGCTCGTTGCGCTCATCCTGACGCGCGCCGAGGCGAAGCCATCGCGTCGTGCGATGTGCGCGTGGTGCCGGGACGTCGACCTCTCGCAAGACGCCGTTCTCTACACCACGCGCCGCACCGGGTCGCGCGGCCGACGCGGCGACACCATCGGCGCCCTGGTGTGCGAAGACTTCGGGTGCCCGAAGCACGCCCGCAAGCTGCCGCCCGCCTATCACAAAGGCACCGACCTCGACATGATCCGTGCAATGCAGGTCGACGAGATGACGCGACGCGTCGAGGCCTTCGTCGCCGAGGTCCTGTCGACGCAGGACTGACCGGCGCCTGCCGACGTCAGTCGTGTGCAAACGTGACCGACGGAAGCACCCGTCGCAGGCCGCGCGGCGACCACCACGCCGCGCGGCCCGTCACGCGCAGGATCACCGGCAGGAGCACCAGGCGCACGACGAACGCGTCCAGGAGGACAGCCGAACCGAGCACCACGCCCATCTCCTTCGGAGGCAGTGGCCCCGAGAGCGAGAACGTGAAGAACACGGCGACCATCACAGCGCCGGCCGCGAAGATCACTCGACCCGACCGAGCCAGCGATTCGACCATCGCCTCGCGTGCCGAACCGGACTTCTCCCAGTGCTCTTTCGCCGAGGCCAACAGGAACACCGTGTAGTCCATCGCGATCGCGAAGATCATCGCGAAGAAGAACACCGGCGCCCAGGCATCGAGGAAACCCTGCGATTCGAAACCGAAGAGGCTCGCGCCCAGGCCGTCCTGGAACACCAGCTTGGCGACGCCGAACGCCGCCGCCGTCGACAGCAGGCTGACCACGGTGCCGAGCAACGCGATCAACGGCGCCTGCAGCGCGACGAGCAGAACCAGGAACCCGAGCACCAGTATCACCCCGATCACCAGCGGCAGACTCTCGTCGAGCTGAGCGGCAAGATCGAGGTTCTCCACGGCGGCGCCGCCGACAACGGCGGAATCCGGAAGATCCCCCCGAAGGCGATCGACGACGTCGGCCAGGTCCGACGACGAGGGATCCACGGCGGGAACCGCCTGAATCAGCCTGAGATCGGAGCCGTCCGCCGGAACTGCAGGCGGCATCACCGCCACCACTCCCCTGTCCGACGAGATGACGGCCGACGCGGCGTCGGCGTCCGAGGTCGGGACGATCACCTGCAGCATGCCAGGGGCACCGTCACCGAACGCGTCCTGAACCAGCTGGTAGCCCTGGCGAGCACTCGCGTCGTCCGGCAGCACTTTGATCGACGGCATCGCGGTGGTCAACGACAACGCCGGAATCGCCAGTGCGATCAGCAGCACGAACGCGGCACCGCCCCACCGAAGCGGTCGACGCCACAGCATCTGTGCCCATCGCTCGAAGATCGGCGACCGGTGTCGGTCGAGCTTCGCCCACGGCAAAGCGAGACCGTTGACGCGATCTCCGAGTTTGGCCAGGACTAGCGGCAGCAAGGTCAAGGTCGCGGCGAGAACAAAGACCACGGAGATCATCACGCCGCCCGCCATCGATCGGAACGACGGCGAGGGGACGAGCATGACCGCCGACAATGACACGAGGACGGTGACTCCTGACAGCAACACCGCCTTGCCCGCAGTGTCCATCGTTCGCGCGATCGCATCAGCGGTTGACGTCGCATCCGACGCGAGAGCCGCTCGGAAACGGACGACCAGGAACAGCGCGTAGTCGATGCCGAGTGCAAGCGCGAACATCATCGCGAAGTTCATCGCCCAGATCGACACGGGGACAACAAAGTTCACAAGCACAAGGACTCCGGCGGCCGAGACCAGCCCGGCGAGCGTCAACAGCAGTGGCAGCCCCGCCGCGACGACCGCCCCGAACGCGATCACCAAGATGAGCAGCGTGACGGGCCACGAGATCATCTCCGACGTCAGCATCGCATCGAGGTTCGCGGCGTTGAAATCCGACCAGAGGACCGACGCACCCGTGGCCGCGACGGTGATCGACTCCGTCGACATGGCCTGCAGGTCGGGCGTGAGGGCTGTCGCAGCCCTGACCATGTCGTCCGTGCTCGCGCGTGCGCCGCCGATGACGATCGCCGTGCGCCCGTCCGCGGACAGAGTTGCGCCCGCGACCGGACGCAGCACCTCCCCGATCCGGTCGTCGGCCTGCAATCGCGCGACGACCCCGTCGATCACCTGTCTCTCCGCGTCTGAGCCGAGCGGTTCTTCCGAATGGACGACCACCTGGATCGCCGACGATGCATTGCCGCCGAAGTGGTCGATCGCGAGGTCTCGTACCTGAACCGACTCCGACCCGTTCGCCTGCCAGCCCGCTCCAGACAGGTTCTTCTCGACCATCGGGGCGAAGGCGCCGAGCACCACGATCAGCAGCACCCAGCCCCACGTGACGATGCGTCGATGGGCGGCCACCCACAGGCCGAGTGCACCGAGGCGTCCGCGACGCCGGCCTTCGTCCGCGAGTGTCGAGGTCGTTTCTGTTGTCGTCATCCATCTCTCCTTATCCCCCTAGGGGGTTATCTGAAAGCGAAGCTATCATCCCCCTAGGGGGTTATGCAATACTGGAGCGGAGCACACCAGCCAGCCGAGCAGAGGAGCCGAGAAGATGACCGCCTTCACCATGTCCACGACCGTCGCCGCGCAGTACGACGAGACCGTCGCGCGCGTTCGCGAAGCGCTCACCGACGCCGGATTCGGCGTCCTCACCGAGATCGACATCAAGGCGACGCTGAAGGCCAAGCTCGACGTCGACGTCGAACCGAGGATCATCCTCGGCGCATGCCGCCCCCAACTGGCACACCAGGCCCTGGCCGCCGATCCTCGTGTCGCCGCGCTGCTCCCGTGCAACGTCGTCGTCTCCGCCGACGGACCAGACAGTTCATTGGTGGAGATCATGGATCCGTCCGTCATGGAGGACTTCACCGGCACCGCCGAACTCGGACCGATCGCCGCGGATGCGAAGGAGCGACTCTCCGGAGTCCTCGCCGCACTCACCGAAGGAGCCTGAACGATGCAGCTTCCCGACGAAGACCTCAAACCGATCCTCACCCGCCTGCGTCGAGCACACGGCCACCTCGCGAGCGTCATTCGCATGCTCGAGGAAGGTGCCGAGTGCGAGGACGCACTCACCCAGTTGGCCGCGGTCGACAAGGCACTTCGCCGCAGCGGATACACCATGGTCGCCACCGGCCTGGAGCACTGCTTGATCACCGAAGGTCCCGAGAACGTCGACAAGGAGAAGCTGGAAAGGCTGTTCCTGTCGTTCGCGTGACAGGCCGATCCTCACTACCTGTTCGACACTGTCGGCGGGAGATGTGTCACCGTTGACCGGTGAGCACACCGACCGACCGCACGTCGCGACGCCGCGACCGGCGCAAGGCCGAGATGATCCAGGCGGCCCTCGCACTGCTGTCGGCGCACGGATATCACGGCATGCGCTTCGAAGACGTCGCCGAACGTGCAGACATCGCCAAAGCCAGCCTCTACTACTACTTCCCAAGCAAGGATCAGCTGGTCGCCGAAGCATTGGCCAAGCTGACCGACGACGTCGTCGGTCGACTGAGCACGGCCCTGGAACCCTTGAACGGAGCACCAGCGACGGCCCGCTTCCGCGTGCTGGTCGACACTCAGCTCGACATTCTGACAGTCGACTACCCCGAGGTCGGGGCGATCTTCTCCTTCCCGGCCCCATGGCCCGCCGAGCATGCGACCGCGATCAAGGCGATGCGGCGCACACACGACACGATCTTCCGCGACGTCGTCGACGCAGGCGTCGCGAGCGGCGAGTTCACCACCACCGACCCGGCAGTGGCCCTGCACTGTCTCCACGGGATGCTCAATCACGCCTCCCTGTGGCTCGACCCGACGTCCGACGCCGACCGCCGCCAACGCGACGCCGTTGTCGACGCCGCACTCCGCCTGTTCGTCTGATCAGGTCAGTGCGTCGGGCGGCGGTCACGTCGCCGCGGTGACGTCTCCACATTTTCGACCTCAGGGTTGATAAATTGGCATTCAGGTCGATAGGCTCCGAATCATGACCGGGAACAGCGACGTCGAGCCCTACTTCCACGCCCTCGGCAACGGTCGGTATCGGGCGACGAATCACGTGCAGGGCGCGTGGTCGTTGGACGAGCAGCACATCGCGGCGCCGCTCGGGCTGCTCACGCATGTGGTCGAAACCGATCATGCGGCACGCCGCGGCGACCTGGTGATCAGCAGACTCTCCTTCGACATCCTCGGGATCATGCCGATCGGCGAGGTCGACCTCGCAGCCGAGGTGATCCGGCCGGGTCGGACCATCGAACTCGTCGAAGGCACCCTCTCGTACGGCGGCCGAGTGATCGTCCGCCTGCGCGCCTGGCTCACCACTCCGTCCGACACGTCATCCGTCGCGGGCACCGCCTTCGACCCGATTCCCCCGGTCGACGCACACGAGCCATGGGATGCCTCGCAGGTGTGGCGGGGCGGATACATCGCATCCGCGGAGGTTCGACGGCTCCTCCGAGAACCCGGTCGCGGAACGGTATGGGCGCGGTCTCCGCATCCTCTCGTGGACACGGAGACCGTCCGGCCACTGTCACACGCCACCCGGATGTTCGACATCGCGAACGGCATGTCGGCCCGTATGGATCCGACGAAAATCGCCTACCCGAACCTCGACCTCACCGCACACGTGTTCCGCGAACCGCACGGCGAGTGGGTCGGCTTCGACACGTCGGTATCGTTCGGCCCCAACGGAATCGGGCTGACGTCGAGCGTCCTCCACGACGAGTCGGGGCCCTTCGGCGCTCTCAACCAGTCACTGACTCTGCGGGCTCCCTGACATCGGTTGCACTGACATCGGTCGCACGGACAGCGGCTCGCGCCGCACGGCGTCCGGCACGAGTGGCGCCCAGCGTCGACGCACTTCTGCCGTAGCCGACGAGAAACAGACCCGGTGACACGATGACGCTCACGTCGTCGTCTGCCATGAGCACGCCACCGGCCGGGTCGCGGATTCCCAGCGGCGCGAGGTGACTGAGCGCCGCCCGGAAACCGGTGGCCCAGAGGATCACGTCCACTGATTCGTGGGTGCCGTCGGCGAAATCGACCCCGTCGTCGGTGAGCGCAGCGATGGCCCCGCGGGACACGAGCAGCCCACGTTCCACATCGGCACGCCCCTCGGCGGTGAGCGGAAGCCCCGTTGCGGCGACGACACTCAGCGGCCGCAGACCCGCTCTGGTCCGCGCAGCGACGCTGTTCTCGACATCGAGGCCCCACATCGGGTCGAACGGAGCCTCCCGCCACCGCGGGGGCGTCCGCGTCGACCACAGCGTGTCGACACCGGCTTCGTCGAGCATCTGCAGAAACTGGACCGCAGAGATGCCGCCTCCGACGACAAGCACTCGACGGCCCACAAAATCAGCCGGCGACGTGAAGTCGCGCGTGGTCAGCTGTCGACCACCGAATGCGCCCGGGTACCACGGCACGTACGGGTGGTCCCACGTTCCGGTACCCGAGATGACTGCGCCCGCGCGGTAGACCGCAGTCCGACCGTCCGGATGCTCCGCCGTGACCTCGTAACGTTCGACCGGCCCCACTCCGGAGGCGCCGTCATCGATCCTGGTGACCGACCGAACACGCCAGGGTCGGTCGACCGATAGTCCATTCTCCGTCTCGTAGCGGCTGTAGTAGCGCTTGATCACTTCGCGCGCGGGCTCGCGCGGATCGGCGTCACCCAGCTCCGATTCGGGTAGGTCGTGGAGACCGTTGACTCGGTCGAACGTCAGCGCGTCCCATCGATGGCTCCACGCGCCGCCCGCGGTCGGATTGGCGTCGAGCACTTCGAAATCGACTCCAGCGACGAGGCCGGCACGCTGGAGGAAATGCGCCGCCGACAACCCGGCCTGACCGGCGCCGATCACCACCACTCGACGGTGCCGCACATCGACGGCCTGCGCATGTCCCGACTCTGTCATGTCCAGTGCCAACGTCGCATCACAGGTCAAGCATTCCATCCGAGTCTCGTGGGTCACATTCACTGGTGCAATAGTTGCACCCATGCAATGATGCACTAGTGCAAGAAACACACGGAGGGCTACGGGAACGGCAACGAGCCGAGACGCTGCAGCGCATCCACGACGCGGCGATCGACCTCGTCCGCGACGAAGGGTTCACGGCAGCGACGGTCGCCAACATCGCCGACCGCGCGGGCGTCTCCCGTCGCACGTTCTTCAACTACTTCCCCACCAAGGAGGACGCCGTCCTCGGCGCGGGACCTGCGACGGTCCCGTTCGAGGCCCTCGACGGACTGCTCGACGGTCCGGACCAGTTGAAGAAGGCCACGCTGGTCGTGCACGCGGTCGCGAGCAGCGTCCGACACGTCCGCACAGACGAGCCGGTGCGCCGTGCGCTGGTCAAGTCCATCCCGGAGCTGAGGGCACGCGGTGGACAGCACCACATCGCGTCTCAAGAGCTCCTGGCGGAAGCGTTGTCCGAACGCTTCGACGCCGACGACGCCGCGCGTGCCACGGCGCTCGTCATGGTCGGATCCGCTGTCCTCCGCTACGCCTACACACTCGACCCCGACATCGTCGACGACCCGGACTCCCCGGCTCTGACCGCCGCCGTCGAACTCTTCCGAACCACCTTGAAGGACCTCACATGACCACACCCGAGACCACGCAGGCGTCCCAGACGCCGGGCGAGAGCTCGATGTCGCAGAAGAACATCATTCTGCTGTTCATCGGATTGATGATCACGATGCTGCTCGCTGCGCTCAACCAGACCGTCCTGTCGACGGCCCTCCCCACGATTGTCGGCGAACTCCACGGCGTCGATCAGATGACGTGGGTCATCACCTCGTACATCCTTGCGAGCACCATCGTCATGCCCGTGTACGGGCGCATCAGCGACCTCCTCGGACGCAAACCGGTGATCCTCACCGCGATCGTCCTGTTCATCGCAGGGTCGATCGTCGGAGCCCTCGCAGGCGACATCACCTGGCTGATCGTCGGCCGTGTGATCCAAGGCCTCGGCGGCGGCGGCCTCATGATCCTGTCGCAGGCCGCTATCGCAGATGTCGTCTCGCCGCGTGACCGTGGAAAGTACATGGGATTCATGGGCGCGGTGTTCGCTGTCGCATCCGTCGCGGGTCCATTGCTCGGCGGTTGGCTCACCGAGGGCCCCGGATGGCGCTGGGCGTTCTGGCTCAACGTCCCGCTTGGTGCTCTCGCCATCGCCGCGACGATCGTCTTCATGCGCCTGCCCAAGCCGCAGCACTCCGAACGCCCCAAGCTCGACTACACGGGCATGGCACTCATCGCCGCCGCGACCACCGCACTTGTGCTGATGTGCACCTGGGGCGGACACACCTACGACTGGGCGAGCCCGCAGATCATCGGCCTCGGTATCGCATCCGTCGTCCTCGCCGTTGCGTTCGTGTTCGTCGAGAAACGAGCTCAGACGCCGATCATCCCGATGCAACTGTTCTCCAACCGCAACTTCACGCTCGTCACCATCGCCGCACTCATGGTCGGCATCACGATGTTCGGCGCGCTCGGTTACATGCCGACGTACATTCAGATGGTCACCGGCGTCGACGCCACCGTGGCGGGCCTGTACATGATCCCGATGATGGGTGGACTGCTCATCACCTCGATCGCGTCCGGTCAGATCATTTCGCGCACCGGCCGCTACAAGGTGTTCCCGCTGGTCGGTTCGGTGATCATCGGCATCGCCCTCGCGTTGCTGTCGACCATGCACGTCGACACGCCGACCTGGCTGATGTGCGTCTACCTCGCCGTCTTCGGCATCGGCCTGGGCCTCGCGATGCAGGTGCTCACTCTGATCGTGCAGAACGAGTTCCCCGGGGCTCTCGTCGGCACCGCGACCGCGGCGAACAACTACTTCCGACAGGTCGGCGCCACCCTCGGCTCGGCCATCGTCGGCTCGATCTTCGCGTCCCGTCTCGTCGATCTGCTCAGCGAGCGCCTCGGCGGGACCGGAGCTGCGGCAGGCGGATCGAGCGGCCGGAACGACCTGACCCCGGCAGCAGTCAACTCTCTGCCCGATCAGATCCGAATTCCGATCATCGAGTCGTACAACGACGCGCTGCTCCCGATCTTCCTGTTCTTCGTCCCATTGGCCGTCGCCGCACTGATCGTCCTGCTGTTCGTCGACGAGAAGCCGCTGTCGACCAAGGTGCGCGACGTCGCAGAGGTCGAAGGCGTCGGCGAGGGTCAAGTGCTTCCCGAGCCGTTCGATGTTCCCTCCCGCGAATCGGACACCACTGTGCGGTCGTCGCTCACGAAGGCCCGCGAACGCGCGGACGTCTAGCAGCCACACCCACGACATACCGCGGCCGCCGGGGGCATCCCCTCGGCGGCCGCGGTGGTCTGTCCGGTCAGGCGACGGCCAGTGCGTCGACCGGCGCGATCGCGACCGCGCGTCGACTCGGCGGCAGCGACGCGACGATGACCAGCGCGACGGTTCCGACGACGATCGTCACGAGCGCGGGCAGCGGGAGCCCGATCGGGAATCCTTCGGTCATGAAGCCGATCAACGACTGGGCGCCGACAGCGCCGAGCACGATGCCCAGTACCAGTCCGGTGGCGACGGCGGTGCCGCTCAGAGCGACGGATTCGAGGGTGATCATCGACCGGATCTGCTTCGCGGTGAAGCCCATCGCCCGCAGCATGCCGATCTCGCGAGTCCGGCCGATCACCGTCAACGACATCGTGGAGACGAAGCCGACAGCGGCGATCACCGCTGAGATCGCGATCATCGCGATGAGGACCGACGACATCACCGACAGGATCTGCTGAGCTTCCTGCACTTCCTTCGGAGTCATGCCCTCCCAAGCGGTCACCGACTCACGCACCGAGCGCATGCCGCTGGCGATGGTGGTGACGAGCGTGACTCCGATCAGCAACCCGATCGTCGAACGGGTGGTCCGCTGAGGGTCGGCGACGGCGTTCTTGCGGGCGATGACCGCGGACGGTGACGCCCCGACGAGGCGACCGACACCCGCGACAAGCGCCGGGACGATCCGACCCGCGCCCATCATGATTCCGACAGCGAGAACCGCCGATCCGAAGAACGCTGCGAAGAACCCCGCCTGCGAGCCCTCCTCACCGAGGTAGCAGGCAGCGACCAGGATGACCACGCCGCCGCCTATGCCGAGTGCGGCCACCAGGTCACGGAACCAGGATCGAACGGCTCGGGTGGAGCGCACAACGGAGGCCGACGACAGGGCGCTGCGGGTGCCGACAAGGGTCGCCCCCACTGCGGTCGCCACCACTGCGAGCGCCCCCATGACGGCCAGCGGCGGGAACACGCGGTAATCGAGATCATCGAGAGTGCCGCGGTTCACCAAGATCACTCGGGTGATCCACGTCGTCGCGACTCCCAGCAGCACCCCGGCGACGGCGCCGACCGCGGCGACCTTGGTGACCGCGTTCATCAGGCTGGCACGCAGCTGCTTGCTGCTGGCGCCGACCAGACGCAGGAGACTCAGTTCCCGACGTCGGCCTGCGATGACGGTGTCGACTCCGTTGCTGATGACAACGCCCGCCACGAACAGCGCGATCAGGATGAACACGGAGGAGACGATGCCGAGCGCGGCGCCTGCGCTGCCGCCCTTCGCCTCAGAGAGAGTGCCGAGAATGCTCGACGCGCACACCAGCGCGGTCGCGTACATCGCGCTCAGCCCGCAGACGACGCCGATCGCCGACAGTTCGCGCATCGACCCGACTGTCAGGCGGGAACTCGTGGCCTTCATGCGGCAGCTCCTTGCAGGTTGATGAGGAGATCGGAGATCTGCCGCGGATCGAGACCGCGGTACTCCCCCACGATGCGGCCGTCTGCGAGCACCAGGATTCGATCGGCGTACGACGCCGCCACCGGATCGTGGGTGACCATCGCGATGCCCTGTCCGTACTCGCGGGCCGCCGTGGTCAGCAGGGTGAGCACCTCACGGCTGGTCCGCGTGTCGAGTGCACCCGTCGGCTCGTCCGCCAGGATGATCGTCGGACGCCCGGCCAGCGCACGAACGATGGCGACACGCTGCTGCTGGCCGCCCGACAGCTCCGACGGCAGGTGACCGAGGCGCTCACGGATGCCGAGTGAGGTGACCAGGTGGGCGATCCAGGCCTCCTGCTCGGCAGTCGGCTTGCGGCCCGCCAGAACGAACGGCAGTCGGATGTTCTCGTCGGCGGTGAGTGTCGGGACGAGGTTGAACGACTGGAAGATGAAGCCGATGTTGGTGCGGCGGAGGATGGTGCGGGCGGTGTCGCCGATGCCGACGATCGGGTTGTGGCCGAGCCAGATCTGACCGGAGGTGGCCTCGTCGAGGCCGGCCATCACGTTCATCATCGTCGACTTGCCCGAGCCCGAGGGCCCCATGATCGCGGTGAATTCGCGGCGCCGGATGTCCACGCTCACGTCGCGGAGCGCGTGGATCGGATTGGCCGGGTCGCCGTACGTCCTGGACACATTGCGCATGGCCACTGCCACGGTGTTGTCGGTGTTTGTCATGACACCAACGTTATGGCCGTGACCAGGCCTTACACATCGGCCACGAGTACCCGATCACGTCGTCCCCGAGGAGGTGGCCGTGTACATCTCACGATGTACACGCGGCCGTCGACAGCCGCGATCAGACCAGGTCGTGCTCATACGCGTACACCACGAGTTGCACACGATCGCGCAGAGTCAGCTTCGACAGGATCCGCGAGATGTGCGTCTTCACCGTCGCCTCCGAGAGGAACTCGGCTGCCGCGATCTCGGCGTTCGACAGGCCGCGCGCCGCGCGGATCAGGATCTCGCGTTCACGGGGCGTGAGGTCGTTGTACTCGGGTCCGGGGGTCGCCGCGGCGCGAGCTCGATGCCGTTCGAACAGGCGTCGTGTAGCCGATGCGGCGACCACTTGGCTGCCGTCCGCGACGGCCCGGACCGCAGCCAGCAGGAAGTCGGGCTGCGCATCTTTGAGGACGAAGCCGCTCGCTCCCGCCTCGATCGCGGAGGCGGCCGCCTCATCGACGTCGAACGTCGTCAGAACAAGCACCCGAGGAGCGGACTCGCCGAGTTCGCGGACCAGTGACGAAGTGGCGGTGATCCCGTCGACTCCCGGCATGCGGACGTCCATGAGGATCACGTCTGGTGCATCGCGTTCGACCATCGCCAGCAAGTCGAGTGCCGACGACTCTTGGGCGACCACCTCGATGTCGGCCTGACTCTCGAGGATCATCGCGATGCCTCCGCGGAACAGCGGCTGATCGTCGACGAGGGCGACGCGGATCATCTCGGCAGTCCTTCCTGGTTCGGGATGTTCAGGACGACGAGCCAGTCGTCGCCGTCACGTGCGGAGCGCAGTGTGCCGCCTGCGTGCGCGGCTCGTTCCGTCATGCCGATGATCCCGTGGTGGGCTCCACCAGGCGCGAGCGGGTCGTCGGAGAGGGTGTTGCGCACGGTCAGCGTGCACCCGTGCGACCAGTCGTGGTGGACCGTCACCGGACGGGCCAGGTCGCCGTACTTGAGCGCGTTGGTCAACGCCTCGGTGAGCACACCGAACGCGGCGCGGGTCGCGGCCGGACCGACGTCGGCCACATCGCCGTCGTCGGTGGCGACGATCGCCATGCCCGCCGCACGCATCCGAGTGAACAACTGCTCACGATCGGACCGGCTGATCTCTTCGGCGGTCGACGTGCTGCGCAGCTCTTCGAGGACTGATCGCACGTCGGAGAGGGCTTCTCGCGCCGTGTCCGCGATGACTCCGAGCGCATCGCGAGCGGCCTCGGGATTGGCGTCCAAGGTGTACCTGGCGCCCTCGGCCTGCGCGACCACCACTGCCAATGAATGCGCGACCACGTCGTGCATGTCCCGGGCCAAACGCGAGCGTTCGGCCTGCTCGTCGTACAGATCCAGAACACGTCGGCGCTCGAGTTCGGCGATCGTCTCACTGACCTCGGCGGCGGCGACCGTGCGGCGTTGATAGCTGATGAATCCGGTCACCCATCCGCCGACGACGAACAACGCTGCGCCCGCGGACGCGAACAGCGCTCCCCAGATGAGGTTGCCGGGTTCCGGGTCGGCGATGCCCGACGGAAATGCCCGCGGAATGGTGAAACCTGCGACGACCGAGCCGACGAGCGCGACCACCAGGGAGCCCCGCCGGACGCGTCGATCCGGATGCCCGCCGACTGTGAAGAACAGGACGGTGTAGGCCAACGACAGCGCCGACACCTCCAGCGACACCACCTGGATCGTCGCCGACACCACCGCGGTGACCATCATCAGACTCGGTGAGATCCGGCGCAGAGCGAGCGACGCGCAGATCAGCGCATCCGCGAGGTGAATCGCGGTGGACATCTCGAAATTGGCCAGCGCGATCAGTCCGCCGACAAGCGCCGTGCAGACATCGAAGAACATCGAACTCGGACGTAGGGCGGGGGCAGCCAGCGGGTCTCGCATCCCGGCCCTCCCCTGCCCTACGTCGTGGAGTGCCCCGTGTCGGGCTCGAACCGACGAATGACCGCTTTATGAGAGCGGGGCCTTAACCAACTTGGCTAACGGGGCGAAGAAGAGCCTACCGAGTCGTCGGAACGAGTCTGACGTCGGATGTGACCCTGATCGCCAGAGACCACACCGTGCCAATGTTCGTTGTATCGTTTGCCGGTGACCTCCATCGTCGCCCGTGGCCGTGACCGTGTGACTTCCGCCGTGTCGCAGTCGACACAGATCGTCGGCCGTGCCGCGGACGCGATCACTGCGCCCGGTGCACGAGCCATCGATGCCGCACTCGCGCTCAATCCGATCTCCGCCCAGGCGGCCCCCACCCCGGTCGACGGCGTGGAGGGCGCGAATCGACTCCTCCGCCAGCTCGGCATCACCACGTTCACACCGACCGTCGGCCTGAGTCTGGACCTCACCTTGCCCGTCGCAGTCGGCGGGGCCGTCGCCGGACCGTACACACCCGGAATCGGCAATTTGACCGTCGCTAACGTGAGCGTGAACGCGGTCAAACGCGGTGAGATCCTCTACGGCTTCCTTCCCGTCGGGGTGTTCGCCGATTTCGGCGACAAGTCGGGTGTCCACGTCGCGTGGTTCAACCTCGAATCGTTGCGCGGTGGTCTCGGTTCGCCTCTCGGCGGGCTCACCGATACCGTCATCGACGCAGTCGGTCGCCATGCACGTTCAGCACCGATCCCCGACGTCGTGTTTGATGCGACCGTCTCCCGCCTCAAGAAGGTGCTGAGCATCGTGCCGTCGAACGGGGTCCGCGGCGGCGTCGTCGACACCGGTTCCGGGGTTGTGCTGTGCGCTGTGTACGGGACCGTCAAACGCGGAGGAACAACGTACTTCTTCCTCCCGTCCATCGGCCTGACACGCGCCTGCCCGTAGCGGAGCCGAGTCGACCGATACGACGAATCCACGCCGGATCACGGCACAGCACGTCGACTACGGCGCTACGGTCGCCGAATGCGCCGATTCTCAGCGATCACGCGACCGGCTTCAACGGTCGTCTTCCTCACCGCGATCGTGAGCCTCGTTCTCACGGGCTGCTCGCCCTCACCGATCGATGGCGCCGCCACCCGTGCGACGTCGGATGACAGCCAGGTCACACCCCAGCCGATCCCTACGATCGTGGTGCTCGACGCATCCGACTCGATGAACACCGCCGACGCACCCGGGCCCCGCATCGACGCGGCCAAGAAGGCGACGGTCGACCTCAGCACCGCGCTCCCACCCGAGACCGACTTCGGCGTGGTCACGTTCGGCTCAACCCTCCCGGCCGAAGGGACACCTCGACGACGCGGCTGCACCGACGTCGTCACCGCGATTCCGCTCGGCCCGCTCACTGCGACATCCGTGTCAGCACAGCTCGCTTCGATCCGCGCGCAAGGGTTCACGCCGATCGGGAACGCACTGCAGACAGCGGTCGATCAGCTGCCGTCCACCGGTCCGGCATCCATCGTTCTCATCTCCGACGGTGAGCCCACGTGTGCACCGGATCCCTGTGAGACCGCGAAGGCGATCCACACGACTCGACCCGACGTGACGGTCAGCGCAGTCGGGTTCCGGACCGATGCACCGTCGCTGGCGTGTGTCGCCACAAACGGCGGCGGCCTCTTCGTGACCGCCGACAACGCTGCCCAGCTCAGCGCCCGCCTGACCGCAGCACAGAACTCTCGTGACGCCGCGACTCGACTGTCGACCACATCGCGCGGCGACATCTCCCTCGGTGACGCCCTCAGTGACATCCGTGCGGCCAACCCCGACTTCCCAACGCAGCCGACGTCGCGCGGCGACCGCACCGTGTACGTCTGGCGCGACTGCACCTACACGTTCGACAGCGCCGACAAGCTCGTCGAGATCGCCCCCGGCGATCCGCCGGGAAGCGCAGGCGTCACCATCGACGGAGTCACCCGTGGAACGCCGGGCACTCGGGCGATCGAGTTGTACGGCGACCCGTGGAGCGACACCGACGGTGTTGCCCTCTTTCCGGCCGACGAGGGCAGACGGACCGGATACCGACTCGGCTACGAGGGTGGGAAGTCGATCAAGGACGGCACCGTCACCACAGTGATCCTGTGCGGTTGTCTGCCCGCATCCAAGCCCGCTCCCGCACCGTCCGGGCCGGCCACCGAGGTCGTCACCGTGATCGCCGTCGACAAGAAGGGAACACCGATCAACGGGTTCCGGTCGGCCCCGTCCGTCGTCGGAACGTTCATGAACTTCATGGAGTCGTGCCAGATCGCACTCGGTGCTCGGACGGAGGACCTCTATCGGTGCGGGACGACGGCCGACGGCTGGGCGGTGTGCTGGAAGAAGACAGCAGAGTGGATGCTGTGCTCGCGTGATCCATGGGACCCGGTGCTGTCGCCTTTGTCATACAGCGCTGACGAACTGCCCGATGTCACTCCGTCTGCCGACCCGGTCCCGTGGGCTGTGGAACTGTCCGACGGAACCCGATGCCTGGCGCGAAACGGCGGCGCCTGGCCGAAGCCGCCCGAGGGTGGGTTCGAGTTCTCGTACTCGTGCAGGCTCGGATCGAAGTACACGTTCCTGTTCAGCCGGAACGGCACATACTTCGACAAGTCGGCGGCCACGTGGACCGCGTACCACGGTGACGGCGAGACGGGGACTCCCACTCCGGTCCCGATCAAGAAGGTGTACTTCTCGGCGGCGGAGTGACCTCTCGACTGTGCTTGTTCTCTTGTCGACCTCGCATGACCGTTGCCGCTCCGCAACTACTTCAGCGAGCCGCTCATAGCGGCGAAGTCGCGTTCGGAACGCAGCTGGGTGTAGCGGTACAGGCCGAAGACCAGTGCCACGAACACAGCGATGCCGACGAGCTGAGCACCGTCGCCGTATCCGTCGCCGACGATCGACAGCGGCGCCTCCCTGCCCGTGCCCGCGACGATGCCCGCGAAGATCACGCCGTAGATGCTCTCGCCGACGATGAGGCCGGTGGCGAGGAGGATTCCCAGTCGCTTCTTGCGGTCGCCGTCGACTGCGTCACGCGAGGCCCACGAGTCGTAGTAGCGCCCGATGAACGCGCCGATGGGGATCGTGAGGGTCAGCGACATCGGCAGGTACATGCCCATGCCGACGGCGAGCGGGGGCAGACGCATGCTCGACGTGCTGCGCTTCAGCGTCTCGTCGACGACGATCACGGCGATGCCGATGAGGGCGCCGAGGCCGACGAGGGCCCAGTTGAGGTCACCGCCGAACACGCCTTTGGCGAGGGTCGACATCAGATTCGCCTGGGGAGCCGAGAGCGTGCCTTCCGCGCCCTCGGCGTTCGTCGATCCCACGAATCCGAAAGCGTTGTTCATCAGGCTGAGGATCGGCGGGATGATCGCCGAACCGAACAGCACACCGACGACCAGTGCCACCTGCTGCTTCCACGGCGTGGCGCCGACCAGCTGGCCGGTCTTGAGGTCCTGCAGATTGTCGTTCGAGATCGTCGCGACGCCGAAGACGACTGCCGCAGTGAAGAGGGTGTACGCGATCAACGCGTCGATCTGATTCGGGTCGTCCGTCGGGCCGTGCGTGACCTTGATCAACAGTGCAGCGGTGAGGACGACGAGGATTCCGACACCGGAGATCGGACTGTTCGACGAACCGATCAGACCCGCCATGTAGCCGCAGACCGCAGCGACGACCAATCCGATCACCAGGACGAACACGATGCTGACTGCGATGATGCCTGCCAGCGAATCGGAGATGTGCGAGTCGGCCGCGAAGTCCCACAGGAGCCATCCGATCGGAATCATCGCCAGGACCACGGTGAGGCCGACCCACTGAATCGGGATGTCGCGCTCGGTCACGTCCACCACGGTGCCCGCCTTGCGCGCCTTGGCGCTCGCCATGGCCGCGATGATGCCCTTGATGATCGGACCGATCACCGTGGCGAGCGTCCAGATCGCGGCGACCGCGATCGCACCGGCGCCGACCATGCGGACTTCGCTGGAGAAGACGCCGCTCACGAAGTCGAGAAGGCTCTCGTCAGCGGCCGGCCCCGAACCCCAGGTGCGGATGGGCAGCATTACGAAGAACGAGATCACCAGGCCGACGACCATGGCGACACCGACTGCGACACCCACGAGGTGCCCGACACCGATCAGCGCGAGGGAGAGGCTGCCGCTGACCATCGTCGCGCCCGAACCCACCTTGAACGCCGCCGACGCCTCGGTCGCGACGAGCTTGAGGGAGCCGAGAAGTGAGAAGAACGCTGCGCCCAGTGAGCCGACCACAATGGCCCGCATACCGCCGCGGTTCTGGTCGACGCCCTTCGAGTCGATGTCGGCCGCATGTGCTTCGGAGGCCTCCCCGACCTTGAGAACCTCAGCGGCTGCGACACCTTCGGGGTACGGGAGGTCGGACCCGGTGACGAGCGCTCGCCGCAGCGGGATCGAGTACATGACGCCGAGGATGCCGCCGATCGCGCACACCGCCACCGTCGTCCAGTACGGGAAGCCCGACCACCAGCCGATCATGATCAGACCCGGCAGCACGAACACGATCGCCGAGAGCGTGCCCGCCGCAGACGCGATCGTCTGGACGATGTTGTTCTCCATGATCGTGTGGTGCTTGAAGTAGCGCAGCACAGACATCGAGATGACGGCCGCCGGGATGGCCGTCGCGAAGGTGAGACCCACTTTGAGCCCGAGGTAGACGTTCGCCGCGGTGAACACCAGTGTGATCAGACCGCCGAGGACGACCGCCCGAATGGTGAGTTCGCGAACGCCGGACGACGCTTGTGGCGCGTCCGTGGTTGTTTCAGACATGGGGGTCCTCCCGGCTGAGCTACGAATTACGTTGTCTCACGATAGAACCCGCCGTGTCATCTCATGCGACGACCCGGAATTGTCCGAATGTCGTCAGACTGCGTCGGCACCCGGTTCGAACGCCTGCTCTAGGAGGCTGCGGCGGTAGGCCTCGAGCGCGACGAGGTCGCCGAACAGTGCGTTGTATCCGTCCGGATCACCGCCGGGCGACATCCTGCGCAGCTTCGACTTGATGTCGGCGATCTGCGAGCCCACCCACACTTCCTGGGAGCGGGCGAGAACGCTGGAGATGTAGCGCGGCACCTTGTCGTCTTCGACGGGCATCGGCTCGACGGCGAGTTCGGTGACGAGCGGAGTGAAAGCCGCGTCGTCGACGGCCTGAATCACGGCGTCCACCCAGGTGGCGCCGCCGAGTCCGCTCGCCGTCCCGCCTGCGTCGGAGATCGCCTCGCGCACACGACGGTACGAGGGGTCGCTGAAGCACTCGCCCGGCAGGGAGTCGAAGACGGTGCCCGCGATCGCCGGGTACTGCAGCGCCGCCTTGAGGGCCTCACGCTGCGCCCACAGTCGGGGATCGTTCGGCAACGGCCGGGCGGTGGGCGGCGTGGACATCGCTTCGGGTCGGACACGTCCGACGTTGCGGCCCTTCTGTCGGGCGCCGCCGCCCTTCTTCGCCATGCCTCGGACACGCACGAGGACCTGTCCGACGTCGTCCCAGCCGACCCAACCGGCGAGTTGGCGCGCGTACTCGTCTCGCAGTGCGACGTCCCGGATCCGAGAGACCACCGGGACTGCGTCACGCAGTGCGCCCACGCGGCCTTCCGCGGTGTCGAGGTCGTGATTGCGGATGAGCGCCTTGATCGCGAATTCGAACATCGGGATGCGTCGCGCGATGAGGTCGCGGACAGCACTGTCCCCCGACTCCTGGCGGAGCTCACACGGGTCCATCCCGTCGGGGGCGACGGCCACAAAGGTCTGCCCCGCGATGGCCTGCTCACCTTCGAACGCCTTCAATGCAGCAGCCTGACCTGCAGCATCGCCGTCGAACGTGTAGATCACCTCACCACGGAAGTACGAGTCGTCCATCATGAGTCGACGGATCAGGGCGAGGTGGTCCTCACCGAACGCGGTGCCACACGAGGCGACCGCAGTCTCGACACCCGCCACGTGCATCGCCATGACGTCGGTGTAACCCTCGACGATCACCACCTGGTGACCGCGCGCGATGTTCTTCTTCGCGAGGTCGAGGCCGAACAGCACCTGCGACTTCTTGTAGAGCATCGTCTCGGGCGTGTTCATGTACTTGCCGAGATTGTCGTCGTCGAAGAGCTTGCGGGCGCCGAATCCGATGACGTCGCCGCCGAGGTTGCGGATCGGCCAGAGCAGTCGACGATGGAACCGATCGATGGGCCCTTTGCGGCCCTGCTTCGAGAGGCCCGCCGCTTCGAGTTCGGAGAACGCGAAACCCTGCGCCTGGAGAGCCTTGGTCATGGTGTCCCACCCGGCGGGCGCGTATCCGCAGCCGAACTTCTCCGCGGTGGCGCCGTCGAATCCACGGCCCGTCAGGAAGTCGCGCGCGGTCTGCGCGTCGGGCGTGCGGAGCTGTTCGGCGTAGTAGCGTTGCGCGGCCGCGTTCGCGGCGACGAGGCGCGCCCTGGTGCCGCGGTCACGCGTGATCGTCGTTCCGCCGCCCTGGTAGTCGATGCGGTACCCGATGCGGTCGGCCATCTGCTCGACGGCTTCGACGAAACTGATGTGCTCCTGCTTCTGGAGGAATGTGTAGACGTCGCCGCCCTCGCCGCAGCCGAAGCAATGGAAGTGGCCGTGGTTGGGCCGAACGTGGAACGACGGCGACTTCTCGTCATGGAACGGGCACAGCCCCTTCATGCTGTCTGCGCCGGCGCGTCGGAGCGCGACGTATTCGCCGATGACGTCCTCTATCCGCGTCTGTTCGCGGATCGCGGTGATGTCGCGATCGGGGATACGTCCTGGCACGACCACCACTGTAGTCGTCGTGGCGGTCGTGCCTCTTGGGTCACTCCTCTTCGACGACCTTCGCGCCGTCTGCGGCGCGCTGAACGGCTTCGGTCCCCTTGATCGCGCCGTCCTTCGATGCGTACGGCTGGCTCGTCGCGACCACCTCACCGTTTCCGGCGACGAGGTTGAAGTAGTACTTGCCGCCCGCGTTCTTCTTGATCTTGAACGTTCCTGCCATGACCGGTGTCCCTTCGTGATCGTGCGGACCGCACGGAACGGCGGACCTACCGTTGATCGTGCCTCGAAATCAGCATCCGCGCACGTCAGAGTGCCTTTAGTCCGTTCTGTCGTACCCCGGGTTTACAGTTCCACCAGATCGAACACATGAGTGATTCGTCGCCGACGGACCGCGGAACCGAAGGAGTGAACATGTGTGAATGGGACCCCCGCTGCAGCGGGTCGGACGATCTGGTCGGACACGCGCTCGCCCTCATCGCCGCCGGGTCATGGGCGGTCACGGGCGTGTACGGCGACGACTCGGCGCCGGCGATCGCGTACACCACCGGGCTCACCGAGCTCGGCCGCCCCGAGCTCGTCATCACCGGTGTCGCACCGGAACACGCGGGCCCGGTCCTCAATGAGGCCGCCGCACTCATCGTCGCGCGGCCCGACTTCGGCTCGGGCTCCACCCTGGCCGGCCTGTCGAGCGCGCCGGGGTCGGATTTCACCGCGATCGACGTGATCGACACGTCGCCGCTCCGAGTCACGGCGCTGCTGTTCGGACGCGGGTTCCAGGCGGTTCAACTCGTGTGGTCGGACATGAGCCACCGACTTCCGTGGGATCGCGGGTACGCCCTCGCGCCGGACGATCAGCCGTTGCTGGGCGTCGCGATGAACGCCGCCTAGAGTCGCGCGCCAGTGTCATTTCGACGATTCGCGGAGGAGGAGCCAGACGAGGTAGAGGCCGCCGAGCGTGACAGTGACGGCGCCCACCGGCGGGTGGACGTCGCCGAGGAAGTGTTGGGCCGCCAGGTCGCCGATCGCGAGCACTGCGGCGCCCACCAGTGCCGACCCGATCAGGCTCAACGATGGCCGGCCGAGGAGCCGTTTCGCGATCTGCGGCGCGGCGAGCGAGACGAATCCGATCGGGCCGGCCACCGCGGTGACGATGGCGGTGAAGACCACGCCGACGACCACCATCACGAGCTTGGTCCGTTCCACCCGCACGCCGAGCGACGCGGCAGTGTCCTCGCCCAGGTCGAGGGCCCGGGTGAGGAAAGCCAGCCGAGGCAGGCTCAGCGCCATCACTGATGCGACGCAGGCGGTGATGATGAGAGGAGTCCACGTCATTCCGTTGAGCGAGCCCGCACCCCAGATCGCGGCGCGCATCGACTCGTCGAGGTCCGCGCGCACACTGAACCAATGATTGAAGGAGGACAGCACCGCGCTCACGGCGATGCCGACGATGATCAACCGGAAACCCGCCAGGCCCTGCCGATAAGCGAGGAAGAACACGGCGAGCGCCGCCGCGAGGCTGCCGACGACCGCGCCCACGGCGAGCTCACCGAAACCGGAGCCGCCGATCATGAGCACCACAATCACGCCCGTGTACGCGCCCGAGTTCAGTCCGATGACGTCCGGGCTGCCCAGCGCGTTGCGGGTCAACGATTGGAACAGCGCACCACTGACACCGAGGCACGCGCCGAAGAGCACCGCCGCGAACGCGCGCGGCGCACGTCGTTCGTAGACGAACACCTGCTTCTTCGACGCGTCGGGGCCGAGCAGATCAACCAGGTCGGTCATCGTCAGGCCCGACCGGCCGAGGGACAACGACAGGAGAACACAACCGATGATGATCGAGATGAGTAGGAGTCCGACGATCACCGATCGTCTATGCACGGTCATCGGACCGCCTTCCGTCGGACCAGCCAGATCAGAATCGGTGCACCGATGAGCGGCGTGATCACACCGACCTGCAGTTCCGCGGGCCACAGGACGAGTCGTCCGACGATGTCGGCGGACAGCAGCAGAATGGGTCCGGCCACAGCCGAGTACAGGATCACCCACCGCTGATCAACACCCGCGACGAGGCGAACCGCGTGCGGGATCATGAGCCCGACGAATGCGATCGGCCCGGCAGCGGCAGTGGCTGCGCCACACAGGAGGACGAGCGAGACAAGCCCCATCACCTGTGTGGTGCGGACTCGGACACCGACGCCACGCGCGACATCGTCCCCCAAAGCAAGGGCGTTGAGTGACCGCGAACCGATCACCGCGAGAGCCAGACCGGCGATGACGAACGGGGCGATGAAGCCCGCCGTCCCCGGCGGGCGATCCGCGATGGTCCCGACTCCCCAGAATCGGACGTGCTCGAAGCGGGCGGGATTCACCAACGACAAGCTCATGCTCATGCCGTTGAACACCGCCGTCATCGCGACGCCCACGAGAGTGAGCCTCAGCGGCGTCACCCCGCCCGGCCCGCGCGCCGCGATGGCAGTGACCAATACGGCCGCGATCACCGAACCGAGGAGCGCCAGCCAGATGAACTCCGAGATCTGCGTGAGGCCCAGGTAGGCGACGCCGAGCGCAACAGCGAGCCCTGCGCCGGCGTTGACTCCGAGGATTCCGGGATCGGCGAGCGGATTGCGGCTCACCGCCTGCATCAACGCACCGGCCACACCGAGTCCCGCACCGACCATCACGCCGATCGCCGTTCTCGGAACGCGGACATCACGCACAGTGATGTGGTCAATGCTGCCGTTGTAGGAGGTCAGCGCGTCCCACACCGTCGACGGCGGGAGCAGCGCCGAGCCCACTGCGACGCTCGCGACACACACCGCTGCGAGGAGTGCGAGGGCTGCGATGAACCAGATGACCCGGTGTCGCCCGACGGCTCGAACGTACCGCCGCGTTTCGACCGCTGTCGGATCGCCGGTCACGTCGTGGCGGTGAGCGTGACTGCGTCCACTCCCCAACCGAGCGCGACTGTGTCGGCGATTCTCCACCCGGCGGCTTCTGCGACCGTCGACAGCCGGTCCGCGTTTCGCGGTGACTCCCCGACCGCTGCGAGGTGGATCAGCGCCTCCTCGAGTTCGCCGGTGCCGAGGGCGTCGGCCGATGTCGACTCGATCAGGAGCACGGATGACGCACGTCCGGAGGCCGAACGCAACAACGTTACCGCTTCCTGGTCGTTGAGATGACTGAGCGCATCGACTCCGACAAGAAGGTCGACGGGAGGCCCGTCGACGAGCGGGCAGTCGGAGTACTCGTGATCACCAGTCGACGACGCACGCAGCGCATCGACCTCGGCGCTGGTTCCGATGATCGTCGTTCGGGCGCCGTCGACGCGCCCAGCGGCCTGCAGTCCGTCGGCGACGACGGCTGCGCCGGGTCCGCAGAACGCGATCGTCTTCTGATCAGCGAACGCCGTCAGGGCGGCGACGGCCGGCATGAGGAACACTCGGCCGCTGCTCTCGTCGATCAGTTCCGCGAAATCCGCGGACGACGACTGTACGTGAGCGGCGAAGGTCTGGCCGGTTGTCGTCTCCCACGCCGACCGACCGGTCGGCAACGCCTCGGCGAGATCCTTCAGTGCCAGGATCTTGTCCGCTTCCGCGCCGTCGAACACCTCCGCTTCATGGGGGTCGGTGAGCAGCGTGTCGCCGACCTCGCCGAGTACGAGACGGCCGTTGTCCTCTGCCAACACGCCGCACGCGAGAAGGACCTCGACCAGTGGATCGATGCGGCCCTCGGGAAGTACCAGATGCGCGGCAAGCGCTGCGCGGTGCGGGTGGTGGGCGTCGACCAGCTCGAGCAGTCCGAGCCGCAGTGCTGCACGGACCGCGAACCAGGTGACTGGGGATTCGACGAGTTCGAGCCGATTGACGGCAACTGCGGACTCGTCTGACGAGGGCAGCGCTTCGGGTTCCCGTCGGTGCCAGTAGCCCGTGATGTCGACATGGTCCTTGGGGACGGCGAGCTCGCGCGCGACGTACTTGCGGACAGCGAGAAGCGACCGACTCTCCGCCGCGGCCCACACGTACGCCACACCCGGGGGCGGTGTCACCGCACGAACGGCGGCGACGAGGGCGTCTCGATCACCGGGTGCAGCGACCACCCAGGTGATGGTGTCGTCGGGCCCCAGGGGCAGTTCGCGTCGCGCGGAATCGTCGGCGATCGTGAGGACGATGCGGGCCGGGCCCGCGATCGGCCGGTCGAGGAGGAATCGTTCAACAGCGGGTTGGGCGGTCTCGTCTCCCGCGAGCAGGGCCCACTCCGCGTCGGCCGGAACCACGGTCGACGACTTCGGGCCGACGATCCAGAGCTCGTCGCCCGGAGCAGCGGCGCACGCCCAGGTCTCCGCGGGTCCGCGATCTTTGCCATCTGAGTGAACGACGAAGTCGAACGCCATCGATCCGCCCTCCACATCGACGTGAACCGGCGTGTAGTCGCGGGTCAGCCGATGCTCGGACACACCCCATTCGATTCCCAGCTCCCGCTGTGCGGGCAGCGCATCGGCGATGTCGCCCTCCGCGGTGAAGATCAGTTTGACGTGATCGTCGAACGCCTCGCTGGTGAAGGCCGGAAGCGAGAGTCCGTCACGGTCGAAACAGCCCAGCTCCGGACCGCCGAGCGTCACCCTCCGCATGCGGTCGGTGACATCACCGACGTCGAGAACGGTCAGTCGCCGCAGGATGATGGGCAGGGGCGTGATCCGGAGCTTGGCCATGATTCCTCTACTTCTACTTCTTGAACTTCGTCTCGATGATGTCGAGCAGTTCCATAGCTTCGTCGAAGTCGCTGCGCTGCACCCAGTAGGGCAGGTCGAAGGCCTGATTGTTCGTGAACGAAGGCAGCGCCGACCAGATCGGCTGCTTGCGCATGTCGGCGACCGTGGTCACGTCGGCGTTGAACCCGGCCTGGAACAGGGTCGGCTGTGTCAGGACCTGACCGACCTGCTCGGTGGAGAGCTCAAAACTGTCACCGCCTGCGGTGTAGGGCTTGAATCGGCCGGTTGCGAACAGCGGCGCGGGACGGAAGCCCACCTTCGCGAACTCCTTCGGCAGACCGCGGTCCTCGATCAGCACGAACGCACGTCCGTCGGCCAGCATCGACAGGAACACCGACTCCCCCGCGGGCACGGTGATGTTGTTCTTGACCTCGGCGATCCGGGCGTCGTACGCCGACACCGCGTCGCGATACACCTCGGGCTTGCCGAACACCTTGTCCGCGAGGAACTCGTACTGTCCCTGCCAGTCGGTGAGATCCCCGCTGACGATGACCGTGGGTGCGATCTTCGAGAGTTCGGCATATGCGGTGGTCGCATGCTTCAGCGGGAATCCGAGACCGCCGGCGACGATGAGGTCGGGATCCTGCTCGAGGATCGCTTCCATGTCGAAGCCGTCTGCACTCCAGGGCAGCAAGGCGGTTCCCTGCTCGGTGGCCTTGTCGGCCCACTGCTTGGCGAATTCACCCTTCTCGTCGGTCGCCTGGGTCGTCACGCCGACGACCGGGACATCGAGGTCGTACAGGTAACCTGCGAGAGCGTAGTTGAGGACCACCACGCGCTTGGGCGCCGCCGGGATCTCGACGCTTCCTTGGTCGGTGGCGACGGTTCGCTTCTCACCCGACGAACTGTCGTCAGAGCTCGACGAGCAGGCCGAGATCGCCAGAGCGAGCACTGCCAGCACTGCGGCGAGCACCGCGGGAATCGCGCGAGGTTTACGCATGAGGACCTTCTTCTCGAGTCTCGGGCGCGGGGTCGGGTAGGCATGACGAACCCCGCGCCGTATCATTAGGCAACCCTAAGCTAAACCCTCGATCGGTCTCCACTGATCCCAACCCGACACGATTTGGAGACGGACCGGACACGACGGACCTTCAGGAGGCTGACGATGGACCACGTGCCAGGCCGGTTGGCGACGCTCGTCCCCGAGAACTCGATCAGATTCCTCGGTCACCCGACGCACAGTCACCCCGAGCCCCATCTGGTGTATGTGAGTGCCGGGTCGGCACGCCTGGAGATCGACGGAGAACAGGTCGTCCTCGGTCCGCAGGAGTCGGTGTGGCTCGCCCCCGACGTCCCTCATGCCGCACGCTACGCACCGGGCAGCCTCGTCCTCGGCCCGCTGCTGTCCCCCACGACGATCCCGCCCGAACGCGTCCACCGGCTCGGAGTGAGGCCGTCGATCACCACGGTGATGACCGCCCTACTCGGGGCGGCGCCGAGCACCGCTGCCGAGGTGTCCGTGTTCCGGGAAGCACTCGACAACGTCCTCACCACTCTCGGCGGACCCTATTTCGCACTTCCGTCGCCGACCCATCCGGTCGCCGCGACCGTGGCCCGGGAGATAGGACTCTCGACAGAACCCCTTGACGAGATCGCCGCACGCCACGGCGTCAGCACCCGCCACCTTCAACGTCTGTTCGTCGCCGAGACAGGCATCGGCCTGCACCAGTGGCGTGTGCGGTCGCGCCTGAATGTCGCGATCGATCGCCTCCGCCACGGCGCCACGATCACTCGTGCCGCACACGCCGCCGGCTACTCGACCGGGTCGGGGCTGCGGAAGGCGCTGCACCGCGAAGCGGGAGTCGACGTCGACGCCGTCCGACACGCAGGCTGAGTCAGCCGCGCGCGAGCGCAGCGGCCCGCACTGCGACGGCGTTCGCCATCAGCACGTCGGTCGACACCATTCCCGGGAAGTAGTCCGCGAGCCGAGCCCACATCGCACGCCCCTCGTCAGTGAGGCCGCCCTGCTTCAATCGGCCATGAGCCTGCAGACGCGCGACGGCCGCGAAGCACATCGACTGCATCGACAGCAGCATCCACGGATTGCCTCCGGTGTCGACGCCGTCCAGCGCTTCATTGCGCGCGGCGATCAGGTCGTACATCTCCGGCGACGAACGGCGGACGTCGCGCAGCATGGTGTTCACGTGGCGGGGAGCTTCCAGACTCACCGAGTCGGCCATCCAGTCCACCCGCCGATGGAAGGCGTCGATGGTCGCGCTGGTGCGCATGTCGAGATCGAGCACCGGTCCCGGGACGATGCGGAAGTGCTGGAACAGCATGTCGACCTGATCGCGGCTCATGGCGTCGACCGCGAGCACGTTCCGGTCGAACACCCCGGTGCGCGGGTCACTCATCCGACCCGACGCGAGAAGCCGAAGGATCTCGTCTCCGCCGCGGGTGACCAGATACGACTGCACCTCGTCGCGGTCGGGCGCGGACGGATCGGCGATCTCCGACATCGCGAGCATGCAGCCGATGTACGGATTCGGGTGCGACGCGGCGGTTCGCCCGCTCGGCGCGAACGGCAGTTCGGCGAGTCCGGAACGGATGAACATCGCCGGCACGCGGTCCGGTGACACAGGGCTGTCGGCGAGCGCCAGAAGCGACGCCGTCGGATCCGCGGTCAACAGTTCGTCGACCGGGGCTTCGGCCGGGTCGAGCAGCGGTTCGTCTGCGGGCGCACTGGTCTCCTCCGCGTGCGCTGCGTCGAGACTCATCCATTCGTTGATCAGCGGGTCCTCGACCACAACACTCGGTACGACGGTTCGGTCGCCACCGCGCACGACGGTCGCCACCGGGGCCTCGTCGGTCTCGCCGGACTCGTCGTCGATGAGCGCCACGAGCGTGCCGGACACGAGCCGCTTCGCAGCGTCGGCGACACCGCGTGTCGCGAGAGAGAACTCCGCCCCCGACCTGCCGTCGGCGTCCCATTCGCGGACGATCTCGAGGTTTCCGTCGAGCAGCGCGAACGACACGTCGACCGCGCCGGGGACGTACACGGCCAGCCTGTGATGGTCGGCGGCTGTCACGTCGAGCTCGGCCAGGCTCGTCTGCCACGCGGCGGGAACCCCGGACCGTTCGATGCGGACGAGAGCATGCGGTGGCCTGACCACCAACTCAAGCTGATCTGATCCGGCCGAGACGGTCGTGATCAGCTCGGTGACGTCCGGCGCGAAGTCGACGGTCTCGTCGACCACGCTGAGACCCTCGTCGACGGTGAACTCCGTCGTCGATTCGGTGAGGCCCTTGTCGACGGGAAGTCGCACGGCGGGTTCGTGGACCACGTCCAAGCCCTCGGCGATGTCGGCGACACGACGGAGGTCGAGGCCGTACGAGTCGCTGACGACGATCTCGTAGCGTCCCAGAAGTGGCCCTTCGACTCCGTCGAACGGGTCGGCCGAGGTCACGTAGTCTTCCGCCGCCCACGGATAGTCGACGAGCCAGTCGATCTCCCCCGCGCGCCGGACACGGACCCGCCACTCCTTGACGTCGTCGCCCTCGTGAGCAGGCAGATCGACGAGCGGTCGTTCTCCGAAGACGGGGTCGCCGTCTCGCGTGGTGACTCCGGCGAGCGGTTCCGGAAGCTCGATGCTCGGACTCTCGGCCGGACGCACCCGACGAGTCTGGCCCGCGCGTCCATCACGATGGACGGTCAGCTCGCGATGCCCCTCCAGATCGATAGTGCGCAGCAGCCACCCGTCCCACGGCCCGGTCCGGGCCTCGACGATCGGCACCGCGGCGCGGTCCGCGCCGAGAAGTTCTGCATCGTTCGGGACCAGCGCGACGACGTGTCCGGCGGGCAGAGTGCGATGACGCGACATCACACGACCGTCCGGGGCGAACAGGACAACCGGGTCGCCCGGCAGGACGACGGGAACCGAACGGCGGGCGCCGTTGTCCAGACTGACGAGGACGCACTCGCGCAGTGCCGCCGTCACCGGGATCACAGCGGCTTCATCGGCGCCGACGGCGACCTGTTCGGGAGCGTCGCCTGCCCAGACGCGCCACGTCGTGGCGGCCGCGTCGGACGGCACGATCACCGTGAGCGAGCCCTCGGCCGCGTCGTAGCGAAGTTCGGGGAATCGTGCACTGCAGAGGGCGGCCGCATCGGTGTCCCCGGAGAGGAACGCCGACCGCTCAAGACGCTCGCGCACCGCGGCGAGGATCGTCGGCGGAAGGTCGACGGTGGCAGGCGTCAATCTGTCGGCGTTCCACTCACCGGGTGAGGCGACGCTTGCGACGAGCGTCGCGCAGATCCGGGCGAGGAAGGTCGCGGCGATATCGGGCGCCTGTTCGAGCAGGACCCGGAAACCGGCCGGAAGCACGGTGTGGCGGTGGCCGAATCCAGGTTCGGTCAGGTGATCGAGAATCGCAGTCCCCGACGGCGCGCGCCCGGCGGAGACGTGTCGTTCGATCACGTCGACCAGCGCGTCGACGGTGCGCGGAGTGAGTCCGGCATGGAGGTCGAGAAGAGGCAGCAGGTCGTCGGCTCGAAGAGAGGCGACATCTCGGAGTCCTGCCTCGCGGAGCATGTCGCCGGCGAAAGCCGAGACGGCGGCGGAGAACGACTGGTCGGCATCGACGCCTATCGCCGTGAAGAAGCCATCCCAGAAGTCGTGGTCCGACTTCCGGATCGTGGCGTGTCCGACGAGAGCGGTGATGATCAGCGCCGGATGCCGGGTGATGAGCGCGATGTGTGCGCCCGCAGGCATGTCGCGCATGAGCGCGCCAAGCCTTCGCTGGGCCTCACAAAGCTCGTCGGGGGTGAAGTTCGCTTCGACGACAAGAGCGACGGGGGCGAACCGCTCGCGGATGGTGGTCTCGATATCGGCCGTCTGGGGGCTCGCCGAACCGGTCATGCGTGCGTGTCCACACCTTCTGTCGTGGCGCCTGCGGGAGGGGTGCGCGGCGCGTGCTGAGACGAGTGTCGGGCGGCACCGGGGTGCCGGGATTCCACCCGAGGCAAGGAGACAAGTTACTCCGGTGGCGGCCTCGTTCTCGAACCTCGAAGCGGTGCTGTGGGAAGGCTCACGCCGACCGCCGATTCGTGCCTGCGCGGCCCTTCTCGCACGTGTTCGACTCTGGCACAATCGAACTCGAATATGGCGGCGACGAGAGGCCCAATGATGGAGCAGTTCACTCGCGACGGGTTGACGTTCGACGTCATCGACTCGGGGCCGACCGACGGCGACGTCGTCCTTCTCCTTCACGGGTTCCCGCAGACCGGTTCCTCGTGGTCAGGCGTGTCTGCGGTGCTGAACGAGCACGGGTTCCGGACGATCGCTCCCACTCAGCGCGGCTACTCCCCCGGCGCTCGGCCGCGTGGACGACGCGCGTATCGGACCAGCGAGTTGACGGCCGACGCCGTGGCGCTCGTGGAGCAACTCGACCGCGGTCCGGTACACCTCGTCGGGCACGACTGGGGCGCCGCTGTTGCGTGGTCGTTGGCCGCGAGCCGACCTGATCTCGTCCGCTCGTTCACATCGGTCTCCGTGCCCCACCCCGGAGCGTTCATCTCGTCTATGACACGAAGCCGACAGCTGCTCCGATCGTGGTACATGTTCGCGTTTCAGGTCCCCCGACTTCCGGAGTACTTGATTCGGCGATTCCCGGATCGATTCGAGGCGAAGCTGTCCTCGGGTGGCCTCACTCCAGAGGAGGCGGCCGAGATTCGTCGGGATGTCCTTGAAACGGACGCGCTCACCGGTGGAATGAACTGGTATCGAGCCATGATGCTGGGTGCCCCGAGGGACTTGAAACGACGCGTTGCCGTCCCGACCACACACGTGTGGAGCGACGCCGACTTCGCTCTCGATCGTGCAGGCGCCGAGCTCGCCGCAGACTACGTGACCGCGGATTTCCGGCTCGAAGTGTTCGAGGGTGTGTCCCATTGGATCCCGGATCAGCGTCCGACAGAACTGGCCGACGTCATTCTCGCCCGGATCGCGAGCGTCAGCGGTTGAGCCGCCGCCTGCACTCCGCCTGAGTGTTGCTCTCGAGACACTCAGCCCACTCCCTTTGGCCGTCTCCCCAGTCGGTCTTGGGCCGCTGCCCCACGTTCACCTGCCACATGTAGTCACTGCAGATGAGCTGGGTTCCGGACGCGCGCGGTGGCTCCGCGCCAACTGCACGCCACACCTGCACCGACCACATCGACGACCGGCGTCGTCTCCGGCACCAGCGTCGTCAGCCCAGTTCCTCACGTCCATTTCTCGGCCCTTCGACGATTCGGATTGGAGCGATGAATCATCCTGATGATCACATCGTTCGTGAAAGGTACACGCGAGCGACCGGACGTCGGCCTATACCGGCACGTATTCGCGCTCACGTGCACATTTCGCGCTCTGTCAGAGCAGGACGCCCGGGTTGAGAAGCCCGGCCGGATCGAGGGCCGATTTGATGAGCTTCGTGAGGTCCATGACATCGTCGCCGACCTGATCTCGAAGCCAGCCCTTCTTGAGCCTGCCGACTCCGTGCTCGCCGGTGATGGTGCCGCCGAGCGAGATCGCGAGGTCCATGATCTGGCCGAACGCGGCGTTGGCGCGCGCCGTCTCGTCCGCATCGGACGGGTCGTGAACGATCAGCGGGTGCGTGTTGCCGTCACCCGCGTGCGCGATCACGGAGATCAGCACCCTGTTGGCAGCGGCGATCGCCTCGACGCCGTCGATGAGGTCAGGCAGTGCGGGCAGCGGCACGCCGACGTCCTCCAGCAGGAGCGCGCCGAGCCGTTCGACGGCAGGGATCGCGGCCCGACGCGCCTGGGTGAACGCCGCCGACTCGACCGGATCCGCCGTCGCGAACACCTCCCCGGCCCCGCACCGCGCGAACGCCTGCTCGATGATCGCGACTTCCGCCTCGCCTGCGGGGCCGGGCGCGTCCGATTGCGCGACGAGCAACGCCCCCGCGTTCCGGTCGAGCCCCATCTTGAGCATGTCTTCGACGGCGTTGATCGATACCGAGTCCATGAACTCGAGCATCGCCGGGCGGATCTGCGCGGTCACTGCGAGCACCGCTTCGCTCGCCGCGCGAACGCTTGAGAACGATCCGACGACGGTGCACGCGGGTGCTTGCGGCGGCAGCAGTCGCAGCGTCACCTCGGTCACGATGCCGAGCAGCCCCTCGCTTCCGACAAAGAGTTTGGTCAGCGGCAGTCCAGCCGAGTCTTTGAGCTGCTTGCCGCCGAGTCGAACCGCACGACCGTCTGCGAGGACCACCTGCAGTCCGAGCACATAGTCGGTGGTGACCCCGTACTTCACGCAGCACAGGCCACCCGCGTTGGTGGCGACGTTCCCGCCGATCGAGCAGATCTCGAACGACGAGGGATCCGGCGGATACCAGAGCCCGTTCTCTGCGGCGGCGGCCTTGACCTCGGCATTCAGCAGACCCGGTTGTGCGACGGCGGTCCGCGTGGCCGTGTCGATCGTCAGGTTCCGCATCTTCTCGGTGGAGAGCGTGACTGCGCCGTCGACCGCCGTCGACCCGCCGGACAGACTCGTGCCGGCGCCGCGGGTGATGATCGGCACGCCGTTGGCTGCGCACCAGCGGACGGTGGTCTGCACGTCCTCCGTCGTGATCGGTCTGACGAGTGCAAGCGGAGTCCCGGCATCGGGGTCGTTGGCCCGGTCGAATCGGTATGCGCCGAGTATGTCCGGGTCGGTCACCACCATCCCCGGTGCGAGCGCCTCTGCCAGTCCTGTCACATCGGTGGATCCCATGTGGCTCACCCTAGGGCGTGTGTCCTAACTCGCCGCTCGGGTTTGGCGGATCAGATGTGCGTCCGGCAAGGCGGAGGAGGGAGGGATACCGGTAGGTATCGCGACCGACGACAACGCTGCCGGACGTGCATCTGGCCGTCAAGACCGCGCGAAGCGAGTTAGGACACACGCCCCCGGTGGCGCACGCCACTGTCGCGGCCCGGGTCCGACCGCCACGCGGGACAGACCGATGGCCTTACCTGAGACGATCCTGTGATTCAATCGTTACGAACCGGATGGCAACCGGTTCGCCGAGGGGGGAGCCGCCACGCCCATCCGGGCCGCGCATCGTCTCCCAGCCGCCCGGCCGTCGAACCCGATGGCCGGAACCGAATGGAGAGTGACCACGTGAAGTTCTTGAAGAAGGCGCTTGTGAGCGTCGCAGCCGTCGCCGCGACCGCAGCGCTGATGCCCGCCGCGACGGCTGACGCCGCGCCCCGCGCCACCATCGGCGGCGGCTCCGGCATCATTGTCGGCGGCAACGCCTTGTGCACACTCACCACGATCGGTCACGATCGTGCAGGCAGGCTCGTTGGTCTGACCGCGGCACACTGCGGCAACCTGGGCGCGTCGATCCGATCTGAACGCAACCCAGGCGCGGGTGTTCTCGGAACGATCGCCACGAAGGGCGCCTCGCTCGACGTGGCCGTGATCGTCTTCAATCCCGCTCGCACCCGCGCGGTCCGACAGGTAGGCCGTGCGCGTATCACCGGCGTCGGCACGTACCCGCGCCCGTACGCGACGGTCTGCAAATCGGGCCGAACGACCGGCTACACGTGCGGCCCCACCCTCTCGAAGAGCAGGGTCGACACCATCAGTTACGTCTGCGCCGATCACGGCGACTCGGGCGGGCCGATCATCGTCGGTCGCCGCGTCGTGGGAATGCTGAACGGCGGCGTGCGCATCGCAGGCGCGGGCACCCCGTCGATCCCCTGCCTCACTCCCGCCGTCCCGATCCACAGCCCGATCGTCGCGACGAAGATGACGACGATCCTCGCAGCGCTGAACCGCACCAACTTCGCAGGTTCGGGCTTCCGCCCACTCTGACCCGCAGACGTCCGACGACCCCGCCGGTCCCGGCGGGGTCGTCGTCGTTGTTCGACTGGCAGACGGTCTGGCGGGCATACGCTGAAGTGATGCGGGCGAAGAAGATAAGCACCAACGTCACCGTCGACGACATCAACAGTGCGCGCGAGTTCTACCAGGACTTTCTCGGCTTGCAGACCGAAGAGTTCAATCTCGGCTGGGTCGCACGGTTCACCGATGTCGAGTCAGGCGCTCACGTCCAATTGGTGACACGGGATCTCACTGCGCCGGAGGATTCGGCGATGTCCGTGCACGCCGACGACGTCGACGCCGCCTATCGTGAAGCACAGCGGCGCGGCTACGAGATCGTCTACCCGGTCACCACGGAGGACTGGGGCGTCCGACGCTTCTTCGTTCGCGCTCCCGACGGGACTCTGTTGAACATCGTGCAGCACCGGGAGTGAAGAGGTGCCCGTGAGGACGGACACCCGACCGCGGCCGATACCCTGACGGGCGTGCAATTCGACGAGATCGTCGCTGTCCGACGGACCAGTGCGGCGTGGCGACTCCTGCGCGCGGACAACGCGCCGCTGGTTCTGTCGTTCCTCGGCCGGGTGTTCGTCGACGACAACGTCCGCGAGATCTCAGAGTCAGGACTGATCAGTCTCCTCGACGACGAGCTGTACTCCCTCAACAAACGACTCGGCGACGGGACGTATCCCCGAACACCGAAGGGGTATCTCGACGAGTGGTCGGCTCCGGACACCGGCTGGCTGCGGAAGTACTACGTCGTCGAGAGCGACGAACCTCATTACGACGCGACGCCGGCGGTCGAACGTGCGGTCGCCTGGGTCCGGTCGCTGGCCGATCGTGAGTTCATCGGCACCGAGTCTCGATTGAACACCGTCTTCGACCTCCTCCGACAGATCGTCTACGGCGCCAATGCCGACCCGGAGGTGCGCCTCGCCGAGCTCAGGCGCCGTCGCGCCGAGATCGACGCCGAGATAGAGGCCGTCGAGCGCGGTGAGGTCAGCGTCCTCGACGCATCGCGGCGACGGGACCGGTACCAGCAGTTCGGTGAGGTCTCGCGTGCACTCCTCTCGGACTTCCGCGAGGTCGAGGCCAACTTCCGCACGCTCGACCGACAGATGCGCGAACGCATCGCGACGTGGCGGGGCACCAAAGGCGAACTGCTCGACGAGATCGTCGGCAGCCGCACCACGATCACCGACTCTGATCAGGGCCGCAGCTTCCAGGCCTTCTACGACCTGCTGCTGTCCGCGGACCGCCTCGACGAACTCGACCAGTTGGTGCGTGAGGCACAGTCCATCGACACCGTCACCGATGCGCGCCTGACCAACATCCACCATGATTGGCTCGACGCCGGGACGCGCGCACAGACGACCGTCCGGCGCTTGTCGGAGCAACTTCGTCGGTTCCTCGACGACCAAGCCTGGCTGGAGAACCGCCGCGTGATGGATCTGCTGCGGAGCATCGAGGCGACCTCGTACACGGTCCGCGATCAGCGCATCGACGACTTCACACACGAGATCGACTCGCCGTCTCCCGGCGTCCACCTGCCGATGGAACGGCCGTTGTTCCGCCCGACCGCGAGCCTCGAGGTCGATTCCGACGGCATCGAGGACGGCGAGTCCGACGGTGACGCCGACGCGCTGTTCGAGCAGATCCACATCGACCCGGCTCCACTCATCGACGGAGTCCGTCGTGCTCTTCGACGAACCACGCAGGTCACCTTGGCCGATGTGCTCGCGGTGACGCCGCTGACGCAGGGACTCGCCGAGCTGATCACGTACCTGTCACTCACCGACGACAGCTTCACCAAGATCTTCGACGACACCTCCACCGAGTCGGTCACATGGACCGACGACGACGGCGATGCTCGGACCGCCCGCGTCCCCCGCGTCATCTACACCCATAACCGATCATCGAACGATTCGCCCAGCTCATCGAGCACCTCCCCCCGGTCATCGAGCGCAGTCGAGATGGAGACCCCATGAGCCGCACCGTCCCACGAGACGAGCTGAATCTGTCGCTCGCAGTCACGTCGTTGATGAAGGGCGTTGTCTACCGCGACTCGGGGCAGACCACATGGCAGCACGTGGTCGGCCTCGCCGCCCAGGTCAGCGACTATGTCGCCACACTTGGGCTCTCGGTCGTGATCGACGAGGCCGAGGGCTACGCGTTCCTCCGTTCTCGCAGTGACGACGAGCTCGCCGACCTCGGCATCCCCCGTCTCGTCGCGCGTCATCAGCTGCCGCTGCACACGTCTCTGCTGTTGGCATTGCTGCGTAAGCGTCTTGCCGAGTACGACACCACCGACGCGGGCAGCCGTTTGGTCCTCACCGGCGATCAACTCCGTGAACTCCTTGCACCGTTCTTCCCTGCGACCACCAACGAGGCACGCACGACGGACCAGACCGACACCGCGATCCGTCGTGTCGCCGAGCTCGGATTCCTGCGGCGCATGCCGGGTCAGGACGGCGAGTACGAGGTGCGTCGTGTCATCAAGGCGTACGTCGACGCGCAGTGGCTGGCCGACTTCGACACCCACCTGGCCGAGTACGCCGCGATCGCCGGAGAGGAAACACGATGACCGGCCTGTTCTCCGCCACCGAACTGCAGTCGACCGAGTCCGCGAGGTCCGGTTTCCGACTCCAGAGGTTCCAGGTTCTCAACTGGGGAACCTTCGACCAGCGGGTCTGGACACTCGAGTTGGACGGCGAGAACGGCCTGCTCACCGGAGACATCGGCTCGGGCAAGTCGACTCTCGTCGACGCCTTGACCACCCTGCTCATGCCGGCGCACCGCGTCGCCTACAACAAGGCGGCAGGCGCCGAGTCGCGCGAACGCGACCTGCGGTCGTACGTGCTCGGCTACTACAAATCCGAGCGCAACGAGGGCAGCGGGGCATCGCGTCCGGTCGCGTTGCGCGGCATGTCGAACTACTCGGTGATCCTCGGAGTGTTCGCCAACGAGGGATACGACGAGACCGTCACTCTCGCGCAGGTCTTCTCGATGCGGCACGACAGCGGACAACCCGAGCGGTTCTTCACGGTCACCGACCGCGCTCTCGACATCTCCGCCGATTTCGCCGACTTCGGCACCGACCTCCGAGCGCTCCGGAAGCGGCTCGCCGCGGGCGGCACCCGCATCCACGAGCACTTCCCCGAGTACGGGCGCGACTACCGTCGTTCGCTCGCCGTCCGCTCCGAGCAGGCGATGGAGTTGTTCCATCAGACGGTGTCGATGAAGGCGGTCGGCAATCTCAACGACTTCGTCCGCGACCACATGCTGGAGCCGTTCGACTCGAGCGGCTGGGTCGACACGATGGTCGCTCATTTCGAGGATCTGACCGCGGCACACGACGCGGTGGTCCTGGCCCGGCGTCAGCTCGACGAACTCACGCCGATGCTCGCCGACCATGACAGGTACACCAGCCACATCGCGATGTCGGAGGAGTTGAAGGAACGTCGTTCGGCCCTCCGCTACTACTTCGCGCAGCGTCGTGTGGACCTGCTCGGGGACGGCCTCGACACCTACAACCGCGACCTCGCGGCGACGCGCAGCGCGTTGGACGCCACCGAGCGCGACCTCGCCGACCTTCGGATCAGCGTGCGGGAGCTCGAATTCCAGCAGGCCGGTCTCGGCGGAAACGACATCGCGACGCTCGAAGCACAGATCGCGGACGCACAGCGTCAACGCGAGGAGCGGGCCGCCGCGTTCGAGCGGTACTCCGCACTTCTCGACGACTCCGGCCTCGGCCCCGTCGAAGATCGTGGACAGTTCGATCACCGTCGGTCGGAGGCGTCCGCCGCGATCGACGAACTCGACACTGAGGTCGCGGACGTCGCCAACGCCATCACCGAGCTGGTCGTCGATCGTCGTCAGCTCGACGGCGAAGGGCGGCGCGTCGCAGGCGAGATCGCCAGCCTGCGTGGACGGACCAGCAACATTCCCGAGCGCAATCTGCGGATGCGCGACATGATCTGCACCGGTGTCGGCGTCGGGCACGACGACCTGCCATTTGTCGGCGAACTGATCGGGGTCCGCGCCGACGAGAGCCGATGGGAGGGCGCCGCCGAACGAGTGCTGCGCGGATTCGGCCTCTCCCTGCTGGTGTCGACGGAACTGTACGACGCGGTGTCGAGCTGGATCGATGCGAATCATCTCGGTGGTCGTCTCGTGTACTTCAAAGTTCCCGAGCGCATGCAGGCAAAGGGTGCCGCGACTCCCCCGCCGAACGCCCTCGTGCACAAACTCGACATCAAAGAGGGACCGTTCTACGCCTGGTTGGAACGGCGACTCTTCGAACGTGCGCGGCATGTGTGCGCGGACTCGCTCGACGAATTCCGATCCGCTGAATACGCGGTCACCGTCAGCGGTCAGGTTCGCTCCGGCGGCGGCCGTCACGAGAAGGACGACTCGCGTCGGGTCGATGATCACCGCGACTATGTGCTCGGTTGGAGCAACGAGCAGAAGGTGAACGCGCTGTTCACCGCCGGACAGCGAGTCCAGGAGGAGCTCAATCGAATCAACTCGGAGATCACCGAGCTCGAAGACAGCCGACGCCGCTCGATGGACCGGCGCAATGCACTCACCGGGCTCGACGCCTATCCGACGTTCGACGCCGTCGACTGGATGTCCGTCGCGTCCCGGATCGCCGACCTGACGCGCCGGAAGTCCGACCTGGAGCACTCGTCGGACGAGTTGGTCGAGATCACCGAGACGATCGCATCCACCCGCGAGCAGTTGTCAGCGGTAGACGCGACTCGCGACGGCCTCCGCGACAAGGTGTCGCGTCTGGAGATGGCGCGCACTCAGGCCGAGCAGTCCAGGGACACAGCACGCATCACCGTCGAAGAGCCCAGCTTCGGGGACGCCTCGACCCACTTCGACGCGATCAGCGCAGCGGTCGACGACTACCGCGCCAAGGTCGACGGCGGAACAGACACCGAGCTGACCGTCGACGAATGCGGAGAGTTGGAGACTGCGCTCGGCGAGTCGTTGACCGATGCGTCCGAGCAGCACACGTCACGCGCCGGGACCTACCAGACTCGCGTCGTGAATCGGATGTCCGAGTTCAATCGAAGCCATCCGGTGCTGACCACCGAGTTCGACGCGGACATCAAATCGGCCGACGAGTACCGCGAACTGCATCGTCGACTGTCCGAGGACGATCTGCCTCGCTTCGAGGACGAGTTCAAGAACTACTTGAACACCAATGCGATCCGTGACATCGCGATCTTCGCCGCCAAGCTGAACAAGGAAGTGCATCTCATCCACTCGAAGATCGACACGATCAACGAGTCGCTGTCGGGCATCGAGTACAACCCCGGGCGCTACATCCGTCTCGAGGCGAACCCGACCACATCGCAGGAGATCCGTGATTTCCGCGCCGATCTGCGTCGATGCAGCGACGGCGAGATGGAGATCGGCACCGAGGAGGAGCAGTACAGCGAGGAGAAGTTCCTCCTCGTCAAAGCCATCGTTGAACGATTCCGCGGTCGCGAGGGCTTCGCCGATAGCGATCGCCGATGGACCGAACTGGTGACCGATGTCCGGAATTGGGTGAGCTTCGCGGCGTCGGAGCGGTACGTCGACGACGACGCCGAGTACGAGAATTACACCGACTCCGACGGCAAGTCCGGAGGTCAGAAGGAGAAGCTGGCCTACACGATCCTCGCGGCCTCCCTCGCGTACCAGTTCGACTTGAAGTGGGGCGCGACGTGCTCACGGGACTTCCGGTTCGTCGTGATCGACGAAGCGTTCGGTCGCGGGTCGGACGATTCGGCCCGCTACGCGCTGACCCTGTTCGCGAAGCTCGGATTGCAGCTGTTGATCGTCACGCCGCTCACGAAGATCTACACGATCGAACCGTTCGTGTCGGCGGTCGGCTACGTCGAGAATCGCGGCGGCAACTACTCCCAGCTCCAATGTCTGACGATCGAGCAGTACCGCGAATCGCGGCGATCCCGCGAGTCGTAGGCGCGGACGCAGCGCTCAGTGTTCGCGCTGCGTCACTCCGAGGCGGTCGCATGCCGCTTCGTACACGGCGACCACCTCGCGTCGGACGGCCGGACGATCGTCGATGGGGCCGCCGGGCCACGGGACCCGGAGTTCACTGACGACGCCGGCACGGGTGACGTCCCAGACACCGCCGTCACCGTCGAATCCAGTCATCACCGCGGCGGTCGGTTCAGCCGCGTCGACGGCGCCGAAGGCACGCGCGATGAGCAGATTGTCGTCGGTGTGATCATCGTTCATATGACGGAGAACCGCGGCGATCACGGCGTCGTCGAATTCGTGGGGCACGCCGTAGACCCTACTACTCGAATCGCCCCTGCTCGCCGCGCGAAGCCCCCGTTCGCTCACCTCACCGACAGTCCGCTCACTCCTTCGTGGGGCCGTCTTCGGTGGGTGGAGCCGTCGGGATTGTCAGTCCTCCGCGCTACGGTGACGCCATGAACTCGACAACCGCCGTGATCGGCGTCCCCGTCGCAGGCGTCGTCCAACTGTGGACCGACGCGCCGAGCATCTGGCAGGTCGACCACTTCGACGGACTCGCTTCACTGGTCGGCACCGGGCAGATCACGCGCACCGAGATCGCGCCGCGCCGGTTTCGGGAAGTCGGCCTGCTCGACGAAGAGGCTGGGACGCTGACCGTCGGCGACGCCACCTTCACTCTCACTCCCGCAGATGCATTCGACGGCGACTTCTGGGATTCGCTGAACGCGTCAGTCACGCGCATCGCAACAGACGCGTTCGGACGAGCTGAGATCATCGTGACCGAACGCGGTGGGTGGGAAACGTCCGAAACCGAATACTGCCTCGCCGGTGCGCTCATCAACGACGGACAGCCGATCGTCCTCATCGAGACCGCTCCCACGCCCACCGACAACGACTTCTGGCCGCCATCGGACGACCCGGTCGGACAGACTGTGACCGCTCCCCCGTCCGACGAGTCGCTGCCGGGCATCGGTGTGCTCACTATGGCGGCGGTGAACGGCTGGGGCGTCGCTCCGTGGGACGTCGCCGTCTCCTACCTGGTTCCTGACCGCGAGACGACTGACGAGAACTGACGGAAGGGATCGAGCATGACTTCATTGACTGGCGAGGTGCTGGACCGCGCGCGTGGTGCGCTCATCGGTGGCGCAGTCGGCGACGCACTCGGAGTGCCGTACGAGTTCAGCCTGCGTCTTGCATCTACCGGAGTGCCGATCATGCGTGGTGGTGGCCTCGGAGACTTCGCTCCCGGCGAGTGGAGCGACGACACGTCTATGGCCATGGGAGTCGCGATGGCGGGTGTCCGACATCGCACTTTCGCCTCTCAGGCCGCGCTCGACGACGTCGCCGCGGGGTTTCTCGACTGGTTCGAGTCGAACCCGCCGGACGTCGGCAATCAGACGCGGAAGGTCCTCGGCAGCGTCCATCGCGGAACGTCCGACACCGGGCTGTCGACGAGAACACTCGACGCATCACGTGACTTCGCGCAGACTGCTGAGCACACTGGCGGAAACGGAGCCCTGATGCGGACGACACCCGTTGCGCTCGCTCACCTGGACGATCGGAACGCACTGGCGGACGCAGCCCAGAACGTCGCTCGGCTGACCCACTTCGACGACGAGGCCGCCGACAGTTGTGTGCTGTGGTGCGAGGCGATCCGGGTCGCCGTGGTCGACGCTCGAATCGACGTCTACGCCGGTCTCGATCTGATCGACGTGAAGCGCCGAGACGAGTGGCACACCATACTCGACGAGGCCCGCGACCAGCACCCGAACACCTTCACGCCGAACGGTTACACAGTCACCGCGCTCCAGGCTGCAGCGTCGTCCGTCCTTCACGCCCCAGGGGACGGTGCAGATCACGTCCGAGACGGCCTGTTCACAGCGATCCGGATCGGCGACGACACCGACACCGTCGCCGCGATCGCCGGCGGCCTTCTCGGCGCGCGGTGGGGACGATCCGCGATCAGCGAGCAGTGGCAGGCGGACATACACGGTTGGCCGGTCCGATCCGGTGCACCTGCGCGAGTGGCTGACCTGGTGACGCTCGCCGACGGCCTTGTCGACGCCTGATTCGCGTCGTATGATCGATTGACCGCGTCGGTCGGACTCTACGATCAGCGCCGTGACGAATCCTTTCGCCAACCCTTTCGATCCCGGCAACAGGCCCGTCCGAGCCCAGCAGGCCTGGTACCGCTGCCAAGATCGGCGGCTGGGTGCTCTTGGTGCTCGGAGCGATCGGCGTGCTCGCGGCGTTCACCGCGTGGAGCGATCCGATGCAGGAGATCGGCCTGCTCCTGTTCTGGGGTGCCGTCGGGCTGCTCGGCGCGACGCTGATCTGGCGCCGATGGCCGTGGAAGGTCGGCGGCCCCGTGGCAGTCGGCCTGATCCTCGTGGGTTTCGTCCTCATCGGCCTGGCCGCCCCCGTCGACAAGACTCCCGAACCGGCACCTCTCGTGGACACCTCGTCGTCGGGCAGCACCGTCTCAACGACCACAACGACTGCCACGTCGACTGTCGTTTCGTCGACAACAGTCACCGTCACGGCCGAGAGCTCGTCGACGGCTCCGACGGAGGCCGCCACGACCGAACCCGACGTGGACGCGCCCGCACCACGCCGAACCACTCCCGCATACACTCCGCCGACCACCGAGGACAGCGGCAGCGCGTACTACGCGGACTGCGCCGCTGTCCGCGCGGCCGGAAAAGCCCCGCTCTACCAGGGTCAGCCAGGCTACAGCACCGATCTCGACCGCGACCGGGACGGCGTGGCCTGCGACGGAGGCTAGCCCAGACCGAAGACCGCACCTGTGGAAATCACCCTTGCGCGATTCGGTCATCGCGGCCATCCTTCTCTCCACACGAGATGGGGGAAGCACATGATCGACTCGGACACATTCGACCCGGCGGACACGGCGTTGGTCACACTTGGATCACCATTGGGCGGGAGGATCCGCACGTGGGACGACCAGCGCCCGCAGACGTGGACGATCGTCGACCCCGGTTTCTTCGACGGTCTCCCCGGCACAGGAGCGATCCTCACGGACCCGATCGCTCAAGGCCGGTATCGCGATGCCGCCGTTCTCGATCGTGAGAACAACCTGCTGTGCGTGGAGACGACGACACCGGTCAGCCGACTCGGCGGTGTCATCGCCGGACACGAGCACATCGCCCTGGTTCCCGTCCCCGACCCGGTCCGCCCGTCGGGCGACCAGGCGGCGAGTCTGTGGGTGGAGTTCGAGCGGATCTTGGTCACCGCTCTTGAGCACGCCTTCGAGCGGGGCGAGCTCCTGATCGTGAGCGGGCCATCGGCCGACGGCCCATCGGTGATGCTCGGGGCGATGACCCGACACCTGCGTCGTGCCCTCATCTTGACTGCGACTCCCGCCCCCTCGGCTCCGATGTGGCCTGACGCCCGGCAAGGCGAAGAGGACAGGACGAGCATCGTCAGCGACTCCTGTACAGACGCTCTCCGTGAAGCGGCGGTGCGGACCACGGTCGCGCTGGACTCGTGGGAAGTAGAACCGCTCGACGCGGTGATCACCTATGTGGTACCGATCGAGGCGTTGGCAGTCGAGCTGCCGTGGACCGCGGAGGACGCGGCTTGACCAGACGTGCGGGCGACGGCCGGTGGCGGGGCCCGGCCGTCGCTCGCAATCCAGGTCCGAGCACTCCACTATCCTGAACGTCGATGACCTACCCCGCAGAGTGGACCGACGACCGGATCGACGCGATCCTCACGATGTTCGACAACCCCACACTCGCGCGCGGCCGCGACTACGCGTTCAAAGGCATGATCGACGACATCACCTGGGTCGGCAACACTGTGTCGGGATACTCGGAGGGGTCGGGCCGAAAGCGGTATCGCTGCCGGGTGGCCGTCACGTTCGGACCGCGGGCGCGCGCAGTCGCGTCGTGCACCTGCCCGGTGTCGCAGAACTGCAAGCACTGCGCCGCGCTGATCATCGCGGCGACCAGCGATGCGATCCCCGCAAGCTTCGAGGCAGACGACGCGTCGACATTGACCCTGTCACGGTGGCGGACCCTCGTCGCCGAGATCACCGCCGACACCAGACGCGTCCAGACGCCCCCTCTGCCTGTGCGTCTCGTGTTCGCCGAGGAGTACACGTCCACCGCGTCGTCGGTGAAGGTCCGACCCACCGTCCTGTCGTCGACCGGTCGGTGGGTGTCGACCAGAGTCACATGGAAGAAGCTCGTCAACGGCGTGCAGGTCGACCCTGTTGTGGGCCTTGAACCGCTCACCCGACTGGCCGTGCTCTTATCGACGGCGAGAGGGAACGGCCCGAGCGACGAGTCGATGTCGCTCATGTACGCGCCGAGCATCGTGTGGTCCATCCTGCGGGACGCCGTCGACGCAGGCGTCGAGCTGCGGTACACCCACACGCACGGACGTGAGCTGCACGTCGACCTCGATGCTCCGATCACCACCGCGCTGCATGTCGAACCGTCGGGCTCCGGAGTGGCTGTCGGACTTCAGGTGCTCATCGACGGTCGGCCCGTCTCCACGACGGAAGGTCACCGGCGACTGATCGGCCGACCGCGCGTGCACGGCGTCGCGGCCGTGCTGGACGGAACCGCGCATCTCGGTCGACTCCCGGACCTCACTCCGACCGAATCGATGCTCCTCATATCCGACGAGTCGCTCCGGGTGGCCGAATCGGAGATCGGCGAATTCCGCGACGCACTCGCGTCAGTCGCACCGGAACGAGTGATCGACGTGGCGCCCGACGCGTTCCCGGCCACCGCGGTGACCGGACCGTTCCCCGTCCTGCGCATCGGTACGCGAGCGATGACGACTGCCGACTGGCTCATCGGCTACGAAGTCGACGGCGAGATCGTGGAGTACCCGCTGGACGGGAGCGTCTCCGGGCGGTACCGCGCTCCGAGCGACGAAGCGGCGATGTGGGATCAGTACCGGTCGCAGCTCGAAGCCGTCGCCCGCACGGGTCACGGGTGGGTGGCAGCCGCGGCGCAACGACTGCAGGCCGAACTGCCCCGCTGGCGAGGAGACTTCAAGAAGTACAACCACCTGTACGCGGTGCTCCGACAATTGCAAGGCGGCTGCACCGTCGACGCCGCATTCACATCGGCACCCGCCCACCTCCGCACGTCTACGTCCCGATTCACCGAGATCGAAGCCGCCGTGCTGTGGACCGAGGTGGTCCCGCAGATCACTGATGGGACGGACATCCGCGTGGTCACCGACGGGCCCACGCCAGTCTTCCGCCGTGCCGAGGAGACTCCGTCACTTCACTTCTCCGGCGACGCGACGACCGACTGGTTCGACCTCACCATCACAGTCGACGTCGACGGCCACAGCGTCCCGCTCCCCGAAGTCATCGCCGCCCTCGCAAGCGGTCAGACACACATGATGGTGGACCACACCACGTACTTCTCCCTCGACGTTCCCGAACTGACGACACTCCGGGAACGCCTCGAGGAGGCACGGGACATGGGCGAACTCGAAGGAGACCGCGCGTCGTCCCAGAGTCTCAACGCGAGTCTGTGGGACGAACTCCTCGAACTTGGGGTGGTCGACGAGCAACTCGCGTCGTGGCGCGATCGGATGTCGCGACTGGCCCAGGCGGAACCGCCCGAGCCGGTGGCGCCGCCGGTCGGTCTGCGTGCTCAGTTGCGTCCGTACCAGCAAGACGGGCTCGACTGGCTGTCGTTCCTGTGGGACAACGGTCTCGGCGGCGTGCTCGCAGACGACATGGGTCTGGGCAAGACGGTCCAGTCGCTCGCGCTGATGCAACGTGCGGTCGACGCCGATCCGACGGCGAGATTCCTGGTGGTCGCGCCGACGAGCGTCATCTCGAACTGGGCCGCCGAGGTTCGGCGGTTCGTCCCCGACCTCGACGTCATGACGGTCACGGCGACACAGAAGCGGTCGGGGTCGCCGCTGTACGACCGCGTCGGGAACGCGAACGTCGTCGTCACGTCGTACGCTCTCCTCCGGCTCGACGTCGACGCGTTCTCCGCCATGTCGTGGGACGGCGCCGTGTTCGACGAAGCGCAGTTCCTGAAGAACCACAATGCGAAGACGCACCAGGCTGCACGACGTCTCGACGCACCGTTCAAACTCGCGATCACCGGCACTCCGATGGAGAACCGGGTGATGGAACTGTGGTCACTCGTGTCTGTCGTGGCGCCCGGCCTGTATCCCTCTCCGTTGCTGTTCAAGGATCACTTCGCGGGCCCGATCGAGAGTGGCCAGGCACCGGAGAAGCTCGACCTGCTCCGCCGGCGCATCCGCCCGATCATGCTGCGCCGCACCAAGTCACAGGTCCTCACCGACCTCCCTGAGAAGCAGGAGCAGGTGCTGCACCTGGAACTCGAGCCGGCACACCGCAAGGTGTACGACACCCACCTGGCGCGCCATCGGCAGGAGACACTGGGCCTGCTCGACGACTTCGACGGCAACCGCATCCAGATCCTGCGCGCGCTCACCCGCCTGCGCCAACTGAGCCTGCATCCCGGGCTGGTCGACGACGAGCACACAGCTGTGAAGTCCGCGAAGATCGAGTATCTCGCCGAGCAGTTGCCGATTCTGATCGACGAGGGTCACAGCGCGCTGGTGTTCAGCAGTTTCACCGGCTTTCTCGGACTGGTGGCCGCACGCCTGGACAAGGCAGGCATCGCGTACAGCTACATCGACGGATCCACACCCGTCGTCAAGCGCGCGGATCAGATCGAGCAGTTCGCGCGGGGCGCCACACAGGTGTTCCTCATCAGCCTCAAAGCCGGCGGATTCGGACTCAACCTCACCGCCGCCGACTACTGCTTCCTCGCCGACCCGTGGTGGAATCCTGCCGCGGAGGCGCAGGCGGTCGACCGCGCGCACCGCATCGGGCAGCATCGCGCCGTCACGGTCTACCGCATGGCGTCCGTCGACACCATCGAAGACAAGGTCATCGAGCTGCAGAACCGCAAACGGGAACTGTTCAACGCTCTGATCGACGACGGCGAGGCGTTCTCCGGGACCATCACGGCCGACGACGTACGCAGTCTGTTTGCTTGAGCCGAACCACACGTCCACCATTCGCACACCCGTGCGAACAATGCCCCAGCCGTATGAGACAGTACTCATAGAATCCACCGCCTGGAAGGAATCACGCCATGCCTCCGCGCCGCCGTTCAGCCCCCGCGTCGGAATCGCTGACATCTGACGACCTCGCAATGCTGACGACAGCTCTGGCGACCGGCAAACGCGCGACCGTGTACCTCCGTGAGGGGATGTCGGGCCTCGGTCTCGCCGAAGGCGCGTCAGCGCGTGTCGTCTCGATCGACGGCACCACCCTCACCGTCAGCCCGACGGGCGTCGACGACGAACTGCCATTTGAAGCCGATGAGCTGCGGATGTCCAAAGTCGCGCCGCCGAAACCCGAGGCTGCGAAACCCAAGCGTCCAGGAAAGCCCAAGCCTGCGCAGGCCGCCGTGCCTGTTCAGTCCCCGCCTCGACCAAGGGCCGCACAGACGAGCGTTCCGCCGAACCCGTCACCGGGCGACGCACCTCCAAAGCCCGCACCCAAGCCGGCGACGAAGCGCGCGGCAACGAAGAAGGCGACCGCATCGGTCAGTGTGACGATCTTCGGGACCGCAGACAATGAATGGTCCGTGTCCCTCGTTCGGGGTGCACGCAAACCGCAGCGGTCTCGACCGGTGGCCCCGGAAGCCGTCGACGCCGCCGTGCGCAGTCTCGGCGACGATTCCACGCGTGAGGCGGTCACCACGCTTCTCAACGCGGCCCGCGAGGAGGCCCAACGCCGCGTCGAACAGCTCAGTCGGGAACTCGACGAGGCACGACAGGCGCTCGCGGCACTCGACACACCATGACCGCTTCCGCTTCGTCGGATCGTCGCCCGCTCCTGACTGTCCTCGCTCTGTTGTTCACCACGGGCTGGGCGACCAATCACTTCGTCGCGATGATGCCGGTGCTTCACGAGCGCAGCGGCATCTCCGACGCGGCCCTGGAAGGCGCGTTCGGCATCTACGCCGTCGGTCTGCTTCCCGGTCTGTTGACGGGCGGCGGAATCTCCGACCGCGTGGGCAGGCGCCCGATCGTCTTGTCCGGAGCAGCGGGTGCCGCGCTCGGCAATCTCCTGATGCTGGTGTGGCACACCGAACCGGGAGTGTTCGTCGGACGCTTCGCGGTCGGTCTAGGTGTTGGTCTCGCCGTCAGCGCGGGCACCGCCTGGGCAGCGGACCTCGGAGGAGCGCGCGGGACTGTCGCTGCAGGCGCGACGTTGACTGCGGGGTTCGGCATCGGCCCACTCGTCTCCGGTCTGATCGCCCAGTTCAGCGGGTCCGCTGCCGTGGTCGCACCGTTCGTCGTGACCGTGACCGGCTCCGCACTGGCTGTTGTGGCCGGATTCGGCGTCCCATCGGAGCGGCACACCCGATCGGCTCGTGCCCGGCGGGCCGACGAGGACACACGCAGCCTGCGCCGCGCACTGGTGACCAGTCTGCCGATGTCTCTGTGGGTGTTCTCCGCGGTCACCACATCGGTCGTGACGATGGCCGCACGCATGTCCGACTTCGACGGCCCGTGGGTGCCGGGTGTCGCGGCAGTCCTCGCCCTCGGGTCCGGCGTCGCGATTCAGGTGTTTGCACGGAGAGGCGAATGGGGTCCGCGCTGTGGCGTCGGCGGCGCCCTTCTCGCCACCGTGGGCTTCGCAGTGGTCGCCGCATCAGGTTCGGATCCGTCGCCGATCGCGTTCGTGGCGGCATCCGTCGTGCTCGGCTCCGGTTACGGCCTGTGCCTACGCGAAGGTCTGCTCGACGTCGAGACAAACGCCCCGACCGACCGAGCGGGACTCGCGACCGGCGTGTTCTACGTCGGCACATACCTCGGCTTCGGCCTACCGGTCCTGCTCCGCGCGATTCAGCCTGCGGCGGGCATCACCGCGCCGATCCTCGGCCTCGCCGGCGGTGCCGTCCTGTGCGCCGCGATCCGCGCAGTCCAGATCCGGTCGGGGATGCACGCCGCCCGCTGACACTCGAACTCAACCGAGGTGGGCTTGCACCTCGGCACTCGACTTGTCGAGGCGTTCGAGGCGGCCCTCGGTCATCGACGCGATCTGGTCGATCACGATGCGCATGCGTTCGTCGTCGTTCTGCGCCCGATTCCACCGCGCGGCGAAGAACGGATCGAGGCCGCCGGGCGAGGTGACGAGCAGCATCTCGGCGACGCGATGGATGCGTTCGCGCTGGCGGTCCTGGCGGGCCCGGTGCCGCGGATCGGAGAAGATGAAGCGCAGTGCGACGGTCTTGAGCACCGCCACCTCGGCGGCGACGTCGTCGGGCACGCAGAGGTCGGCGTCGTATCGGCTGACCGGCTGAAAGTCCACGGCTCTTCGGGTCGAGGTGATCGCGGTCGACGCGAAACGCCCGATCAGTTCCGAGGTGAGTCGTTTGAGGCGCACGGATGCGTCGAGGGAACCGTCGAAGTCACCGAGCTGGGCGAAGATGTCCATCTCGGACAGCCGCTGCGCGGCGTCGACCAACGACTCCCGGTCGTCCCCGCCGAAGTACTGCATGCCGAGGTCCGCGAGTGCCGCCTGATCTTCGTGTGAGCCGAGTTGCCGGAGATCGATGCGTCCACCGATCACCCCGTCCTCCAGATCGTGGACCGAGTACGCCACATCGTCAGACCAGTCCATGACCTGGGCTTCGAGGCACCGTCGGCCGTCCGGCGCGCCGGAACGAACCCAGTCGAGCGCAGCTTCGTCTTCGACGTAGGCGCCGTACTTGCTGCCGGGTGAAGTGCGCGACCACGGGTACTTCAGTGTGGAGTCGAGGGATGCTCGGGTGAGATTGAGACCCGCACTCTGCCCGTCCGGCCAGAGGATCTTGGGTTCGAGCGCGGTGAGGATGCGCAGATTCTGCGCGTTGCCTTCAAATCCGCCTCGTTCGCGTGCGACCTCCTCCAGCGCACGTTCACCGTTGTGCCCGTACGGCGGGTGTCCGATGTCGTGCGCGAGGCCGGCCAACTCGACGAGGTCGGGGTCGCAGCCCAGACCGACCGCGATTCCGCGGCCGATCTGACCCACTTCCAAAGAATGCGTCAGGCGCGTGCGGGGATTGTCACCCTCACGCGGCCCGACGACCTGCGTCTTGTCCGCGAGACGCCGGAGCGCTGCCGAGTGCAGCACGCGGGCGCGGTCGCGGGCGAAGTCGCTCCGATGGTCGGTTGTGGGATCGACGACGGTGAGCTTGGGCGCTTCGACCACCATGCGCTCGACATCGTCGGCGTTGTACACCGCCATCGGCGGGTCCGCCGCGAACCGACCAGCAGATGCGGAATTAATCGTTCGACCACCCGCGCGCAGCGGCGAGGTCGAGGATCCGCGAACGGATCGCCGTGATCTGACGCGCGGTCAGGTCGGGCGACGAGTCGAGGAGCAGCTCGGTGATCTCGTTCGACAGCGGGCCGCCCGCAGTGCGGCTCGGACGACGCGGGCCGCGGTCGCCGCGATCACCGCGGTCGTTGCGATCGAAGCGGTCACGACGGTCGCCGCGATCTCCACGGTCACGGTCGCCGAAACGGCCACGGGTGTCTTCACGACGGTGAGCGCGCTCGGCGGCGGGATCGCCTGCCGGAGCCTCCTCGGTCACCTTCACGTTCGTGGCCTTCGAGCCACGGTCGGTGCTCTCGACGTCGAACTCCACGACTGCGCCGGGGCGCAGCAGGTTCTCGTCGATGCTGATGTCATTGATGTGCAGGAACACGTCGTCCCCACCGTCGACCGGTGCCAGGAATCCGAACCCGCGATTCGAGTCGAAATGCACAACCTTGCCGCTGACAGCCACCACAATCTCACTCTCTGAATATGCGCCCACATCGCGGACCCCTTGCCCGCGCAGCGCACTCTCGGTCAATCATGCCTTATCAGAGGCTTTCGCACCTAGAGAAAACGCCTGGTCTAGACGTGAATCACTCTCTGATGTCCGATACGGATCGACCGACACCCCGAAGACAGCGGATCTGGTGTCGCGTGTTGAAAGTTCCTCGACGGTTGGTGGCGCTCCGCTGTGCAGCTGGCAAGGCGGAGGAGGGAGGGATACCGGGTAGGTATCGCGACCGACGACAACGCCGCCAGGTGTGCAGCGCGGCGCTGCCAACCACTAAGGAACTTTCAACACGCGACACTAGCTCGGCGCCATCGACAATCAGTCCACTACATTCGGCAGCGTGACTGTCCACGAGCGCAGCAACGATGTCCGGATCGACCGTCTCACCACCCCCGACCAGGTGCGAGAAGCATTCGCCGTGTTCGGGCGAGCCATGATCGGACTCGACTTCGGCGACCTGGACGCGGCGACGATCACCGAGGAGGGCCGATACTTCGGCGCGTTCGACGGCGAACAGATCGTGGGCGGCGCCGACTCGTACGCCACATCGCTGACGGTGCCGGGCGGGGCGCGACTGGCCCATGCGGCGATCACTCACATCGGCGTACTGCCGACACATCGCCGACGTGGTGTGCTGACCGCCCTCATCACCAGGCAGTTCAGCGACGCCGCCGCTCGTGGCGAAGCGGTCGCGACCCTGCGTGCATCCGAGGCGGTGATCTACGGGCGGTACGGATACGGAGTCGCGTCGTACAGCCGCCCGGCGCGGATCGATCGTGTCCGAACCGGTCTGCGCGAGCTTCCCGACCGCGCCGGCACGGTGCGGATCGCGGACGCCGTCGACACCTCGTCGTTGGCCGCAATCCACGAACGGGTCACGACGGCCGGCGCGACCACGCGCTCGGCGTCGTGGTGGGTCAATGCCGAACGGCGGGCGCACGCGGAGCCGCTGCGATACGTGATCGTCCACAGCACCGACGGCGTCGACGACGGGTACGCCGTCTACCGTCCGCTCGACTCCGCGACGTGGTGGACCAGCCGGAATCGGACCATCCAGGTCACCGATTTCGTCGCTCTCACCGGCGACGCCCACCGCGGATTGTGGGCGCACCTGTTCGGCCTCGATCTTGTCGACACCATCACCGTCGCGTCCCTGCCCGTCGACGATCCACTGCCACTGCTGGTGACCGACCAGCGGTCGGTGCACCTCGGCGAGGTCCGCGACGAGATCTGGCTCCGACTCGTCGACGTCGAGACTGCGCTGGCCGCCCGCACCTACGGCCCGGGACGACCCGTCACGATCGCGGTACTCGACCATCGACTCCCGTCGAATGCGGGACGGTATCGAATCACCGCAGACGGCGCAGAGCGCAGCTCGAACGCGCCGGACGTCACCGTCGACGTGACGGACTTGGCATCGGTCTACCTCGGCGGAACACGCTGGCGGCAACTCGCCGCAGCAGGGCGGCTGCACGAAGGTTCGAGCCCGCCCGACCCCGGCGCGATCAGCACACTCGACGTCCTCTTCGCCACCGACCACGCTCCGTTCTCGGGCACCATGTTCTGATGTCAGACCACGACAGTCCCGTGTAAGACGACGTAAGGGCCACGACAGGTCGACCGAGCAGAGTGCTCGGCATGACTTCAATTCTCGCGCCGCACGGCGCCACCGCATCGACGTCGAGGGCGAGCGCCGAACTCGCGATCGACGCCCGCGGCCTCGTCAAACGTTTCGGCGACAACACGGCAGTCGACGGCGTCGATCTGCAGGTTCCCACTGGTTCCGTCTACGGGGTCCTCGGCCCCAACGGGGCAGGCAAGACGACCACCGTCAGCATGCTCGCGACACTCCTGCGGCCCGATGCCGGAGACGCGACTGTCTTCGGATACGACGTGGTCCGGGATGCAGTCGCCGTCCGATCCCTGATCGGGGTGACCGGCCAGTACGCGTCCGTCGACGAGGATCTGAGCGCTCGCCAGAATCTCGTCCTGTTCGGGAGGCTGCTCGGCAAGTCGCGGAGTCAGTCGAAGGCTCGCGCCGAGGAGCTTCTCACCGACTTCGCCCTCGACGAAGCCGCAGATCGGCCACTCAAGGACTTCTCGGGCGGTATGCGGCGACGTCTGGACCTCGCGGCGAGTCTGATCGACACGCCTCCCCTGTTGTTTCTCGACGAACCGACGACCGGCCTCGACCCTCGCACACGCGCCCAGATGTGGGAGACGATCCGCAAGCTGGTCGCCCAGGGTTCCACGGTCCTGCTCACCACGCAGTACCTCGACGAGGCAGACCAGCTGGCAGACCGCATCGCCGTCATCGACCACGGTCGAGTGATCGCCGACGGAACAGCCGACGAACTCAAGCAGTCGATCGGCACCAGCACCTTGACTCTCACACCCGTCGATCACGCCCACGCCGCGGCCGTCGCCGAGCTCGCCGAGACGGTCCTCGGTGAACCGGCGACGCTGAGCGCCGAAGCCGGCCGCGTCACCACTCCCCTGCACCGACAAGATCTGGTGCCCGACCTCCTCATCGCCCTCCGGGACCGCGACATCACCGTCGACGAGATAGCCGTGTCCAAGCCCAGCTTGGACGAGGTGTTCCTCACCATCACCGGCCGCGACTGAGCGAAAGGACCCTTCACCATGACCACAACTCTCGAGCGGACGTCGATCAGCATCGACTCGGTCCGCAGTGCCGCAAGAACGTCGGTCAGCGTCGCCGACGCCGTCCGACAGTCGTTCTCGTTCGCGTTCCGCGGCCTCGTCAAAATGCGCCGCAACCCCGAACAGTTCTTCGACGTCGTGCTGCAGCCGATCATCTTCACGCTGATGTTCACCTACATATTCGGCGGCGCGATCAGCGGCAACGTCAGCTCCTACCTGCCGGTCATCATCCCGGGCATCCTCGTGCAGACTGTCATCGTCACCTCCATCGTGACCGGCACTCAGTTGCGTGAGGACATGAACAAGGGTGTGTTCGACAGGTTCCGCTCTCTGCCGATCGCACGAATCAGTCCACTCGCCGGCGCCCTGTTGGCGGATGTGGTCCGCTACCTGTTGGCGAGCGTCATCACGTTCTCGGTCGGCATCGCGATGGGCTGGCGTCCTGAACCGCTCGGCGTCCTCGGATCCGTCGTCCTCGTCTTGATCTGCAGCTTCGCAGTCTCGTGGATCTTCGCGCTGATGGGCTGCCTCATGAGCAAGGCGTCGTCAGTCCAGGGCGTCTCGATGCTCATCATGTTTCCGCTCACCTTCATGTCGAACGCGTTCGTGCCTGTCGAGACCATGCCGAGTTGGTTGCGCAGCTTCGTGAACGTCAATCCGATCAGTCATCTCGTGTCGGCGGTTCGTGAACTCTGCAACGACGGCCACGTCGGCACGCACGTCCTCTGGAGTCTGGTCGGCGCCGCCGTGATCGTTGTGATCTTCGCGCCGCTTGCGGTCAGGGCGTACATCCGCACCGCTAAGTGACATCCACGGACCGGAGCTCGGCGAACTGCTCGTGCAGTTCGTCGAGCGCCTTCTTCCGTGACAGTGACGCGGTGTCGGCGACGACCGCCTCCCATTCGTGCGGACGGCAGCCGGACAAGCTCTGGGCGTCGCCGATCAATTCGTGAATGGCCGGGTAGTCGTGACGCGGTCGCAGTCGCAGACCCAGCGCCATCCACCGCGCACCCACGAGGTCGCCTGGTGTTCGAAGGCAGCGCCGGACGCCGCTGACATAGGCGACGCCCGCGGAGTGCGGGACATCGACCCAGCCTGCGTGGTCGCGCATCGACAACACGGCGTCGGCGAGTGCCAGAAGGCATTCGTCGACGCCGTCGGTCGAATCCAGCCTGATCCTCGCGGCGACCGTGGCCGTCACGCAGCCCATCAGACCGGGGTCCCGCGATGTGTCGTCGCTCTGCCCGAGCAGGAGGTCGGCGGCTCGCCGCAAAAGTCCGACGACGGCGTCGACCGGTTCGCTGGAAGCGAGCCGCTGGTATTCGGCCATCACGATCATCATCAGCGCGACCGTCTCCGGATTCCCCTGCGGCGTCGGGTCGGTCGGTTTCCAACCGCCGCTGAGTTCGTCGATCGCCACCCTGGCACGGTCGAGTTCGCCCAGGGAAAGCAGCATCGCGATGATGTAGCCGTCCACCTGTCGTGCGTCGTCGACCGCGCCGAGCTTGTTCAACCGGGCGACGGCCCGCTCATACAGAGCCAGAGCCTGGGCCCAGCGTCCCTGCTGTCCGATGACGCTGGCCGTCGTCATGTCGGTCATCGCCGCCGCGAACGAGTCCGGATGCTGGGCGAGCGCTGCGACCTCAACACTGTCAGCGAGCGCCCCGTCGAGGTCGCCCGCATTTTCGCGCACGTTGAACCGGATCGTCAGCGCCGCCCATCGGACACCGCTTGGCCGATGCGACTCGAGGCCGCGCAGGACGGTCCGGTACGCCCGTGTCGGACGTCGCGCCAACGCCACGGCGACAAGAAACTCCACCACGTCCTCGAAGGTGCGCTCCGGTCGATGCAGCCGACGCAGGAGATACGACGCGGTCGCGACCCGACGCAGGTCCCGGAGTGGGAGCAGGTGCACAGCGCTGATCAGCAGAGTCAGCTCCCAGTTGGTCCGCGTCTCATCGTCCGGGTCAGCCGGGGGCGTCGCGAGTACGTCGACGACGCGGACGCCCCAGGAGCCGACCTCCTGGTGCAGTCCTCGGCTCGCCCAGAAAGCTGCGATCACCGGAAAGACTGTGACGACGGTGTCGATGGCATGGGGGCTTGCGGCTGCGACTGCTCGTCGCAGAACCCATACGAGATTCTCGCTCTCGACGTCCACCTCCGCCGCGAGCACAGTGTCCGGAGACTCGTCGTAGCGACTGCGAATGTCTCGGCAGGTTTCACGCGCCCACCGCCCCATTCGCGCGGTCGTCTCGGCGACTTCCCCCGCATCGGCCGCGCGTCGCTCTCCGAACTCCCGAACCATCTCGAGCATCCGGTAACGGGTGCGGCCGTCGGCCTCGTCCACCTGCAGCAACGATTGGTCGACCAACGCCGTCAGCGCGTCGGCCAACGCCGCCCCCGACGCTCCGACGACGGCGGCTGCCGCGGCGCGCGAGAAGCCGTCCGGAAACAGACACGTGCGGCGCAGCGCGACCCGCGCGTCGTCGTCCAGCAGATCCCAGCTCCAGTCGATGACCGCTTCGAGAGTCCGATGGCGATGCGGCGCCGTTCGGTCGGCAGATCGGAGGAGTTGAAACCGCTCGGCCAAGCCGTCGCTGATCTCGCCGACGCTCATCACGCGGGTTCGAGCGGCCGCCAGTTCGATGGCCAGCGGCACACCGTCGAGGTGAGCGCACAGTGTGGCGACCGCGACCGGATCGAAGTCGGCGTCCGGTCGTACGGACAGTGCGCGGGCGGTGAACAGTTCCACCCCGGCCGATGCCGCCCCGGCCGTGTCGAGCACGGGCAGCCGATACACCTGCTCGGCGCCGATGAGCAAGGGCGAACGACTCGTCACGACGACGCGGAGTGCGGGCAGAGCGGCGATCAGGCCCCGGACCAGACCTGCACAGGCGTCGATCACCTGCTCGCAGTTGTCGAGAATGAGGACGGCGTCGACAGCTCGCAGAGCATCGCCGAGGCTGTCGGTGAGGTCACGCAGATGCAGTCTGGGAACCGACGAGTTGCGCACGTCCGATTCGCCGACGCCGAGCGCGGACGCCACCACACCGACCAGGTCGTCGTCATCACGGACGGCGGCGAGCGGCACGTAGAAGACCGTTGCACCGCTGTCGGAGAGATCGTCGCCGAGCGAGGACGCGATGCTCGTCTTGCCGACGCCACCGGGACCGAGAACGGTCACGACCCGATGCCGGGCGATCAGGTCGTGAAGTGACGCGAGGTCCCCGGCCCGTCCGATCAACGGCTCGGCACGCAGCCGCGGGGGCCTACGGGCGGACTTGGTCTGAGGTCTTCCGGCGGCGAGTTCGGCGTTGAGAGCCGTCGCCTCGACACCCGGATCCGCGCCGAGCTCTTCCGCCAGTGTTCGCCGGAGCGCGGCGAACACAGCGAACGCCTCGTTCGTTCGCCCTTGCGCAGCGAGCGCGCGCATCAGCAGCACGTGGGCGGATTCGTCGAGAAAGTCGTCGGCTATCCGGGAACGGGCGATGTCGGACGCCGTCGCGTAGTCGCCCGAGGTGAACGCCGAATGTGCCCGAGCATCGTCGACACGGATCCGCAATCGGTCGGCTTCGGCTCTGAGACGCTCTCCGGGACCGTCGTCGGCGCCGAGGTCGGCGCCGGGGATGCCGCGCCACATGCGTTCTGCTGCCTGCGGATCAGCTTGCGTCAGGAGCCTTTCCACCGATTCGATGTCAGTGACTGCACCGGTGAGCCGATAGAAGCCGTCCGAACCTGCGAGGTCCGCGCCGCCCAGCAGTGGGCGCAGTCGGGATATCTGAGTGTGAAGGGCCGACTGCGCCGATCTGGGTCGATCCCCGCCCCACACGTCGTCGATGAGCGCGGCCGTCGACACGGGACGTCCACCTGCGAGTACCAACGCGACAAGGAGCCTGCGGGCGCGAACACCCGGCACGGCACGTCCGTCCACGGTGACCGGACCGAGCACCTCGATCATCGGCGGCACGAGAGGATTCCGACCGTCAGACGACATTTCTCCAACCCTACAAGCGTCAACGGCGATCCACTCGGATCCAGAGTCCGTCGTCGTCGACGATGCGTGCCGCGACGTCGAAGACGGACGCGATCGTATGCTCGGTGAGGGTGTCTGCCGGCGTTCCGTCGGCGACCACTCGTCCACCCGCCAGGACGACGATGCGGTCGCAGTAGGCCGCGGCGAGGTTCAGGTCGTGCAGCGCGACGATGGCGGCCGCCGATGTCTTCCGGACGTGCGTAGACACCAAATCGAGCAGACTGAGCTGATACTTCACGTCAAGATGGTTCGTCGGCTCGTCGAGGATCATCACCTCGGGTTCCTGGACGAATGCCCGCGCGATCTGAACCCGTTGGCGTTCGCCACCCGACAGCGCGCCGTACCGCTCGCCCAGCAATCCCTCGATCTCGGTCTCACGCGCCACGGTCGCGATCACTCGTCTGTCCCGGTCCGAGCCGATCGCCCACGACCGGCGGTGCGGAGTGCGACCGAGATCGAGGACGTCGGCGACAGTCGGATTCTGGTCGGTGACCGCGGACTGTTCGACAAATGCGATTCGACGTGCAGCGTCGCGCCGGGAGATCGAACCGAGGTCGGCGCCGTCGAGGTCGACTCGTCCACGCGACGGACGTCGGAGGCCTGCGAGCAGGCGTAGCAACGACGACTTCCCCGATCCGTTCGGTCCGATGAGTCCGACGACCTCGCCGTTGCTGACGGTCAGGTCCACACCGGTCAAGATCGTCCGCCGTCCCACGTCCCACCCGATGTCGTGCGCCTGCAGAATCATCGTCGGCCCTCTCGGATGAGGACGACGATGAACGCCGGGACGCCGACGATCGCGGTGATCACGCCGATCGGCAGTTCTCGCGGTTCGATGAGGACCCGGCCTGCGACGTCCGCCCACACGAGGAACAAGGCGCCGAGAAGGGCGAGTGTCGGCATCATCACCCGATGCCGCACCCCGACGATCGCCCGTGCGGCGTGCGGCAGCACAAGGCCGACGAATCCGATCGCGCCCGCAACGCTCACCACCACAGCGGTGATGAGCGCCGTGACCGAGAGCAGCACGAGCCTGGTGCGCGCCACGTGGATTCCCAGGGACGCGGCCGCGTCGTCGCCGAAGGAGAACGCGTCGAGCGCGCCCGCGTACAGCAGACACACGATGAGGCCGCCCACGGTGACGGCGCCGCACATCACCACCTCGGTCCACGACGGTGACGACAGTGATCCGAGCAGCCAGAAGAGCACCCCGCGAGTCTGCTCCGCGTCGGCGGACGTGTAGACGATGAACGAGGTCAACGCCGAGAAGAGTTGTGTCGCGGCGATGCCCGCGAGGACCACCCGGTCGGTGGTGCCACCCGCGAGCCGAGCCAGGAGCAGGACGAGCGCAAACGCGGCGATGGCGCCGAGGAACGCGCCTCCGGCCATGCCGATGACACCTGCACCCACGCCGAGCAGAATCACCGACACCGCACCGACCGACGCGCCTGACGAGACACCGAGGACAAACGGGTCGGCGAGGGGGTTCCGAAGCAGTGACTGCAGCACGCCGCCGCACACCGCCAGACCCGCACCGCAGGCGGCGGCCAAGACCGATTGCGGGAGTCGAAGTCGCCAGATGATCGACTCCTCGAGCCGACTCAAACCCGACGTGCCGCCGACGATCTCCGCTCGCACGGATGCGGCGACGTCGGACATGCCCAGACCGGATGGGCCGATCGTCACCGCGAACCCGATCGAGATCGTCAGCAGCACCAGGCCGCCCAGCCACAGCGTGGCGAGGGCGGTCGGGCGAGTCTGCAGGCGGTGGATCATCTGCCCAGGCCGAGCCGTTTCAGTCCGGCCGCCACATCGGAGATGCCGTAGACCGTCCGCAGCGACGGGTTCATCGCAGCCCCCGACAGCAGGATGTAGCGCTTGTTCTTCACTGCGTCCATCTCACGAGTGACCGGGTTGGATTCGAGGAACGCGATCTTGCCCTGCGCCGATTCGCCTGTCTGGATGTCGCGTGTCAGGTCGCCGAGGACGAGGACGTCCGGGTTCCGGCTCGCGACCACCTCCCAGTTGATCTGCGGCCACTCGTCATGCGTGTCGTCGAAGACGTTCATCAGACCGAGTGCCGATGTGATCACGCCCGGCGCGCCGCAGCAGCCTGCGAGGTACGGCGACTCGGAGTCGGAGAACCAGTAGGCGACCCGCGTCCCACGTGCGTCGATCGAGTCGGCGGCGGCCTGAGCGCGCCCCTTCAGTTCTGCGATGAGTGCAGTCGCCCGATCCGTCGTCGCCGTGAGGGCGCCGAGTTCGGTGATCTCCTTGTAGACCGAGTCGAGTGTCATCGGTTCGTCTCGGGACCCGTCCCCGCCGGTGTCGTTCTTGCCTTCGCAGTCCGACGGCGCGAGGTAGGTGGGCACTCCGAGGTCGGTGAAGCGTTGGCGCGGCGCGGTGCCGCCTTTGCCGAGAGTGGAACCGAACGACGCGGTCACCAGGTCGGGTTCTTCGGCGAGCACAGCCTCGAACGACGGCCAGTCGTCGGAGATCCGTTTCACTCTCGCATTGGCGTCGGCGAGAGACGGCAGTACGGGGTCGGTCCACGTTGCGGTGCCCGCCATCCGGTCGGCGAGCCCCAGAGACAACAGGACTTCGGTGCTCCCCTGATTCAGCGAGACGATGCGCTGGGCCGGCGCATCGACAGTCAACGACTGGCCGCAGTTCTGCAGGGTGACGGGGAATCCTGCGGCGGACGTGCTCGGCGGCTCGGGATCGGTCGCGCCGCATCCGGCGAGGGCGAGGATCAGAACGGTCGAACCGATCAGGGCACGACGTGCGGTGAGAGACATGGAGTCCTTCAGCGGGTCCGAGTCTGTGCGCGAGACTCTCAATGGATCCTGCAGGCCGCTGCCCGCCGGAGCCAGCAGGTCTTCGGACTCGAGGTCTGCCGCTTCTCGAACGCCTTCCCAGTTCTCACCAGTGGCATGTTGTCCAGAGCGTCGCTCTCACCGCTGCGCGTCAGTCCCGGATTCGCACCGGATTCCCTACCCGACTCGTCGGGCGCGCTGGCCCGTCCATCGTACGGTCCGGCCGCTCACCGCACACAACGCCGCCCTCCTCCCGATGAGCGGAGGAGGGCGGCGTTGTGTGCGGTGGTGCGGGACTACTTCGCGGTCGCGATGCCGAGTGACGGGAAGAAGTAGCAGGTGGCATCGCCCTTCTTCACCGATCCGTAAATCGCGGAGAGCACCGTTCCCGACCCGGTGTCGACGATTCCACCGCGGACCCCGTTGGACGGAATCAGATTCAGGGCAGGCTTGAGTGTGGAGTTGACTGCGGCCTGCGCCAGCTCTTTCAGTCCGGGGGCGAGCTTGCCGATCCGCTTGGTGACGCCGTCGAGGATGACGTCGGTGATGCCACCCATCTTCTCGCCTAGTCCACCCTTGAACGTGTTGACGTTGAACCACGCAACCTGCATTCCGCCCTTGTCGCCCGAGTCGTTGAACACGCCGACCGGAACGAATCCGTACAGGATCTCGCCCTTCTGCACTGCGTTCAAGTCTGCCTTGCCGAGCAGACCGCCATCGATCGTCAAATCTCCGATGGGAGGTGTGTACGGACCAGGCACGGCGCCACCGAGTGCAAGAGGGAATGTGAAGTCCGTGCACGCGCCGATGGTCGGCGTGAACGGGGTGATGCCGAACTGCTTGAGGATCTTGTTGGCGGCCTCGATGCCGTCAACAACGTCCGCGGCGTCCTGCGGCTGCGGGTTGATCGAATCGAGCGCGTTCTTGGCGGCGAGGGATTGGCCGGTCGGTGCGGCGTGGGCCGGTGCGGCGACGACACCGCCGAGCAGGGCTGCGGACGCCGCGACGGCGGCGACGGCAAGACGGATCTTCATGAGGGCACTCCAGGATTCAGAATTCAGAGGATCGGGTGATGACAATGGTGTCCCGAATTCAATCCCACCACACCGGTCTCGTGCCGAAATGTGATGAATGCGTGCCCAATCGTGACCTGCATTAGCGCGTTCGGACTACAAGTCCTCGGCCCTGCAGTTCGTCCGTTCGAAGGAATCGAGTCGTGGCGTTCGGCCGTCGAGGATTCCGCGGACGTAATCTGCGCTGGTGAACGCCTGTCGTCGCCTGCTCGCCGCCGCTGTCCTGACGACCATCACGGTCTTGGCGGGCTGCTCCGTCGAAGGCTCACCGGCACGGGTCGCCCAGCCTGCGCCGACGTCGAAGACGATCACCGCCATCGCGCCGACTGCGTTGATCATCGACGCGTCCGATTCGATGCTCATCGCGGATGCGCCGGGCGCGCGGATCGACGCTGCACGATCAGCGGCGACGGGGCTCATCGACGCCATTCCAGCCGGATCACGACTGGCGATCCTCACCTACGGCACCGGCACCGGGAACACACGTGGGGAACGCCGAGCAGGCTGCCGCGACGTGAGCGTTCTCGTCCCGCTCGGTGCGGTGGACAAGAACTCCGCCCGGACGGCTGTCAACGGAGTCGTGCCTCGTGGGTTCACACCGATCGCGGAATCGCTGAAGCGCGCCGCCGAGCAGCTGCCCGACGACACCGCCGCGTCGATCGTGCTGATCTCCGACGGCGAGGACACCTGCGGCACCCCACCGTGCGACGTGGCGAAGGAGCTCAAGCGTTCTCACCCGAAGCTGTCGATCTCCACCGTCGGGTTCAAGACCTCCGGTGACGCCAGCGACCAGCTGCGATGCGTCGCCGACAGCACTGGAGGAATGTTCGTCGGCGCAGCGAACGGGGCACAGTTGGCGGCACGGCTGTTGGCGACGCAGGACGAGAAGGCGCAATCCACAGTTCTCAATGGTCCGTCGTTCAACGGAATCGAGTTGGGCGACAGAATCATCGACATCCGCCGCGACCATCCGGACTTCCCGAGGTCGTCGACACGCGACGGCGACCTGACGGTGCACCACTGGCACGACTGCGACTGGGCGTTCGCCGGCACGGGGGTTCTCGTCGAGATCCGTCCCGGCAGCGGGACGACCACGATCGACGGCATCGGTCGCGGCAGCAGTGTCGCAGACGCGACGAGGTTCTACGGCAAGCCGGTCTCCGACTCCGACAACGCCGACGGGACCCGCACCGTCGTGTTCGACGCGGGCACGGCAGACGGCACCGGATACCGGACGAGAGTGCAGGGCGCGGGCAGCTCCGGTCGCATCCTGGACGTCGTCGTCTGCGGATGCGCAGCAAGACCCGCCCCGCAGACACCGCTGCCCGATTCACCGCCACCGTCCGGCACATGCCCGACCACGGTGAACGGAACGACGGACGTGAAGCATCCCCAGTTGGGCACGGTTCGGGTGTTCCTCGTTGCACCAGGCGATTCGATGGGCGAAGGCTGCGTGATCTCGGTGACCGGCTCCGGGGCGGTCCTGCCCGTCATCAAGGTCGGTGTCTATGACGACAGCCTGTCGTTCTACTCCCCGGCGTCCGACATCACCGGGAACACCTTTGTGAAGTACAATCCCGGCCGCTACGACGGTGTGATCGTCCTGGTCCCGACTCCGACCGGCTTCGCCGATCCAGGCGTCGACGAATCGGGATACATGGGCAAGCTCATGTTCTATTACGCCGAGGCGAAGGGCCCGGGGTCGGACGGGCGGTACGTGATCGAACAGAGCAGCAACAACTGCACGCCCGACTGCGCGGGCGGAACGATCACGAAGAAGACCCTGCGCTGGAACGGACACGACTACGTCGAGTGACGACTCGACATGATCGAGCGTAAGTCGACCTGTGGCATAGTGATCGAAACCACTGGAACGTGTTCCAGTTTCTTGCTGCCGACCGAAGGCTGGATCGATGAGTAGTACACGCCGGGACCTCGGCTCCCGTCTGCCCGCGAACGTCCGGATCCCCGACGTGGAGATCCCCGACGGCCGCATGGTCGAACTCCCCGGGCGCGGATCGACGTACGTCACCGACACCCCCGGCCCGACAGACGACGCGCCCGCCATTCTGCTGCTGCATGCATTGTCGACCACCGGCCTGCTGACGTGGTTCCCGAGCATTCCGGCGCTGTCGAAGAAGTTCCGCGTCATCACGATGGACCAACGACTGCACGGTCGCGGCATCGACACCGACAAGTTCACGCTGCAGGACTGCGCCGACGACGCCGCCGCGGTGTTGGACGCACTGAGCATCGACAAGGCGATCATCGCGGGCTTCTCGATGGGATCGCTCATCGCGCAGCGCGTCTGGCGACAGCATCCCGATCGTGTCGGCGGGCTCGTGCTGTGCGCCAGCACCGATCAATTCCAGACCAACACGACCGAGCGTCTGTTTCATCGCGCCATGGGAATGTCTCTCGGTTCGCCCCGTCGGCGGACACCGGCGAAAGGCGCGACTCCCCGGCCTGTCGATCCCAGAGACGACATCCACAGGTGGGCGCTCGCCGAGTTCAAGTCCACTCGCCCGGCCGCCGTCGGACGTGCTGTCGCGGCGATCGGCAGCCACCACACCAAGCCGTGGATCCGTCAGATCGATGTTCCGACCGCGGTTGTCGTCCCGTTGCGCGACAAAGCGATCCCCCCGGCCCGCCAGATGGCGATGGCACGACGCATTCCCGGTGCCACCATCCACGAGGTCGACGCGGGACACTCGTGCTGCGTGATGAACGCCGACGCGTTCGTCCCAGTCCTCATCGAGGCCACGAACACCGTCCTCGCGCGCTGGCGCGAGAACAGCACCCCCAACTGACTTCCCTCCCGCTCGGTGGGAGCGAACACGCTTCGTCGAATCGAGCAGGAGTACGCACTGAGGATGGACATGAACGCAACCCGCATCGCCGTTATCACCGGAGCATCTCGTGGTGCGGGCAAAGGCATCGCCCTTGCACTCGCCGCGAGCGGCACCACCGTCTACGTCACCGGCCGCACCTCGGCTGACGGCCAAGCCGACCTGCCCGGCACCGTCGCGCAGACCGCGGACGAGATCACCGCCCGCGGCGGAGTCGGCATCCCCGTGATCGTCGACCACTCCGACGACGCCCAGGTCGCAGCCCTGTTCGATCGTGTCCGATCCGAACACGGCAAGCTGGACATTCTGGTGAACAACGCGATCGCGATCCCGTCGGCGCTCACCAAGAAGGGGCCGTTCTGGGAGAAGCCACTGGATCTCACCGACCTGTTCGACGTCGGAATGCGCTCGTCGTACGTGTCGTCGTTCTACGCCGGCCCGCTGCTCGCCGCGAACGGTTCGGGCCTGGTGGTCAACACGTCGTCGTTCGGCGGATCCTGCTACATGCACGGACCGGCATACGGCGCCGGGAAGGCCGCCGTGGACAAGATGGCCCACGACATGGCCGTCGACTTCAAACCGTTCGGCGTCGCCGTGATCTCCCTGTGGATGGGTCTGCTCAAGACCGAACGGACGATGGCCGCGTTCGCCGCCGATCCGGCCATGTACGAAGGACTGGCCGCGACGGCGGAGAGCGTCGAGTTCCCGGGCAGGATCATCGACGCGCTGCATCGCGACCCGGCACTGATGGACCGGACCGGGCAGGTCCTCGTCGGAGCCGAGATCGCCCAGGAACTCGGGGTCGCCGACGTCGACGGCAACCAGCCGCCGTCGCACCGCCCGTTCCTGGGTGATCCGCCGACGTTCAGCGCCGCCGTCGTCGAGTGACTACCCGCCCTAGTCGACCGCGGCGGCCCCCGATTCAGCGACTTCCTTGAGTCGGGCGAGTTCACGCGGGAAGTGCTCGACCATGGTCTGAGGATTGCGCACACTCAACTCGGAGGCGATGATTCCGACGTGCACCACGCCGTTGTTAGACAGAACGGTGATGTTGAGGCCCGCACCGTGGAAGACCGGTCCGAGCGGGTAGAGGCCGTCGATCCGCGCACCCATGAAGTAGAGCGGGATCGGCGGTCCGGGCACGTTCGAGATCACCAGATTGTGTACCACCGGGTGCTTCTCGGCGAGGCGCAGACCAGCGTAGGCCCGGACTGCGAGTCCGAAGGTCCGGGGCGCCGCGAACTCGGCCCAGTCCTGCAACGTGTCGGCGGGAATCGCTTTGTGGTGCTCTTTGGCGTTCTTGTTGGCCTCCGTCATCGACTGGAGGCGCTCCATCGGGTCGTCGATGTCGGTCCCGAGACGTGCGAACAGCGCCGAGACCTTGTTCGCGCCGCCCTCGCGCTCCGACTCGCCGCGAACGGACACGGGAACCGACGCGAGCAGGGGCGCTTCCGGAAGTTCACCACGTTCGTCGAGGTAGGCGCGCAGTGCACCGCCGGCAACGCTGAGGACGATGTCGTTGACGGTCGCGCCGGTGGCTCGACGGACAGTCTTGATGTCCTCGAGATCCATGTCGGCGACGGCGATCGTGCGATGACCGTTGATGGTCCCGTTGAACGAGGTGCGGGGCGCGGTGAACGGCGGCGCCATCGCCGTTCCTTCGCGTGCGCGGCCGATCGTCGCGGTGATCAGCCCGACCGACGGCATCACCATCTTCGGGATCGACAGCGGACGAGCGAGCGTGTCCAGAAGTCCTCGACCGAACAGTTCCAGGCCGCCGGGGCCGCTCTCGTTGCGGGCGTCCGCGTCGGGAGCGAGCGGGGGCGCGTCCGGCTCGAGGCTGCACAGGTACGAGATGAGGTTCGAGCCCGAGGCGCCGTCGACCGTCGCGTGGTGCATCTTCGAGAAGATCACCACCTTCTCGACCCCGTTCGAATCGATGTACCCCTCGATCAGCCACATCTCCCATAGCGGGCGGTTCCGGTCCATCGGCAGTCCGGCGAGATGGCCGCACACCTCGACGAGCTCGGCGTAGGTCGCCGGCTTAGGCAGCGCCATGCGATGGAAGTGGTGATTGATGTCGAAATGGTCGTCGTTCACCCAGATCGGGTGCCCGAGATCGAGGGGAACACGCCTGATCTTGCGAGTGAACTGCGGGACCTTCCGCACTCGCGATTCCAGGGTGTCGCGCATGGCGGCGTACGAGTAGCCGCCGGGCATTGTCGTCGTGTCGAGGACGAGAAGCCCACAGACATGCATCAATTGCTCGGGGGTCTCAAGGTAGAGAAAGCTTGCGTCAAGGCCACTCAGTCGGTCCATGTCGGCGACACTACATCAGCGAACTAGAACACGTTCTACTCTGTTTGGAAAATGTGCTCACCAGCACAATCAGCACGCCAAGGCGTCCTTCGAACGAAGGATCGGTGTTCACTGAAGGTCATGGGAAATCGCTACCAGCGCATCGTGTTCGGCGACGCCGCCCGAGCGCGCCAACGGTCGGCCGGCAGCGTCGGAGCCTACGGCGGAGACATGTCAGGCGACAAGGCTCCGGTCGATGAAGGCCGTCAGGAACTCGGGTCACGCGAGCTGTCAATGCTGACGTCCGCCTTTCAATTCCATCTCGCAACTGTCACCGAATCAGGGTGGCCGTACGTCCAATACCGAAGCGGTCCAGCGGGATTCGTCCATCACCTAGGAGACAACCGGATCGCGTTCGCGGACTTCCGCGGCAACCGTCAATTCGTGTCCACCGGCAACATCGACGCGGACGGCCGCGTCGCGATCTTCGTCGCCGACTATCCACTGCGCAGTCGTCTCAAAGTATTCGGCCGGGCACACGTGTCCGACGACCCCGAACTCCTTCGCCGACTTCGCCGGGTGGACGACGGCGAGATCTCCGCGACATGCGAGCGCAGCATCGTCGTCGACGTGGAGGCGTTCGACTGGAACTGCTCCCGCAGCCTCGTCCCTCAATACACAGCAGACCAAGTTCGTGAGCGGGTCCAGCCGTACATCGACCGGATAACCGAACTGCAGAGTGAGGTCGCCGCACTCCGGGCCGCTGCCGAGGAGAAGCCCTAGCGAGTCCGCTGCCGGTACACCCAGAAGCCGAGGATCGCCAGCCAGACCGGCACGGCGATCGCGAGCATCATCCACTGCTGTTGACCGACCATCATGGCGCAGGCGACGAACATCAGCACGCAGGCGAAGAAGATGAGAAATCTCGGGTTCACACGTGAACAGTACCGACTACGCTCTGCAGAGATGGCAGTCCTGCACCAGGCGACGATCACGCCCACCAAACTCGAACTCGTCATCGCGCATCTCGATGCGGTCCCGTGGGGTGGTTCAGGCGAGGTCACGATGATCGGCGGATATCGTTTCGACGACCCAGCGGGCAGAGTCGGCGTCGAAGCACTGCTCGTCACGCGTGGCGACCGCGTGCTGCACGTTCCGCTCACCTACCGCGACGCTCCCCTGCCCGGCGCCGACGCACATCTCATCACAACGATGAGCCACTCCGTGCTCGGCGACAGGTGGATCTACGACGCCGCCGCCGACCCCGTTGGCGTCGACTGCTTCACACGTGCGCTGCACGGAGATCTGGAGCAAGCCGCACTCGAGGTCCACAAAGCCGACGGGAGCGTCGTTCCGATGGACCCGCCCGTCCGGATCCGCCTCGAGGGCGCCTCGACGGGCGACACCATCCTCTTCACCCACGACCTCGCCGAACCAGCCATCGGCGACGCACGACTCGTCGCAGGCTGGGACGACGGCTTCGGCGTCGTCGCCGCGCTCGCCTGATCGCAGCGCGTACAACGAAGCCCGCCGCCGGAAGTACGGCGGCGGGCTCGGTGTCGCACGAGGTCAGGAACCGATGAGCTTGCCGGCGAGGTACTCGACGACCTTGTCCAGCGAGACACGCTCCTGGCTCATGGTGTCGCGCTCACGGATAGTGACGGCCTGGTCGTCGAGGGTGTCGAAATCGACCGTCACGCAGAACGGCGTGCCGATCTCGTCCTGACGGCGGTAACGCTTGCCGATGCCCTGAGCATCGTCGAACTCGACGTTCCAGTGCTTGCGCAGCTCCGCGGCGAGGTCGCGCGCCTTCGGCGACAGCTTCTCGTTCCGCGACAGCGGGAGCACCGCGGCCTTGACCGGCGCGAGACGACGGTCGAGCTTGAGCACCGTGCGGGTGTCGGTGCCGCCCTTGGCGTTCGGGACCTCTTCGTCTGTGTACGCATCGCACAGGAACGCCATCATCGACCGGCCGAGGCCTGCGGCGGGCTCGATCACGAACGGCGTGTACTTCTCACCGGTCGCCTGGTCGAAGTAGACCAGGTCGTCGCCGGACGCTTCGCTGTGCGTACGGAGGTCGTAGTCGGTGCGGTTCGCGACGCCTTCGAGCTCACCCCACGGGTTGCCGCCGAAGCCGAACTTGTACTCGACGTCGACGGTGCGCTTCGAGTAGTGCGACAACTTCTCCTTCGGGTGGTCGTAGAGACGCAGGTTCTCCGGGTCGATGCCGAGATCGACGTACCAGTTGAAGCGAGCGTCGATCCAGTGCTGGTGCCATTCCTCGTCGTCACCGGGCTTGACGAAGAACTCCATCTCCATCTGCTCGAACTCGCGGGTGCGGAAGATGAAGTTTCCGGGCGTGATCTCGTTGCGGAAACTCTTGCCGACCTGTGCGATGCCGAACGGCGGCTTGCGGCGCGACGTCGTCATCACGTTCTTGAAGTTGATGAAGATACCCTGGGCCGTCTCCGGTCGGAGGTAGTGCAGACCCTCGGAGTCGTCGACGGGGCCGAGGAAGGTCTTGAGCAGACCCGAGAAGGCCTTCGGCTCGGTCCACTGGCCCTTGGTCCCGCAGTCCGGGCAGGCGACCTCCGACATCGGAACGGTGTCGGGGTCGTCGATGCCCTTCTTGAGCGCGTACGCCTCCTGGAGATGATCCTGGCGCTGACGCTTGTGACAGTTGGTGCACTCGATGAGTGGATCGGTGAACACGTCCACGTGACCCGACGCCTCCCACACGCGACGCGGGAGGATGACCGATGAGTCGAGGCCGACCACATCGTCGCGCGAGGTGACCATGGTCCGCCACCACTGACGCTTGATGTTCTCCTTCAGTTCCACACCCAAGGGGCCGTAGTCCCAGGCCGAGCGCGTACCACCGTAGATCTCACCGCACGGGTACACCAGACCGCGCCGCTTGGCGAGGTTGACGACAGCATCGACTTTGGACTGCACAGCCACGGTTTCTGATCTCCACGACGTTGGGGTTGGGAACAGTCACCAGGGTAGTCGTTGCGTGCAACACCGCATCACCTCCCTCCACACTGGAACGGCAAATGACAATCAATTCCTTTAAGATGATGGGATGGTTCACCCGAGTCCCTCCGTGACGCCGACGACCGACCATGCGGGAAACGCAGCAGCCGCCGACCTCCTGCGCTCGCTCGCGTCGCCTGCCAGAGTCGCCATCGTCCTGAGCCTGCGCGAGCGGTCCATGTGCGTCCACGAACTCGTCGACGCGTTGCACCTGAACCAACCGCAGGTGAGCCAGCACTTGAGCGTTCTCAAGAAGTCCGGAGTCGTCGTCGGAACCCGTCGTGGCAGGGAGATCGACTACGCACTCGCCGATGACCACGTCGCCCACATCGTGGTGGACGCGCTGATCCACGCGTCAGAACTGCGCGAGGCGAAACAGTGACCGAGAAGCCCACGAAGCCGGTGACCGGCCAGCGGTCCACCAAGCAGCGAGCCGCGATCGCAGACGTGCTCGCCTCGACCGACGACTTCCTGTCGGCACAGCAGTTGCACGACAAACTGCGTGACCGAGGCGAGTCGATCGGCCTCACGACGGTCTATCGAAATCTCACCGCGCTCACCGAAGCCGCCCAGATCGACGCCATCTGGGACGGCTCCGGAGAGACGCGCTACCGCCACTGCTCGTCCGGCCACCACCATCACCTGGTGTGCAGGGAGTGCGGGACCACCGTCGAGGTCCAGGCCGACCCGGTCGAGCGCTGGGCGGCCCGCATCGCAGCCGACAACGGCTTCACCGACATCAGCCACACAGTGGAGATCTTCGGAACCTGCGCCGCCTGCTCCTGAGATCCGTCGTTATCTCCAGATCCGACGGCATAGTGCCGCCGAACCTCGGAATAGCGACCGATCTTCGGAGTATCCCCAACCATGTCGGAACCGATCCCCCGTTCTGCGCGTCCAACCTTGTATGGACGACTCCGGTGTGTACACACGCGCACAACTCCTGGCGATGGGCTACGACGACGAACTGATCCGCCGAGCAGTGCAGTCCGGCGTCCTCGTCCGACTCCGCGTCGGCTGGTACGCACCCCGCCGTCGCCCTTCAGTTCCACGGCCTCTGGATTCCTCCAGGCCATCCTGGACTCCATCTGCGCCGGACGCCTCATCTGACCGGAAAGCTCCCCGAATGCCGTCCACTCGTCGGCCGCCTAAGAACGGCGAACGAGGCCGTCGACCCGATTCCAGTCGCCCTCAATCATGCGACTCGATGTCTCGACTCCGATGAGTGGATCGCAGTATGCGACTTGCATCGGAACCGAACGGGAGTCGGTCGCGGCGACCTCGCTGCCGACATGGGCGTCACGGGCGCGAAGGTGATCGGGATGCTCGAGAAGACCGACCGGCGATCACAGTCGGGCACGGAGAGCATCGCGAGGGTGCGGCTCCGTGCCGTCGGCTACGACGTGGTCGTCCAGCCAGCGGTCGAGGGTGTCGGCCACACCGACCTGCGGATCGGCAAACTCCTGCTGGAATGCGACAGCGTTCGTCACCACACCTCGAAGGAGGACTACGAGCGAGACCACCACCGCGATCGCCGTGCCCTTGTCGACGGATGGATCGTGATGCGCCTGACGTATGACGACATCCTGTACGACTGGGACGGCGTACTCGCCGACATTCGCGCGATCACCAGGGCGGGCAGGCATCACGCTCGCGGCGTCGAGGACCGGGCGATGGTTCAAAGATCGGTCGATCTGTCACTGCTCGGCGGCACTGTGCCGTCGGACTTCGATACCTAGACCGATCTTGGGAACACCCAGTCCGCCAACCGTTGTCAACCAAAGGTTGACGGTCACAATTCGTCAACCTAAAGTTGACGCATGACCGAACCGACACGCCTCGACTCCATCAACCTCGACGATTTGATCCGCGGTATCACCGAGAACTCCGACGACCCGCTGGACCGTCTCACCTCGGCGGTCCTGACCGGCGAACACCTCGACCAGATGTCCGACCACCTCGTCGGCCACTTCGTGGACGCTGCACGAGCAGCGGGCGCCTCGTGGAACGACATCGGGCAGTGCCTCGGAGTCACGAAGCAGGCCGCCCAGAAGCGGTTCACGCCCGGCGCCGCGAAACTCGATCCGAGCAAGGGCTTCGCCGCCTTCACCGAACGAGCTCGAAACGTGCTGGCCGCTGCGCACAACGACGCCAAGTCCGCCGGGAATCCGGAGGTCACCGCCGCTCACCTGGCGGCGGCACTGCTCGACGACGAGACGTCACTCGCCACGTTGCTCCTGACACGCCAAGGGGTGGATCCGATCGAGATCCGGAAGGCGGTTGCGGCGGCCTCGCCGGTCGTCGACGGCGAGGTCCCTGACCTGGTCCCCTACGACGCCTCGGCGCGCAAAGCACTGGAGCTCACCTTCCGCCACGGTCTCCGGCTCGGCCACGCCTACATCGGCACCGAACACATCCTGCTGGCGCTTCTCGAAGTGGAGAACGGCGAAGGACCGCTCGCCGATGCAGGCGTCGACCGTGCCGCCATGGAGTCGGATCTCACCGCGATGCTCGACGCGATGGCCCCCTGATCAGATCAGGCGCTGCCGAAGCGGCGGTCGCGTTTGGCGTACTCGAGGCATGCGGCCCAGAGGTCGCGACGGTCGAAGTCCGGGAACAGCTTCTCCTGGTACACCATCTCGGCGTACGCCGACTGCCAGAGCAGGAAGTTCGACAGGCGCTGTTCACCGGACGGCCGCAGAAAGAGGTCGACGTCGGGCATGTCCGGCTCGTCGAGGTACCTGGCGAACGACGCCTCGGTGATCCGCTCGGGGTCGATCTCCCCGCGGGCGGCGCGGCGGGCGATCTCGCGTGCCGCGTCGGCGATCTCGGCGCGTCCGCCGTAGTTGACGCACATGGTGAGCGTCATGACGGTGTTGTTCTTCGTCAGTTCTTCGGCGACTTCGAGTTCTTTGATGACACTGCGCCACAGACGGGGGCGTCGACCGGCCCACCTCACGCGGACGCCCATCTCGTTCATCTCGTCGCGACGACGACGGATCACGTCGCGGTTGAACCCCATCAGGAACTTGACCTCGTCGGGGCTGCGCGACCAGTTCTCGGTGGAGAACGCGTACGCCGACAGCCACTTGACGCCGATCTCGATGGACCCGCACACCGAGTCCATCAGCACAGCCTCGCCGCGCTTGTGCCCTTCGGTGCGGGGCAGTCCCCGATCCTGCGCCCATCGACCGTTGCCGTCCATCACCAAGGCGACGTGGTTCGGGACGAACTCGGCGGGAATCGCGGGCGGCACCGCGCCAGACGGGTGGGGGTCCGGCGGTCGGACCACAACGGGCTCCGCCGTCGTGGGACGTCGACGCAAGCTTGCCATCAGCTGACCTGACCTTCCAGGGGATGTTCATCGGTGATGATCGCGTGCGGCGCGTGCCGTTCGATCAGCGGAAGTGTTCGCAATTGCCGTTCCAGGTGCCATTGCAGATGAGCAGCCGTGAGGCCTGTCGCCTGCCGGCGTTGGGAGTCGGTGGCGGCGCTGACGTGATCCCATTCGCCACGAGCGAGCGCGTCCATCACGTCGAGCACTCCGACCGACGGGGTCGCCGCACCTGCCGGACGGCAGTGGATGCACACCGCTCCCCCGACTGCGACGTGGAAGGCGCGATGCGGTCCGGGTTGTGCGCACCGAGCGCACACGTCCAGAGCCGGCATCCAACCGGCCGTCGACATCGCGCGCAGCAGGAAGGCGTCGAGAATCCACTGACGATCACGACGGTCCTCGGCCAACGCCTGCAGTGCTCCGACCGTCAGCCGGTGCAGCTGTTTGGCAGGCGCCCGCTCCTCGCCGGCAAGACGCTCCGCGGTCTCGAGCACCGCACACGCCGTCGTGTATCGCCCGTAGTCTGCGGCGATGTCGTCGGAGAACGCGTGGAGGCTGTGCACCTGGGTCACGACGTCGAGGTTGCGGCCCGGGTAGAAGTGCACGTCGACGTGGGCGAACGGTTCGAGCCTCGCGCCGAACTTGGAGCGGGTACGACGAATCCCCTTGGCCACCGCGCGCACCAGCCCGTGCTCTGCGGTGAGGAAGGTGATGATGCGGTCGGCTTCGCCCAGCTTGTGCTGGCGCAGCACCACCGCTTCGTCGGAGTAGAACCTCACCGGGTCATTGTCCCACCCGCCACCGACATTCGGCGTATCCGACCCGCACCGGGACCTCAGTGAGCCGTGATGAACAAGTCGAGTTCAACCGCCACCCGTTCGGGTTGGTCCAGCGGAAGCAACGTCCACGCGTCGTCGACCTCGACGAGCTTCGCGTTGGAGAACTCGTGCGCCATGCGCCGCGCATGCTCGACGGGCATCATGCGGTCCTCGGTCGCCCACAACAGCAGCACCGGTCGGTCGAAGGTGACCACTTCACGGTGCCAGTCGTCGAGCACCTCGCGCGATGGAGTTCCGGTCGCGAACTTCTTGAGATCGCGCCTGATGTCGGCGTCGCGCAAGCCCGGCGCGAACCACTCGTCGAGCAGTGCGTCGTCGATCCCCCGCTTCGCGAGGCCGCCGTACGCCTGCTTTCTCCGACGGAACATCTGTGTGCGCGTGAGCTGCATGAAAAGGGCAGGCCCACCCGGCAGTCGGCACAGTGCGACGCCGGGTCGTGCGGGTTTGGGTGGGAAGTTGTCGTACGCCTCGCATGACGCGAGGACCAGTCTGCCGATCCGGTCGTGGCATCGCTCCGACACGATGAACTGACCGCCGCCCCAGTCGTTGAGGACGAGTGTCACCTCGGACAGATCGAGCGCGTGAAGGAAGTCGGCGATGATCCGAGAGACTCCCGCGTGGTCGAGTGCCGCGTCGGCGTTCATCGAACGTCGGTGCGCACCGAGAGGCCACGTCGGCGCGATGCACCGGTAGCCGTCCAGGAGCGGGATCACGTCACGCCAGAGATTCCCGTTCATGAGGAGTCCGTGACCGAACACGATCACCGGACCGGATCCGGTGTCGGTGTAGTCGATCGGACCCGCGGGCAGTTCGACGGTCGGCATGTCCCCAGCGTGCAACGGGAGGACGAGCGTTGTCCACCGTTCGGACTATCGGACTACTTCTTGGCCCGCCGGTCGAGGGCGTCCTCGATCGCCTGGTCCTTCGCCTTCGCGCTGCGGCGAGCCTCCCACCATTTGGTGATGACGAGGAAACCGATGCCCCAGGTGCCGAGGGCGGTGATCAGCCAGATCAGCACTGTCGACGAGATCCAGGCCGCGGCACCGGAGATGCTCAACGAACTCCCGACGACCGACGTGATGATCAACGACAGCAGCGTCGAGACGAGGCCGATGCCTCCCAGTACCGCCGACGCGTACTTGCGCGCCATGTTGAACACGAACGGGCCCATCACCGCCTGCATGGCGGTGAAGATCGCGACGGCGATGAAGAAGCCTTGGGCCCTGAGGTCGAATCCGTCGATCAGCCAAGCACAGACGAGCAATCCGACAGCTGACGAGACGAGACTGACGCCGACGTTCAGGAGGAAGCGAATCATGGCAGGGAGGAACCTTTCGCAGGGTCCGACGATTGTCGGAACCCTCCTATTCTAGAACCCGAGGCGACCGAGTTGCTTGGGATCCCGCTGCCAGTCCTTGGCGACCTTGACGTGCAGGTCGAGGTACACCTTGGTGCCGAGCAGACGCTCGATCTGACCGCGGGCGGCGGTCCCGACTTCCTTGAGGCGGGCGCCCTTGCGGCCGATGATGATGCCCTTCTGACTGTCACGTTCGACGAACAGATGGGCGTAGACGTCGACGATCTCGGAACCGTCACGCGGGACGACCTCTTCGATGACAACGGCGAGGGAGTGCGGGAGCTCGTCGCGAACGCCTTCAAGTGCGGCCTCGCGGATGAACTCCGCCATCAGTACCTGCTCGGGCTCGTCGGTGAGCTCACCGTCGGGGTAGAAGGCCGGCCCTTCGTCACACAGGGAGACGAGAACGTCCGACAAAGTGTCGAGCTGTCGTCCGGATTTCGCCGAGCACGGCACCACCTCGGCGTCCGGACCCATGAGCCGCGAGAGCGCCATGAGCTGTTCGGCGACCTTGTCCGGGCTCACCCTGTCGATCTTGGTGACGACGCCGACCTTCTTGGTCTTCGGCGCGATCGTCTGCACCTGCTCGACGATCCGGCGATCCCCGGGGCCGATCGCCTCATCGGCGGGTATGCAGACGCAGATCACGTCGACCTCGGAGTACGTGTCTCGGACGACGTCGTTCAACCGCTGGCCGAGCAGGGTGCGCGGACGGTGCAGACCCGGCGTGTCGATCAAGATGAGCTGCGCGTCGGGTCGGTTCACGATGCCCCGGATCGCGTGACGCGTGGTCTGCGGCCGGTTCGACGTGATGGCGATCTTGTCGCCGACGAGCGCATTCGTCAGCGTCGACTTGCCGGTGTTGGGACGGCCGACGAAGCAGACGAAACCGGACCGGAACTGCGGGCCGGTGGACGACGGTGTGCTCAAGCGGATTCTCCGATCGGATCAGTGTGTGTCTCAGGCAGCGTATCCCCTTGCTGCGTCTCGGCCGGTTCGTCGTCCGACCAGTCGTCCCGCCCGGCGCCGTCTGCCTGCTTCTTGGCGCGACGCACCACGACCGTGGTGATCCGCTGTCTGCCGAGCCGATTGGGGCCGCCCTCTGCGGTCATCTTCAGTCCGTGCGACTTCACTTTGGCGCCCGGCAGCGGGACACGACCGAGCCGAAGTGCGAGGAGACCGCCGACGGTCTCGACCTCGTCGTCGTCGATCTCGATGCCGAACAGTTCGCCGAGGTCTTCGACGGGCAGCCGTGCCGACACCCGGTAGCGGTCGTCACCGAGCTTCTGGATCGGGGCCACCTCGTCGACGTCGTACTCGTCGGAGATCTCGCCGACGATCTCCTCGAGCACGTCCTCGATGGTGACGAGCCCGGCGATGCCGCCGTATTCGTCGACCAGCAGAGCCATGTGGTTGCGCTTGGTCTGCATGTCGGCCAGGACGTCGTCGAGCGGGGCGGAGTCCGGTACGAACTCGGCATCGCGCATCACGTCGGACACTGTGAATCCGGCGAGCGGGATCTTCGGAAGGATCCGTCCGACGAGATCCTTGAGGTAGACGACGCCGACGATGTCGTCGGGGTTCTCGCCGATCACCGGGATCCTCGAGTGCCCGGACCGGACTGCCAGACTCATCGCCTGCGTGGCCGACTTGTCGTTCTCGATCCAGATCATCTCGGTGCGCGGGACCATCACCTCGCGTGCGTTGGTGTCGCCGAACTCGAACACCGACTGGATCATGCGGCGCTCGTCGTCGTCGACCACGCCACGTTCCTGCGCGAGGTCGACCACTTCGCGGACCTCGACTTCGGTCGCGAACGGCCCGTTGCGGTAGCCCTTGCCGGGCGTCAGCCCGTTACCGATGAGGATCAACAGTCGAGTGACGGGTCGCAGCAGCACGCCGATCGCGGTCAGCACCGGCGCGGCGATCAGCGCAATCGAGTACGCATGCTGCCTGCCGAGCGTGCGCGGGCCGACGCCGACCGCGATGTACGACACGAGGGTCATCACCACGATCGTCACCGCCAGACCCCACCCGACACCGATGCCGTCGACGGCGATCACGGCCACCAGGCCGGTGGCCGCCGTCTCGCACACCACACGCATCAGGACTGCGAGACCGACGTACGTCCCGCGCTGATCGAGGACCGCCCGCAGCCGTTTGGCACCGGCGCGCTGGTCCTTGACCATGTCGTCGACGCGCGCCGTCGAGACTGTCTGGACCGCGGTGTCGACCGCGGCGAACAGGCCGGCGAGAACGGTCAGCGCGACGGCGGCACCGATGAAGACGATGTCGCGAGTCATATCAGTCAGCTCCCGGCCGTGTCGCCGGAGAAGCCGGTGTTCCGAAGCAGCCTGGTGTCGCGCTGTGCCTGCTCCTGAAGTCGCACACGGTCGTCACGCGCCGAGTACCAGTCGACGATGATCTGCCCCTGCAGGCCGAACATCTCCTTCTCATCGTCCGGCTCGGCGTGGTCGAAGCCCAGCAGGTGCAGCACACCGTGCACAGTCAACACAGCGATCTCGTGCTCGAAGCTGTGACGTTGACTCTTGGCCTGGTCGGCCGCGAATTCGGGGCACAGGACGATGTCGCCGAGCATCGCCGGACCGGGGTCGGCGGCATCGGGCCGACCGCCCGGGGTCAGCTCGTCCATCGGAAAGCTCATCACGTCGGTCGGCCCGGGCAGGTCCATCCACTGCACGTGCAGGTCGGTCATGGCCTGCAGGTCGACGAGTTGGATGGAGAGTTCGGCTGCGGGGTGCACGTCCATCCGCGCCATCGCAAAACGCGCGGCTTCGATGATCAGTTGCTCCGGGACGTCGACGCCCGATTCGTTGAACAGTTCGATGCTCATCGGCGCCGACCTCCCTGTCGCAGACCTTCGCGCCTCATCGCGCGGTTGCCCTCCGCTTCCTCATCGGCGCGGCCGTACGCGTCGACGATGTCGGCGACAAGCTTGTGCCGGACCACATCGGCACTGGTCAGCTCGGCGAAATGGATGTCGTCGATGCCGTCGAGAATCCGTGAGGCCACACGAAGTCCACTGGTGGCGCCGCCGGGCAGATCGACCTGAGTCACATCGCCGGTGACGACCATCTTCGCGCCGAATCCGAGGCGGGTGAGGAACATCTTCATCTGCTCGCCGGTCGTGTTCTGCGCCTCGTCGAGGATGATGAACGCGTCGTTGAGCGTCCGTCCCCGCATGTACGCGAGCGGAGCGACTTCGATGACACCGGACTCCATCAGCTTCGGAATCGCCTCCGGGTCGAGCATGTCGTGCAGGGCGTCGTACAGGGGACGCAGGTAGGGGTCGATCTTCTCGCTCAGCGTGCCGGGCAGGAACCCGAGCCGTTCACCGGCTTCGACAGCAGGCCTCGTGAGGATGATGCGATTGACCTCCTTGGCCCGCAGCGCCTGGACTGCCTTCGCCATCGCGAGGTAGGTCTTTCCGGTGCCTGCCGGTCCGAGTCCGAACACGATCGTGTTCTTGTCGATCGCGTCGACGTAGTGCTTCTGGTTGAGAGTCTTCGGCCTGATCACCTTGCCGCGATTCGACAGGATGTCGAGGCTGAGAACCTCGGCGGGCGACTCCTTCTGGCCGGTCGCGAGAATCGACGTACTCTGGCGGACCAGGTCGGGAGTCAGTTGGGTGCCGGTGCGGACCAGCTTGACCAGTTCGGAGATCACGCGCTCGGACCCGGCCACGTCTGCGGGGGTCCCGGTGAGGGTGATCCGGCTTCCGCGGACATGGATGTCGGCGGGAAGCTGCTGTTCCAGGGTCCGGAGATTCACATCCGTCGGCCCGAGAAGTCCGACCGCCAGATCCTGCGGCACATCGATCCGAGACGTCGCCACCGCGTCGGCCTTCACCGTTTCGCGGCTCAAGTCACTCACTAAATCCGTCACTCCTCGACGTTCAGTTGTTCCCCGCGCACGCGGGGGTGGTCGTTTCAGTCTATCGCCGACGCTGCAAACCGCATCTGAGATGTTTCCGCGGTCAGACGCCGAGCACCCGGAGAGTCTGGCGCATGGCCGCCGACGTCGGGTCCACGAAGGCGTCGTGCCCCTCCCCCGGCACTTCGTAGAGGACTGCGGATTGGCCACGGGCGGTGGCGTCGGCGACGTAGCGCCGACTCATCTCGATCGGGACCGACTCGTCGTCGACGGTGTGGATCACGACGACGGTCGAGTCGAACGGAGGCTGCTGCGACGGCGACGCTTCGCGATACCGGTCCGGGATCTTGTCGAACGGCGCGCCCATCAGGTCGACCACCGACGGCCGGTCGTGGGCGCCGGTTTCGGTGAAGTCGAGAACCGGCGACTGCGCGATCACCGTGCCGATGCGGAACCGGTCGGTGGCGCCGCGAAGGCGTGCGGTCGCCCACACCGCCAGGTGTCCACCTGCAGAGTGTCCGATGACGGTCGCATTCGACGCGTCGACCCGGATTCCGGCGGTGGCGAGTTGATCGGTGACGGGACCGTCCAAGGCGCGGATCGCGGCGATCACGTCGCGCCCGGTGCCGGGCCACCCGCCACCTGTCTCCTCGCGCCTTCGATACTCGACATTCCACACCACAACGCCCCGATCGGCGAGCGCCCGTGCGACTCCGGTGTAGACCACAAGCGAGTACTCGGTGGACCAGAATCCGCCGTGAACGAGCACGACGATCGGGGCGCGCCCCTCACCACGTTTGTCGGCGTCCGGCAGGTAGAGATGACCGAACATGCTCGGCGCGTCGCCGTACGCGATCTTGACGCGGCGCACGGTCAGCGGCTCCAGCGATCGGTGGCCGCGCCGAGCGCGCCGAGCGCCACCGCACCGGCCGCAGCAGTGCGCAGGACCTCGGGCCCGAGGACCACCGCCTTCCCGCCGAGTGCGGTGAGGTCGGCGATCTCGTTGTCGTCGAGGCCCCCTTCGGGGCCGATCACCAGGACGACTTCGGACGCCGATGCGAAGTCGACCGACCGGAACGGCGTCGAACCGGCTTCGTGTAGCAACGCGACCACTCCGCCGTCGGCCACGGCGCGGGCACACAGGTCACGAACGTCGGTGGTGGTCGCGAGATCGGCGACGTCGGGGATCCACGGCCGGCGGGCCTGTTTGGCGGCGGTCGCCGCGGTCGCCCGCCACTTCTCGACACCGCGTTCGGCTTTCGACCCGGCCCAGCGGGCCACGCACCGCGACGCCTGCCACGGGACCACCGCGTCGACGCCGGCTTCCGTCATGAGGTCAACTGCGAGTTCGCTGCGCTCCGATTTCGGCAGCGCCTGCACGACGGTGACAAGTGGCTTGGGTCGAGTGTTGAACTCGACACGACCGACGCGAACAGTCAACCGGTCCTTACCTGACACACCGGTCACCTCGCAGTCGGCAAGAGTTCCGCGGCCGTCACCGAGAATCACCGACTGGCCCTGGCGGATCCGGGTGACGGTCACCGCGTGTCTGCCCTCCGAGCCCGACACCGTCGCGGTGTCACCCGCGGCGGGGACGTCGTCGACCCAGAAGAGCGGCGGGGTCATCGGCCCACGAATGCGTTGCGCAGTTTGGAGAACAGTCCACCGGATGCCGACTTCGACGACGCGGTCACGACCTCGACGTCGTCGCCGATGGCGTCGCGGAGAGTGCGAAGGAGGTCTGCCTGAGCGGAGTCGACCTTGCGGGGCACCACGACTTCGAGGTGTGCGTGCAGGTCGCCGCGCATGCCGGTGTTCAGGTGCGGCATCCCGTGACCGCGCACGCGGACCACCGTGCCGGGCTGCGTGCCCGGATCGATGGTCACGGTGGCGGTGCTGCCGAGGACCGTGTCGACGCTCACTTCGCCGCCGAGCGCCGCATCGGCCATCGGGACGCGGACCGTGCAGTGCAGATCGTCGCCGTCACGGACGAAGACGTCGTCGACAGCCTCGCTGACCTCGACATAGAGGTCTCCCGCGGGACCGCCGCCAGGTCCGACCTCACCCTGGCCGGTCAGGCGTACCCGCATTCCCTCCTGGACGCCTGCCGGAATCTTGACGGTCATGGTGCGGCGGGAGCGAACGCGGCCGTCGCCGCCGCACTTGAGGCAGGGGTCGGGGATGATCTCGCCGACACCGCGGCATTCGGGGCATTCGCGGACTGTCATGACCTGACCGAGGAACGACCGCTGAACCGACTGGATCTCGCCCGCACCCTTACACGTTCCGCAGGTCACCGGCTTGGAGTCGTCACGGGTTCCCGATCCGGTGCACGAGTCGCAGAGGATCGCGGTGTCGACGGTGATCTCCTTGCGTGCGCCCTCTGCAACTTCGTCGAGATCAAGGGTCACGCCGACCAGCGCAGGTTCACCGGGGCGCACGCGGCCACGCGGTCCTCGCCCGCCGCCGCCGAAGCCGCCTCCGCCGCCCCCGAAGAAGGTCTGGAAGATGTCTCCGAGGCCGCCTCCGCCGAACGGATCGCCGCCGAAGCCGCCTCCGCCCGGACCTGCAAGCGGGTCCCCGCCGGCGTCGACGACGCGACGCTTCTCCGGGTCGGACAACACCTCGTAGGCGGTGGTCACCTCTTTGAACCGGTCCTCGGCGTCCGGGTTGACGTCGGGGTGCAGTTCGCGGGCGAGCTTCCGGTACGCGCGCTTGATCTCCTGATCAGTCGCGCCCTGCGCCACGCCGAGAATGCCGTAGTAATCACGAGCCACGGTGAAAATCGTCCTTACACATAACTATCGATCGGCGAGAACTTCGCCGACGTACTTCGCAACCGCTGCGACCGACGCGATTGTTCCCGGATAGTCCATCCGGGTGGGGCCGACCACACCGACGCTGCCGAACACTGTGCCCGAAGCACCGTACCCGGTGGAGACGACGGACGTGTTCCGCAGGTTCTCGGTGTTGGTCTCCTCACCGATCTGCACGGTGACGGTGCCGGTCCGCTGGGTGTGCGCCAGGAGTTTCAGGACCACCACCTGCTCTTCAAGAGCTTCCAGGACCGAGTCCATACCGCCGGTCGCGGGAGTGAAGTCTGCGGCCGACCTGGCGAGGTTCGACGTGCCTCCGAGCACCAGCCGATCCTCGCTCCGCTCGACGAGCGTCTCGACCAGCACAGTCGCGACGGTCACGACCGGCTCCTGCAATTCGCGCGGCGCGTGGGTCGCTAGCTCGGCGACGGCGACCGAGGCGTCCTCGAGACGCTGACCGTCGAGGGCTTTGGAGAACATGTCGCGCAGAGTGGCCAATGTGTGGTCGTCGATCGGAGCGCGGAGCGTCGCCATGCGCTGCTCGACACGCCCGGTGTCGGTTATGACGACGAGCAGTAGTCGCGACGGGCTCAGCGCCACAACTTCGAGGTGTCGGACTCGTGCCGTCGACAGCACCGGATACTGAATCACGGCCACTTGCCGTGTCAGTTGCGCGAGCAGTTTCACCGACCGCCGCAGCACGTCGTCGAGGTCGACGCCGGAATCGAGGACGGTGAGGATCGCGCGTCGTTCGGCTGAGGACAGCGGCTTGATCTCGCTGATCCGGTCCACGAACAGGCGATATCCCTTGTCGGTCGGCACGCGCCCCGAGCTCGTGTGGGGCTGAGTGATGTAGCCCTCCGCCTCCAGAAACGCCATGTCGTTGCGGACCGTCGCACTGGACACGCCGAGCTGATGCCGCTCGACGAGAGCCTTCGATCCGATCGGTTCCTGGGTGTCCACGAAGTCGGTGACGATGGCGTGCAGGATCTCGAAGCGACGGTCGTCTGCGGTCGACACCGGGCACCTCCTCGCGCTGTTGCATAGAGTGGACATGTTCATTCTACGAAACCGACTTCAGAGGCCAGGCGGCGATGATCTTCAAGGGCGTTCACGACGGGAAGCCCTACCCTGATCACGGCCTGACCCCGCGCGAATGGGCCAAGATCCCACCTCGCCAGTTCCGCTTGGATCAATTGACGCCCGTCACGACGGTCCTGGCCCTGGACAAGCTGCTGTCGGAGGACTCCACGTTCTACGGGGACCTCTTCTCACATGTGGTGCAGTTTCAGGACGTTCTGTATCTGGAGGACGGACTGCACCGCGCAGTCCGGTCGGCGCTGCGGAATCGGACGACAATCCACGCGCGCTTGTTCGATCTCGACTCGCATCTCGCCCGACTCGGGACGCTGCCGGGGCAGGACGACCTCGACGTGGAGACGACGGCGCCGCTGAGCCCGGTCTCCACGCCACTCCCCGTCCATCCGCGACGCCGCGTCCGCACCGCGGGCGTCCACCGACTCGACTGACCGCCTCCCGGCAGTTCCGAGCAGAGTCCAGACGTTCGTTCGTCCCTGACCTGGGATCAAAGATGCTTGGGGCGGGAAGCGGACTCAGGCTTGCACTGCTTCATGCGCTTTTGTTGACTCCCCTGCCTCAACTCAGCGACCGTCAGGCCCGAGCCAGCGGGTTGAGAAGGATGGGGAGTCGCGCCCCCGCCCGCCACAGGACCGCGGCGCTCGAATACGGACGCAGCTGAGCCTCAATCTTCATCGCGTCACAGAACGTCTGCGTGAAGCCGGCGCGCGAGTGGGCCGCCTCGGTGACCGCGATGAGCCCCGCATCGAGTTCACGTGAACGGCGTCCCACGACGTCGAGGTTCACCGCCGAGTGAAGGCAACGGGCGACGGGTTCGGCCGGAGTTGCCGGATGAAAGTGGACAGCGATCGCACTGCGCACAATGTCAGCGTCGGCTGCGGATCGATGGCGGGCCACGAGCTCACCCGCTAGAGAGCCCCCGATCGCAGCGAAGCACCCGTATCCGTCGACGTCGGGTCCGCCGAGCGCCAGGTCGTGCAGCATCGTCGCCGCCCAGAGCTGCTCAGGATCGGTGACCAGCCCGTCGACCTCGGCGAACGCCGCCGCCCATTGGAAGCACCGCAGGCTGTGCGCGAGCACCTCGGGCGCGAGTTCGTCTGCCGCGCGTTCGGCGACCTCCGTGGCGAACTTCGAATCCGGCGGCGTCACCAGCTGCCCGCACGAACTCGACGAGACTCGGCGCAACTGGCCTGGAAGCGACCGAGCTGCGGCCGCAGATGCCGCCATCGCGGTAGAGAGCCGCTCGGACCGAGTCAGCTCACCGATCCTCATTCGACGCCGATCCGCGACGCAAGGTCGGATCGCACCACAGCAAGGAGTTCATCGATCTCCGCTGTCGACGCGAAGCCCTGCGCCCCCAACGCGATCATTCCGTTCACAGTCCCCCACAGTCGGAGCGCTTCCGTCCGCGCGGCTCGCGCGTTCAGGGCCGACGCGGCAACAGCCTCGTCGACGACGCCTGCCAGCAGCGTCCGAACCATGCGACGGGCCTCATCCACGAGTTCGGAGTCTCCGCTTCCAACGTCAGACAGCCCGAGGATCCGGAAGGCATTCGGGTTGCGCGCGTGAAAGCCCAGGTAGGCGTCGAAGACCGCCAGTTCAACTGGCCCGTCCACCGCAGAGATGGCGTCCGCCATCTCCTGCGCGTGTTCCCTCGCGATCCGGCACGCCAGTGCGGCGTAAACATCCGCTTTGCCGCCGGGGAAGTTCGCGTAGATGGAGCTGAGTGCAACGTCGGCGACCCGGGCGAGCTCGTCGACGGACGTCTGCCGGAATCCCCGCGTCGCGAACAGGCCGGCTGCCGCGTCCAGAACTGCGTTGTGGGTGCGGCGTCGACGACGGTCGGTCGGCTCGATCAACGGAACTGTCATACAAAAAACGTAGCAGCACTATTGATTCGTAGTCCAACTATGTTTTCATAGTTTTACTACGATAATGAAGGAGACGGCCATGACCGATGCGCCCACCACCGGATCTGATGCGATGCGGATGTTCTTTCCAGGTTCCCCGTTCATCGGAACCCTCGGCGTCGAGATCATCGACCTCGGCGAAGGCTCCGCACGCCTGCGAATGCCGTTCGTCGACGCGAACACAACGATCGGCCCGATGGTTCACGGCGGCGCGATCGCAGCGTGCATCGATCTCGGCATCATGGCCGCGGCGTGGGCGGGCGAGGGCCCCGTCCCCGAGCAATTGCGCGGCGTGACCGTGTCCATGTCGGTCAACTTCATCGCACCGGCGATGAACGACGACATCGAGATCATCGGCACACGCCTCCGACGCGGCCGCAAACTGTCGCACTGCTCGGTCGAGATCCGCACACGGTCCGACGATCAACTCGTCGCCACCGGATCGGGCGTCTACCAGGTCGGTTGAGACCGATCGTGAGGCATTTTCCGGTCGTCGAGCGGAACTCCTGACCGTCGAGCGGAGTCGAAGCGGCGTCGAACGTTGCGCTCATTCCTCGTTCGCGTCAAAGATGCCTGGGACAGGAAGCGGATGTCGGCTTGCGCTGCTTCATGCGGTTGATTCCCTGCCTCATCTCGCACTGACCTGCCTCAATGCGTCTTCCCTGCCTGAGCTCAGGCAGGGAAGTCCAGTTGAGGCAGGTCAGTGCGAGATGAGGCAGGGAGGTTCGCCCCACTCCCCGTATCAAGCATCTTTGACCCTGAGCCGGGCACAAACATCGCCTCGACGCCGACCCGAAACTCTACGACGAGCGACGGACCAGTCAGTCGAGAATGTCCCGGACGACGCCGTCCGCGAGGAGACGACCGCGATCGGTGAGGACGTACGCGCCCGACTCCACGACGAGAAGCCCGGCGACCACGGCGACGTCGGCACGTGCGCGTTCAGCGTCGTCGAGCATGGCCGCAGGCAGCCCGTCGCGCATCCGAAGGCGCAGCATCACCGCTTCGGTGTGCACGTCCTCAGCCGAGAGCATCTCCTGGCCACCGACCGGGAGCCTGCCCTCGGCGAGCGACGCCGAGTAGGTCGCGGGGTGCTTCTGGTTCCACCAGCGCACACCGTTGACGTGCGAGTGAGCGCCGGGTCCGATACCCCACCAGTCATCGCTCCGCCAGTATGCCTCGTTGTGCCTGCATGCCGAGTCCGGTTGCGGCAGAGCCCAGTTCGACACCTCGTACCAGGTGAGACCGGCCGCGGAGAGCCGAGCGTCGAGCATCTCGTAGCGCGCAGCGAGGACGTCGTCGTCGGGCATCGGCACCTCACCGCGCCGAACCTTCCTTGCGAACGCAGTTCCGTCCTCGACGATCAGCGCATACGCGGACACGTGGTCGACAGGCACGGACAGCACCGCGTCGATCGACGCGGCGAGGTCGGCGTCCGACTCCCCAGGCGTGCCGTAGATCAAGTCGAGGTTCAGGTGCTCGAAACCGGCGTCGACCGCTTCCCTCGCGGCCTGCAACGCACGGCCCGGCGTGTGCGTGCGTTCCAACACCGACAGGACGTGCGGAGCCGCGGACTGCATGCCGAGCGAGATCCGCGTGAATCCCGCCTCACGCAGTCGGCCGAAGAACTCCGGCGACGTCGACTCCGGATTCGACTCGGTCGTCACCTCCGCACCGGGTGCGAGGTCGAACGAGTCGCGAACCGCGCCGAGGAGTTCGGCCAGCCCCTCCCCGCCGAGCAACGACGGCGTGCCGCCTCCCACGAACACCGTCGACACTTCACGCGTCGGCGACAGCAATGCTGCAGCCGTGTCGAGTTCGCGGCGGACCCCCTCCATCCACGACTGCGGGGACGACGACGAACCGAGTTCACCGGCCGTGTAGGTATTGAAGTCGCAGTAGCCGCACCGCGTGGCGCAGAACGGTACGTGCAGGTAGAGGCCGAGCGGACGAGCACCGTCGACCGAGCCGAACGCCGCCAGCGCCTGTTCCGAGAGCCGCTCAGGGGCCTGCCGATTCACCACTGAACCATCATCCCGCATCGCCTCTCGACCAAGTGAATCCGCTCCGTCCGGGTAATTAACATCACCGTGATCGAAAATAACCCCAAGTAGACGACCCGTCCCCGCGCGTGGCACTATGGACAACGTGACTTCCCCAGGAGTGTGGCTCGCCGAGCGGCGACACATCGACCTCAAGCGCGTCTGCAGCGCGTTCTGTCGGCTCTAGCCGACGATCCGACCGCTTCCGTGCACTTCTGCGCGTAGAGACAAAGCGGCCCAGTGATCGGCCCGCCTTCTGGCCCAGCCGATTCTCGTCACACACCTGATTTCCAGCCCAACGCCGTGCTGCCCTGCCCGCAGCATGCCTTGTAGGAGAATTCATGACGCTCACGTCAACCGAGTCGGCCGATGCTGCGCCTGCAGCGGCCGCCGACGCGCCCGCAGCACCGCGCAAGCGCGCGCGGCCGGTCAAGCGCAAATCCGAAGGCCAGTGGGCCCTCGGCTACCGCACACCGCTCAATCCGAATGAGCAGACCAAGCGCGACGACAACCCGTTGAACGTCCGGGCCCGCATCGAGAACATCTACTCGAAGCAGGGTTTCGATTCCATCGACAAGGCGGATCTGCGCGGCCGCATGCGTTGGTGGGGGCTGTACACCCAGCGCGAACAAGGCTACGACGGCACGTACACCGGCGACGAGAACATCGACCTCCTCGAGGCCCGGTACTTCATGATGCGCGTGCGGTGCGACGGCGGGAAGCTCGACGCAGCGCAGATGCGCACGCTGGGTGAGATCTCGACGGAGTTCGGCCGCGACACCGCCGACATCTCCGATCGCGAGAACGTCCAGTACCACTGGATCGAGATCGAGAACGTCCCCGAGATCTGGAAGCGGCTCGAAGCCGTCGGGCTCAAGACGACCGAGGCATGCGGCGACTGCCCGCGCGTGGTGCTCGGCTCGCCGCTCGCCGGCGAGTCGTTCGACGAGGTCCTCGACCCGACGCCCGCGATCGACGAGATCGTCCGCCGGTACATCGGCGATCCCGCGTATTCGAACCTGCCCCGCAAGTTCAAGACCGCGATCTCCGGCCAGCAGGACGTCGTCCACGAGATCAACGACGTCGCCTTCATCGGCGTGAATCATCCCGAACACGGCCCCGGCCTCGACCTGTGGGTGGGCGGCGGACTGTCGACGAACCCGATGCTCGCACAGCGCGTGGGCGTGTGGGTGCCTCTCGACGAAGTGCCAGACGTCTGGGAAGGCGTCGTCTCGATCTTCCGCGACTACGGATACCGCCGCCTGCGCGCAAAGGCGCGCCTGAAGTTCCTGATCAAGGACTGGGGCATCGAGAAGTTCCGCCAGGTCCTCGAGGACGAGTACCTGGAGCGGAAGCTGATCGACGGCCCCGCGCCCGAGCAGCCCGCCCGCCCGATCGACCACATCGGCGTACAGAAGCTCCGCAACGGTCTCAACGCAATCGGCTTCACGCCGATCGCGGGCCGCGTGTCGGGGACCATCCTCACCAAGGTCGCCGATGCGATGGACCGTGTCGGCTCTGACCGCGCTTCTTTCACGCCGTATCAGAAGCTGATCGTCCTCGACGTGCCCGACGATCAGGTCGAGTCGCTCATCGACGAGCTGGCTCCGCTCGGGCTACAGGCCCGGGCGTCGAACTGGCGGCGGAACCTGCTCGCGTGCAGCGGCATCGAGTTCTGCAAGCTGTCGTTCGTCGAGACGCGCAAGCGGTCGCAGGTGCTCGCACCCGACCTCGAAGAGCGCCTCGCCGACATCAACGCCCAGCTCGACGTCCCGATCACCGTGAACATCAACGGATGCCCCAATTCGTGCGGCCGGTCGCAGATCGCCGACATCGGCTTCAAGGGTCAACTCGTCGAGAACGACGAAGGCGAGCAGGTCGAGGGCTACCAGGTCCACCTGGGCGGCAGCCTCGGCCTCGACTCCGGCTTCGGCCGCAAACTACGCCAGCACAAGGTCGTCAGCGTCGACCTCGGCGACTACATCGAACGAGTCGTCCGAAACTTCATCGAGCACCGCGAAGACGGCGAACGCTTCGCCGTGTGGGCCGTCCGAGCAGAAGAGGAGCACTTGCGATGACTGATCTCGACTTCGCTCGACCAGCCGAGGAAACCGCTCGACCAGCAGAGGAAACCATCGACGACCTCCGGGCCATCGCCGAGGCCGGAGCAGCTCAGCTCGGGCCGGATGCGACCGCGTCGGAGCTGCTCGCGTGGACCGCGGAGACGTTCGGTCCCGACTTCCTGATCGCCGCGAACATGCAGGACGCTGTGCTCATCGACGTCGCGGACAAGGCCATCACCGACAAGGACGCCGTCGGCGGAAAGCTGAAGGCGCTGTTCCTCGACACCGGCTATCACTTCGCCGAGACACTCGGCACCCGGGACGCCGTCGAGTCGGTGTACAACCTCGAGTTGATCAACGTCACCCCGGAACAGACCGTGGAGCAGCAGGACGAGCTGGTCGGACGCAACCTGTTCGCGTCCGATCCGGGTGAGTGCTGCCGGCTGCGCAAGGTGGTGCCGCTCAAGGCGTCGCTCGCGCCGTACCGCGCGTGGGTCACCGGCATCCGCCGTGTCGAGGCGCCGACACGCGCCAACGCCCCACTGATCTCGTTCGACGACGCGTTCGGGCTGGTCAAGATCAACCCGCTCGCCGCGTGGACCGACAAGGAGTTCCAGAACTACATCGACGCCAACGGCGTCCTCGTGAACCCGCTGGTGGACGAGGGCTACCCGTCGATCGGGTGCGAACCGTGCACCCTCAAACCGAAAGCCGGAGAAGATCCGCGCAGCGGCCGTTGGGCCGGGCGCGCCAAGACAGAATGCGGGCTGCACGCATCATGACCATTTCCGAGAATCCCACCCGGTCGTTCGACCGCGCTGACGAGTTCACCACGCTCGACGCGCTCGAGTCGGAGTCGATCCACATCTTCCGTGAGGTGGCCGGCGAGTTCGAGCGTCCGGTGATCCTGTTCTCCGGCGGCAAGGACTCCACCGTCCTGCTCCACCTGGCGTTGAAGGCGTTCTGGCCCGCGCCACTGCCGTTCTCACTGCTGCACGTGGACACCGGCCACAACCTGCCCGAGATCATCCAGTTCCGCGACGAGATCGTCGAACGGCACAACCTGCGACTGCACGTCGCGAAGGTCGAGGATTACATCGCGGACGGTCGCCTCACCGAGCGTCCGGACGGCATTCGCAATCCACTGCAGACCATTCCGCTGCTCGACGGCATCACCGAGAACCGGTTCGACGCGGTGTTCGGCGGTGCGCGACGAGACGAGGAACGCGCCCGCGCCAAGGAGCGGATCTTCTCCCTGCGCAACGCATTCGGTCAGTGGGACCCGAAGCGGCAGCGTCCAGAACTCTGGAACCTGTACAACGGCCGCCACGCACCGGGTGAGCACGTCCGCGTGTTCCCGCTGAGCAACTGGACCGAGCTCGACATCTGGCGCTACATCGCGCGTGAGCAGGTGCTCCTCGCTCCCCTCTACTACGCGCACGAGCGCGAGGTGTACGAGCGCGACGGCATGTGGATGACGTCCGGACCGTGGGGCGGTCCCCGCGAGGGCGAGACCGTCGAGACCCGGACCGTGCGCTACCGCACTGTCGGCGACGGTTCGACGACTGGCGCCGTCCTGTCCGAGGCCGCCGACAACGAAGCCGTTCTGGCCGAGGTCGCGGCGTCGCGCCTCACCGAACGTGGCGCCACCCGCGGCGACGACCGCGTCTCCGAGGCAGCCATGGAAGACCGCAAGCGCGAAGGATATTTCTGATGAGTGCCCCCACCCCCGCCCCCGACCTGCTGCGCATCGCGACCGCGGGCAGCGTCGACGACGGAAAGTCGACCCTCGTCGGCCGACTGTTGTTCGACACCAAGTCGGTGCTCGCTGATCAGATCGACGCCGTCACCAAGGCGTCCGTCGACCGCGGCATGGACACGCCCGACCTGTCCCTGCTGGTCGACGGCCTCCGCGCCGAGCGCGAGCAGGGCATCACGATCGACGTCGCGTACCGCTACTTCGCGACGCCCGCCCGCTCGTTCGTCCTCGCCGACACCCCGGGCCACGTGCAGTACACCCGCAACACAGTGTCCGGTGCGTCCACCGCTCAGCTGGTGATCCTGCTGGTAGACGCGCGGAGCGGTGTGGTCGCACAGACTCGCCGCCACGCCGCGGTGATGGCCCTCCTCGGCGTTCCGCGCCTCGTCCTCGCCGTCAACAAGATCGACCTCGTCGACAACCCGGGCGAGGTGTTCGCCGAGATCTCCGCGGAGTTCAACCAGATCACCGCGTCCCTCGGCTACTCGTCCGACCAGGTCCAGGAGATTCCCGTCTCGGCGCTCCACGGCGACAACGTGGCGATCCGGTCGGAGAACACCCCGTACTACGACGGCCCGACGCTCATCGAGCACCTCGAGAGTGTGCCGAACGACGTCGACCGAGGCCGAGCCCAGGACGGCGAAGAGCACCTCCGTTCGGTCGGCTTGCGGTTCCCCGTCCAGTACGTGATCCGGCCGCGGACCCCCGAGTACCCCGACTACCGCGGGTACGCCGGTCAGATCGCTGCCGGCCGCGTGTCCGTCGGCGACGAGATCGTGGTCCAGCCGTCGGGCATCCGCACGACCATCGCGAAGATCGACACCGCGGACGGCGAACTCGAGACCGCGCACACCGGACGCAGCGTCACCCTGCTGCTGACGGACGACGTCGACATCTCACGCGGTGACCTCATCTCGTCGGTCACCGATGCACCCGAGCCCGCCCAACAGTTCACCGCGACTGTCTGCTGGCTCGCGGAGAAGGCTTTGCGGCCGGGAGCTCGTCTGCTCCTCAAGCACGGCGCCAAGACGACGCAGGTGATCATCTCCTCGCTCGACGCCCTCTTCGACGAGCAGGATCTTGCCGTGCTCGACGCCCCGGAGACAGTTGAGCTCAATCAGATCGGCCGCATCTCCCTGATGACGGCCGAGCCGATCGCCGCCGACGACTACCAGGTGAACCGCGAGTCGGGCAGCTTCCTGATCATCGACCCGCAGGGTGGCAACACACTCGGTGCCGGTCTGATCGGCGATGCACTCGCCCCGCTGCACCTGTCGCAGGCCGCGGCAGTCTGATGGCGACGCCGATGCGTGATGGGGGCGGCACCGTTGTCCTCGTCGCGCACGGCAGTCGAGACGTCCGCTTCGCGGACACTGCTCGACGGGTGCGCGACGCGGTCGCGGTCGCGATGCCCGGGGTCCGGGTGGAGGTCTCGTTTCTCGATCTGAACGCACCGCTGGTCGGGGACGTTCTGGCGGACGTGTCCGGCGACGTGACGGTGGTGCCGTTGCTGTTCGGCGACGGCTATCACTCCAAGGTCGATCTGCCTGCGACGATCAACGCCGTCCGTCGCAGACACCCGAGATTGAGGGCCGTCCAGACTCCGGTGATCGGATCCCGCTCCCCGGTCCCGGCCCTCTGCGACCGCCTCCGCGAGGCCGGCCTCCAGCAGGGCGCAGGCGTTCTGCTCTACGCCGTCGGTTCCAGTGACGCCGGGTCGGACGACTCCATCCGTGCTCGCGGCGTTGAACTGTCGTCCGCCTTGCAGATGCCGGTCCAGACTGTGTTCGCTACGCGGCTCGGATCCGACGGGCGCCCGGTCGCCGACGCAGTTCACGCTCTCCGAGCTGCGGGCGCGACGTCGATCGCCGCGTCTCCGCTGTTCCTGTCTGCCGGTCTGCTGACCGAGCGCGTCGAACGGTGGCTCGACGTCTACGCCCCCGGATCTGTGGTCGCCGGTCCCCTCGGCGCGCATCCGGCGATCGTCGATGCTGCCGCCGCGCTCCACCGGGCCGCCTTCGCAGCCGTCTGACCGACGTCTCCGGTCAGTCGTCGGTGAACACCCCGTCGAGGAACTCTCCGATGTCGTTGATCGCCGTGGTCCCCAGGCCCGTGACAGCGGCCAGATTGGCGACGAACCCGTGGATCTGGCCGTCGTACCGTCGTGCTTGAACGTCAACCCCTGCATCGGCGAGGCGATGCGCGTACACCTCGCCCTGGTCACGCAGCGGGTCGAACTCGGCGGTGACGACAAACGCCGGGGGCAGTCCGGACAGGTCCTCGACAAGCATCGGCGAGGCGCGCCAGTCGAGCGGATCCGCCCGGTACCCCTCCCCGAACCACCGCAGGACGTCGACGGTGATGAAGAAGCCACGACCGTTCTCGTGGAGTGACGGGTAGGGCTTGGAGATGTCCGTCGCCGGGTAGATCAGCACCTGCGCGGCGAGCGCCGGGCCGCCGTTGTCGCGGGCGTCGATCGCGACGACGGTCGCGAGGTTCCCGCCTGCGCTGTCACCCGCCACCGCGATGCGAGACGCATCGCCGTCGAGCTCGGCGGCGTGGTCACCGACCCACCGCGTCACCGCGATCGCGTCGTCGACGGCCGCGGGGAACGGGTCCTCCGGCCCCTTGCGGTAGTCGACGGACACGACGACCGCGCCGATCTGCTTGCAGAGCACCGACACCGGGCCGTGGACTGTCGACGGATTGCCGACCACGAACCCGCCACCGGGAAAGAAGATCACGACGGGGAACGGCCCCTCACCTTCCGGCGTGTAGACGCGGACCGCGATGTCGCCTGCGGGCCCCGGGATCGTCCGTTCGACGACGTCGGCGACCTCGACCGGTGCGATACCCGACCGAATGCTGAGCTTGTCGAACGCTGTCCTCGCCTGATCGAGCGGCATCTCGTGGAGCCCCCGCCCGTTCTCGGTCGCGGTCAGGAATGCTTGGGTCTTCGGATCGACTGGCACTGACTGTCTCCACTCATCTCGACGTCTCGTCTGATGACGTCAGTCTGCCCCATGGCCGGCAGGGACGATCGAGACGACTCGAACTGCGATCCGCGACACACCGTCGATCAGATGAACGACTCCTTCTCGACTTTCTGAGAAGCGTCTGAGTATTCTTCCAGCTATGAAACTTCGCCAGTTGCTCGCAGCCTTCGCGATCGTCGGAACGCTCGCGACCTCCGCCACCTTTGTTCCGGCGGCCACCCCGGAAGCAGACGCGGCACGAAGCGGCTACTGGGGAGCAATCTCTTGGGCCTACAACGGGGCGACCGGCTACGCGGTCAACTACCCGACGCAGAAGTCCGCGATCCGTGCCGCCAAGGGCCGATGCGGTTCACGATGCGGGTACTTCACCTTCTACCGCTCGTGCGGCGCCGTGGCGTACAAGTTCACGTCCTACCGCACCTATGTCGGCACCGCCCGCGGCTACCGCACCCGCGTAGGCGCGGAGCGCGCCGCACGGAGCCAGGCCGGATACGGCTCACACGTCCGCGGTTGGGCCTGCACCTCGGGCCGCTAAGCCACTCGACCTCACGAACCTGGCGTTTGGTGTCATCTGGTGACACCAAACGCCAGGTTTGTCTTGTCAGTCGTTCGAGAGCTGCGGAACCTTCGTCGCACGAGCGAAGATCGACTCGCCCGCCTGTAGATTCAGCGCGTTCTGGTCGCCACGCGTGATCTGAGCGACGAACTCCTCGCCTGTGGTCGCAGCCTTGAGCTCCACCCGAGTCTCAAAACCGAGGTTGACCACACGTTCGACTGACGCCTTCACCACGCCGGTGTCCAGCGTCGAATCGGGTCCGGGGAACACCATCTCCGGGGTCCGGCCGAGACGGATGTCGTGCGGACGGACAAGCTCGCCGTTGAGGCGCGACACCGAACCGAGGAACGACGCGACGAACACGTTGTCCGGGCGGTCGTACAGATCGTCCGGCGCCCCGACCTGCTCGATCCGCCCCTTGTTCAGCACCGCGATACGGTCGGAGACGTCGAGGGCCTCCTGCTGATCGTGCGTCACCAGAACGGTCGTCACATTCACCTCGTCGTGAAGCTTGCGGAGCCATTTCCGGAGGTCTTCGCGGACCTTCGCGTCGAGCGCGCCGAACGGCTCGTCGAGCAGCAGCACCTGCGGGTCCACCGCAAGCGCGCGAGCCAGCGCCATGCGCTGACGCTGGCCGCCCGACAACTGTGCGGGGTAGCGCTTCTGGAAGACCGTGAGTCCGACGATGTCGAGCAGCTCGTCGACCTTCTTCTTGATCTCGTCCTTCGGGCGCTTCCGGATCTTGAGGCCGAACGCGATGTTCTCGCGCACGGTGAGGTGCTTGAACGCCGCGTAGTGCTGGAAGACGAATCCGATGTCACGTTGCTGCGGCGACGCCGAGGACACGTCTCTTCCGTTGATCTTGACCGTTCCCGAGTCGAGGCGGTCGAGTCCCGCGATGGCGCGGAGCAGAGTCGACTTGCCCGAACCCGACGGCCCCAGAAGGGACGTGAGCGAACCCTCTGGGATGTCGATCGACACGTCGTCGAGGGCAGCGAATTCGCCGTAGCGCTTGTTGGCGCCGATCACCGAGATGGACATGTCAGATCTTCTCCTGCGCTGGTGTGGAGGGGGTGGTACCGCTGGTGGGGGAATCGACGACCGACGCGCTGGCGTCGGCGACACGTCCTTGGACACGTCGCTCGATCACGGTCATGAAGACGAGGACGACGATCGCGACGAGCATCAGCAGCGTCGCGGCCGCATAGGCCCCGTACTCGTTGTAGTCGTCGGTGTAGCGCGAATGCACGAGGAGGGTCAGCGTCTGCGACACCCCTGGGAAGTTCGACGACACCATGGTGACCGCGCCGTATTCGCCGAGTGCGCGAGCGACGGTCAGGACCACGCCGTAGGTCAGGCCCCATCGGATGGCCGGGAGGGTGATCCGCCAGAACGTCTGCCAACCGGTAGCGCCGAGCGTGGATGCAGCCTCCTCCTGCTCGGTGCCGATCTCACGGAGCACCGGCTCCACCTCGCGGACCACGAACGGCAGCGTCACGAAGATCGTCGCCAGCACCATGCCGGGCAGTCCGAAGATGATGCGGAAGCCGAGTGACTCGATTCCGCCGAACCAGCCGTCGACGCCCCACAGTGCGATCAGCGCGACACCGACGACAACGGGCGACACTGCGAACGGCAGGTCGACGATCGCCTGGAGGACGCCCTTGCCGCGGAAACGTCCACGAGCGAGCGCGATCGCCATCACGATGCCGAACACGACGTTCAGCGGAACGACGATCACCACGATCAGCAACGACAGTTGCAGAGCGGAGATGGCGGCTGGAGTGGTGATCCACTCCCAGAACTGGCCGAAGCCGTGCTCGAACGACCGCCAGAAGATCAGGCCGACCGGCACCAGGAGCAGGACGAACAGGTAGACGAGGGCGACGCTGCGCAAGCCGAGGCGCGTCCATTTCGACACGATCATGCTTCCGAGCCCTCCCGAGACGTCTGGATGCGCGAGACCACGCGAAGGATCAGCAGCACAACGAATGCGATGACGAGCAGCGCCACTGAGACGGCCGCCGCGTTGACCGGCTCGTCGACCTCGATCTGCTGCTGGATGTACTGCGAGGCGACCTGCGTCTCACCGGGGATGTTGCCGCCGATGAGGACGACCGAGCCGAACTCGCCGATCGCGCGGGTGAACGCCAGTCCGGCCCCGGTGAGGATCGACGGCAGGAGCGCAGGCAACACGATCTTGACCCAGATGGTCCGGTTGCTGGCGCCGAGGACCGCTGCCGCCTCCTCGACACTCGTGTCGAGTTCCATCAGCACGGGCTGCACCTGTCGGACCACGAACGGCAGAGTCACGAACGTCAGCGCGATGATCACCGCGGGCTGGGTGGCCGACAGGTGCACGCCGATCGGGCTGTTTGGCCCGTACAGCGACAGCAGGACCAGGCTGGCGACGATGGTCGGCAGTGCAAACGGCAGGTCGATGATCGCATTGACGAACGCCTTGCCGGGGAAGTCGTCGCGGACCAGGACCCACGCGATGATCGTGCCGAAGACCACGTTCACCAGGGCGACGACCAGCGACACCACCACGGTGATACCGAGCGTGTCGAGCGCCGCCGGATCGGTGACGCCGTCCCAGAATCCGCTTGCTCCGTCGTCGAACGACTGCGCGGCGATCGCGGCGAGCGGCAGCAGAACGATGATGCTCAACCACAGGCCCGCGACGCCGACGGTGAGGCCCGTCGTCGACCTGCGTCCCACGCCCGCTGTCACCGCCTGCGGCTCGGTAGAGGTGTCGGTGCTCAACTGCCCGCCTCCTTCTTGTAGATCGCGGTGATCTCACCGTCGGATCCGAACAGCTTCTTGTCGGTGGCCTTCCAGCCGCCGAGGTCGTCGATCGTCCACAGCTGGGAGATGTCTCCGGGGAACAACTGAGCGGTCTCCTCCTTCACCGCGGCGTCGACGGGGCGGAATCCCGCGGAGGCCCAGAGTCGCTGGGCTTCCGGCGTGAACAGATACGCCACGAAGTCGCGCGCGGCGGCGATGTCGTCGCTTGTGTCGACCACCGCGACCGGATTGTCGATGCGGAAGGTCGCCGACGGAACGACGTAGTCGATCCGCTCGGACTGCGACACCTCGGGGTTCTTCCGCTTGAGCATGATCGCTTCGTTCTCGTAGCTGATCAGGACATCGCCCTGCCCCTTCTCGAACGCCGTGGTCGCCTCGCGGCCCGACTTGGGCAACACCTTGACGTGGTCGCGGACAAGCTCCCGAACGTACGCCAGGCCCGCTTCCGGATCCTTGCCGCCGGAGCTCTTCGCCGCATACGGCGCGAGGAGATTCCACTTGGCCGAACCGGAGCTTCCGGGGTTGGGCGTCACGACGTCGATGCCGGGCCGGAGCAGGTCGTCCCACGACCGGATGTTCTTGGGGTTTCCCTCGCGGACGACGAGTGCGACGACCGAGCCGAAAGGCACCGACTTGTTCGGCGCCTGCTTCTCCCAGTCCTCGGCGACGAGCCCGGCCTTGACCAGGCGGGTCACATCCGGCGCGACAGAGAAGTTGACGACGTCCGTCGGGAGTCCACGTGCGACCTTTCGCGACTGATCGCCCGACGCTCCGTACGACTGCGAGAAGCCGATGTCACTCCCGACGCTGGTGGCGCGAAAGGCCGGGATCACCTTGTCGAACCCGGTCTTCGGCGTCGCGTAGGCGACCAGATTGATGTGCCGCGAGCCAGACGAGATGTCGACCCCGCCCGGTGTGTCGGTGGATCCGCCGCCGCACGCGGCTGCCGATGCGACGAGTGCTGCGGTCATCATGAGGCAGCCGATGATCCGGCGCGGGCGCCGCACGCGCCGATAGGTCTTCTCCGAGTTCACGCGATGACGCTAACAACGACTGACCCGCGCCCTCAACGATTCGACCAGCGGCGAATCGACCATTGTGACCTCTGACCAGTGGTGTGGTAGCCAGTCGGGCACCTGTCAATCCTCCAGATGCGATCGCCGGCCGGAACACGGCCGCGGACGCCGACTACGCTGCGCAGCGTCGGCGTCCGCGGCCTATGCACTTCTGCAACTTCCCCGTGCCGACCATTCTGACGTGCGGTTTCCCGTTTCGATTGGCACTTGGTCTGCTCACTACCGTTATTCGCCCGTAGGCGGAACACAGTGCACGCAGCGACGGTCGGTGCAGCGCTGACCGACGGCGCACCCGCCGTTTCACTCCGACCGATTGAACCGCTCCGATGGCACCGAATCCGTTTCAATCAGGATGATCGAAACCCGTTCCGGCTGGTGGCCGGTACCGGTGTCGGTCAGAACGCATTCGGATGGAGGCCTCTCGCAACGGCCTCCACTGCGGCGATGTTGCCGAGCGTACCCGGGTGCAGATCACTCTCGGAAAGTGCGATCACCCGACCGTGGCGCACTGCGGGAACGTCAGGAAAAGTCCGTGCCAGGTAGTTTCTTGTCTGCTGTTCATGTGCCCGATCGGTGACTCCGAAGACGATCACCTCGGGTGCACGACTGACGATCTCTTCGGGGTTGATCTGCGCGGCGAAGAAGCTCGAGAACTCGTCTGAATCAGGATCGAAAACGTTGGAGCCACCCGCTCGCTTGATGATGTCGGCCTCGACACCCGCACCGATGGCGCTGAGGCTGTTTCCTTCGACGTAGACCTGCGCGACGGTCGGTCTGGGTCGGCCCTCAATCGCGGCAGTCACCGCCGCTAGGCGTCGTTCCGCCTCGTCGGACAACCGTACGGCAGTTTCGCGATGACCGAGGATCTCGCCGAGATTCCGAATGTCAGTGAGCACATCAGAGACTTGCGCTACGTTCCGGCGATCTGCGCAGCCACCGGTCGCGACATACGCGGCAGCGCCGCTCCTGGCCAGCTGATCGAGATCGGCGAAGCCCTGCGAGGCGGTGAACTCGTAGGTCGTCGGCGAGACGACAAGGTCAGGCTGCACTGCGAGCAGACTCTCACGAGCGGGTGGGGAGTCCTCACTGAGAACCGGAACGCCTCGCACCTGGTCGGCAATATCGATCGGGAGGGTGGACACTGCCGTCTGCGCTTGGCCGACCAACTCATCCGCCGCACCGAGCCTGACCAGCAGATCGGTTTGCGTGGGCATCAAACCTACGACTCGCTTCGGTGCCTTGGGGAAGACGAGTTCCCGACCGCAGTTGGTGATTCTCACGGTCTCTCCGCTCGACGAGTCATGCGCGTCCGAGGTCACCTGCCCACCGCAGGCCACCAAGACCGCCGCTGTCGCACTGAGGACTGCTGCTGCCGCCGTTCGAGTTGTCGCAGGTGAGCTGATCTGTCTCATGAGAGCGTGTTTCCTTTCTGTCCCGCCGCTTGCGGGCGGGTGGTTCGGTTCGGGTCACGGATGGACGCGTCGAACACGTGGTGACGTCGGCCGGTGACGGGGTGGTCGATCGGTGTCGCGTGAACCTCGAACGCGGAGCGGAAGAGCTCCGGGTCGAGGACGTCTGCCGGGCTCCCCTGGCGTGACACTCGTCCCTCGACGAGCACCGCGACTTCGTCGCAGACCGAGCCCACAAGGTCTAGATCGTGCAGGGCCATGAGCACGGTCCTTCCGCTCGACCTCACGAGATCCAGTAGTTCGAGTCGGTGTGCGACGTCGAGGTGGTTGGTCGGTTCGTCGAGAACAAGCAGCGGCGTGTCTTGGGCGAGAGCCCGCGCAAGGAGGACTCGCTGGCGTTCGCCGCCCGACAGGGTCGCAACCTGACGCGCAGCCAGGTCCCCGGACCGGACCTGTTCGAGTGCTCTCCAGGCGACATCCACGTCCTTCGCCGAATCACGCCCGAAACCGCGGCCGTGAGGGAGCCTGCCGAGCAGAACCAGGTCGAGTGCCGACATGTCGAATTCTCCAGGGCTCTCCTGTGCCATCACCGCGATCCGCATCGCGGTCTCCTTGCGCGTCAGGTCTGACAGATCAGTGCCGTCAAGGCGCACTCGTCCCGCGTCAGCGCGAATGAGCCCCGAGATCACCCGCAACAGCGTCGATTTGCCGCTCCCGTTCGGCCCGAGCAGGCCGACGACTGAGCCTGAGGCCACCGTCATCCCGGCACCGTCGATCACGGTGCGCCGCCCGCGGCGCACCGTGACGCCTTCTACCTCGATCTTCACCGGTCCAACCCCACCGCATCGGCACCGTCACGCCGAAGCAACCACAGAAAGAAGGGCGCGCCGACGATCGCAGTCAACACTCCGAGCGGAACCTCGGTCGGCTGTGCAACCGTCCTGGCAGCCAGGTCGCACAATGCGAGGAAGACTGCGCCCGCGAGCACTGCAGCTGGGAGCATTCTCCGGTGATCGGACCCGATGACGATTCGTGACACATGGGGCACGACCAGACCGACGAAGCCGATGCCGCCCGACACCGCGACGACGGCACCTGTGAGCAACGCTGCTGAGACCAGGACGACCCGCCGCAGCCGATCGACGTCGACCCCGAGGCTCGCAGCGGCTTCATCGCCGACCAGGAGCGCGTTGAGCGCCCGCGCCCGGAAAGCAGCGAGCAGACCGACGACGACCAGTGCCACCGTGGGAGCGACGAGTTGGTCCATCGTCGCCGCCGACACCGAGCCGAGCAAGAAGAACATGATCGAATACACGTTCTGCGCGTCGGTGGACACCGTCAGATAACTGGTGATCGCGCCCAGGAACGACCCGAGCGCAACACCTGCGAGAATCAGCCGAGCCGGCGCGATCCGTCCGGACTTGCCCGCAAGCATGTACACGGCGGCAGTCGCGACAAGCGCCCCGACGAAGGCCGCGATACTGATGCCTGGCCCACCGACGCCCAGTCCGAGGACGATGAACGACACCGCGCCCACCCCGGCACCGGCCGACACTCCGAGCACGTAGGGCTCGGCCAACGGATTATGAACCACTGCCTGCATCAACGACCCGGCGAGCGCGAGGGCCGCGCCCGTCAGAATCGCGAGCAGTGTTCGTGGCAGACGGAATCGCCACACCGCGTCGTCCTGAACAGAGGTCAGCGAACCGTCCGACATCCAGGGCATGCCCGGTACGAGATGACCGATGATGATCTTGGCGGCCTCTACGAAGGAGACATCGATCGTCCCGATGCTCGCCGATGTCACGACGACGAGGGGAAGCGCAACTACGAGTACAGCTGTGATGAGCGACGAAGAGGTTCGCGGAGTCGTCCGCAACGGATCGGCGCGTCCCGGAAGCTCAGCGCTGCGGCGCCTATTCGGCTGCATCATCGTTCGGCCTCCGCCCACCGATGGCATAGGCCGCGAACTCAAGTACCGCGAGGCCGAGCCGGTGCGCAACATCCAGGTGATTGTGTCCGTGCCCCGCGTCCGCGCAGATCCACACTCGTGCATCGGCTCCAACCGCACGGATCGCCTCCACAGTGCGGACCGTGTCGCATTCGGCGACTCTGGAGTCGTCCCCGAGCACGATCCCGAGGAACTTCGGCACCCCATCAGGCGACGTGAGACTCCGTGCACGGTGCAACGGCGAGAGGGACCGCAAAGAATCGTCGTCCTCACCGTCTGCGCCGAACTCCGCCCGCCAGTGCGACCCGAGCGGATGAGCGTCGAGCGACGTGAGGTCCAACGGAGCAGCCGTCGACACGACTCCAGCACAGATGCCCGGGGCCCCGAGTCCGCACGCCGCGGCGAGCACCCCTCCGTGAGACGCTCCTGCGATGACGAGCAGTTCCGGACGCGTGACGCCTTTCGCCACGAGACCTCTCGCAATGCACGCGAGGTCGTCGACCGCCCTGCGCTTGTGCCGCCCGTAGCCTGCGATCCGCCAGCCGCGGCCGTGCTCGCCACCGCCCCGGACCTGCGCGACCGCGTGAGTGCCGCCGCTCTCGAGCCATGTCGGCACGGTCGGTTCGAAGTCCGGGAGTGCGGACACCCCGAAGCCTCCGTAGACGGTCAGGATCGTCGGACGCGGTCCAGTGACCCCGACCGGAGCCGTCACTGCGACCGACAGTTCGACGTCATCATCCGCCGTGATCGAGATCCACCTGGTCACGGCACCGTCCGCCGGGTCGGGATCAGGACTTCCGCACGGGAGCTCGTCGAAGCCGACCAGTTCCGGGGGTCTCGTCGGCGACTCGATCAACACGTGGAACCTGGATTCGTCGAACGAGACCCCACCGACGCGGAGCGATCCGCGTTCGTCTGCGGGGTGGACCTCGCGGAGAGGCTTCCCGTGGTGAAGTTCGATGAGCACACTTCGTCCCCGCCGTGTTCCAGCAACGAGCACGTGGCTCTCGGACGCCGCGAACACGAGGTCGTTGACGTCCGGGTCGTGCCACTCCCATCGGCGGCCGCCCGACGAAGGGTCGATTGCTCGCAGCCCGGAGCCGTCCTGCACGATTACGAGTTCGGCGAACGGCGCAACGCGGCGGACCGCCTCGGCTTCTGCTACGACGACACGACCGTCCGTCCGAACGATCTGAGTGCGCCCGCCAGGCCGGCTCCGCGTCGACAACCCGTTCGGCCCACCGGTGAAGTGCCGCCATCGCCCGTCCGGCAGAGCCTCTTCTCGAATCGTCCCGGTTGTCACATCGACCGTCGTCGAGAGTCTGCCGCGTGCGGCGAGCGTGAGAAGCGTCGGACCGTCCCAACACATCGGGTCGTATCGGCAGTGGACGTCGTCGAACGCGGCGGTGACGCCGAGAATGGTGTCGACGACGACCAATGTCCCGTCCTCGTCCGCTCGGGGCGCCGTCTGAATCGCCACGTGACGACCACCGGGTGCCGGCGACCAGGACAGGATGTGCCCGTCCGGGCGGTATACCGGGCGATTCGAACCGTTTCGGTACAGGCCACGACACGACTGACCTGGAAGTCGACTGACATGGAACCCGCCGTCTGGAAGCCCAGGGCGCCCGAAATGCTCCCAACGGGCGAGGGCAGCCTCCAGCACGCCGGTCGATCGACTCATGCCGGGAACTGTCATGTTCACCGGCCGATCAGATCTGATCGGCCGCCCGGCCAGAACACTTGTCCGCCTTCGTCGAGATCGGTCGGCACACTGACAGTTGTCATCGTTCTGTCGTCGATCAAGTGAATCTCGCCGTCGCCGCCGCGCGTCACGGCAATCCAGGTCCCGGTCGGGTCCACTGCGACCGACCGTCGTTGAGCAGGTCCTGCGCCGGACACGTCCCAGGGCACCCGACCGGGGGTCGGCGGATTCGACAGAGGTGGAAGATCGAGTGTTTCGGCTGTACAGAAGCCTGCACTGTCGCGTCGGACGGACGTGAGCGTGTCGCCGTCAGGGTGAATTGTGGCGACAGCCGCTCGCCGCCCACCTTCTCCGAAACGGAACGCCATGCCGCCCGGGAGCGAGAGCACGTCGATCCCGCCATTCTGGAGATCGACTGCTACCAGATGATTCGTCCAGTCGATCCATGACGACGGATCGGGCGGTCCGCCCCGCACCACGCCCAGCGCGACCCCATCTTCAGAGTCTGACCGGAGATAGTACGACCGCCCGGGAACCGGCCATTCGACCAGTCCGATGGCACGCGGGACCCCGCGTTCGACAACAAATCGCTCAAGACCTCGACCTGTGGCGACGCCGATCAGTCCGCTTCGAGGGTCTACGACGTCGCCGTGTCCGTCGTGAGCGATGTCGTCGATGATCGCACCTCGCACGACCGGTACGTGAGGGCCCGCCCCCAAGATGTCGTCGAGCGGAATCGCCTCAACCGCACCCGGCGCACGGTGTCGGAGCACCACGTGCAGGCGTCCGGTGGATTGGTCCGGCACGATCGTCACCCCGGGCTCGCCCGTCCGGCATCGAACCCGAGCGACCTCGTCCGAGCGTAGGTCGACGACGGTGACGAGATCGCTCCACGGTTCGGGATCGGCTCCTGTGCCGGTTGTCACCGCGACGTAGCGGCCACTGGGATCGCACGCGATGTGCTCCGCGGGTATCGCAATGGGAATCGCGTGCCGCCGACCGTCGCCATGCACGACGAGTTCACCTCGCAAGTCGTCTGCGAACGCCCATCCGTCGCCTGCTGGCAACGTCAGGACTCCTGCATGTTCGGCCGGTGTACCGGTGTCGATCCGGGCGGCGACGTTCCCAGTCACCTGATACAACGCGGCGGCTCGGTGGTCCGCCACTACCAGTCCTGAAGATTTCACGCCTCGAAGGCTATTGATAATGGTTCTCATTATCAAGTAGCGTATGACAGGCCGAGTCACCACGGCCCGCGCCTACGACGTCGGCGCGGACTTCAACCGGAAGGAAATCCCATGGACGCCAAGCTCATCGCCGAGATCGAAGAGCCCGAGCAGCTCGCACATCTGTCCGCAACCCACTCGAACGCCCTCGTCGAGAACCCGTTCGACTGATTCGACACTGCTCACGATCGAATTGTGAGCGTCGGCCCGGGCGAAGCCCCCACCTTCGCCCGGGCCCGAGCACGAGAGGCACGATCATCACCTCCACTTCCGCACGGCTGTCCGCGACCGGCGCCATCGTCTTCGTCGACCCGGTACAAGGGTTGTCCACACTCCGAACCGCACGAGGCGATCTGCACGCTCTGGTCGACCCACCGGCATCGTTGATCTCCGATCTGTCAGACCACGGAGAACCAGGCGGCTATGTCGATCGTCTGCGTGACGAGGTTCATGCACGGGAGATCGCAGACGCCGAGGAGCGGTGGCCCACAGCGCGACGCGACGTCGTTGTACTCGGCGACGATGAACTCGCCGACGACGTCGCCACAGCGCTCCGTGAACTCTCAGTTCGCGTCGAGCGCGGCACCGAGGTCTCCCACATCCCACCCGGTGCCTCTCTCGTCATCTCGGTCGCAGCGACCCGACAAGAGCGGGCCTGCTGGGCCGAACTCGATCGGCTTCCCGAACGGGGAGTCGGATGGATCCGCGCCTACCGGGAGGATGCGGTGTGGTTCGTCGACCCGGTGGCGTTCACTCCGGAGGACCCGACCGCCCACCACGTTCTTCGACGCCGAATTGCGGCCGCACCAGACCCGATCCGCGCCGAGGCGTATGCCCGGACCGACGTTCCGACGCCCGCGCCGGCCATTCGGGTCGGGCGCGCGCTGACAACAGCACGCGTGCTTACGGTTAGCCTCGCGTGGGCACAGCGTTCCCCCGATCTCGAGCTGTTCAGCGTCACACTGTGGAAGTTCGTGTCGTGCACCGGCCGGGTCAGCGAGCATCCGATTCTCGGGTACCCGGAACCCGCTGAGGGCGTCACAACGGTTCCCCGCGAATGATCGCGCCACACGTGGAGGAGATCACCGTCTCCGATCGGACAGTATTGCGTTCTCGGGTCTGGGAACCCCCGAACTCGACCGCTGTCGCGCTCATTCGCACCCCGTACGCCGCGAAGCGCCACGATGCGATCGGACGTGCGTGGGCCGCGCGCGGATACACATGCCTGATCCAGGATGTCCGCGGGCGTTATTCGTCCGACGGGACTTGGGAGCCGTACCGGAACGAGTCCGCCGACGGCGGCGACACCGTCGACGAGGTGGCCCGTCGTCGCCCTCAGCTTCCGATAGTCCTCTACGGAGCGTCATATGCAGCACACACCGCCCTCGAAGCGGCCCGCGCCGCACATGCACAGGTTGCGGCCGTGATCGTAGCCGTCCCGGTACTCGGACCCGCCGAGACCACCGTCGACGGAGCCGGAACTCTCCAGATCCGACACCGAGTGGGATGGTGGCACCGCCACGGAGTCGCGCGCACAACTCACGACGGCCTCAGCGATCGTGACCTCACTCTCCGGACCAGGGAAGTCACTGAACTGGGGGTCGACGCTGCAGCTCGAGCGTGGGGATGGCCGGCGCACACCTCTCGGGCATGGCGGCGGATCTGGTCCGCACCGCGGGTCGACCCCGCAGTTCGGTACCGACACGTCCACGCCCCACTGCTCACCATCTCCGGTGATAACGACTTCTTCGACCACGACGCCAAGCGCCTCGCACAGACGTGGCCGAGCGGTCCGAGCCACCTCGCGAGTGGCCCGTGGGGCCACGGGCTCACTGCCGACAGTGCGCCGGGCCTGCACGAACAAGTTCGTTCAGCAGGCGGGCTCGCCGCCGTCATCGACCCGTGGCTGAACGTTCACGGCCTTCCCGGAAGGCCCGCGCAGTGGACCTCGCCGCTGAGTCCGCTGCATCGAACCTCATCCATCTTCGATCCCGCTGTGCGCACGTGGATTCACGAAAGGATCACATCGTGACGATTCAAAACGCCGAATCGCCGTCGACCGTCCTACCCGTCGACGCCCTTGTCGATGCCGAATGCGGGTTGATCCGCTCCGTCCGCGCCGTGCCTCATCCCCAAGGGGCGCCGTCGTCGTACGTCGGCGTCACCGCGTCGGTGTCCGACGCCCGTCTGCTCGGCGAATGGCCGGCCGACCGTGTCTCTCTGGGGACGTCCTTCGGCGATCACGCCACCGCCCGGATCGCCGCGATCGCGGAAGGCGTCGAGAGGTACTGCGGCAACTGGCTCCCTGCGAGCCTTGGGCGAGACTTCGTCGTCGGCTCACGCTCAGACCTGGCCCGATCCGAGCAGGCGTCGATCGACCTGAGCGACTTGCCGCGATTCGCAGACTGGCAGTACCAGCGGGCGGGCTTTCCTTATGTGCCGTTACTCGATGACACTCCGACACTCTGGACGCGCAGTGCCGAACTCCACGGAGATCACGTCTGGATGCCCGCGTCACTCATGCATCTCAACTGGAGACAATCCCGATTCCGCCATCTGCCGCGCACTCACCACTTGAACTACGCAGGAATCGCCACGGGACAGGGCACAGAGGACGCTCGGGACCGCGGAATCCTCGAAGTGATCGAAAGAGATGCCCTTGAGACTTGGTGGCACCTGGACGGACCGACCGTCGGCATCCGGACCGACAGCGTGCCGGGTCTCGCCGCCGACATCGGCGGATCGTCACTTCGAGTGCACCTTGTCCTGATGCCGTCGGAGTTCGCTCCCGCGATCGCGGCACTGGTCTACGACGCCAGCAGAGACATGTACGCTGCAGGATTCTCGGCAGCACTCGATCCCGTCCGAGCCGCCCGAAAAGCTGTCCTGGAGGCAGTCCACACGTGGGTGTACACGCAGGGCTGCACCTCGGAAGAGGGCTGGGTGTTCCGCGCCGTCAGCAAGGGATTGATGGCGAAAGGGCTGCAACTGCCGTTTCGCCAGGACGGGCGATACCTCGACGAGGCCGGACCGCAGTATTCGAAGGTCGTCGACCTCGGCGCACACGTTCAGGTTTGGCTCGATCCGCGAGTGCACGTCGAGGCCCGGCGTTTCACCGAGCCGGCTCTCGGCGAGGTGTCGGTCGACGACATCGAAGCTGTGGCCATCGACGATGTCTACGATCGTCTCCGGGCTGGAGGCCATCGTGTGATCACCCGCGACATGACCACCAGCGACGTCCGCCGCACATCGCTGCGAGTGGTTCGAACATTCGTCACCGGGCTCGTCCCCAACGCGCCCGCTGCGTTCGGGTACTTCGGCATGCCTCGGTTCGCAGAGGTCGCGCAGGATCGCGCCTGGAGAGATTCCTTCAACGGGCAGCCGGGCGAGTTCACACTCGTCCCGCCGCCCCACATGTGACCACAACGCCCGCCGGCGTCCAGACCGTTCCGTCGACGCTGGCCAGAGCTTGGAGCACTGAGGTGCCCGGTCCACCTCTCCCGCCCGGCCCGCGAGCGAATCCGTGGTCACGAACGTCCACCTCGGTCGTCCCCCCTCCTCGGATTCGCGAACTGATCGACGGTCTGTGGCGGGATGGAGGACCGCACATGTTGACGGACGGACGCGAGTCCACGATTCGCCGCCGCCCCGTGCCGTCCGCAGGGGCCGCGTACCCGGTCCACACCCACCTCCTGGTCGGAGCCGATGATCAGACGGGGCTCGAAGGCGGTCGGTACGTGGTCGACACGGCAACCGGCAGACTCTTCCGCCGACCTGGCACAGTGTGCGGTACGGACGGTGGTAGCCAGATCGTGTTCACCGTCGCCCCCGGCCGTACGTTCGCTCGTTACCGACATCGCGCCTGGCCTCTGTGGATCGCCGACACGGCGTACGCAGTGGCCGCTGTCGAATTCCTCCTTGGGACTGCAGTTCGACTTCACGTCGGACCGTCTCGAGAACTTCGCGATTCGCTCGCTGTACCGCTCGCGTCCAACACCCGATGGTGGCTCGATCGTGGGCTCGCTCCGGAGATCCCGCTGGCGGCCGTCGAACTCCCCGCTGGTTGGCGAATCCGGACAGAGAGGGCGCGTGCACTTTCGGTTCGCCGTTCCGCTGCGCTGCCCGAGTTCCAACGGAATCGGTCGACGTGTCCCGCCGCTTCGTCCCTCGCCACCTTGTCGCGGCAGGAATGGGTATCAGGCGCTGACCGCGTGCTCACCTGGACGGTCACGCTCGGCGAGCCCGACGCGTTGCTCGAACACTTGTGGCGAGTCCACCGCGACGCAGCGTCGACTCTGTACCGGAGCTGTCTGACCGGCCGCTGGTGGTGCCGACCGGTTTCCGGCATTCCCGCGCGGGGCGACGTGTGGACCGTTCACGCGTTGGCGATGCTCCGCGCCCGCAGCGAAAGGAACGGCTCATGATGATCGTCCGTGAACTCTGGCGGGAAGCGCTCAGGCACCCGCGCCCACTCGTCTCCAGCATCGTCCTCCTCACCGCGGTCTCTGCGACTCATGTGGCGCAGGCGGTCTTGATCGCTGTCGCCATGGCCGCCGCCGTCCACGGCGACTCAGACACCTGCCTCGTTGCGCTCGCAACCGTCGCAGGCGTCGTCGCAGTTCGAGCCTGGTTCTCGTCAGCTCAGGTGTCGTCGGCGTCGACCCTGGGCGGACTCGTGAGGCTGTCGATGAGGAGCCGTGCATTGCGGGCGGCTCTGCGCCCCGAGAATCTTCACGACCCGTCGCTCAGGGACGGCCGCCTGCGAGCGACACTCACCGATGGGGTGGACGGCACCGACGCGTATGTGGCCGACTACGTGCCCTCGGTCGTACAGGTGATAGTGGTGTGTCCGGCGCTCGTCGTCGCATTGCTTTGTTCATCTCCGGCCGCTGCCGGAGCCGTCGCGGTCGGAATCGTCGTCGCGTTGACGGGTCCGCGGGCCTGGAAGCGCCTCTCCGCACCCCGCGGGCGCGATCATTGGGACAGCTACGGGGCACTCAGCGCCGACCTGTTGGAGGCGCTGAGAGGGATGACCACGATCCGTGCGCTCGGCGACGTCGACGCCACCCGACGACGGATTCGCGACCGGTCGGAATCTCTGAGGCGAGCGACCGAGCGCAGCATGCGCGTCTCGCTCGCAGAGACCGGAGTGACGGATCTGGCGGTGCAGGCGGGCCTGGTCGCAGCGGCCTCCGTCGCGATCATCGACGCTGCACGCGGAGACGCCCCCGCGACGAACGTCTATCTGGTCTTGATGTTGTCCTCCGAAGCATTCCGTCCGATACGGGACCTGTCTCGACACTGGCACTCGGGCTTCCTCGGAGTCTCCGCTGTTCCAGGTCTCGCTGCCGTCGGTGCGTTCACAGAGGTCGGCGTCAATCCCGAGGAGGCGCTACCGTCGTCGAACGCGGACGAGCTTCGCATCGACGGAGTGACCTTTCAGTACCCGGAGTCGGACTCAACCGTTCTCGACGGCGTCTCGCTCATCGCCAGGATCGGGAGGATCTGCGCTATTGTCGGCGAGTCAGGAGCCGGGAAGTCGACTCTGCTCGACCTCATCTCGGATTCCTCAAGCCAGCGTCGGGCGTCATCGAGGTGGACGGCCGCACGGTCGATCCACGAGATGTCGCAGTCGTCTCCCAGCACCCCGTCTTGTTCGCAGGCACGGTCCGAGCCAACCTGACGGCGGTTCGGGAAGACGCCGGCCGGGCCGACATACGCGGTGCGTGCCTCGCTGCCGGAGTGCTAGCCGACCTCGATGCACTCCCGAACGGCTTGGAGACTGTGCTCGGCGAAGGCGGAGAGGGTCTGTCGGGCGGCCAACGCCAGCGTGTCGCCCTTGCTCGTGCACTGCTGACCGAACGCCCGGTCCTCCTCGTTGACGAACCGACCAGCGCGCTGGACGCCGAGCACGCCGCCGCGGTGCTTGAGACCTTGGGTCGAGTCGCTCGCGATCGAATCGTGGTGATGGTGACGCACCGACTCGAGGCGCTCACCCAGACAATGGACGTCCATCGCCTCGAGAACGGACAGCTGATAGAGGTGGCTGCATGAACTCGGCGGTGCGAGCATTCTCGGCACTCATTCCACATCTTCGACCGCAGTGGCGTGGAATGGCATGGAGTTGGGTAGTCGCGACCACAAGCGCAAGTGCCCTCGTGGCCCTCACTGTGACGACTGCCGCGGGTGTCGGTCACGCTGTAGTCGATCGCGCTCTGCCGTCCGCATGGTGGTGGACGACCGTAGTCGGACTCGTCGCCCTCCGTTCTGTGCTCACCTGGCGTGAGATGGACATGTCACATGCTCTCGCGTACCGAGTGCTGGCCCGACTGCGGAGCGCAGTGTTCGACGCCTACGCGCACGGTCCCGCCGTTTCACAGCGGGAACACTCCGGGCGAGCGGCCTCCGTGACGATGGATGGGATAGAACGCCTCGAGTTCTTCTATGCCCACACAGTCGCCCAGATCGGAGCGGCCGGAGTCGTGTTCGCTGGGAGTGTCTGCCTCACCACCGTCATACTGCCCGCGGCCGGAGTCCTCGTCGCGGTCGGCGGCGTTCTGGTCCTCAGTGCGTCACTGGCGTGGAACCGAACCACGCGGCGACTCGGCGCGGTGCAGAACGACGCTCGGGAGCGGCTGTCGATACAGATCGTCGACTCGCTCGGCGCACTGCGCGAAATACTGTCGTACGGACTGACCGCCAACGTGGTCGAGGCCTCATCGACGATCACAAGGGAGTCCTCGTCGATTCACCGCCGGTCGAAGGCGGCGCACGAACGCGGAGAAGCAGTCCGCGACGTCATAGTGTCCGCAGTCACCGTCGGGGTTGTCGGCGTCGCGTCATGGGCGGCAGGTGTGCTCGAAGGCGTCGACGGACCGACTCTGTCTGCGGGCTCGCTTCCACCGCTCGCAGCGCTAGCGCTTGCAGGCGTATCCGCGGCTTCCGACGCAGCGACGACGATTTCAAGACTGCATCCGCTGACCGCGGACGCGAGGCGAGTGTCCCGCGCAGTCAGCGTTCAGAGCCCAGTCGCTTCCCCTACGACCGGCCAGATCGCACCGCCGGGTGCACTCGGACTGCGGTTCGATCGAGTCCACTTCGCACACACTGGACGACACCCCGTCCTGACCGACTGGCAGTGGAGTGTCGAACCAGGCGAGCACGTAGGCGTAGCGGGACCGTCGGGATCAGGAAAGAGCACCGTGCTCTCACTCGCAGGCAGACTCCATCTGCCTACCGCGGGCCGAATTACGCTGGTCGGCGCCACCGGCGAGACGCCGCTCGACGCGGTGTCAGAGTCGGACCTGCGCCGAATCATCGCCTTGGTCGATCAGGACTCGACGATGTTCGGCGGCACTGTCCGAGACAACATGCTCCGTGGCACCCACTGTCGTCCAGACTCCGCACTGCTCGATGCGTTGCGCCGGGTCGGAATGATCGGCCGTGTCGAACTCGACGACGAACTCGGTCAGGCAGGGCTGCGGCTGTCCGGAGGGCAACGCGCGAGGCTCGCTCTTGCGCGGGCGCTGATCCGCGAGCCGAAGATTCTGCTGGTCGACGAGGTGACGGCCAGCCTCGATCAGGAGACCGAACGGATCATCTCCGACGTCCTGGCGGCGTTCCCAGGCACAGTGGTGATCGCGTCACACCGCCACGAGACGCTCGCGCGCCTCGATCGGGTCGTCGACATCCCCGCGCAAGAGAAGGTCAACGGGTGAGGAACCAGGCCAGGATCACGAGAAGAATGAGCGCGACCAGTGCGAGCGTCACTTTGGAACGGAACATGACTCAGATACCCAATCCGTGATCGTCACCGACATCGCGCCTGCTGACCAGTGCGACGAGGCGTCTGACGAGGAAGTTGACTGCGAGGGCGATGACCGTCGCGAGCGGGATGACGACGACAAGCGTCACCAGCAGCTGTGGAACGAACGGCAGACCGGTGAGCCACTCCTCCACCGAGTCCCACCACGACAGAACACTGTCCACGCCGGCCGGTCACCTCGTCTCACCACTGCTGAATCGTCCCGTCACCGCACGCGAGCAGCGACGCCTCGGAGCGTCGAACGCTCCACCTGTGAACTCTACTCGCCGACTCCGACCAGCCCACGGCGCGCCAGGAGCGGTGTGATCTGCGCTGCACGTCCGAGCATCGAGGCGTGCGCACGGACAGGGTCCTCGCTGTCGCCCTTCGACAACACTGCATCGGCGAACCGCCGGCCGAGTTCACGTTGCAGTCCCCCACCGGCGAGGAACCACAGCTCGGTCTCGGCGTCGAGCACCTCCGACCAGATGTACGAGTAGTACGCGGACGAGTAGCCTCCGCCGAACACGTGGTTGAAGTATGCGGTCCGGTAGCGCGGCGGGATCAGGTCCGACGCGAGACCGACCTCGGCGAGGGCCCGCGCTTCGAACGCGAGCACGTCGGTGGGCACGTCGTCCGGGCCGAGGCGGTGCCAGGCGAGGTCGAGTGCGGCCGCCGCCAGGTATTCGACGGTCGAGTGCGCCGTCTCGGTGGCAGTCGAGGCACGGACCGCGTCGAGCAGTGCCGCGGGTGCGGGCTCGCCGGTGCTGTGATGCCTGGCGTATCCGGCGACGACGTCGGGGTGCAACGCCCACATCTCGTTGACCTGCGACGGGAACTCGACGAAGTCGCGCGGCACCGAGGTCCCCGACTGCGAGACGTAGTCGACGTCGGACAGCAGTCCGTGAATCGCATGACCGAATTCGTGGAACACGGTGATCAGTTGGTCGAACGTCAGCAGGCACTTCTCGCCTGCCTCCGGCTTGGTCAGATTGGAGACGTTGACGACCATCGGCGACGTCCCGAGGGTTCGCGACTGATCCACGATGTTGTTCATCCACGCGCCGCCTCGTTTGGACGGGCGTGCGAAGAAGTCCCCGAGGAACAGACCGACCCCGTCGCCGTCGCGCGAGACCTCCCACACCCGGACGTCGGGATGGTATCCGCGCAGGTCCGGACGTTCGGTGAGGGTCAGCCCGTACAACGCGTGCGCCGCCGCGAACACCCCGTCGACGAGCACCGCCTCGAGTTCGCAGTACTGCTCGAACTCGTCGACGCTCGGCGCGTCGCCGGTTCCGGTGTTCTGGGCGAGGGCGAACGTGACGTCGGCGGGGCCGAATGATCCGTCGAACCGTCGTCGGAGGCCGGCCAGTTCGCTCTCCGCCGCTGCCATGGCTGCGGCGCCAAGGTTCGAGAGCAGCTCGGCGACGGTCTGCGAGTCGGGTGCGGTCTCCTCGGCGATCACGAAGTCGGCGTGGGTCGCGTAACCGAGCAGTCTGGCGCGACGCGCACGCAGGTCGACGATCTCGAGGACCATGGCGCGGGTGTCGTGGTCGCCGCCGTGTGAGCAGCGGTTGACCGAGGCCTCGAACACACGTCGACGAGACTTCGGTGCGGTCAGTTTCGCCACACTGCCCTGGCTTGTCGGCAGTTCCAGAGTCACGAGCCAGCCGTCGTCGTGTCCGGCGTCCGCTGCGGCCCGCCTCGCCGCGGCGATCTCCCCGGCCGACAGCCCGTCGAGGTCGGCGACGTCGTCGAACAGCACTGCGGAAGCGTTCGTGTCGTCGAGGAGACGCTGACCGAAGTCGGTGGTCAGGGCCGCCAGCCGCGACGACCACTCGCGCATCTGCGCCTGCCCGTCGTCGTCGAGCGCGGCACCTGCCCGAACGACCGCGCGGTACCGCTGCTCGGTCAGTCTGCGCTGCGGTCCGGTGAGCCCGGACGTCTCGCGCGCGGCGTGGACCTCGTCGATCCGCGCGAACAACGCCGAGTTCATCGCGATCGTGTTGCTGTGCTCGGTGAGCCGTACCGCGAGAGTCTGAGCGATCTGCGCTCGCTGCGGGTTGCTGTCCGGACCTTCGAGGTTGAAGAAGATCCCATTGGCCCGTGCCAGTGCACGCCCCGAGTTCTCCAGCGCCTCGATCGTGTTCGCGAAGGTCGCCGGTTCGGAGTTCGACGCGATGGCGTCGACCTCGGCGAGGTGTTCGGCGAGCGCGATGTCGTACGCCGGCAGGAAGTCGTCGTCCGAGATGGCGGCGAAGTCGGGAAGCCCGTACGGAAGGTCAGACGCCGCGAGCACCGGATTGGTCGAGTCGAGAGCCATGCGACCAGGGTGCCACAGGGCGAACCGTTACTTGCCCTTCGCCTTGTCGCCGGCCTCGTCGGTCGAGAGCGCGGCGACGAACGCCTCCTGGGGCACTTCCACGCGGCCGATCGTCTTCATGCGCTTCTTGCCCTCCTTCTGCTTCTCGAGGAGCTTGCGCTTACGACTGATGTCGCCGCCGTAGCACTTGGCGAGGACGTCCTTGCGGATCGCGCGGATGTTCTCGCGGGCGATGACCTTCGAGCCGATGGCGGCCTGGATCGGCACCTCGAACTGCTGCCTCGGGATCAGTTCCTTCAGCTTGTTGGTCATCTTGTTGCCGTAGGCGTACGCCGAGTCTTTGTGGACGATCGCACTGAACGCGTCCACGGCCTCACCCTGCAGCAGGATGTCGACCTTGACCAGGTCCGCCTCCTGCTCGCCCGCCTCTTCGTAGTCGAGGCTGGCATAGCCGCGGGTACGTGATTTGAGTGCGTCGAAGAAGTCGAAGATGATCTCGGCCATCGGGAGGGTGTAGCGCATCTCGACACGGGTCTCGGACAGATAGTCCATGCCGCCGAGCTCACCGCGTCGCGACTGGCACAGTTCCATGATCGAACCGATGAACTCGCTCGGCGCGATCACCGTCGTCTTGACCACGGGCTCGAAGATGCTGCGGGTCTTTCCCTGCGGCCAGTCGGACGGGTTGGTGACGATCTGCTCGCTGCCGTCGTCCATCACCACGCGATAGACCACGTTGGGGGCCGTCGAGATCAGGTTGAGGCCGAACTCGCGCTCGAGCCGCTCACGTGTGATCTCCATGTGCAGGAGTCCGAGGAAGCCGCAGCGGAAACCGAAGCCGAGGGCTACGGACGTCTCCGGCTCGAAGGTGAGTGCAGCATCGTTGAGCTGCAGCTTCTCGAGCGCTTCGCGGAGCACCGGGTAGTCCGAGCCGTCCACCGGGTACAGGCCCGAGTAGACCATCGGGCGGGGTTCGCGGTAGCCGGTGAGCGCTTCGGTGGCACCGTTGCGCGCGCTGGTGACGGTGTCGCCGACCTTCGACTGTCGAACGTCCTTCACACCGGTGATCAGGTAGCCGACCTCACCGACGCCGAGTCCCTTGGTGGCCTTGGGCTCTGGTGAGACGATGCCGACCTCGAGCAGTTCGTGCTGCGCGCCCGTCGACATCATGGCGATCTTCTCGCGGGGCGCGATCTTGCCGTCCACCACGCGGACGTAGGTGACGACGCCGCGGTACGTGTCGTAGACCGAGTCGAAGATCATGGCGCGGGCCGGTGCGTCGGCGTCGCCGACCGGTGCCGGGACCTGGCGGATCACTTCGTCGATGAGCGCACCGACGCCCTCACCGGTCTTGCCGGAGACTCGCAGCACGTCGTCGGGTTCACAGCCGATGATGTGGGCGATCTCGGCCGCGTAGCGGTCCGGGTCGGCGGCAGGCAGATCGATCTTGTTCAGGACCGGGATGATCGTCAGATCGTTGTCCATTGCGAGGTACAGGTTCGCGAGCGTCTGCGCCTCGATGCCCTGCGCGGCGTCGACGAGCAGCACCGCGCCCTCACAGGCCTCCAATGCGCGCGACACCTCATAGGTGAAGTCGACGTGACCCGGCGTGTCGATCAGGTGGAGGACGTAGTCCTCGTCGTCCTTCTTCCACGGCAGTCGGACGTTCTGCGCTTTGATCGTGATGCCGCGCTCACGCTCGATGTCCATGCGGTCGAGGTACTGGGCGCGCATGGCACGCTCCTCGACGACACCCGTGAGCTGCAGCATCCGGTCGGCGAGCGTCGACTTGCCGTGGTCGATGTGCGCGATGATGCAGAAGTTGCGGATCTTCGCGGGATCGGTGAACGTCGTATCAGCGAACGTGGAAATCTCTACTGCTCCTTGGCGTGATCGTCGGCCGGACTCGGGCCTGCCAGAGGCGGCCGACGACAGGGGTTCGCTCCAGTCTCCCACGACAGCGGCCCGAGCCGCGATTCGCCGTGCCGTCACCAGATCGCGATCACATACTTCCCGCGGTCGACTCGGTCTGCGAAGACAGTCACCGGCGTGCCCGGCGGAGGCGTCACCCCGGGCACCCCCGAATACCGGTGGGTGAAGCGGTAGGTGGCACCGGTGAGCGGGTCGTCGTGTCGCACGACCAGACTCCACACAGTCTTCGAACCGCCCTCGCTGTCGCTGACGCGTTCGGTGTGCACCGACTCGACCGCGGCCGCGAGGCGGTCTCCCGTGTCGACGATCGCCAGGTCACGCTTGCGCCGACGCCACTTCCATACGCTGAAGCCGATCCCGAGGCCTCCGAAGACCACTCCGAGGAGCAGCAGGACGCCCGGGCCGACCCACTCGACGACACCGGCGGCGCCGCCCAACCTCGCCTTGCCCGGGTCATCGGGCTCATAGTGCACGGTCACGGTGTCGCCCACCGACGGAGCCGGGTCCTGCGAGCCGGTCGGGGTATACCGATAGTCGCGACCGTCGACCGTGTAGGCGACGGTGATCCGATGACTGCGGTCGCCGCCGGTGCCATAGGCGACGCTGTCGACGACAGTTCCGCGAGTGCTCGCCGACGACAGATACGTCGGCGCGACGAGACTCGCCCACACGGCTCCGGCGACCAACAGGGGAACACCCACCAGGGTGAACACGATCCCGATGACGCCCTGCGGGCCGAGGCGACGCGCCTGCCGGACGGCGGCGGCCCGATCGAAGTCGTCGGACGGAGAAGTCACGGCACCCCCTCTATGACGGCGATAGGCTCTGCGGCATGGAGCACAGTGCGTCGCACATCGACGCGAACGGCGTCCGCGCAGACATCATCGCACCGGAGAGGCCCCGCGGGACGGTGATTCTCGCGCACGGAGCGGGCAGCAATCGGTCGTCGGCACTGCTCCAGGTGCTCAGCGAGGCGCTGGTCGCCCGCGGCTTGGTGGTAGCGCGGATCGATCTCCCGTATCGGCAGCAGCGCCCCAAGGGCCCGCCGTCTCCGGCCCGGTCGGGAGCGGACCGCGAGGGGATCCGCGCTGCCGTCGACGTGCTGCGCGAATCATCCGCCGGCCCGCTGATCATCGGCGGGCAGTCGTACGGGGGTCGGCAGGCATCGATGGTGGCCGCCGAGGACCCGCGGATCTGCGACGGTCTCCTGCTCACCTCATACCCGCTGCATCCGCCGGGCAAGCCGGAGAAGGCTCGCACCGAGCATCTCCCCCAGATCGTCGCGCCGACCCTGATCGTCCATGGACGCAGCGACGCGTTCGGGACGTCGGACGAGTTCGCGGACGCGATCACCTTGTTCGGCGGCCCCGTCCGCCTTCTGGAGATCGAGAAGGCCGACCACAGCCTCAAACCGGATCGGAGCGGCGTGGGTCCGGCGACGGCAGCGGCCGCCGACGAATGGCTGCTGCCTGCCGCGATCACGTTCGGAGCCGGGCGATGAGCGGCCACGGCCGCCCGACCGCGGAGTTCGCACGGACCATCGCATACGCACCGGACCTCGACGGCGCCGCGGATCCGGGAGAGATCGTGTGGACGTGGGTGCCGTTCGAGGAGGACCCGCAACAGGGCAAGGACCGCCCGGTCCTGGTGGTCGGGCGGGACGGCGACCACCTGCTGGGCCTCATGCTGTCGAGCAAGGACTATCACCGGGGCGACTCCGACTGGCAGTCGATCGGCACCGGGTCGTGGGACGCCGACCGGCGTGAGAGCTTCGTTCGCCTCGACCGGGTGCTCACGGTCGAGGAGAACGGGATTCGCCGGGAGGGCGCGGTCTGCGAACCGAACCGATTCGACGCGGTCGCCGACGTCCTCCGCGAACGGTTCGGCTGGACGTAGAACGGCCCGGCCCTCTCCTAACGCCGCAGCGCGTGGACTCGGCGACGGGCGGCCCGCACCCCGTTCCCCACCCGCGTCTTGAGGCGGACGGGCGGCTCCACGATCGTCGAGGCCTTCACCCACTGGGCGATCGCGTCGAGAGCAGCGTCGAATGCCTCGTCCCGACTCACCGACGCTGCCGCGTCGCCACCGACCGCCACACGAAGATCCTCGACGGCGCCGTACACCGGATAGCCCGCGTCGAGGATCTGTTGCACCATCTCGTCCGATTTCGCAGCAGCCCACTCCTGCTGATCAGACGTGAGACCGATGGGTGCGCCACCGTCTACCGCGAACATCACTTCACCGATCAGAACGTTCTTGACCAGGCGTTCGTACCTGTGCCATTCGACGTCCTCCGGCTGCAGGCGCGTGTTGAGGTTCCGCAGGAACTCCGTCTGCGCCGCGGAGAGTGAACTGTTGTCACTCGCGGCCTGTTCCGGCAGCAACGCAGGGTCGACGGCAAGCACGGCGAGGAAGCGTTCCCACAGCCCGTCACCCGGCGTGGACGCCCCCTTCGCCGGAACCGTCACGATGTGGACGCGGTCCGGGCCGACGACTGCCGCCCAGTCGGCCGCGATCCGCACATGGTCCTGGAACTCCCAGAACGGCTCGTCGCCGTCCGGTCGGCCGATCGACTCGACGAATTCGTCCAGCGTCGCTCGCCGCTGATTCTTGACGTTCTCCTGCCAGACGGACGGAACCTGACGGCCGAGGTCGCGCACGGTGAGGATCACGTGGACGTCGGCGAACGACAGGTCGTCGACGAGTCGAGCGATGTGTTCCGGTCCGGCGTTCGCGAAGAGTTCGTGGGAGACGACGGAGCGCCCGCCCCACGAGCGCATCTGCGCGATCATCGCGGGCCATTTGTCCGTGTGCTCGGGCGCCGCCCAGTCGAGGTATCGCTCCGGTTGGAGGTGAGTCGCCGCGTGGAAGTGATCGTCGATCCACTTGCCGGGATAGAGGAGCCCCTGGGTCATCGCGTGGTCGCGGTTCCGCCAGAGGCGACCCTGGAGATGTGTTGTGCCGGTCTTGGGCAGTCCGACGTGAATGAAGACTGTAGACATGATGACCACGACCGTACTGGTCACGGCCCCGTGCACTCACGATTTGGGTGCTTACCGCCGCGCTGGTAAAGTCGTCTGCTGTTGCGCTTGAAGCCGATCGTCCTGCGGTCGCTGAGCGCTGCCCGAAACTAGAAACGGACGACCGACCCGGTCGCGGAGTTACGACGAGAAGGATAATCGCGTGGCAAACATCAAGTCGCAGATCAAGCGGAACAAGACCAACGAGGCGCGCCGTCAGCGCAACCAGTCGATCAAGTCGGCTCTACGCACCGCCCTCCGCAACTTCCGCGAGACCGTCGCCTCGGGCGACAAGGACAAGTCGGCCGAGCTGCTCGTCAGCACCAGCCAGCAGCTCGACAAGGCTGTCACCAAGGGTGTCATCCACAAGAACCAGGCCGCCAACAAGAAGTCGGCCATGGCTCTCGCTGTCAACAAGATCTGACGCGCCGCGGGCTGACGCCCGCCCCCGCGGACTTCGTCCGCACCATTTCTGAACAGTTCTGCAAGAACCCCGGTGGTGTCCACGCGACCACCGGGGTTTTCGCGTGTCAGCGTCGGCGCGGACGGAGCTGCGCGACGGTGGAGACGGCGTGTTCGAGGGCGTAGTCCATGTCCGCCGCTTGGCCTTTCACGTCCCCGTTGAGCTGCGCGACGACGAGCATCGCCTTTCCGATCGACGCCGAGTCCCATGCGCGGGCCTGCCCCTGCAGCTTGCCGACGCGTCCAGGCGGCATGCCCAGTTCCGATGCGACGGAGAACTTGTCGGCACCGCCCATCGATCGGACGCGGGCGATGCCGAACACTGCTTCGGCGAGTGCGTCGGCGAGCAGCACCCGAGCAGTCCCCCGGTGCTGTGCCCAGGCGAGCGATTCCATGGCTCCGGCGAGGTCGCCGGTGACGGCCTTGTCCGCCACTTCGAAGCCGGTCACCTCGGCGCGGCCGGTGTAGTAGGTACGGACGGCGTTCGCGTCCACCTTGCCGCCGGTGTCGGCCGCCAGTTGATGGCAAGCCGCCGACAGTTCGCGGAGATCCGAGCCGACCGTGTCGGTCACGAGTTCGACTACTTCCGGGCTTACTCGGACACCGATCTCACGAAACTCCGAGCGCACGAAGTCGGCCCGCTCGTTCGGCCATTTGGGCGCGACACACGCGAACTCTTGGGCGCCCGCCTTCTGCAACAGACCGACCATCGACTTCTGCCTGCCGCCGCCGGAGTGGACGATCACCATGGTGATCCCTTCGGGCACCGAGGTCGCAGTCGCCGCGATGAGTCCCGCAGGCTCCTTACCCGCGGCGTCGGCCGCCTCGACGACCACGACGCGCTCATCCGCGAACAGGGAGGGGCTGAGGAGTTCAGCCAGTTCCGGCGCCGTCACCTCGCCCGCCCGAACTCGAGTCACTGGCACGTCGACTCCGGCTTCGCGGCGGCGTTCAGCTGTGATGCGCGAGATCACGCGACCAGTCAGGAAGTCGTCGTCTCCGAGGAGGAGGAACAGGCGGTCGCTCACGGGTCCATCCTTCCAGACGTCCGACAACACCGGCCAGCCCCCTTGCGCCATACCCTTAAGGGGTATAGGTTTATGAGTGTTGGAGATACCTACAGGGGGTATCCGAGAATGAAGGGCGAAGACGATGGCCGCACATGAGTACCAGGTAACCGGAATGACCTGCGGACACTGCGAGATGTCCGTCCGCGAAGAGGTCGGCGAGATCTCGGGCGTCACGGACATCCAGGTGAGCGCACAGACCGGACTCCTCGTGGTCACCGCGTCGGGCGACGTCGACGACGCGGCCGTCCTCGCCGCAGTCGAGGAGGCCGGCTATTCAGCGGTGCCCGCCCGATGAAGGCGGGCACCCGGCTCGCGTTGTACGGCGCCGGCTTGGCAGTGGCGTTCGGAGCGGCTTTCGGCATCTCCGGCGTCGTCGTCCCGGACAGCGTCGTGGCGGCGTGGACTGACCGGTCGACCAGCGATTCCCACGGCGGCGAGCACGGCGGGGAGCAGCCCGGCACACACCAGCCCGCCGGGGTGTCAGCGAGTGCCGCAGGCCTGACCCTCTCCCCCGTCGAGGCCCCGTCGACCGTCGGAGCCGCCGGAACCCTTCGCTTCGCGATCCTCGACGACCACGGAGCACCGGTGACCAGGTACACCAGGACACATGACAAGGATCTGCACCTGATCGTGGTGCGAAGCGACGGCGCGAACTACGCACACCTGCATCCGGTCCTCGACCCGTCGACGGGAACATGGTCGGTGCCGTGGACTCCGAACGCGGCGGGCTCCTATCGGGTCTACGCGGACTTCACACCGACCGGAGACGATGCCGAAGGCGTCACCCTGACGCGCACGGTGCAGGTCGCAGGCGATTTCACTCCGATCACCCCCGTGGTCCGCACCACCGCGCAGGTCGACGGGTTCACCGTCGTCCTCAACGGCGGACTGGTCGCCGGTTCGTCGAGCGATCTTCGGCTCACCGTCTCCCGCGGCGGGAGGCCGGTCACGGACCTCGAACCGTATCTCGGAGCGTTCGGTCACCTCGTCGCGCTCCGCGACGGTGACCTGGCGTTCCTTCACGTCCATCCCGACGGCCCCGAACCCGGTCCGGGCGCGCGCGGAGGGCCCGAGATCCGATTCGCCGCCGAAACACCCACCGCCGGACGCTATCTCCTCTACCTGGACTTCCAAGTGGACGGCACAGTCCACACCGCAGAGTTCGTCCTCGACGCAACCCGCTGATCAGGGCAGAAAGGAAACACGATGAGCAGTCAATCGACAACCGTGATCGGCCCCGACATCGAACTCGAGATCGGCGGCATGACGTGTGCGTCCTGTGCGAATCGCATCGAGCGGAAACTGAACAAACTGGACGGCGTGTCGGCGACGGTCAACTACGCCACCGAGAAGGCCAAGGTCACCGTGCCCGAGGGGTACGACCCTGCACTGCTCGTCGCTGAAGTGGAGAAGACCGGATACTCGGCAGCACTGCCGAAGCCGCCGCAGTCCTCGGCCGCTCCGGCGTCCGCGGACGACGACGCAGACCCGGAACTGACCTCTCTGCGCCAGCGGTTGATCGGGTCCATCGTGCTGACCGTGCCGGTGATCGCGATGGCGATGGTTCCGGCGTTCCAGTTCGAGTACTGGCAGTGGGCGTCGCTCACGTTGGCGGCGCCGGTGATCGTGTGGGCGGCGTGGCCGTTCCACAAGGCTGCGTGGGCCAACCTCAAGCACGGAACCGCAACGATGGACACCCTCATCTCGATGGGAACGTCCGCGGCCTTCCTGTGGTCGTTGTACGCCCTGTTCTTCGGGACCGCGGGCACTCCGGGCATGACCCACCCGTTCGAGTTGACAGTCGCCCCGTCGGACGGAGCGGCGAACATCTACCTCGAAGCGGCTGCGGGCGTGACGATGTTCATCCTCGCCGGCCGCTACTTCGAGAAGCGCTCGAAGCGGCAGGCGGGCGCGGCACTGCGCGCGCTCCTCGAACTCGGTGCGAAAGAGGTCGCGGTGCTCCGCGACGGTGTCGAGGTGAAGATCGCCGTCGACGACCTCCGTGTGGGTGACGAGTTCGTCGTCCGACCGGGCGAGAAGATCGCCACCGACGGTGTTGTGGTGTCGGGTTCGTCCGCGGTGGACGCGTCGATGCTCACCGGAGAGTCGGTGCCCGTCGAGGTCACGACCGGTGACGCCGTCACCGGCGCGACTGTCAATGCGGGCGGACGTCTCGTCGTCCGTGCCACGCGAATCGGTTCGGACACCCAACTCGCCCAGATGGCGCGTCTCGTCGAGGACGCACAGACCGGGAAAGCAGAGGTCCAACGCCTGGCGGACCGCATCTCCGGAGTGTTCGTCCCGATCGTGATCGTCATCGCTGTCGTCGCGCTCGGAGCGTGGCTCGGCGCCGGGTTCCCGATCTCCGCCGCTTTCACCGCCGCGGTTGCGGTCCTGGTGATCGCCTGCCCGTGTGCACTCGGGCTCGCGACTCCGACGGCACTGCTCGTCGGGACCGGCCGCGGCGCCCAAATGGGTGTCCTCATCAAGGGCCCCGAGGTGCTCGAATCCACCCGCTCCGTCGACACGGTGGTCCTGGACAAGACCGGTACCGTCACGACGGGAAAGATGGAGCTCGTCGACGTCGTCGTGGAGTCCGGTGTGTCCCGCACCGACGTCCTGCGTCTGGCCGGCGCCGTGGAGAACGCATCGGAGCATCCGATCGCGCAGGCCATCGCGGCAGGCGCAGCAGGCGAAGTCGGCATGCTCGACGTCCCCGAGGACTTCGCCAACGTCGAGGGCAAGGGTGTGCAAGGAGTGGTCGACGGCAGGGCCGTGATCGTCGGCCGAGAGTCGTTGCTTGCCGACTGGTCACAGCATCTCTCCGCGGATGTCGCAGCCGCGAAAGCTGCGGCCGAGGGTGAGGGCAAAACTGTCGTCGCCGTCGGGTGGGACGGGCAGGCTCGAGCGATCCTCGTCGTCGCGGACACTGTCAAGGAGACGAGCGCCGAAGCCGTCGCCGGGTTGAGGGCTCTCGGACTGACTCCCGTCCTCCTCACCGGTGACAACAAGGCCGTCGCCGAGCGAATCGCCGCCGAGGTCGGGATCGACGAGGTCATCGCCGAGGTGCTCCCGACGGACAAGGTCGACGTCGTCACGCGTCTACAGCGTGAAGGCAAGGTCGTGGCGATGGTCGGCGACGGTGTGAACGACGCACCGGCGCTCGCCCAGGCCGACCTCGGACTCGCGATGGGAACGGGCACTGACGTCGCCATCGAAGCGTCCGACATCACGCTGGTCCGCGGCGACCTTCGGAGCGCTGTCGATGCGATTCGACTGTCTCGCAAGACTCTCCGAACCATCAAGAGCAACCTGTTCTGGGCCTTCGCCTACAACGTCGCTGCCATCCCGGTGGCTGCGCTCGGCATGCTCAACCCGATGCTCGCAGGAGCGGCGATGGCCTTCTCCAGCGTCTTCGTCGTCGGCAACAGCCTCCGTCTCCGAGGCTTCACCAGCGTCGCCGACAACTGATCTCCGCCCTCACCGCAAACACCAACGAAAGGCACAACCATGACCGACGAGAACACCCCCGCTGCCAGTTGCTGCAGTTCCACCCCGGCAGCTCAGTCCGCACCCGCGGCTTCCAGTTGCTGCAGCACCGTGCCGACCGAGACGGTCGCCGACAACGGGCGCGACAACCTGCTCGCACACAAGTAGAGACACGGCGGTGGGGGGGGGGGGGCCCCCCGCGGGGCCGGGGGGGGGGGGGGGGGGGGGGCGGGCGGCCCGCGCCGCCGGCCCCCCCGGGCGGCGGGCCCCCCCCCCCGGGGCTCCCGGTTGCCCCCGCCCGCCCCCCCCCCCGCCGGCCCCCCCCCCGCGCCCCCACCCCCCCCCCCCACCCACCCCCCGCCCCGGCGGCCCCGCCCCCCCCCGCCGGCCCCGCGACTTGTTGTTCTCGGCGTCTCAGCAGTCGAACGGTCGCCTCGTCCGAGCGTGCCGCAGGCCCGACCAGACCCACAGTCCTCCGCCGCCCGACACCAGGATCGACGCCGCCAACAGCCCCGGAACCTCCGGCCACACCCAGCCCGGCCCGCCGAGACGATCGGCCACGGCCAGCAGCCATCGGACCGGCGGTCCTGTGGCCCGGACCAGCATTTCAGCGGGCACCTGTGCCGGACCGAACCGCGGTCCCGTCGCGCCGATCGCCGCGGCCGCCGTGCCCGCGATGCCTATCAGCGGAACCGCCGGAGCCGCGAGGACGTTCGCGAGCACAGCGAACACGCTGACCTTCCCGGTCAGTGCGATGACGATCGGCGTGGTCAGAATCTGAGCGGCGAGCGTCATCGCGATCAACGATGCCAACCAATCCGGGACGCCACGGTCGAGTAGAGCGAAGCGGATCGGCGCGGACCACACCACGAGACCGACGGTCGCCGCCACCGACAGCGCGAACCCGGGTGCCAGTGCCATCTCCGGCCACCACAGCACCACCAAGATCACTGCGGCGCCCAACGCCGGCAACGCCTGTGACCGCCGAGACGTCAGTCCGGCCACCAACCCGACTGTTCCCATGATCGCGGCACGCAGGACGCTGTCGGTGGGCCGGACCAGGACCACAAAACCGATCACCGCGATCGCGCCGACGGCGAACACCGTCCGGGTCGACGCCCCGCACGCGCGAACGCACAGCACCACCGCACCGACCGTGAGCACAAGATTCGACCCGGAGACGGCGAGAAGGTGCGACAGCCCAGCGGCTTTGAACGTGTCGCGAGTCTGATGATCGAGACCTCCGGTGTCGCCGAGGACCAGGCCCGGCAGCAAGCCGCCCGCACGACCGCCGAGAGCTCTCGCAGCGAGTTCACGCAAGCGGACTCGGACATCGCCCGCCGCACGCTGCCACCACGGCGCATCCCTGATCCGCCGGATCTCCCCCGCAGCACTCAGCTCGGCCGCAATGAGCCGGTCACGGCCCGCCACCGCTGCAGGTCTGGCACGCACCCGGACCTCGATCCGCTCACCCGGCAGCAAGTCGGCGGCACTCGCGTCGACGTGCAGCCGCGCAGCAACAGGTCTCATGGAACGTCCGGACAGTCGCTCTATCCGCACCGGGACGGTGACTCGCCTGCCCCCTGCCTGGACTGTCGGATCCCCCGCCACGGTGACCTCCACCACGGGTTTGCCCACCGCGGAGAGGATCGGAGACGAGTCGACCGCGACGACGCGCAGGATCACGATCACACCCGCCGCCGCCGACACCGCGCACGCTGCGGCCACCGTCGGCGCGATACCCGACCACCGCCGAACTCGGCACACCGCCACAGCGGCCGCGACCAGAATCAGCACCGCTGCCACTGACGCCGGCACCGGTGCGACGAGGGCTGCGGCAGTTGTCGCCCAGGAGCCCGCTGCCGGTGCGACGAGCCGCAGATCGGCCATCAGCCGACAGTCACCAGCGGCCGCAGCTTGGCCAGTCTGCTCGGCCCGATGCCGTCGACCTCGGCGAGTTGATCAACCGACGTGAACCGGCCGTGCGTGGAGCGCCACGCGATGATCGCTTGAGCCGTCACCGGTCCGACCCCGGGCAGCTCGTCCAACTGCGCTTCCGTCGCCGTGTTCAGGTCCACCTGCCGGCCGCCACCCGTCGGCAGCGACCCGCCCGGCGCCGTCGTCGTCTCGTCGCCCGATGTGACGACCGCGCTCCGCACCTGATCACCGCCGCTGCGCCCGACGAGGATCTGGTCTCCGTCGTGCACGACCTGCGCGAGGTTCAGCGACAACAGGTCGGCGCCCTCCCTGGCCCCGCCTGCTCGATCGAGAGCGTCGGCCACTCGCGACCCTGGACGCAGTCGAACCAACCCTGGCCTGGACACCATTCCGACCACGCTGATCACCATCTCGGTAGGCGGCGGTGTCGACGCCTGCCCTGCAGACGGCGACTCCTTCGGTTCGACCGACTGCTCGAACGCGACGAGCGGCGCGGCGGGTTCGTTCTCCCGCAGCAGGGTGTACCCGGCGAACGCACACCCGATCAGGCCGACCGCGACCAGACCGATCGCGGCCCGAGGAAGCATCGTCCACCGGTGCTTCCGCTCGTCCCAGTCGTCATCGTCGTCGTCATCGAGGCTCCGTGGTGACTCGTCGACATGGTCGAGGTCGTCGTCGAGGATCTCGAACGACGCCGACTGTCGCTCCGACCACCGGCGTCGGCCCGCACCGGAGTCGAGCCAGTCGGGCATCGCCGTCGCACCCCAGCGTTCCACCGCGGGGTCGGCGTCCGGTGTCTCGTCTTCCCCGTCTGGCGGCCTCGTCCTCTCGGGCGCACGCATCAGACGTGACAGCCGATCCGGCCCCGGCTCGCGGTTCTTGCCCGCCCGCAGATCCATCCCCATGAACGCACCGTAGGCGCGGAATCAGCCTGCGAGAGTCCTCGGACCGACCTGTGGACAGATTCACCGGGATTCGCGCGTTGTGCACAACGCCTCGACCGGCGTTCGTCAGAAGGTGATGGGGTCCAAGCCGTGAGCCAGTGCGACGCCCACGGCGCCGGGGCCCACGTGGGTCCCGAGGACCTGCCCGAGGTCGACGGTGAGCGTCGACGGAACGTCGTCGAGCCGGCTGACGACCGAGTCGAGGACCTCCGAGGCCAATGCCGGGTTCTGGCAGTGCTGGACACCGACCGTGACAGGCTCGCCGTCCGCCAATTCGACGATGGTGTCGACCATCTTGCTGATGGCTTTGGTCATGGTGCGGTGACGCTCCCGAAGCGCGAGGACACCGTCTGCCATGTGGAGGATCGGCTTGATCGACAGCGCGGACCCCAGGATGTGGCCGGTCGCGCTGAGGCGACCGCTGTGACGCAGATTGTCGAGGTTCTGGACACAGAGGAGCGATTCGGCGGTCGCCCCCGCACGGACAGCGGCCTCGTACACGTCGTCGCGCTCGCCGCCCGCCTGTGCCGCCTGGACCGCGGCCATCGTCGTCAGTCCGAGGGAGACTCCGACCGACCGGGAGTCGACCACGCGGACCTCACCGTCGAGAGCGTCGGACGCGAGACGGGCCGCGCTCCAGGTGCCCGACAGCCGGCGTGACATGTGAACGGCCACCACACCGTCGCCGTCACTGATCTCCAACGCCCGCTCATACGCGCTCCGCAAGTCTGCGAGACTCGCACCGGAGGTGGTCACATTCGGCGTCGACACGACATCGGTGGGGATGTCGTCGACTCCCTCCAGGTACTCGGTACCGTCGTCGAGAGTCACGTGCAGCGGAACCTGCAAGATCCCATACTTGCTCATCAGTGACGCGGGCAACCGCGATGATGAATCGGTGACGATGACGACAGGCACTCCCATAGGTTAGCGGGTGCTGACAGAACGCGATCACACCAGGCGCGCGCTGATCCCGTCGAGAAACCGCTCGATCCCCGACTCGACGAGCACCTCGACGTCGTACGGGTATCCGACGTCCATGATCGCCGCCATGGTCGGAAACCGATCCGGCGGAGCGATTCGCCGCAGCTCCGCGACCCTGGTGTCCATCCACTCGTCGTTGGTGACGCCGGTCTCGGCCCGATCGGACAGTTCGGGCTCGAGGGTCGATCCGAGCCCACGGATCAGGTTGAGGAGGCACAGGTAGTCGGTGAACGCCTGAACCGGGTCGAGTCCGGCACCGCACAGACTGCCGAGCATTCGTTCGGCGAGCGGCATCGCGTTGGGCATCGACGCAGGTCTCGTCATCGACAGCGCCCCCGCGAACCACGGATGCCGAGTCATCGTCTGCCACATCGTCCGACATGCGCCCTGCAGGTCGGCCCGCCAGTCGCCGGTCACCGGCGGCAGCTCCATCTCGCCCATCACCCGATCGAGCATCACGAACTCGAGATCGTCGCGGCTCGGCACGTACCGGTACACCGACATCGTCGGAATCTCGAGCGCCGCGGCGAGTCGTCTCATCGAGACCGCTGCGAGCCCCTCCTCATCGGCGATCGAGACAGCCACGGAAACCACACGGTCTTGGGTGAGGACCGACTGGGCCGACCCGTCCGGAGAACGGACCACACTGCCCCGACCGGGAGTCGAAGTGATCAGCCCGTCGTCCTGAAGCAACGTGAGGACGCGACTCGCCGTCGCCATCGCCACGTTGTGGTCGCGCATGATCGCCCGAGTCGACGGAATCGGATCACCTGGCACCAACCGGCCGGTGACGATGCGCTCCCGCAGGACGTCGGCAATCCCCTCAGCACGGCTCATCGGACCTCACCTTCACACGAACGCACTAGTGCACTTTTATTGAAATACCACGTGAACACCGTATCGCAGAGCGATTCATACAGCGTACGTTCGCACTATGTACAGAATGTTGAACATCCTCGTCAGCGGAGCTTCGATCGCCGGGCCCGCTTCCGCGCTCCTCCTCGCCCGCCAGGGGCACACAGTCACCGTCGTCGAACGTGCACCTTCGCTTCGCCCTGGTGGACAGACGGTCGATCTCCGCGGAGCGGGTCGGACCGTCATCGATCGAATGGGACTCACCGCCGCCACCGACGCGAAACTCCTCAATCAGCGAGGCATCGCGACCGTCGACGCCGGCGGCAGGCATGTCAGCGAGCTGCCGGTCGAGGCGTTCGACGGCAACGGCATCGTCTCGACCCACGAGATCCTCCGCGGGGACCTCTCCGAGAGCATCGTCGACGCCGTCCCCTCCACCGTCGAATGGATCTGGGACGACACCGTCACCGCCATCACCAGGGACGGCGAGCACGCCGTCGTGTCGTTCGAGAAGGCCCCGTATCGCCGGTTCGATCTTGTGATCGGCGCCGATGGACTCAACTCAGCGGTCCGCCGCGCCGCGTTCGGCCCCGACGAGGAATACCTCGACCCCATCGGCCTGCGGTACGCGTGGTTCACCGCGACGATCGATCAGTCGCTCGACGGCTGGTACCTCATGCACAACGAGGTCGGCGGACGAGTGGTCTCGTGCCGCCCGTCGCGCGTCGACGGCACGGTGAAGGCCTCTCTGGCGGTCCGCGGCATCGATCCCGTTCCGCTTCGTGACCGTGTCGCGCAATGGGACATGCTCGACGCCGCTTTCACCGACGTCGGCTGGGTGGCGCCACAACTCCTCAATCAGATGCGTGACGCGGACGACTGGGCGTACGCCGACCTCGCCCAGGTCAAGATGGAGTCGTTCGCCCGCGACCGGGTGGTGCTCGTCGGCGACGCCGGATACTGTCCCACCCCGCTGACCGGCCTCGGCACCACACTCGCACTCGTCGGGGCGTATGTGTTGGCCGGCGAGATCTCCCGATACGACGACGTCGACGCGGCGCTCGACGCATATCAGCAAGTGATGCGCCCGTTCATCGCCCGCACACAACAGCTGCCCCCGGGCGGGGCGTCGGGCTATGCGCCGTCGAGCCGGATCGCCGTGATTCTCAGCCGCTGGACCTACTGGTCGATGAACCGGTGGCCGATGCGCAACATCCTCGCCTCACAGTTCGCGAAGGCGGACGGCATCGACCTGCCCGGCTACTCGCTCGCGTGAAGGACGCTCCCGACAACCGGCGCGACGGCGTCGGCGATCTGAGCGTGCGCTTCGATGCTCCAGTGGATCCCGTCGGGATTCATGACGAAGTCCGGATCGTCGTACGCCGCGGACGTGACGTCGTAGAAACCGGTCACCGTGGGGATCGAGTGCTCGTCCGCCCACCGTGTGATGGCGACAGTCAACGGCACGCGCCCGGGGTGGGCGTGACCGTAGTACGGACTGTCGTGGGTGGACGGCAGGCAGACCACGATCGGGAGGTCGGGGCGGAGGTGTGCGACGGCCCCGCGGATCTTCTCGAAGTACTCGACGGTGACGCGCGGAGGCAGCGCCATCGGCCACCCGAGCGGTGAGAGCCGCGGCTGCAACCACGAGTAGCCGTCGCGGACCACCTGACGGAGGCGAGCAGGCCGCAGATAGCGGATCTGCTCGCGCAAGGCCGTCGGCATCGGCGACGGCAGCGAGTCCATTCCACCGAACGCGAGGACGAGTACGTCGGCTTTCGGCAGCGCGGCCCAGATCCGCGGATCCTGGGTGATGGCCCACCACACGTCACGGCTGGTCCAGCCGATGCGTGCGAAGAGCTCGACCGGACGATCCAACTGGACTCCGACCAGGTTCGGCCAGATCCTCCGGTCGTCGGACGGCAAACCGCCCGTCTCGTCGTAGTACGACAGCGAGTCGCCCAGAACCATGATCGAACCCACGGATGAGACCCTTCCTACTGAACGCCGAGATCAGCCGACTCGGCTGTCGCGTTCCATACGTCGAGACGCCACACAGGCGCGTCGTCTGCGGTGGTGCTATGTCCGGACAGTTGCACCCAGCTGGTGTTGGCGAGTCCGCCGAACACCGGCCAGTTGGCGACGGGGAGCGCGAGCAGGCCGGCAGTCAGCGCAGCGATGCAGCCGCCGTGCGCGACGAGGACGACCGGTGCGTCCGGGGTCTGGCCCGTTCCCCAGTCGTCCAATCCCGCGACTAGTTCGTCGACGACCGGCAGCATGCGCTCGGCCACCTGCACTCGGCTCTCGCCGTTCGGCGGAGTCCACGTCGAGTCGTCACGCCACACCCGGCGCGCGCCGGGCATCGTTTCGTCGACCTCGTGGTGGGTCATGCCCTGCCAGTCGCCGAGATGGGTCTCGCGGAGTCTGGAATCTGTGGTGACGTCCTGACCGGTCACCGCGCCGATGGCCTGCGCCGTCTCGTATGCACGACGCAGATCGGACGACAGGATCACCAGCGGTGACCGTGTCGCGATCGCGCGACCTGCCACGCGCGCCTGTTCCACCCCGACGTCGGAGAGGTCGGTGTCGAGCTGGCCCTGCATGCGCTGGGACGCGTTGTAGAGAGTCTCACCGTGCCGGAGCAGGATCAGCCTCCGAACGACCGGCGTCAAACGTTCGACGCTGGAATCCCCGGGATCCGGTTCGCCCCTCATTCCGCGGGAAGGACGGCGTCGTCGTCCTCGCCCGGCTCCGGACGTGTCGCCGGCTCCACACCCTCGAGTTCGAGGAGCGGGCAGTCCTTCCACAAGCGCTCGAGGCCGTAGAAGTCGCGCTCGTCGTCGTGCTGGACGTGCACGACTATGTCGCCGTAGTCGAGCAGCGCCCAGCGCCCTTCACGAGTCCCCTCGCGACGCAGCGGTTGATGCCCTGCCTCGCGCAACTTGTCTTCGATCTCTTCGACGATCGAGTTGACCTGGCGTTCGTTGTCTGCGGAGCAGATCAGGAACACGTCGGTGATCACGAGGTGCTCGGACACGTCGATCGCGGCGACGTTGGTCGCCAGCCGCTCGACGGCTGCATGCGCGGCGATCGTGGTCATCTCGAGGGATTCGGCGGACACACTCACGTGGGTTCCTTTCGGTACAGACCGTGCTTGTTGATGTACTGGACCACGCCGTCGGGCACGAGGTACCAGACGGGGCGATCGGCGACGGCCCGCGCCCGGCAGTCCGTCGACGAAATCGCCAGGGCGGGGATCTCGATCAACTGGAGCGCGTTCGCGGGCTTGGACGCCAGGTGCTCGGTCAGATGGGTGGCATTCAGTTCGTATCCGGGCCGCGACACTCCGATGAAGTGGGCGAGCTCGAACAAGTCCTCCCAATCATGCCAGTTCAGGATCGTTTCGAGGGCATCGGCACCGGTGATGAAGTACAGCTCGTCGCCGGGGAACGCACGTCGCAGGTCACGCAGGGTGTCGACCGTGTACGTCACACCGTCGCGCTCGATGTCGACCCGACTCACCGTGAACTGCGGATTCGACGCCGTCGCGATGACGGTCATCAGGTAGCGATGTTCGGCCGGGCTGACATGCCGGGACGGGTCCGCGGCGTGAGCGCCTTCCTTCTGCCACGGGCGGCCCGTCGGGACGAAGACCACTTCGTCGAGCTTGAACCGGTGAGCCACTTCGCTCGCCGCCACGAGGTGCCCGTTGTGGATCGGATCGAAGGTTCCGCCCATCACGCCGATGCGGCGCGGCTCTGCGCTGTCCGGTGACATGTGTTGTGACATTACGCGGTGACGACCGTCGTCTCACACGGGTAGCAGGTCGGCGATCACACGGCCGAGTTGATCGACGTTGCGACATTCGAACATGTCGATCGCGTCGCCGTAGTCCGACGCAGCCGAATCCCCCGAATCCCAGTGCTCCTTGCGTTCTGGATTCAGCCAGTAGGCGTTGCGGACCTTGTCGCGGATCTTCGCCAGGGAGTCGACGTGTGTCGGTCGGAAGTTGTTGCGCGCGTCGCCGAGGATCAGCAGCGCACTGCGGTGCGTCAGAGTGTCGAGGTAGTGGTCGGCGAAGCCCTTGAGCATGTGGCCGTAGTCGGAGTGCCCGTCACGCAGGCTGATCTGCGCCTGCGTCAGCATCGTCGTCATCCGTTCGCCGAACTGCGAGTCGTCGTTGCCGCGATCGAAGAACTCCGTGACCTCGTCGACGGTGTCGACGAACGCGAAGATCCTCACGTTGGAGAACTGCTGCCGCAGCGCGTACACGAGTTGCAGGGTGAACTGACTGAACCCGGACACCGACCCGGACACGTCGCAGATGACGATCAGCTCCGGCTTGCCGGGGCGCGGCTTGCGGCGTCGCAGGTCGATCGGCACGCCGCCCGTTGACATCGACGCACGCAGGGTCGCCCGCACGTCGACGGCGGCGTGCTTGTTGCGCCGACGACGGAACTCCAGCTTCGAAGCGAGCAGCCGAGCGATCGGGTCGATCGTCCGACGCATCTTGATCATGTCCTGCGGGTTCGCGGAGAAGAAGTCGATGTTCTCGGGCAGCTTGGGCACCGCGTACTGCGAGACGGCGTCACGTCCGCGGACCTCGGCCATCCGCCGCTGCGTCTCGGTCTCCACGGCCTGACGGAGGCGGGTCGTGGCGTCGCGGGCGGCCTGCCTGTTGAGCGGATCGGTGCCCGCCCGCTCGCCGTCGCGTCCCTGCCCGCCGGCCATCGCCGCGGCGATCCTCGCGATCAGGGTCTGCGGCGAGATCACCGACATCGCCTGGTACACCGAGTACGACTCCCCCTGCGCCGACTCGTATTGCCCCATCTCGGCGACGATCAACGCCACCAACTGGTCGAATCTGCCGTCGGCCATCGCCTCAGGGTCGGCCAACGTCTGCGTGACGAGTTCCCGGACCGCGTCGACGTCGACTTTTCCGTCCGCGTCACGCTTCACCACCGTGCTCGCGATGCGCGCGGTGTTGCCCAGTGGGAACCACAACTCGAAACACCTGTCGAAGGTGTCCCGGTGCAGCGGATCAGACAGGATCGTCGCTGCGAGCCCCTCCCGGAGCGACTCGCGATCGAGCAGGTCGAGGACAGTCATCGCCTGGCCCGCATCGATCAGGTTCGACGGCCCGACAGTGATCCCCCGGCCACGCAGATCCTCGACGAAACCGGTGAGGGTGTCGACGATCCTCTCGACTCCGCTCGAGGAGCTGGAAGACTCGCTCGAGGAGCTCGGAGCCCCGGTCGAGACCATGTCAGCCGAGCTTCAGTTCGCGGATCGCCGTCGTCACGTCGGGACGGTGTTTGAGCACCACGCCGAGGGTCTTCGCGATCAGCGACTCGTCGAGCCGGCCACCCTTGATCGCCTCGTCGCCGGTTGTCATCGCGAGGAGCGTGTTGCCCCAGTCGATGGTCTCGGCGACCGACGGCTTCTTCTTGATGTCGAGCCCACGAAGCACTCCGACCACCCGGACGAGTTCGGTCGCGACCTTCGCCGGCAGCTCCGGAACCCGCGACGAGAGGATCTCACGTTCCAGCGCCGCGTCGGGGAAGTCGATGTACAGGTACAGGCAGCGACGCTTGAGCGCCTCGGACAGATCTCGGTTCGCATTCGACGTGAGCAGCACGATCGGTCGACGCTGCGCCGCGACGGTGCCCATCTCAGGAATGGTGATCGCGAAATCACTGAGGACCTCGAGCAGCAGGCCTTCGATGTCGACGTCTGCCTTATCGATCTCGTCGATCAGCAGGACCGTCGGCTCAGTTCGGCTGATCGCGGTCAACAGCGGCCTGGCCAACAGGAACTCTTCGGAGAAGATGTCGTTCTTGGTGGCGTCCCAGTCCCGGCTGCCCGCCGCCTGGATCGCCAGGATCTGCTTGGCGTGATTCCACTCGTACAGGGCTCGAGCCTCATCGATGCCCTCGTAGCACTGCAGGCGGATCAGGTCCGCGCCCGTGGCCTGTGCGATGGCGCGCGCGAGTTCGGTCTTGCCGACACCGGCGGGGCCTTCCACGAGCAGCGGTTTGCCGAGGCGATCGGCGAGGAAGGTCGTCGTCGACGTTGCGGCGTCCGCCAGATATCCGGTCTCTCGCAGGCGTGCGGTGACGTCCGCGGTGTCGGCGAACACCGGCGTCACGTTGTCTGCGGTCATGCCGGACGCACCTGTCCGTCGCCCCACACCAGCCATTTGGTGGAGGTCAGCTCGGTGAGTCCCATCGGGCCGCGCGCGTGCAGCTTCTGCGTCGAGATGCCGATCTCCGCGCCGAAGCCGAACTGCTCGCCGTCGGTGAACGCGGTGGACGCGTTCACCATCACTGCGGCCGCATCGACTCGCGCGGTGAACTCGTTCGCGGCCGAGAGAGAACTCGTGATGATCGCCTCGGTGTGGCCGGTGCCGTAGGCGGCGATGTGGTCGATCGCGGCGTCGAGGCCGTCGATCACCTTGAGCGCGATGTCCAGCGACAGGTACTCACGATGCCAGTCGTCCTCGGTCGCGGGTTCGAATCCCGGCTCGTCGCTGTGGATCACCACACCCTGCGCCTGCAGCGCGGTCACGATCGGGGTGAGCGCCGTGTCGGCGACTCCCGCGTCGATGAGGACCGTCTCCACGGTGTTGCACACGCTGGGGCGACGCGTCTTCGCGTTCAGGATGATTCGGGTGGCGATGTCGACGTCGGCGTCGGCGTGCACATAGATGTGGCAGTTGCCGGTCCCCGTCTCGATGGTCGGCACGGTCGCGTCGCGGACGACCGCCGAGATCAGACCTGCTCCACCGCGGGGGATCACGACGTCGACCAGGCCGCGTGCGCGAATGAGCGCGGTCACGCTGTCCCTGGTCTCGCTGGGCAGCAGCGCAACGGCGTCGGGGCTCACCTTGTGTTCGGCGAGCACGTCGCGCAGGATCGCCACGAGTGCGGCGTTGGAGTCGGCCGCAGACGACGATCCGCGCAGCAGCACCGCATTGCCCGCCTTGAACGAGATGCCGAAACCGTCGACGGTCACGTTGGGGCGGGCCTCGTAGACGAAGCCGACCACACCGAGCGGGACTCGGACCTGACGTAGTTCGAGCCCGTTCGGAAGAGTCTTGCCCGCGGTCACCTGGCCGATCGGATCCGGCAGTGCCGCAACCTGGCGAAGGCCGCCGGTGATGCCCGCGATCCGGTCCTGCGTGAGCCGCAGGCGATCGACGAGCGACGCCTCCGTGCCTGCCGCTTCGGCACGCGCGACGTCGGAGGCATTGGCCTCCAGGACGGTCTCTGCGGCCGCGTCGATAGCATCGGCGGCAGCCAGGAGCACTGCGTCCTTCTGGGCGGTGGTCAGGGTGGCGAGGCTCCGCGACGCCTGCTTCGCGGCGGTCGCGAGGTCGGTGACGACAGCCGTCACGTCCTCGATGGTGGGTGCACTCATGCGTCAAGGTTAGCGCTGCCCTCCGACGCTCCCACCGTGGGCAGTGTCACCGTGAACGCCGCACCCGTCCCCGGTCCGTCACTCGCCGCGGACACGGTGCCGCCGTGCGCCTGCACCAGCGCGAAGACGATGGTCAGACCGATTCCGCTGCCCCCGTCTCGGCTGGAGCGAGCACTGTCGGTGCGGTAGAAGCGATCGAAGACGTGTGGGAGGTGTTCGGGATCGATCCCCTCGCCGCTGTCGGCGACGGTGACGACGACACTGTCGCCTGCGAGGCCTGTGCGGAGAGTGACAGAACCGCCCCTGGGCGTGTGCCGACGCGCATTGTCGAGGAGATTGCCGAGGACTTGACCGATGCGCGCCGGGTCCACTGTCAGCACGATGTCGGGATCGGTGTCGACCTGCAGGTCGAGGCCTGCGTCCCGGTACGCCGCCGACGCCGCAGTCAGCGCCGCGGTGACGAGTGCGCCCGTCGTGGTGCGTTCCGGGCGAATCGGATCGAGTCCCTCCTGAACCCGCGACACCGCGTTGATGTCCTCCGCCAGACGTGCCAAACGCTGTGAACCGGCACGCAACACCCGGATCGTGTCGGCATCGGCCGTCCGGACCCCGTCTTCGAGCGCTTCGAGGTGCGAGTCAATCGTCGCGATCGGCGTGCGCATCTCGTGACCGAGGTCGGCAAGCATCCGACGCCGCGTCGACTCGGTCTCGCCGAGACGGCGGGCCAGTTCGTTCACAGCGTCGGCGAGGTCGGCGAACTCCCGTCCGAGGCCGGCGTCGTCGACCCTGGTGTCGTATCGTCCGCGGGCGATGTCACCTGCCGATTCGGCGAGCGCACCGACCGAGCGGTCCACCCGACGGGCGAGCCACCAGCTCACGGCGAGGGCGATGAGCACCGCGACCAGGGCCGCGATCCCCCACGCCGGCACGAGTGTGCCGCGGAATGCCATCTCGATGTGTGCGGCAAGCCCGGAATCCTCTTCGATGCCCGCCTGTCGGAGGTGTTCGTGGAACAGGCCCGGAGCGATGAGCACCGACACCACTGCAGCTGACACGACGCAGCCGATCACCACCAACGACGACGCGAGAAACAGTCGGGTACCGAATCCGGCGCGGTTCATGCGCCGTCGCGCATCCGGTAGCCGACGCCGCGCACGGTGGTCACGAACCTCGGGTCGGCGGCGTCGTCGCCCAACTTGCGCCGCACGTGACCGACATGGACGTCGACCAGGTGATCGGCGCCGTTCCAACCGGTCCGCCAGACTGCGTCGATCAACGCGCTCCGGGTGACCACAACCCCCGGGTCTGCGGACAGCACTGCCAGCACGTCGAACTCGGTGCGGGTGAGATGCACAGGTTCACCGGCGACGCTCACCTCGCGGGCCGCGACGTCGATCGTGAGATCGCCGAACACTCTCACCTCGCGCGGCACGGTGCGGGTCGCAGGGCCGCCGAGCCCCGCTCGTGGCCTGCGAATCCGCGCTTGAATGCGCGCGGACAGCTCACGTGGGCTGAACGGTTTGGTCATGTAGTCGTCGGCTCCGACCGAGAGGCCGATGAGGGTGTCGACCTCGTCGCTCCGCGCGGTGAGCATCACAACGTAGGCGTCGGAGAACTCCCGCACCCGTCGGCACACCTCCACGCCGTCGAGCCCGGGCAGCCCGAGGTCGAGGACGAGGACATCGGGGTCGACGGCACGAGCGGTCTCGACTGCCTCGGCGCCGTCGCCCACTACGGTGACGTCGAATCCGTCCCGTTTCAGATACGACGCGACGAGGTCGGCGAGGTCCGGCTCGTCGTCGACGACCATCGCCCTCAGCGCGGTCCGCGCGGGTTCACTCATGACGTCCATCATGGCCGTACCCGTCACGAGCACCCACTCCTTGAGGAGATCTTGAGGCGACCTACAGCCGAATCAGGGTGTGCGACGGCCACACTCGACACGAGTACCCCCGCAAGCTTGAGTGAAAGGTCCATGCATGAACCCCCGTCTGATCGCCGCTTCCATCGCCGCTGTCGCCGCCGTCGCAGTCCTCGGCGCCTGCTCGTCGTCGGACGACTCGACGTCCGGACACGAGGGTCACGACATGTCGGCGACGTCCCAGTCCACGTCGGCGTCCGCGAAGGGCTCGAACAACGCAGCTGACGTCATGTTCGCGCAGATGATGCTTCCTCACCACGAGCAGGCGCTGGAGATGAGCGACATCCTGCTCGCCAAGGACGGTGTGCCCGCCGACGTCCGTGAACTCGCGACCACCATCAAGGCCGCGCAGGGACCGGAGATCACTCAGCTGAAGTCATGGCTCACCGCGTGGGGCGCGCCGAAGACCGCCGACATGTCGGGACACTCCATGGACGGGATGGTCTCGCCCGAGGACATCACCAAGCTCAAGAACGCGCCGGGGCCGGAAGCCGCAAAGCTCTACCTGACGCAGATGATCGCGCACCACGAAGGCGCCGTCGCGATGGCGAAGACGCAGATCGACGACGGTCAGAATCCCGACGCCGTCGCAATGGCCCGCAGCATCGTCGAGTCCCAGAACGCCGAGATCGAACAGATGAAGGGCATGCTCGGGAGCTGACCCAGGCCCGTCTCAACACGAGTCGAGCGCACGAGAGAGCACGTCGCGCGACGGCGCGTCGACGGGCAGGCCGTACCTCGCGAGGACCAGCACGAACTGGACCGCGTACTGGCAGTGGAACGAGCGAAGCGGCGGCATCCAGCGACCGGGCTCGGCATCGGACTTCTGCTGGTTGCTGCCGCCGTCGACCGCGACCAGGTTCGACGGGTCGTTGGCGAACGCCGCCCGACGTTCCGGCCGCCACTGCACAGCGCCCATGTCCCACGCGTACGCCAGCGGGACGATGTGATCGATCTGCACCGCGCTCGACGTCCTGCCACGCTCGAACACCACCGGCCGCCCGGTGTACGGGCTGGTCAACACCCCCGCTGCGACCGCATTCGGGCAGGACGACGTCGCCGCCGTGCCGGACACGGCGACATCGCGGGTGAGGATGTCGTTGCGGGTGTCGCATCCGTTCTGAGATCCCGGCGCGTCGGAGTCGTCAGTCCACGACGTCCCGAACGCCTCCCGCTGGTATCCGGCGTCGTGGGGCGGCCGCGCGCCGATCACCGTGAGGGCTCCGAACGCCTTCCGGGCGCCCGCGACCTGTGCGGCGGGCACCAATTGTCGTTCCTGAACAGGCCCGACACCCACCGCCACGGTCACCGACGTCAGAGCGAACACCGCCAACCCGATCCACTGCCTGGTTGAGAGGCGGACCCGGCCCGAGCGACGACGAAGATGCCGATCCGCCCACCGCATCGTGCCTCCCCCGCCGAGATCCGCCCCTCACAAGTTCAGACGCACAGACCCTCAGGGCGGTTCCACGACACGCGGACGACCGTCAGGACTTCTCGAGATACTGCGCGCGAGACGGGAGGAGCACAGCGTCGACGAGGTCGGCGAGCGCCGGGTGATCGGCCAGCGCACGATCTTCGGCGACGATCGACTCCGACAGCGCGCGAGCATCCGCGATCACCTCGACGTCGTCGATCAGCGAGAGGAAGCTGAGCGACGATTTGCCACCGGACTGCAGGGAACCGAGAACATCCCCTTCTCGGCGTTGCCTCAAGTCGACGAGTGCCAGTTCGAAACCGTCGTTCGACTTCTCGACCGCCCGCAGCCGCTCCATCGACGCAGACACCTCGTGGGCCGCCGTCAGCAGCAGACAGAGCCCTGCATGCCCGCCACGCCCGACTCGTCCACGCAGCTGGTGCAACTGGCTGACGCCGAACCGTTCGGCGTTGACGATCGCCATCATGGTCGCGTTGGGGACGTCGACGCCCACTTCGATGACGGTCGTCGCGACGAGAACATCGATCTCACCGCGGGTGAAGGCGTCCATCACGTCGTTCTTGTCGTCGGCGTGCATCCGCCCGTGCAAGACGGCGATCCGCCGCCCCGGAAGCCAGCGCGTCTCGAGCATCTCGGCCTGCTGGAGCACCGAGACGGTGTCGTCCTCCTTCTCGGCCGCCTCACCGGATTTGGACGACTTCTTCTTCGGCTTCGACTCCTCGTCGCCGATCCGAGTGCACACCACGTACACCTGCCGACCGGCGTCGATCTCCTCACCCGCCCTGGCCCACGCACGATCGACCCACTTGGCGTTCGTCATCGGAACGACGCTTGTGGTGATCGGTTGTCTGCCGCGCGGAAGCTCCGTCATCACCGAGGTCTCGAGGTCGCCGAACGTGGTCATCGCGACTGTCCGCGGAATCGGCGTCGCGGTCATCACCAGGAAGTGCGGACGCTTGTCGTCCCTGCCCTTCGAGCGCAGAATGTCGCGCTGCTCGACTCCGAAGCGGTGCTGCTCGTCGACGACCACGAGACCGAGGTCGAAGAATTCGACGTTCTCCTCCAGCAGCGCGTGAGTCCCGATGACGATGCCCGCGTCGCCGGTGACGGCGTCGAGCAGGGCTCGACGCTTGGACGCGGTGTTCAACGATCCGGTCAGAAGCCCGACGCGAGTCGCGCCGTCGGCCGCGCCGAGTTCCCCGCCCCGCGCGAGGTCGCCGAGCATCGTCATGACTGTTCGGTAATGCTGGGCGGCGAGGACTTCCGTCGGAGCGAGGATCGCGCACTGATGCCCGTTGTCGACCACCCGAAGCATGGCGAGCAGCGACACGAGGGTCTTCCCGGAGCCCACCTCTCCCTGCAGGAGACGGTTCATCGGGTGCTCCACAGAGAGGTCGTCGCCGATCTCTCCGAGCACGGTCTTCTGTCCGTCGGTCAACTCGAACGGCAGCCGCGCCAACAACTGGTCTTCGAGACCACCGGGCACATGGACGGCCGCCATCGAACGTTCCGCGCCGAGATCGGCGCGCTTCTGCGCGAGGGCAGTCTGGACTGCCAGGGCCTCGTCGAACTTGAGGCGTTCACGCGCCTCTTCGATGGACTCCATCGTCTCCGGGAGATGGACGTGACGGAGGGCTTCATCGCTGGTGATGAGACCGCGCTCGGTGCGTTGCTGCTCGGTGAGCGGGTCTGCCGACGGCACCGTGTCGGCGAGCACCTGGCGGACGGCCCGCCAGATCTCCCACGTCTGAACCTCACGTGTGGCCGGATACATCGGGATGATCGAACGTCCGAAGCTCTCGACGTCGTCTGCGGTCCCGGTGGAGATCTCGGCGTCGTCGGCCGAGTCCGAGTCGGTGTCCGACGGCCGGGCGGCGTCGAGCAGTTCCTCCATCATCCCGGTCCCGCGGACGTCGACTCCGTCGTCGGGCAGGACGAGCCAGTCCGGGTGCGACAACTGGATCTGGTTGTTGAAGTATTTGACCTTGCCTGCGAGCGCGACGCGAACACCCGCCCGCAACACTCGCTGGATGTACCGTGCGTTGAAGAAACTCGCCTCGTACCGACGGTTCCCGTCGTCGACGACGATCTTCAGGAACTTGCCGTACCGCCGCTTCATCGTGATCATCTGCGCGCGTTCGACGCGACCGATGACGGTGATCCACTCGTCGGGCTCGGGCAGTTCCGTGGTCGAGACCTGCCCCTGACGAATGTACCGACGTGGCACGTACCGGAGCAGTTCTCCGACAGTCGTCAGTTCCAGCCCCTCGAGCTTGCCGACGAGCTTCGCATCGAGAGTCGTCTCCGAGAGCAGCGACGTGTGCGTCAGCATCACTCGACGCCGACCTGCAGAAGGTTCGATGCCTGCCCCGTCTGATGCACCTCGAGCTCTATACCGCTGTAGTGCTTGCGCACGTGCTCGTTGATCGCGTCGAGAGTCTCCTCGTCGAGGGCTCCACCCGCCAGCACGCTGACCATCTCACCACCGGTCGCCAGCATCAGATCGAGAAGTGCGGTGGCGGCGTCCGCCGGCTGCTTGCCGATCACGAGGACGTCCGAACCGATGAGCCCGAGAGTGTCGCCGACCTCGCACGTCCCGGCGAGAGTGGTCAGCTTTCCGGACGAGATCATCAGTGACCCCCAGCGTGTCCCGGCGGCGGCTTCAGCCATCGCGAACGCGTCGACGTCGGGTTCCTCGCCCGGATCATGGACGGCCAACGCCGACAGACACTGCACCATCGACAGGGTCGGGAGGAACACCACCGACCGCTGCGTGGACCGAGCCTCGGCGCCGACGGTCACCAGATCTTGCGACGACATCATCCCGTTGCCCATCACCACGACGTGAGCACTGTCGGTGGACCGAATCGCTTCGGCGAGAGTCGCCGCGTCGACTCCCCGATCGGCGCGGACCACCGACGCTCCGGCGGCCGCGAACAGTTCCTCAGCCCCGTCGCCGTTCACCAGTGCGACCACGGCCCGCCGGAAACGGGGCGGAGGTTCGTTCGCGCCCGGAGTCGCGTTCAGCGCGTCGAGGACAAAACAACTGATCCGGATGTCGCGTATCTCACCGAGCGCCAGCCCCGCTTCGACGGCCGCACCGGGGTCGTCGGTGTGCACGTGCACCGAGAACCGTTCCGCGACGTCGGAGCTGTCACCGACGATGACGATCGAATCACCCAAGTCGCCGAGTCTGTCGCGCAGGCCTGCGATCTGTTTCGCGTCGGCGCCCTCCAGCAGATACATCACCTCGAAATCGGTGTCGCCGTCCGCGGAGCACGCGTGATCGACCAGACCGCCCGGCCCGGCGGTGGAGCCGCGGTACGCGCGACGTTTGTTCGCGACTCCTGTCACCACCGCGACCATCGCGTCAGCGATCACCAGGAACCCGCGGGCGCCGGCGTCGACGACGCCGGCCTCCGCCAGTTCCGGCATCTGCTCGGTGGTGAGGTCCAGAGCTTCGGCCGAGTCCTCGGCGACAGCACGCACGAGGTCGGCGGGCGAATCACTCACATGCGCAGACGCCGTCGCAGCAGCGACTTTGAGCAGGGTGAGGACTGTGCCCTCACGCGGTTCGCTGACCGCACGACGCGCCGAGAGTGACGCCAGACGCAGTCCGTTGGTGCACAGTTTGTTGAAGCCGATGTCGTCCTCGGCGATCCCCAAGTCCGCCGCATCCGCGAGCCCGACGAAGAGTTGCGCGAGGATCACTCCCGAATTGCCGCGCGCATTCGCGACGCATCCGTCGGCGAGCACCCTGGTGACCGTCGACAGGTCGGCATCGGCAGGCGCCTCATCGAGCGCCGCGACGGCGCCCGCCATCGTGTTCGCCATATTGCTACCGGTGTCCGAATCCGGAATCGGGAACACGTTGAGATCGTTGATCTCTCCACGGAGGGACGCGAGACCGTCGGCGCACGCGTGCGCCCAGTCGCGGATCAACTGCGGATTGACCGCGTTCCCACTCTTCGTCATTCGTCCACCCGCACTCTCTCGCACACCCGACATGTCCGCCATCGGCACCCGCGGCCGACGTGAGTTGTGTCTGACGTTACCGTCGACCCCTGACACTCCTCTCGATCGCAGGGCGAACAGGGATTCGGCACGGCCCGATTTGGCCATGGCCTCTCGATGCGGTTATTGTTGTCGGGTTGCCTGTCGACCGCGTGGACTCTATGCCCGCTGCACCCGACGGGCCGATCACCACGACCATTGTTTCTACCAAGGGAGTTCGCCATGGCTGCCGTTTGTGACGTTTGCGCCAAGAGCCCCGGCTTCGGCAAGTCGGTTTCGCACTCGCACCGCCGCACCAACCGTCGCTGGAACCCGAACATCCAGTCGATCCGTGTCGCCGGAGCCTCGGGCAACAAGGTGCGCAAGAACGTCTGCACCTCGTGCCTGAAGGCCGGCAAGGCAACTGCCTGAGTCGCAGCGCCTTCACGCTAGACCTGATCGCCGTCCGGTTCGCCGGGCGGCGATTCTGTCGTCTGGACGCCCTCGATCAGAGGTGTCCGACGGGCATCGTAGACTCCGGGGATGACCTCCCCCTCCTCTGAGACGATCATCCTCGACGCCGATGGTGTTCTGACACTGCCGATCTCGACTGCCGACAACGGCACCGCACTCGACCACGACCTCGTCCTCGCGGGGACCGAGGCACTGCTCGACGTGACGCGCGGCGTGCGCGACGCCGGCGCGATTCTCCTGACCGGCGCGGGCAAGAACTTCTGCGCGGGCGGCAACGTCGCGAAGTTCGCCGAAGCCGACGATCGCGCCGAGTACCTCCGCGGCCTCGCGGACGACCTGCACCGGTTCATCAAGGTCCTCTACCAGACCCGACTGCCTGTCGTCGCGGCAGTGAGCGGCTGGGCCGCCGGTGCGGGGATGAGTCTGGTGCTCCACGCCGACGTCGCCGTCGGCGGGACACGCACCCGTCTCCGTCCCGCTTACCCCGGCATCGGCCTGTGCCCGGACGGCGGCATGTCGTGGGCCCTTCCCCGCACCGTCGGCGCGGCCCGCGCACGGCACATCATCATGACCGATCAGATCATCGACGCTGCGCGCGCATTGGATCTCGGCATCCTCGCCGAAGTCGTCGAAGACGACGCTGTGGCCGACACCGCCCGCGCGACCGCCGCGAAGCTCGCTGCGGGACCCCGCGGATCCTTCGCCGCCATCCGTGACCTGGTGCACGCGTCCGCCTCGCGCACCCTCACTGATCAGATGGACGCCGAGGCGGCCTCGATCTCGTCACTGTCGACCACCGGCGAGGGCGTCGAAGGTGTCGACGCGTTTCTCGCCAAACGAGCGCCCGACTTCCGCGCGGCGCGCTGACCGCGTCTCACGGAAGGCGCCAGTCGACGGGTTCCGCGCCGAGGTCGAGGAGTTCCTCGTTCGCCCGACTGAACGGTTTGGAGCCGAAGAACCCTCGCGAGGCCGACAGCGGCGACGGATGCACCGATTCGATTGTCGGGACGTCGGGAAGCCATTCGGCGAGATTCCGCGCATCGTTGCCCCACAGGATCGCGACGAGCGGCTCGTCACGAGAAGCGAGTGCTTTGATCGCGCACTCGGTGACGGCCTCCCATCCCTTCTTGCGGTGCGAACCCGCGTCGCCGGGGGCGACGGTCAACACTCTGTTCAGCAGGAGGACACCCGCCTCCGCCCACGGGGTGAGATCGCCGTTCGACGGCTGCGGGTAGCCCAGGTCGTCGCAGTATTCGGCGTAGATGTTCTGCAGAGACCGCGGGATCGGACGGACGTCCGGTGCGACTGAGAAGCTGAGCCCGACGGCGTGGCCAGGCGTCGGGTACGGGTCCTGTCCGACGATCAGGACCCGAACGTCGTCGAACGGCTGCATGAAGGCGCGCAGCACGTTCTTGCCCGCGGGCAGATAGCGGCGGCCTTCCGCGTTCTCGGCGCGTAGGAAGTCGCCCATCGCGGCGATCTGTTCCTCCACCGGGGCCAGTGCGTGCGCCCATCCGGGATCGAGCAGTTCGATCAGCGGTGTCCGGGTCATCCGTCGATCCTCCGAAGGTTGTCGCGGTAGAACTGCGCGTTCTGGAAGTACAGCTCGGTGTTTCCGTCGACGTGTCCCTCCGGGACCACGTGGCCCTCGCGGAGCTTCGCGGGCACACCGAGTGCCATCGAACGCTCCGGCATGGTGAAGCCGTAGGGCACCACCGCACCGGCGCCGACGACGCTGCCCGCTCCGATCGTCGAGCCGTTGAGGACGACCGACCCCGACGCGATCAGGCAGTTGTCGCCGATGTCCGCGCCCTCGATGTGGGCGTTGTGTCCGACGACGCAGCCGGCTCCGATCACGGTGGCGTCGACGAACGTGCAGTGGATGACGGTGCCGTCCTGAATGTTTGTGCGTGCTCCGATGGTGATGGTCCCGTAGTCGCCGCGAAGGACGGCTCCGGGCCACACCGATACTCCGTCGCCGAGCGTGACGGCGCCGATCACGGTCGCGTCGGGGTGGATGAAGACGTCTTTTCCGAGGGTCGGCTCACGATCGCCGAGTGCGTACACAGCCATGCGTCGATCTAAGCATCCGATCAGTTCTCGGTGAACGACTGCCAACCGCGAACTGCGCCGACGACCTCGCCGTCGATGTACGCGCCGGCGCCGTCGGAGACTCGTCCGATGCGCGTCCAGCCCGGCGGGACGTCGCCTGCGGGGAACGCGGCGAGCAGTACGTGGTCCTCGCCGCCCCCGAGGGCCCAACGCACCGGGTCCACTCCGAGCGCTGCACTGACGGCGTCGAGCCACGCGGCCCGCGGGACCAGGTCGGAGTCGACGTCGAGCCGCACACCGGACGATGCGGCGACGGTGACGAGTTCCTCGACGAGGCCGTCGGAGACATCGGTCATGGCCGTCGCTCCGGCTCGTGCCGCCGCAGGCCCAGCCCTCAGATCCGGCTGAGGCAACCGGTAGGCGGCCACTGCCTCGGCGTGCGTGTCGACGAGCGCCGGATCGGCGCCGTGTTCCACGGCGGACAACACGGCGAGCCCACCCGCCGCTCCCCCGAGGGGCCCGCTCACCGCCAGCAGATCACCGGCACGCGCGCCCGACAGCGTCGCAGGCGCGAGGTCGTCGAGGACGCCGATCGAGGTGACCGTGATGACGACGGTCGGAGACGATACGAGATCACCACCGAGGACTCGAGCGCCATAGGCGTGGGTCTGCTCGACGATGCCTGCGTTGAGTGCGAGCAGACGCTCGACAACGGTCTCCGGGGGGCACGCGATGGACACCGTCACCCCGGTCAGCCGTCCGCCCATCGCAGCGATGTCGGCTGCACTCTGCACCACGGCGCGGGCGCCGATCTGCTCCGGTGTCGACCAGTCGAACCGGAAGTGCCTGCCGACGACGGCGGTGTCGGTGCTCACCACCACCGGCCCGTGGGAGACGAAGACCGCAGCATCGTCACCGGAGCCGATGACCACGTCGCCCGGCAGAGTTCCGGAGGTCCGTCCGACCGCCGCCTCGGTGAACCGCGCGATCAGTTCACGCTCCCCGATCTCACCCACAGTCGTCACGGCGTGAATCCTACGGGTCCCGACGGGCGGCCCCGCATCGTCGGGGACCTACCCTTGACTCATGGCGACTACCCCTGACGACGAGACCGGCCGCGAGGACGCACGACTGAGCCCGGCGTTGATCGCGACGCTGGTCGCCGTACCCGTCGCGGTGATCGCACTGTTCATCACCTTCGCCGCCATCAAGTCCTCCAACCGTCCGGACGCCGATCCGATCCCGGTCGAGAGCTACTCCCTCGCTCAGGGCGAAGGCGCTGATCAGTGCCCGGCGTTCATCAAAGCGCTCCCCGACACCCTCGGCGACTTCACCGACAAGTCCGTCGACGGCACGACCGTCCGGTGGACGCAGGCCGACTCCGAGCCGATCGTGCTGCGCTGCGGCGTGACCCGCCCGGCCGAGTTGGCGCCGACCAGTTCCCTTCAGGTGATCGACCCGGTCCAGTGGTTCATGACCGACACGATCGAGGATCGTGGGCAGGTGTACGTGTGCGTCGACCACCGTCCGTACATCGCGATGTGGATCCCTGTGGGCGCAGGCAACGCGCCGTTGACGGATGTGTCGAACCTGATCGCGCGGACTCTCACCCGTGCTCCCCTCGACTTCGGCAAGTAGAGAGTGCTGATTGAAGTCCGGACCGCACGCTGATTCACGCACTGAGCTTTGCTTCCCGCTCACGGATTATCCGTGAGCGGGAAGCAAAGCGGTGAGCGGGAATGACGTGCGACGGCGTCAGGCGTGACTGCCGTACACCTCGGGCTTGGGGCTGCGACCGAGGAGCGCGACGGCCATCTCCTGGACTGTCATGCCCTCGTTGCAGACGGCGTACACGGCTTCGGTGAGCGGCATGTCGACGCCGTGCTGCTGCCCGAGTGCACGGACCGATCGGCACGATTTGACGCCCTCCGCCACCTGGCCGTTGGTGGCTGCCTGCGCCTCGTCGAGCGTCGCGCCCTCACCGAGACGCGCCCCGAAGGTTCGGTTGCGGGACAGCGGGGACGAGCAGGTCGCCACGAGGTCGCCGATGCCGGCGAGTCCGGCGAGCGTGGTGATGTCCGCTCCGAGGGCCGCGCCGAGTCGGATCGTCTCGGCGAGGCCGCGGGTGATGATCGTCGCGATCGTGTTCTGCCCATAACCCATGCCCGCCGCGATGCCGCATGCGAGGGCGATGACGTTCTTCGCCGCTCCGCCGATCTCGCAGCCGACGACGTCGGTGTTCGTGTAGGGGCGGAAGTAACCGGTGCCGAACGCCGCCTGCACGCGCTTCGCCTGCGCCTCGTCGACACAGGCGATCACAGTCGCCGCCGGCTGTTCCAGCGCGACCTCTTTCGCCAGATTCGGACCCGACAGCACCGCGATCTGACGGGCCGGGAAGCCGCTGACCTCCGCGATCACCTCGCTCATGCGCTTCCCCGAGCTGACCTCGACGCCCTTGGCCAACGACAGCAGAATCGCGTCGGGCGAGATGTGATCGAGCCACTGGGCGAGATTGTCGCGCAGTGACTGCGACGGAACGGCGCACACGACGAGCTCGCGGCCGGCCAGTGCCTCGGCGGGAGAGCTGACCGCGGTCAGATTGTCCGGCAGGGTGATTCCCGGCAGGTAGTCGCCGTTCTCATGCCCGGTGGTGATCTGCTCGGCGAGTTCAGGTCGGCGCGCCCACATGACCACGTCGTTCCCCGCGTCCGCAAGGACCTTCGCCACCGCTGTTCCCCACGATCCGGAACCCATCACCACAGCACGCACACGAACTCCTCATCCGATCCTCGACGCAAGTGCGTCCAGACTAGTGCCATGCAGCTACCGGCTTCGGCGAAACCGCGTCGGCGGGGGCAGCCGGTGGTACCAACAGACGAATGGAGCACCATGGTCGACATGGGAGTCCGGCCGTCCGCAGCACCCGAGACCACTGTTGTACTCGCGGTCAAAGCTCTCGACGACGCGAAGAGCCGCCTCCGTCCGCTCCCCCCAGCGCACGACGACCGCCCGGCCCTCGTCGTCGCAATGCTCACCGATACGTTGACGGCTGTCGTCGCCGCCGGGCCGCGGCGGATCGTCGTCGTGAGCCCAGACCTCCGCGTGCACACGATCGCCTCCGACTTCGGTGCGGTCACCGTCGACGAACCGACCAGCAGACCCGCAGGCTGGACTGCGTTGAACGCGGCGCTCGCACACGGCGCCGCCGCCTTCGACGGGCCGATCGCGTATCTGCAGGCCGATCTCCCCGCGATGCGGGCGAGGTCGCTGCAGGAAGCTCTCGACGAGGCGGCGGACGAGCTGGTCGACGCGCCTGCCGCGTTCGTCTCCGACCGGGCGGGAACGGGAACCGCCCTGCTGGTCGCCGGACCGTCGTTCCGACCCCTGTTCGGCGTCGGCTCGGCGGCCGCTCACCGGGCCGCGGCGGCGGTGGAGCTCGATCCGGACCACTCACGCTGGCCGGATCTGCGGACCGACATCGACACCCCGGACGACCTCGCCGCCGCACGAGTCCTCGGTCTCGGCGGCACCACGTCGCAGCTGCTCCTGGGCTGATGCCCGTCAGCAGGACAACCTGCGAACACATGCTGCACAATGAACCGGTGAGCCCTGCCGACGACATCGACGAGAAGTCACTCGCCGACGACCTTCCCGCCGCCCTGCCCGCTGAAACGGTGATCCCCGACCTGGACGCGGATCTTCCGGAGAACCGCTACCTGAACCGCGAACTGAGCTGGCTCGACTTCAATTCACGCGTCCTGGCGCTGGCCGAAGACGTGTCGATGCCACTTCTGGAGCGGGCCAAGTTCCTCGCGATCTTCGCCTCGAACCTCGACGAGTTCTTCATGGTCCGTGTCGCGGGACTCAAGCGCCGCGACGAGACCGGCCTGTCGGTCCGGTCCGCGGACGGCCGATCGCCGCGCGAGCAGCTGCAGATGATCGCTGCGCGCGCGCAGAAGATCGCCGCTCGCCACGCGGGTGTGTTCCTGAACTCGGTGATCCCCGCCCTGACCGCGGAGAACATCCGCATCGTCGAGTGGGCCGATCTCAGCGAAGCGCAGCACAAGAGGCTCCGCGAGCACTTCCACAACGAGCTGTTCCCGGTCCTGACGCCCCTCGCCGTCGACCCCGCGCACCCGTTCCCGTACATCTCGGGCCTGAGCCTCAACTTGGCGGTCAGCGTCCGGGAGGGTTCCGAGGGCGGCGAGCACTTCGCTCGTGTCAAGGTGCCGGACAACGTGAGTCGCTTCATCCGCGTCGATCCGTTGACCGCCGACGCCGACCGCGCCGCCGACGAATCCGTTCCCGCACCCGCGCTGTTCCTTCCGCTCGAGAAGCTGATCGCCGCGAACCTGTCGGAGCTGTTCCCCGGCATGCAGATCGTCGACCACCACGTCTTCCGCGTCACTCGCAACGCCGACTTCGAGGTCGACGAGGACCGCGACGAGGATCTCCTCCAAGCCCTGGAGCGCGAACTCGCGCGCCGACGGTTCGGGTCGCCCGTCCGCCTCGAGGTGGGCGAAGACATGAGCGAGCACATGCTCGAGATGCTGCTCCGTGAACTCGATGTGGATCCGGCCGACGTCATGACGCTGCCCGGCCTGCTCGACCTGACGTGCCTCTGGCAGATCTACGGCATCGACCGCCCGAACCTCAAAGAGCGTCCGTTCGTCCCGAAGACGCATCCTGCGTTCGGTGAGCGGGAGACTCCCAAGAGCATCTTCTCCACGCTGCGTGACGGCGACGTGCTGGTGCACCACCCGTACGACTCGTTCTCGACGAGCGTTCAGCGGTTCATCGAGCAGGCCGCCGCCGACCCCCAGGTCCTGGCCATCAAGCAGACGCTGTACCGGACGTCGGGCGACTCCCCGATCGTGAACGCCCTGATCGACGCCGCCGCCGCGGGCAAGCAGGTCGTGGCGCTCGTTGAGCTCAAAGCGCGTTTCGACGAGCAGGCCAACATCAAGTGGGCCCGCAAGCTGGAGCAGGCGGGCGTCCACGTGGTCTACGGCCTGGTCGGCCTGAAGACGCACTGCAAGACCTGCCTCGTGGTCCGCCGTGAAGGCTCGACTCTGCGTCGCTACTGCCACATCGGCACCGGCAACTACAACCCCAAGACTGCGCGCCTCTACGAAGACGTAGGCCTGTTCACCGCCGCGCCCGAGGTCGGAGCGGACCTCACGGACCTGTTCAACACGTTGACCGGGTACTCACGCAAGCAGGACTACCGCAATCTGCTGGTGGCGCCTGCCGGCATCCGCAAAGGCATCGTCGAGCGGATCCACGGCGAGATCGCCGCGCTGCAGGCGGGTGACACTCGCGCACGGGTGCAGCTCAAGGCGAACGCGCTCGTCGACGAGAAGGTCATCGATGCGCTGTACCGCGCGTCGCAGGCGGGTGTGCCGGTCGACGTCATGGTTCGCGGCATCTGTGCTCTCAAGCCGGGGGTGCCGGGGATCAGCGACAACATCGTCGTCCGCTCGGTGCTCGGCCAGTTCCTGGAGCATTCGCGAATCCTGCACTTCGGTGCACAGGACGAGTACTGGATCGGCAGCGCCGACATGATGCACCGGAACCTCGACCGGCGTGTCGAGGTGATGGTGCAGGTGCGTGATCAGCGTCTGGTGGCCGATCTGCAGGACATCTTCGACTCGGCGATGGACCCGCGCACACGCTGTTGGGAGCTCCGCGCCGAAGGTGCATGGGAGGCACTTCCCGCGGCAGGCGAAGAGGTCCGCGACCATCAGCGTCGAATGGCCCAGCGCACGCGTCACCACATGGAGCAGAACTCAGCGGGATGAGTTCTCCGCGGAGAGTCGTCTGGGCCGCCGGAGGTGTTCTCTGGCGGCACGCCGAGGTCGGTGTCGAGGTGGCGATCGTGCATCGTCCCCGGTACGACGACTGGTCTCTGCCGAAAGGCAAAGCCGAGTCGGGTGAGCTCCTGGTGACGACCGCGGCTCGCGAGATCGTCGAGGAGACCGGCTACGAGATCCGCATGGGTCGACGACTGTGCACCGTGGAGTACCGACTGCACTCCGGTGCGCAGAAGAAGGTCGGTTACTGGGCGGTCGCGGCGACCGGCGGCGAGTTCGTGCCGAATCACGAGTGCGACGAACTGCGGTGGGTCGGGGTGGAGCAGGCGACCGCCCTCGTCAGCTACTCGGCGGATCGTCGGGTGCTCCACGAGTTCGGGTCACAGGACGTCGTCGGCCTCCGGACGTTCGTCGTGGTCCGACACGCCAAGGCCGGCAGGCGGTCCCGCTTCCACGGTGACGACCGGCAGCGTCCACTCGAACCGGAGGGACGCCGCCAGGCGGCGGCTCTGGTCGACCTGTTGGGATTGTTCGGCGCGCATCGCCTGCACGCCGCCGACCGACTGCGCTGCATCCAGACGTTCGAACCGTTGGCCGACGCGTTGCGCACCGACATCGTGAGCGAGCCGTTGTTGTCGGAGGAGGCATACCTCGCCGACCCGGACGCCTCATTCGGCCGCCTTCGCAAGATCGCGTCGCACGGCGGCGCGGTGCACGCGGTGTGCAGTCAGGGCGGTGTGATCCCACCCGTCCTGGAGCGTTGGGCCGAACTCGACGGGGTCGAGGTCCCGGCGTCGCGCAACCGCAAGGGCAGTGTGTGGGTTCTGACGTTGCGTGGCGACGCTCTCGTGTCCATCGACCACATCCCGAGTCCCATCGCCTGAGCTCGGGCGCTGCAGTCAGTTCAGCTCTTCTTCGCGGCAGCCTTCCTCGGGGGCGTCTTCTTGGCCGCGGTCTTCTTCGCAGCGGTCTTTTTCGCGGGCGTCTTCTTGGTCGCGGTTCTCTTCGCAGCGGTCTTCTTGGCGGGAGACTTCGGCTCGGTTTCGGGGGCGGCGCGTTTCACTGCGGGCTGGTCGTCTGTGATGGGCTGCTCGCCTGCGACGATCGCCTTGAACTGGGCACCCGGCCGGAACGACGGGACCTGCGTCGCCTCGACTCTGACCGTCTCCCCGGTTCGCGGATTACGTGCTACTCGCGCCGCTCGGGCGCGCTTCTCGAAGACGCCGAAGCCGGTGATCGTGACGCTCTCCCCCTTGTGGACTGCGCGCACGATGGTGTCGATCAGCTGCTCGACAGCGGCTGTCGCGGTCTTTCGATCGGCGTCGAGGCGCTTGGTGAGTTCCTCGACGAGCTCTGCTTTGTTCATCCAAACCTCCGCGGATCACGCCGACCGGTCGTGTCAGCCCGTTGGTATTAGCTACGTCACACCGTAGGAGGTCATCTGTTGCCTCACAGCGACTTTAAGGAAATCTCGTTGCTCTGTTCACAGCAGAACACCCGCCGCGACGCGTTGACGGACGTCGAGACGGGTGTTCAGCGGGAGTTCGGCTATTACAGGGTGACCGGTTTGAACGACGGTCGCTCCGCTTCGTACGAGTCGATCGCGTCGGTCTGACGCAGAGTCAGGCCGATGTCGTCGAGGCCCTCCATCAGGCGCCAGCGGGTGTAGTCGTCCACCTGGATCGGAACCACGAGGTCGCCCGCGGTGGCGGTCATGTCCTCGAGGCTGACGGTGATCTCCAGCCCGGGTTCGGCGTCGAGTCGCTTCCACAGCAGTTCGACGTCGGCCTGTTCCATCTGCGCGGCGACGAGTCCCGCCTTGCCGGAGTTGCCACGGAAGATGTCCGCGAAGCGGGACGAGATGACAACGCGGAAGCCGAAGTCCATGAGTGCCCAGACGGCGTGCTCACGGGACGATCCGGTGCCGAAGTCCGGACCGGCGACGAGCACCGACCCGTTCGACCACGGTTCGTTGTTCAGGATGAAGCCCGGGTCGGCTCGCCAGCCGGCGAACAGGCCGTCCTCGAAGCCGGTGCGGGTGACCCGCTTGAGGTAGACGGCCGGGATGATCTGGTCGGTGTCGACGTTGCTGCGCTGCAGCGGGACGCCGACGCCGGTGTGGGTGATGAACGGTTCCATGTCAGTTCCTCCTGCTCAGACCAGATCGGCCGGTGCGGCCAGGTATCCGCGCACGGCGGTTGCGGCGGCGACGGCCGGTGACACGAGGTGCGTCCGACCGCCCTTGCCCTGACGGCCCTCGAAGTTGCGGTTCGACGTCGACGCGCACCGCTCGCCCGCCGAGATCTGGTCGGGGTTCATTCCGAGACACATCGAGCAGCCCGCCATGCGCCATTCGGCGCCCGCCGCCGTGAAGATCTCGCCGAGGCCTTCTTCATCGGCCTGAGCTCGCACCTTCATCGACCCGGGGACCACCAGCATTCGCATGCCGTCGGCGATCGTCCGGCCGTTCAGGACCTCGGCCACGGCCCGCAGGTCCTCGATGCGGCCGTTGGTGCACGAACCGACGAAGACGGTGTCGACCTTGACCTCGCGCAGTGGGGTCCCGGGCGTCAGGCCCATGTACTCGATGGCGCGCGACGCGGCCAGCGACTCGGTCTCGTCGACGATGTCGGCGGGGTCCGGGATGCTGGCGCCAAGCGGCAGACCCTGCCCGGGATTGGTCCCCCAGGTGACGAACGGGGTGAGCTCGGAGGCGTTGATGTGGACCTCGCGATCGAACACGGCGTCGTCGTCGGTGCGCAGGCTGCGCCAGTACTCGACTGCGGCGTCCCAGTCGTCTCCCTGCGGGGCATGCGGGCGGCCCTTGAGGTACTCGAAGGTGATGTCGTCGGGGGCGATCATGCCGGCGCGGGCACCGGCCTCGATGGACATGTTGCACATCGTCATGCGCGCTTCCATCGACAACTTCTCCACGGCCGGGCCGCGGTATTCCAGGACGTGGCCCTGTCCGCCGCCGGTGCCGATCTCGGCGATGACGGCCAGGATCAGGTCCTTGCTGGTGACGCCGTCGGGCAGTTCGCCGTCGACCGTGATGGCCATCGTCTTGAACGGGCGCAGCGACAGGGTCTGGGTGGCCATGACGTGCTCCACCTCGGAGGTGCCGATGCCCATCGCGAGCGCGCCGAACGCTCCATGGGTCGAGGTGTGGCTGTCGCCGCACACCACGGTCATGCCGGGCTGGGTGAGTCCCAGCTGCGGGCCGACGACGTGCACGATGCCCTGCTCCGCGTCGCCCATCGGGTGCAGGCGGACGCCGAACTCCTCGCAGTTGCGGCGCAGTGTCTCGACCTGCAGCGCGGACACCTGGTCGGCGATCGGGCTGAAGATGTCGACGGTGGGGACGTTGTGGTCCTCGGTCGCGATGGTGAGGTCGGGGCGACGGAGCTTGCGCCCTGCCACGCGCAGGCCGTCGAAGGCCTGCGGACTCGTCACCTCGTGCACCAGGTGCAGATCGATGTAGATCAGATCCGGATTCGTGTTGCCACTCGCGTCGACCTCGCCCGGAACGACGACGTGGTCGTCCCACACCTTCTCGGCCAGGGTCCGCGGCTTGGCGGTCGTGTCATTCATGCGCCACTTGCCTCTCCAAACGCCTCCGGGGGCTGCCGTCAGCATTTGATCTCAGTATTTGGACAGCTAGTATCGTCCTATGGGAAAGGATAGCGGAATCGGCGTGCTGGACAAATCCGTTGCGGTCCTGACGACCGTCGCAGCCGCACCACGCAACCTCAACGAACTCTGCGAGGCCACCGGGCTGCCTCGCGCCACCGCGCACCGCCTCGCCGTCGGACTCGAGGTCCACGAGTTCCTCACCCGCGACGACACGGGCCGTTGGACGCCGGGACCAGCGCTGGCTCGTCTCGCCGCGACGGCCCGTGACGACGTCCGCGAGGCGGCGTTGCTCGTCCTGCCTCGGCTGCAGGAGTCCACCGGCGAGTCGGTCCAGTTGTACCGCAGGGAGGGTTCCGAGCGGGTCTGCATAGCCGCGTCCGAACCCCCGACCGGCCTGCGAGACACGGTTCCCGTCGGCACCAGGTTCACCATGGCCGCAGGGTCTGCGGCGAAAGTACTCGCCGCATGGGCCGCCCCGGACATCCGCGACGCGCTGATCCCTGACTCTGTCTACACCGAACGCTCACTCGCCGACATCCGACGCCGCGGGTGGGCACAGAGCGCCGCCGAGCGAATCGACGGCGTCGCCAGCGCCTCGGCGCCCGTGCGCGACGCCTCCGGCTCCGTCGTAGCAGCCGTCTCCATCTCCGGCCCCATCGGTCGACTGGGACGTCGACCGGGTGAACGTTTCGCCGCCGAACTCATCCGTGCGGCCGACGCCATCGGTGCACGCCTGCAGTGACTTCGCTAACGTTCGATCATGGGAACGAAGCAACGCTCGCAGATCGTGATGTCCGACGACGAGATCACTGAATTCATCAATCAGCACCGCACCGGCACCTGGGCCACCCAGGGCAAGGACGGAATCCACCTCATCGCCATGTGGTACGCCGTGATCGACGGCGAGATCTGGATCGAGACCAAGGCGAAGTCGCAGAAGGTCGTCAACCTTCGGCGCGACCCGCGCGCCACGATCCTGATCGAGGACGGACTCACCTACAACGCGCTGCGCGGCGTCAGCATCGAAGGCACGACGGAGATCCACGACGATCCCGACACCTGCCTCGCCGTCGGGATCAGCATCTGGGAGCGCTACAACGGGCCCTACACCGACGACCTCAAGCCCGCCGTCGACGCCATGATGAACAAGCGCGTGGCAGTCCGCCTCATCCCGACCCGAATCCGCTCATGGGACCACGGCAAGCTCGGGCTACCCGAGATGCCGCTCACCGGATCCACCGCCGAGTTCTACACCTGAGCCTCCCGCGCTCGTTGAGCGAGCTTGCGACTCGAATCGTCTAGACACGCACTTTCCGGCTCGGCTGCCCCACTCGCCACATCGGCGCGCTCAGGCACGACTCACCTGCGTCGTCTGGCACTGAGTGAACGCACGAAACAACGGAAACTGGTTCCCCCGTCGTCCCAAGCATCTGTGAACATCAGCCGGGATGAGCGGTGCCGGACGCTTCAGCTCGCTCAACGAGCGGTAGAGCGGAACGACGGTGGCAAACGGAGGAAACGCAGAAGGTCCGCACCGAGTGGTGCGGACCTTCTGTAGTAGCCCCGACGGGATTCGAACCCGCGCTACCGCCTTGAGAGGGCGGCGTCCTAGGCCGCTAGACGACGGGGCCCTAGAACACTTGTTCAGTTATGATACACACGCTTTTACCCGTGTACATCGCTGGGGTACCAGGACTCGAACCTAGAATGGCGGTACCAGAAACCGCTGTGTTGCCAATTACACCATACCCCAAGGGTTTGATCCGAGCCTCGCCGGGCGAAACCGCCTGGCTCCTCTCGGGCCGTGGAGTACATTACCAACAACTCCACCCCAAACCACAAATCGGCAGGTCAGACCGCCTTTTCCGCGATCTCACGGGCGAGCGACAGGCGAGCGAGAGTCTTCTCGCGCCCCAGCAGCTCCATCGACTCGTACAGCGGAGGGCTCACTGCGGCGCCGGTGACACCCACCCGGACCGGACCGAAGGCCTTGCGCGGCTTCAGCTCCAGACCGTCGATGAGCGCCGCCTTGAGGCCCTCCTCCAACGACGCGGTGTCCCACGCCTCCACCGATTCGCACACGGCGATCGTGGCGTCGAGAATCGGCACTGCGTCCGCGCCGAGGTTCTTGGCCGCAGCCTTCTCGTCGTACGCAAAGTCCGCGTCGTCGATGTACAGGAACTTGATGAGGTCCCACGCGTCGCCGAGCACCTGAATGCGGGTCTGCACCAGATCGGCGACGACGGCGAACTGTGCGTCGTCCACCGACTCGCTCAGACGGCCGGACGCGGTCAGGAACGCGCGCAGACGCGCCGCGAAGTCCGCGGGCTCCAGCCGACGGATGTGCTCGGCGTTGATCGAATCGGCCTTCTTCTGGTCGAAGCGCGCCGGGTTCGAGTTGACGTTGCGCACATCGAAGGCACCGATCATCTCGTCAAGAGTGAAGATGTCCTCGTCGCTCGAGAATCCCCAACCGAGCAGCGCCAGGTAGTTGAGCAGCCCCTCGGGGATGAATCCACGGTCGCGATGGTGGAAGAGGTTCGACTCCGGATCACGCTTGGACAGCTTCTTGTTGCCCTCGCCCATCACGAAGGGGAGGTGTGCGAACTCCGGCACGGCGTCGGCCACCCCGAGGCGCATAAGCGCCTGGTACAGGGCGATCTGACGCGGCGTCGACGAGAGCAGGTCCTCGCCGCGAAGGACGTGCGTGATCTTCATCAGCGCGTCGTCCACCGGATTGACCAGGGTGTACAGCGGGTCGCCGTTCGCGCGAGTGAGCGCGAAGTCGGGCACGGTGCCGGCTTTGATCGTGGTGGTGCCGCGCACCAGGTCGTCCCACGTGAGGTCTGCATCAGGCATCCGCAGGCGGACAACCGGACTGCGTCCCTCCGCACGGAACGCTTCACGCTGCTCATCGGTCAGGTCACGATCGAAATTGTCGTACCCGAGCTTGGGGTTGCGGCCCGCCGCGAGGTGACGCGCCTCGACCTCCTCGGGTGTCGAGTACGCCTCGTACGCCTCCCCCGCCGCGAGGAGCGCAGCGACGACGTCGAGATGCAACTGCTTGCGCTCGGACTGCCGGTACGGCGCGTACGGGCCGCCCACCTCGGGGCCCTCGTCCCACTCCAGGCCGAGCCAACGGAGTGCGTCGAGGATCGCGTCGTACGACTCCTGACTGTCGCGTGCGGCGTCGGTGTCCTCGATGCGGAACACGAACGTGCCGCCCGTGTGGCGAGCCTGCGCGAAGTTGAACAGTGCCGTCCGAGCGAGCCCGACGTGCGGGGTTCCGGTGGGTGACGGACAGAATCGGACGCGAACGTTTTCACCGGTAGTCATGCAGGTCAGCCTATGTCATCGACGCCGTGAGCTCGCGTCCGGAGTCAGCGCTGAGAGTCGAGGTATCCGATCAGGAGTCCGTTGACGGCCTCCGGTCGTTCCAGGTAGCCGAAGTGCCCGGCGTCCGCGACCTCCTCGTACCGCGATCCGGGGATCGCATCGGCCACTTCGCGGGCGAGGTGCACCGGGAGAGTGCGATCGTCGGCGAACCCGACCACCAGCGTGGGCCGCGTGATGGACCGGTACGCGGCCAGGCGGTTCTGATCCCGTTCGGGCAGGTCGAGTTGAGCGCGGACACCCGGCGTGGACGACTGCCCGCCGAACCCGATGATGTCGAGCCAGTCGCGTGCGGACCTGTCGTCGGCCAACGTCGCAGGCGACAGGTTCATGTGCGCGGTGATCGCAGCGAAGAACGGCGCAGGCAGTTCACGCCCGGCGTCGAGCAGCGCCCGCTCGCCCTCGTTGTACGCCGTGAGAAGCGGCGTCGTACGACCGTAAGTGCCGAGCATCACGGCGGCCCTGACGAGTTCCGGCCTCGCCAGCGCGAGCTCCTGTGTGATGCGCGCGCCAAGCGAGGTTCCGACCACGAATGCAGGCGCACCGAAGTGCTCAATCACGGCAGCGGTGTCGGCCACCATGTCCGCCATCGTGAAACCGTTCGCGCATTCGCTCGACGGTGCGATGCCGCGGTTGTCGAAGGTCACCACCCGGTAGCCCGCCTTGAGTAGAGCGGGCTGTTGATTCGCGTGCCACACCCGCCCGGGACTGCCGGTGCCCATCACCATCACGACGAGCGGACCGTCGCCCACCGCGGTGCACGACAACACCACATCGCCGTTGCGGACCTGAACTGGAGCGATGCGGCCGGGTCGGGTCACTTGTCGATCACCGGGTTGCTCAGCGTGCCGATGCCTTCGACGGTCACCGACACCGTCTGGCCCGCGACCATCGGGCCGATCCCCTCGGGTGTCCCGGTCAGAATCACGTCACCGGGGAGCAGGGTCATCACTCGAGACACCCATTCGACGATCTCGCCTACCGAATGCAGCATCAGCGAGGTGCGGCTCGACTGCTTGACCTCGCCGTCGAGTTCGGTACGGATCGCGACGTCGGACGGATCGAAGTCGGTCACGATCCACGGACCGAGCGGGCAGAAGGTGTCGTATCCCTTGGCCCGAGTCCACTGACCGTCGTACGCCTGCTGATCGCGAGCGGTCACGTCGTTGGCGACGGTGTATCCGAGGATCACGTCTTTCGCCTTCGCGGCGGGAACGTCCTTGCACGGGCGGCCGATCACGATCGCCAGCTCACCCTCGAAGTCCACGCGCTCGGACGACGGCGGCCGGACGATCGCAGCACCCGGGCCGATGATCGACGTGTTCGGCTTGGAGAAGATCACCGGATCGGCGGGAGCCTCCGAACCCATCTCGGCTGCATGAGCGGCGTAGTTCTTGCCGATCGCGATGATCTTGGTGGCCAGGATCGGCGCCAGGGGTCGCGTGTCGGCGAGCTTCCACGTACGGCCGGTGAACGTCGGATCGCCGAAGGGATGCTCCGCGATCTCACGGGCGATCTCCTGGCCCTCTTCACCTTCGACGGAGACGAATGCGACTCCGTCCGGACTTGCGACACGACCCAGTTTCATACCCCGAAGGTTAACGCACGCCCGATCGTGTTCTAGAATATGAAACATTAGTTCCACTATTTGAGATTCTAGTGAGGTGTGCAGATGACTCAGACCATGTCGGCGACCAGGCGGTGGACGATGCTCGTCTGCTCGCTCGTCGCGGCCATGACAACCACCTGCGCCACCGCGGGCGTCGCCTATGTGATCCCCGTGCTCCACCGCGACCATGGGATGTCGCTGACCGACGCAGCCACCTTGGCCGCAGTGCCGACCATCGGCCTGACGTTGACGATCATCGCCTGGGGAGCCGCACTCGACCGGTTCGGAGAGCGACGTGTCCTCCTGGTGTCGTTGACTGTCACACTGGCCGGCACCGTGGCGGCGTTCGTCGTCGCCCAGACCGGCGGAGGATTTACCGCGCTGGTGATCCCGTTGCTGATCGGCGGTTTGGGCGCCGGTGCCGCGAACGGCGCGAGCGGACGGATCGTGGTCGGATGGTTCCCCGCCGATCAGCGAGGCACGGCGATGGGGGTTCGTCAGATGGCCCAGCCGCTCGGCATCGGTGTGTGCGCTCTGACGATGCCGGCGCTCGCCGACCACTGGGGACTGGCGGCGGCCCTCACCGTGCCTGTCGCGGTGACCGTGATCGGTCTGATCGCGGTGGCCGCAGCCGTCGTCGACCCGCCCGTACCGTCGGCGGGGACGTCGGTCCCGACAGGCAACCCGTACCGCGGGTCCAGTTTCCTGCAGCGTGTCCACGCCGTCAGTGTGCTGTTGGTGATCCCACAGTCGATGCTCTGGACGTTTGTGCCCGCGTGGTTGATCGTCGGTCACGGCTGGTCGGCGCTCGGAGCGGGAGCCCTGGTCACCGCGACCCAGGTCACGGGCGCATTCGGGCGCATCGCCGCGGGCAGACTCTCGGACGTGATGGGATCGCGGATGCGGCCGGTCCGGTACATCGCCGTCGCCGCGGGTGCGTCGACCGCGCTGCTGGCGTTGACCGACTGGATCGGCAGCCCCGTCGCGGCCGCCGTGATGGTGATCGCCTCGATCAGCACCGTCGCCGACAACGGTCTCGCCTTCACCGCGATCGCCGAGTTCGCGGGCCCGTCGTGGAGCGGCCGCGGCCTCGGCGTCCAGAACACGGCCCAGTACGTCACCACCGCCGCGGCCACTCCCCTGTTCGGCGGGGTCATCGAGACGGCCGGCTACCCCGCCGCCTTCGCCGTGGCCGCCGTCGCGCCGCTGGTCGCCATCGGGCTGGTGCCCCGCGACGCCGTGCGCGGCCGCGAGGAGCCGGTAAGCGTCGAGAAGGCTTAGGTTGGCCTGGACTCAGGTTCAAAGATGCTCGGACAGCAGGAGGGACTCGACCTGCGCCGTGCCGGCGCGTCTCGCTGAGTGGACTCCTCTGCCTCAACGCCGAAAACGTGCCTCAACATCACTGGACAGCCTGAGCTCAGGCTGTTTCGACGGTGGGATATCGCGTCTTTCTCGCATCTGCTGACGCCAGAGCAGACGGGCACCCATCGCGATCGTCAAAATGCCCGCATCATTTCGGGAATTCACTTCCATACGCGCACGATGACAGATAGATCTGACAGTCCGGCCGGGCCTGCAGGAAAACTAGGCGCCCCACCGAGCAGAGCTACCTGCCTCATCTCGCACTCACCTGCCTCATTGCGTCCTACCTGCCTGAGCTCAGGCAGGTAGGACAAGTTGAAGCAGGTAGAAGCAAGATGAGGCAGGTGAGTCGCGTCGTTCCCGCGTCTCAGCACGCGAGTGATACGCAGGAGGCGGCGGGCATCGCGTCGCGTCCTCAGCGTCGTTGACGACGACCCGGCCCGCGACAACGTTCGCCTCAGGGGATCTCGACACGCCTCCTCGCCCAGGGGCTCGTCGACGGCTCGATCACCGGGCGGTGAGGGCGCGAGGCTCGATCACCGGGAGAGGTTTCGCCAACACAAAAGGACCGCACCGACATCAAGCCGGTGCGGTCCTTTCGGTAGTGCAGATCAGACGAGCGCGAGGATACGGTCGCCCACCTCGGTGGTGGAACCGCGGTTTTCGCCGCGCGAGGCGACGTCGGACGCGACGGCGTTCTCGACGCGGGCAGCGCCCTCATCGTCGCCGAGGTGCCGCAGAAGCAGCGCGACGGACAAGATGGCCGCTGTCGGGTCGGCGATGTTCTGGCCCGCGATGTCGGGGGCACTGCCGTGGACAGGCTCGAACATCGAGGGGCTGGTGCGCGTCGCGTCGATGTTGCCCGACGCGGCGAGACCGATGCCGCCGGACACTGCGGCCGCGAGGTCGGTGATGATGTCGCCGAACAGGTTGTCGGTGACGATCACGTCGAAGCGGCCCGGATCGGTGACCATGAAGATGGTCGCCGCGTCGATGTGCAGGTAGTCGGTGACGACGTCGGGGAACTCCTTGCCGATCTCCTCCACGGCGCGGGTCCACATGCCGCCGGCGAACTGCAGCACGTTGTTCTTGTGGACCAACGTGAGCTTCTTGCTGCGCGCCTGAGCGCGGACGTACGCGTCACGGATGACACGTTCGATGCCGAAGCGCGTGTTGACGCTGACCTCGGTGGCAACCTCGTGCGGTGTGCCGACGCGGATCGCGCCGCCGTTGCCGGTGTACGGGCCCTCGGTGCCTTCGCGGACGACGATGAAGTCGATCTTCGGGTCGCCTGCCAGCGGAGACTTCACACCGTCGAAGAGGATCGACGGGCGCAGGTTCACGTGGTGATCCAGGATGAAGCGCAGCTTCAGCAGGAATCCACGTTCGAGGACGCCGGACGGAACAGACGGGTCGCCGATCGCGCCGAGGAGGATCGCGTCGTGCTCACGGAGCGACGCGACGTCTTCGTCGGTCAGGAGTTCGCCGGTCGCGTGGTAGCGCCGTGCACCGAAGTCGTACTCGGTGGTCTCCACATCGGGGTGCAGCTTGCGCAGCACCTTCAGACCCTGTGCGGTGACCTCGGGACCGATTCCGTCGCCGCCGATGACTGCCAGTTTCACGAGAGGTCCACCTGCTTGATGAGGGTCGCGGAGACGGCGTCGCCGATCGAGGCGAGGAGCGCGTCGTCAAGCTCGCGGTCCACGCGCAGGAGCATGGTGGCGCCCTCGCCGTCCGCGTCCTGTGCGAGTGCGGCGGCGACGATGTCGACACCGCCGTCGCCGAGCAGCGAGCCGATCTTGCCGAGCGAGCCCGGCTGATCGGCGTAGCTGACCAGCAGGTTACGGCCTTCAGCGCGGAGATCGAGGTTGCGGCCGTTGACGTTGACGATCTTCTGGACCTGACGCGGACCGGTCAGGGTGCCCGCGACGTTGACGGTGCTGCCGTCGGCGAACACCGCCTTGACGTCGATCTGGCTGCGGTGGTTGGGGCTCTCCGACTCCGTGACGACCTCGTGGCTCACACCGCGCTCGCTGGCGACCGCCGGAGCGTTGACGAAGGTGACCGGCTCGTCGACCACGGCTGAGAAGAGGCCGCGGACGGCCGAGAGGCCGAGCACGTCGACGGGGCTGGCGGCGAGTTCGCCGCGCACCTCGACGGTCAGGTTGGTGGGCATGCCGCCCGCGACGACGCCCGCGAGGACGCCGAGCTTGCGGGACAGTTCGAGCCAGGGTGCGACCTCATCGTCGACGGGTCCGCCGGTGATGTTGACGGCGTCGGGGACGAAGTGACCCGCGAGAGCGAGCTGGACGCTCTTGGCGACGTCGGTGCCGGCACGGTCCTGTGCTTCGGCGGTCGATGCGCCGAGGTGCGGGGTGACGACGACCTGCGGCAGTTCGAACAGCGGCGAGTCGGTGCAGGGCTCGGTGTCGAAGACGTCGAGGCCCGCGCCGCGGACGCGGCCTTCGGTGATGGCGTCGGCGAGAGCCTGCTCGTCGATCAGTCCGCCACGCGCGGCGTTGACGATGATGACGTCCTTCTTGACCTTCGCCAACTGCTCTGCGCCGATGAGACCTGCGGTCTCCTTGGTCTTCGGCAGGTGGATGGTGATGAAGTCGGCGCGCTCGAGGAGTTCGTCGAGGGTGACCAGTTCGATGCCGAGCTGTGCGGCGCGGGCAGCCGAGACGTAGGGGTCGTACGCGATGATGTGCGTCTCGAATGCGGCGAGGCGAGCCGCGGCGAGCTGGCCGATGCGGCCGAGGCCGACGACGCCGACGGTCTTGTCGAAGAGTTCGACGCCGGAGAACGACGAGCGCTTCCAGGTGTGCTCACGCAGGGTCGCGTCGGCGGCGGGCACCTGACGTGCGGCCGACATGAGCAGCGCGACGGCGTGCTCTGCTGCCGAGTGGATGTTGGAGGTCGGAGCGTTGACGACCATGACGCCCCGTGCGGTGGCGGCGGGCACGTCGACGTTGTCGAGTCCGACGCCTGCGCGGGCGATGATCTTCAGCTTCTTGCCCGCGTCGAGCACCTCTGCGTCGACGGTGGTCGCCGACCGGACGAGGATGGCGTCGGCATCGACAACGGCCTCGAGGAGCTTGGGGCGGTCCGGGCCGTCGACCCAGCGGACCTCGACGTCGCCGCCGAGTGCTTCCACGGTCGAGGGGGCGAGCTTGTCGGCGATCAGGACGACTGGGCGGCCGGCATCGGTCACAGTGTTCTCCAGATTCTCAGGTTGCGGACACCGTCGAGAAGATGTCGCGGGTCGATTCAGCATTGTCGATTCTAGAGCCCTGCGACCGTGGGCTCATACCCGCCCATCTGCGATTGTGGTGGCCGACACGCAGCACCGGTACATTGCAGACCGCGTATCGATTCAGTCACGACCGACCTCTGAACCGTTTGTGGCCTGGGGTTCAGGGCACGGTACGCATAAAGTGGGATGGTCTGCGGCGCGTCCGTGGGGGTCTTTACAACAGAACGCGAGTGGAGTGAACATGAAGAAGCTGATGGTGGTTCTCGCCGTCGTGGCGGCACTGGTGTCGTCTCTGATCGGTATCGGCAGCGCCGACGCCGCACCTCGAGTCCCGCTGGGCGGCGGCTCGGGAATCCTCGTCCTCAAGGGCGGGAACACGGCTGCGGCGTGCACCGTGACCGCTGTCGGTCGTCCCGCGTCCGGCTCGCACAAGGGTGAGTTGATCGCCGTCACCGCAGGTCACTGCGGCCGTCCCGGCCAGCGAGTGTTCTCCGAGCGTTACCAGCAGCGCGGTCAGATCGGCACGATCGTCTACAGCGCGTCGGACGTCGATGTCGCGATCATCCGTCTCGATGCGGCGAAGGTCGCACCTGTCCGCACTGTCGGCGGCGTGACGATCCGTTCGATCGACACCCGTCCGATCGCGTTCCCGACCGTGGTCTGCAAGACCGGGCGCACCACGGGCAAGACCTGCGGTGTCACGTGGTTCTCCGACAATCAGAGCCACTTCAGCCAGATGTGCGTCATCGAAGGCGACTCCGGCAGCCCGGTCGTCGTCGGCAACCGCCTGGTCGGCATGGTCAACGCCTACTACTTCCTGTCCTGCGCCGGACCGGAGACGGGCACGAGCTCCAAGACGATCCTGAACCGTCTCGCGCGCCAGGGCTACGGCAACTTCCGCCTCGCCTGACCAAACAGCAAGAGCAGCCAAAGAGCGGCGGCCCCCTCGGGGCCGCCGCTCTTTTCGGTCAACACGTCGATGAGAAGCATCGACCAGCGATGCCATTAGAGCGAAGGCATGGGGCGGACGGTCGCCGAGGAGCCCTCCGCAGCGAGCGAGCCGCTAGGCGAGCCCGCGAGGACTGCCGACGAGGTGACCGCCCGCCCCATGCCGCCCCGCACTAAGAAGAAGGAACACCTTCAACCGCAGCACGAAGCGCCGATTCCGTCTGCTTCACCGCCTGCCCCACCACGGGTTCGATGAGCGCACCCAAGACGCGTCCTGCAATTCCGCCGGGGAGTTCGTAGTCGAAGTTGACGTCGACCACTGTCGTTCCGTCGTCGCCGTCGGCGAATCGCCAGCCGGTCTGGACGTCGAAGCCTGCAATGGAGGTGAGGACGACGACTCGGCCCTCTTCCCATTCGGTGACGCGCAGGGTCGAATCGAGGTTCTTCGGGCCGATCTTCATCGTCGCCTGGTATGTCGCGCCGAGGCCGCAGGTCTGGTCGGTGACGGGTGTGAAGCGAGTGACGCCGAACATCCAGTCGGGAACGTTGCGGTAGTCGTCGACGTACGCGAACACCTGCTCGCGTGGACTGTGTGTGGTCACCGTCTGGCGCACGCCCGGCATGTTTGTCTCCCTGTCATCTTCGGTCCGGCCATCAGGCACACGACTGTGCCCGATGTTGCGTAGACCACAATGCCATGGACCGATGGCACGGTCCACGTTGGGTTCTTTGTCGTTCAGCGAACGGACGGCTCCATGCGGGGTCGACTACCGTCAGACCGTCCATGCGTGCAGTCCGACGAGAGAACGGCACTTCGATGAGCCATCCACAGCAGCCCTACGGCTATCCACCGGCGAATCCGTGTCCATATGGCACCGCTGCGCCCTACTCCCCTGCTCCGGCCGTGTACACCGCTGTGTTCCGCAAGCAGACGGGCATGCTGATCGTCGCGCAGACGACGCCGGTGCAGACGACGGGGACGTACCCTGAGATCCGCTCTGCGTTCTGGAAAGCGCAGACCCATTGCCTCGTGTTCGGCTGGTGGGGTGTCCTGTCGTTCTTGATCTACAACTGGATCTCGTTGATACAGAACATGAGCGAGCTGTCACGTATCAAGCACGCCGCTCGCGCCAACGGGGAGATCTAGCCCGAGGAGCGACTTCTAACGAGGCATTCGACGACAAACGAGGCATGCATGCATGCCTCGTTTGTCATTGAGTACCTCGTTTGCCCCTTGACGGGTGCGGATCACGCCTCGACGGCGGTCCGGATCTTGGATTCGATGTGCTTGATCGCCTGATCGGCGAACGGACCGATGAGGCCGCCGAGCACCTTGCCTGCGAGGCCGCCGGGAAGCGTGAAGTCGAACACGACGCTCAGCACGGTGGTGCCGGGCTCGTCACCGTCTCTGAAGGCCCACTCGGTGTTTGCCCCGAATCCCTTCACCGATTCCAGCTTGATCAGCTCGTTCTCGACCCACTCGGTGCATTCGACGGTCGACTTGAGCTCCTTCGGCCCCACCTTCAAGGCGGCGGCGAACACTGAGCCCTTGCCCTGGACGACGTCGGTGGTCGGTTCGAAACTGGTGACGCCGAGCATGTACTCGGGGACGTTCTTGTAGTCGTCGACGTACGCGAACAGCTTCTCGCGGGGTGCGGTGGTGACTGCTTCGTGCCGGACTTCGCTCATAACACTTCCCTCATTGAGTAGGTGACGAGTCATCGTAACGTCGCTCGTCGAGGCGATCAGCGAGACCCCGAACAGCACGGCCCCGCATCCATGAAGGATGCGGGGCCGTGCTGGACGATCAGACTCAGGCGGTCTCGGTGATCGGGCGGTCGACCCAGCTCATCAGATCGCGGAGCTTCTTGCCGGTGACCTCGATCGGGTGCTCGGCGTTCGCCTTGCGCAGACCCTCGAGCTCGGTGTTGCCGTTCTCGACGTTGGCGACGAGGCGACGGGTGAACTCACCCGACTGGATGTCGGCCAGGATCGCCTTCATGCGCTCCTTGGTGTCGGCGTCGATGACGCGCGGGCCCGACAGGTAGCCGCCGAACTCAGCGGTGTCCGACACCGAGTAGTTCATGCGGGCGATGCCGCCCTCGTACATGAGGTCGACGATGAGCTTGAGCTCGTGCAGGACCTCGAAGTAGGCCATCTCCGGCGCGTAACCGGCCTCAACCATGACCTCGAAACCGGTCTTGACCAGTTCCTCGGTGCCGCCGCAGAGCACGGCCTGCTCGCCGAAGAGGTCGGTCTCGGTCTCTTCCTTGAAGGTGGTCTTGATGATGCCGGCGCGACCGCCGCCGATGGCGGAGGCGTAGCTGAGCGCGAGGGCCTGGCCCTCACCCTTCGGGTCCTGGTCGACGGCGATCAGGCAGGGCACACCCTTGCCGTCGACGAACTGACGACGCACGAGGTGGCCGGGGCCCTTCGGCGCGACCATGGCGACGGTGACGTTCGCCGGAGGCTTGATCAGGTCGAAGTGGACGTTCAGGCCGTGGCCGAAGAACAGCGCGTCGCCGTCCTTGAGGTTGGGCTCGATGTCGTTGGTGAAGATCGACGCCTGGCTGGTGTCGGGTGCGAGCACCATGATGACGTCGGCCCATGCCGAGGCCTCGGCGGCGGTGAGGACCTTCAGGCCCTGCTCCTCTGCCTTGACGCGCGAGGCGGAGCCCTCACGGAGACCGAGGACGACGTCGACGCCCGAGTCGCGGAGCGACAGCGAGTGGGCGTGGCCCTGGCTGCCGTAACCGATGACGGCGACCTTGCGGCCCTGGATGATCGACAGATCTGCGTCGTCGTCGTAGAACATCTCGACTGCCACAGTGATTCCCTTCAAAGATGGTTATTAGGAGGTGTTGCTTGTAATTGTCGCGCTAGCGGTTCGCGGACATGCTCTTGGGTCCACGTCCGAGGGTCACGCCGCCCGACTGAGCGATCTCGCGGATGCCGTACGGGTCCAGCATCCTCAGGAGCGCTTCGAGCTTCTCGGACGTTCCGGTGGCCTCGACGGTGACCGATTCCGGTGACACGTCGATGACCTTGGCGCGGAACAGATTGACCACGTCGATGATCTCACCTCGGTTGGTGGCATCGGTGCGGACCTTGATCATCATCAGTTCGCGGGAGACCGAGTTCGTCGGTTCCTGCTCGACGATCTTGATGACGTTGATCAGCTTGTTGAGCTGCTTCGTCACTTGTTCGAGGGGGAAGTCGTCGACGGTCACCATGATGGTCATGCGCGAGATGCCCTTGAGTTCGGTCGGGCCGACGGCCAACGACTCGATGTTGAAGCCGCGACGCGAGAAGAGACCGGAGACGCGTGCGAGCACGCCCGGACGGTCCTCGACCAGAACGCTCAGCGTATGGGTGGTGCTCACAGCGAATCCTTCCCGTTCATGACTTCGTGGATCTCGACGGGGCCTGCGGCCGACTCGTCGTCGTCGAACAGCGGGCGGATGTCCCGGGCCGCCATGATCTCGTCGTTGCCGGTGCCTGCAGCGACCATCGGCCAGACCTGTGCGTCCTTGCCGACAATGAAGTCGATGAGGACGGGACGGTCGTTGATCTCGCGTGCCTTGGCGATCGCAGGTGCGACGTCCTCTTCACGCTCGACGCGGATCGCGACACAACCGAGCGCTTCGCCGAGCTTGACGAAGTCGGGGATCATCCGCGAGTGCGTCGCCAGGTCGGTGTTCGAGTAACGCTGGTCGTAGAACAGCGTCTGCCACTGGCGGACCATGCCGAGGTTGCCGTTGTTGATCAGGGCGACCTTGATCGGGATGCCTTCGATGGCGCAGGTCGCGAGCTCCTGGTTGGTCATCTGGAAGCAGCCGTCGCCGTCGATGGCCCAGACTTCCTTCTCGGGCGCGGCGGCCTTGGCGCCCATCGCAGCGGGGATCGAGTAGCCCATGGTGCCGAGTCCACCCGAGTTGAGCCAGGTGCGCGGCTTCTCGTACTTGACGAACTGCGCGGCCCACATCTGGTGCTGGCCGACACCCGCGACGTACACGGCGTCGGGGCCCGCGGCCTTGCCGAGTTCGGAGATGACGAACTCGGGCGACAGCGAACCGTCGGACTGACCGTCGTAGCTGAGCGGGAAGCGTGCCCGGATGTCATCCAGGTATGCCCACCACGCGGTCAGGTCGGGGCTGGTCCCACCGGTGGCGCGCTCGGCGCGCAGCGCCTCGATCAGGTCGACGATGACGGCCTGCGCGTCACCGACGATCGGCACGTCGACGTCGCGGTTCTTGCCGATCTCCGCAGGGTCGATGTCGGCGTGGATGACCTTCGCGTCGGGTGCGAACGAATCGAGCTGGCCGGTCACGCGGTCGTCGAAGCGGGCGCCGAGCGTGATCAGCAGGTCGCTGCGCTGCAGGGCCGCAACTGCGCCGACGGTGCCGTGCATGCCGGGCATGCCCATGTGCTGGGTGTGGCTGTCCGGGAACGCACCGCGCGCCATCAGCGTGGTGACGACCGGGATGCCCGTCAGCTCGGCGAGCTCCATCAGCTCGGCCGACGCCTCTGCCTTGATGACACCGCCGCCGACATACAGGACAGGCTTGGACGCCTGCTGGATGAGGCGCGCGGCCTCACGGATCTGCTTGCCGTGCGGACGCGTGACCGGACGGTAGCCGGGCAGGTCGAACTGCGGCGGCCACGAGAAGGTGGTCTGCGCCTGCAGGATGTCCTTCGGGATGTCGACGAGGACTGCGCCGGGGCGGCCGCTCTCGGCGATGTAGAACGCCTCAGCGATCGTGCGCGGGATGTCCGCCGCCGAGCTCACCAGGAAGTTGTGCTTGGTGATCGGCATCGTGATTCCGGAGATGTCGGCTTCCTGAAATCCGTCGGTGCCGATGAGCGCGCGACCGACCTGGCCGGTGATCGCGACGACGGGGACCGAGTCCATCTGCGCGTCGGCGAGCGGGGTCACGAGGTTCGTCGCACCCGGGCCCGACGTCGCCATCATGACACCGGCTTTGCCCGCGACCTGGGCGTACCCGGTCGCCGCGTGGCCTGCGCCCTGCTCGTGGCGGACCAGGACGTGGCGGACCTTGGTCGAGTCGAGGAGCGGGTCGTACACCGGGAGGACTGCGCCGCCCGGAATGCCGAAGACCACTTCGACGCCGAGCTCTTCGAGCGTGCGAACCACCGACTGTGCGCCGGTGACACGCTCGGGTGCGACGCTGGCGCCGCCCGATCGCATGGATTCCGTCGACGGCGACTGCGGCCGCGGCGAACCGTGTGCTGTTGGATTACTCACTGCACGTTCCTCATCCTCGTGTGCCAGTAATGTGTCCGACACTCTCGCCCAGGTCGGCGACGCGATGGTCACCGGGTCCTGACAAGAAAAAACCCCCGACAGCGGGTGCTGGTCGAGGGGCGCGTCGTTGGTGTTTCGGAAGGGTCTACGAAGTGACCGATCAGGCGTTGACGCGCCGACCGAGTACTACTACGAGAATCTTCTGATCCATCACACGAACAACGTAGAGCAGTCCTGCAGATGTAGTCAAATCCGCCCGCGACCGGCTCCGGTCCGCTATTGGGCGACGTGGAACAATGGTCGCCGTGACCGACTCGTCCTTCGACTTCAAGATCTCGCGACTCGCGTACGCGGTCGTCCCCGTCGCCGTCTTCGTGGTGGTGATCCTGATCGGCGGATCCGTGTGGTTCGCATTCGGGGCCGTGATCCCGTTCGCACTCGCCTGGTGGATCCACCACCTCCGCACTCATGTGGACTCCGACGGCATCGTCGCCGTCGGAACGTTCGGGACGACCACTCTCTCCTGGGACGACGTCGCGGGTCTCCGGTTCCCCAAGTGGGGATCGGTGCGAGCGGTGACCACCGATGGAGGCGAGGTCCGACTCCCCGCTGTCGGGTTCGCCGACATGCCTGTTCTTTCCGCCGCCAGCGGCGGCCGGATCCCCGATCCGTTCGCCGCCGAACGTGACGCCCGACGGGCCGCGTCCGACTCCTGACCCGGGCCGCACGCCCATACTTCACCGACGGAAGCGAGGTCTGCCATGTCCGTGACCACCCGCGACATCGAGGATCTCGTGGATGCCGGTCGTCTCACCGACGCCGCCCACGAACTCGCGCAGATGGCTCCTCAAGAAGCGGCGTCTGTGCTCGACGGGCTCGACACTCGACGCGGCACCATCGCCTTCCGTCTGCTCCCCAAGGACGATGCGGTGGCGGTGTTCGACGACATGTCGTCGAACACGCAGGCCCGTCTCATCGAGACGCTCGGAACGTCGGAGGTGGCGGAAGCGTTCGACAACCTCGATCCCGACGACCGCGCGGAACTCCTCGACGAACTCCCTGCGACCGTCGCGAAACGTCTGGTCCGGAACCTGTCGGACGCCGAGCGCGAATCGACTGCGGTTGTCCTCGGATACGGCCGGAACTCGGTCGGGCGGCGGATGAGCCCGGAGTTCGTCCACGTCTACGGCGACGACTCGGTGGAGGTCGCGCTGACGCGCGTCATCGCCCGCGGGCACGACGCCGAGACCATCTACACGATCCCTGTCGTCGATCACGAACGTCGCCTGCTCGGCGTCGTGAGTCTCCGCGATCTGCTCCTGAGCGATCCCGCGGCACCCGTCGAAGACCACCGCCGCACTCCCGTGTACAGCCTGGCGACGGCGGCGGCCGAGGTGGCCGCACGACGATGCGTCGACCTCAGCCTCCCCGCGATGCCCGTGGTCGACAGCGAAGACCGCCTGGTCGGGATGCTGACCCTGGACGACGCCGCCGACGTCGTGGCCGCCGCCCGGGACGAGGACGCTGCGCGTGCGGGCGCCCACGAGATGCTGAAGACCCCGTATCTGCAGTCGTCGGTCTTCACGATCACCCGAGCCCGAGTGGTCTGGCTGTTCGTCCTTGCGGTCTCGGCGATCCTGACCGTCAATGTCCTGGAGGTCTTCGAGGGGACGCTGGAGCAGAAAGTCGCCCTCGCGCTGTTCATCCCACTGCTGACCGGTATCGGCGGCAACACCGGATCGCAGGCAGCGACCACGGTGACCAGAGCGTTGGCCATGGACGAGGTCCGTGCACGCGATGTCGCGCGCGTGGCGGCGAAGGAGGCCCGGGTCGGCGTGACGATGGGCGCCGCGCTCGGACTCGTCGGTTTCGCCGTGGCGTCGATCGCCTACGACACCGAGATCGGCGTCGTGATCGGCACGACGATCGTGTCGATCTGTGTCGTCGCGGCGACCGTCGGCGGCATCATGCCCCTGGTGGCGAAGACCATCCGCGTCGACCCCGCAGTGTTCTCCACACCGTTCATCTCAACGTTCTGCGACGCCACCGGCCTGCTCATCTACTTCACGATCGCGAAGACCGTCCTCGGGATCTGAAGGGATTCACCGAGGCCCCAGGCGCACCCCGGAACAGTCCACACAGGTGTCGATGCGTTCGAGGATCTCAGCGCCGGCCGTGGTCGACATGCCGTCTGGAGGGACGTGATCCGTTGACGACCGGAAATGATCGCGACCGTCAGCGCGCGAGCGCGGCGTCCAGCGCCGCACGGATCTCGGCATCACTCGCTCCGACCTCACGACACGATCCGACGTACACCGCAGCGACGTCTGCGAGTACATCGTCGCGGGCTCGGGGCGGGGCGCTCACCCTGGTCCCGCTGCCCCTCCGCGACGCGATCAACTGCTGCTGTTCGAGTTCCCGATAGGCGCGCGCCACAGTGCCTGGCGCTACGCCCAGATCGTTCGCCAGCTGACGGACCGTCGGGAGTCGCTCTCCCATCGCGAACACTCCGGAACCGATCGCGCCAGCCAACTGTGCGCGGATCTGTTCGTACGGCGGCGTCGGGTCGTTGCCATCGACGGTGAGCACGATGCTCATGCCCGAACCCCCTGCGGTGCTCGCTTGACGCCACGCCGCGTCCTGTTCGCGGCGGCGGCTGCGCCCCACACGAACAACACGATCCATACCGCGGTGGACATGTAGAGCACCCACCCGGACACCGTCCACCAGCCGCTGCCGCACCCCGTCCCGGCGAGGTGCCGCACCGCAGCGCCTGTCACCAGCGCGACTGCCGCTCCGGTCACCGCGACGAGGCAGGCGAACAGCCCTGCGGCAGAGGTGGCGGACGAACGTCGGACGAGGTCGTCCGCAGCAGTCGACATGGCGTCGGAGTCCGGCCGACCACGATCGACTATCGACCGGACCGCCAACATGAACGCCACGGCACCGGCGAGAATCCCGCCCGTCAGAACCATCAGCTCCTCGCGGCTCCACGACGCCCGAGCCAGGACGGTCCCATCACGGCAGGTGACGCCGAGACCCGGCGCGACAGTCCCGGTGTTGAGCACTGTCACGACCGCGATGCCGATCACCGACACCGCGGCCACGGTCGGGCATCCAGCACTGACCATGCGTATCAATACATTGATACAAAGTGTCCAATATCGATCCGAATGTGTCAAACACTTGACACAAGTTGCCGACGCATAGCACGCCGGGAATAACCAGCAGGCCACGCGCGTAAAGTAGAAGGACAGTCCCCGGCCGTCAGCCCGGCAGGGGCAGGGACAACTAATCAGCGATTCGTAGCGAGGAACTCATGCCAGCCCTTCGGTCTCGGACCACCACGGTCGGCCGCGAAGCAGCCGGCGCACGCGCCCTGTGGCGTGCCACCGGAATGACCGACGACGACTTCGGTAAGCCGATCGTCGCCATCGCCAACTCGTACACGCAGTTCGTGCCCGGTCACGTGCACCTCAAGAACGTCGGCGAGATCGTCGCCGAGGCCATCGTCGCCGCAGGCGGCGTGGCGAAAGAGTTCCACACGATCGCGGTCGACGACGGCATCGCGATGGGACACGGCGGGATGCTGTACTCCCTCCCGAGCCGCGAGATCATCGCCGACTCCGTCGAGTACATGGTCAACGCGCACACCGCCGACGCCCTCGTCTGCATCTCGAACTGCGACAAGATCACACCCGGCATGCTCAACGCGGCGATGCGCCTGAACATCCCGACGGTGTTCGTCTCCGGCGGTCCGATGGAAGCCGGAACCTCGGTCGTCATCAACGGAGTGGTCCGCCCCGGCACCGACTTGATCGACGCGATCGTCGCGTCCGCCGACAGCAACGTCAACGATCAGGAACTCCTCGAGGTTGAGCGATCGGCATGCCCGACCTGTGGATCCTGTTCGGGCATGTTCACCGCCAACTCGATGAACTGCCTCACCGAAGCCCTCGGCCTCTCGCTGCCCGGCAACGGCTCGACGCTGGCGACGCAGACCGCACGTCGTGACCTGTTCACGCGTGCAGGTGAACTGATCGTCGACATCGCCACGAAGTACTACAAGGACGACGACGAGTCGGTCCTCCCCCGCTCGGTCGCCACCCGGGAGGCGTTCGAGAACGCCATGGCGCTCGACGTCGCGATGGGCGGATCGACCAACACCGTCCTGCACATCCTGGCGGCCGCCCAGGAGGGCGAGGTGTCGTTCGACCTGCACGACATCGACCGCATCTCACGCAACGTCCCATGTCTGGCGAAGGTCGCACCCAACTCGCCCAACTACTACATGGAGCACGTTCACCGGGCAGGCGGAATCCCCGCGATCCTCGGTGAGCTCAACCGTGCGGGCTTGCTGAACCGAAACGTCCATCCGGTCCACGCGTCCTCGCTCGAGTCGTACCTCGCCGACTGGGACATCCGAAGCGGCACCGCGACCGACACCGCCATCGAACTGTTCCACGCCGCGCCCGGCGGAGTCCGCACGACCGAGCCGTTCTCGACGTCCAACCGCTGGGAATCACTCGACACCGACGCGGCCGACGGCTGCATCCGTGACAAGGAGCACGCGTACACCGTCGAAGGCGGTCTTGCCGTGCTCCACGGCAACATCGCGCAGGACGGCGCGATCCTCAAGACGGCGGGCGTCGATGAGGCGCTGTGGCACTTCCAGGGCCCGGCGCGCGTCGTCGAAAGCCAAGAGGACGCGGTCCACGCGATCCTGTCGAAGGAACTGCAGGCCGGCGAAGTCCTCGTGATCCGCTACGAAGGGCCTGCGGGTGGACCCGGCATGCAGGAGATGCTGCACCCGACCGCCTTCATGAAGGGCACCGGCATGGGCAAGAAATGCGGCCTGGTCACCGACGGCCGCTTCTCCGGCGGGTCGTCGGGCCTGGTCATCGGCCACGCCTCCCCCGAGGCTGCTGCCGGTGGCGACATCGGGCTGGTCGAGAACGGCGACGAGATCCTCATCGATGTCAAGACCCGCACGCTCAAGGTGCTCCTCGACGACGAGACTCTCGCCGAGCGGCGCGCCAAGATGGAGGCCTCCGAGCGTCCGTGGCAGCCGAAGGACCGCCAGCGCCCGGTCACTCAGGCGCTGCGTGCGTACGCCAAGCTGGCGACGTCCGCAGACAAGGGCGCCGTCCGCTCGGTCGACTGACGGGGCGAACATTCGAGAAGAGGCCCTCCCGCGAATCGCTGGAGGGCCTCTTCTCGGCTCCGGGAGCAGATCAGTTCTTCACCAACGGGTTGGTTCCGTTGAAGACGATCCAGACTGCGATGGCGGCGCCGATGCCGATCACCAGCCAGGCCGCCGAACCCCAGGCCGGACGTCGAGCCCAACCCCATCGACGGTCGAAGGCGTACACGCCCGGCCCCGTGAGGATGAGGGCCGCTGCCGCCGCGGCGAGCATGATCTCGAATTCCAGGCCGCTGCCGCCTCCGTCACTTGCGAAGAACCACACTCCGCCCGCGAGTGTCGCCTTGTACGTCATGGCTACGAGGATGCTGCCGAGCACCGCCGACCCTGCGATGGGGGTCAACAACCCGAGGATGAGCAGGATCCCGCCCGCGGTCTCACTGACTCCTCCGACGAGGGCGAGCCACTTGGTCGCCTCCGGGTCGAAGCCGATGCTCGGGTCGGGAACGTTCTGGAGAAAGGTCGAGAACCCATCGGGCCCGGGACCGTTCATCCAGCCCGTCAGCTTCTGCAGTCCGTGGACCGTGAAGATTCCGCCAACGGCGAGGCGAAGGACCAACAGGCCGAGGTCGAGAGTGCCACGGCGTGTCGGAGCCGGCTCGGCGACGACAACCGGCGCCACATCGGCATCGGGCTCCGGCTCGAACGGCTCGGTCTGGTACTCCGGCACCTCGATGGGAGTGGTGGGCATCGGCTCGATGTACGGCAGCGGATCCTGAGTCAGATGTTCGGCCGTGTGCCGTTCGGCACGTGGTCGCACCTCGTCGTCGACGTCGACGAACGGTTCGGTCTGGACCGGTTCATCAGAGGAGGTCACCTCTACGTCACTGAGCGGAAGTCGTGTCGTGGCCTCGGTGGGCGCGTCCACGTCGTCTGTCACCTTCTCGATGACGGTGGTGTCCGTGTCGTCGGCGGGCGACGCCGCCTTCTCGATGAGACCGGTCTCAGCAGCGTCGTCGGCAGCGTCGGTGTCGGGCTCGTCGATGACACTCGGAGCCTCGACCGCGTCGTCGTCGAAGGGCTTCGGTTCCGGCGCAGGTCGCCTGCCGTGCTGTTCGAAGAAGTTGTCACGGTCTGGCCGCGGTCGACGTGGCCGGCGCGGCGTCGGGCCACCGCTCGGCGTCGAATCGCTGTCATTGGAACTCATCACACATCCGAGGGTATGCGCAGGTGGTTGAGTACCGGCTGAGCGGCACCCGACGATTTGGTAACGATCGTTTAGGGTGGACGGCATGCCGCTGCCCTCTCTTCTCTCGTGGCGCACCGCAGCCGTGGCCGTCGCACTCGTCGTCGGGACGTCGGCGTCCGGATGCGCGAGTTTCGCCGATCAAGAGACGACGGCCGACGAAGGCACGTTCAGTTCAGTGCCGACCGGGGTGTACCGGCCGGACGCGCCTCCCGCTCCGAGCAGGCCGACCGACGAGGGGCCGCCGCCGACGGGCCCGTGCATCGACCCGAATCCCTCGGTCATAGCGACGTGTCTGGCATCGACGTCCGGACTCCGTCCTGCCGACGCTCAGGGGCAGACGACGTACGTGGCCGAGCGGACCACCGGCAAGATCATCCTGTCCAAGCGATTCGGTCCGCAGCGTGCCATCGCCACGGTCGACGTCGACGCGTCAGGCGACGGCGGACTGATCGATTTCGAGATGTCGCCGACATGGATGCAGGATCAGATGATCTTCGCCCTGATCACCACCCCATCGGACAACCGAGTGGTGCGGATCGCGCCGACGGGTTCGGTCAAACCGATTCTGACCGGCATCCCGAAGGGGCCGACCGGCAATCTCGGGTCCATCGCGTTCACCTCGCCCACCGAACTGACGATCGCGACCGGCGACGCCGGCAGTCCGTCAGACGCGAGGAACCCGTCGTCGTTGGCGGGGAAGATCCTGACAATCGATCCGAACCGGCCCGGCGCACGCCCGGAGGTCGAAGCGTCCGGGCTCGGTTCGAACGTCGCTCTCTGCAGAGACGCGACGGGCGGCCGGCTCTTCGTCGCCGACAGCGGTGCGGCCGGAGATCGACTGTCCCTGGTGAGCCAGAAGTCGTTGAAGACCCTGTGGACATGGCCGGACCGACCCGGTGTCACCGGATGCGCGACGGGAACGGACTGGATCGCCGTCTCCGTCGCCTCCAAGAAGCGCATCGACATGTTCGGCAAGCCGACCAGCGCCAGCCCGAGCGTCAGCGAACCGTCGTCCGAGGACACGTCGAAGACCTACGGCGCCGTCGGCCGTCTCACCACGTTCGGCGGGGCCTACCAGCTCGCCACCGTGAACAAGACCGCTCCCGGTACTAAGCCGGTCGGCACCGACGACCGTGTGGCCATCAACATGCCGAAGCCGCCTGCCGAAGACCGCACCTAGCTACTGCCGTGTGACGGCGATCTGAACCTTAAGGGGTGAATCGGTGTCACCAGGTGACACCGATTCACACCCTAATAAGGTCCGTTCGGTCAGGCACCGCAGGCGGCGAGGACCAGTTCCTTGACGCGCGCCGGATCCGCCTGGCCGCGGGTGGCCTTCATGACGTCGCCGACGATCTTGCCCGCAGCCTGGACCTTGCCGCTGCGAATCTTGTCGGCGATGTCGGGGTTGGCGGCGAGCGCCTCGTCGACCGCCTTCTGCAGCGCGGAGTCGTCGCGGACTACTTCGAGGCCGCGGTCGGCGACGATCTGCTTGGGCTCGCCCTCACCGTCGAGAACCGCGGTGACGACCTGCTGAGCGAGTTTGTTCGTGAGCTTGCCCTCGTCGACGAGGCCGATCACCTCGGCGACCTGGGCCGGCGTGATCGACAGATCGGCGAGCTCGATGTTCCGCGTGTTCGCCTGCTGAGCGAGGAAGGACACCCACCAGCTGCGCGCCGCGTCGGACGACGCACCGGCTTCCGCGGTCGCGATGATCAGGTCGACGGCGCCGACGTTGACCAGATCGCGCATCACCTCGTCGGAGACGCCCCACTCCTCCTGGATACGTGCACGGCGGATCCACGGCAGTTCCGGCAACGTCGCGCGGATCGACTCGACCCATTCCGGGTCGGCGATCACCGGCGGCAGGTCGGGCTCCGGGAAGTACCGGTAGTCTTCTGCGGTCTCCTTGCGACGACCGGCGGACGTGGTGCCGTCGGCCTCGTGGAAGTGACGGGTCTCCTGGATCACCTCGCCACCGGTGGTGAGGACAACGGCCTGACGCTGCATCTCGAAGCGCACGGCGGTCTCGACGCTCTTCAGGGAGTTCACATTCTTCGTCTCGGTACGAGTACCGAACTCGGTCGCGTCCTTCGCCATCAGCGACAGGTTGACGTCACATCGCATCGAACCCTGGTCCATCCGGACGTCCGACACGTCCAGTGAGGAGAGCAGGTCGCGCAACGCGGTCACGTATGCGCGAGCGACCTCGGGTGCACGCTCCCCCGCACCCTCGATCGGACGAGTCACGATCTCGACTAGCGGCACACCCGCGCGGTTGTAGTCGAGCAGCGAGTGGCTCGCACCGTGGATACGACCGGTGCTGCCGCCGATGTGCAACGACTTCCCGGTGTCCTCCTCCATATGCGCGCGTTCGATCTCCACGCGCCAGGTGGTTCCGTCGGTCAGCACGACGTCGAGGTACCCGTCGTACGCGATCGGCTCGTCGTACTGGCTGATCTGGTAGTTCTTCGGCTGGTCCGGGTAGAAGTAGTTCTTCCGCGCGAAGACGCTCGATTCGCGGATCGAACAGTTCAACGCGAGACCGATCTTGACGGCCGACGCGATCGCGGTCGCGTTCGCGACCGGAAGCGCACCCGGCAGTGCAAGACACGACGGGCACACCTGGGCGTTGGGGTCGCCGCCGAACGTCGTCGGGCAGCCGCAGAACATCTTCGTCGCGGTGCCGAGCTCGACGTGCACCTCCATGCCCATGACCGGGTCGAACGCCGCGATGACGTCGTCGTAATCCATCAGTTCGTGGGTAGCCGCACTCATGCCGTCCATCGTATCTGGGGGTGGATCTCGGGGATTGTCCCGATGCCCGAAGCAGCCCGGAATCCATACCGTGAGGACATGGATCGAGGCGTCCGCCCCGACCGAACTTCGAGCGACAGGACTCGCCATGACCGATCAGAACGTTCCCTTCGACTCCGCTCAGGGAGCAGGAGGAGCCGCTCAGGGACCGACGGACTTCACGAAGGCGGAAGCGGGACCAAAGCGCCTGCGCCGGTCACGAACCGACAAATGGATGGGCGGAGTCGCAGGCGGCATCGCCGAGTACTTCGGTGTCGACTCGACGTGGGTGCGCGTCGCGTTCGTCGCGTCGATCATCCTTCCCGGCCCACAGGTCCTGCTGTACCTGCTGCTCTGGCTGATCATCCCGCAGGACTGATCGGCGGCTCCACTCGTTCGGGGGCGCCCTTGATTACGCGTACTAGGCAGAAGGCGAAGCACGGCACGAGGATCAGGTCCATGATCACGTGAACCACGCTGAACGGGTTGGGCTGTGCGTGCACGAATCGAAGCACTCCCAGAACGCCACCGATCGTCGGCGCGACCACGCACGCCCACGTGAGCCCGATCGCGAGGGGCCGTGCGAACTGCGCCGCCGCCAAACCGAAGTACAGGACGCCGAACGCTGCGGCGCCGAATGCGACTCCGCTGTAGAACGCGAGTTGGACGACGTGGGTGACGCCGGAGACGGCGAGCAGAGCGGCGCCCACCATCCACGGATGTCGCACGTCGCCCACAGGCCGTCGTGGTGCCATGAGTTGAACTCCAATCGGTCAGGTAACCTGTCTAAATCAATCGTAAGGTTACCTGACTAACATGGCGAAGATGAACGAGATCACCGACACGTCGACATCAATCGCCGACAGCGGCGTCGGTCCGACCTCACGCATCGGCGCGCTCAGTCGACGACTCGCGATCCTGGTCAGCGATCGAGTACTCGCCGAGCTGGCCGACTCGGGGCAGCCCGACATCCGCGCGGTCCACCTCCGCGTGTTCGCCGCGATCGCCGATTCGCCGCTCAGCGTGACAGACACCGCTCGGCGACTCGGCACGACCAAGCAGACAGTGGGACCGATCGTCCGCGAACTCGAGTCGAAGGGTCTTGTCAGCCTCATCCGCGACCCGGCAGACGCCCGCGCCTACCTCGTGTCGTTCACCGACCGAGGCAGAGCCGCAGCACTGCAGGCGCAATCGATCGCCGACCGCCTCGACGACCGCTTCGCCGATGTCATCGGCATAGACCGGCTCGCAGACTGCCGAGCAGCGCTGTGGGAACTGATCGATCAGACTTCATGGGAGGCGCCGCCCTCGTGACTCACGCGGACTCGATCGCCCCGCAGTCCCACTGCTCCGTGCAACGACGCCGCAGTCCCCCACTGCTCGTGCCGCGACGCCGCAGTCCCCCACTGCTCCTTGAGCGAGCGGAGCGAGTCGAAAGGCCTGCACGTGAGACCCTTCGACTCGCGAGCTCGCTCAAGGAGCAGTGGGAGCAGGAGGGGAAGCCGGGTCAGCCGAAGATCGCGCGGGCGCCCCGGTACTGGTCGAGTGGAACGTTCTTGGTGTGGCCGACGGCCTCGGAGAACGGGACCCGTTCGATGTCCATGCCGCGCAGCGCGACCATCTGACCCCACGCCTCATCGGCCACCATGTCGCTCACAGCCTGGCCGAAACGGGTGCCGAGGACACGGTCCCATGCCGACGGGACGCCGCCGCGCTGGATGTGGCCGAGCACAGTCGCCCGGGTCTCGATGCCGGTCTTCTCCTCGATGAGCGGTGCGAGGATCTCGCCGATTCCGCCGAGGCGTGGACGGTTGAAGCCGTCCATCCCCTTGTGCGAGTGCGCCTCGTCCATGTCCGGCAGAGTGAAACCCTCGGCGACGACCACCATCGGCGAACGCCCGCGCAGTCGGACGCTCTGCACCCACTCGCAGATCTGATCGAGATTCTCCGGCTGTTCCGGAATCAGGATCGCGTGCGCACCGCCTGCAGTCCCGGCATACATGGCGATCCATCCCGCGTGGCGGCCCATCACTTCGAGGACCATGCATCGCTTGTGGGAGTTGCCGGTCGTCCGCAGCCGGTCGACGGCTTCGGTGGCGATCTCGACAGCGGTGTTGAAACCGAACGTGTAGTCCGTGGCCTCGAGGTCGTTGTCGATGGTCTTCGGGACACCGACGACCGGGATACCGTCCTCATACAGTCGGTTCGCCGCGGCCATCGTGCCGTCGCCGCCGATGGCGATCACACCGTCGACACCCAGCCTCTTCATGTGGGCCTTGATGTTGTCCGGGGTGCCGTCGGGCTCGGTGTACGGGCCGAATCGACTGGTCCCCAGAATCGTGCCGCCCTGTGACGAGATGCCGCGGACCACGGAGCGATCGAGCGGCATCACGTCGCCGTAGACGAGACCCCGGTAGCCGCGCAGATACCCGACGAACTCCTGATCGTGCAGCGTCTCTCCCTGGAGAACGGTTCCGCGGATCACCGCGTTGAGCCCTGGGCAGTCGCCGCCGGAGGTCAGGATGCCGAAACGCCCCATGCCGGAAGTCCTCTCGTGTCGCGGCGGCACGTGGTCCGCACCGCTGATGGGTTCAATGACAACACTTTTCGCGGCGCAGGGTCGGGTGGTCGGCCTACTTGAGTCCGTTCTCGTACGCGAAGACCACAGCTTGGGCTCGATCCCGCAGGCCGAGTTTGGCGAGCACATTGCTCACGTGCGTCTTCACGGTCTGTTCGGAGACGAACAGGTCGACGGCGATCTCCGCATTCGACTTGCCGTCGGCGACCGTTTCGAGCACCTCCCGCTCGCGTGGAGTGAGCACGTCGACGGCGGTCGACACCGGCTTGGCCGCCCGTGAGGTGACCTCGGCGATGAGCCGCCGCGTGACCGACGGCGCCAGCAGAGCATCACCTGCAGCGACCACGCGGACCGCACGGACCAGTTCGTCGGCCGGCGCGTCCTTGAGCATGAACCCTGACGCCCCGATCCGCAGAGCGGAGTACACGTAGTCGTCGATGTCGAACGTGGTCAGCATCAACACCTTGGTCGCCGATCCGCTCGCGATGATCTGCTCCGCAGCCCACAGACCGTCTCGCCGGGGCATTCGGACATCCATCAGCACGATGTCGGGCTGAAGCCGCTTGCAGACCTCGACTGCCGCGATCCCGTCTTCGGCGTCTCCGAGCACCGAGATGTCGGGGGCGGCGTTCAAGAGCGCGGCGAAACCGGCACGGACCATCGCCTGATCGTCGGCGATCACCACTGTCACTGACACTCGACAAAGCCTATCGAGTGGCGAGCGGGATGCGGGCGGTGACCGCGAAGCCTCCGTCGGGTGTGGCCCCGGACGACAGTTCTCCGCCGACGGCCGACGCCCGTTCATTCATTCCGATCAGGCCCTGACCGCCGCCGGGGCGGATCGTGTGGTCAGGGTCGGCGCTCGGTCCGTTGACCGTCGAGACCACGACGGACTCGCCGTCCCGATCTAGTCGAACGACGACGGCCGAACCGGGCGCATGACGGGCCGCATTCGTCAGCGACTCCTGGACAATGCGGTATACGGCGGTGCCCGCGGCCCCCGGATCACCCCACTCGTCGACGCGGTCGGCGAAGTCGACGGTCACACCGGCCGCACGTACGGAGTCGATCAGGTCGGGAAGGTCGCCCACTCCCTGCATCGGGCGCAGGTCGGCCGACCCCGTGCCGTCGTTCGCATCAGCATCCGACGGACGCAGGACGCCGAGCAACTGGCGGACCTCGTCCAGCGACTGACGCGCCGCCTCGGCGATCGCGGTGAACTCGGCGTCGGCGCCGGGGCCGATCGTCTCCGCCGGGTCGCCGGCCGCCAGCCGGTACTTCGCGGTCTGCGACATCACGACGACCATCGACATCCGGTGTGCGACCACGTCGTGGAGTTCGCGGGCGATCCGGGTCCGCTCGGCGAGCACCGCCTCTCTCGCCTGTGCGTGTTCGGTGGCACTGACCTGCTCCGAGATCACCTTCTGCGACGTCACTCGATACCGCACGAATGATGTCCCGATGGCGACGACGACCAGGGCGAAGATCCATCCGATGCGCATGTCGGGGCCCAGTCCGACGAAGAAGGCGCCCGCGGTGATCACGGTGAGGACCGGGATCCGGTCCAGATTCTGTGTCAGCAGTGCTGCGAACGTCATCGCGAGCAGCACGAGGAACATCGACACCGGCATCGGGATCACGTCGGCGGAGTGCGGGATCAGGCTCGTCGCAGAGGCCGTCACCGTCACCATCGCCCATCCGGTCCGCACCGCCTTCGGGCCGGCGAACATCAACGCCAGCGGCGCACATGCCGCGATCGCGAATGCGGGAAGCAGGTACGCCGCGATCTGATGAGTCTGGGCGACAGTCGGCCAGGTGATCGACGTCATGATCACGGCCAACAGCATGCCCAACCAGTTCCACCGGTTGTTCAGGTAGTGCCGGACCGCGGGGTCGGGCACGGCGTCGAACGACACGCGGTTCAACGCGGATCGAGTACGGGTCAGACGTTTCACCCGTCAACCGTAGATCGGCGAACGCGTCGGGCACCTCCCCCGCGAGAGGGAGATCCGACTCCGCCCGGAGGGTGAGAGATCGCCGAGCCCTGCCCGAAACGTAGGGCCCCACAATCGCTTTCGCGGGCGATCCGGCCTGGTGCCCGGGCCCGAGAACGTTGACGTCATGACCGAGAACCTCACTCTCCGCGCTGTTGCCCGTCGTGTCGTCGCCGCATCCGCGATCGCCGTGTTCGCCACCCTGGTCCTCGGCACGACAGCTGCGGCGGCCGCCGCATCGGGCGCGCCGACCACGATCGGGCCGATCACGAACCCAGCCGAGAAGACGATCGCTGCGCTGGTCGGTGATCACCCGGAGCAGGCACTGACTGCACTCCCCTCCGACTTCCCCGCAGTGATGGGCTACCGACCGGGCGTCGAGGACGGCGGACCGGTCAACACCACGGGCGACTGTTCGTCGCCCGTCCCGATGCCTGACCGATTCGAGCCGCTGTGTCGAAGTCACGACTTCGGATACGACCTGCTGCGTTACGGCGATCGGACCGGCCGGCCCGCCGCACCGTGGGCGCGGCTCGCGCTCGACGAGATGCTCGTCGACGCCATGCACCGGTCGTGCAGCAACCCGGTGTGCGATGCCGCGGCGAGTCTCGCCGGAGTCGGACTCGACGCGAACTCGTGGAGGCAACACTGGTCGGCCCCGGTTCCGGAGTCCGCAGGCGACATGGCGGCGTCGGCCGCTCTCCGTGTCACCGAGTCGCTGGCGGGTCGACGATGAGCGCGCCGCGGATCTCGTCCGCCGCGCTTCTCGGCGGCCTGATCGGATGGGCGCTCGCTCTCGCACCCGGTCAGCTTCCCCGCGCGGCGATGGTCTCCGCAGCGGTCGGCACCGTGCTGACACTGCTCGGGATGGGTGTCGGAGCCGTCAGCGCTCGCCTGGGAAGGCGCCGGGCCGCGTCGTCGGAACTCGTGTCGGCGGCGGCAGTCGCAGGCGCTGCCGCGGTGGTCGGTGCGCTGTGGTGGCAGACCCGTGTCGCCGAGAATGTCGGCGCCCCCGCTCCCGGCGTGCTGTGGGTGGCTGCCGCGGCGGGCGTGCCGCTCGCCGTCGGTCTGGCGCTGGTCTGGCTCCCCGGCCGGGTGTGGGCGGTCGGCGCACTGCTGACCGCCCTCATCGCGGGCCCCGCAGCGCACGCTCGGGCCGCAGCCCCCGACATTCCCGCCGATCCCGCGCTGAGCTACTCCATGCTCGACCCGACGGCCGATGTCGACGCGAGGGCGCAGGCACTCGTGGACGACTGGGCGACGAAACCGCACACCGGCGCGGTCGTGGTGATCGTCCCGACCGGGTCCGGCTGGGTCGACGCCAGCGCTGTCGCAGGCTTCCGCCGGTATTTCGACGACGACGTCGCATTCCTGGCGATGCAGTACTCCGACGTCCCGTCGTGGCAGGCCTATGTGCGGTCGCCTGCCGCCGCGAGCGACAGCGCGATCGCCCTCGTGCGTGCGCTGGACCGCCGGATCAGCGCCTCACCCGACCGACCCGACGTGTACCTGTTCGGGCAGAGCCTCGGCGCGATCGGCGCGGACGCCGCCAGGGCGTGGGCCGACGACCACCAGGTCGCGATCGACGGGACCGTGCTGTCGGGTCCTCCTGCGGGCACCGTCGAGTCCCTGCCCGCGTGCGAGCCGCGGGTGGTGTTGGCGAACGCCACCGACCCGGTGGCGGACTTCGACGCGTCACTGGCGTGGCGAGCGCCCGACCACGTCGGCGGAACGACGACGATCGGGGCCCCGCGACAGCAGTTGCCGTGGATACCCGGGCTGTCCGTCGTCGGGACCGCTCTCGACCTGGCCGTCTCACTCGACGGCCCGGTCGGCACCGGACACCACTACGGGATCGAGCAGGGGCTCGCCGTCGGCGAACTCCCTCCCGGGTGTCAGACGATCGGGCCGCGTGCTGCTTCGTAGGCGGCGCCGATGCGGTACAGACGGTCGTCCGCCAACGCGGGCGCCATGATCTGCAGACCGACGGGCAGCACCGCGCCGCCGTCGGACGCGGTGCCCGACGGCACCGACATGGCGGCGGTTCCGGCCAGGTTGACGGGCAGGGTGCACAGGTCGAACAGGTACATGGCCAGCGGATCGTCGACCTTCTCACCGAGTTTGAACGCCGTGGTGGGCGTGGTCGGTGAGATCAGGACGTCGACGTCGGCGTAGGCCTTGGCGAAATCCTGTGCGATGAGCGTGCGAACCTTCTGCGCTTGGCCGTAGTAGGCGTCGTAATAGCCGGAGCTCAGCGCGTAGGTGCCGATCATGATGCGCCGCTTCACCTCGGGACCGAAGCCCGCGGCACGCGTGAGGGCCATGACCTCGTCGGCGCTGTGTGTGCCGTCGTCGCCGACGCGCAGGCCGTACCGCATGGCGTCGAAGCGTGCGAGGTTGCTCGAGACCTCCGACGGCAGGATCAGGTAGTACGCGCCCAGCGCGTACGAGAAGTTCGGGCAGTCCACCTCGACGATGGTCGCGCCGAGCGAGGTCAGCGTGGCACACGCCTGCTGGAACGACTCGAGGACGCCGGCCTGGTAGCCCTCCCCCTGCAGCTGCTTGACGACGCCGATCCGCACGCCGGTCAGATCCCCGGTCGCGCCGGCCCGAGCTGCGCCGACCACGTCGGGCACCGGGACGTCGATCGACGTGGAGTCACGCGGATCGTGCCCGGCGATCACCTCGTGCAGCAGGGCCGTGTCGAGCACGGTGCGGCCGCACGGTCCGCCCTGATCGAGGGACGAAGCGCATGCGACGAGTCCGTAGCGCGACACCGTGCCGTACGTGGGCTTCACACCGACTGTCGCCGTGACAGCAGCCGGTTGGCGGATGGAGCCACCGGTGTCGGTGCCGATCGCCAGGGGCGCCTGGAACGACGCGAGCGCCGCCGCGCTGCCGCCGCCGGAGCCGCCGGGGATGCGGTCGACGTCCCACGGGTTGCGTGTCACCTGGTACGCGGAGTTCTCGGTGGACGATCCCATCGCGAACTCGTCCATGTTGGTCTTGCCGAGGATCGGGATGCCCGCCGCGCGCAGACGCTGCGTGAGCGTCGCGTCGTACGGCGACACCCAGCCCTCGAGGATCTTCGAACCGCAGGTGGTCGGAGCGTCGACGGTGGTGAACACGTCCTTGAGCGCGATCGGGACGCCTGTGAGCGCACTGGGCGCCTCGCCTGCGGCGATCGCGGCGTCGGCGGCCTTCGCAGCGTCGAGCGCCTCCGCGGCGCCGACGTGCAGGAACGCGCCGAGCTCGCCGTCAATCTCGGCGATGCGATCCAGGTGCGCCTGGGTCACCTCTACGGACGACAGTTCACGGGCGGCGATCTTGCCTGCGAGCTCCGCGGCGGTCAGCCCGGTGATCTCACCTGCTGCGCGGGTGGTGGTATCGGTCACTGTTCCTCCCCGAGGATCTGCGGGACGGCGAATCTGTCCTGTTCGACGGCCGGTGCGCCCGACAGAGCCTGTTCGGGCGTGAGCGACGGCACGACGACGTCGAGTCGGAGCACGTTCTGCAGGTCGGCGGGATGCGCCGTCGGCGGAACGTCGTCGGCCGCGACTTCGGCGACCTGAGCGACGTGGGTGAGGATCGAGTTCAGCTGCCCGGCGTACTGGTCGAGCTCGGCGTCGGTCAGCGCCAAGCGCGACAGACGCGCCAGGTGCGCGACCTCGTCGCGGCTGATTGCGGACTCAGGTTCGGGTGACATCGCCGGACCTTTCTCGCCTACGGCCCACATGGGTGCACGCAGGCGGGTAGACGCAGATGGATGGATGTCCTCAAGGATATGGGACCGCCGTCGCCACTCCGCAGTCGCCTCCACCCCCATCTGGCATGTCCTACATCCAGATGAACGATTGTGCGCCCTGCACTGGCCGACACACGTCGAGCGACGTAGCCTGTGCCCATGATCATCGTCACGACGAACGAGCTGCCCGGCTACCGGATCGAGCACGTGTTCGGTGAGTGCTTCGGCCTCACCGTTCGCTCGCGTCATATCGGTTCCAACATCGGAGCAGGACTGAAGTCGCTGGCGGGCGGTGAGCTCAAAGGCATCACGCAGCTTCTGCACGAATGCCGCCAGGAGGCCCTCAGTCGCCTCGCAACCGAGGCGCAGGGGCGCGGCGCGAACGCTGTCGTCGCCTTCCGCTTCGAGACCACCGAGTACGCGGGCGGCGGCGGTGTCGAAGTGTGCGCCTACGGCACCGCGGTCGGCGTTCGCTCGGTCGACGGCCAGGCGCCGCCGCAGCAGCAGTTCGCGCCCCAGGCCCAGCAGGTCGCTCCCGGCCATCCTGCTCCGCAGCAGTAACCGCGTTGTCGTACCTGCTGCGCCTGCGCCTCTCCGACCGCCCAGGCAGCCTCGGCATGCTCGCGGTGGAGCTCGGTGCGGTCGGCGCCGACATCCAATCACTCGAAGTGATCGAGCGCGGTGACGGATATGCGGTCGACGACATCGTCGTCGAGCTTCCCGTCACCGCACTGCCCGACACCCTGATCACCGCAGCGGAGAACGTCCACGACGTGCACGTGGAATCACTGCGGCCGTTCTCCGACGTCCTCGACACGCATCAGGAGTTGGAACTGATCGACGTCGTCGCGACGGCCGCGACGGACCGTTACCAGGTGCTCGTCGACCTCGCACCACGGGTGCTGCGCGCCTCGTGGGCGATGATCGTCGCGCGCCCGGGCGTCGACGTCCTCACCCTTTTCGGAAGTTCCGGCGCCCCCGAGACTCCACTCGAACAGGCCGACTGGCTTCCGCTTCACGCCGCGACGAGCTTCGGGGGCGACCTCGACTGGGTTCCGGCGATCTGGCGCGACATGGACACGACACTCGCCGCCGCTCCCCTGGGCGACGGCGCGAAGGCACTCGTCCTCGGCCGCACCGGAGGACCCGACTTCCGGCCGTCCGAGGTCGCACGCCTGGGTTACCTCACCGGGATCCTCAGCACGGTCATCGAGCACGGCCGCTGATCACTCGATGGGCGGGGCGCCCGTCTCGAGCAGCACCTTGAACCCGTCCTCGTCGAGGATCGGCACGCCGAGGTCTTCGGCTTTGGCCGCCTTGCTGCCCGGTGCGTCGCCGATGATCACGTAGTCGGTCTTCTTCGACACCGATCCCGACGCCTTGCCGCCGCGCGCGATGATGGCCTCCTTCGCGCCGTCACGCGTGAAGTCGACGAGCGAACCGGTGACGACCAGCGTCTTGCCTTCGAGAGTCCGCACGACGGTCTCGTCCACCTCGTCCTCCATCGACACGCCCGCGGCACGCCACTTCGCGACGATGTCGTGATGCCAGTCGACGGAGAACCAGTCGTGGACGCTCGCCGCCCGGGTCGGTCCCAGACCGTCCACCTGCGCCAGTTCCTCCACCGATGCGTTCTCGATCGCTTCGAGTGAGCCGAACGCGGTCGCGAGGGCGCGGGACGGTGTGGGTCCGCAGTGACGGATCGACAGTGCGACGAGCACTCGCCAGAGTGGGACGTCTTTGGCCTTGTCGAGGTTGTCGAGGAGCCTGCGCCCGTTGGCCGACAGCGCACCGTCTTTGGTCGTGTAGATGTCGGTGCGGAGCAGGTCGTCCTCGGTCAGGGAGAACAGATCACCCTCGTCGACGAGCACGCCGCTGGACAAGAGCGCCTGGGCGCCCTCATAACCGAGTGCTTCGACATCGAACGCGCCGCGTCCGGCTAGGTAGAACAGCCGTTCCCGCAGCTGGCCGGGACACGTCCGCTGGTTGGGGCAACGGATGTCCTTGTCGCCTTCTTTGGCGGGCGCAAGTGTGGTTCCGCACTCTGGGCATTCGACGGGCATCACGAACTCGCGTTCGGTGCCGTCACGCAGTTCGACGACCGGCCCGAGTACCTCGGGGATCACGTCGCCCGCCTTGCGGATCGTGATGGTGTCACCGATCAGCACACCCTTGCGCTGCACTTCGAAACCGTTGTGGAGGGTCGCGCGGGCGACGGTCGATCCGGCGACGGTGACCGGCTCCATCAGCGCCCACGGGGTGACACGCCCGGTGCGTCCGACACCGACCATGATGTCGAGGAGTTTGGTGGTGACCTCCTCGGGTGGGTACTTGTAGGCGATCGCCCACCGCGGTGCACGGGAGGTGGCTCCGAGCCTGCGCTGCAGCGTCACATCGTCGACCTTGACGACAAGGCCGTCGATCTCGTGATCGAGTTCCGGCGAATGGCGATTCTCACCCCAGTACGCGACCGCGTCGAGGACCGCATCGGCTCCGACCACCTTGCGGGTGTGCGTCGACACCGGCAGGCCCCACTCGGCCAGCGCGACGTACGCGTCGTGCAGCGACTCCGGCCGCCACCCGTCGATCCGGCCGATGCCGTGGCAGATCATCCGCAGATTTCGTCGAGCCGTGACCTGGGGATTCTTTTGACGCAGCGAGCCCGCCGCCGAGTTGCGGGGATTCGCGAACGGTGCTTTCCCGTCCGCCACCAACGACGCGTTGAGGGTCGCGAAGTCTTCCAGCCGGAAGTACACCTCGCCGCGGACCTCGAGCAGTTCCGGCACCGGACGAACATCGGACGACAGCTGATGCGGCACCCCGACGATGGTGCGCGCGTTGAGCGTCACGTCCTCACCCGTGCGGCCGTCGCCGCGCGTGACACCACGGACCAGGGTCCCGTTCTCGTACACCAGGGCGAGCGCGACTCCGTCGATCTTCAGCTCGCAGAGGAAGTCGATCCCGACTCCTGCATCCGCTTCGGTGCGCGACACCCAGCCGCGCATCTCATCCGAGTCGAAGACGTTGTCGAGGGACATCATCCGTTCGAGGTGGTCGACGGACGCGAAGTCGGTGGAGAATCCGCCGCCGACCAATTTCGTCGGCGAGTCGGCGACCGCGAGTTCCGGGTGCTCCTCTTCGAGCGCCATCAGTCGCTTGAGCAGGGAGTCGAACTCTCCGTCGCTGATCGTCGGCGCGTCCTGCACGTAGTAGCGGAACTGGTGTCCGCGCACCTCGTCGGCGAGCTCTGCCCATTCGCGGGCGGCGGCGTCGGAGGGCGTTGGCGTCTGGGCGTCGGTCACGGGTTCAGATTAACGCAGCCCTCCGACATGTCCGGGAGACGATTACGCTGGCCACATGCCGCACCCGATCATGTTCGACGACGCCGACCCGATCCTCGCGCTCCTTCGTGAACGTGCACTCGCCCTGCCCGAGGCGACCGAGAAGGTCGCGCACGGTCGGCCGACGTTCCGCTGCGGGAAGATGTTCGCGATGTACGGCGGCTCTCGAAAGGGCGAGACGAAGATCGTCCACGACAACGCACTGCTCTTCGTCCCTGATCCGGCCGAGCGCGACGCCCTGGTCCAGGATGAGCGGTTCTTCGTTCCGGCGTACGTCGGCGCGTACGGCTGGCTGGGGATCGACCTCGCACTGGACTGTGATTGGGAGGAGGTCGTCGAGCTCCTCGACGCCGCCTTCCGACAGATCGCGCCCAAACGTGCCATCGCACTGTTGGACGGATAGTCCGTCGGGGACGCGGGCACGCTTCGACTCGCTTCGACTCGCTCAACGAGCAGGGGACGACCGAGCGGCGCGTTCCGTCTGGATCGCCCGTCGCGTCTTAGAGCGCTGCGGGGTCTGATGCGAGGAGTTCGGCGGTCTGCGACGCGATGCGAAGCGCGCTGGCGGCCCACGACGGCGCGGCGTCGGCGAGGCCGCTGTGCGGTGTCACGACGACGTTGTCGCGCAGGACCGAGCGGTTCATCCCGATCTCGTCCATGAGACGAGCCAAGCCCTGAGCGATCTCCTCCGGGCGCGGCTCCACCGCCGGCCGAGAGGTCGGGACCACCCCCGCGAGCATCACGCCGCCGGCGTCGAGGAACTCGGCCATCCGGTCCTTCCCGATGTCGGTCGACGGAGTCGACAGGTCGACGGTGACCGCGTACGACGGCAGCATCCTGACCAACGCGGACTGCGGAGTGCTCGCGCCGTGCAGGATCATCGGCGTGTCGATCGCCGCGGCCATCTCCTCGAATCGCTGGACGATCAGCGACATCGGCACGGGCGGGATGGCGTCCAGCCTGGTGAGCGGTTGCACGCTGCCGTTCAGCACCGCATCGATCTGCTGTTCGTCGAGTTGGACGACGATCTCCGCGCCCAGTCTGCGCCGCAGTTCTTTCACGTGCTCGACGAGTCCGTCGGTCATCGATGCGACGACGTCCAGGCGCGCGCCGCGGTCGCGGACCACTTTGTGCCCGTTCCGGAGCTCGACCTGTGCCGAGTAGGTGAACGGTCCGCAGAGTTGGACTTTGAGGAGCTTCCCGGTGTCGATGAGGCCGTTCGAATCCCAGTGCTCCTCAAGTGCGTCGAGGTCCCTGGCCAGCAGGTCGCGCGCTCGCCTGGTCACCGACCCGGGCCGGGAGGTGAGCCGGTACGCGTCGTGGATCATCTCGAACGGCATGTCGATCAGGACTGCACCCGCACGGCCCACGGGATCGGCGCCGATTCCGCGGGCGGGCAGTTCCGGCACGAAGGCGAAGTCGGTCTCCCCCGAGACGACGGCGACGGCTTCTGCGGGGTCGACGCCCGGCATCGGCCCGAGCCCGGTGCCGAGTCCGGTCGGCACCCGCGAGCCGACGAATGTCACCGAGTGACCTGGACGGTGTCGGCGATGCGGCTGCAGCCGAGGACGAGGTCGCCGTTCGCCTCGTCTGCGGCGTACAGCACAGCTGCCTGCCCTCGGGCGACGCCGCGCAGCGGGCTCCGCAGGTCGATGCGGACGCCCGGTCCGCCGTCGACCTCGATCGGGGTGGCGACCGCTGGTGCGAGCCCGCCGTGAGCACGCACCTGGACGGTGCATTCGACCGGTCCGTCCGGAGTGACGCCCGACGTCCAGATCGCACGCGCGGCGATGATCGAGGAGACGTCCAGGTCGGCGGCCGATCCGACGGTGACCGTGCCGGTCTCCGGGTCGATGCCGGTGACGTAGCGTGGCGCTCCGTCCGGGCCTGGCCCCTCGATGCCGAGTCCCTTGCGCTGCCCGATGGTGAATCCGTGCACACCCTCGTGGTCGGCGAGCTTCTCACCCGTCGACTTCTCGATCACCGCACCGGGGCGGATGCCGATCCGCGCACCGAGGAATGCGCGTGTGTCACCCGTCGGAATGAAGCAGATGTCGTGCGAGTCGGGCTTGTTCGCGACCGACAGGCCTCGTCTCTCCGCCTCTTCACGGATCTGCGGCTTCGGAGTGTCGCCGATGGGGAACATCGCCCGCGACAGCTGCTCGTGGTCGAGTACGGCGAGCACGTACGACTGATCCTTGTCGTCGTCGACTGCGCGGCGCAGCTCGCCGTTCTCCAAGCGTGCGTAGTGGCCGGTCGCGAGGGCGTCGAAGCCGAGCGCCTCCGCCCGCTCGGCCAGCGCCGAGAACTTAATCTTCTCGTTGCACGAGAGGCAGGGGTTGGGAGTCTCCCCCGCGGCGTACGACGCGACGAACTCGTCGATGACGTCTTCCTTGAACCGGTCGGCGAAGTCCCACACGTAGAACGGGATGCCCAACACGTCGGCGGCACGCCGAGCGTCGTCGGCGTCTTCGCGCGAGCAGCAGCCGCGCGATCCGGTACGCAGTGCTCCCGGCGCCGTCGACAGTGCCAAGTGGACGCCGACGACGTCGTGTCCCGCTTCGACTGCTCGGGCGGCGGCGACCGCCGAGTCGACTCCACCGCTCATCGCTGCAAGTACACGCATCAGCGTCTCCCTCCCGTTCGAGACCCCGCACTGAGCAGGCCCGCCGCTCGTGCCCTGTCGACCACGTCGCCGATCACATCGGCGACCACGGTCACATCGTCGTTGTTGTTGTCGTGGGCCAGCGAAAAGCGCAACGAACCGCGCGCTGTGCCCATGTCCAGGCCCATCGCCAAGAGCACGTGACTCGCAGCCGCCACGCCTGCGGTGCACGCGGAACCGGTTGAGCACTCCACGCCCTTGGCGTCGAGCAGCATGAGCAGCGAATCGCCTTCGCAGCCGTCGAACGACACGTGGACGATCCCCGGCAGCGCATCGGCCGCGTCCGGATGTCCGAGGGCGCCGTTCACTTGAACGCCGCCGACCGCGACCAGCACGTCGCGCAGGCGGTCGCGAAGGGCGACGACGTGAGCGTTGTGCGCATCACGATGCGTGACGGCCGCCCGCAACGCCGCCGCCATCCCGGCGGCGGCGGGAACATCCTGCGTACCGGATCGGATGTCTCGTTCATGGCCGCCGCCGTGAAGCAACGGGGTGCAGGCCACGTCTCGCTGCAGAAGGAGCGCACCCGTGCCCTGTGGTCCGCCGAACTTGTGGCCCGCGATGCTCAGCGCCGACAGTCCGCTCTCGGCGAAGTCGATCGGCAGATGCCCCGCGGCGGCGATGGCGTCCGAGTGCACCGGTACGCCGTACTCTGCGCCGAGCCTGGCGACTTCGGCGATGGGTTGGACGGTGCCGACCTCGTTGTTCGCCCACATCACCGAGATGACCGCGACCGAGTCGGCGTCGGATGCGAGCAATTCACGCAACGCGGCGACGCTGACCGCCCCGTTCTCGTCTACGGGCAGCACCGCGAGGTTCGCGCCGGCCTCATCGGCGAGCCACTGCGCGGGATCGAGGATCGCATGGTGCTCGACGGCCGACACGACGACGGTGCGTCGACGGTCGTCCTCGCGTCGCCGGGCGGCGTAGATGCCTTTGAGTGCAAGATTGTCCGACTCGGTGCCGCCGCTGGTGAAGATCACCTCGGAGGGCCGAGCTCCCAGGTCGCGCGCGATCGACTCGCGCGACTCCTCGAGGATGCGGCGGGCCCGTCGCCCCGAACCGTGCAGCGACGACGAGTTGCCCGGCCTCGCCCAGGCCGACTCCATCGCCGCACGAGCCTCCGCGACGAGTGCGGTGGACGCTGCGTTGTCGAGGTAGGCAGGCTGCTGGGGCGTGGACATGACCCCACCACGATAGCCGCGCCCGGTGAGGGGGAAGAAATCATCGGACCACCTGGCCGACGGCGAGCACGTCCGCCGGGTCGTACTGCCGGGCGAGCGCACCGAGCCAAGCGCGTGTGTCGTCGTCGTAGCACCGAGCGATCACCGCCGGATCGGAGGACGCGGTGAAGTTCGGCAGCCGTGCACCGTCGCTGAACGGCGCCAGCGCGGAGATCAGGGACGACACCGCCTTCGGAACAGCGTCGGCGATCGGCGGTGCGAGCACTCCGACCACCTGAACGTTGGCCGCGGCGTCGCGGTGGCTGAGTGCGCTGTGCGCGGCGTCGGCGTGGGCCAGCGCACCACCGAGCAGGCGGATCTCCACCATCAGCAGTGGACTCGGGACCGTGGGCCCGGCCTCGTCGAGCAATGCGACGACGGTGTCGGCGGTCACCTCACGCAGCAGAGCCGAGTCCTCGCACACCGGCACCGGATCGGTCGGGTCAGCATGGATCGCACCGATCGCCGCGTAGGGCATCGGCGCGACGGCGTCCAGGACCGGCTGCGCGATCGCCCGCATCGGTGCGAGGACGCCCGCTGCGGTGTCGGGATCGGCGAGGCTCGCGAACCGCACGGCGACGGTCAGTCGACCTGCGAGCATCGGCGGGACGCCGGGCATCTCGGGCAGCCGCAGGAGCGCGACAGACGTGTCGACGTCGTCGGGCAGAGTCTGCGTCCATACGCGCCATGCGTGCAGCACGGCAGCGGCGTCGTCGCCGTCGAAGTACAGGGCGCCGCCGTAGAAGCCCCGCAGCGGGAGCAGATCGATCACCGTCTCGACCACCACCCCGAGGGTTCCCTTGCCACCGCGAAGCCCCCAGAACAGCTCGGGGTTCTCGTCAGGGGCCGCTCGGTGGACACGGCCGTCGCCGGTCACGACGGTGAACTCGCGCACGTGATCCGCCGAGCTTCCGAGAGCCCGGACCATCGGTCCGATCCCCGCGCCGGTCAGCAGCCCGACGACGCCGACACCGGGAGCCGAACCGCAGACCGGCGCCAGACCGAGAGGCGCAGCCGCATCGATCACCGCCTGCCAGCGCAGGCCTGCGCCGACACGCGTCGTCCTGGAGACCGCGTCGACGTGCAGACCGTCGAGGCGCCGGGTGCGGACGAGCAGGGTGTCGCCGTCGATCTCGGTGGCGCCGTGTCCGGTGGCGTGCACGGCGACCGTCATCCCGTTCGCGGCCGCGAACTCCATCACGGCCGCGACGTCGGCCGCGTCCAGGACGTCGATCACCGCCCATGGGCGCCTGGACACGGCGACGTTGAAGGCGATGGTCTCGTAGCCGGCATCGGTCGGACGGTGGACCTCGCCGCGGACCGACGACCGCAGAGCTGCGATGTCGGCGCGGTCGACGCGGCGGGCTGATTCAGTGGTCACGGTGGGCTCCTCGGGGTCGGCAGCGGCACGTCGCCGGTGCTGTGAGGACAGCGTGTCGGCCACCGCTTGCCGGACTCTTGGAGTGCGCTTGGACCCGGTCGGGTCACCCGCGCAGCGCGCGGGCGCTCGCCTCGACGCGCGGCAGTCCGAGGCCGCGAGCATCCTCGACGACGGCTGCGAGTGCGGCCTCGCGCGCGGGTCCGCCCGGCATCCTCGACGCCTCGACCAGGCGGCATCTGAGCAGCCCGGACGGGCTGAGGGCAGACGTGCACACCTCGCGAGCACGGTCGAGCGCCGCATCCCCCGCCACCGCGTCGTCGATCAGGTGGTGCAGACGTGCCAACGCCAGGTCCACCGGGCCGACGCAGCCGACCTGGCCCACCGTGGCGATGCACCCGGCGAACGGTGCGAGGTACTCGAGGAAGCCCGCCGCATGGTCGACGAGGCCGAGTTCGGCGACCAGGTCGGCGAGCACCGTCGCCTGCGCGAGCGACGTCCAGAACATCGGGTGGTCGTCGTTCGACCAGATCTCGATCATCTCGCGGACCGTGGCCTCGTCGCCCTGTGTCCAGGCGACTGTCGCGACACCCGCCGCCATGAGACGGGCCACCTGATTGTCGGGCGAGGCAGCGACCGTGGCGGCCGCCCAGTCCATCCGGCCGCTCTCGTCGGTGCCGAGGACCTCGTCGACGAGTTCGCCCACGCCCTGCTGCCCGGCGAGCGCCATCAACGCCAACATGCCCGACCCGGCGACGTACAGCTCCGTCTGCCGGTGCACCGTCATCGCGACGCGGAAGTGCTCGCGCGCCAGGTCGAAGTCGGCGTGCCACACCGCCAGCGCCATCTCCATCCACCTCAGCTGAGCGCGAAGCACCGGCAGTCGCATGCGCTCACTGCCCACGATGGCCCGACTCATGTGCGACACCGTCGATTCGAGGTCCCCGAGGGTGAACGCCGCCATGGTGATGACCGAGTCGGTGATCACCGCGTCGACGTCAGCGTCGGCGTGCGGCAGTTCGGCGATGCGTCGCGCGAGCGCCACCTGCTCGGTCGCGTGCGACGCGACGCCCGAGTAGGTGATGAGCCGGGCCAGCGCCGCGTCGGCGAACGCATCGGGATCCCCGACTGCGGCGGCCGCCTCGTCGGCTCGGCGCAGCAGCCCGGCGGGAACCTCTGCGTCACGGTGGTAACAGTTGCCGATCGCAAGGGCACCGAGAATGCCGACGAGTGCGTCGGGTCGACCCTCGAACGTCACGGCGGCCTGTTCGAGAACTGCGTGCAGCTCGCCGGGCTCCTCGGCAGGCGACATCCACGGCCATCCGCCGCCGGCTCGCAGCAGTGTTCGAGCGACGCGGCCCGCGGTGTCGCCGGACCGGTCGGCGACAGCGTCGGACAACCGGCTGCACACGGTGTCGAGCACATGCTGGGCGCGCCCGGCGCGCGCATTCGCCCGCAGCATCGCGACCAGGAGCCCGTCGCGCACCCCGACATCGGCGTCGCCGCCCACGGTCGACTCGTACGTGGTGAGCGCGCGTTCGTACCAGTGGGCGGTGCTCTCGGAATCCCATCGCGCCGACGCCTGTTCGGCCGCCGCGCGACACGCTCGCACCACGGCGTCGACGTCGGCCACCGGCAACGCCTCCAGCAGATGCCCGGCCCTGGCCTCGGTGGCTCCGACTCCGTCGACGTCGCCGAGCACATCGGCGATCCGCTGATGCATACGACAGCGACGCAACGGCGCCAGCGATGCAGCAGCCTGTTCTCTCAGCAGGCCGTGCGCGAACTCCGGCTGCCCGCCAGACGACGCCCAGACCACGATCCGTTCGTCGGCCGCTTCGTCGAGGCAGTCCGCCACGTCGGCGGTCGAGCGGTCCATGACTCTGGCCAGGAACGAGACGTCGATGTCCTCGCCGAGCAGCGACGCGTACCCGATCACCTCTCGAACCGGCGGATCGAGCGTGTCGAGCCGTCTGCCGAGGACCGACCGAACGGCTTCGGGCATCATCCCGGCGCGTTCGCTCGCAGGAAGGCGGGCGTATTCGGTGACGAACAGCGGATTTCCGCCCGTGCGGACCGCGATCTCGGCGGCGTCGGTCGGCGAGAGGTCGTCGGCGACGGCCCGCACCAGATCGGCGACCTCGTTCTCGGTCAGGCCCGACACCCCGAGGACGTCACCGCCTGCGCGGACCAATGCGTCGCGAAGGCGCAGGGTCGCGGCGCAGGCCTCTTCTTCGCGCACTGTGAGGAGCACGGTGAGCCGAGGCTGCGTCATGACCGACGCCAGATACCCGAGCAGGCCCGCCGTCATGGCGTCGGCCCACTGCACGTCGTCGACGACGACCGTGAGCGGCGCCGCCGCCTCCAGCACTGCCTGAACCCGTTCGTAGACGGCGAACCGGGCGGTGTCGGCGTCCACCCCGGCCGGGATGGAGAGGACGTCGTCCGGGTCGGCGCCGAGGGAACGGCACAACTGGCGCAGCGGCCACCACGCGGGGATGCCCTCTGCGTCCGGGCATCGGACCCAGAGCGCGGTCTCCCCGTGCTCCTCGGCGAGACGCGCGGCCTCCTGTGCGAGGCGGGTCTTGCCGATGCCCGCGGGACCGACGAGCGCCAGCCACCGCGTTCCGATTCGGTCCGCATCGTAGAGTCCGGCGATCCGCTGGACCAGCGCTGCCCGTCCGACCAGTGGCGCCGGTGCCGCACGACGAGTCTCGTCTGACATCGCGATCGATGCAGCGTCGTCGACGGCAGGCTCCCTCGTCTCCTCGGCGCCCGGCCAGTGCGGCGGCCGCGGCCAGGCCGCGATCTCCGGGTCGTGACGCAGAATCGCGCCTTGGAGCTCGCTCAACTCGACACCCGGGTCGAGCCCGAGCTCGTCGCCGATCGCCCGCGTGTGAGCGGCGAACACGGCGAGTGATTCGGCGGCCCGACCGGCGCGGTAGAGGGCGATCATGTGCAGCCAGACGCCCCGCTCCCGAAGCACGTCAGTCGAGCGGAGGGACGCTATCTCACCCAGTGCCGCGGTGATCTCGCCTTTCGCGAGCAGCGCCGTCACATGGATCTCCGCGACTCCCCGCCACGTCTCGGTGAGCGCCGCAGCCGGGACGGCGACCCACTCGAGATCACCGAACTCGGCGAGCAGGCCGCCGCGCCACAGATCGAGCGCCTTCGCCGACAAGCCCAGCGCATCGTCCCACCTGTTCTCGCGGCGAGCGTCCTGAGCAGTGTGAGCTAACCGTTCGAAGTCCGCGACGTCGAACGCGTCGTCTCCGAGATCCAGGCGGTATCCGGGACTCACCCGTTGGATGGGCGACGCCTCCCCGCCCGAGTCCCGGAGGAGCCTGCGCAGGTTGGAGATGTACGCCTGCAGGCTGGTGCCCGCCGCGGGCGGCGGTTGATCGCCCCACACCGCGTCCATCAGCCGGTCCCGCGACACCACGGCCCCACGACCGAGCAGCAGCGCCGCGAGGACCGCCCGCTGCTTGGGTGAGCCCAGGTCGACCAGTACGCCGTCTCGAAGAACGGTCAGGGGGCCGAGCGCACGGTACTCACGCATCGACTCGTTCATCCACGAGGCGATCCTACGACTGGAAGCGCCCCGGCCGATCCGGTTCGCGTCGATCGTCCGGACTCCTCGCTCGGCGGAACCCCGAGCACGGCACGACCCAGCGTCGCCGCCGCGACCAGCGCACCGACTGCCGCCACACCACAGCTGATCCAGAGCGCGACGACCAGTGCATCGGTGAACTCCTGCGCGGCGTCGGGGACGAAGGCCGCCTGCGCCGGGAACACCGCGCCGAGCGCTGCCACGCCGAGCGCTATGCCGGACTGTCGGAACACGTCGTTCACGCCGGTGGCGAGTCCGAGGTCGTCTGCGCTGCTCTCGGACAGCACGACGGCCGACAGCACCGGGTTGAAGACGCCTGCCCCGATGCACGACAGCAGGAAGCCCGGCACCAGATTCCACCCGGACCCGTCGACCGTGGCGATCGTCATCCACGCAAGTCCACCGGCCACCGCGATCAACGACGTCGTGATCAGTGTCCGCGGCGCCACGAGAAGCATCAGTCTGTCGGTGGCTCCCGCGACGATCAGCATCACCGCGGTACCGGGAAGGTAGACCAGGCCCGCCTCGATGGGCGACATCCCGAGCACGCCTTGCAGATACAGGGTGACGTACACGAACACAGCGAACATCGACGCGGAGATCGCGAACGTCGCGCACTGTGCTCCGGCGAACGCGCGAGTCGCGAACAGTCCCAACGGCAGCATCGGCTCGGCGACGGACGCCTCGACGATCAGGAAGGCCACGAACGCGATCCCGGCGACCGAGAACACGACGAGGGTGCGAGGCGCGGACCATCCGTCCTCCGCCGCCTCGAAGAATCCGTCGGTCAACGCCGCCAGGGCGACAATGGCCGTCAGCTGACCGAGCCAGTCGCCGCGGCGGGGCGACGCGCTGCGCGATTCGTCGATCCACCTGACTCCGATCAGCATGAGCAGACCGACCGGCACATTGATCAGAAAGATGGCGCGCCAGTCGAGCCACTCGGTCAGCACGCCGCCGAGCAGCGGGCCGACGGCGAACGCGGCGCCGATGGTGGCGCCGTATGCGGCGAGTGCGGTCGCACGCTCACGACCGGCGGGAAACGCGTTCGCCAGGAGCGCCAGCGAGGTCGCGAACAGCAACGACGCGCCCAGTCCCTGCGCCACCCGAGCGAGGTTCAGCAGCAGCATCCCGTCGGCGCTCGCACACCACACCGACGACGCGGTGAAGACGACCGCGCCGATCGTGAACACCCGTCGACGTCCCACTCGGTCGGCCCACGCGCCCGCGCTGAGGACGGTCGATGCGAGCGCCAGGGTGTAGCCGTCGATGACCCACTTGAGTCCCCCGAGGTCGGCGGCGAAGTCGAGGGATATCGCAGGCAGTGCCGTGTTGACCACCGCGATGTCGAGCATCAGCATCGCGGTGGCCGCACACACTGCGGCGAGGGTGATCGGGCGGCGGGCGTCCCACCGCTGAGTCGTGTCGGTCATGAGGGTGTCCTCTCGAGTAGTCGATGAGGACACCGTGGTCGCGACGGCTTGGAGTCGCCTTGTCGCGGACTTGGCGCGTTGTTCCCGTGCGGCCCGGTCGGGTCAGACGGGGCTCGGCGCCGGGCGCGCCGTGTCGACGAGATCGACCGGAACCAGGCGGTCGGAGAGGTCGACGGCCGGGTTCACGAGCCGTTGCACCGATTTCGCGAGCTCGAGGCGGTCGGGCGCGGGGAGCTGCAGGTCGAAGACGGTGAGCGTGACGACGAGCTCGGGAGCGGTCACGATGCGCATGAATGTGGCGCCGATCGTGTCGTCGCCGATGAACCCGGCGAGAGTCGTCGGGCGACCCGACTCGCTGTACGTCAGCCGCATCGGCAGGACGGGGACTCCCGCGTCGACGGCCGCCTGGAAGAACGCCGGGCGGAACCGCCCGGACGCCGCACCGCACCAGGTGGTGCCCTCGGGGAACACCGCCACGGCACGTCCCCGGTCGAGGATCCCGGTGACCGTGTCGATCATCGGTCGCAACAGTCGGAGATCCCCGCGGACGTGCGAGAGGACGCCGAACGCCTTGGCGACGATCCCGAAGCCCGCCATCTGCGCCACCTCGTGCTTGGCGACGAACCGGGCCGGCGCGACCGACGCCATCGCGACGATGTCGAGGAAGGAGACGTGATTGGCCACGATGAGGGCTCCCCGAATTCGACGTGCCTCGTCGGGACGTCGATCCTCGACCGTGAGCCGCACGCCCATCGACCGGAGGCAGACGCGCGCGCTCCCCCGCCAGTAGCCGTGCCGGGCTCGTCGCGGAACGAGCACGGTGATCAGCCCGACCGTCAGCAGTACGACTGCGGCGAAAGCGAACCCGGTCATCCGGGCCGTCGACCGCAGCCTCGACACTCGCTTGGTCTCCGGCACGCATGCCGCGCCGCACGGGCTGTGCGGCACCCATTGGTTCACGGTCGTGTTCGTCATGGTGTCGCTGCCCCGGGCCCGCTAGTCCGCGCTCTTCATCCGGGCCATCGCGCCGCGGAGTCGTTCGACGTAGCGCGCCTCGCCCTGGTGGCGGTCGAGGACTGTCAGGAAGTCGCCGACGTCGAAGACCTCGTCGAATGCGGGTTCACCGCAGACTCGGGCGCCGAGCCTGGTGTACCCCTTCAGGAGTGCGGGCAGGCGGAGGGTCTCCGGCGGCTCCAGCTCGTCGAGGGACTTGCCGTCGACCTCGACTCGAATGTGCGGGAACGCCTGCCACTGTCCGCGGTATTTGTCGCGGGAGAGGTCCCGGATGCCTCGGAGCTCACGTCCACGGCCGAGCGGTGATTCGAGCGGCACGGACACGCAGCCCATCATGTACCGGTAGGCGCCTTCCTCGAGGTAGCCGAGCAGCGCGGCCCAGAGCATCGCCGTCACCGATCCGCTGCGGTGATCGGGGTCGACAACGGCACGGCCCATCTCGACGGTCTCCCCGCGGATCGGGTCGAGTTCGTCCAGGTCGAACTCGCCCGCCGAGTACCAGCCACCCGCCGCGATGGCGCGGGGCGGCGGGAGGACACGAGCGCAGCCGACGAGCTTGTCGGTCGGGAGATGACGCACCAGCAGGTGCTCGCAGAAGTCGTCGAATCGGTCGGCGTCGCGGCCCGACGCCGCGTCACCGATCGAATCGGAGTATCCGGGCTCGTTGTTGAAGACGTCGAAACGCAGACGCTGTGCCGCGTCGACGTCGGCCGAGTCTTCGGTGATCGTCACTTCGTAGTCGCCACCCGCCAGGAGCACCCGGCGAGTACGTGCGCTGTTCGCTGCAACCTGAATCACTGTCATGCCTGCAGTCAAGGCGACCGGAGCGGCGTCGCGGTCACGTCGACGTGTCGTGTTCGCACACGCCCCGTGAACTCCTCGACGCGGCGTTTCCCGCCCCGCAACCCTGACGTCTCACCGATGTCGTGTTGGCCCGCGACGCAAGAACACCCCGCCGCACCGAGTGCGACGGGGTGTTCTGTGACGACTCACCGAAGGGTGATCACAGCGCTCACTTGCGCTTGTTGATCTCCTCGGTCAGCTGCGGTGCGACGTTGAAGAGGTCGCCCACGATGCCGAAGTCGCTGATCTCGAAGATCGGTGCTTCCTCGTCCTTGTTGACGGCGACGATGGTCTTCGAGGTCTGCATGCCTGCACGGTGCTGGATGGCGCCCGAGATGCCCAGGGCGATGTACAGCTGGGGCGAGACGGTCTTGCCCGTCTGACCCACCTGGAACTGTCCCGGGTAGTAGCCCGAGTCGACAGCCGCACGCGAAGCGCCGACTGCAGCGCCGAGCGAATCGGCGAGTGCCTCGACGACGGCGAACTGATCGGCCGAGCCGACACCGCGACCACCGGACACGACGATCGACGCCTCGGTGAGCTCGGGGCGGTCGCCGCCGACGTTGGCTTCGAAGCCGGTGATCTTGACGGCGTTCTCGGCCTGCGCCGGAACCTCGACGTTGACGACCTCGCCTGCTCCGGCGGCCGGTGCGGCCTCCACGCCACCCGGGCGAACCGAGATGACCGGGGTGTCGCCGCCTGCCTGTGCGTCGACGGTGAACGCGCCACCGAAGATCGAGTGAACGCCGGCACCGCCTTCCTTGACCTCGATGACGTCGGTCAGCAGACCCGAGCCGAGACGCACGGCCAGACGACCGGCGACTTCCTTGCCTTCTGCGGTCGCGGCGACCAGGACGCCTGCGGCGCCGACCTGCTCGGCGAGAGTCGACAGGACGTCGACCTTCGGCGAGACGAGGTACGCGGCGGCGTCGTCCGACTCCGCGACGTAGATCTTCTCGGCGCCTGCCTCGGCGAGACCGCCGGTGACGCCTGCAGCCGTGCCGGGCTTGCCGACGACGACGGCGGCCGGGCTGCCCAGTGCGCGGGCGGCGGTGATGAGTTCGCTGGTGACCTTCTTCAGCCCACCCTCGGCATCCTGCTCAACGAGCACGAGTACTTCAGCCATGATTTTCTCCTGAATGTCTTTGGTATTCGCTCAGAACGAGTGGGATCAGATGAGCTTCTGGCCGACCAGGTACTCAGCGACCTTGGTGCCGCCGTCGCCTTCGTCGGTGACGCGCTCGCCCGCGGTCTTCTCAGCCTTCGGGGTGACGCCGGTGACGGTGCTGCCCGCGTTGGCCAGACCGACGACCTCGGGCTCGATGCCCAGGTCGGCGAGGGTCAGGACGAGGACTTCCTTCTTCTTCGCGGCCATGATGCCCTTGAAGGACGGGAAGCGGGGCTCATTGATCTTCTCGTTGACCGAGACGATCGCCGGGAGGGAGGCCTCGACGTGGAAGATGCCCTCGTCGGTCTCACGCTCGCCCTTGAGGGTCTCGCCGTCGACCTCGAGCTTGCGCAGGTGCGTCAGGTGCGGGAGCTCCAAGTACTCGGCGATCATCGCGGGGACGGCACCCGAGCGACCGTCGGTCGCCTCGTTGCCTGCGATGACCAGTTCGACGCCCTCGACGGTGCCCAGTGCGGTGGCGATCACGTAGGCGGTCTGCACTGCGTCGCTGCCGTGCAGCTGCGCGTCGTTGATGTGGATCGCCTTGTCGGCACCCATCGAGAGCGCCTTGCGGATGGCGTCGGTGGCGCGGTCGGGACCGGCGCAGAGCACGGTCACCTCGCCGCCGTCGCGCTCCTTGATCTGCAGCGCTTCCTCGACTGCGCGCTCGTTGATCTCATCGAGAACGGCGTCGGCAGCCTCACGGTCCAGCGTGTAGTCGCCGTCGGCGAGCTTCCGCTCAGACCAGGTATCGGGAACCTGCTTGATCAGAACGACAGTATTCGTCATGGGTCTTCGTCGACCTCCTGCATCGGGTTCGGCAACTTACCAGCCGGTAAGGCCCAGGGTCTCTCTCACTGTAGCGGCTTGACCTCTCTGCGAGAACGTGGTGTCTCTCATATCTCAGGCCGCCGCGGTTCGGATTGCGCGAACCTGTTCCACTAGTCTCATGGAAATGACCGAACCGCAGGCTGGATCACCCGCCGATCAGCTCGCCCTGACCGGCGAGCGCACCGTCCCGGGAATCCCCGCCGAGAACTACTGGTTCCGCCGTCATGAAGTCGCCTACGACTACATCCTCCGCCGCTGCGCTGGCCGGGACGTCCTCGAAGCAGGTTCTGGCGAGGGCTACGGCGCATCCATGCTCGCGCGGGACGCGCGGTCGGTCACGTGTGTCGACTACGACCAGCAGGCCGTCGAGCACACACGCCGCGTGTACCCGGAACTGACTGTGCACCAGGGCAATCTGATCGACCTGCCGCTCGACGACGCCTCCGTCGACATGATCGTCAACTTTCAGGTCATCGAGCACCTGTGGGATCAGAGCGAGTTCGTCCGCGAGTGCTTCCGCGTACTGCGCGGCGGCGGCGAACTGCTGATGAGCACCCCCAACCGCATCACCTTCTCCCCCGGTCGCGACACGCCGCTCAATCCCTTCCACACGCGGGAGCTCTCGGCCACCGAGCTGACCGAACTCCTGTCGGACGACGGGTTCGACGTCGTCGACATGCTCGGCGTCTACCACGGTGCACGCCTGGTGGAACTGGACCAGAAGTGGGGCGGGTCGATCATCGACGCGCAGATCGACCGCGCCCTGGCGGGTGAGTCGTGGCCCGACGATCTCGTCGCCGACGTCGCGGGGATCACGATCGCCGACTTCGACATCCGCCGCGCGTCCGAGGCCGACATCGACGCGAGCCTCGACCTGTTGGCCGTCGCCGCACGCTTCTAGGACGCACGTCAGCGATGACCGACCGTGTTCCCGGGCAGTTCGCCCTCGTCCTGCACTCGCATCTCCCCTGGTTGCCCAATCACGGCCGTTGGCCGGTCGGCGAGGAGTGGCTGTATCAGTCGTGGGCTGACTGCTATCTCCCGATGTTCTCGATGCTGCGACGCCTGGCCGACGACGGTCTCACCGATCAGCTGTCCCTCGGCGTCACCCCGATCCTGGCCGCGCAGCTCGACGATCCCTACGCCGGCGCCTCGATGTACGAATGGCTCGCCGACTGGCAGTTGCGGGCGATGGAAGCCGCGCTGTCTCGCGACGACGCCCGCGCCGACGCGGGCACACGCGAGTTCCGTTCCGCTGCAGCCGCTCTCGCTGATTTCGAGACACAGTGGAGGCACGGCGGGAGCCCGCAGATCCGGCCCCTCGTCGACTCCGGGGTCATCGAACTCCTCGGCGGCCCGCTCGCGCACCCGTTCCAGCCTCTCCTCGACCAGCGGCTGCGCAGGCTGTCCCTCACCGAGGGCCTCGCCGACGCCGAACATCGCTGGGGCACAAGGCCGTCGGGCATCTGGGCACCGGAGTGCGCATACACACCCGGCATGGAGGCCGAGTACGCCGCCGCAGGCGTCCGACACTTCATGGTCGACGGCCCGACCCTGCACGGCGACACGGCTCTGGGCCGACCGGTCGGCGATTCCGGCGTCGTCGCGTTCGGACGTGATCTGACCGTCAGTTATCGCGTGTGGTCCCCCAAGTCCGGGTATCCGGGGCACGCCGACTACCGCGACTTCCACACCTACGACCACGAGACCGGGTTCAAGTCTGTGCGGGTGACCGGCAAAACCGTGCCCGCCCATGAGAAGAAGCCCTACGACCCCTCCCGGGTCGGCGCGGCGATCAACGCCCACGTCGATGACTTCATCGGCTGCATCCGCGACCGATTGATCTCCGAGTCCGAGCGCATCGGACGACCCGCACTCGTCGTCGCCGCCTTCGACACCGAGTTGTACGGCCACTGGTGGCATGAGGGCCCCGTATGGCTGGAACGGCTGCTGCGCCGCCTGCCCGAGGTCGGAATCACCGTCGGCACGCTCGACACGGCCCGTCGCAACGGATACGTCGGCGAGCCGGTCGACCTCGCCGACTCGTCGTGGGGATCGGGCAAGGACTGGCGCGTCTGGGAAGGCCCACAGGTCCAACACCTCGTGCAGCTGAATTCAGAGGTGACCGCGACCGCCCTCGATTCGCTCGACAAGCGTCTCGCGACGGCCTCGCATGCGAGGGACGAGGTCGCCGACCAGATCCTGCGCGAAACACTGATGACTGTGCAGTCGGACTGGCCGTTCATGGTCTCCAAGGACACCGCTGCCGGATACGCCCAGGACCGCGCCTACAAGCACGCGCACGCGACACGCGAGATCTGCGCTGCGTCCGACGCCGGTCGAGCCGAGGCCGCGACGCGGCTCGCCCGCGGCTGGCGCAACGCCGACAACATGTTCGGCGCGCTCGACGCCCGCCGCCTGCCCAGCCGTGACGGAGATGACCGATGACCGCCGCACACCGACAGACCCGGCCGGTGAAGGTCCTGATGGTCTCGTGGGAGTACCCGCCGGTGGTCGTCGGAGGCCTCGGAAGGCACGTCCATCACTTGGCCGAAGCCCTCGCTGATCTCGGAGTGGACGTGACGGTCCTCTGCCGTCAGCCGTCGGGCACCGATGAGTTCACCCACCCGACCACCGACACCGTGGTGAACGGCGTTCGCGTGATCGCCGTGGCCGAGGACCAGCCGGAGTTCGACTTCGGTGTCGACATGATGGCCTGGACCCTCGCGATGGGCCACGGTTTCATCCGCGCCGGACTGCGCCTCCTGGGTCACGGGTGGACCCCCGACGTGGTTCATGCACACGACTGGTTGGTCGCACACCCGTCGATCGCCTTGGCCGAGCACTTCGACGTTCCGCTGGTCGCGACATTGCACGCGACCGAGGCCGGCCGCCACAGCGGGTGGGTGGCCGGGCACGTGAACCGACAGGTCCATTCGGTGGAGTCATGGCTCGCCAACCGGGCGGACGCTCTCATCACCTGTTCTGCGTCGATGCGCGACGAGGTGACCGAACTGTTCGGTCCGTCGCTCGCCCCGATCAGCGTCATCCACAACGGCATCGATGTGAGCGCGTGGACGTTTGCGGCTCGCACTCCTCGGCGTCGTGCCCCGGAGCTCTTGTTCGCCGGTCGCCTCGAGTACGAGAAAGGTGTGCAGGACCTGATCGCCGCCCTGCCCGCGATTCGCGCGCAGCATCCCGGAACCCGACTCACGATCGCGGGCGAGGGAACGCAGACCGACTGGCTGCACGAGCTCGTCCGCACCCACGACGTGATCGATGCCGTCGCCTTCGCCGGTCGACAGGATCACGACGGACTGATCGGACTCATGCATCGCTGCGACCTGATCGTCCTGCCGAGCCGCTACGAACCGTTCGGCATCGTTGCACTGGAAGCAGCCGCCACCGGCATCCCACTGGTCACGTCGACCGCTGGCGGGCTCGGCGAGGCCGTCACCGACGGAGAGACCGGCTGGACGTTTCCCCCGTTCGATCCCGTCGCCGTCGCCGTCGCCGTGTGCGACGCACTCGACGATCCGTCGGTCGCCGCCACTCGTGCGCAGCGGGCGGCGGAACGGCTCACGGAAGAGTTCACCTGGCGGGTGGTCGCCGAGCGGACCGCGGCCGTGTACGGGGCGGCGCAGCGCCGCGACGCGCCCGTTCGGCCTCGCCCGCAGATTCCCGTACGTCCCATGCCGGATCGCGATCCCGGGAACTGACGGAGATTGCGGCGAACGGTTGAAAAGAATTCAACCGTTCAGCCGACGGAATTGATTTCCGAAAACGTGAAACGATGAGCGGCCTTGGGTCGATCCTTATGGTGTGACGTTTACCACAGAGGTGGTGGACGACCCCCACCACAACGAGGTAACCCCATGAACCGTAAGACCAAAGGCGCGCTCGCAATCGGCGCAGGCGTCATCATTCTGCTCGGCGGTGCCGGATCGCTGGCCCTGTGGGGCGACGAAGCGCCCGTCGGAGGCAGCGACGTCACCACAGGCGATCTCGACCTCTCCTGCGGCGCCGCCGGCGCCTGGACGGACATCTCCGCCGACATCCCCGGCAATCCGAGCGCGGTCCCGGCCGGAGCGCTTATGGTCCCCGGCGACGTCTGGGAGTACAAGAACGACTGCACTGTCGTCGCCAAGGGCAAGAACATGCACGCACAACTCAGCGTCGACAACTCGTCGGTCCCCGGCTCGACGATCACAGATCCCGCGTGTGGAGGGTCCTGCGTGACCTTCGCCAACACCGTTGCGATCGGTACCGGCGGCGCGGTGACCACTCCTCCACCGATCACGGTGAACGACGGCGACACACTCCACGTCAGCGTCAAGGTCACGTTCAACGCGGCGACACCGAACCGAGTGGGCGTCAACACGGCTCTCAACGTGAGCGGCATGCTCATCAAACTCGACCAGGTCCGCCCCTGATGAACTGACGACCGCGAAAGGAAGTCCGTGACCAAGCGGAACATCCTGCTCGCCGCGCTCGGCATGCTCGTGGTGTCCCTGCTGTTCGGGTCGCTGTCGACGACGTTCGCCCTGTGGTCCGATCAGCAACCCGGCGACGCCACCGACGTCGCGACCGGAACCATCGAGTTGTCGCCGGGCGACGGGACCGGACCGGCATTCGCGTTTCCCGCACTGAGCGGGACGAACGTGCCCGTCGGCGGCGTGTCACAGGCGAACCTGACCATCAAGAACACCGGCACGACGTCCCTCCGGTTCCGTCTGCGCACTGCAGGTCCCACTGTGAGCACGTCGGGGGCGACCGTCGGGGTCACTCTCGACGGTTCGGTGGGCGCATGTCCGGGCGGGCCCGCCGCCTTCACATCGCAGACGGTCACGTCCCCGACAGTGTTCACTGCGCCGTGGACCGGCGTCGCGCGCGGAGGCCAGACCGTCTGGTGCATCCGTGCGACCCTGGCGGCGGCGACCGGCACGCTCCCCGCCACCTACACGATCTCGTTCGCCTTCGACGCGGAGCAGACCCGCCCATGACTCGCCCCGACACCGACTCCGGCAAACCCGTCACCCGGATGCATCACGTGTGGCAGGCCGTGTCCTGGCTGCTGCTCGCCGCCGCGTTCGCGACACTGTGCGCGACGATCCTCGTGCCCAAGATCGCCGGGGGCCGCCCGTACACAGTGCTCACCGGTTCGATGCGACCCGACTACCCTCCGGGCACGCTGATCGTGGTGAAGCCGAAACCGGTCGATCTCATCGAAGTCGGAGACGTGATCACCTACCAGGTGAGATCAGGCCAGTCCGATGTCATCACGCACCGTGTCGTCGAGATAGCGCACGCCCCGAACGGCGAGCTGCGATTCATCACGCGAGGTGATGCGAACGGGCGCAACGACGATCCCGTACGGCCCGTGCAGGTTCGCGGCGTGCTCTGGTACTCGATCCCCTACCTCGGATTCGCCAACAGCTGGTTCACCGGGCACAGGCGGACGATCACCGTCTTCGTCCTCGCCGGACTGCTGTTCGCATACGGCGCCTGGGAGTTCTATCGAGACTGGCGGGAGGGCGGCGACCCCGACGACGATGCGGACGAACCACCGGCCGACGAGACGCCGACCGCTCTGATTCGTGCAGCCGACACGGCAGGAGGCCGAGAATCTTCATGACGTCCGACGCTTCCTCCGTCTCCAGGCGTGTCCGCGCGCTGCTGGCATGCGGCCTTCTGCTCGGGTCGGGTGCGATGGGCACCGCGGCTCTGTGGTCGACATCGGCGCAGACGGTGTCGGGCACGTTCACCACCGCCTATCTGAAGATCCAGACGAACGGGTCCACGCCGTACTCCTTCACCTTCCCCGGCTCTCTGCTTCCCGGGTCGTCGACGGCATTCCTGATTCAAGTGCAAAACGTCGGATCCACGCCGTTCACGTACGTCGGGTCCGTTCAGAGCGCGTCCGCGCTGGGCCAGGCGACGACGCTCACCTCCCGGGTCGGCGGCACGGTGTCCGGTCCGACCTGTACCGGCGGCAGCGGCGTGACCGGGCAGGCCGTCACCGGTACGAAGGCCGCCTTCCGATCGACCAGCGGAGTCCTCCCGGCCACGACGGGGACCGAGAACGTGTGCGTGCAGCTGACTCTGCCCCTGGGCGCGGTCGGGACGCTCGCGGGGTCGACCGGAACCGTCCTGTTCACCTTCGACGCGACGGGGGTGTGAGATGTCACCTGCTGCCCGACATCGACTCGACGTGGCGTTGACGACGGCTGCCGTACTGGGTGCACTGTGCATCGTCGCCACTGTGCTGAGCCTGGCCCTAGGCGTCCGACCGGTGATATTCGAGACGGGTTCGATGGCTCCGACCGTCCCCACTGGCTCCATCGGCTTCGCCCGGACCGTTCCCGCGGCCGATGTCCGTCCAGGCGACATCGTCACCGTGACCCGCGATGACGGTGTCCGGGTCACCCACCGGGTGGTGACCGTGACCCCCGCAGCGGGTACAGCCGCGATTCTGACATTGCGTGGAGACGCCAACGCGTCTCCCGACCCGCAGCCTTACATCGTGAGCACCGTGTACCGATCTACGACCACGATCCCCGTCGTCGGCTTCCTCGCGTCGTGGTTGAGTGCACCGCACACGCTCGTGCTGCAAGCACTCGCGGCCGCCGGACTGCTCGCGATCGCCTTCGCACCCCGCGGCGGATGGCGTCGGACGACAACCGGCCGCCGAGTCATCGCGGGGACGGCGGTCGCGACGTCACTCGCTCTCGGCGCCACCGCTGTGCACGGGGTCGGCGACGCCGCTGCCGCGCCCCTGACTGGCACGGCCACCGCGACCGGAACCGTCACCGCCGGACGCCCCGAGAACCCGACCTCACTCCGCTGCGACAACGCAAGTGGCGGCATCATCGGAATCGGCAGCTCCGTGACGCTGACGTTCCCGAATCCGACGTCTCACTCCGCGTACACGTACCGGATCGTGACGACCGGCTCGGGAAGTCCCCAGACATCCAACTTCGCCGCCTCTTCATTGCCGACACCGACCGCCACCGTGGATGCGGGAAGTCTCGGCCTGGTCAGCTGGCTCATCTCATTGATTCCGGCCCTACTCGGAGGCAGTGTCACGTTGACCATGACTCTCACCAACTACGTCGGCAACTTCGCGTCGTCCGGGTCGCTATCGCAACAGGTGGTTGTCAAAGGCGGCGGATTGACGGGATTGGTCCCCCAGCTGAGCTGCAAGACTCCAGGCGCGGGCGGCACCGTGACCGGCCCCGCCGCGCGAAGGGCAGCGCCGAACTCGACACAGTCGTCCACCGCAGCCGTATCGAGCGCGTCCTCGGAGACATCCGGTCCGTCCTCGTCGGCTGTGGCAACACCGCCAGGGAGCGCGTCGTCGTCGACGATCTCGGAGTCCACGTCGTCGACGACCACGAGTGTGGAGCCGCCGACGTCGCAGACTCCCGAACTCCCACCGGGCGGCACCCCGAGTCCGAGTGGGGGCCACGCGTTCTTCCGTGACGGTGCGACCCTGACGATCCGGGACGCGACGACGACGGCCGTCGAGTACACCGGCGACCACTCCCCCGGCAGCACGGTTCGGTGGCGCCCAGGTGCCGACGTGCTCGAGATCATCGATCTCGATGGCACCGTCACGACAATGACGTGGACGGGCAGTCGCTGGGACGAAGCCGTGACCCGGCCGCAGACCACGGAAGCGCCGACCGCCGAACCGGCAGCGCCGACCACGCGATCTGCTGACACTCCAGTTCCCGAAGTCGGCTCGGCGACTGATCACGCGGTTACCGAGAGCGGCTGAACCCCGTCGAGACGCGGTGGGCTAGTCCGACTTCTGCTTCGCCTCGGCCTGGGCCTTCTTGCGTTCGATGTCGGCGAGCGCACGTTCGATCTCGGCCCTCTGCTCGGCGCCTTCCTCCCACATGTCGACGCGGTTCTTCACCGCGCGGGCCGGGGCGCCGACGGCGATCGAGTAGTCGGGGATCTCACCACGGACCACCGCGTGGGCGCCGAGCACTGAGCCGCGGCCCACGATCGTGTTGCGCAGCACCGTCACCTTGGCGGCCACCCAGGTGTCGGCGCCGATGCGGACCGGTCCCTTCACGATGCCCTGGTCCTTGATCGGGACGTCGATGTTGTCGGTGACGTGGTCGAAGTCGCAGATGTAACACCAGTCGGCGACCAGGGTCGACCCGCCCACCTCGATGTCGAGGTAGGCGTTGACGACGTTGTTGCATCCGAAGACGGCCTTGTCGCCGATCCGGAGACTGCCCTCGTGGCAGCGGATCGAATTGCCGTCGCCGATGTGCACCCATCGACCGATCTCCATGCGCGCCAGCTGCGGCGTCGAGTGGATCTCCACGTCCTTGCCGAGGAACACCATGCCGCGCAGCACGATATGTGGGTTGGCGAGTCGGAACCGAGCGAGCCGGTAATAGCGCACCAGGTACCAGGGCGTCCAGGCCTTGTTCCGCTTCACCCATCGCAGGGAATCAAGGGTCAAGAAGCGAGCCTGTTCGGCGTCGCGGTTCCGGCCGGCGCGCCATCGCGAGCGGTAGGACGCATTCCACATGGTGGTCATGAGGTCAAACCCTAATCCAGGCACTCCCGGCCTGCGGAATCAGGCAGACCCTTTCGCGATAGAGTCGTGCGCGAAGCTTCCACGCCCGACGACACGAGTCGGCGGGCCGACGTCAGGAGTCACATGACCGGCGCAGCCCGCCGACGACGCAGTTCACGTCTGCTCGTCGTAGCAGCTCTTGCGGCGGTCGTCGCCCTGATCGGCACCGCGTGCTCGGACGGCCATCACGACGTCCGGCAGAACGCCCCCTACGGCTGGCCGATGTACGGCGGCAACGCAGCCAACGCGAACTTCACATACTCGCAGGTCCCTGACGATCTCCAACTGATCTGGAACCGCGACGTCGGCGGCGCGATCACCGCTCCGCTCGCGATCAACGGGAGCGGCGACGTCGCGGGCGTTGCGAAGACCGCGTCGGGCTGCAACCTCAACGTGTTCGATCAGCGTGCCGGCCGAAAGAACTACTGCAAGCGGCTCGGCGAAGGGTCGCCGCTCAACACGCCGCTCTTCGACCAGATCGGCCAGCCGTACATCGGCGAGGCGGGCATGTTCTTCGCGTTCAACGGCGGCGGGGCGATCCGGTGGCGTTACCCGACGTACGGCGTGCCGCTGTCCGCGAAGTTCGCCGCGCCCGGTCGAGTCCTGGTGGCGACAACCCAGGGGCAGGTTCTGCTGCTGAACGCGCAGACCGGTGACCTCGCGGCCCCGGAAGCCCTCCTCCGGCCGGACACGAACACCGACGCGCGGGCCGGGCTCGCCGACTGCACCGTCGGCGGACCGGCCTGCGCGATCGCCGCGCCGCCGGCACTCGACCTCGGAACCCACCGCGCGTTCCTCACCTTCTTCCCCAAGGGCGCACGGTCGTCCCAGGTGAAGGCGATGACCTATACCGACGGTGCCATCACCGACTTGTGGACCGCCGACATCGGCGGAGGTGTGATGGGCCCGCCCACCGTCTCCGCGGACGGCAAGACGGTGTATTCGTTCGGCCGGGACGGCAAGCTGTACGCGCTCGACGCCGCGACCGGTGCAGTCCGGTGGTCGCATGACGTCGGCGGCCACGGTTTCGCAACACTGTCCGTGTCGCCGGACGGGACCCTCGTCCCCGCCGGCGCGCTCGGCGCACCGTTGACGATCCTGCGCGACAAGGGAACACGCGTCGAGGCGGTCGCGCGTCGCGACGATGTGCAGACCGCCGGGCTCGGCACACAGACGTCGGCGGGGACACTGTGGGCGGTGACGCGCGACGGCGAGTCCCTCGCGCTCACCGAGTTCAGCACCGCGGACGGCGCCACCAAGCGCACGCTGCCGCTGCCGGGCGCGAAGGGCTTCTCCACCGGTGTGGCGGTCTCTGCGTGGGGCTCCATCGCGGTCGGCACGTCCAACGGCACCGTGTTCTTCTTCTACCGCCCGTTCTGAGTCGATGGCGTTCGCGTTCACCCTGGACGACGTCGCGTTCTTGACGTCGCGGTACGGAGAGAAGGCGTTGGCGACAGCGTCTGAGATGCCGTTGACGGACGCGTCGCTGCTCAAAGACCTTCCGGAACTCCGGAGCCGATACAGCCCGCACGAGGCCGCACTGGTGGAGACCGTCCGGACGCGTCGACGTGCCGTCGGCAAACTCGACGACGCGGACCGCCTGCTCCTCAGCGACACCGCGCTGCAGCAGGCGACGCCGACTGCAGTGGCGGCTCACCGCGCCGCCGACATCGCGGGCCGCCATCCGGGGGCGGTGGTCCATGACGTGACCTGCTCGATCGGCGCCGAACTGTCGGCTCTCTCGGCCCGCACCGAACTCGATGGAGTGCTCGGAAGTGACCTCGACGAGGTCAGGCTCGCCATGGCGGCACACAATCTAGGTGATCGCCGCGGCGTTCAGCTGATGCGAGCAGACGCTCTCGCACCGGCCTCGAACGCCGATGTCGTGATCGCCGATCCCGCCCGTCGCAGCGCCCGCGGCCGCACGTTTCGGCTCGACGAGTTGGACCCGCCTCTCCTGGAGCTCCTCGCCGTGTACGCCGGGCGCCCGCTGGTCGTGAAGTGCTCCCCCGGGCTCGACTACCGGATGCTCCGCGACCGGTTCGGCATCGAATGCCACGTCCAGGTCACCTCACTCGACGGCGGTGTCCGCGAGGCCTGCCTCTGGACGGAGGCCGACGACCTGCCCGACCGTCGTGCGACAGTCCTGCGGACTGTCGACGGTGTGGTCCGCGTGGAGGAGCTCACCTCCGACGACCCCGACGACATCGACTCCCCCGGTGTCGACGAGTGGATCGTCGACCCCGACGGCGCCGTGGTTCGGGCGGGCTTGGTGCAGCATTACGCCCACCGCCACGGTCTCCGACAGCTCGATCCGCAGATCGCGTACCTCACCGGGTCGACGGTCCCCGCGGGTGAGCGCGGTTTCCGGGTGATCGACGAGGTAGGGGTCACCGAGAAGGCTCTGCGTGGCGCGCTGTCGTCTCACGATTGCGGAAGCCTGGAGATCCTCGTCCGCGGTCTCGACATCGATCCGGACAGACTGCGCCGAAAGCTGAAGCTCAAGGGTTCGAGGCCGTTCGCGTTGATTCTCACCCGGGTCGGCCGCAACGGCGTCGGGTTTCTCTGCGAACCTGGCGTTCGCACACCGCACAGGTGATCAGACGAGCAACGGCCCGCCTCCCAGCGGGAGACGGGCCGTTCCTGATGTCGGATCAGGCTTCCGGCTTCACACCGGTGATCAGGACGTTGTAGAAGAACTGCGGCGGAACGATCTTGCGGAGCACGTTCTCGTCGAGCCACGTCATGCGCTTCCATCCGCCGTAGGCGAATCCCGCCCAGCCCCAGCCGAGCTTCTCTTGCGGGACGGCCGCCTCGAAGGTGCGGACGGGCCAGCCGAGCATCGCCGCGGCGAGTTCTTCGGCCTCCGAGCGGACCTCGACGGCCCCTGCGGCCTTCGCGAGACGCTCGAGGTCCTCGGGTGCAAACGTGTGGATGTCGACGACCGCTTCGAGTGCAGCGGCGCGCGAGCTCTCGTCGAGCTCTGCCTGCGGGCGACGCCATTCCTTCAGCGGTCCGAACTTGGTCACGTTCGTGGTGGCCCACCAGGTGGCACGGCTCATCCAACGAGCGTAGAAGTCTCCGTAGGTCGACGGCTCGCCTGCGAAGACGAATCGACCACCCGGCTTGAGGACGCGCAGGACCTCGCGCAGCGACTTCTCGACGTCCGGGATGTGGTGGAGCACAGCGTGGCCCACGACGAGGTCGAAGGTGTTGTCCTCGTACGGGATGCTCTCGGCGTCCGCGACGCGGCCGTCGACGTCCAGCCCGAGGTTCTCCGCGTTGCGCAGCGCGACCTTGACCATGCCGGGCGACAGGTCGGTGACCGAGCCCTTCTCGGCGACACCCGACTGCATCAGGTTGAGCAGGAAGAAGCCGGTGCCGCAGCCCAGCTCCATGGCCCGACCGTAGGGCAGTTCGGCATCGCCGGCGATGCGGTCGAAGCGGCCACGAGCGAAGTCGATCAGGCGCTGGTCGAACGAGATGGACCACTTCTCGTCGTACGTCTCGGCCTCCCAGTCGTGGTACAGCACCTGGGCCAGCTTGGTGTCCTTGAGCGCCGCCTCGACCTGCTCGGCGGTGGCGTGGGGGTTCGGTGCCGGATCGACAGTGTCGTCCGCGCCGTTCTTGTCGATGGTCGTCATGAAGGTGAAGGTCCTACTTTCCGGTGAACTTCGCTTTGCCGGGACCGTTGGCGACGAACGACTCCATGCCGATCGTGCGGTCCTCGGTGGCGAACAGTGAGGCGAACAGCTGGGCCTCGATCTTCAGGCCCGTCGTGAGGTCGGTGTCCAGACCGGCGTCGATCGCGGTCTTCGCGGCGGCGAGCGCGACGGACGCGGCGCCCGCGAACTGACCCGCCCACTTGAGAGCGGCGTCGTACACGTCGTCAGGTGCGACGACCTCGTCGACGAGGCCGATCGCGAGCGCCTCTTCCGCGCCGACGAATCGACCGGTGAAGACCATGTCCTTCGCGCGCGAGGGACCGATCAGGCGGGCGAGGCGCTGAGTGCCGCCGCCGCCGGGGATCACACCGAGGAGCACCTCGGGGACGCCGAGCTTGGCGTTGTCGCCCGCGATACGGCGATCCGCACCGAGCGCCACTTCGAGTCCGCCGCCGAGCGCGTACCCGGTGACGGCCGCGACCGTCGGCTTCGGGATCGATGCGATCGCGCCGAGGCCGTCCTGCAGCTTGCCCGCGACCTTGGACATGTCGGCGAACGACATGTCGTTCATCTCTTTGATGTCAGCGCCTGCGGCGAGGACCTTGGGTCCGCCGTACACGACGACGGCCTTGATGTCGTCTCGCACGCTTGCCTCTTCCGCGGCAGCCACCAGTTCGGCCTGGACCTGACGGTTCAGTGCGTTCATCGGCGGCCGGTTCAGCCGGATGGTGCCGACGCCGGGATGCTCGGGCGATGTCTCAAGAGTCACGAACTCAGCAGTCATAAGGGCAGGCTACCGGGTGACACCTGTTCTAGACGAACCCGGTACGGGGCGCATGTGACTACTGTTGTCACATGGGCGCAGATGCTGTCGAGTTGCACGTTCCCGGTCCTGACGGGGTCACGCGGACGGTGCGTCTGAGCAGCCCGGATCGCATCTACTTCCCCAAGGCAGGACTCACCAAACTCGACCTCGCGCGCTACTACGAATCCGTCGCCGACGGCATCACCCGCGCACTCGACCGTCGGCCGTGCATGCTGCACCGATTCCCCAAGGGCACCACCGAGAAGAAGGTGCACCAGAAGAAGCTCCCCGCGGGCGCCCCCGACTGGGTGGAGACCGTCGACATCTTCTTTCCCCGCTACAAGCGCATCGTGAGTGAACTGTGCGTCGCCGAGCCGGCTGCCGTCCTGTGGGCGGTTCAGATGGCGACCGTCGAGTTCCATCCCTGGAACTCGCGACGAGGGCACGTGGAGGAACCCGACGAGTGGCGAATCGATCTCGACCCGATGCCCGACTGCGACTTCGCGAAGGTGCGTCGCGTCGCCGCGATCGCGCACGAGGTCCTCGACGAGCTGGGCGTCGTCGGATATCCGAAGACCTCGGGCGGACACGGCCTGCACATCTATGTACGGATCGCGCCGGAGTGGGGCTTCGCCGATGTCCGACGAGCAGCTCACGCGTTCGGAGCCGAGGTGGCCCGACGGGCGGCAGGTGAGGCGACTGTGACCTGGTGGCGCAAGGACCGCGATCCGACCGCGGTGTTCGTCGACTTCAACCAAAACGCGCGCGACCACACGATCGCTGCCGCCTACTCCGTCCGCGCCACCCCGCGCGCCACGGTATCGGCGCCGATCACCTGGGACGAACTGCCCGACGCCGAGCCGGACGACTTCACCGTCGCAACCATGCCGGACCGTTTTGCGCGTCTGGGCGACCTGCACGCCCCGATCAACGACGTCGCCCATCGCCTCGACACCCTCCTGGAATGGGCGGACCGAGACGACGCCGAGATACCGCCCATCGCAGAAGAGGGCTGAGTCAGGCGTTCGTGTTCTTGAGCCGCTCCATGCGGCCGTCACCGAGTGCGGTGAAGTACTCGCTCGAGTCGGCGAACGTGAGCCCGGCGAGACCGGATGACGAGATGGACGGTTCGATCGGTGTGATGGCCCGCGGCGCGGCCTGAAGGTCGGCAACGGTGCTGTACTCCGCGATGTGCCTCAGCTGGGTCCACGTCGGCGGCAGCAGGAAGTGGTCTCCGCCGTCCCAGCCGGCGAGCGCGTCCGCAGCCGTCTGCCACCGAGTCTCGGCGGCTTCGCTGGTCTCCCCGTCTGCCTCCTGACCGTCGGGCATGGCGGCGAGGAAGAACCGGGTGTCGTAGCGTCGGCTCTCGTTCTTCGGCGTGATCCAGTGCGCGAGCGGTGTCAGCAGATCGGCGCGCAGGGTGAGACCTTCGTCGTTGAGGAACTGCGCGAACGACAGCTCTTTCGCAACGAGTCGGGCGCGGGCGCCGAACAACGACGACGGATCCGGATGCATGTCGTCGGCCGTGCCCGCGAGGAGCACACCGCACTCCTCGAACGTCTCGCGGACCGCAGCACAGACAAGCGCCCTGGCCGACGCCTCATCCGTCGAGAACTGCTCGGCCCAATACTCGACGTCGGGGCCGGTCCAGGCGATCTGCGCCTCCCGGTCGCGAGGATCGACGCCGCCGCCCGGGAACACCGTCATTCCGCCTGCGAACGCCATCTGCTGGACGCGTCGCTGCAGGAACACCTCGATGCCTTCGGCGCTGTCGCGAACGAGGACCACCGTCGACGCGTCGCGTAGCGGAACGGGGGCTTGAACGTCGGGGGCTGACATGGGCGCTCCTTGAGACTGGCACGGCTGTGACCGAACTTACGCTCGGTCGGTCGTCTCATCGTTGCACAGCGGATGTCTCTCAGGCGCGGCGATGGCCGCCTGCGCGCCTGCTGCGGCGCGCGAAGTAGCGTCCGTTGTCGTACGACAGCGAGATGTTCTGCCGGAACGTCGTCGAGAGGTTCTCCGCCGTCAGGGTGTCCTCGATGGCGCCCTGTGCGACCACGCCGCCCTCGGACAACATCAGCACGTTGGTGAAGCCCGGCGGAATCTCTTCCACGTGGTGCGTGATCAGCACCATCGCGGGCGAGTCGGGGTCGGCGGCGAGAGTCCCGAGTCGGTCGACGAGTTCTTCGCGTCCGCCGAGGTCAAGGCCCGCTGCAGGCTCGTCGAGCAGCAACAGTTCGGGGTCGGTCATCAGACCGCGTGCGATGAGGACACGTTTGCGCTCGCCTTCGCTCAGCGTGCCGAAGGTGCGGTCCGCGAGGTGCTCGGCACCCATCGACTCCAGAATGTCGGCGGCCTGCGCGCGATCCATCGGGTCGTACTCCTCGCGCCATCGCCCCAAGACGGCGTAGCCGGCGGAGATCACCAGATCCGACACCTTCTCGTCTGCCGGGACGCGGCCGGCGAACGCCGAACTGACGAGTCCGATCCGGGTGCTGAGCTCTCGGATGTCGGTGCGGCCCAGCTTCTCGCCGACCACGAAAGCATCACCGGTGGTCGGATGATCGAGCGCTGCAGCCATCCGCAGAAGTGACGTCTTGCCGGCGCCGTTCGGCCCGATGATCACCCACCGCTCGTCCAGTTCCACTCGCCAGTCGACGGGTCCGACGAGAGTCTTCCCGCTCCGAACCATCGACACGTCGTGGAACTCGATGAGCAGGTCGGGATCAGCGATGCGTTCAGTCACGTCTCCATGGTGCACGATCGACGTCGCCAGTCCGGCGACGGGGAATATTTCGTGTCTCGGTGTCGCTGCAACACAGCGTGACCGACTCCCCCGCACCGACCGTTCCACTGTCCCTCCTCGACCTCGCACAGGTGGGGCCGGGTGAGACGGTCGCCGAATCCCTCGCCCACTCGCTCAACCTCGCCCAGTACGCTGACCAGCACGGATACTCCCGTCTCTGGTACGCCGAGCACCACAACATGTCTGCCATCGCGTCCGCCGCACCCGCGGTTCTGATCGCGCACATGGCCGCTCACACGTCCCACATCCGGCTCGGCGCGGGCGGCGTCATGCTGCCGAACCACTCTCCTCTGGCGATCGCCGAACAGTACGGCACACTCGCTGAGCTGCACCCCGGCAGAATCGACCTCGGTCTCGGCCGCGCACCAGGCGGCGACCAAGCCGTCTTCCATGCGCTGCGCCGCAGTCCGGCCGCATCCGAGCACTTCCCCGGCGACGTCGTCGAACTCCTCCGATACTTCTCCGGCGCAGGTGTCGACGGCGTCCGCGCCACACCCGGCAGCAACACGAACGTTCCGCTGTACATTCTCGGATCGTCGCTGTTCGGCGCTCAGCTGGCCGCCGCGGTCGGACTTCCGTTCGCGTTCGCCTCACACTTCGCACCGCAGGCGCTCGAGCGCGCCGTCGACATCTACCTGCGAGACTTCCGCCCCGCCGAACTCCCTGACGGCTCGCAGTCCGAGCCGTACGTGATGGCTGCCGCAACCGTCATCGCCGACGACGACCCCGACCGGGCCGCCGCCCAACTGCACAACGCTAAGGTCCAGCGCGTCCGACTGCTGTTCAATCGCGGCCGCAACCTGACGAACGCCGAGGCTGAGATGCTCCTCGACGGCCCGCAGGGCGCCCAGGTGGACGAAATGCTCCGCTACGCCGCCGTCGGCACCCCGGATCAGGTCCGTGAACAGTTGGCGTCGTTCGCCGCCCACGCACGCGCCGACGAACTGATCCTCGCTCCCCTGGCAGGCGACCGCGACGTCTGGCTCGGCACCGTCAAGCACCTCGCCCCCACACCCTGACACCGGAGAACAGTCGGGGAGTCAGTCGATTCTGGCTCGTTCGGCGATGACAGTCATGGAGCCTGGCTCCACTTCGGTGAACCCGGCGTCGCGGACCGCGGCGGCGGCACCGCGGTCGGCCGCCGCGACGAGAGCCGACCACCGCTCTGCCGATGCGAGCCGCACGTCCAGCGGACACCCGGCGTCGTACCAGGTCTGCGCCTCGTCGAGCGAGAACAGCGCAACTCCGAGCATAGACGCGTGGCCCACCTGAGCGGCTGCTTTGCCGACTGTCATGTCAAGTCCCGGGTTGATCCACAGGCACAGGCCTTCGCCGCCGCCTGACGGATCACCCGACAGCAGCTCTCCGTCGACGTCAGTTCCACCGATCTGCAGCTTCTTCACCCGCGGGTCGACGTCGCCGACACGTCCCGGAACGAAGGCTCGTGCCTCACATCCGTCGTGCTCTGCGGTGACGCCCCAGAGGCCTTGAACGTCGTACCACTGCTTGCCGCGAGCCCGTCGAGCGATCTTCCGGATCCGCGCGTCGCACCAGGCGTCGAGGCCCGGCGCCCACAGGCCATCGGCTTGGGCCCGCTCATCGAGACAGAGCAGGACCACGGCTCGCGCGGCAGCGACGAGCAGACCGTGGCGGTTCGGCGGGTCGGACTTCTCGATGCGCAGCACCATGCCCATCGCGAGGACATCGCCCGGATCCTCGGGATCGGTGCCGCCGCCGACGTATCCGACGAGGCGATCGTAGACGTCGGAGAACACCGAACTACGACTCCAGCGGCACGCGACGCAACGTGCCGTCTTCGATGTCGGCGGCTTCGATCTCGTCACGTGTCACGCCCAGCATGAACAGGACCGCGTCCAGGAACGGGTGATCGAGTGTCGTGTCGGCCACCTCGCGCAACGCAGGCTTGGCGTTGAACGCGATACCCAGACCTGCGGCGGCGAGCATGTCGATGTCGTTCGCACCGTCGCCGACAGCGATGGTCTGTTCCATCGGCACGCCCACCTGGTCGGCGAACGCGCGCAGCGCGCGCGCCTTCCCGGGCCGGTCCACGACCTCGTCGATCACACGACCGGTCAACACGCCGTCGACGATCTCCAGGGTGTTCGCGCGGACGAAGTCGAGTTCGAGGTCTCGCGCAAGCGGCTCGATCACCTGGCGGAAGCCACCGGAGACCACACCGCAGTGGTAGCCGAGGCGATGCAGGGTTCGGATCGTCGTGCGGGCGCCCGGAGTCAACTCCAGTGCCGCGGCGACCCGGTCGATGACTTCCGCGTCGAGCCCCTCCAATGCCTTGACCCGTTCGTGCAGCGACTCGGCGAAGTCGAGCTCACCGCGCATCGCGGCCTCGGTCACGGCCGCGACCTCAGCCTCACGGCCTGCTTCGGCCGCCAGCATCTCGATCACCTCACCCTGGATCAGAGTCGAATCGACGTCGAACACGATGACCCGCTTGGCACGGCGAGCCAGCCCGCCGCGTTCGACGGCGACGTCGATCGGGAATCGTGTCGCGACGGTCACCAGACCGGCACGCAGCGCGGTGTCGGCCTGTGCGTCGTCGGCGACCGTGACCATCAATTCCAGACCCGTCAGCGGGTAGTCGGCGATGCCTCGGATGGAGTCGATGTTGCCACCACAGCTCGCAACCTCGGCGGCGACCGCCTGGAACGACTCCGCCGACACCGGCTGGCCGAGGATCACGATCGCGTGTGTCGACGGACGGTGCCCGTTCGACGTGGCGTCGACGGCGAGTTCGACAGACATCCCGCGTGAGTGCATCGGCAGATCCACGGCGTCGAGGACCGCGGCCGCAGAACCGGTGGTCGAGACGAGAACGCCGAGGGTCAGGTGGTTGTGGATGACCACCTGCTCCACGTCCAACAGGTCGACGCCCACACCGGCGAGCGCACCCATCAACGACGACGTCACGCCCGGCCGATCGGGCCCGCTGACGGTGAGGAGAATGGTCCGCTTGGTCTGCACAGTGTCCACCCAAGAATTATGAAGGCTCCTCTCCCGACATGCCGCATCGGGCCGCATACCCGGGTGCCGGAAATCGTCCATTCAGTCGATTGAACCCCGCGGCCGTGCGCTCCTACGGTCAGTGGACCAATGCCTCGGAGAGAAGCGAGACCACGTGACCTTGCGCCCGCACTCCCGCGCCGTCGCCGTCATCACCGCTGTGACGACTGCGTTCGTCTCCGTCAGCGCCTGCGGCGAGGCGTCATCCCACGACACGGCGGCCCGTACCGTGAGAACCACCACGTCTGCGGTCGAACGGCCGAGCGGCGCCCCCGAACGACGACCGTCCAATGTGCAGATCCGCAGGTTGGCACCCGATGAGAAGCCTCCGCAGTTTGTGCTGTTCTCCTTCGACGGAGTCGGCGTGAGCCCACAGTTCCACAAGTTCCTCGACGCCGCCGACCGCAGCGGCGCTAGGTTCACGGCACTGATGACGGGTCTGTACTTCCTCACCGACGACGCCCGCAATCACTATCGCGCGCCCGGAAGGAAGCCTGGAGAAGCCGCGATCGGGTTCGGAGGTTCCACGAAGGACGTCAAGGCCGAGGTGAAGCTCCTCAACCGCACCTGGTTCGACGGCCACGAACTCGGCACCCACTACGTCGGCCACTTCTGCGCGGGGACGTCGTACCCGGGTCGGGACTGGACCACGGCCGACTGGAACCACGAGCTGGACCAGTTCTTCTCGCTGATGACAAACTGGCGCACGAACACCGGAATCACCGACGGCCCCGACTTGGCGTTCGGACCAGACGTTGTACGCGGCGGTCGGACGCAGTGCCTCGAAGGCAGCCCGGCCAGCCTCTTCCCCGCCCTCGTGAAGCACTCGATGACCTGGGACTCGTCGATGCCCGCCGATCGTCCCGGCATCTTCTGGCCGAAGAGAATCCGCGGGATCTGGGAGTTTCCCATCCCCTACGTGTACTCGCCGCCGCTGCGCGCCAGGCAGACTGCTCTCGACTACAACTTCTGGGTCACCGCCAACGGCGCTGCGAACCGTCCCGCCGATGCGCCGCGAATCCGCCGGATCGTCCGCGAGACCTACCGATCGATGTACGACCGCGCCTACCGAGGAAACCGGGCGCCGATCGTGATCGCCAATCACTTCAACACCTGGAGCGGTGACGCGTTCAACCCCGCCACCCGCGACTTCATGTCCGACGTCTGCGGCCGACCCGAAACGATCTGCGCCACCTACAGCGACGTCGTCGCCTGGATGGAGGCACAGGACCCCGCCGTCCTCACACACTTGCAGCGGCTCGCGCCCGTCGCGGTCGACGCGAAGCACTAGTCCCCTGCTCATTGAGCGAGCGCAACTCCCCCTGCGCGTTGAGCGAGCGCAACTCCCCTGCTCGTTGAGCGAGCGTAGCGAGTCGAAACGCCGCAAGGCCCGTCCGAAGATCTCGGACGGGCCTTGCGGCGTGATCTAGTGCGATCAGTGAGCGTCGTGCTTGTCGCTGCCCCAACCCACGTGGGCTTCGGCGCGCATGCGCTCCACCATGTGCGGGTAGTGCAACTCGAACGCCGGGCGCTCCGAGCGGATGCGCGGCAGTTCGGTGAAGTTGTGACGCGGCGGCGGGCAGCTGGTGGCCCACTCGAGCGAGTTGCCGAAGCCCCACGGATCGTCGACGGTCACGACCTCGCCGTAGCGGTAGCTCTTGAAGACGTTCCAGAGGAACGGCAGCGTCGACAGGCCAAGCACCAGGGCGCCCGCGGTGGACACCATGTTCAGCTCGGTGAATCCGTCCGACGGCAGGTAGTCGGCGTAGCGACGCGGCATGCCCTCGTTGCCCAGCCAGTGCTGCACCAGGAAGGTCAGGTGGAAGCCGATGAAGGTCAGCCAGAAGTGCCACTTGCCGAGAGTCTCGTCGAGCAGACGGCCGGTCATCTTCGGGAACCAGAAGTAGATGCCCGCGTAGGTGGCGAACACGATGGTGCCGAAGAGCACGTAGTGGAAGTGCGCGACCACGAAGTACGAGTCGGAGACGTGGAAGTCGATCGGCGGAGCGGCGAGCAGGACGCCGGTCAGGCCACCGAAGAGGAACGTCACGATGAAGCCGATCGAGAACAGCATCGGCGTCTCGAACGTTATGCGGCCCTTCCACATCGTTCCGATCCAGTTGAAGAACTTCACACCGGTCGGGACCGCGATCAGGAACGTCATGAACGAGAAGAACGGCAGGAGAACCGAACCGGTCACATACATGTGGTGAGCCCACACGGCGACGGACAGAGCCGCGATGGCGAGCGTCGCGTAGACCAGGCCCGAGTAGCCGAACAGCGGCTTGCGGGAGAAGACCGGGAACACCTCGGACACGATGCCGAAGAACGGCAGGGCGATCACGTAGACCTCGGGGTGACCGAAGAACCAGAACAGGTGCTGCCACAGGATGACGCCGCCGTTGGCCGGGTCGTACAGGTGGGCGCCGAACTGGCGGTCCACTTCGAGGCCCATGAGCGCTGCGGTGAGCAACGGGAAGATCAGCAGGATCAGGACGCTGGTGACCAGGATGTTCCAGGTGAAGATCGGCATGCGGAACATGGTCATACCCGGTGCGCGGAGGCACACGACGGTGGTGATCATGTTGACCGCGCCGAGGATGGTGCCCAGACCGGCCACACCGAGACCCATGATCCAGAGGTCGGCGCCGACGCCGGGCGAGTGGACCATGTCGGTCAGCGGCGTGTACGCCGTCCAACCGAAGTCCGCTGCGCCACCCGGGGTGAGGAAGCCGCCGAGGGCGATCAGGTTGCCGAACAGGAACAGCCAGTAGCCCAGCGAGTTCAGTCGCGGGAACGCGACGTCGGGCGAGCCGATCTGAAGCGGGAGGACGAAGTTGGCGAAGCCGATGACGATCGGCGTCGCGTACATCAGCAGCATCACGGTGCCGTGCATCGTGAAGAGCTGGTTGAACTGCTCATTCGACAGGAACTGAAGTCCCGGATGTGCAAGCTCGGCACGCATCAGAAGCGCCATCAGTCCGCCGACGAGGAAGAAGGCGAAACAGGTGACGATGTACATCTGACCGATCAGCTTGTGATCGGTGGTGGTGATGAGCTTGTAGAAGAAAGAGCCCTTGGGCTGGTAACGCTCCGGGTAGGGGCGCTGGGCCTCCACCTGAGTCGTCGGCTGATCTACCGCGGTCACAGATTCCTCCTCGTGAGCACCATCGGCCTAGGTTCCCCGTCTGGGGTTTCCCGGTCGGCGGCACTGGACCTTCGTCCGTCCTAACTGCTGTGGCGCCGACCGAAGACAGCGCGCTGCACAACTGATCGTAGACCAGACTCGGCCCCGATTCCGACTGGGTCCTACGAACTGTCGTAATACGGTCCTACGAACTGTCGTATTACGTCAGTCGCGGTGTGCGCCATGCCTGGTCGCCGGGGCGGCCGGTCGACGCCGCGGTGCTAGCGTAGGCCCGTGCGTACAGACCTTCGACGACTCTTCTCCGGCCGCCGCGCCGCCGCTGTCGCGTGTGCCGTGGCGCTTGTCGCGGGAACTGCGGCGTGTGGTTCCGACGACGACCTTCTGCGCACGCCGGACGGTTCGGTCATCTCGACGACGACCACCCGTTTCGCGGAGGTCAACATCGTCAACCCGGGCCGCGACTACTCGCGTACGTGCCTGGCGCCCACACCGGTCGACGCCGGCAAGACCGACGCGAAGCGCATCGTGGTCACCGACCCCGCTCTCCTCGATGCGCTCTGCGCGCTCGGGCTCGCCCCGCAGGTGCGTGCGATCGCCGCACCTTCCGGCTCGGTCCCCGAGTACCTCGGCCCCGACCTCGCGGCCGTCCCCGCGATCGGCGACACGCCGACCGCCGACCAGGTGACCGCGGCGAAGCCCGACCTCGTGCTGTCCACGCCGGAGACCGCAGCGCGCGCCGACGCGATGCGGTCGACAGGCGCTCTCGGATCGGCGCGTGTCGCCTCCGTCGACGTCGATGGCGACTGGCAGAAGGCGTTCCTCGCAGTCGCCGCGGCCACCGGCCGTTCTGCTGCGGGCAAGGTCCGCATCGACGAGTTCGTCGCCGAGGCGACCCGCGTCGGCCGTGTGATGGACGCCGCACACACGCAGGTGTCGCTGGTCCGATTCACTCCCGATGACACGCTCATCGAAGGCACGTCGTCGTTCGGGGCGCAGATCATGGCGATCGTCGGCGTCGCTCGCCCTGCTGCACAGCGCACGCCCGAGACCGTAGTTCAGACGGACGCGAACTTCACCGACGCCGACGCCGACCTGATCCTGGTGAGCTACCAGGGCGACGGCGGACGGGACCGCGGCGAGGACGTTCTGTTGTCGGATCAGTGGCTCGACATGGGCGCGCCCACGTGGAAGCGCGTGAAGTCCGTCGACGACAGCATCTGGCACACCGATCCCGGTCTCGCCTCGGCATGGCTGGTCCTCAACGACCTCAAGGATTGCCTGAACAGCAGTTCCGCTGAGAACTGATTGTCGTACCCCGCGGGTAGAACTGTGTCCGTGAACGCCCCGCCTGTCCGAGTCCTGTGGCGGCCCGGCCTCGGCTTGGCGGTCTGGCCGTGGCGGCCCGACGCGGAACCGCCCTCACCCGGGTCGGTGTTCGACGACGCCGTCGAGCTGCCGTCGTCGCTGACCGATCTCCTCGGCGGACGAATACTGCGCCACACCGTCGAACTGCGGACGCCTGGCGGTGGTCGGACATTCGCATCCACCACCGCGGTGGGCGTGCCGACCGCGGTGCAACTCCTCGACCGCTTCGATCATCTGCCCGCCGGCGGAGACACCGCGTTCTACCGCTACGTCCTGGCGGGTGTGCGGGCCGTCGTCGACGCAGGGGCCGTGGCTCCCGGAGTCGTGGACGTCGCCGGACTGCCCGAAGCACGGTGGCTTCCGCTCCCCACGACCTCGTGGCGCGCGTGGCTCAACGTCGTCCACGGCAGTGCTCCGCCCGCGGTCGCCGAGAACGGCGGCAGTGCTGCGATCACCGACTTCGCGACCGAGGTCCTCGACTTCGAGGTCAGGAATCGGATCACCCACCGGGTGACCTCGCAAGTGGACCTGATCGCCGGTCTCGCCGCGCCGTCACCGATGCCGGTGAGCGCCGCCCCCGGGGCCCGAGGCGCGTGGAACGACTGGTTGGCAACCGTCGGTCCGGAGGCCGCGACTCTCGTCCTGCGGCTCAACGAACCCGCGGACGATCCCGAGTCTCCACACGACTCGGAGGACGCAGACCGGTGGCGGCTCGAGGTGTGTCGACACGATGCGACCGGCGATGTGGTGCCGGTCGTCCCGCACCGCACCGATCCGCACGACCTCGAGACGATCACCGGCGACCTGGCGTCGGCGGTTCGAGCATTCGGGGAACTGTCGCGTGCCGACACCGACCCGCACAGTCTGGACTTCCTTCTCGACACGGCGACTGTTGAGGACCTGTTCGCCCACGGGGCCACCGCGATCGCCGACGCGGGTGTGACTGTGCTCCTGCCGCGCACCATCGCGTCGGTCTCCCCGAGTCTGTCTCTTCACGCCGGGGCCGTGCCCGACGGCGGAAGCAGGCCGGGATTCGTCGGTCTCGACGAGATCTCCGACTTCGAATGGCGACTCGCTCTCGGCGACACCCCGGACTCCCCTGCGCTCACCCAGTCCGACCTGGACGAACTCGCCCAGCAGCACGGGAATCTGGTGAGGGTCCGTGGCCGGTGGCTACGAGCGGAGGGTGCAGCACTGACGCGGGCTGCAGCGTTCGTCGCCGCACAGAGAGCCCTCGCAGCTGCCGACGGGGAAGCATCGACGATGGCCGAGTTGCTGACCCTGGTGGCCGACCCGACCGACCGGATCCCGGTCCCGGTGTCGAGTGTGAACGGACTCGGCTGGCTAGACGACGTCGCGCGCGGCGGCGCCATCGTTCCGGAACCGGTGACTCCGCCGCCTACCCTGCACGCCTCTCTACGCCCGTATCAGCAACTCGGACTCGACTGGTTGGTGTCCCTCGGCCGAATCGGCGCCGGCGCGGTCCTCGCCGACGACATGGGCCTCGGCAAGACCGTGCAGGTGATCGCTCTGCTCACGACCATGCGGGCAGACGATCCTGGACGCCACCCCGCTCTCGTCGTGTGCCCCATGTCGGTGATCGGCAACTGGCAGCGCGAGTTGGCGACCTTCGCTCCAGGACTCCGGGTGATCGTCCACCACGGAACCGGCCGGTCGGTCGACGTGATCTCCACCGGCGACGTCGATGTAGTGCTGACCACGTTCGCGACGCTCGCACGCGACCGGGCCGGTCTCGCCGGGCTGCGGTGGAGCGAACTCGTCGTCGACGAAGCCCAGCACGTGAAGAACGTCCACACTGCAGCAGCGAAAGCGTTGCGCGCGATCCCGGCCCGGCTGCGAATCGCGCTGACGGGCACTCCGGTCGAGAACCGGCTGGAGGACCTTCGAGCCGTCGTCGATCTGGTGAACCCGGGGATGCTGGGGTCGGCGTCGGTGTTCCGGGCCCGCTTTGCCGAACCCATCGAACGCGATCGGGACGCCGATGCCCTGCGTAGGCTCACGGCGCTGACCGGCCCCTTCATCCTTCGGCGCACCAAAACGGATCCGGCTGTGGCACCAGACCTTCCGGAGAAGACGGAACTGACGGTCCGCACCAATCTGACAACCGAGCAGGCCGGGCTGTACCAGGCGGTTCTGAACGACTTGCACGAGGCGCTCGGCGACCCGAATCACAAGGGCGAGTTCCGGCGTCGCAGTGTCCTCGCGGCGCTGACCAGGCTGAAGCAGATCTGCAACCACCCGGCGCACTACCTCGCCGACGGATCCGCGTTGCTGCGCAAGCGCAGGCACCGGTCGGGCAAGGTCGAGTTGCTCATCGACATCCTGACCACGCTGATCGCCGAAGGCGATCGCGCACTGGTGTTCACGCAGTTCGCGGCCTTCGCCGAACTGCTCGACGAATGGCTGACGCCGATCCTCGGGGTCGACGTGCCCGTGCTGCACGGCGGACGATCTCGCCGCGACCGTGACGCGATGGTCTCCGACTTCCAGTCGGCAGACGGGCCTCCCGTCCTGATCGCCACACTCAAAGCGGGTGGCACCGGGCTCAACCTCGTCGGTGCGAACCATGTGATCCACGCCGACAGGTGGTGGAACCCGGCCGTCGAAGATCAAGCGACCGACCGCGCATACCGGATCGGGCAGACGAAGAACGTGCAGGTCAGGAAGTTCGTGTGCGTCGGAACATTGGAGGAGCGCATCGACGAGATGGTCACCGCCAAGCGTGAACTCTCAGAGTTGACCGTGTCGACCGGCGAGAACTGGCTGGGCGATCTCGACGATGACGCCCTGTTCGACCTGCTCGCCCTGCGCGACGAGGCGGTCGGCGAATGACCGGGCGGGCGCGCCGCGCGCCGGTCCGCGGTTACGGCATCAGCCGATGGGGCCGGGCGTTCGTCGACGTGGTCGAGTCCGGGTCGGATCACCGGCACGTGACCGGTGCGCGTCGCTACTTTCGTGATCGCCACGTCGACGGCATGCGGATCGTCCCCGGCCGGGTCACATCGTCGGTGCGGGGCAGCCAGCTCGACCCGTTCGACGTGATCCTGACATGTCGAACCGTCGACGCCGACACCGTCGTCGGCCTGCTCCGCGCACAAGGGGCGGTCGACGATCTCCTCTCACTGGCGCGAGGCGAGCAGCCGTCCGGGCTCGGCGGGCTGATCGCACCGACCGAGTCTGCCGACGTCGAGTCGAGCTGCACGTGCCCTGATGAGGCTCCCCGCTGCATTCACGTATTGGCGACCGCGTTCGAGGTGGCAGCCGAGATCGACCGCCGTCCCACAGCTCTGCTGCAGGTGATGGGAACCGACCTGCCGGAGCTCCTCGCCTCCGCCGGCGAGGATCGTGGGCCGGCGTCCACGACTGAGCCCACTGATGACTGCGACATGCTGCCGGAGGACTTCTACGGCGACCGTATCGTCCCGGCGCCCCCACCGCCGGTTCCCGCGGTCGACGCGCTCGCCGATCTCGATGCTGCCGCGCTCCGGACCGCTCTGCGGGCGTCGGGTGTCCCCGCAACGCAGTTGGCGGAAGCCGTCGACGACCTCGGCACCTTCTACCGGGAACTCCGGCGACGTTCGTGACGTCCGACATGACACGATGATCGTCGTGCCCGACGATTCTGCGCTGCACCGACTGCGGGTGCGTCTCGACCGTTCCGATGATGCGTACGCCCATGCGCTGTGGGTCGGCGGGCAGCGATCCGAACCGTGGGCGGCGGCCGTAGCCGAGGCGAGGGCCGACCTCGCCGATCCCGGAGACCTTCTCGACATCGACCCCGTCGCACAGGCGTCCGCTCGTGCACAGCGCGCGATCTCCGAAACCGTTCTGGCCCAGCAGGATGCGATGCCGAGCGCACCGCTGCGGAGCGGCGCCGGGCACGGCGACATTCTGCTGGTGATGCGCGACGCCCTCAAAGCGACCGCGGCTCTGCCTGGACTCGTCCGTGACGAGATCGCGCACATCTTCGCCGACCGTCCGCGAGCAGTGTTGATCCGACTCGCGATCACCATCGCGATGGCACTCGGATTCGTGGTGACGTACGAGCTCATCGGGTGGTCCAGCTACGACATGAAGTCACTGTCGATCTACCTCTTCTCAGCCGTCGCAGGCAGCGTGGTCTGCACCAACGCCCTGTGCTTCGACGCACAGCGCGTCCGCGAGTCGTTGGCGACGCAACAGCCGCTGTGGCGTGTCCTCGTGGTGAAGAACATCGCCATCGCACTGATGATCGCCGTCGCGGCGATTCCCGTCGTCGTCCTCATCTCGACGGGCGCCGACCACCCGAACGCCGTGGTCATCATCGATCAGCTGATCGCGATGCTGTTCATCTGGCTCGGTGTCGCGAACGTGCTGTCGGTGATCTCGCCGCTGCGTCGCGAACCGTTCACGGCCCGGCTCGGCGACGGCACCTGGCTGCCCTTCCTGCTGTCGTTCGGCATCTCGTACGGGGTCGGGCTCACCGTGAACCTGATGATCTACTGGCGGATGTGGGCCCGCCATGCGGCCGCGCACGAGATCGCAGGGGGAGCCTGGTCGGCGTTCTTCCTGGTCCTGCTGTCGTCCGTGATCGTCTGGGTGCTGCTGACAGTCCTCGCCGTCACGTCTGCGCACCACCCGATCGTCCGGCGAGTGCTCATCCGCGAGATGCGCTGACCGAGCTCCTGAGATCGGTCCGATCACAAAGGTCCGCCGGCAGTGTGCCGGCGGACCTTTGTGTATGGACGAGTCTTCGGAGCGCTCAGAAGTCCCAGTCGTCGTCTTCGGTGTTGACTGCCTTGCCGATGACGTACGAGCTGCCCGAGCCCGAGAAGAAGTCGTGATTCTCGTCGGCGTTCGGCGAGAGCGCCGACAGAATCGCCGGGTTCACGTCTGCCTCGTCCTTCGGGAACATCGCCTCGTAGCCGAGGTTCATCAGCGCCTTGTTCGCGTTGTATCGCAGGAACTTCTTGACGTCCTCGGAGAGTCCTACCTCGTCGTAGAGCGCCTCGGTGTAGTCGGTCTCATTGTCGTACAGCTCGAAGAGCAGCTCGAACGTGTAGTCCTTGAGCTCCTGGCGACGCTCGGGCGTCTGCGTCTCGAGCCCACGCTGGTACTTGTACCCGATGTAGTAGCCGTGGACGGCCTCGTCGCGGATGATCAGGCGGATCATGTCGGCGGTGTTCGTGAGCTTGGCGCGCGAGCTCCAGTACATCGGCAGGTAGAAGCCCGAGTAGAAGAGGAACGACTCCAGGAGGGTCGACGCGATCTTCCGCTTGAGCGGGTCGTCGCCCCGGTAGTAGTCCATGATGATCTGCGCCTTGCGCTGCAGATGCTCGTTCTCCTCCGACCAGCGGAACGCCTCGTCGATCTCCTTGGTGGAGCAGAGGGTGGAGAAGATCGAGCTGTAGCTCTTGGCGTGCACCGACTCCATGAACGCGATGTTCGTCATCACCGCTTCCTCGTGCGGCGTGAGGGCGTCCGGGATCAGGGAGATCGCGCCGACCGTGCCCTGAATCGTGTCGAGCAGCGTCAGGCCCGTGAAGACCCGCATCGTGAGCGTCTTCTCGTAATCCGTCAGCGTGCCCCACGAGGGGATGTCGTTCGACACCGGAACCTTCTCCGGCAGCCAGAAGTTACCGGTCAGACGGTCCCAGACCTCGGCGTCTTTGTCGTCGGTGACCCGGTTCCAGTTGATGGCCGACACACGGCTCACCAGCTTCACGGGAGCTCCGTCGGCAGGACTGTGGGCGGACTCAGACATGGCACCTCGCGTCGTGAGAAATGTTTGGCAGGAGAACGAGCCTAACCCTACCGCTTGGGTCTGACACTCCCCGTGAACACAAGATCGTGTGTCTTCCCCCTATTCGGCGTGTCGCACCGCGTGTCCACCGTTCCGCACGGATCCGACTGTGACGGACGGCTCGGAAACCGTAGAATCACAATCCGCCATACCCGACGATCACCTCCGAACGGATGGAGACGAGCCCGTGTTCGCGCCAACCGCCGCACGACCGTGCAGGCCGCCGAGAGAACGTGTCGGGATCGTCGACGCGGTGTTGAGCGTTCTCGGCTGGGTGATGCTCCTCGTGGTCTCCGGGTACAGCGTGCTCGTCAGCAGCACTTTTGTGCTGGGAACCGCCAACTGCCGTGGCGACAACGGCTGCAACACCGATCTTGTCGGCCCCGCGATGGGCACCGTGTGGATCGGCGTTCTCCTCGCGCTGATCGCGGCGGTCTCCGGATCGGTGTACTGCATCCGGCGCAGGCGGTACTCGTTCTATTGGCCGATCATCTCCACCGTGGTTGTGATCGCCTGTCTGTACATCGGCGCTGCGATCGCGACCGCTGCGGGCCCGCAGTAGACGTCGACCATCAGCGGGCGGCTTTGAGTGCGATCACGTGAACCGGCGAGACGCGCTGGTGGATAGAATCAGACCCTCATCAACGTGTGCGACGCGGAGGTCACCGAGAACATGGACGACAGGCTCGCACCGTCGGCACGCGGTGCCGAGATCGTCCGCTCTCGAGTCCGCAATCACTACACGCTCGTCGCACTGATCGTGGTGATGTTCGCGGCGGAAGCGACGATGCACTTCACGCATTTCACCTGGTCACGCTGGATCGTCACAGGTACGGCCGTCGCCGCCACCGCACTCGCCCTCGGGGCGGGCCTGCGGCCGGCCGACCTCGGACTCGCTCCGTCGACCATGGCCCGAGGCGGCCGGTGGGCAGCGGTGATCATCATCGTCGTGGTCGTGGCCATCGCCGTGGCGATGGTCGTTCCACCGGCGCGCGAGCTGTTCCGGAACGACGCGTATCAGGACCTGTCGTGGGCGGTCTTGTCCGCATTCGTCTTGATTCCACTGCAGACCGTCATCCCAGAGGAGTTGCTGTTTCGAGGTGTTGTCCTCGGCAGCCTGCTGAGGAGGCATTCGACCGGCGTCGCCATCGGCCTCCAGGCGGTGCTGTTCGGCCTGTGGCACGTGGTGTCCTCACTCGGCCTCACCGCCGGAAACGAGGGCTTCAGCGACGCCGTCGGATCGGGTGCGCTCGGCGTGATCCTCGGCATCGTGGGCGCCGTCGTGTTCACCGGCATCACCGGCGTGGTCTTCGGGTGGCTTCGAGTCAAGACTGGAAGCCTCCTGCCGTGCCTCGCCCTCCACTGGGCGGCGAACGGCGCGGGCGCGGTCGCCGCCGCCTTCGCGTGGCGGTTCGCCTAATGCGCGACGTTGTGCTGCGTGCCGGCGACGTCCGTGCCACGGTGTCGCCCGCACTCGGCGGACGCCTGTCGGCGTTGACGATCGATGGGATCGACGTCCTGGTCCCCGGCGCCGGTCACGGCTCGTTCCCGATGGCGCCGTGGTGCGGCAGAACCGCCGACGGGCTGGTTCATCTCCCCGACCACGACGTTCAATTGCCGATCAACAATGGGCCGCACGCGATCCACGGAACGGTGCGTGATGCCGCGTGGGACGTCACATCGCTCTCCGAGACGGCCGTCAGCATGGCGTGCGAACTCGTGGATCCGTGGCCGTTCCGCGGACGCGTCACGCAGGAACTGTCACTGACTCCGACCCACCTGGACCTGTCGATGGCGGTCACAACGCACGCCGGCCCGTTCCCAGCACAGGTCGGCTGGCATCCCTGGTTCGCCACCACCCTTGTGGACGGTGCTCCGCAGGCCACGCTCGAGTTCACTGCCGACTGGCAGGAGGAGCGCGTCGCCATGATCCCGACGGGCCGGCGACTCCCCGTTGGTCCACCTCCGTGGGACGACTGTTTCGGCATGCCGGGCGGAGTGGCCGTCGCGGTGATCTGGCCCGGGCAACTCCGCGTCGATGTGACGAGCCCCGCCGAGTGGGTCGTGGTCTTCAACGAGCGCCCGGAGGCCGTCTGCGTGGAACCGCAGTCCGGCCCGCCCAACGGGCTGAACTCCGCGCCGCGGATCGTCACCGTCGACGATCCCTTGCACATGTCGTCCCGCTGGGCATGGCGGAGGCTGAGGTCTACGGGCTGACGACCGCGCTCGACGGGTCGATGAGGATCTTGGCGTGGACCTCTGGATCACCGAGCGCCGTGAATGCCGCGTCGACGCCGTCGAGACCGACCGTCCCGGTGATCAGCGGCTTCACGTCCACCTTTCCGTCGGCGATCATGTGCAACGTGTCGCGGAACTCACCAGGGTCGTAGCCGAAGACGAACCGCAGGTCGATCTCCTTGGTTCCCGCCATCGACGGGGTGAACGAGTCGGGTTCCATGCACACACCGACAACCACGACGCGCGACCGCAGCGGGGCCGTGTTGATGATCTGATCGATCATCCCCGGTACGCCGACACACTCGAACACCACCGGACCGGCGGGGATTTCTCCGATCGTCTCGGCGAGCCGGAACACCTTCCACCACGGCACCGGGCCCGGGATCATCCGAAGCTTGCCCATGGTGTCGATCGCGACGCCGACGAGATCGCTCACGGAGCGGACCTCGTTGCGTCCTGGGGCGTATGCGTCGAACGGATCCGTCTCCCGCGGGTCGACCACCACGTGCGCGCCGAGCTCACGGGCGAGTTCCCGACGCCGCGGCGACAGGTCGCTGGCGACGATCTTCTTGGCACCGGACGCTCTGAGCATGGCGATCACGGCCAGCCCGATCGGTCCGCAGCCGATGACGACGGCTGCCTGGCCGCGAGCGAGCTCTGCGCGTCGGACAGCGTGCCACGCGACCGCCATCGGCTCGGTGAGAGCGGCCTCGTCGTCGGAGAGTCCGTCCGGGACCGGCATGGTCATCGACTCCTGGACCACCACTTTCTCCGCGTACGCTCCCGGTGCCTGCTCGGACAGGCCGAGCAGGTGAGGTCCGGTCATGCTGTCCACCATCGGCAGCGCGACAACGCGGGTGCCCGGCTTCCACCTCTTGTGACAGCCGGAACCGTACTCGGTCACCGTGCCGACGAACTCGTGCCCCATGACGATCGGCTGGTTCATTCGCATCAGATGTGGATAGCCGGCCTTGTCGGCCACATCGGCGACGAGGTCGGCGTGGTGGCGTCCGTGCAGGTCGGAGCCACAGATGCCCGTGCGCCTCACCGTCAGTACCACCTGCCCCTTTCCCGGCGTCGGGTCGGGAAGGTCTTGGACGGTCAGTTCACCTTGCTCGCACACCACGGCTCTCATGCCGTTGAGCGTAGGCGCACATCGTTCGCCGACTGCCACAACCCGCCCATAACTATCATTGTGTAAACGATCATTCTCTATATGATCGTTTCTATGACAAAGAAGAGGGTGCTCATCACAAGCCTGCTCGCGCTCGTCGCAATCGCCGTCGGGTGCACGGCCTGGATTGTGAAGGCACAGTCGTACGCCTTCACCGAACAACGCGTCGACATCCCGGTCACCAACGCGCTCGCGGACGGCGGCAGCACCCCCGACGCACACACCGGCGGCTCGCTGCATGCGGTGCTGACCGTTCCGAAGTCGGGAGGCGGCAAACATCCGCTGGTTGTGCTCGTCCACGGCGACGGTGCTGCGAACGCATCCCGAGACGATGCCTATCAAGCAGTCCGCGAAGCGTTCGCCGACGCCGGCTATGCGACACTCTCCTGGGACAAGGCCGGGGTGAACGGAGCTCCCGGCGACTGGCTCGCACAGTCGTTGGCCGACCGTGGCGCGGAGGTGGGAGCGGCACTCGATTGGGCTCACACTCGTCCCGAGATCGACGCCGACAACATGGGTGCGTGGGGCGTCAGCCAGGCCGGTTGGGTTCTGCCCGCGATCGCCGACCGACGTGATGACCTGCGGTTTCTAGTCATCGTCGGAGGTGCGGTCAACTGGCTCCGACAAGGTGAGTTCAACCTGTCCGCAGAACTCCGCGCGGACGGCGCATCCGATGAAACACGGCGCGCCGCGTTCGACCGACGCACCCGTAACGTCGCGATGTTCGAACGCGGTGCGACATACGACGAGTACGTCGCATCAGGTGTCGACGCCGAACCGATGAGCAGGGCACGCTACGGCTTCGTGATGCGGAACTTCCGCGCCGACGCCACCGGGGATCTCGACCGGATCGCCGTCCCGACGCTTCTGCTGCTCGGCACCGCCGATCGGAACGTCGACGTCGTCGAGACCGAACGGGTGTATCGCGATCACGTCCCGCCGAATCTGCTCACCGTCCGCACGTTCGACGGTGCGTCCCACAGTCTCACCCGTGACGACATCGAGTACCGGCCCGACGATCTCGGTGTGTTCTTCCGTGCGGTCTTCGCTCCGCGGTCGATCTTCGCACCCGGCTATCTCGATGCGCTGACCAGTTTCGCGGTCGATCAGAAGACTCCGCGCGCATGAGGGTCGCTGTGCTGGGCGCCGGCGCGATGGGTGCTCGCGCCGCCGCGACACTCGCCGCTCACCCGGCTGTCGACTCCCTCGTGATCGCGGACATCAACCGTGACGCACTCGAGCAATCAGCAGGCACGACGATGTCCGCCCGAACCGTGGACGTCACCGACGGTGCGGCGCTTCGCGCCCTGCTGTTCGACGTCAACGTGGTGATATCCACCGTCGGGCCGTTCTATCGGTTCGGCACGGCCGTCCTCGAGGCCTCGATCGATACTTCGACAGACTACGTCGACATCTGCGACGACTGGGAGCCCACCGGCGCCCTCCTCGACCTCGACGCCGCAGCCCGTGAGGCGAACGTCTGCGCTGTGGTCGGAGCGGGCGCGAGTCCGGGCCTGAGCACGCTCCTTGCGTCAGCTGCCGCCGCCCGGCTGGACTCGGTGCACAACGTCTTCACCGCATGGCCGCTCGACGCTCCTGCCACGCCGATCGAGTCGACCGTGACGACGTCGGCGGCCGCCGTGCACTGGATGCACCAGTGCAGCGGCACCGTCGCGGAGGTGAGTGACGGAGTCCTCGTCCGACGCCGCCCCGTCCGTGCGGTGGCCCTGACCCTGCCCGGCGGGCGCTCGGGCACGGGATACACGGTCGGCCACCCCGAACCGCTCACACTGCACCGAACGATGGGGCCGAGCGGTGAGGCCGCGTGTTTGATGCTGTTGCGTCCCACCACTGCGGCGTATGTCGATGCCCTGCGCTCGGACATCGATGCAGGCTTCCTCACCGCCGAGGCCGCCGCCGACCTTCTCGACTCACCGTCGATCCGCCACTCACTTCGCTCGCTTCCGCGGTCACTGCGATTCGCGGGCCCTGGTACGCTCCCCGAGTTCTTCGCCGCCGCCGACGGGCTCGTGGACGGGGCGCCCACGCGAGTGTCGGCGAGACTTGTCGCAGACCAGGCACTATTCAGCGATATGGCCGGCCTCACCGGGGTTCCGGCAGCTCTCGCCGCGATCCAGCTCGTGGACGGACACCGTCTCGTGGGCGTCCACCCACCCGATGCAGCGCTCGACCAGACGCGGATGCTCGCGGACTTTGGGGTAGCGTTCCCGGGCACGCACGTGACCGTCGAGGAGGAACCCGGATGGCTGACGACCTGATCTCCACACGAGCGCTCATCGAGGCGATGCTGCGCGACGACGCGACGATCGACGCCGGAGACCTGTACGCGGTCGGGAACGCCCTCGGCATGAGTGACCAACAGATCCGACTGACTGTGAAGAGACTTGTCACCGAAGGGCAGTTCACAGTCGCAGGTCGTGGCCGCAGAGCCGTCTTGACGGCGACCGGGGAGACGATCAGCACGATCACGCCTGACCGCGAGCTGGTGCACCTCATGTATTCCCAGGATCGCGGCGGTGCGCAGTGGGACGGAGTGTGGCACCTCGCCGGTTTTGCAGTCCCGGAGTCGGCGCGCGACGCACGCGCCGTCCTTCGCGACACCATCCGATCGTTGGGCGGCGCCGCCGTCCAGGGCGGCCTGTACACGTCTCCCCATGCGTGGGAACCCGAGCTTCGTGCCGCCGCCCGAGAGGTTGACGCAGACCGATTCCTGACGACACTGACATGCTCGGACCTCGACGTCGGAGGCCGGACGGGCAGGGACGCCGCAGCGCACCTGTGGCCCCTCGACGAGTTGGCTGCCGGGCACACTCGTCTGGCCGACCGCGCGGCGTCGACCCTCGACGCCACCGACACTGCGGATCGGAATGAACGCCTCGTGATGGCTGTCGCACTGGTCGCCGAGTTCACGCGGGCCCACGAAGACGATCCACTGCTTCCTCCGGAACTGTTGCCTGCCGATTGGATCGGCGCACGCGCTCGCTCGCTGGTCGATGCAGCGTGGGCGGCGCTCTCAGCCGCGGAGCCTGAGTCGACCATCCGGCTCCTGCGCTGGTACGACGCTCGCTGACCGGCCGATCACAACAGCCCGGCAAGCCGGTACAGCACGAGCGATCCGGACACGGCGACGTTGAGGCTCGCTCCCCTGCCGATCATCGGGATCTCGACGGCCTCATCGGCGAGGTCGAGCATCGGCTCCGGGATTCCGGTGCGTTCGTGCCCGAGAAGAATCACCGTCCGCCGGCGGGCGGGCTGGACATCGGCGAGTCGGGTCGCGCCCTCGACGAGCTCGACCGCGACGATCCGAGCACCTTTGTCTCCCTCTCGTTCGATCCACCGCGTCGGATTGCCGGTCCGATGAACGCACGAGCGCCCCGGCACCGTGTTGCCGCGCCGCAGCGCTTCGGCGACCCAGTCGTGCGGCGGGACCGCCAGGCATGCGCCGACTGCGTCGCATGTCCGCAACATCGTCCCGAGGTTGGCGCCGTGCTGGGCCCACAACGGTGCGACGATCAGATGTCCCCAACAGGAATGATTCCGCTTACGGCGGCTCTCGCGGATCTCGTCCGGTCTACGGACGCGCATCCCGGCCATCAGTGACGGTGAGGCTTCGAGCCCCTTTCGTGTGTACGCATCTGACAAGCGTAACCCGGTCGAAGTCTCATTGCTCGCCCTAGACTCCTCGCTCGTCCTCCACCATCGCCGTCAGGATCCGACGCGCGCGCACTGCGGCTCGGTCCGCCTTGACGTTGACGTAGCGCCGCGGCATCGGGTCTTCGTCGAGACATCGCTGCACGGTCTCGAGGACGGCGATGTCGCGGTCGGCCATCGCGTGAAAGACCTCGATCAACTGCTTGCCGATGTCGGGTGAGACCGAAGCGCCCCGCCAGGAGATCTGCAGGAAGACATGGGTGACGCCGGACGATCGGGGCGTGAAGCCGTGAGTCCGCACGAGCTCCAGCGCCGGACCGGTCGCGCCGATGATGGAGTACGTCTGCTTGTGCAGGCCCGGCGTCACGAACGTGCCCGTCTCCGTCCGGCCGAATGACGCGGACACCGTGTCATCGTCCAGCCCGGTGACCTCTGCCTCCCACGGGGCCAGCGGGGCCTCGGGCAGTTCTCTCCTGTAGGAGACCGAAACCTCGGAGACCTCGACGTCCTCCAACGGCGGCAGCGCCTCGATGCCTGGCGGCACCATCTCCGGGTGCATCGCGACGACGTTGGAGAGGTCGAGATAGTGCTCGTGGAGCACCTGTAGGCATGCGGCCACCTCGCGCCGTTCCCCGACGCTCGTCCAGCCGTCACCGTGCAACCACGGTGTCGCCGGCGGTGGCCGCAGCCGTTCGCCGCCGGGCGTTCCAGCCCAGATCCAGACGAAAGGTCCGCGCTCGACGACTGGGAAGGCCCGCACCCGCGCGGACGAGGGCGGGTTGTCCTGAGACGGCACGCTCACCCAACGTCCAGTCGCGTCGTAGGTACAGCCGTGGTAGCCGCACACGATGAAGTCGTCCTCTCGGCGCCCTGCCGACAACGGGTAGGGCCGATGCGCGCAGCGGTCCTCCAGCGCGGCGATGGCGCCGTCGGAAAGGCGGAACAGCACGACCGATGTGTCGAGGACGCGCCGCGCAGTGAATCCGTATCCGACCTCGGCGGCCGTGGCGACGACGTACCAGCAGTCCCTCGGATAGTCGACGAGGATATGGTTCCGTGCGGTGTCGTTCATACGTCCAGCACCAGCTTCTTCGACAGGGAACGGGAGACGCAGAGCATGATCGTGTCGCCACGTTCCTTCTCCGCCTTGGACAGGATCGAGTCACGGTGCTCGGGCGTGCCCTCGAGCACGTCGGCCTCACAGGTGCCGCAGATGCCTTCCATGCAGGATCCGAGAACGTCGACGCCGGCCTTCTCGACCGCGTCGAAGATCGTGGTGCCTTCCGGAACTGTCACGCTCACTCCGGAGCGCGAGCACACGACCTCGAACGAGTCGAGCGCATCCTCGGATGCCGCGACCTCCTTGGCCGCGAAGCGCTCTATGTGCAGGCTGCCGTCGGGCCACGGCGCACACGCCTCCTCCACGGCGTCGAGGAAGGCGCCAGGGCCGCAGCAATAGATCGCCGTGTCCGGGGTTGGGTTTCCGAGGGTCGCCGCCAGGTCGATCCGGCCGTTCTCGCTGCTCGGCCAGATCGTGACCCGCTCGGTGTCCGCGAATTTGTCCAGAAATGCCATCGACTCGCGTGAACGGCCGCAGTAGAGCAGGCTCCACGTCGCCCCGCGTGCCTGGGCGGCCTCGATCATCGGGATGATCGGCGTGATCCCGATGCCGCCCGCGACGAATTGATAGTTGGCGGAGGCGACCAGGGGGAAGTGATTGCGCGGACCGCGCACGCGGACGGTCGCGCCTTCCGTCAGCTTCTCGTGGACGTACGCCGAGCCGCCCCGGCTATCCGGATCACGAAGGACTCCGATCTTCCACGACGACTCGTCCGACGCGCTGCCGCACAGCGAGTACTGCCGCGTCAGCGACGGCTCCAGGAGGAGATCGATGTGGGCCCCGGCAGTCCACGGTGGAAGCGGTGCACCTGTCGGGTCGCTGAGTGTGAGCTCGACGACCCCGTCCGCCACCTCGCGCCGGCCAGCCACCTGGACGTCGATCTCCGTCTCGGTGGTGGTGGTCGCTTCGCGGGAACGACGAATCGGTTGACGAGCGGGAGTCCGTGCCGCGGCCGGCCGCAGGGCACGTTGGTCGCGGGGACGAGGCTCCTGCCCGATCGGCGTCAACGTGACCATCATCTTCGTGTAGCCGCGGACGAAGTTCGACTGGAGGTATTCGGGTTCCTCCATCACTTCGATGTCTTCGAACCGTGCGAGCAACTCCTCCCAGAGGATCCGCAGCTGCAGTTCGGCCACGCGACTGCCCATGCAGCGGTGCACGCCGATGCCGAACGAGAGATGGTGTCGGGCGTTGTGCCGGTCGATGACGAAGTCGTCCGGATTCTCGAAGGTGCGCTCGTCGCGGTTCGCCGAGGCGTACCACATGACGACTTTGTCGCCCTTGCGGATGAACTGACCACCCAGGACTGTGTCCTTCTTGGCGATGCGCCGCATGTACGCCAGCGGAGTCTGCCAGCGGATGTTCTCGTGGACGAACTTCGGGATCAGGCTGTGATCGGCCTTGAGACGATCGAACTGGTCCGGGAACAGGTTGAGTGCGTACACGCCGCCCGACATCGAGTTGCGGGTGGTGTCATTGCCGCCCACGACGAGCAGGATCAAATTGCCGAGGAACTCCATCGGCCTGTTGATCAGGTCCTTGGTGTCCTCGGACATCTGCATCAGGGTGATCAGGTCGTATCCCGGCTTCTCGCCCGCCCTGAGGCGCGCCGCCTTGTCGTGCCACAGGGCGCTGAAGCTCTTCGCCATCTCGGCGGCGCCCTTGTACATCTCGTCCATGTCGACGTCGCCGCCGGTGGCCGCTGCGCTGGCGCCTGCCAACTCGGTCCAGTGCACGAGCTTGCGCCGATCCTCATACGGGAAGTCGAGCAGGGTGGCGAGCATTCGGGACGTCAATTCGATGCTGACCCTGTCGACCCAGTCGAACGGTTCGCCGACCGGCAGGTCGTCGAGGACCTCCTGGACGCGCGACCGGATCAGTCCCTGCATCTCCTCGAGATTCTGCGGCGCCACGACTCCCTGAACCGCTGCGCGCTGCTCGTCATGACGTGGCGGATCCATCGCGATGAACATCTCGATGTCCAGACCGTCCGGCGGTACGCCGATGACGATCTGCGGCTCGGCCGAGTAGGTCTCGAAGTCACGGTCCACCGTGACGATGTCGTCGTATCGCGTGACCGACCAGTACGGCCCGAATTCGCTCGACGCCCGGAAGTGAACCGGAGCCTCGTTGCGCAAGCGCTCGAAATAAGGGCGCCACTGGCCCTGCCGCCACATGAACGGGTTGCTCATGTCGATCTCGGTCAGCTCCACCGCGTCGACGTCGGGGATCTCCTCCTCGACGAAGTCGGGCTGCCGGTTGCCCAGGGCGAGCGTCTTCGCTTTCTGGAAGACGTGCAGGCCCTGGACTTGCCGCTCCATCGGGATGGTTGCCTGGGCCTTGTTGATGACCCGCTCGAGAAAGCTCATCCAACCGCCTTGCGAACGAAGAATGTGGACGTGTCCAAACTATGCCGTACATCACATCGCGCGGCTGAGTTTCTCGCTTTCCAACCGGCCGCCAGGCTGCTTTATCTGGTTCGTCCTCTCTGTCGCCCGACGCTGCCGACAGGGTCCGACAAAACGATCGGTCCATCCCTCAGACGAGGAATGGACCGACCGAATCTAGATGAAACCCCAGGTCACAGCATGCAGCTGACGCAGCCATCCACCTCAGTACCCTCGAGCGCCATCTGGCGGAGACGGATGTAGTACAGCGTCTTGATGCCCTTACGCCACGCGTAGATCTGCGCCTTGTTGACGTCGCGCGTGCTCGCGGTGTCCTTGAAGAACAGCGTGAGGCTCAGGCCCTGGTCGACGTGCTGAGTCGCCGCGGCGTAGGTGTCGATGACCTTCTCGTAGCCGATCTCGTACGCGTCCTGGTAGTACTCCAGGTTGTCGTTGGTCAGGTACGGCGCCGGGTAGTAGGCGCGGCCGATCTTGCCTTCCTTGCGGATCTCGATCTTCGACGCCACCGGGTGGATCGAGCTGGTCGAGTGGTTGATGTAACTGATCGAACCGGTCGGCGGGACCGCCTGCAGGTTCTGGTTGTAGATGCCGTGCTTCTGCACGAGCGCCTTCAGCTCACGCCAATCGTCCTGTGTGGGAATGTGGATGCCTGCTTCTGCGAAGATGCCTCGCACCTTGTCGGTGGCGGGCTCCCACACCTGATCGGTGTACTTGTCGAAGTACTCGCCCGAGGCGTACTTGCTGTCTTCGAAGCCGGCGAACGCGCTGCCGCGCTCCTGGGCGATCTTGTTCGACGCACGGATCGCGTGGAAGACGACCGTGTAGAAGTAGATGTTCGTGAAGTCGATGCCCTCCTCGCTGCCGTAGAAGATGCGTTCGCGGGCGAGGTATCCGTGCAGATTCATCTGACCGAGGCCGATGGCGTGGCCGTCGTCGTTGGCACGCTTGATCGACGGGACCGAGTCGATCGACGTCTGGTCGGCGACGGCGGTCAGGCCGCGGATCGCGGTCTCGATGGTCTGCGCGATGTCGGGCGAGTCCATCGTCTTCGCGATGTTCAACGACCCGAGGTTGCACGAGATGTCGCGGCCGATGTGCGAGTACGAGAGATCGTCGTTGAACGTCGACGGCGTCGACACCTGCAGGATCTCCGAGCACAGGTTCGAATGGGTGATCTTGCCCGCGACCGGATTGGCGCGATTCACCGTGTCCTCGAACATGATGTACGGGTAGCCCGACTCGAACTGCAGCTCGGCGAGGGTCTGGAAGAACTCACGCGCCTTGATCTTGGTCTTGCGGATCCGCTTGTCCTCGACCATCTCGTGGTACGTGTCGGAGACGTTGACATCCGCGAACGGCTTGCCGTAGACGCGTTCCACGTCGTACGGGCTGAACAGGTACATGTCGTCGTTGTTCTTGGCCAGCTGGAACGTGATGTCGGGGATCACGACACCGAGCGACAGGGTCTTGATGCGGATCTTCTCGTCGGCGTTCTCACGCTTGGTGTCGAGGAACCGGTAGATGTCCGGGTGGTGCGCGTGGAGGTACACCGCGCCGGCGCCCTGACGTGCGCCGAGCTGGTTGGCGTAGCTGAACGAGTCCTCGAGCAGCTTCATGATCGGGATGACGCCGGAGCTCTGGTTCTCGATCTTCTTGATCGGCGCGCCGTGCTCACGAACGTTCGACAGCAGCAGTGCGACGCCACCGCCGCGCTTGGACAGCTGCAGCGCGGAGTTGATCGAGCGGCCGATGGACTCCATGTTGTCCTCGATGCGGAGCAGGAAGCACGACACCGGCTCGCCGCGCTGCTTCTTGCCCGAGTTGAGGAACGTCGGGGTGGCGGGCTGGAAACGGCCGTCCATGATCTCGTCGACGAGGCCGCGCGCGAGAGCGGTGTCGCCCGCGGCGAGCGTCAGCGCGACCATGCAGACGCGGTCTTCGAAACGCTCGAGGTAGCGCTTGCCGTCGAACGTCTTGAGCGTGTAGCTCGTGTAGTACTTGAACGCGCCGAGGAACGTCGGGAAGCGGAACTTCTTGCTGTAGGCGTGACCGAACAGCAACTTCACGAACTCGCGATCGTACTGATCGAGCACCTCGGGCTCGTAGTAGTTCTCCTTGACGAGGTAGTCGAGCTTCTCGTCGAGGTCGTGGAAGAACACGGTGTTCTGGTTCACGTGCTGCAGGAAGTACTGCCGAGCCGCTTCGCGATCCTTGTCGAACTGGATGTTGCCGTCGGCGTCGTACAGGTTGAGCATCGCGTTGAGCGCATGGAAGTCGAGTTCACCCGGCTCGTGGCCGGACGGGCTCGAATGCACCCCCGACACGCTGGCCGAGACGGTGGAATCTGTGGCGGTGACGGTGGGTGACACTTCTGGCTCCATTTCAATGCGCATTCGCGCGGTGTGCTCTGGCGAACTCGGCGAGGCCGACCTGACAGGCGAGGACGTCGTCGACGGTCCCCATCAATTCGAAGCGATACAGGTACGGGACCTGACACTTGCTCGCGATGATCTCGCCCGCCATGGCGAACTCTGCACCGAAGTTCGTGTTGCCTGCGGCGATCACTCCGCGAATCAATGAGCGGTTGTGTTCGACGTTGAGAAATCTGATGACTTGCTTGGGGACGTAGCCCCCACCCGCATGGGCGGTGACCTTCCCCGCATCGCCGATCTTCCCGCCCCCATACGTCGGGAGGATCAGCACATACGGTTCGTGGACTCGGAACGCGCCTTCCCGATCGATCAGCGGGATCCGCTGTGATCGGGCGCCCAGCTTCTGAACGAAGCGGTGGGTGTTCTCCGAGACCGACGAGAAGTACACGATCAGCGGCAGGTCCGAGGCCTCGACGTGATCGGCGGGCTCAGACACGGCGAACCGATCAGGCTGCGCGGGCGGCGAGCGCCTTGATGCGGTCCGGGCGGAAACCCGACCAGTGGTCGTCACCGTCGACGACGACGGGAGCCTGCAGGTAACCGAGCGCCATGACGTAGTCACGCGCTTCGTCGTCCTGGCTGATGTCCACCACGTCGTAGGAGAGACCGAGCTTGTCGAGCGCCTTGTAGGTGGCGTTGCACTGGACGCAAGCGGGCTTGGTGTAGACGGTGATTGCCATCGGTGTGATCCCCTCAGTTGGCGGCGCGAGCCGCTCAGTTCGACTGGTTGAACGTTGTCGGTGTTCGGGAGGCCTTCCCTGCGAATGACGTCGATGAGATTCGATCGCCGTACGTCCGCCCCCCGGACACTCCAAACACTACACCTAGTGGGTGGCTTTTCAACTGACCACAAGAACTTGTGAATAACATTCGTGAAAGTCCCAGGTCGCACGGTGGTCATCCACAGGGCCTCCGGCGTGTCTGGGGCGGCCCGGCGTGTCGTGCACACCACTGTGCATCGACCGTCAACAACTGTGGATGAGCCCATGAGACGAGTGAACCCCATGGGTACGACAAAAGTCGTTCCCATGGGGTTCACTCACGGTCGCCGGGATCGCCGGCGGGCCGAGGTCAGTCGCGCCTCACGTCCATGTCAGACGGAGACGGCGACCGAGTCTGCGAGCACACGGACCGCGTCGACGACCTGCTCGGCGATCGCGTCGGTGCGGACACCGGACTCGTCGAGCTTGCCGGTCGCGACACCGATCTCGACGTCTTCGATCACACGGGCGCCCGCGATGCCGACCGACTTGCGCGTGTCCTGACGCGACCACACGCCGCCGTACTGGCCGAGGGCGGCGCCGATGACGCCGACCGGCTTGCCGACGAGCGCTCCCGCGCCGTACGGGCGCGAAAGCCAGTCGATGGCGTTCTTGAGGACCGCGGGGAGAGTGCCGTTGTACTCGGGAGTGACGAGCAGGACGGCGTCCGCGTCCGCGACCGCACCGCGGACCTCGGCGACGCCCGCGGGCAAGGTCTCCGGGGTGTCGATGTCTTCGTTGTAGAAGGCGAGGTCGCCCAGACCCTCCACAATCGACGCCTCGACACCTGCGGGCAGGTTCTCAAGGGCGATCTCAGCAAGCTGACGGTTAATCGAACCGGCGCGCAGGCTGCCGACGAGTACCGCGATCTTCACTGTGTTGTCCGACATCGTGTTCCACTCCCTGAAGTAATTGATCCGACGACGGCTCCGTCGTCACTGTCATGAGCGTAAACGGACCGCGGTCCGGAATGCTTCCCGGACGCGCCGTGATGTCGGTCACCGCAACGGGACGTGCCAGGTGAGAGCACTGATCGGATAACCTCTCTTCCATGACCTCCCCCGATCGAGCACCCGTCGGCCTGCCGGTCGTCGGACTGCCCGTCGTCGGTGGGCCGCCGCTGTCCACCGAACGCGCCGACGCCGCACGTAACAGGCGTCTGCTCCTCGCGGCCGCGCAGTCACTGATCGACGACCAGGGCGCAGCGGCGGTCACGATGGACGCCGTCGCGCGCGCCGCAGGCGTCGGCAAGGGCACGGTCTTCCGACGGTTCGGGAATCGAACCGGCCTCATGCACGCTCTCCTCGATCACTCCGAGTCCGACCTCCAACAGGCGATGCTGTCCGGGCCGGTCCCGCTCGGACCGGGGGCTCATCCCCTCGACAGACTCGTCGCCTACGGGCGTGCACGCCTGAAGATGACCGTCGACCACCTCGACATCCTCCTCGAGGCAGGCGCCGACGATCCCGACCGCCTGTCCCATCCGGTCTGGGCGATGTCGACGCAGCACGTCAAGATCCTGCTCCGCGAGCTCGGCTTCACCGGCCGCCTCGATGTGCTCGCCCACACTGTTCAGGCACCGCTCGACGCGATCACCGTGCGTCACCTCCTCGACGTCGTCGGGCTCACCCGCCCCGAGATCGCCGACGATTGGGAAGCCGCCGTCCGCACTCTGGTCGCGGGCTCGAAGCTCTAAACTAATCGCGGGCGGTGAGAGCCGCGGCCCGACTGAGTTCGGGGCCTTCCGGCAGCCGGGACAGGATCGACCACGGCATGCGCGGGGGATCGTCGCCGAGGCCGAGACTGGGTCCAGCGTCTTCACCGGCGAGACGGTATCGGACACCGGTGTCGGCGATCACGAACCGCTGGCCCGCCAGGGCGCTGTCGGGCGGAGCACCGGTGACCGCGACGTGCTCGGCGGTCCCCGGAGGCAGGAACACCAGATCCACAGCGGGCCCCGGGCCGTCGGCTGACGCGAGACGTACCGGCGTGGACGACACGGGCAGCACCTCGGATGACAGCATCGTCTCCCGTGCCGAACGCTCGTCACGACCCCGCGACCAGCTCCGACACAGCACCGTCGCGTCGACGATCCGCGGCGCGGACTCGGGAAACTGATCGAGCGCGAGGCGGGTCACGTGCCGAACGGACGTCAGTTCTCCCGGCGCGATCTCGCGGACCGCAGAGGCGCCGGTCCGGTCGGCGGCGCGCAGCATGTCGGCCGCTGTCGCCGGAATCTGCTGCACCCCGTCGCGCAACACCACCCGGTAGGCGGCCGAACCGTCGACGGCGGCGGTTCGCACCACCGAGCCGACGAGCAGGCCGAGCGGCCCCGGCGTTCCGCGACCTGCGATCTCGGGCACCGTGAGCGCAGGCCGTTCCGGGAAGGAGTCGAGCAGCGCCGCCGACACCGGGCGCACGCCGGCGTTCTCCAGTCCGAGCGCGCGCACCACCTCCACCCGCGACGTGTCGAGCCGTGCCCGGACGGGAACCGAGCCGTCGTCGAACAGCAACCACACGCCTCCGTCGTGCGACACGACGGCCCCGGCGCCCCGAGGCGACGGCGCCACCGACAGCGAGCCCGCCACGACGGCGGTGCCGTCGGGCCCGTCACACACCGTCCACCTGGACTCTCCGTCGGCTGCGGGGCCCGGCAACGAACCGGGCGCACCGGCGATGCCGAGCGTCGGGCCGCGCGGGTACTCCCGCAACGACCGCGCGCTCACCGACTTCACCGGAGCGGGACCGCCGACCACGAGCCGCGCCGACGCCAGATTCAGAACGGGATGCATCACCCCGTCGACGAGTACAAACAGCCCGCCACCGGATTCGGCGACGATGCGAGCGTCTCCCACAGTCGGCGCGGGCCGGATGAGACCGTACACACCGGCTCCGGCCAGGATCAGCACCGCGACGACACCTCCCGCGACGAGCGCCCGCGCCTGCGATCGCATCGGGTCGTGCACCATCCGCGCGTCACGGCGTACGAGTGCGTGCTCGGCGCGTGCGAGGCCGAAGCGATATCCGCTGACCTGCGCGCGTGTGGTTATCCGTCGCGACATTGATCTTCCCCCGAAGCCCGATGACCGTTTCCCTCCCGGCGACGGTAGTCGCGTTGTACCGTGACGCCACACGATTCGGGGGAATCGATTGTTTCAGGGGGAATGCCAGATGCGTCGTATCATCGGGTCCGCTCGCCGTGATCCACGCACGTTCGAACCGTTCGACGTTCCGGACGGCGACGGCTACACGGGGCTTCGCCGCGACGGACCACGGCTCGTCTGCGTCCTTGCACTCATGCCGGGGCCACCGGCACCGGTGTCGCTTCCGGACGGGCCACGCGTCCGAGTGCCGGTGGAGACGATCGCGACGTGCATGGCGCGGTCCGACGCCCGCCCGACGCATGTGGACGTTGTCACCAGGACGCTCATGTGGTGGGGCGACGGTCCCGCGACGCGCGCGTATCGGGGGCTTCTCGGACCGCTGGTCCCGGCATCGCACCGTACTGTCGCCCTCGTCGTCCACGTCGATCCGGCACAGCACCCGCACGCGGTCGCGCTACGGGGAGGCGGAAACGTCGGCGCACTGCGCACAGTGCTCTGGTGCGTGCGCAGAGTGCGTGCGGCGTGCGCGTCCGCAGGCGTTCAGACTCGCCCGCTGACCGCCGCGGAACTGTCCACCGACGGTGCGTGGACCACCGCGGACGACACCGACGCAGTTGCACGGATTCTTCCCGGCGGCGTCGACGGCGTCGCTCCCCCGCTCGCAGGCGACGGTCAGCTGATCGGGGCCGACGACGACGGGACGCCGATCGCGCTACGCGTGGCGGGCCCCTCGATCCCCCGGGTGTCCGTCGACGCCGACCTCCCGACAGTCCGGCAGACGGTCGTCCGGGCGCTCGCGCTCGGCGTCCGAGCACACGTCGTCTCCGACCGTTCCGAGCAGTGGACACCACTCGTCGACATGATCGGCGACTCGTTGCTCCTCTCGTACGGCCCAACCGTTCCGCCGACGTCCCAGATCGTCGTCGACGACACAACCGACCGGTCCCACGAGCACGCGGGACTCACCGTGATCGACGTCGGCCATCACCGCGATCCGGGCTGCTACCTGCTGCGACAGGAGCCCGACGACTCATCGACGCTCCATCTGATCGATCCAGGTGGCGGCCGACGCACAGTCCGCACCGTCACCACTCCCGCCGAACGCGCCCTGACGGGCTAGGTGTCAGGGCACGAGCGCGCGAACGAAGACCGTGTCCGACGATGCAGCGTGAACGACCACATCGGGATCGGATGCGGCGAGCCAGACCGCGTCGCAGGCGGACGCTGTCAGCGTCGCGCCGTCGGCTCCGACGATGGTGACCCGCCCGGACAAGACGGCGAGGATCTGCGGGCCCGGCAGGTCGAAGCTGATCGATGACGGTCCGTGCAGTCCGGTTCCGTCGAGTTCTATCCGCGAGAGCTGGAACTCGGGTGCAGGCGTCAGGTACACCCGCTCGGCGCCGACCGTCTTCGACGTCGGCATCAGGTCGTCGAGGTCGACCGGAGTGAAGTCGAGGACGCGGAGCAGTTCGGGGACGTCGATGTGCTTGGGTGTGAGACCGCCACGCAGCACGTTGTCGGAGTTGGCCATCAACTCGACAGCTGTGCCGTGCAGGTAGGCGTGCAGATTGCCCGCCGACAGGTACAGCCCTTCGCCGGGCCTCAGGCTCAGCCTGTTGAGCAGCATCGACGCGAGCACGCCGGGATCACCGGGGTACGCCTCGCCTAGTTCGAGGAGCGAGCGCAGTTCTGCGACGAACCGGTCCTCACCGCGTGCCAGCGCACGGACAGCTCCGTCGAGGACGGCTGGTACCAGGGCGCCGATCACCGAGTCGGGCAGGGTGAGCCACGTGGTGAACACGGCGCGCAGTCCCGTCTGGTCCGGTTCTGCGGCGAGCATGCCCAGGTACGGGTCGAGTTCGGGGACGTCGAGGCTGCGCAGCAGGTCGACTGTGACGGCCGGGTTGCGGAAGCCGGCGAGCGCGTCGAAGTCGGTCAACGCGATGACGAGTTCCGGCTTGTGCCAGCCGTCACGGTAGTTGCGTTCGGGCGCGTCGAAACGGAGACCGGCTGCGTTCTCTCTCGCGAACCCCTCCTGCGCCTGTTCCGAGCTCGGATGCGCCTGCAGCGACAACGGCTCTTGGGCCGCGAGCACCTTCAGCAGGTACGGAAGCCGGGGGCCGAACGTCTCGATGACCGATGCACCCAACTGGCCGACGGGATCGGCTTCGATCAGCCCGAGAAGGGTTTCACCAGAGCTGTCGGAGACGACTGTCGCAGGCGACGCAGGATGGGCGCCGAACCACAGTTCCGCTTCGGGGTGAGCCGACGGCGACGGCGCACCACGCATCTGCGCGAGGGCTGTTCGCGATCCCCACGCGTACGGCCGGATGACTCCGGCGAGCAGTTTCATCAGGCGGTCTCCCCCGCCAGTTCGAGGTACGCGGACGCGAGGTCGGCGCGGACGGCGACTGTCAGATACGCGGACAGGTCGGCGGGCACGTCGGAGAACTCAGGGTCGCGGAGAGTCTGCTCGGCCAGTCCCCCCGGGTAGCCCGGCGCGTCGCTCTGCTCGGTGACCACATCGACGTCCCCGAGCGCACTCACTCGCTGCTCGACGCCCCAACCCCGGTTCGCTGTGGTCACGAGGATCACGCGAGGTTGTTCGGCCGGCGGCGCGTCGTCGAAGTCGGGGTCGTAGAAGATCGAGTCGGCCGCGCTCGCCCCGCTGTGCGCCGACACCCGGAGCCGTGCGAGCGCACTCTGCTCGTCGTCGGCGGCGGACGCGATTCCTGCGACGGTGAACACGGTGGACGCTATGTGCGCGGCGAGCACCGTCGATGCCGGCGTGTCCCCTGCCCACACCACCGGCCGACCGGCCACGCGCAGGGCGAGCAGCTTGGCCTGATTGTGGAAGCTCTCGTGCGACGGATGATCGGCGGCGGCTTCGGCATCGAGCAGATCGGCGATGTCGGCGAGCGACGACGGCGCCGGGTGCAGACGCACGGCGTCGAACGCCGTGCAGACGGCCACGAACACGGCGACCAGGCGCGAGAACGCGAACCGATCGTCCACGCGCAGACGCGGCGACAGATCCGCGACGGGGTCGGACCCGATCGCGTCGGCGACGGGCCCTTCGACGGGGACGGCCGTCACGAGTTCGGCACGCCTTCGGAGTGCCCGCTGGGAGGCGTCTGCGTACGCACGATCGCCCGGGTCGTCACCTGCGACGACAACCACGTCGAGCGGTCCGATCCAGCCCGGCAACGACGGTGTGACGACGAGCGGCGCGTCGAAGCGGGATGCGAGCAGTGCGACGACGAACCGCGCGGCTCGGTCCGCCGCTGCCGAACGGCCCGTCACGAGGACGACGGCGCGGGGGCGGAGGTCTGTGAGCCGGTCCAACGCGCCCTCGGCGACGGCGTGCGCCACGGCGCGCACGTGGGCGCCCGACATCGCCGCCGAGCGCAGCAAACCGTCACGATCGGCAGCGACGAGTCCGTCGGTGTCGTCGAGATCGCGGAAATGGGCAGACATGAGGCTAAGACTAGTCAGCGCGACGCGCCCGGGTATTCGAGACTGCGCTCAATCGACTGGATCGGGCAGTACCCGCAGGTGTCCGCGTCGGCCCGGGCGCGGAGCCGGGGCCGCGGCACGAGACGGCGCGTCCGACGCGCGGTGGCGACCACGCGGTGCGTCGTCGAACTCGGGCAGGGTGCGGAACGACGGCCGACCGACGGGCGCGGCCGAACCCACCTCGCGGACCGAATCGGCCAACGCCGTCAGATCCTGGTCCTCGGTGGACTGCGTGAAACCGCTGCCGCTGCGCAGCATCTCCCAGCCGCGCGGCACGGTGATGCGGTCGGCGTGTTCGGCACACAGGTCCCACGAATGGGGTTCATCGGAGCCGGCGAGCGGACCAACGACAGCCGTCGATTCGGCGTAGACGAAGGTCAGCGTGGCGACGGCGAGTCGCGAGCAGCCGGGCCTGCAGCACTGACGGGGATGACTCACAGCGCCAGCCTATAGGGATTGCCCGACAGAACCACGATCGACACGCGGACCTACACTGTGACCATGGGTTTTCTGCTCGCGCCGCTCACTTCGGGCGTCCGTCTGCTCGCTCCGCCGTCGCGCCGCACGCGGGACCGTCACGGACGGGGACTGCGCGGACCGTTTCTGCCGCCGGGGATCCCGGCACGCAAGACTCGGTCAGACGAGTTCGACCGTGCCGCCGTCGACGCGTTCGCCGAACTCGACGCGAAGTGGCACGACGCGCTGAAGGGTCTCGACGTCGCCGTCGACGACATCCCGCGTATGCTGCCGCGCGGCAACGCCCCGGAGGACTGGGAGTCGGTGCAGTGGCCCGACGAGGTGACAGCCGACGGCCCCGTGCCGCTGGCGCGCCTGATGAGAGCGGGCACCGACACGCAGGGGAAGCCGACCCGCGCGCAGATCATCCTGTTCCGTCGTCCGCTCGAACTGCGTGCCCTCGACGACGATCTGGCCGAGCTTCTCCGCGAGGTGCTGATCCAGCAGGTCGCGACGTTCCTCGGAATCGACGAGGAGACCGTCGAAGACGGCCCCGACGCCTGACGCACACAAAAGCGCCGGGCCGCCCTGAAAGGTCAGGGCGGCCCGGCGCTCTTCAGTCTGGTCGATTCGCGACTCAGATGATGCCGCGCTTGAGCCGACGGCGTTCACGTTCGGACATTCCACCCCAGATGCCGAATCGTTCATCGTTGTGCAGCGCGTACTCCAGGCAGTCCGCCTTCACCTCGCAGCCGGAACAGATGCGCTTGGCTTCGCGAGTAGAACCGCCCTTCTCGGGGAAGAACGCTTCCGGATCGGTCTGCGAGCACAGTGCTCGGTCTTGCCACTCGTCTTCGACAGCGTCGAACAGAGCCTCGAAATCGCTTGGCAGCGCGGTGAGTTGCCCAAAACCATTCGCTGTCGTGCGACTGGTCGGCTCAGCTCCCTCGCCGTGATCAATAGTCATAGTCGGCGCCCTCCCTGCTCCGCTCCACCCGTAATGACACTGATGTGATTACACACGTCGGGAGCGGTCTCGGTCAAGCCGAAGAGCAAGATTCATTTTTATCATCGAGGTCTGACAAAACCGTTTCCCCACACATTCACCCACGCCCGTCGGCGTGTCGCACGGTGCTGACTACAGTGGATCGCTGTGAAGGTGACCGTACTCGTCGGGGGCGTCGGCGGCGCTCGTTTCCTACAAGGTGTGCGAGAGCTGTTCGGCGTCACGCCGTTCCCCGAGGGGACGGCGCAGCAGGGCGAACACTCCGTGACCGCGATCGTCAACGTCGGCGACGACGCGTGGATGCACGGCGTCCGCATCTGTCCCGATCTCGACACGTGCATGTACACGCTCGGTGGAGGCATCGACACCGAACGCGGGTGGGGTCGCACCGACGAGACCTGGAACGCGAAGGACGAACTCGCCGCCTACGGCGCGGATCCCGACTGGTTCGGACTCGGCGACCGCGATCTCGCGACACACCTCATCCGCACTCAGATGCTCGATGCGGGGTTCGCGCTCAGCGACATCACCGCGGCTCTGAACAAGCGTTGGCTGCCGGGCGTGCGACTGCTTCCAGCGACCGACGACCGCCACGAGACGCACGTCGTGATCGATCGCCCGGAAGGCGAGCCCGGCGAGAAGGTCGCGATCCACTTCCAGGAGTGGTGGGTGCGCCACCGCGCGCAGGTGCCCACCCACGGTTTCGCGCAGGTGGGGTCCGACGACGCCAAGCCGGCCCCGGGTGTCGTCGACGCCATCGCCGATGCGGACATCGTTCTGTTCGCACCGTCGAACCCGGTGGTCAGCATCGGCGCCATCACCAGCGTCCCCGGTCTGCGCGCCGCGCTGCGGACCACGAAGGCTCCGGTCGTCGGGGTGAGTCCGGTGATCGACAACAAGCCGCTGCGCGGCATGGCCGACGAGTGCCTGTCGGTGATCGGCGTCGAGACGTCCGCCGAGGCGATCGCCGCACACTACGGCGCCCGCTCGGGGAACGGCCTGCTCGACGGATGGCTCATCGCCGACGGAGATCATGCGACGGTCGGCGGCATCACCGTCGGCTCCGCTCCCCTGCTGATGACCGATCCGGCGACCACCGCCGACATGGTCCGCGCCGCGTGCGCCCTCGTCGGAGTGCAGACGCCGTGACCGCGGTCCAGGTCAAGGATCACCGGGCGACCGGGGGCCTGCAGATCCTCCCCGTGACCGGACTCGGCGAGTTCGGTCCCGACAGTGACGTCGCGGCCGAGATCACCGCGGCAGCGCCGTGGCTCGCCGACGGCGACGTGCTGGTGGTGACGAGCAAGATCTTCTCCAAGACCGAGGGACGGATGATCGATGCGCCGACCGATCCGGACGAGCGCGACGCGTTCCGGCGGAGATTGATCGACGCCGAGACCGTCCGCGTCGTCGCCCGCCGCAATCGCACGCTGATCACGGCGAACCGCAACGGTCTGGTTCAGGCGGCCGCGGGCGTCGACGGTTCGAACGTCCGAACCGACCAGATCGCCCTGCTCCCTCTTGATCCCGATGCGAGCGCCGCACGGCTGCGAGCCGTCCTCGCCGCCGATCACGGTCTCGACGTCGCCGTGATCGTCACCGACACGATGGGTCGCGCCTGGCGCACCGGACAGACCGACGTGGCGATCGGGGCCGCCGGCATCGCCGTCAGCCACGCCTACGACGGTGTCGACGACGCCTACGGCAACACGTTGCTCGTCACCGACATAGCCGTGGCCGACGAGCTCGCCGCTGCCGCCGACCTGGTGAAGGGCAAACTCGACGCCGTGCCCGTCGCCGTGGTTCGCGGGTACACGCCTGTCGACGACGGCTCGACGGCCGCCGACCTCGTCCGAGATCTCGACGACGACATGTTCCGTCTCGGCGTCGAGGAGGCGATCGACCAGGGCCGCCGCGAGGCGTTGCTGACCCGACGCTCGGTGCGGTCGTTCACCGACGGTCCCGTCTCCGACGACGTGATGAACGCGGCGTTCGCGGAGGCGCTCACCGCGCCCGCGCCGCATCACACGCATCCGATCCGGTTCCTGTGGATCCGCGACGGCGACCGCCGACGCGCTCTTCTCGACGCGATGGGCGATGCGTGGCGGACCGATCTGGGCGCGGATTCCAAGACCGCCGAATCGATCGACAAGCGCATCGCACGCGGCCAGATCCTGTACGACGCACCCGAACTCGTGATCCCGGTGCTCACCGGCGACGGGATGCACACCTACCCGGACGCACGCCGAAACGCGTGTGAGAACACGATGTTCACCGTGGCGGGCGGCGCAGCCGTCAGCGGCCTGCTCGTCGCACTGTCGGTCCGCGGCGTCGGAAGCTGCTGGGTCGGGTCGACGATCTTCGCCGCCGACACCGTGAGGACGCAACTCGACCTCCCCGCGGACTGGCAGCCGCTCGGAGCTGTGGCGATCGGCTACCCGGCCGCTCCGTCGGGTCTGCGCGAGCCCGCATCGACCGACGGCCTGGTGATCGAACTGTGAGCATCACCGACACCACGCGCGCGATCCTCGCCGATTGGACCGCACCCGACGCGGAGCAGGACTCGCTGCGCCACACGTTTCTGGCATTCGTCGATTCGGCTCCGAACCCGTGCGAACGCGCCTGTGTCCCTGGACATCTCACCGGGTCGGTGATCGTCTTCAACGCCGAGCTCACGCACGTTCTGCTGACGCTGCACCCGCGGGTCGGGAAGTGGATTCAGCTCGGCGGGCACTGCGAGCCCGGCGACATCAGTGTCGCCGCGACCGCGCTGCGGGAGGGACTGGAGGAGTCCGGACTGCCGTCTCTGCGGCTCACCGGCACACCCGTGCATCTGCACACGCATCCGATCACGTGCTCGCTCGGACAGCCCACCCGCCATCTGGACGTCCGGTTCGCGGCCGTCGCCGATCCGACGCCCGACGGCGCACTCCCAGAGATCGTGCGCAGTGACGAGTCCGTCGACCTCGCGTGGTGGTCGATCGACGATCTCCCCGCGAACATCGACGCCGACACGATCCCGATTCTCGTCGAGCGCGGAACCGTCGCGCTGCGCGTCTAGTCGACGCGGAGGTTCTTGCCGACGGAGACGATTCCCCCGGTGCTCACCTGGAATCGCTCACGATCATGATCCAGGTCGACGCCGAGCTGACCGTCGTCGGCGACGACGACGTTCTTGTCGAGGATCGCGTTGCGGACCACGGCGTTCCGGCCGATCCGGACACCGGGCATCAAGACGCTGCCCTGGACGACTGAGCCCTCGCCGATCGACACGTCGTTCGACAGGACTGAGTTGCGAACGGTCGCACCGGAGACGATGCACCCGGCACCGACCATCGAGTCGCTCGCCGATCCGCCGCCGATGAACTTCGCAGGCGGCAGGTGACTCGTCGCGCCTCGGATCGGCCACCGCTGGTTGTACAGATTGAATCGCGGATTCGGCGAGATCAGATCCATGTGGGCGTCGTAGAACGCGTCGATGGTCCCGACGTCGCGCCAGTATCCCTTGTCGCGTTCGGTCTCCCCGGGGATGACGTTGGAGTTGAAGTCGTACACGTACGCCTCGCCGCGTTCGACGAAGGCGGGGATGATGTCTCCGCCCATGTCGTGGTCGGAGTCGCCGTCGGCGGCGTCGCGCTTGAGCATCTCGACGAGTGCGTCGGTGCTGAACACGTAGTTGCCCATGGACGCGTACGTGACGTCGGGATCGTCGGGCGTCCCAGGCGGATCGCTGGGCTTCTCGACGAACGCGGTGATCCGGTCGTCGTCGCCGGACTCGATGCAGCCGAACGCGAACGCCTCCGACCGAGGAACACGGATGCCGGCGACCGTGGCGGCTGCGCCGCTGGCGATGTGCGCCTCGACCATCTGCGACGGATCCATCCGGTACACGTGGTCGGCGCCGAGGACCACGATGTAGTCGGGCTTCTCGTCGTCGATCAGGTTCATCGACTGGAAGATCGCGTCGGCGCTGCCGGTGTACCAGCGCGGACCGAGGCGCTGCTGAGCCGGGACCGGGGTGATGTACTCGCCGTGGAAACCTGAGGTCCACCAGTTCTGCGAGATGTGCCGATCCAGGGAGTGCGACTTGTACTGGGTCAGCACGCAGACGCGTTCGTAACCACCGTTGACGAGGTTCGACAGGACGAAGTCGATCAATCGGTACGATCCGCCGAACGGCACCGCGGGCTTGGCCCGATCACTCGTCATCGGGTAGAGCCGTCGGCCCTCTCCGCCAGCCAGGACTATTCCGAGGACGTGCGGTTGTGATCTCACTGCTCCAACATATCGGCCCCGCCGCGAGCCGACCACCCGACGGTGAACTCCGTCAGCCCGCGAGGCGTGCGACCGTGACCGTGACGTCGAGGGTGGCCGATGCCGTTGTGTCGCCCGCGAGCGCGTGAGCAGCGGCGTCGAGCTCCGGACGGGTCCGGTGGAAGCCTGCCGGCCCCATTCCGGCGATGTCGGCCAGACGAGCGGCGGTCAGGTCGAGGCGGGCGCTCACACGCTCCTGGGAGCAGATCTCGAATGAGCCAGCCAGGTCCACTGCGAGTCGCTCGGTCTTCCCGTCGCCGACGCGCAGCATGCCCATGGGTTCGACGATCTCTGCGAGGTGATCCGGGTTGGGCGTGACGATCACCCACCGTCCCCCCGTCCCGAGCACGCGGGCCGTCTCGGTGACGTTCCGTGGCGCAAAAACGGACAGGACCGCGTCGGCGGAGCGATCGGCGATCGGAATCTGCGCCCACAGATCGGCGACGACGGACACCACGCGTGGATGGGAGCGGGCGGCGGCGCGCGCGCACGATTTCGACAGGTCCACCGCGATTCCGATTCTGCGGTCGGCGGAGGCGCTCAGCGCGGCCGCCAGGTAGGCGCCGGTTCCGGCCGCGGCGTCGACGACGGCCCCCGCGCCGGCGGGAACCGCTGCTGCGACAGCGGCCATGATCGGATCGTAGAGACCGTCGTTGAACACCGCCGTCCGGGACGCGACCATCTCCGGAGTGTCGGAGCGGTGCGACGTCCCCTTGCCGCTCAACAGCGACACGTAGCCGTGTTTCGCGAGGTCGAAACGATGACCGTTCGGGCAGCCCATCGACCGCCCCATCAGCTCGAGACGTTCCGAGCAGACCGGACAGACGAGGCCGGCAGCCTCGAACAGGTCGGCGTCTGGCGTCAGGCGGTTACCTCGCGCAGCGCCTCACCGAGCGCGCTGGCCTCGGCGTCGTTCAGCTCGACGACCAGTCGGCCGCCTCCATCGATCGGAATGCGCACGATGATTCCGCGCCCTTCCTTGACCGCTTCCATCGCACCGTCACCCATACGTGGCTTCATCGCCGCCATTGTCCGTGCTCCCTCCAACGATTCACTGGACCGTTCAATGATACGTGTGCCACACGACACGCTTTCGCGCGCATCCGCTGATCGATCGATCGATCACGGTTCGATCGGCGGCACCTGAACGGTCGGCAGGGACCCGGTGTCCGCCACGTCGCGGCCCGACAGGTCCGACACGACGTCCCGGAGTTCGTCGATCTCGCGGGCGAGTTTCTCCAACGCCCAGTCGACTTCGGCGGTGTTGTACCCGCGGATGGTCTGGGCGAACACCAGCCTGCGGACGTCGTCGCCGCTGATGCCCGCACGAGGAAGTCGGGTGAGTGTGGTTCCACGATCGACGGGCGGCAGATCCTCTCCACGCCCGAAGGCGAACCACACCACGGCGAACAGCAGCGCGACCAGCACGGCCACGCCGATCACATACAGTCCGATGATCACCACCCGACCAGCGTAGCGCTGCAGTCAGAACAGGCGGGGATCCAGTCCGGCGATCGGTGGGCGTTCGTCGGTGCGGAGTTCGGTGGTGTGCGGCGAGAACGCACCCGACTCGTCCGGCACGAACTGAGTGAGACCGACCCCGGAGTCGTCGATGCCGCAGCGCTCGAGCAGGGTCGCGACGATCTGGCGGCTCATCACGGCGAGATCGCGGAGCGGGCGATTCCGGTGCTGCCGAACGCCGAGGTTCACCTGCCCGATGCCGGGGAGCCCATAGCGGTCGTAAGTGTCGACGAGCAGCCCGATCTCGACCCCGTACCCCGGCGCGAACCGAACCGAGGTGAGCAGTTCTCTGGTGCCCGCGTACTCGCCGCCGAGGGGCTGCAGCACTTCGCCGAGGTCGGGTTTGAGCGCGGTGAGCAGGGGTCGGGCGAGGAGTTCGGTGACCCGGCCGCCACCAGACGACTCCCGCTGCGATCCGTGTAGGAGCGGCCTGCGGTAGTACCCCTTGACCAGGTGGATCCCGGGGTCGGCGAGCAGAGGTCCGAGCATCTTCGGCACGAACATCGGGTCGGGGTCGATGAGGTCGGCATCGACGAAGGCGACCAGATCGCCGGTCGTGGCCGCGAGGGACCGCCACAGCGCCTCCCCCTTGCCTGGCATCGGTTCGAGCCCGGGGATCGCCTCTTCGCGGGAGACGACGCGCGCTCCCGCCGCGCGAGCGCGCTCGGCGGTGCGGTCGGTGCACCCGGAATCGAGGACGATGAGTTCGTCGACGAGTGTCCCCACCAGGGGCCGGATCGACTCGATGACACCGGCGACGGTGTCCTCCTCGTTCAATGCGGGCAGCACGACGGAGACCGTTCGACCGGCTTTCGCGGCGACCAGATCGCCGACGCTCCATTCGGGATGGTCCCAGGTGTGAGTGTGCGACCAGCGGGCTTCGCCTTCACCGCGGTCGGTCCAGGCAGGGTTCACGCGAGACCCCGCACCGTGCGTGCAGGCGCGCGGGTTCCGCGGATCGACGCCACCATGTCGACGGCTCGTCGAGTGTCGGCCACCTCGTGCACTCGGAACACCCGTGCTCCCGCCGCTGCGGCCAGCGCTGTCGCCGCCAGGGTCCCGGCGACGCGGTCGGTCAGATCGGCGTTCAACGTCTCCCCGATGAAATCCTTGTTCGACAAGGCCATCAGGACCGGCCAGCCGGTGTCGACGAGTCGGCCGAGTTCCCGGAGCAGCGCCAGCCCGTGATGCGTGTTCTTGCCGAAGTCGTGTGTCGGGTCGATGAGGATCCCGTCCTCGCGCACTCCGGCCTCCCTGGCGCGCGTCGCCGCGACGCTCAGTTCGGCGACGACGTCGGACACGACGTCGTCGTATGCGACCCGATGAGGCCGGGTACGGACGACGGCGCCGCCCGTGTGGGAGCAGACGATGCCGGCTCCGGCTTCCGCCGCGACCGCCAGGACGCGGGGATCCGCTCCCGCCCACGTGTCGTTGACGATGTCCGCGCCCGCTTCGCACGCCGATGCGGCGACCTCACTGCGCCAGGTGTCGACACTGATCAGCAGGTCGGGATGCTGCGCGCGGATCCACGCGATCAGCGGGACCACCCGCCCGGCTTCGGCGACGGCGTCGACCTCCTCGCCGGGGCCGGCCTTCACGCCGCCGATGTCGACGATGTCCGCGCCCTGTTCCACGACGAGGTCGACGCGTGCTTTCGCGGCGTCGTCGGAGAACGTGGCTCCGCGGTCGTAGAACGAGTCGGGCGTCCGATTCACGATCGCCATGACAAGCGCTCGGTCGACGGCGACGGGGCGACCGCACAGGGTCGGGGCTGGAGTCGTCCCCGACGGGTTCGACCCGGCCGAGGGGGCAGAGATCACGATGTCACCCTACGGCGCGAGCGAGGCGTCGATCAGCGCGGGGCCTTGGCCGCCGCGACGTCCGCCGGATAGTCGTCGTAGAACGGCACGTAGCCGTCTGCGCGGCCTTTGAGCACCCACACCTCGTCGTCGCCGACATCGCCGAAGCCCTCGTCGCGCAGTTCCACCTTGCGGTTCTTGAACGTGGACGTCACTTCGAGTTCGTCGACGAACCGCACGAACAGCGGCACCGCGTACGCGGGCAGCGATGCGTACAGCCGGTCGGCCAGCTGCTTCGGGTCGGGCCGCTGGTCGCCCGCCAGCGTGATCGACACCATGCCCGCTTTGCCGTCGCATCCGGGGACCTCGACGCCGTAGGCGACTGCGCCGTCGATCGCGTCGTCCTCGCCTGCCGCACCCTCCACCTCGGTGGTCGCGACGTTCTCGCCCTTCCAGCGGAAGGTGTCGCCCAGGCGGTCGACGAAGGTGATGTGCGAGAACCCGATGTCGCGGACGAGATCACCCGAGTTGAAGTAGGCGTCGCCCTTCTTGAAGGCGTCGCGGACGATCTTCTTCTCGGTCTCCCGCGAATCGGTGTAGCCGTCGACCGGGACGCGCTCGCTGATCTCGGCGATCAGCAGACCCGGCTCTCCCTTCGGAACGGCGACGAGACGGCCGCTGCCGTCGCGCTTGGGCTGGCCGTCCGCGTCGTACTCGACGAGCTTGAACGGAAGCGGACAGAACCCGACGGTCCGCTTGACGCCGAAGACGTTGACGAACGCCAGATTGAGCTCGCTGGCGCCGTAGAACTCGACGACGCGGTCGATCCCGAAGCGGTCGACGAACTCGTCCCAGATCTCGGGGCGGAGTCCGTTGCCGACGATGAGGCGCACCGAATGTGCACGGTCGGTCGGCTTCTCCGGCTGCGCGAGAAGGTAGCGGCACAGTTCACCGATGTAAGAGAACGCTGTCGCCCGGTTCTCGATCACGTCGTCCCAGAAGCGGGATGCGGAGAACTGCTTGCCAAGGGCCATGCACGCACCGCTGGCCAGGACCGCGCCGAGAGACACCGACACCGCGTTGTTGTGATAGAGCGGCAGTGCCACATACATGGTGTCCGACGGGCGCAGACGAACCGCGAGCCCGCCGATGCCGGTGTAGTTCGCCAGCCAACGGTTGTGGCTCATCACGCTGGCCTTGGGCAGGCCGGTGGTGCCGGAGGTGAAGATGTAGAACGCAAGGGTCGACGCGGGAAGTGTCGCCGTGACCGCCGGGTTCGCCTCCGACTTCCCCGCTGCCGCCTCCTCGAGCGCGGCGAAGTCGAGGATGTGCTCGGGATGGCGTTCGGGGCTCATCGAGTCGAACGCCTCGTCGCATTCGGGGTCGCGGATCAGGACGTTCGCGTCGAGCAGCGACATGCTGTGATCGATGACGTCGCCGCGCTGGTTGTAATTGAGCATTCCCGCGACCGCGCCCAGTTTGAGGACGGCGAGGATCACCAGGAGGTCGGTCGGATTGTTCTTCGACAGGATCCCGACGACGTCGCCGACTTTGACACCGCGTTCGGTCAGCACCGCGGCGTACCGATTGACGGTGCGATTGCACTCCCCGTACGACGACGACTCGCCGTGCCAGCGGAGGAAGGGCCGGTCCGGATGGTCCGCGGCGAGCTGCGCGAAGATCTGGCCGATGCTGTTCTTCTTGTCCGGAGACCGGAAGATCATGTTCGGCGCATGGCGAGCCATTCCGGGCAGGTCGGGGGCCATCTTGACGACACCCTTGAGAATGTCGGTGAACCCGACCTTGGTGGGCACTGTGTTCATGGGTTGCTTCACTCCTCACGCCGGACGGTGAACGCCGTCACCTTACCGTAGAGTCAGTTCTTTCATCGCGGCAGACACCGTGTCGACCACGACAAGCCGGTTCAACGCCCGGTCGGAGACGAATCCGCGGGCGCGCAGATCGTCGAGCCAGACGAGCATCGGGTCGTAGAACCCGCCGTGGTTGATCATCACGACGGGCTTTTCGTGCACCCCGAGATAGGCGCCGGTCCACGTCTCGAAGAGTTCCTCGAACGTGCCGACCCCGCCCGGCAGCGTGATGAAGCCGTCGGACATCTCGTCCATCAACCGCTTCCGCTCGCGCATGGTGTCGGTGACGATCAATTCATCGGAGTCCAGATCGGCCACTTCGAGCGCCATCAGGTGCTCGGGGATGATGCCGATCGTCTTCCCGCCCGCTCCGCGCGCGGCGCGGGCCACGCTGCCCATCATGGAGATGTTCCCGCCGCCGGACACGAGTGTGGCCCCAGCCGCGGCGATGGCTTTGCCGGTGTCGGCGGCCAGGCGCAGGTACTCCTCGTCGACCGGGCCGGACGCGCAGTACACGCAGATCGCGGGCGCATCGCGCGTCACGGGCGGATCGCCTTGTCGCAGACGGCCTGCACCGCTTCCTCGGGTGTGTCGACGAGAGTGATCAGGTCGAGGTCCTCGGGTGAGATCTTGCCGTCGGCGACGAGTGTGTTCTTCATCCAGTCGACAAGGGGCCCCCAGAAGTCACGGCCGACGAGCACGATCGGGAAGCGCAGCACTTTGCGGGTCTGCACGAGGGTCAGTGCTTCGAACAGTTCGTCGAGAGTGCCGATGCCGCCGGGCAGGCAGACGAACGCCTGCGAGTACTTGACGAACATCGTCTTGCGGACGAAGAAGTACCGGAAGTTGATCGCCAGTGTGACGTACGGGTTGATGTGCTGCTCGAACGGCAACTCGATGTTGAGGCCGATGGACTGTGCTCCGGCTTCGAAGGCGCCCTTGTTCGTCGCCTCCATGGCCCCGGGTCCGCCGCCGGTGATCACGGCGAATCCGGCCTCGCCGAGCCTCCGCCCCACGTCGACGCCCAGGTTGTACTCGTCGCTGCCCGGTTCCACCCGGGCCGAGCCGAAGACGGTGACGGCTTCGGCGACACCGCTGAGAGCGTCGAACCCGGCGACGAACTCGGATTGGATGCGCAGAACGCGCCATGAGTCGTGGATTCGGCGGTGATCGGCGAGCTGCGGATCGCGCGGGTCCACCCACTCGAGAAGAGTGCGGTCCGTCGTGATCCGCTCGGCGTCTCCGGACACCCTGACCTGCGTCGCCCCGATATGCCGCAGCGGCACCGCCTCGAAGGTCGCCTCGTCGTCATCAGTGGGCTGCGCGTTCGCGCCGGGTTCGCCATCGGCCATGACAGGAGACGCTACCAATCCGCGCGGCCTCCCACCGTGTCAGACGCGCACCTCGAACACCGGGAATCCCGACGCGACAGCGAGGATCTCCTCGTCCGAGGAGGTCGCGGTCAGTCCACCCACGAAATCCGAGACCTGCCAGCCCCACTTGTCGAGGTAGCCGCGGATGATCGCCGGCTTGGCGGAGGCATCGAGTTCGGCGAGGGCCACGACGTCGGTGCGGCGGCCGCGTCGCAGTGCCACCGCTCCCCCTGCGCGGACATTGCGCACCCACTGCGTGTTGCCGCGGGGCGAGAACAGGAAACGACGGTCGTCGACGACGAGCACATTGACCGGCGTCCGACGGATCTCGCCGGTGCTCCGTCCGACCGTCTGCAACTCATGGACGCCTTTCGGCGCAGCTCCGACCCGTGCGAGCCCGCCGACGATCCGATTCGAGGCGGTGAACATCGGGCCGCTCGGCGCTTCGTACCTGGTGTCGGTCATCGTGATCTCCTTCAGAAGTCTCGGTAGGGCGGCAACACGGCCGCGATGTTGACAACAAGCGAGAACACGGCGAACGCCCACACGATCGGCGCTCGAATCCCGGCCGCCACGAGAAGCGCCGTCGCCGCCGCGTACAAGCCGATCTTGACCGCGTACTTCGCGACGATCATGTCCACGACCGGCTGCGGGGACGCGAACAGCGCCCACAGGGCCACCGCGACGACGACAGCTGCGAGTCCGGCGAGCACGCCCGGCCATCCGCGGCCCGCCGCCGCCCACGCCCCACCGCCGAGGACGCCGAGCATCAAGACCTCGCTGGTGAAGAGCAGTGCGGCGAGCGACCAGAGATATGCCGTGCCCATCTCAACCTCCGACAAATCGTGAACAGTGTTCTCGTTTTAAGACGGTACAGCTCCGCCATCGACAAATCAAGAACAGTGTTCTTGTTTATTGGATGGGACCCGGCGGACGTGCGACGATGTGAGGTGATGAGCACCCCCACCGAACCCGGAGTCCGGGCCCGCAATCGAGCCGCGCTGGAGTCGCAGCTGCGCGACGTCGGACGACGCCACCTCGCCGAACACGGCGCTGCGGCACTCTCCTTGCGGGCGGTGGCTCGCGACATGGGACGCACCCCGTCGTCGCTGTACCGCTACGTCCGCGACCGCGACGACCTGCTCACCGTCCTCATCATCGAGGCGTACGACGACCTCGGCGACGCACTCGACACCGCCGTCACCGGTTGTCAGCCCGGCAGGCCCGCGTTCGAGGCGTTCGCGCATGCACTGCACGTGTGGGCCGTCGCGCACCCGAGCGAGTACGCCCTGCTCTACGGCTCACCGGTGCCCGGCTATCACGCGCCGGCCGATGCGACCGCGCGGGCAGGCAACCGACCGATCCTGGCTGCGGCCCGGATCGTCGCAGGTCTGGAAGTCGTGCCGAACATCTCCGGAACAAGCGCCGAACGGCAGCAACGCGCCGTCGACGCCCTCCGCGCGGCGACGCGGGAGGACGGCGTGGTCGAGCTCGGCCTGACGCCCGAGGTGCTGACCAGGACCGTTGCTGCGTGGAATCTGCTGCTCGGCGCGATCACGAGTGAGCTGTTCGAACAGTTGGGGCCGATCACCGACCGCCCCGACGATGTGTGGGACGGGATCGTCGACCTCGCGGGTGCGCTGGTGTTCGGAACCGAGACCTAGTGTCGTGTGTTGAAAGCTCCTCAATGGTTGGCGGAAGGCCCGGGAGGATCGTCGCGACCTTCGTCGACGGACGCTGCCGTCACAAGGGTCGCGGTTGTCGACGACGCGTCGATTTAGAGCGACAGGTACGTGCGCAAGATCTGGGTCACCTGCGTGATCTGCTCGACGGGCACCCGCTCGTCGACTCGGTGCGCCAGACTCGGGTCGCCGGGCCCGAGGTTCACCGCCGGGATGCCGAGCGCGGAGAACCTGGAGACGTCCGTCCACCCGTACTTCGCTCGGAACTTGCCGTCGGCCGCCGCGACCAGCGCGGCCGCGGCGGGATGAGCGAGCCCTGGCAGCGCACCGGACGCCGAGTCGGTGACCTCGGCGGTCACTGCCCCGGACGCCAGCTCGGCGGCGAACACCGCACGCACGTGCTCGAAGGCCTGCTCCTCACTGCGGTCGGGCGCGAAGCGGAAGTTCACATCGACGTACACCTCGTCGGGGATGACATTGCCCGCGACGCCGCCGTGGATTCCGACGGCCGACAGCCCTTCGCGGTACTCGCAGCCGTCGATGTCGACGCGGCGCGGTTCGTATGCCGCGAGGGTCGTCAGGAGGCCGCCGAGCTTGTGAATCGCGTTGTCGCCCATCCACGCCCGGGCCGAGTGTGCGCGCGTTCCGGTGGCGGTGAACCGGACCCGCAGGGTGCCCTGACAGCCCGCCTCGATCAGGCCCGCGGTCGGTTCGCCGAGGATCGCGACGTCGCCGGAGAGCCAGTCGGGAAGTTCTCGTTCGATGGCGCCGAGGCCGTTGAACTCGGCGGCGATCTCCTCGCAGTCGTAGAAGATCAACGTCAGATCATGCGCGGGCTCGTCCAACGTGGCGGCGAGGTGCAGGAACACTGCGTCGCCCGACTTCATGTCGACGGTTCCGCATCCGTGCAGGACGTCGCCCTCGTCGTCGGTGACGGTGCGCCTCGACGGGACGTTGTCGACGATCGGCACGGTGTCGAGATGTCCGGCGAGGATCACTCTGGTCGGCAGCCCGCGATTCGTCCTGGCGAGCACACAGTTCCCATGCCGGACGACCTCGAATCCGGTGAGCTGTTCGCGCAGGGCGGCCTCGACGGCGTCGGCGATCGACTTCTCGTCGCGGCTGACGCTCGCGATGTCGACGAGTGCGGCCGTCAAGTCGATCGGGTCGGCGGACAGGTTCAGCTCAGGAATGCTCACGACAATCCATCGTAGGCCTGTCAGGGCGCCCCGTTAGACTCGTGCCGTGACTACTCAAGGTGCTGTTGCCATTGGAATCGCCACCGTCGTCGACACGGACGGCACGACGACCGTCCTCGACACGTGGTACCCGACTCCCGAACTCTCCACGGACGCCGGCACCACCGGCTCGACCGAACTGACCGGCGACGACGTGCCGTCCGATCTGCGCCCGCTCGTCGGCGCCGACGAAGCCCGCGGCGTCCGCACGATCGCCGTCAAGACGGTGATCGCCGACCTGTCGGTCGCACCGGTCGACGCGCACGACGTCTACCTGCGCCTGCACCTTCTCTCGCATCGTTTGGTGCAGCCGCACGGCGCCAACCTCGACGGCCAGTTCGGACTGCTCGCGAACGTGGTGTGGACCAACTTCGGCCCCTGCGCCGTCGACGGCTTCGAGCAGACGCGCGTCCGCCTGCGCGCCCGCGGCCACGTGACCGTGACGTCGATCGACAAGTTCCCGCGCATGGTCGACTACGTGTCGCCGTCGGGTGTCCGCATCGGCGACGCCGACCGCGTGCGTCTCGGCGCTCACCTCGCCGCAGGAACCACCGTCATGCACGAGGGCTTCGTGAACTTCAACGCAGGCACCCTCGGCACGTCGATGGTCGAGGGTCGCATCTCGGCCGGTGTGGTGATCGGCGACGGCTCGGACATCGGCGGCGGCGCGTCCACCATGGGCACCCTGTCGGGCGGTGGCAAGGAGATCATCACCATCGGAAAGCGGTGCCTCCTCGGCGCGAATGCGGGCTGCGGCATCCCGCTCGGCGACGACTGCGTCGTCGAAGCCGGCCTTTACATCACGGCGGGCACCAAGGTGACCGGCCCGGACGGCTCGGTCGTCAAGGCCCGCGACCTCGCTGGCCGCTCGAACCTGCTCTTCCGCCGCAACAGCGTCACGGGCGCGGTCGAGGTGACCGCCAAGGAGGGCGACGGCATCGAGCTCAACGAGGCTCTGCACGCCCACAACTGACGCCCCGATCGACTGTGCCGTCGATCGTGACCACCATCAGGTCACGATCGGCGGCACGGTCGTCTCACGGCCACCGCCATACGGCACCTGGTCGCCCGACGCCGGACGGGGCGGATTCGTCGACCCGGATGGCGATCCGCTTGAGGGTGCGGTTGAGATTGCCGCGGTCCACGTCGCCGCCGGTCAGCGATGCCGTGACGGCCAGCGCGGTCCGGACGCTGAACTCGCGGCCGAGAAGGGCCGCGGTGAATCCGAGGTCGCGCCACAGCCTGTCGGCGAGGACCGGCCGGACGTCGGCGAGGATCCGGGCGTGATCGAACGCCAACGACGGCGGCTCGTCCCACGACACCCAGCGCCCGTCGACGGTCTCGACGTCTCCGGCAGTCACCCACGCGGTGATCGACAGCGTCGGACCTCGAGGGTCGCGGTGCGGTTCGTCGAAGACGACGAGCTGACCCACCCCGGTCACGGCGTCCGGTGTGATGGCGGCCTTGCCCGCAGCCCGCACGGCGGCCTCCGATATCCGCTCCCCCGCGCCCAGCAGGACTCCCGGCAGCGCCCAGTCGCCTGCGAACGGCTCGGCCGCCCGCCGGTGGACGAGGACCTGCGTACCGTCGCCGCCAACCCGCAGGACGACGGCGTCCACCGACACCGCCGACGAGCCGACCCCGGACGCGGAGAGTTCAGTCATACGACGAGTCTGGCACCCGCCCCGGTCGGCGCCCGGTCCTGCCTGTCCGGGCCGTGCGCGCGGACGGCGACCGGAACGCCCGCGGCCGCCGCGAGTTCGGCAGGTATCGCCGCGGCGTCCACCGCTTCGAGCACCGGCACGGCCGAGCGTGCGGTGGCCGTCAGACGCTCCTGGAACGCCAGGTCGCGGTAGTCGCCGAGCCCATAGTCGGCGTAGCCGCGCGCCACCCGGATCCCGTCGGCGACATCGAGGTGGCTGACCGCCAGGGCGTCCAGCCCGCCGTGCCGCCGGCAGACCTGCGCGGCGTACCGCAGCAGCGGCAGGTCCAGGTGCCCGATCCGCCAATCGCCCTGGTAGCGGCCGGTCCCGTTGTGCGGCTCGGCGATCGTCAGGCCCGCGTCCTCGGTCGGCAGCGGCCCCGCGCCGTGCCGCGTCGCGTAGGCGCGGACCGCCCCGATCACTGTGGCGGGCGGCTCCCCCGCCTCCCGGAGCAGGGCCTGCGCGACGGCGGGAAGGGTGGTGCTCCACGTGGTGTGCGGATGCAGTCCCCGCCACTCGTCGAGCAGGATCCCCTGCGCGCCCTCGAAGATCAGCCGACCGCGCGATGCGGCCTCGGCGATCGCGGCTCGATCGTCGACGATCGACACCGCCCGCCCGAACTCCGCCAACGCCGACGCCATCACCCGCACCGACGGCGGCTCGTGCTCGGCGCCGTCGAGGAGTGGCGCGTAGAACTCCGCCAACGCCATCAACGTCCGACGCACAGTCTGCGGGTCGAGGCAGTCGGCGACTGTCAGCGGTGGTGTCGTCGCGTCGCCGGACGCGACGATGTCGTACAGGCTCTCGCCCCGCCGCAGTCGGGCGTCGTGGGCCAGTGCGTACCAGCGCGTCTCGCCGATCCCCAGCCCGCACGAACCGTGCCTGGCGTCGCCACGGGCGTCCTCGCGTATCCGGTTGACCGCGATGTGGATCGGCGTCACCACCAGCGCCTCCGGACTCACTGACACCCGCCCCAACGGATCGGCGACGCCGAGGCCCTCCAGATCGAGGGCCTCGGCCGCCAGCCACCACGGGTCGACGACGACGTGACTGCTCAGGTGGGTCGCCGCGCCCGTGAACGTGCCGCTGGCGAACAGGCGGAACGTGTGATGCAGACCGTCGGCCACCACGTTGTGGGCGGCCTGCGCCCCGCCGTTGAAACGGACCACCGCGGTCGGCTTCACCCGCGCCGCCAACCAGTCGACGGTCGCGCCCTTCGTCTCGTCGCCGAAGCCGAGCCCGACTACGGCGAGGTGCCTGCTCGGCATGTTCCCTCCTCTCTCGAGTGTCTGTGCGGTCGGGTCAGATCAGGTCGTCGGCGCCCGCGACGCCCGCCGGCAGGCGGGACGGGACCCGCCCGACGGTGTCCGACAGCCGTGCGAGCGCACTTCCGACGACGCCCGCGGTGCCTGCCCCGACGTCGTCGAGGTCGGCGAGCCCGTCGTCCAGGTCGACGACGTCCTCCAGCATCCCGACGGTGACGGCGATCAGATCGCACACCGCGTTCGGGTCCTCCAGGAACAGGACGCGTTCACCCAAGATGTCCTGCCAGTGGCCGCGGACCTGAGGATCGTCGTAGTAGCTCGTCTGCCGCGGCAGGATGTAGAACACCTCCCACCGTTTCTGCAGCTCGCGGTACACCGAACGCGGGTCGAGGTCGCGGCGCACCTCGTCGCCGATCACCTCACGGATGTGACGGGCTTTCAACGAGCGTTTGTTCATCTCGTCGCCGATGAGGAACACGTAACCCTTGCGTCCGCGCTTGTCCCACGCGTCGGTCGCCGTGTGCCGGGCGAGGAAGTACGCGGCCAGTTCGTACGACTCGGTCTTCTGCCCGCCGCCGTTGCCCTCCAGCAGGATGTTGCGCAGTTGGTCGTCCATCCGGTTGTCGGACTCGAACTGCCCCACCTGCAGCGGGACGTAGTCGGTCTCGGCGTCGCCGATCGCGCCGAACATGATCTGCGGATCGGTCGCGTAACCCTTCCGCAGCAGCAGGCCGTGCAGCTTGGACAGCTGCTTCTGCATCGCGACGGGAACCGAGCCCATCGACCCGGTGACGTCGAACATCACCACGATCGGCGTCGATTGCGGGTGTTCGGCGCTGTCCCGGGACTCGCGCACGCCGACGTCGAGCGGGTCGAGGTCGGGGTGCGCTTTCCACTCGCTGGCCGGCCGGGACTTGGTGGACGCGCTGTAGGCGAAGTCCGCCGAGCCCGTACGTGCCCGGAAGGTGGCGGCGGCACGGTACGCGTCGTCGCTCCAGTATCCGTTTCCCATGGTGACTCTCCTTCACTTCTCGGGTGGACGCGAACGCCGTCAGGCGCTCACGGTGTACGGGAACCGCCGGAAGGTCCGCGGTCCGTACAGGTCGTCGAGCAGGTCGTCGTACTCGTCGAGGAGGCCGACGACGTCGGGTCGCATCCGCGGCGATGTCTGCATGCAGCCGACTGCGAATGCCCGTTGTCGCCGCTCGTCGGATGCGAGCATGAGTCGCATCGTGGCGTGCAGCATGTACACGTCCAGTTCCGGACCTGCAGATTCGGTGTCGTCGGGCGGATACAGATCGCGGCGCGACGCGATCCGCCCGGGGAGCGTGTCGCCCGGCTCGGAGCCGAACGACCACCCCGCCAGGACCACACCGTGGCCCTCCGGGTGGATGAGGACGTTCTCCGGCACGATCGCCCCGTGGACGACGCCTGCCGCGTGCGCACCGGCCACCGCTCGCAGGAGCCGGCGATGGATCCACGCCCAGTCCCGGCCGTCGAGCCCGCCGGCGGGTACCGCCGCGGACAGGTCGACGAAGCCCTGCGCCCGTCCGTGCGCGGACAGGACGTTGACGTGCCTGCCGCCGTCGGCGACAGCGGAGTCGAGCAACTGCGGGTAATACGGCGCGAGCCACGCGTTCGCCGGGTCGTCGGTGAAGCGGGCTAGAGCGCGGAGCGTCCGGCGCTCCCGTTGCGCGAAGGGCGACGCCGACCGCGGCACCTTCACCGCGACGGGTGCCCCAGTCTCCGACACCGCCGAGTACACGACGCTCACGCTCCCCTGCACCGCCGCTCCCAGTGTGTATTCGCCACGGCGGCCGACGATCGTCCCAGCCGGCGCACGCCACTCGTCGTAGAGGGCCGTCAGCTTCTCGAAGGCGCCGACGTCGCCGCCGCGATCCGGGTGCAGCAGCGCCGCCAGCCTGCGGAACTCCCGACGTCCGTCCCGCCGCGATCCATCGGCCGGACCGAAGAGGTCGGCCGCCGTTCGTGCGTCTGCGACCGCCCTCCGGGCCTCTAGCTCTTCCCTGTTCATATTTTTAGTCTAGTTGACTAATTTAGATCGCGCAACGGTCGCCCGTATTTGAATCTCCGATCAACGCCGACGCTCTCGGCATCTCGATGGTGGCTCCAGTTCCGCCGCAACAACACCACGGTGCCGTCGAGGTGACCCGCCATGGAGGGGGCGATGGCGTCGAGCTCAACGAGGCTATGCGCGCCCACAACCGACAGACACTGCCAAGATAGACCCTGTCCTCCGGTCGGATGAACGATTCGACCAACCGGTACATTCACGCAGAATTGAGCACAACATGTTGTTCGTAATGAATGTCGCCGTGAGGACAGAATGCAGAACAGTCAGCCCCCGCCGTTCCGGCCCCCGACCGGGCAGCCCGCTCCTGGAATGTCGCGGCCACAGCGGTTCCCACAGCAGCATCGCCAACCGCACCGCGGCGGACCGCCCCACGTCCCAGGACCTCCAAATCATCATCCGACCGGCCCCGTTCCGCCGGCACCACCCTGGCGGAAGAATCCATTGGTGCTCGTCGCCATCGGCTCAGCCGCAGTCATTGTTCTGGTGATCACTCTGATCGCAACCAGCGGAGGCGACGACCCGAAGCGCACGAACACCCGGACCACCGAAGCGACGCAGCGAGCCAGCCTCGACGAGGCTCTCGATGCTGTATGCGAACCGGGATCGTTTCGGAACGGCGCGCGTACAGGCTTCGAGAACTCCGACAGCGGAGGCATTTGCGCGTCTCGGGCCGAACGTCAGTACTTGTACATCGGCACCTACAGCAGCAGTTACGGTCTGATGACAGACACTTCGACGGGATTCGTCACCTATTACGCCGTCGGAACGCTCACCGACGGTCAGACGCTGCTCTTCGCGACAAGCGGTGAGTCATCCACCACACCGCTTCAACCGCTAACTTCCCTCGGCTTCACCATCAACCGTGGACAGCGATAGCGCGATGCTTCGACCTCAACACCCATCGCCGTTGCCAACGTCGCGTCGCGGGGCCGTTTCGGTTCAAATCTGGTTGAGTGCGATTCTCGTGAGTGCGCTCGTGGTCGGAGGCTACGGCGTGGTCGGGGCGCCGTTGATCGATCTCGATCTCCGTCAGACCTATCTCTGGCACATTCTTGACAACGCACCAGAGTTCACAGGCGACGATCCGGACGTATTGGGCCTCGCCTCCGAACTCTTCTGTACCGACCTCAGCACCTGGCATTCCGGCAACTCGGCTGCCGGGCCGTACGAGGACGGAGAGGCGATCGCTCGAATCGCCGCCGATTCGCTGTCGCACTACGGAATCGAAGATCCAGAAGCTGGTGATCCGGGATCATTGAAAGTCTCCTTATTCGCGAATGCCGCCACACATGCCTACCGCGAGAACATGTGGGTCGTCGTGGGGAACGCCTATCTTCCGTGAGCGGTCAGCGGCAAGTTCAGCCCAGGCGGGCGACGGCGGCAGCGATGCGCTCGTCGGTGGCGGTCATCGCCATGCGGACGTGGCGGGCGCCTGCGGGCCCGTAGAAGTCGCCGGGAGCGACGAGGATGCCGCGCTCGGCAAACCAGTCGAGAGTGGCGCGCGAGTCGTCTCCGCGAGTGGCCCACAGGTACAGACCGGCCTCCGAGTGGTCGATCGTGAATCCCGCGCCCAGGACCGCATCCCGCAGCTGGTCGCGACGAGCGCGGTAACGCTCGCGCTGGGCGTCGACGTGGGCGTCGTCGTTCAGTGCCGCGACGGTGGCGCCCTGGATCGGGAACGGGACGATCATGCCCGCGTGCTTGCGAACGGCGAGCAGTTCGGCGATCAACTCTCGGTCGCCGGCGAGGAAGCCAGCACGATAGGAGGCGAGGTTCGACACCTTCGACAGCGAGTGCATCGCGATCAGTCCGGTGTGGTCGCCACCGCACACGTCGGGGTGCAGCACCGACAGCGCCTCCCCCTCCCAGGTGAGGCCCAGGTAGCACTCGTCCGACACGATGACCGACCCGTGCTCACGCGCCCACTCGACGACCCCACGGAGGTGCTCGACGGACAGCACACGCCCTGTCGGGTTCGACGGACTGTTCAAGAAGATCAGAGCCGGGACGTCGTCGCCGTAGTCCTCGACACGATCGGCACGGACCGGGTTCGCACCGGCGAGCAGCGCACCCACTTCGTACGTCGGGTAGGCGACCTCAGGGATCACGACGGTCGCGCCCGCGGGCACGCCAAGCTGAGACGGCAGGCCCGCAACGGCTTCCTTGGTTCCCACCACCGGCAGGATCGACGACACGTCGAGCCCCGTGACACCGAAGCGACGTGACAGTGCTCCGACTGCCGCCTCGCGCAGTTCGACGATGCCGACGGTCACCGGGTAACCCGGGAACTCCGACGACGCCGCCAGCGCATCCCGGATCAGCGGGTCGACGGGATCGACGGGCGTGCCGACCGACAGGTCGACAATCCCGTCGGGATGTTCCGCGGCCCGCGCCTTCGCGCCTGCGATCGTGTCCCACGGGAAGTCGGGCAGTCCGGCGCTGACCGGGCGAAGCCGGTTCACGGAGCGAGTCACGTCGAGATCAGTCCTCTTCGCCCATCGGGGGCAGGCCCTTGATGAACGGCGGGTCGTACTCGGTCTTGCCGACCTTGCTGGCGCCGCCCGGAGAACCGAGCTTGTCGAAGAAGTCGACGTTCGCCGACACGTAGGGCTCCCAGTCGTCCGGCACGTCGTCTTCGTAGAAGATCGCCTCGACCGGGCACACCGGCTCACACGCACCGCAGTCCACGCACTCATCGGGCTGGATGTACAGCATCCGACCGCCCTCGTAGATGCAGTCGACCGGGCACTCTTCGACGCACGCACGGTCCAAGACGTCGACACACGGCTCGGCGATGATGTAAGTCACGTCGGTTCTCCTTCTATTTCATTCCTGCTCGGCGCGAGGGCTGATCGCATCGGGCAGCACGCTGTCGCGGCCGTCTCCGACCGCACCCGTCCAGACTATCGCTGCGTGCCACCTCAGCGAGAATCAGTACACGCTGACCTGGGCGGATTTTTGCTCAGGGGCGACGACGAGCACGTTTGCGGTGATGGTGCGGACCTTTCGACTCGCAAGCTCGCTCAAGGAGCAGGGGGCACGCTCACTCAACGCGCAGGGGCAGGCTCGCTCGAGGCGCAGGGGCAGGCTCGCCCGAGGAGCAGGATCAGAGAAGCGAGACGGCACTCGACGCGTCGACCGTCCCGTACTCGGTGGTCCGCTGCCGCGGGGTGCGCCCGATGCCGGCGACGATGTCATGGAGTTCGGCGACCGTCTTCTCCGATCCGTGCTGGCTGCCGGCCATCCGGGAGATCGTCTCCTCCATGAGTGTGCCGCCGAGGTCGTTCGCACCGCCACGCAGCATCGCACGAGTTCCGTCGACACCGAGTTTGACCCAGCTGGTCTGCACGTTGTCGATCCGACCGTGCAGCATGATCCGAGCCAGTGCATGGACGGCTCGGTTGTCGCGCTGCGTCGGGCCGGGCCGCGAAGCCCCGGCGAGATACAGCGGTGACGACTGGTGCACGAACGGCAGCGGGACGAACTCGGTGAAACCACCGGTCCGGTCCTGGATGCCGCGCAACACGTTGAGGTGACCGACCCAGTGGTGCGGAGCGTCGACGTGTCCGTACATCATCGTGGAGCTCGACCGCAGGCCGACCTCGTGCGCCGTGGTGATCACATCGATCCACGCCGACGCGGGGAGCTTGCCCTTGGTGAGGATCCAGCGGACCTCGTCGTCGAGGATCTCGGCGGCGGTGCCGGGAATCGTGTCGAGGCCCGCCTCGCGGAGCGCGGTGAGCCATTCACGTACCGACTGTCCGCCGCGGGAGGCGCCGTTGACGATCTCCATCGGACTGAAGGCGTGGACGTGCATCGACGGAACCCTGGCCTTGACCGCCCGGACGAGGTCCGCGTATCCGGTGACAGGCAGCTCTGGGTCGATGCCGCCCTGCATGCAGACCTCCGTCGCGCCGGCGACGTGGGCTTCCCAGGCGCGGTCTCCGACTTCGGCAGCCGACAGAGTGAAGGCGTCTTCGTCGCCCTTGCGCTGTGCGAAGGCGCAGAACCGGCAGCCCGTGTAGCAGATGTTGGTGAAGTTGATGTTCCGGTTGACCACGTACGTGACGTCGTCACCGGCGACGTCTGCACGAATCGAGTCCGCGAGTGCGGCGAGGGCTTCGAGTCCGGGACCGTCGGCGGTGGCCAACGCCAGATACTCGTCGTCCGACAGGCCGGCCGGGTCGTTCTCCGCGTGCCGCAGCGCGGACGCGACGTCGGACCCGAGTCGTTCAGGTGCACTGCCGGAGGCCAGTTCGAGAACCTGCTCGCGGATGGTGTCCCAATCGCCGAATGCGTTGTCGATGTCGCTGCGGGTATCGGTGTTGCGGCCGTCGGAGTCGATCTCGGTGTTCAGATCCACGCGTCCGGACGACGCCCACTCCTCGTCCGGCTCCTGCCACGGCAGGCCCTCCGGTCGGACGTCGCGGGCCAGGCCGGTCTCGGGATCGGTGAGTGCGGCGACGTGACGGCTGATACGCGGATCGATCCACGGCGAGCCCGCCAGCACGAACTTCGGCTGGGCCGCCGACCGTTCGGTGAGCGTGAACCCGGCCGACGCCGTGATCTCGGTGAGCGTGTCCAGGTTGGGCCACGGGCGTTCGGGATTGACGTGGTCGGGTGTCAACGGCGACACGCCACCCCAGTCGTCGACGCCCGCAGCGACGAGCGCGCGGCACTCGTCGGCCGACACGAGATTCGGCGGAGCCTGAATCCGCATGCCAGGACCGAGCACGATGCGCGCAACCGCGACCGCGGCGATGAACTCGTCCATGTCGGCGTCGGGCGCCGAGCCCATCGCGGTGTCGGGCTTTGCGCGGAAGTTCTGGACGATCACTTCCTGGATGTGCCCGAACGCCTTCTGCGACTTGCGGATCGCGAACAGTGATTCGGCCCGTTCGGTGAGGTTCTCACCGATCCCGACGAGGATGCCCGTGGTGAACGGGACCGAGAGTCGACCGGCGTCGGTCAGGACTCGCATCCGGACTTCCGGATCCTTGTCGGGGCTGCCGTAGTGGCACTCCCCCTTGTCGGTGAACAGCCTGCGAGCAGTCGTCTCGAGCATCATGCCCATGCTGGGCGCGACCGGCTTGAGTCGGTTGATCTCCTCCCAGTTCATGACGCCGGGATTCAGATGTGGGAGCAGACCGGTCTCTTCCAGCACGCGGATCGACGCAGCGCGTACGTAGTCGAGGGTCGAATCGTAGCCTCGCTCGTCGAGCCACTGTGCGGCTTCGGGCCACCGGTCCTCGGGTCGGTCGCCGAGGGTGAACAGGGCTTCCTTGCATCCCAGCGCCGCACCGTTTCGGGCGATGGCGACGACCTCGTCGAGTTCGAGGAACATGCCGTGACCGTCGCGCTTGAGCTTGCCGGGGACGGTCACGAACGTGCAGTAGTGGCAGCGGTCACGGCACAGTCGGGTGAGCGGGATGAACACCTTGCGCGAGTACGTGACCTGCCCGGACCGGCCCTCCGCGTCGAGGCCGGCGTCGCGGACACGGGCCGCGGCCTCCATCAGGGCGGTCAGGTCGTCGCCGCGGGCGGCGAGCAGGACGGCCGCCTCGTCGACGTTGAGGGGTGTCGCGTCGGCAGCACGGCGCAGAGCGCGTCGCATCGCCGACCGAGTCGGAGTCTGCGCCCCGCTGACAGAATCGGAAGACGTCACTCTACCGATGGTAGACACGGATCGATGACGGGCGGCGTCCGCCGTCGGCTCAAAGGTGATTCAACCGATTCATCGATTGCGCGAGCGCAGGCACGCCGACCCCGCAGAACAGCAGGAGAAGAGCGCGCCAGTCGTAGATCAGCGCACCGTTGCCGTTGACGCCCGGCAGCAGAGCGACCAGCGCGACGAGCACCCACGCGATCAGCGGCGCGTATCGCCAGGGCGAGCCGGTGATCTGCGCCGCGAGCTGCAGCAGGACGACATTGCCGACTGCCGCGGCGAGCGCACTGACCGGCAGCGGCGCCGTTCCCACGAGGACGTTCAGATAGAACACGGTGACCACACCGAGGACGAATCCGCAGACCGTGAGAACGGCGAGTTCAACGCGGTCGCCCGCGATCATCGGATCCCCTCGAACAGATCGCTCTCGAACTCCGGAGAGTCCACGTCGGTGCGGATGAAGTGCTCAGCGGTCCCGATGGGTTGCGCGATCAGATTCGACAACGCGTACTCGGTGCCCGACGGCGCCACGATCACCTGGGTCGCATGCGCCGCGAGGCCGCGGACCTTGCGGTCGAGCACGGCCGACACGTCGACGGCCGCGGTGATCTCCTGGTCGGGATAGCTCGGAAGCTCACCCGGTGCGGGCATCCGCCAGCCCACCGGAATTGTTGCGATCCCGGCCAGGCCCTCCTCCAGCGCTGACCGCTGGGTCACCGACTCGTACACCTTGCGCGGGTAACCGGTGGCGGCGCGCGACTCGGAGATCGCGTCGACGGACACCTCGTGCACACGTTTGTGATCCGGATGCCCATAGGTTCCGGCGGCGTCGTAGGTGACGATCACATGCGGTGCGAATCGGTCGATCTCGTCTCGCAGCGCGGCGACGAGATCGTCCTGAGTCGCCTGAAACAGGGCGCGGGGGTTCTCCGCGGAGGCGGTCCCGGCCATGCCGGAATCCCGCCATCGACCCGCGCCGCCGAGGAACGTCGGGCGCGGCGCATCGACGCCCGTCGGCGTCAGCTCTGACAGTGCGGCCGCGAGCTCGCCGATGCGGAATCCTCCCAACTGGTCGGCTCCACCGTCGGCGACGAGCATCGCCCACTCCTGACCGATCACCTCACCCTCCTCACCGAGGGTGAAGGTGACGACACGGACGTCCGCCCCCTCATCGAGGTAGCGGGCGATCGTTCCGCCGGTCATGATCGTCTCGTCGTCCGGATGCGCGTGAAGGAGCATCAGACGCATCGGCGCCCCGGTCACTGGAGACCCCAGCGGACCGCGTCGCCGAACACGCCGACCTGCGGCGGTCCGTCGAGCGACACTCCGACCACCTTGTCGGTCGACGCTCCGAGCACGGTGTCCTGGTAGATCGGCAGGTAGACGGCCTGTGCCGCGAGCAGTTCCTCTGCCTGCGAGAGTTGATCATCGGGCGCCTCAGAGCTCATCGCCTCGACAGCCAGATCCATCAGCGTCTGATCGCACAGACCGGAGATGTTGCCGGTGTACGTGTCGTCGCTCGATCCCGCGGCCGGAGTCGTGGAGGTCGGTGCACCGCTCGGTGTCGGCAGCACACTCGCGTCCGCGGCCGGGTCCTCGTCGTCGTCGGACTTGTGGGCGCCGGCCTCGGTGCCCGCCTTCGGGGCGGCGCATCCCACCTGCGAAGCGAGGGAGGTCGCGGGGTCTGCTCCGAGTCCGGTCCAGCCGACCACGAGGTCGACCCTGGCGTTGCGCAGTGCAGCACCGTACAGCTCGGTGTTCGACATGCCCTGCACGCTGGCGCGCACTCCTGCGGCGCGGAGTTGGTCGGCCATCGTCTCGGCAGCCGACATCACCGACTCGTCGGAGTTGACCGCGCCGATCCGGACCACGAGGTCTTGGCCGTCTCTGGTGTACGGCGCGACACCGTACGGAAGTCCGGGAACATCGCCTGGCACCAGGGTCGGCGACGTCGACGGGACCGCGCTCGACGAGGACGTGCCCGGCGTCGTCGGTACGGGACGCTGCACCACCTGACCGGGGCGGAAGCCCGCGGAGGCGAGCAGTTCACGGATCTGGTCGACGCCCGGTCGCGGGCGCCGGACGTCGGTGTATCCGGTGTTGGACGGCGCGAAGACGGTGTTCGCGAACGGCGTCACCACGGTGTCTCCTGCCGCGGCGGAACGGATGAGTCCGGCGTCGAGCATCCCGAACACCGCCTTGCGGACGGCGAGCGACGACATCGTCGCCGAGCGTGTGTTCGCGTTCACGGTGAGTCCGCGGACTGCGGGCCTGCGGGCGGTCGTCACTCCGGGAATCGCCCCGACCTCTGCGGCCGATGCGGGTCCCGCGGTCAGAGAGACCATCGTGGAGTCGCCGTTGCGGATGGTCTGCGCCATCTGCGGTGCAGTGCCCGCACGACGCAGCACCACCTGGTCGATCTCCGGCGGCTTGCGCCAGTAGCGGTCGTTGCGGATCAGGCGCACCTCGTCGCGGGACCTGTCGATCGAGTAGATCGCGAACGGGCCGGCCGTCACCGGTTTGCCTTCGTCCATGCCGGTCTGGAAGCCGTTCTGCTTCGACTTGAGCGTGTGACTGGGCAGCAGCGACGTGAACAGCTCACGCCACGCGCGATACGGCGCGTCGAACGTGACCGTGACCTGCTTGCCGCCACCACTGGTCTTCACGTCGGTGATCGCACGGTATCCGGCCGGAGCGACGACGTTCGGCTGACGCGACATCTGCTGCCACAGGTATGCGAAGTCGTCGCCCGTGACGGGCAGTCCGTCGGACCACTGCGCGTCGTCGACGATGTGATAGTCGACGGTGAACGGAGCCTCCGACGTGACCTCGGCGGACGACAGAAGCGCCTCGTTGAGTCGCCACTGGACACCCTGCGGCGTCTGCACCGGCGTGAAGGCGCTCGGCAGGGTGAGTGCGGCGACGGCGGTCGTCACCGAACCGAGGTCCGAGCCGACGTGCGGATTGAACCCCGAACCGATCGAGTCGGTCGCCACGTACACGGTCCGCTCATCCGGGTACTCGTTGGGAGTGGTCGTCGGCAGCGTCTCCCGGACCGGGGGTGGAGGGTCGGCCATGCATGCCGTGGCCGTCACGCCGACCGTCCCTGCGAGCGCAAGCGCGAGCACGCTTCTACGCAACGAACCGACCCTCATCCACCAGACCTCTCGTTATGCGTTCGCGTCACGCGCCTTGGCCCGCGAACGCTCGCGGGCGCGGGTCGACGCATCGAGATTGACCTTACGCACACGGCACACCTCGGGCGTCACCTCGACGCACTCGTCGGCGGCACAGAACTCCATGGCGGCCTCGAGGTCGAGTTCCATCGGCTTCGCAAGAGTCTCCATGACATCGGCCGACGACTGACGCATGTTGGTGAGCTTCTTCTCACGCGTGACATTGATGTCGAGGTCTTCCTGGCGGGGGTTGATGCCCACCACGTGGCCCTCGTAGCTGTCGTCGCCCGGGTTCACGAAGAACGTGCCGCGGTCGGCGAGCTGGATCATGGCGAACGGGGTGACGCTGCCCGCACGGTCGGACACCAGAGAACCGGTGTGGCGTGCACGGATCTCACCCGCCCACGGGCCGTACTCGGCGAACACCGCGTTGGCGATGCCGGTGCCGCGCGTCTCGGTCATGAAGTCGGTGCGGAAACCGATGAGGCCACGCGAAGGCACCTCGAACTCCATGCGGACCCAGCCGCTGCCGTGGTTGTTCATCTGATCCATGCGGCCCTTGCGCGCGGCGAGGAGCTGCGTCACGGCGCCGAGGTACTCCTCGGGGACGTCGACGGTCAGGTTCTCGAACGGCTCGTAGGTCTTGCCGTCGACCTTGCGCGTGACGACCTGCGGCTTGCCGACGGTCAGCTCGAAGCCCTCGCGGCGCATCTGCTCGACGAGGATGGCGAGTGCGAGCTCACCACGACCCTGAACCTCCCACGCGTCGGGACGGCCGATGTCCTCGACCTTGAGGGACACGTTGCCGATGAGTTCGCTGTCGAGGCGGTCCTTCACCATGCGGGCGGTCAGCTTGTGGCCCTTGACGCGGCCGGCGAGCGGCGATGTGTTGGTGCCGATGATGACCGAGATGGCCGGCTGGTCGACGGTGATGCGCGGCAGTGCGACCGGGTTCTCCGGATCGGCGAGGGTGTCGCCGATCATGATCTCGGACATGCCCGCGACGGCCACGATGTCGCCTGCGACGGCGACGTCCGCGGGCGCGCGGTCGACGCCGAGGGTCACCAGCAGCTCGGTGATCTTGGCCTTCTCGATGACCTGTTCGCCGTCGACCTCACGGCACCACGACACCTGCTGTCCCTTGCGGAGGGTGCCGTTGTGGATGCGGACCAGACCGAGGCGGCCGAGGAACGGCGATGCGTCGAGGTTGGTGACGTGCGCCTGCAGCGGAGCGTCGACGTTGCCCTTGGGCGCGGGAATGCTGTTGATGAGGACGTCGAACAGCGGGTCGAGGTTCTCGCCGTCGGGCACGGAGCCGTCGGCTGGCTGCTCGGTGCTTGCGACGCCTGCACGGCCGGACGCGAACAGGACCGGCAGTTCGAGTGCGAGCTCGGCTGCTTCGGCGGCCTCGTCGTCGAGGTCCGACGCGAGGTCCAGGAGCAGATCCTGCGCCTCGGTGACGATCTCGCCGATGCGAGCGTCGGGACGGTCGGTCTTGTTGACCACGAGGATCACCGGCAGCGACGCCGCGAGCGCCTTGCGGAGCACGAAGCGGGTCTGCGGCAGCGGGCCTTCGGACGAGTCGACGAGCAGGACCACACCGTCGACCATCGACAGTGCACGCTCCACCTCGCCACCGAAGTCGGCGTGGCCGGGTGTGTCGATGACGTTGATGACGTACTCGGTGCCGTCGGGCTGGCGGCGGTGCACGGCGGTGTTCTTCGCGAGAATGGTGATGCCCTTCTCACGTTCGAGGTCGCCGGAGTCCATGACGCGGTCGACGAGTTCGGCGCGCTCGCCGAACACACCTGACTGACGCAGCATCGCGTCGACCAGAGTGGTCTTACCGTGGTCGACGTGCGCCACGATCGCGACGTTGCGGAAGTTGGGGACTGCGCTCACTAAGGTCTCTTTCATCACGTTGACGCCCACGCGCCGTCAGGCGCGCGTGCGCCGGGGCGTGGTTTGAACTTTGTAAGGGTAGCGGCAGTGCCCGGGTCTGCGCGATTTCCACGATGCAGTTTTATGGTTAGCCTGCGCTAAACTGAGGTCATGGGTAAGAAGGATCCCACCCGGATCGCAGACATGAAACCGAAGAAGAAGTGCTGTCGGAAATCGACGCGCTGCCTTCGGTGCCCGGTGGTGATCCACCGCATGGGCAAGCTCGACTGCCACAAGATGTCGAAGAAGCAGGCCACCAAAGCGCTGAAGAAGGCCCGCGCGGCCTGACGCGCTCAGCGCGGTTCAACCCGCAGGTCAGCGACTAGTTCCGGAATCCACGCACGATCGTTCGGCACCACCGAGCCTGCATCGTCGAGCGCGATCAGGTCATCGGCGTCCACCCACCGAAGCGCTCGATGCTCCACTGGCCGAGGCTCTCCGGAGACGATCCGGGCACGGATCGCGACGAGTTCGAGTCCTTCACGCGGCCGGACCACTTCGCTCAGCGGCTCCCCCACGGAGACGTCGACGTTTAATTCCTCACACAACTCTCGGACGAGTGCGTCGGAATGCGTTTCGCCCGACTCGACCTTTCCGCCGGGCAGCTCCCACAAGCCGGCGAGCTCCGGCGGATACGCTCGCTGGGCGATCAGCAGCCTGCCGTTCGCGAACAGCGCGCCCGCCACCACGAGGACCGTGCTCACAGTCCGATCACGCCGATCCGCTCGGCCATCGGCGTCATCGCCACCCGCTGCCCGACGTCGACCCGGTGGTGCGCAACGGCTTCGACGCTCGACCCGTCGGGAAGGCGGACCCACACGTGCCACGAACCGACCATCGGACGCACCCGGACCACCTCTGCTTTCGACACGGCATCGGGTGCGACGACGACGGAGTCGGGCCGCAGAGTCACCCGACAGGGGCCTTGCGCCAGATCCGCGAGATCACCGTCGAGAGCCACGTCCCCCACCGGGGTCTGCAGCCTCGCATCGCTCACCGTTCCGTCGACGACTGCGGCGGCGCCGAGGAAACGTGCGACCCACTCGTCTGCGGGCCGACGCCAGAGTCGTTGCGGCGGCGCGGTGTCGACGATCACGCCGTCGTTCATCACCGAGACCTCATCGGCCATGAGCGCGGCCTCACCGTGATCGTGTGTGACGACGACTGTCGGCGTGCCGGACGTCTTGACGATCTCGGAGATCGCGACGGCGAGATCGTCTCGTAGGCGTCGGTCGAGAGCCGCGAGCGGTTCGTCGAGCAACATGAGCCGCGGACGCGGCGCGAGCGCCCTGGCGAGCGCGACGCGCTGTGCCTGCCCACCGGACAGTTCGGTCACCCGGCGGTTCGCCGTGCCCGGCAGTTGGACGAGATCAAGCAGTTCACCGACTCTCGCGGCGGCCTCGTCGCGCCCGATGCCGCGGCGAGAGAGTCCGTAGGCGATGTTCTGCCCCACTGTCCGCCCCGGGAACAATTGACCGTCCTGGAACACCACGCCGAAGTCCCTGCGGTGCACAGGAGTCCGGGCGAGGTCCACTCCGTCGAACGCGACGATGCCGCCTGCCACCGGCTCGAGTCCGGCTATCGCCCGCAGGAGGGTCGACTTCCCACATCCCGACGGCCCGAGCAGTGCTGTGACCAGGGCATTGCCGCCGACCACCCAGTCGACGCCGTGGACCACCTCTCGGTCGCCGTACTGGACAGACACATCATGCAGTGTCAGCACGTGCACTCCCCTTCTTCTTCGGCGCGTTTCTTCCGGGAACTCGTGTCTCGGGCGCGGACGACACCGTTTCGACGACGGCGACCACCGCTGCACTGACAGCGACGAGCACCACCGAAGCGGCCATCGCCGCCGCGAAGTTGTCGGCGCCCGGCCTGCCCATCAGTGAGCCGATCAGCACCGGCAGTGTTGTCGTGTCGGCGCGTGCGAGGAACGTCGTCGCACCGAACTCGCCTACCGCCATCACGAAGGCGAATCCGGCGGCCGCGGCGAGCGACCGCGCGGTGAGTCGCAGGTCGACGGTGACGAACACACGAAGTGGCCCGGCGCCGAGAACTGCCGCCGCGTCCCGCAAACGGTCAGGCACCTGTTCCAGCGCGGGAACCATCACCCCGACCACGACCGGGATCGCGATGAGGGCCTGCACACACGGCACCACCAGCGGCGATGCGGCGATCTCGTACGGCACCGTCGCGAGCGCGAGGACATAGCCGAACCCGAGGGTCACCGCGCTGACACCGAGCGGCAGCACCGAGAGCCCTCCCGCGAGTTTGGCGACGACGCCGCCGGTCCGGGTCAGCGCCGTCGCCGTCAGCAGTCCGACGACCACCGCGATCGCCGCTGCGAGCAGTCCGCTGCTGACCGAATAGCCGAGCGACGAATACGCGGACGGCCCGTAGGTGGTGTCGGCGAGCGCCCGGTAACCAGCGAGACCCCAGTGGCCGCCCGGGCGGAGGGATCGGATCACGAGGGTCACGATCGGCAGGATCAGCCAGAGTCCGATCCACGCGAGCACCGCCGCGACCGCGATCCTCTTCGCACCACGCGGCGGACGCAGGTGAGCGCCCGCGCCGGTCGGCGGAACCCGGGTGGAGCCGACGACCCGCGCGACGCCGAGTGCGGCGAGCACCAGGACGATCTGCAGCATCGACAGAGCGACGGCGTCCGGCAGCTTCGCGTACCCGATCCCCTGCAGGTAGATCTCGGTCTCCAGGGTGGACGCGTCACCGCCTCCCAGGATCTGGATCACACCGAAGCTCGTCGAACAGAACAGGAGCACAAGCGCGAACGCCGACGCGATCGCAGGCAGCAGCCTCGGAATCACGACGTCGAGAAATGCCCGAGCCGCGGACGCCCCGAGTGTCCTCGCCGCGGCGACCTCGCGCGGATCGATTCGCCGCCACGCGGCCGAGACCACGCGGACCACGACAGCGACGTTGAGGAAGGTGTGGGCGACGATGATCGCCGTCCATCCCTGACCGATGTCGAGGAAGGCGAGCGGGCCGTCGAACAGCGCTCGGAACGCCACCCCGACGACCACCGTCGGCAGCACGAACGGGACGGTCACCACTGCGCGCAGCAGACCTGATCCCGCGAGCCGCACGGTCGACAGGAGCCAGACGATCGGCGCGGCGACGATCAACGCCGCCAACGCCGAGCCCGCAGCTTGGCCGACGGTGACCGCCAACAGACGCCAGGCATGTGTGCGATCCCAGAGTTCGGGGAGCGTGGCGCCGTCACTGTCGTCGAACGCCCTGGCCACCAGGACGCCGAGCGGCCACAGGAAGACCGCGGTCGCGAAGACCAGCGGAACGAGCGAGATCAGTCCAAGCGCGATCCCGTTGCGGGTGGAGCGGACTGGGGTCAGGGCTTCACGGTGGCGCGCCACTGGGTGAGCCACTCCTCGCGGTTCTTGTTGATCCAATCCGGGTCCATGCGGACCGTCCAACCGGGAGCAGGCGCGCGCTGACGCCAGTCGGCGGGCATCGGAGTGTTCTTCTGGACCGGGTAGACGTACATCGCCGTGGGGAGCGCAGCCTGCACGCCGGGGCTCAGCATGAAGTCGACGAGCTTGCGTGCGCCCGCCGAGTTCCGAGCGCCCTTGAGGATGCCGACGTACTCGATCTGCGCGAAACAACTGTCGAGGATCGCGCTGGTACCGGGCGTGGCCGCCGGGCTCGACGCGTACGACACGACGATCGGCTTGGGGCCGTGCCCTTCACCCGCGCTGAACAGTTGGTTGTAGGCCTGCTCCCAACCGGACACCACCTGGACGCCGTTGCCGGACAGTCCACGCCAGTAGTCGAACGCCTTCGACTTGAATCGGCCGATCGTCGACAACAGGAAGCCCATGCCGGGCGACGACGTTGCCGGGTCCATCACGACGGTCAGGTCGCGATAGGCGGGCTGGGTCAGATCGTCGATGCTCGTCGGCGCTTCCACGCCCTTGTTCTCGAACCACGCATCGTCGACGTTGAGGCACACGTCGCCGCGGTCGACGGCGGTGAGTTGATCTTCGTGGCCCGCCACCGCGAACTCCGCGGCGCCCTTCGCTGCCAGCGGGGAGGTGTACGGCTCGAGGGCGCCGGCCTCGATCGGCCGCGCGGCGAACGTGTTGTCGATGCCGAACACCGCGTCGGCCTTGGGCGAACCCGGCGTCAACGACACGACCGACGACAGCTGACCGGCGTCGCCGGACTTCTGGATGTTCAATTTCAGGCCGGTCTCGCGCTGGAAGTCGTCGACGAGGTTCTGCGGAAGCGCAAACGAGTCATGGGTGAGAAGATTGACCTCGGAAGCGCTGTCGGACGACGTCGCACATGCCGCGGTTCCGGCGGCGGTGGCGGCGACGAGACCGACGGCGATCACTCGACGCAGTGAGGTGGCACGAATCTTCACGACAGTCTCCTGAAATAGGTCGACGCGGTCGGCGGGCTCGCGCCCGTCGTTCTGCGTGAATCTAACCAGGTGGCCGAGTCGCGCGCGCATGGAGGAACGCCTGTCGTTGTGAACGCACCACTCCCTGATTTCACACTGGTAACAATTGTCACACCAGTCTCAGTAGTTTCACGAAGATCGGGTTAGACTCTCGTCACTGTCCGAGCCGTCTATCGATAGGACCCCGTCGTGCGATTTGCGCGCACCAGCCGCACCGCCACCGTCGTCGCAGCTCTCGCTGTGACCGGCGCGCTCGTCTCCCCCGCACTCGCTCAAGCCGAACCCGCCGCCCCGGCGCCGTCGACCGAGCAGACAATTCCCGTACCCGAGACCGCACCGGACGTCGATCCCGCCGTTCTGAGTTCGCTCGGCGCGTTCGCTCCCGCCCTGATCGGCTCGATCGCGACTCGCGACGACGACGGCCAGGTGAACAACGACCTCCTCGAGCAGGCCCGCGCACTCGCCGACAACCCCGCGTTGCCCGCACAGGCGACGGCCACGTGGCGTCAGCTGATCGACTTCCTCGGCGAGCCCGGCAAGGCGAAGGCCGTCGCAGCGGGCGCGGTCCCGGCCGCCGAGCACGACGTCGCGAAGAAGAAGAGCGACTCGCCGAACATCCCGACCGGCCCGAAGAAGCCCCGCATCCAGCAGTTCCTCTACCCGACCATCGGCCTCGGCTGCATGGCAGGCGGCGGCAACTCGGTCGGCATGGCGCTTGTCACCGCAGGACCGCAGCAGGCCCCGGCACCGGGACCGAAACGCGGCCAGGCCGGCTTCGTCTACACGAGCCTCGGCACCGGCCCGGCGAAGTCCTCGCCCCGCCGCCTCTATGTGACGTGGCTGAACCTCGAGAACGGCCGGAGCGGACGTACCGCACTCAAGCCGAACCCGAAGATCAACGCCACGAAGGGTCCGGGCACGTTCACCGGGATCGCCAACACCGGCCGCGGCCGCATCGTCTCGACGATCTACGGCGACGTGACGACCACCCAGAAGGGTCGCACCATCTCCTGCACCATCGCGCCAACGATCGGCACCGCGATCATCTGACGCGAGCAGCGCGACGAAACACCCTCCGGCAGCGCCGGAGGGTGTTTTTTCATCCTCGGTCGGTGATTCGCGCCACTCGGCCCGGCCCGAATGTCGCGCTGACGTCACAACTCGGACTCGCTCCTTGAAATTCGACCCCTCGACACACCACCATTAACTTCAACACCATTCGCCACACCTGTCACACGAGCCTCGTGGGCGGGGCGACAGACCGTGGTGAATTCGTCAGTTCGTGGAGGAGACGACGTGAGTGCAGTCGTGAAGAGTTCGATCCGAGTCGGCATCGTCGGCGCCGCAGCAGCCGTGGCCGTCTCGATGGCCGGCATCGCAGCCGCCGAACCGGCAGCCCCTCCGGCAACCACCCCTCCTGCAACCACATCGCCCGCAGCCCCGGCGGGCGAGGCGCCCAGCCTGTCCGGCATTCCCGGCGACGCCGAACTCGCAGACCTGCTGCGCACTCTAAAGTCCTCGGGCGGCAGCGAGCAGGCGATCGCCGCGCTCTCGTCGATCCTCGGCTCGTCCGGGCAGCTCGACCCGAGCACACTGCTGTCGACCTTCGGCATCAACCCGGGTGCACTCGACTCGATCCTCCCGTCGGCGACCACGCCGCCCACGGCGCCCGCAGCACCGACCGCGCCCGCGGAGCCGAATCAGGTGGACGCACCGGTCCGCCCGACCGACGTCGACGCCCTCGCGACTCTGCAGAAGCTGACCGGCACACAGATGTTGACTCCGGCGATCGCACCGTTCTGCGCGGCCCCGACAGACGACAACCCGCTCGGCCTCGTCACCGCTCCGACCGTCGCCATTCCCGGCCCGTGGCCGCTCGGCGACTCGACTGTCATCGGAAGCCTGGTCAAGGGGATCGGCGGCGACCAACTCCTCAAGCTCCTCGATCCGGCCGCGACCGCACCTCTGCAGGAGATCAAGGACGGCCAGACCGCGTACGCGCTCGTCCCGCCGACTGCGCCCGGATCGACGAACCTGAACGTCGCGTGGTTCAACACGTCCACCATGAAGGGCGGCCTCGAACCCCTCAAGCCGCTCGCCGATGACAAGACCGCGGGTCCGCTGCTCAAGGCGCTCGCGGCGACACCCGGATTCAACGGCGTCCGCCTGGCTCGAGCCTCCACCGGCGAGGGCTCCGTCCTGTCCGCGGTGTTCGGCACCACGACCACAGCAGGCCGCACCTGTTACTTCCTGCCCGCGCTGGGCGTCGTCAAGAACTGACACCCGCGTTCACCGCACCGCCACAATCGAATTCACGCTTGAAGACTGAGGTACCTCCCATGAATGCGCAGCCCCGCCGCATCGACCCCGTGCTCGCCGCTCCAGCCGAACGGACGGGCCGACGCTCCCGGACCGCTGTCCGAGTCGGCGCAGCGGTCGTCGCTGTCGGCGTCGTGGTCGGCGGCGTGACGGCCACCCGAGCCATCGCCACCCCGGAGGACACCACGCCTGCCGCACCGGGCGGACAGACCGCAGGCAGCGTGTTCGCCAACCGAGCCGTGCCGGACGCCGACCTGCCTGCCGCCGCGGCCGTCGGCCAGCAGTTCAGCTACTGGACCCTCGGGGCCGACGAGCGAACTCACCTCACCACGGCGACCGTCCTCCAGCCCAAGGGCGCCGCGCCCGCGGGCGGCTGGCCGGTCGTCGTCTACGCGCATCGCCCAGATGGCCTGTCGCTCGGATGCGCCCCGTCCAAGCGCCGCGCGGCGCGGGACACCGCTGCCGTCTCCGGGCTGCTGCGGAGCGACTACGCCGTGGTGATCCCCGACTACACGACCGTCGGCGTCACCGGATCCCCGCAGTACGTCGACTTCGGTGCGTCCGCGCACACTGTCGTCGACGCGGTCAAGGCGCTCACCGACATCGAACCGAGTGTGTCGCCTCGCTGGGCAGCAGTAGGCGACGCACTCGGTGCGGGCACCGCCGTTGAACTCGCCCGCAGTGCCACCACCTGGCAGAAGGGGTCGATGGACTTCCGCGGCGCGGCAGCCACCGCCCTGCCCGTCGGCTACGACGACGTGCTCGCGGGCCTGAGCCCGGCGTCGAGCCCCGTGTCGCCGGACACCGTCGCCGACGTCGTGTACGCACTCGCCTCGCTCGACGCCGACGACGTGACCGATCTGCTGACTCCCCGCGGTAAGGAGCTCGTCACCAAAGCGCGCACGATGTGCGCGCCGGCCCTCACCAAGGCGATCGGATCGACCAACCTGTCCGCGCTGGTGACCGCCCCGTTGGCGGCCAATTCAGCGCTCGACACCGCGCTGCGCGAAGGTCTGCAGCTCCGCACGCGCGGGTTCAGCAGGCCGATCCTCCTCAGCCAGAAGCTGGTCGACGACGAGACCGCGGTTCCCGCCAATCTGCGGTACTTGACGACGGCACAGTTGTCGAGCAACAAGGTGGTCGCCAAGACGTACCTCACCGGAAGCTCGACCGATGCGTCACGTCAAGAACAGGCCACGGTTGCTGCATTCCTCAAGAACCTGTTCTAACGTTCCTCAGCGTGCCGACGCTTCGAGACCTTCCTGAACCTGTTCGTGGCCGACTGGCAGACGGACGCGAGATCCTGTTGTTCGGCGACAGTCACGAGTGTGTTCTCGGGACCGATCGGCGTGATCTGCCGCAGCGGCCGGACGGGCCGGTCAGTGTCGTCCGATACGATCCCGCCACCGGCGACCAGGTGATCATCGCTCCCTCGCGGCAGGAGCGGACGTATCATCCGCCGCGGCAGATGTGCCCGCTGTGCCCCGATCCGGAAGGGCTGTCGTCGGAGATCCCCGGCGACGGCTACCGGGTCGCCGTGTTCGAGAACCGTTTCCCCTCGTTGACTGGCCAGACGAGCGCGCTGGTCAACGACGACCCGCTTCGTTCCGAAGTCGCAGGTGCGGGCCGCTGCGAAGTCGTCTGTTTCACAAGCGATCACGACGGGTCGTTCGCCGCACTCTCCGACGACGACGCCCGGCTCGTCCTCGACGTGTGGGCGCACCGAACCACCGAGTTGTTCGCGCGCGACGACGTCGCCGAAGTCCACTGCTTCGAGAACCGCGGGGCCGAGATCGGCGTGACGTTGCCGCACCCGCACGGCCAGATCTATGCGTATCCGTTCCGTACTCGTCGCACCGACACGATGCTGCGCAGGGCGACCGAGCACCGGGAGATCCACGGCGTCGAGTTGAGCCGCGCGATACTCGATCGTGAGGTCCACGACGACGAGAGGGTGCTCGTACGCACCGAGCACACCACCGCTTTTGTGCCGTTCGCCGCTCGCTGGCCTGCAGAAGTCCACGTCTACCCGAACCGACACGTCTGCCACCTCGGCGAACTGACGGACGCCGAGACCGACGACCTCGCCGCCGTCTATCTCTCGGTGCTGCGCGCGTATGACGCGCTCTACGGTTCGCCGCTCCCGTATGTCGCGTCATGGCATCAGTATCGGTCGGAGGCCCCCGAGGGGCGACTGCACGCCGAGATGTTCTCGATCCGCCGGACCGCCGACAAGTTGAAGTACCTCGCCGGATCGGAATCGGCCCGCGACGCGTTCATCACCGACAGGACTCCGGAGTCCGTGGCCGCCGACCTCCGGGCGGCGATGAGATGAGCGGCGTTCGCGCCTACGCTCCCGGGCGCGTGAATCTGATCGGCGAACACACCGACTACAACGGCGGTTTCGCGCTGCCGATAGCCCTCGACCGGGGCACCCACGTCGACTTCGATCCGGACCCGACCGCCTCGTCATTGAAGGTCAAGACGATGTCCGACGCGGTCGACGCCGGCTCGGAGGTCACGATCAGCCTCGACACGGTCCCGGGCGACGTCGGCGGCTGGGGTGCGTACGTCGCCGGATGTGTGTGGGCACTGCGATGCAGAGGGGTCGATGTGCCCGGTGGCGCGATGGTGGTGACGTCGGCCGTCCCGGTCGGGGCGGGCCTGTCGTCGTCTGCGGCGCTGGAGTGTGCGGTGGTCCTCGCCTTGTCCGCGGCGGCCGGCGGACCTGATCTGGACCGGAGGACGGTGGCCGCCGTCGCGCACGACGCGGAGAACCGCTACGTCGGAGCCGACACCGGACTGCTGGACCAGCTGAGCATCCTGCACGGTGCCGTCGACACCGCGATGCTCATCGACTTCCGGTCGATGCAGGTGACGCCGGTGCCGATCGAACTCGGTGACGCAACGGTGATGGTCGTCGACTCGCACAGTCCGCACAGCCACGCAGCGGGCGAGTACGGCGCCAGACGACGATCATGTGAGGCCGCAGCCGCCGCACTCGGTGTCCCCGAGCTGCGCAGTGCGGCCGGTGACGACTGGCGTCGTGTGGACGATCCGGTGGACCGTCGACGAGCGCGACATGTCTTGACCGAGAACAGCCGAGTCCTGGACACGGCGGCGGCGCTCACTGCAGGCGATCTGCATTGCGTCGGGCGTCTGATGGTCGAATCCCACGCGTCGATGCGGGACGACTTCGAGATCACCACCTCCGCCATCGACGAGATCGTGCGCACGGCCCTTGGTGCGGGTGCGCATGGAGCGCGAATGACGGGTGGCGGTTTCGGCGGCTCAGTTGTTGTGCTCGCATCGGCCGAGGCCGCCGCGCAGATCGAGGCCGATCTGCCGGAACAGGTGGAACGCTCGGGTCACCCTCGCCCGACGGTCGCTCGGGTCCGCGCGGGCGCGGGCGCGAACATCACCACGCGTTGATCGTCGTTCCGCACCTGCTGTACTGCGGGTTCACCATCGGGTTCCACGCCATCGCACCGATCTTCTGACGAATCGTCAGCTTCACCGGGCCCGTGCCGGGATGGACGACGGCCTGCCACGTCACCCGGTGGGCCCGAGTGGGCGTGACGACAACGCCGCGGCGACCTGTGCGGAGGTTGTGCCAGCTGACGCGCGTGGAGATCGTGTACTCGGTGATGTTGAGCCAGGGGTCGCCCGTGATCGGTTGATTGGCCCGCAGTTCGATGGCCGGTCCGGGCAGCCCGTCAGACGGGAACCTGATGCCGGTGTAGATGTCGACGGGCAGTCGGATCCGCGGCTTCGGCCACGGATTCGCGCTGTCGCAGCGGATGGTCTTCACATAGTGAGGCTCTGCCGACGGCGCCGCGTTCGCCTGCGACGGTCCGACGATCGACGCCGACGTTCCCGCCGCAACGAGCAGCGATGCCGCAATTCCTACAATCCGTGACCGAGTCCCCACCAGTGTCCGCATGGCGACAGTGTGCCAGCACTACCATGGCCGTATGGCGAGAATTCAGATTGCTCAGGACCCGGTCGCCGACGAGCTGCTCTCGACGGACCCGTTTGCACTGCTCGCGGGGATGTTGCTCGACCAGCAGTTTCCGATGGAGCGTGCCTTCGCCGGACCCGCCAAGATCAAGGACCGGTTCGGAACGCTCGACCCGGCGGCGATCGCTGTCGCCGAACCCGAGTCGTTCGCCGATCTGTGCGCCACTCCCCCGGCGATTCACCGCTACGGCCGATCGATGGCCGGAAGAATTCAGGAGCTGGCACGCGTCGTCGTCGACGAGTACAACGGCGACACCGAGTCGATCTGGACGACGGCGCGCAGCGGTGAGGAGTTGTTCGGACGGATCCGGGCTCTTCCCGGATTCGGCGAGCAGAAGGCCAAGATCTTCACCGCATTGCTCGCGAAGCAACTCGATGTGAAACCCGCCGGCTGGACCAAGGTGACCGGCGACTACGGCCGCAAAGGTTTCCGTTCGGTGGCCGACGTGGTCGACGCCGACTCCTTGATCAAGGTCCGCGAGTTCAAGAAAGCCGCCAAGGCGGCCGCAAAGAAGTAGTAGGGCGTACGTGGTACCGCCGGGTACACTTCGCGCATGAGCAAGGCACCCATCGATGCGCGCGAGGTCATCAGCCTGCCGTTCCGCGTCGGATTCGCCACCGCAAGCATCGTGCTCGGCACGGCCGAGTCGATCATCAACGTCGCCCGTATCACGGCCGGCAGCATCGAGACAGAGGTCAACGACGTCCTGGGCGTCCACACATCCGCCGACATCGCTTCCGTCCGAGCACCGCTGACGATCCTCGCGCAGGTCGCCGACCTGCTGAGCCCCGACCGACCATTCGGCCGCATCCTCGCGACGGGTGGCCCACTCGACCGGCTGATCCAGCCGAACGGCGTCATCGATCGACTGACCGCACCTAACGGACTGCTTGAGAAGCTGACCGAGAAGGGCGGCATCCTCGACCAGATGACCGATGAGAAGGGCATCCTGATGCGGCTCGCCGCGAAGGACGGTCCCCTCGATCGGCTGACCCGTGACGGCGGCGTCGTCGATCAGTTCACCGAGAACGAGGGCATCCTCGAACGCCTCACATCCGAGGGCGGGATCGTCGACAAGCTCACTGCACCTGACGGCATCCTCGAGAAGCTGTCTCGCCAGGACGGCCTGCTCGACCGCGCCGCCAGCGACGAAGGACTGCTCGACCAGCTCCTCGGCGAGGGCGGTGCCATCGACCGGCTCATCGAGCCCGGCGGACCGCTCGACAAGTTCACCGAACTGGCGGAGACTCTCGCGTCACTGCCCCCGAACCTCGCGGCGATGCAGGAGACCGTCGATCATCTCAACGAGGTCGTCGAGCTGCTCAACGCCTCGGTCGCGCCGATCGGCGGCATGGTCGAAAGACTCCCCAAGCGGCTCACCCGGGGCCCCGCAGGCAACGGCCGCAACGGTTACGAGCCTCCCGCACTCTGATCAGACCCGCATAGATTCACCCCCTCGGCCGCACCGGTTCTCCGGTGCGGTCGCCGCATTTCCCCGCCCACTGCTCGTTGCAGCCTGGGCAACACCCACCGTTCAACGAAGCCCTGCGAACCCCCTGCCCGTTGAGCGCCTTTCGTCTCGCAGGCTCGCTCAAGACCCGCGAAGCGAGTCGAAGCGTCCGCGCAGACCGCACTGATGATCGAACTCACGAACTAATCTATTGTGCTATACAACACACCGGGCTATAGTGGAGATAACAAACAACACAGACATCACCACCGCAAAGGAGGCGAACACCATGACCAGCACCTTTGATCTCCCTGATTCGCCTCTAGAGCTCGCCCGCCTGCAGGACGCGGTGGCGGTGAAGCTGTCATCGGTGTCGCTGACCCCGATGACCGACGACGACGTGCTGCACATGTCCGAAGTGTTCGAGCGTTCCAATCGCCGGTCCGACGGCATCGGCGCCCGCCTGTACGCGGAGGTCTCCACCCGCGGGGCCTACCGCAAAGCTGGCGTCCAGACTCCGGGCAAGTACCTCACCGCCGCCCTGCGCCTGGGCCTCGGTGCCAGCAAGCGCCGCGTCGCCGCAGCGTTGGCGATCAGCCCGATGTACAACTACTCGGGCGACCAACTCGACCCGGCACTGCCGGCCACCGCGGCAGCGGTCGCCGATGGTGATTTGTCGGTCGATCATCTCACCGAGATCGCCGCCGTCATCGAGGAGATTCCCGCCGCGATTCCTGCCGAAGACAAGGCGAGTGCCGAAGCCGAGCTCGCCGAGTTGTCTCGGCAGTTGACGCCGGAGGGCACCCGCGAAGTCGGTCGCCGGATACTGGCCCACCTCGATCCCGACGGGTCGTTGACCGATGACGCTGACCGCGCCCGGACCCGCGGATTTGCGATCCAGCCGCAGGACAAGCGGCTGATGTCCAAGATCCGGGCGCAACTGTCGCCGTCGCTTCGAGCAAAACTCGAAGCAATTCTCACCCTCTGGGCAGAGCCGGGGATGAACAATCCGGACGACCCGGAGTCCCCGCGCGGCGCGGCCTACGGTGCCGACGCCGAGGCCCTTTCCGCGGCTCGTGAGCGCGATACGCGGTCGCAGTCCCAGCGCAACCACGATGCGCTCGAGGCGATGCTCGACCACCTGCTCGCCAACGGCGCGCTCGGTGACTCCGTCGCCCTGCCCGCCCACCTTGTGGTCACCGCTTCGCTGGAGGATCTCGAGAACCAGGCAGGTGTCGCGGTCACCGCCACCGGCACCCGCCTGCCGGTCACCGATCTGGTCGACATCGCCGCCGACGCCACCCCGTGGCTCGAAGTGTTCGAAGGCCAGTCCTCACAGATCCTGCACTTCGGGCGCGGCCGCCGCCTCGCCTCGCTGGCCCAGAGGCTGGCACTGTTCGGTCGGGACCGCGGATGCACCGCGCCCGGCTGCACCACCCCGTGGTCACGGACCCAAGCGCACCACATGCCTGACTGGCAAGACGGTGGACCCACCGATATCGATCATTTGGGTGGGGCCTGCGGGGGACATAACCGCAGTGTTTCCACCAAGCCCGGCGGGTGGGAGACCACCATTCTCACTTCCGGCCCGTTCAAGGGCCGGGTCGGATGGCGACCCTCCGGCTCGACCGAGCCGTGGAAGGTCAACCACTCGCTCCAGCCGGAAAAGCTGCTCCCGGCCATCCGGGCCACCAAGTCCGGGTCGGCGGTCGAGAAATGGTTGTCGTGCCGGATCCCGGCACCACCACCGGGACCGCCGGCCCCACCCGGGGTCGACGTGGTGCGCAACCCCGCCTGAGCTGCTCAGGCGGGGACACCGCCATGCCTTGGTGCACGTTAGATCGTCACTTGCCTTTCGACTCGCAAGCTCGCTCAAGGAGCAGGGGTCGGCTCGCTCAAGGAGCAGGGACAATTCCACTCAAGGAGCAGGGAAGTTCTGCGAGAGTCGAAAGGCAGAGACAAGACCTATTTGGCGACGCGACGGAGCTTCACATTGGCGAACTCGCCGAGACCCCACTGGCCGAGCTCGCGACCGTAACCGGACTGCTTCACGCCACCGAACGGGAGGCCCGGCAGCGACGTTCCGTGCTCGTTGACCATCGCGTTGCCGACATCCAGGCGCTCGGCGATGTCCTTGCCACGCTCGACATCCGACGTCCAGACCGAGCCGGTGAGGCCGTACTCGACGTCGTTGGCCAGCGCCACCGCCTCGTCGTCGTCCGACACCGAGTACACGACAGCGACCGGACCGAAGATCTCCTCGCTGTACAGATTCATGTCGGAGGTGACACCGGTGATCACGCCGGGCGACATGAAAGCACCCGGACGATCGAGCGCCGCACCGCCGGTGTGCAGAGTCGCACCCTGGCTCACCGCTTCCTCCACCTGACGGACGACCTCGTCGCGGGCGGCGACGGACGACAGCGGCCCGATGAATGTCGACGCTTCCGAGGGATCACCCACCGCCAGCGCATTCACACCATCGACGAGACCGGCGACAAAATCGTCGTACAGGTCGTCCTTGACGATGAAGCGCTTCGGCGAGTTGCACGCCTGGCCCGCGTTCATCATCCGCATGCCCGCTGCCTTCGCACCCGCAGCACGTGCATCGTCACTGTCGAGGACGATGAACGCGTCCGACCCGCCGAGTTCGAGCACCGACTTCTTCAGGTTGCTCGCCGCGATCTGGGCGACGGCGGCGCCTGCACGACTGCTGCCCGTCAGCGAGACGCCCTGGATACGGCGGTCGGCGATCATCGTCGCCGCCTGCTCGTTGGTGGCGTAAACGTTGATGTACGCGTCAACCGGCGTGCCCGCAGCATGCGCGATCTCCTCCATCAGCGCAGACGACTCTGCACAGATCGGCGCGTGCTTGAGCACGATGACGTTGCCCAGCAACAGGTTCGGGGCGACAAAACGCGCCACCTGGTAATACGGGAAGTTCCACGGCATGATGCCGAGGATCGATCCGACGGGGACACTCGTCACCGACGACTCCGCGGCGCCCTGCGGGTCGAGTTGCTTCGTCTCGAGGAGCGCAGGGCCGTTCTCGGCGTACCAGTCGTAGATCATGGCGGTCAGGGCGAGTTCGCCACCAGCCTGAGGCAGCGGCTTGCCCATCTCCTTCGAGATCACGGCGCCGAGTTCGGCCGCACGGTCTCGGTATGTCTGGGCAGTAGCTCGCAGGACTGCCACACGCTCGTCGATCGATGTGGTGCGCCACGACTGGTAGGCGGCAGCGGAGCGTTCGAGGATCGGATCGATCTGGTCGTCCGAGAGCGTCTCGAACTCCTTCTCGACGATGCCGGTGGACGGGTTCGCGGTCACATAAGACGTCATGTGCCCGACCATACGCCGACTTATGGCCCATCGGTCGGGATCTGGGTGAGCTCTGCGAAGACGCTGGCCAACGACGCGATGTAGTCGTCAACTCCATCAGCGATCCGGCCGCCGGCATTGACCGACAGCGTGACCGTGTCACCGATCCGGTGCACGCCGTGAGTAAGACTGTGAGCGCTCGACAAGTAGGGGAATCCCGCGGTGAATCGGACAGCGCCGCCGCCAAGCGTCAAGTCGGCAGCGCCCCTGTGCACCGGCGAGACCACTGTCCATCCGGCGACCGAGGCAGGTGGCGGAGCGCCCGAACCGAGTCGCGCCGCAGTCGCAACAAGGACTGCCGGCGAGGATTCTGCAGCCCGGCGAGATGCCGCGCGTTGGGCAGACGACACCCGAGCGCGAGCAGCCGCGATTTCGTCGGCGATCAGCGACGCCCGAAGCCCCCGGTCACGGACATCTGCATGGAGACCGACGCCGACCGTCTGGAAGCAGTTCCGCGCCGCCGAATCCCGATCGTCGTCGAATGCGACCGTCAGCTCCACCGACGCGTCGCGGACGGGCGCGTTGAGGAAGCTCGGAAGCACCTCCGCCAATCCAACGAGCACGCCGACCGTCGACGATCGTCCGGCCACCCGCAGAGACGCGGCATCGACAGTGAGGGTACGAAGCTCGCGCGGTCCTTCCGGACTGACATTCGCCCGTGTCGGCGCGACGTTCGCGCGACCGCCGTCGGGTTCTTCGGCGGCCCACGCCGCGAGGCCGAGGGCTGTCGCACGCAACAGATTCGGCCCGATCAGCAGGCCAGACCTCAGTGCCGCCAAACGAGTGTCGTCGATCGCCACACGTTTGTCCCGCAGGAACGGTGCGGGCTCGCGGCTGAACAGTGCGCGGGCGATCGCCGAGACACGTCGGCCGTCGCCCACCGCATGCGATATCTGGAGCACGGCAACACGTCCCAGTCCATCGACCCGTGGAACCCCGGCGACTGCGTCGAACACGTGCACCCGCCACAGCGCAGACGATTCGCGCAGTGGACGGAGCGCGGTGACGGCGGCCAGGCACGCAGGCCAATCGTCACCGGGTCTTACGACGATCGCGTCGTCTCGGATCGGTGCGGGCGCCCAGCGCGGGAAGTCGAGGTCACCGGGCACCGTGCGGACGGCCAGGTGCAGGTCGGCTATGGCCGCAGCACGGCGACGCAGCTCCTGCACGACGTCCGGCACTCCACCGCGGTCGAAGGCGAAGAGCAGGAACTGGTCGTTCACTGTGCCTCGTCCCAACCAGTACATCGCGGCGTCTGTGGGCGCCATGGAGAACATCGATATCCCTTCCACCACTACCTGAATGCCATCAGCCAATGGCAACGTGGGAACGTAGCGTCATGGCAATCACGACCGCCGGCGACATCGATCCGGCCACTCCCGTCATCGTAGGCGTCGGTCAGGCGTCCGAACGCCTCGGCGACGCCGACTACCGTGGGCTCGGCGAAGCGGATCTCGCGGCCGACGCCGCCCGCGCCGCGTTCGCCGACACCGGTGTCGACCCGGCGCAGGTCGCGGCACTGATCGACGTCGCGGCCGCTGTGCGGTCGTTCGAGAAGTCGAGTCCGGCGTCGTCGTCTCCACTGGGCCGGCCGAACAACATGCCGCGTGCTGTCGCGGCGCGCATCGGAATGGCCCCTCGCCGGGCCGTCGAAGAGGTCACCGGCGGCCAGAGCCCGCAGCACCTGGTCACCGAGTTCGCCACGGAGATCAGCGCCGGCCGCACCGATGCCGTCCTGCTGTTCGGGGCCGAGGTGATGTCGACGGTCCGTGCCGCCCTCAAGCAGGATGAGCGTCCCGACTTCACGGAGGATCTCGAGGGGCAACTGGAGGACCGCGGATACCAGATCGCAGGCCTCACCTCGATCGACGAGGTGAAGCACGGCGTGGTGATCCCGATCGCGCAGTACTCACTGCTGGAGAACGCGCGCCGCCACCGGCTTGGTCTGTCGCAGTCGGAGTACGCCTCCGACATGGGCGCGTTGTTCGCGCCGATGACTCACGTCGCCGAGTCGAATCCCCATTCGGCGAGCACACACGTGCATTCGGCCGACGATCTCGCCGTCCCGACAGAGGAGAATCGGCGCGTCTCCGTCCCGTACACGCGCCGACTCGTCTCACGCGACCAGGTCAATCAGGCTGCCGCCGTGGTTCTCATGTCGGCGGGAGCGGCGACGAAAGCAGGCATCGATCCGTCACGGTGGGTGTTCCTGCACGGGTACTCCGACCTGCGCGAACCGCCGCTGCTCGAACGCCCCGACCTGTCCCGGTCCCCCGCTGCGGCGGCCGCGCTCGATGCAGCGTTGAAGATGGCGGGCATCGGCATCAACGACGTCAGCTCGCTGGACTTGTACAGCTGCTTCCCCATCGCCGTCTCGAACGCCGCCGACGCACTCGGCCTGGCAGCCGACGATCCTCGCGGCCTGACGGTCACCGGCGGTCTCCCCTACTTCGGCGGTCCGGGCAACAACTACTCGATGCACGCGATCGTCGAGATAGTCGACCGATCCCGACGCGCACCCGGTTCGTTCGGACTCGTCGCCGCGAACGGTGGTGTGATGAGCAAGTACTCGGTCGGCGTGTACTCGACGACGCCGCGCGCTCTCGCGCCGTCCACCTCTGACGCCGTGCAGGCGGAGCTCGACGTGGCGCCGCGAGTGGAGATCAGTCGATACGCCGACGGGCGCGCGACGATCGAGACGTTCACCGTCCTCAATCCCGACCGTGACGACCGTGCGGGGACCGTGATCGGACGCCTGTACGACGGAACGCGGTTCATCGCCACCGCCGACGGCGACGCGCTGCTCGACCTGTTGACCGGACCGGGCGATCCGATCGGGCAGACCGTGTACGCGCGGTCGTCGGCCTCCCGGAACGTCGTGACGGCCACCCGCTCTGAATTGGACGAACGCCATCCCCGGCCCGCGGTCGGCTTCGCCGACGAGTACCAGGACCTGATCGTCCGGCGGGACGGGCACGTCCTCGAAGTGGTGATCAATCGTCCGAACTCCCGCAACGCGATCAGTCCGGCGACCAACGCCGAACTCGACGCCGTCTTCGACGCCTACTTCGCCGACCCCGACCTCTGGGTCGCGATCCTCACCGGCGCAGGTGACAAGGCGTTCTCCTCGGGCAACGACCTCGCTGCGAGTGCGGGCGGAAGCGGCTTGTCGATGCCGGAGAACGGGTTCGCGGGCCTCACGGCGCGCACTCGCCTGCCCAAGCCGATCATCGCGGCGGTCAACGGTTTCGCCCTCGGTGGAGGCCTGGAGATCGCCCTGGCCTGTCACGTTATCGTCGCCGACGAGAAGGCGACTTTTGGACTTCCCGAGGTGAAGGTCGGGCTGGTCGCGGCTGCCGGCGGGCTCGTTCGCCTCCCGCGCGTCGTCCCGCCCGCGCTTGCGCGCGACATGATCCTGACCGGTCGTCGAATCGACGCGCCGGAAGCGCTCGCTCACGGCCTGGTCTCCCGTGTCGCTCCCCACGGCGAGGTGCTCGACCTCGCACGGACCGTCGCACAGGAGATCCTCGCAGCGTCGCCGGTCGCGGTCCGCTCGTCGATCAGCACGATGGCGCGGGCCGACGCCGAACCCGAGACCGTGACCGCAGTCCGACAGAGCCTCGACGTCTTGAACACCGTCCTGGTCAGCGAGGACACCCGTGAGGGCATCATGGCGTTTGTGCAGAAGCGTCCGCCGAACTGGTCCGGCAGGTAGCGGGGAGGCTTTCAGCCGGCGAAAGCGGCCTCGAACCAGTTGGAGAACTCGCAGGCGAGATGCCATCGATGTCCGGAGATCACAGTCTGCAGCATCGGGAGCGGGAACTCGACCAGCAGTCGCGCGTGGACGCCGTCGGCGGTGTCGCGGAACTGGTGCCGGACGCCGCCGATCGGGCGGCCCGTTGAACTGATCGCGACGCCGTCGAGCCGCACCGGGAACTGCGGGTCGATCGGCGTGACCAGACTGGACACGTCGTCGTAGTCGATGTCGAAGAGAGCCGCGAACGGGCTGCCCCCGTTCGTCTCGAGAACCTGCTGTCGGCCTCCTGCCATGCGAAGCACGAAATGGTCCGGGCAGGAGCGTTCCATCGCGTCCTGGTTCGAGGAGAACGTGATCTCGGTGAACCAGTCGGCGAACTCTTGCGCGGTCCCTCCAGGCACGTGGAGTTCGGTGACGCAGATGCGTCGACGCCGGCTGAGTGATGCCTGCGCACGTCCCACAATGTCGGCGATCCGCGCATCACGCTCGAGTCGACGGAGCATCTCATCGTCACCGAGGGCCCGCTTGATCTGCAGCCACTCCTCGCGACGTTCGCTGACCGGCATCGGGTCCGGCGCCGGAACCCCGAGCTTCTTCGCCGCGGCGTCGATTCGCTTGTCCTCCCAGGCGAGGACATCGGCGCGAGACACCTGCCGACCATTGATCGTCGCCGTGATGTCGAGTTCAGGCAGGGCCATCTCGTTCCTAACGCTAGGTGAACTATCGTTAAGTGACGCTAGGCGCGTCATTTCACGGCGTCAACCCCCCGATCCGGCAAGAATGGAAGTCGTGCCCGACACCAAACCGCCCCTCCGACGCACCGGCGGGCGTTCCGCGCGTGTGCAGGAGGCCGTCGAAACCGCCGCACTGAAACTCTTGCTGAGCGGTGGACGCATCGGGTTGACGATGCGCGCCGTCGCACAGGAGGCCGGAGTCGCCGAGACCACCGTGTACCGACGGTGGCCGTCAACCGACCACCTGGTCGCTGCCGCGCTGCTGAGGCTGGCCGATGCCGACAACCCGATACCCGACACCGGCTCACTCGAAGGCGATCTGAGCGAGTTGCTCACACAGATCGTTGATCTCTTGAGTCGGCCGGAGGTGATTCGAGTGGTGCGGAGCGCGGCCGCACTCGACGGCGCCACCACTGTCGACGAGGCCCGCTCGACATTCTTCAGCAACCGATTCGCGGCGTCGTCGGTGATCGTGGAACGGGCCGTCGACCGCCGAGAACTGCCGTCGACCGCCGACCCGTATCGAGTCATCGAAGCCCTCGTCGCCCCCGCCTACATGCGCGCACTTCTCGGCAACAGGACGTTCGACGACCGGTTCATCGCCGACTCGGTGGCGTACACGCTCGCCGGAGCGGGAGCATTCGACACGGAACAGCCCCGGCCGTAGGTTCGTCCGACAAGGATGGGTCCATGCACTGGTTCAACTGGTGGTGGAGTCACGAAGTGGTCCACGGCGGTAAGGGGCCGCTGCTGCTCGCCCTGATCGCGTTCGTGGTGACGTTCCTGGTCACCCGGATCATCACTCGGCTCATCCGGGCCGGCATCGGCCCGTTCGGGAACATCAACATCGACGGCGTCCATCTGCACCACTCCACACCCGGAGTAGTCATGGTGATCGGCGGCGGTCTCACCGCGGTGGGCGCCCCGACGCTGTCCGTCTGGGCATACCTCGCCGCGTTCGCCGTCGGGAGCGGCTCGGCCCTCGTCCTCGACGAGTTCGCGATGATCTTCCGCCTGCGAGATGTGTATTGGAGCGAAGAAGGCCAGATGTCGATCGGCGCGGCGACGCTGGCCGCCGCGTGTCTGTGCCTCGCAGTCGTCGGCCTGTCTCCCGCCAGCGTGCCGGGGCTGTCCGGGGCGGTTCTGTGGATCCGGTACGCGCTGATGGTGTTTCTCGCGCTCAACCTGACAGCAGTCGCGGTTGTCGCATTGAAGGGCAAGTACCCGACGGCCGTGGTCGGCGTGTTCGTGGCGCCGGTCGCATGGATCGCCGCGATTCGGCTCGCCCGGCCCACGTCACTCTGGGCCCGCGTCCGCTACGACGAGCACCGGAGAGGCTTGGCCCGCCGCCGCCTGGACCGATTCGACCGCAGGTGGGGGCCGATTCAGCGGTGGTGGGCCGACCTGATCGGCGGCAGGCCGACACGACTCGACCATCCCCCGGAAGAAAACTAGGACGTCCAACCTATTGCATTACTTGGACATCCAAGTTTATGGTGATCGTGACCACCTGGAGAGTTGTACGAGAGGCTGTTTCACATGGGCGATCTGCGCACCATCGACCACTACATCGACGGCGCACGCGTCGCAGGCACCGGCGCGACCGCCGACGTCTACGACCCCAGCACCGGCGCCGTGCAGGCGCAGGTCCCACTCGCGTCGACCGCCGACGTCGACGCCGCCGTCGCGTCGGCCGCAGTCGCGCAGCGCGAATGGGCGTCGTGGAACCCGCAGCGTCGAGCCCGCGTCATGATGCGTTTCGTCGATCTGGTCAACCAGAACATCGACGAGCTGGCCGAGCTCCTGTCGTCCGAGCACGGCAAGACGATCGCCGATGCCAAGGGCGACGTGCAGCGCGGCATCGAGGTGATCGAGTTCTCGATCGGCATCCCCCATTTGCTCAAGGGCGAGTACACCGAGGGTGCGGGCACGGGGATCGACGTCTACTCGATGCGTCAGCCGCTCGGCGTCGTCGCAGGCATCACTCCGTTCAACTTCCCCGCGATGATCCCGCTCTGGAAGGCCGGCCCCGCGTTGGCGTGCGGCAATGCGTTTGTCCTGAAGCCGTCCGAACGCGACCCGTCGGTTCCGGTGCGGCTCGCCGAACTGTTCTCCGAGGCCGGACTCCCCGACGGGGTGTTCCAGGTGGTGCACGGCGACAAGACCGCCGTCGACGCGCTGCTGAACAATCCGACGGTCAAGGCCGTCGGCTTCGTCGGCAGCTCCGACATCGCGCAGTACATCTACTCGACGTGCGCCGCGAACGGCAAGCGCAGCCAGGCGTTCGGCGGCGCCAAGAACCACATGATCATCCTTCCGGACGCCGACCTCGACCAGGCCGTCGACGCCCTCATCGGCGCGGGCTACGGCTCGGCGGGCGAGCGGTGCATGGCGATCTCGGTGGCGGTTCCGGTCGGCGAGGAGACGGCGGAGGCGTTGCGCGCCAAGCTCGTCGAGCGCATCGCGGCCCTGCGCGTGGGCCACAGCCACGACCCGGCCGCCGATTACGGTCCGCTTGTCAGTGCTGCCGCACTTGAGCGCGTGAAGAACTACATCGGCAAGGGCGTCGAGGAAGGCGCGGAGCTCGTCGTCGACGGTCGGACCCGCGGCAGTGACGACGCCCAGTTCAACGGCGTCGACATCTCCGGCGGCTACTACCTCGGTCCCACCCTCTTCGACCGCGTCACCAAGGACATGTCGATCTGGACGGATGAGATCTTCGGTCCCGTCCTCACGATCGTCCGGGCTGCGGACTACGAAGAGGCGCTCGCCCTGCCGACCGAGCACGAGTACGGCAACGGCGTCGCGATCTTCACCCGTGACGGCGACGCCGCCCGTGACTTCACCTCGCGTGTGGAGGTCGGCATGGTCGGCGTCAACGTGCCGATCCCGGTTCCCGTCGCGTATCACACTTTCGGCGGCTGGAAGCGTTCCGGTTTCGGCGACCTGAATCAGCACGGACCTGCGTCGATCATGTTCTACACGAAGACCAAGACGGTCACGTCACGGTGGCCGTCGGGCATCAAGGACGGCGCCGAGTTCTCCATCCCGACGATGAACTGAGGCTCGGGCATGCCCTACCCGGTTCTGAACGACGACGACCGGATCGTCGTCGAGACGGCGCGCGACTTCGCGCGCAAGCGCCTCGCACCGCACTCCCTGGAGTGGGACGCGACCAAGCACTTCCCCGTCGAGGAGATGGTGGAGGCCGCGTCGCTCGGCATGGCCGCGATCTACACCCGAGAAGATGTGGGTGGATCCGGACTGCGTCGTATCGACGGTGTTCGGATCTTCGAGGAGCTCGCCAAGGCCGATCCGGTGACGGCGGCGTTCCTGTCGATCCACAACATGTGCACGTGGATGGTCGACACCTACGGCACCGACGAACAGCGCAAACGCTTCGTCCCGAAGATGGCGTCGATGGAGTTCATGGCGAGCTACTGCCTCACCGAGCCGGGCGCGGGCTCGGACGCCGCCGCCTTGTCGACGTCGGCCAGACGGGACGGTGACGAGTGGGTGCTGCGCGGGTCCAAGCAGTTCATCTCCGGTGGCGGAGTGTCGGACGTGTACGTGGTCATGGCCCGCACCGGCGATGCGGGAGCCCGCGGCATCTCGACGTTTGTCGTCGAGCGCGATACGCCCGGGCTGTCGTTCGGACCTGCGGAGGCCAAGATGGGCTGGCACAACCAGCCGACCGCGCAGGTGGTCTTCGACGACGTCCGAGTCCAGGCGGACGCCATGCTCGGCGGCGCCGACGGAGAGGGAACCGGCTTCTCTATCGCCATGAACGGGCTCAACGGCGGACGGTTGAACATCGCCGCCTGCTCGCTCGGCGGCGCACAGGCTGCGTACGACGCCGCCCTGAAGTACGTAGCCGATCGGCACGCATTCGGAGCGCCTCTGATCGACGAACCGACGATTCGCGCGACTATCGCGGAGATGGCGATGAACCTCGAGGCATCACGGCTGATGCTGTGGCGTGCGGCAGAGGCCGTCGACTCGGGAGACCCCGACAAGGTGGAACTGTGTGCGATGGCCAAGCGGTTCGTCACCGAGCACTGCTTCACGATCGCCGACCAGGCCCTGCAATTGCACGGCGGGTACGGCTACCTGCATGAGACGGGTGTGGAGAAGATCGTCCGCGATCTGCGAGTGAACCGCATCCTGGAAGGCACCAACGAGATCATGCGGATGGTCATCGGCCGCGCCGAAGCCGCCCGCGTCACGAAGGAGAAGACCCGATGAACGGGACGAGTGAAACGAGAGGGCAATCGATGCGCGTCGCATTCCTTGGACTCGGCAACATGGGCGGACCGATGGCCGCGAACCTCATCGCCGCAGGTCACACTGTCGTCGGGTTCGACCTGTCGGATGTTGCGCTCGCCCACGCGGCCGAGCACGGCGTCCAACCCGTCGACTCGGCACGGGCGGCCGTCGACGGCGCGGACGCTGTCATCACGATGCTGCCGAGCGGCGCGATCGTGAAAGCCGTGTACAGAGACGTCCTCCCCGTCGCCGCCGAGGGCAGTGTCTTCATCGACTCGTCGACGATCTCCGTCGAGGATGCGCGCCACGTGAATGAGCAGGCACTGGCCGCGGGCATGCGCCAGGTGGACGCACCCGTGTCGGGCGGCGTGAAGGGCGCCACCGCGGGCACCCTGGCGTTCATGGTCGGCGGAGACGACCCGTCCGTGGCCGCAGCAGACCCCGTGCTCGAGCCGATGGCCGGAAAGGTCGTGCCGTGCGGCGGCTCCGGAAACGGCCAGGCTGCCAAGTTGTGCAACAACATGATCCTGGCGGTCCAGCAGATCGCCGTCGGTGAGGCGTTTGTGCTGGCAGAGAAGTTGGGCCTGGCCGATCAGGCGTTGTACGACGTCGTGACGGGTGCGACGGGCAACTGCTGGGCGTTGCACACGAACTGTCCCGTCCCGGGTCCGGTGCCCACGGCGCCGTCGGAGAACGAGTACAAGCCGGGGTTCGCAACTGCGCTCATGAACAAGGATCTCGGCCTTGCGATGGACGCCGTCGCAGCGACGGGATCAACGGCGCCGCTCGGCTCGCATGCGGCAGGACTGTACGCGGCGTATGCCGCCGAGCACGGACATCTCGACTTCAGTGCGATAATCGACACCTTGCGTTGACCGAGACTCGGTGAGCGCCCAGACCCGAGGAGGGCCCGTGCGAGACGACCGTGATCCGATCGCGCGGGCTCGCCGCAATTGGGAGGACGCCGGCTGGGGTGGTGAGATCGCCGATGGCATGGAGGCGGTCACGTCCGTCATGCGTGCGCATCAGATCATGCTGGCGCGCGTCGAGCAGGAGTTGAAGCCGTTCGGTCTGACGTTCGCACGGTTCGAACTGCTGCGTCTCCTCGCGTTCACTCGCCTCGGCGAACTCCCCATCTCCAAGGCGTCAGACCGTCTCCAAGTGCACGTCTCGTCGACGACGAGTGCGATCGCGCGCCTCGTCGACGCCGGGCTCGTCGAACGCCGACCGCACCCGACAGACGGCCGGACGACCCTCGTCGCGATCACCGAGGCGGGCCGCGACCGTGTGGAACTCGCCACTACAGCCCTGAACACTGTGTTCGCCGACATAGGCATGCCCTCCGACGAATCACGTGCTCTGGTGAGCGCCATTCGGTCCCTTCGTGCAGCTCACGGCGATTTCTGACGCGGTCCGCACTGCGGCGTGCCCGATGAACTCACAACGAGTCTGACCACTGCGAGACCCGGCGCTCTTCGGTAGCGTCGGTGGTGTCGTCCAATCGGACGGCCACCCGGAAGGGTTGAGCGCTCGATCGAAGGGAGATTCACACCATGGGACTCGCAGACGACGCACAGAACAAGGCCGACGATCTGAAGGGCCGCGCCAAGGAGGCGACCGGCGCCGCGATCGGCGACGACGACCTGAAGGCCGAAGGTCAGGCAGACCAGGGGCTCGCCGCGGTTCGTGAGAAGGCCACCGAAGTGGCCGACAAGGTGAAGGACGGCATCGACTCGGTGAAGGACAAGCTCACCGGACGCTGAGCAGACGCGAACAGCGGGCGGCCGAATTCGATTCGGCCGCCCGCTGTTCTATGTCAGGACGCGAGCTTGAGGCCCACGACTCCGCCGACGATCGCAATGATGCACATGATCCGGACCATGCTGACGGCTTCGTCCCCGGAGACCATCGCGTAGACGACGGTGACGGTGGCCCCGATGCCGACCCAGACCGCATAGGCCGTGCCGATCGGCAGATCGCGCATCGCGATCGCCAGCCCGGCCATGCTCGCGACCAGTGCCACACCGAAGACGACTGATGGATAGAGGCGGCTGAAACCCTCCGACTTTCCGAGGGCGGTCGCCCATACGGCTTCGAGCAGCCCGGACACGACAAGAATGATCCACGACATGAGATGCACCTTTCGAACAAACACCGTCTTGTCGCAGGCCGGGTACGGTGAGCTCGTCCGGGGGCCGAGTTCCGGCCACTCCCCTGACCATACCTAGCCTCGACGTGCAGGCCAATGCCGTTTGTGGTGCGATCAGTCACCACCGGAGACCATTGCCGCGTGACACCGTTCGTCCTACGGTCAGAACATGAACGCACCGACTGACCTGCTCCGCGATCCGCGCCTGTACCAACTCGCCGCCGTCGGCCAGGCCGCCGACGCAGTAGCGTGCATCGGCCCCATCCCCTACATCACCCGATGCCTGGACAGCGTCGAGTATCCACAGACGAATCGTTGGATCTTTCCCGTTGTGAAGGGCGCGTCGGCGGTCGGACTGGCGTCCGTGACACGTTCGCCCGCCCTCGCTCGTCTGACGGCGATCATGCTGACGATCTACTTCACCCTCGCCGTCGGCTCCCACGTGCGCGTCCGCGACTTCGGACTCAACGCCACCGCCGCGACATCGTTCCTGCTGTTCTACGGTGCACTCGCCGCGACGGGACCGGTGGACCGCTAGACGAGCCCGGCCGCAGCGGCGATCACCGCGGCCTGTACGCGTGACGGCGCGTCCAGCTTCATCAGGACCCGCGAGACGTGCGTCTTCACCGTCGACTCCCCGATGCCCAGTCGACGTGCGATCTGCGCGTTCGACAATCCTGCACCCACCCCGCCGAGCACATCGCGCTCACGGTCAGTCAGCGCCGAGAGGTCGGGAACCGCGGGTGCGGGCCGAGTGCGCATGGCGTCGACGACAGCCCTGGTGACTCCCGCGTCGAGGACGGCGTCGCCCTCGGCCACCCGCAGCGTCCCATCGACGAGTTCGGCCCCGGACGCGGTCTTCAACAGGAACCCCGAAGCGCCTGCAGACAACGCGCCGACGACGTACTCGTCGAGACCGAACGTCGTCAGCACCAATACGCGCGCATCGGTCGCGGAGGTGACCGCGGCCGTTGCCGCCAGACCATCGACACCGGGCATCCGCACGTCCATCAGCACGACGTCGGGGCGCAGTTCTACCGCAAGGCGGATTGCGGCGGTGCCGTCGGCCGCCTCCCCGACCACAGTGATCCGCCCGGAGGCTTCGAGCACCATCCGCAGTCCTTCACGCACGGCGGCGTGATCGTCGGCCAGCACCACCCGGACCCTGCTCGTCACACTGCTCATCGGGGAAGCTCCGCCGTCACGATCCACTCCTGTCCGACAGGTCCGGCGTCGAGGTGTCCCCCGATGCTCTCTGCCCTGATCTGCATGTTCGCCAACCCCCGGCCCCTCGTCGAAGGCGCTTCGGCGGCCCAGTCGTTCCGGACGATCACACGAACAGCGCGGGCGCCGCTGGACAGTTCGACGGTGACCGGGCGCCCGGGTGCGTGCTTGGTCGCGTTCGCGAGGGCCTCCCCCACGATCCGGGTGACGACGGCTTCCAAACGACGAGGCATTCCGGTCACGTCACCGTTCACGGAGACCGTCGAGCCGACAGCGTCCGCGGCGTCGATCAGCGGATCGAGCGATGACCAGCGGACCGTTGTGATCTCGTCACCATCGGTGGCGAGCAGATCGATCATCGCCCTCAGCTCGCCGAGTGCCGCGAGCGAGTTCCCGCGGATCGATTCGACGACGGGCCCCGGTTCGGCGGCGTCACGCGCCGCTTCGGACAGGATCGCGATCGCGGACACGTGCCCGGCGACGGTGTCGTGGAGTTCACGAGAGAGCCGCCGACGTTCGTCGGCGAGTGCTGCGGCCCGTTCTGCCTGCGCCTGTGCGACCGCCGCCGACTTCTCCGCGTCGGCCGCCCGCCGGGTCGCGACAACCGACAGCCCGTAGCCGATCGGCGACAGCAGAAGTGCAACACCGATCAGGCCGGTCAGCACGCCTGCACGAGCACCTCCGGCGATCGCCCCGGCGACTGCACCGGCGACGGTTGCGACCACTCCGAGCACGATCACCACGCGTCGAAGGCGATCCGACCCGCGGACCACACCGATGTACATCACGTCCGATAGCGCGATCCACAACGGAAGCGACGGGCCCGCATACGCGTCGAATGCCAGCAGAAGCCCCATCGCGCCGAGAGCGAGTGCAGGCCTGCGCTGGGCGGACAGCTGGACGAGAAACGCCGCCGACAGGATGCCGAGCTTTCCGTACCAGGGATACCGATCGACATCGGTGAAGAACACGAACGATCCGGACGCCCACATCAGCAGGCCGACAGCAAGGGTGCCGGCGGCCATCACGTTCGCCCCGTTCAGCATGCTGTCTCGGTGGAATCGGATCGTCATCGTCTCCAACTACAGCACACCGGACGCCTGCGCGGGTCCCCCTAAAGTACGACCCCGCCGACGTCGATCGGCGGATGCGCCGCATGGTGGACGCGGGGCACGGTGAATCCATGAACCCCGTATTGATCACCATCGCCGCCTGCGAGATCGGCTTCTGGGCGTTTGTCGTCGGAGGACTCGCCCTCCGCTATCTGGCTCGACTCACGCGTGCATCGACGATCGTCCTCGCCTGTGTTCCGCTGATCGACCTGGTTCTGCTGATCGCGGTGACTGTCGATCTGGCCAGGGGCGGCGACGTCGAGTTCGCCCATCGACTCGCACCGATCTACCTCGGCGGCACGCTGATGTTCGGGCATCGGATGATCGCGTGGGCCGATGTGCGTTTTGCGCACCGATTCGCCGACGGGCCCGCACCGGTGCCGATCCCGTCGACCGGTCCGGTGCGAGCCCGTCATGAGTGGTCCGACTTCGGGCGATGGCTGGGCGCCGTCGCCATCGCCGCGGTGATCACCGCAGCCCTCGGTTACACCGTCGCGGATTCCACTCAGCGTGAGGCCATGTTCGGGAGTTTCGGGATGCTCGGCACGATCACCGTCATCTGGTTGCTCACCGGCCCTGTCTGGTATTCGTTCAAAGATCAGGCGGCGTAGACGTCCAGCCGCCGAGGCTCGTCGATGCTCGAGTAGTGCGACGCGTCGCCGGAGATGATTCGGCTCGACTCCCCGTCGACGCTCACCGGCACATCACCGGCAAGTGTGATGCGGTGCAGCCTGCGCTCCTGCCCACCGAAGTCGGCGATTCCATAGTGCTGCGTCGCCCGGTTGTCCCAGATGGCGACATCGCCGAGGCTCCAGTTCCATCGGAAGGTGTTCTCCAGGCGGGTGATCCGGTTCTGGAACACCTGGTAGAGCGCCGCGAACTCACCGGGCTTCAGCTGGTGGAACTCTTTGACGAAGTGTCCGAGCAGCAGACTCCGCTCACCCGTCTCCGGGTGGACCCGGACCACGGGGTGCAGCGTCTGGTACTCCGAGCTCGTGAACTCCTTGTAGTGCTCGGTCCGGCGCGCGGTCTCCTGGTCGCCGCCACCGTGCTCGGACGTGACGTAGTCGTAGAGGTTGGAGTGCTTCGCCCACAGAGTGTCTGCGAACGCGCGCAACGACGCCGGCAACTGGTCGTAGGCGGCGACGGTGGACGCCCAGGTGGTGGCCCCTCCCCACGCTGGGAGTGTGACGGCCCGCAGGATCGACGCCTTCGGGATCCGGTCGACGAACGACACGTCGGTGTGCCAGCTGTTGGCAGCGCCTTCGATCGTCAGCAGCTGGCTGCCCCGCGAGGTGACGGTCGGGTGCGGGAGTGTCGGCTCTCCAAGACGCTGTGCGAATGCGTACTGCCCGTCGTCGTCGAGGTGCTCTTGTCCGCTGAACACGACCACCTTGTTGACGGCGAGCGCGAGTCGAATCGCCTCTGCCTGATCGTCACTGATCTCGCCGCCCAGACGCACCCCGCTGATTCGGGCGCCGATGTACTCTCCGAGCTTGTCCACCCTGATTCCGGCATCGGCGTAAATGCTTTCCGCCGCAGCAGCACGGTCGGCGTGATTCTCAATGGAAGTGATTGTCATGGCTGAATTCCTTTCACCCTTGAAGGCGAGTGTGAAATGTGGGGGGAATTGATGATCGACGCGAATGCGTGACACTCATGAAATCGAATCGGCGCGATGAGCACCACACATCGAATCATCGTGATTGCAAGTCGGTTCAATCGGCGACATCGGCCGCCTGCTGATCGATGGTGCGCCGAATCGGCTCCGGGACGCGGACCCGCCCGGGCCGGTATGTGACGGAGACGAGCGACTCCGGAGCTCGGAACACACCGCGTCTGGCCCGCAGATCGCTGTCGACCGCGCCTCGCGCGTCGAGGCCCACTGAGATGCCTGTCCATGGCGCCATCCCCACCAACTGCACCGCCCGCGGGAGATCGGCGACCCGCGATTCGGCGCCGTCGACTGTCACGTCGACAGTGAAATCCCACCGGACGTCGTCGGACGCCCGAGCTCTGAGGGTCACGGCCTCCGGCCGCTCCGGCAACGGTCCGGACACCCGGTGCACCCGCCCGTAGGCGTTGTAGACGAAGCTCAGCACTCCGTTCTCGACGACGACCAGGTAGCCGCCCTGGACGTCTCCGTGCGCGACGAGGACACCCTCGTCCGACGGCTCCCAGTCGCGGAGTTCCACGACGACCTCGAAGTCGCGGTACGCGATCAGCCTGCTCGACCGGTACCGTTCCAGCGTCGGCGTGCCCCGGAGGAGCCGGACGTCGGATGCAAAACGCTCAGCTTCGGCGGGGCGGCGTCTCACCTGGTCACCGACGGTGTCGAACAGGGGGAACACCGTGTTGCGCCATGCGGCCTCGTCCCATGCGGCGGCCAGCTCTGCGACGACATCCGGATGATCGGCGGCGACGTCGACGGTCTCGGCGGGATCGGTCCGCACGTCGTACAGCTCCCATTGAGGACGGTCGACGTCGGCCGGATCGCCGTCGTGCAACGACAGCAGCTTCCAGCCGTCGCGGTAGAAGCCCCGGTGTCCGCCGAACTCCGCGTACTGCTCGGTCCGCGGCGACGCCGCGTCGGGTTCGCGCAGGAACTCGGCGACGCTCACACCGTCACGTTCGATCGCGTCGACGCCGTGTCTGGTCCGCGGCGTGTCGACACCGGCGAGCTCGAGCAGGGTCGGCGCGAGGTCGGTGACGTAGGCGAACTGGCGTCGTACCCCGTTGTCGTCGGCCACTCTCGTCAGACCGCCCGGCCAGGACAGGACGAACGGAACCCGGACGCCGCCGGCGAACGTCTGGCCCTTGTAGAACCGGAACGGAGTGTTGGACGCCTGTCCCCAGCCGCGCGGGTAATGCACTCCGAGTTCGGGTGAACCGATGAGCGACTCGTCGTGTGGCACGTCGCGCTCCCAGTCCGGCGGAACCGGACCGTGGACGAACTGGCTGAAGTAGGAGCGGGTCCCCTCCGCCCCGCCTTCGGCCGTGCCGCCGTTGTCGGAGGTGAAGACGATGATCGTGTCGTCGAGTTCGCCGAGGTCGTCGAGGAGGTCGACGATCCGCCCGACACTCTGATCAACACTGTCGACGAGAGCTGCGTACACCTCCTGGTAGCGCTGGTAGCGGTTCTTCTCCTCGTCCGACAGGTCGTCCCACGGCGGTGCGTCGTACCCGGGTTCGGTGTTCCGCTCCCGGATCGGAGTCCCCGGGTCGAAGAGCCCGTCGGCCACCTGCTTCGCGAATCGCCTGCGCCGGACCTCGTCCCAGCCGTCGGCATACCGGCCTCGATGCCGGTCGAGGTCTGCGGGCTTCACCTGATGAGGACCGTGCATCGCGATGTGCGCGAAATACAGGAAGAACGGCTTGTCCGCGTCGTGCGCACGCAGAGCTTTGACCTGCCCGATCGCTCGATCAGTCAGATCATCGGTGACGTAGTAGCCCTCCGGGTACTCGTCGACGTCCACCACCGAGTTGTCGGCGATCAGCTGGTTCGGGTGGAAGAACGAGTTCAGTCCTTCCAGCGATCCGTAGTAACTGTCGAAACCTCGCTGCAGAGGCCACGACTTCCGGGATCGCCCCGGACTCATGTCGGCATCGCGGACGAGGTGCCATTTGCCGACGGCGAACGTCGCGTACCCCGACTCGCGGAGAATCTCCGGCAGCGTCAAGACGTCGTCGGCCAACTCGAGGCGCAGTCCCGGAAACCCCGGGTCGGAGTTGGCAACGCTGCCGTACCCCGCGCGGTGTGGATTGACGCCGGTCAACAAGGCTGCTCTGGCAGGCGAGCAGACCGGAGTCGTGTGGTAATTGCTCAGCCGGTAACCGGTCGCGGCGATCCGGTCGATGTTGGGTGTCGGGATCTCGGCGCCGAACGGACCGATGTCGGAGTAGCCGAGATCGTCGATGAGCACCACGACGATGTTGGGCCGTCGGCGGCCGTCCGTGTCGGCGGGCCACCACGGCGTCGACGCGGACGTGGTCCGCCCCACCGTTCCACCGAAATCGTCGTATCCGCGGGCGTAGTCGGGAATTCCACTCGTCACTTCGTGGCCTTTCATGCAGTGTCCGAACGTGTCGTCGGCGCCGCAGGCACCGATTCGAGCACCATTCCCGACATCCCGGCGCACCGTCAAAACTTTGAATCGTCGTGATTGGAAGTGATCCTTTCGACGACGCTCTGCTGAATCATTCATTGCCAACCGCACCCACCGGCAGCGGTGCGAGAAGAATTCGACGAGAAAGCAGAAATTGACATGTTCCGACATCGGTTCGCCCGCATATTGTGGGCACTGCTCCTAGCCCTGATCGCAGTGGTCGGGCTCAGCAGTTGCCGTAGTGCAGTCGATGCGCAGCAAGGTCCGGCAACAGGCTCCGGACCAGTGGTGCGCGGCGGTGAACTCCGTGTCGGGGTGCTCGGCGACCTGTCCCCCGCCAAGTTCCTTCAGATCGGCACCGGCGGCCTCAACGGGCACATCGTCGCCAACGTGTACGACACCCTCGTCACCCTTGACCACGCCTCGCCCACCCCGCGGCCCTCCCTGGCGACCGGATGGGCCCTGGCACCTGACGGACTGTCCCTCTCATTGGACCTCCGCCGAGGCGTCACGTTCCACGACGGCCGCGAGTTCACCTCGTCCGATGTGCAGCAGTCGCTCCTCGCCTACCTCGCCGGTCCGTGGAAGCCGCAGTTCAAGCGGACCGCGGCCGCGATCACCCGGTACGACGTCACCGATCCCCACCGAGTGGTCCTGTCGTTCGCACATCCGGTCGGCAACATCTTCGACCTCCTCGATTCGGCGCCGATCATCGACGCCAAGACACTCGACGGGTTGAAAGCCGGCCGGACGTTCAACGGGACCGGCCCCTTCGAGTTCGCGTCCTGGACCCCCAACGCCCGAGTGACCCTGGTCCGGAACAACAACTACTGGGGCGGATCGCCCGCTCTCGACAAGATCACCTTCGTGGAAGGCAACGACCCGAAGTCGCTGTACACGCGGCTTCGGACCGGGCAGCTCGACGTCGTCGACCCCGTCGGCCTCACGTCACACGATCAGAAACTCGCCACCAGCAGGTACGGGTTCCGCGACATCGAATTCACCGGCGCGGAGAGCCAGGTGTACGTCGGCGTCAACGTCGCGAATCCTGCGCTGGCCGACCGCCGCGTCCGCCAGGCGATCGCGTCCGCGGTCGACCGGGAACGGATCATGACCGACGTGTATCAGGGCGCCGGCTATCCGGTGAACCTGCCGTGGCCCAAGACGTCGCCCGCGTACGACGCGTCCGCGAATCACACGTTCACCCGCGACGTCTCGAAGGCGAAGGCGATCCTCGCCGACCTGCCGCCGGTGCCACCCATCGACTTGGACTATTCGTCCCAGGGCGGCACCTCTCGCATCGTCGCAGAGATCGTGCAGAGCAACCTCAAGGACATCGGGATCACGGTCGATCTCGTGCCGAACGACCCGACAGTGCACTCGTCGAAGCTCATCGGTGGAGAGTTCTCCGGGCTGTGGATCCTCGAGCACGCGTTCGCCCAGTTCACACCGTCGACGCTCGCCGTGTCGGCGTACCCGTTCAATGCGGCGAAGAACGCCTCGAACTTCGTCGACGCCGACTATGCGGCGGCGGCCGACGCCGCGTGGAAGACTGCCGACCCGTCGTCGCCCGAGGCGATCGCCGCGTATCGCCGACTCGACGCGGTGTGGCTCAGGGAGCTGTTCCTCGTTGAGATCGGCGTGGTCATTCAGCACGCGACCGCATCACCGAACGTCAGAGATGTGGGCTGGGACCGTCGAGTCCAGTTCCATTTCGCAGGCACGAGTCTCACCAATCCCGATCGGAGGTCATGACATGACCGGCTACCTTCTCCGGCGGATCCCGACAGCTGTTGTGGTTCTGTTCGCTGCGTCGCTGCTCATCTTCGCCGTGCTTCGGCTCATCCCGGGCGGCCCCGAAGCGGCGCTCGCGGGCTCGGACGCGACCCCGGACGACCTCGCGGCGATCCGTCACGACCTCGGCCTCGATCGGGGCTTCTTCGTCCAGTATGCAGCGTGGATCGGATCCGTCCTCACCCTCGACTTCGGAACGAGTTACCAAGTGGGCGGCAGCATCGGCGACCTGGTCTCGTTCGGTCTGACCAACACGCTGGTACTGACGTCTGCGGCGGCGGTGTTCGCGGTCGCCCTCGGGATCGCCCTCAGTCTGGCTGCGACGATACGACCGTCCGCCTGGTTGAACACGCTGCTGACCGGTGTCAACGCAGTCGCCATCGCACTCCCCACTTTTGTCGTCGGAATCGTGCTGATCTTCCTGTTCGGTGTCCGTTGGCGACTGCTTCCGGCCGGCGGCACGCCGCCGAACGGCCTCACCGATGATCTGTGGATCACCGCGCAGTACTTGGCACTGCCCGCGTTCACTCTCGGGCTTCCCGCCGGAGCGATGCTCGCCAGATTCCTCACCGAGGCATTGCAGACCGAGCTCACGCAGCCGTATGCGGTCACCGCGATCGCGACCGGCGCGTCACGCCGCGACGTGGTGCTCAAACACGCGCTGCGCAATGCACTCCCGTCGACGATCACCGCGTTCGGTCTCATCGTCGGTGCGCTCCTGGGCGGTGCCGTGCTCGTCGAATCCATCTTCGGCTGGCCCGGACTGGGCCTGCTGACCGAGGAGGGCATCTCAGCCCGCGACTATCCGCTCGTCCAAGTCCTGGTGCTGCTGTCGGTGACGGTTTTTGTCCTGATTCAGCTCGCCGCCGACATCGTCCACGCATGGCTCGACCCCCGTATCCGATTGGCAGGTACCGCATGACCACCACCGTTCCGATTGTCGACGGCTCCGCCGTCGACCTCGACCCCGGTCTCATCCCGGAGACTCCGACCGACCGCGACTCGCGGCCGACACGACTGCCGCTGTGGCGCAGCCTCGTCCACGGGTCTGGCCTCGTCGGCACGGTCCTCGTGCTCGCTGTGGTTCTCGCGGGCCTTCTCGGACCGCTGTTCGTCTCCTACGCTCCCGACCAGCAGATCGACGGCGCCTATCTCCTGTCACCGAGTGCAGAGCACTGGTTCGGCACTGACGACGTCAACCGCGACGTCGCCTCGCGGATCCTGTCCGGAATCCGCGTCGACCTTCTGATCATCGTGATCGCCGTCCCGATCGGCGCCGCGATCGGCACTCTCATCGGGCTGCTCGGGGTGTCGTTCCGGCGGGCCGACGGTGTGGTTCAGCGGGTGTTCGACGTCATCCTCGCATTCCCCGCACTGATCCTCGGAATCGCGCTCGTCGCGATCCTCGAGCCCGGCGCAGTGACTGTGGGCATCGTCATCGCCATCGCCGAGATCCCCGTCTTCGGCCGACTGGTCCGCACATCTGTCCTGCGTATCCGAGAGCAGCCGTACGTCGAAGCGGCGCGGGTCAGTGGTGCAGGCACGGGCCGGATCCTGTTCCGTCACGTGCTGCCGAACTCCGTCGAAGCGCTCGGAGTGCAGTTCGCGCTGTCACTGTCGCTCGGTGTGTTCATCGGCGGCGCACTCAGTTACCTCGGCATCGGCGTCGTCCCGCCGACACCGTCGCTCGGCGGCCTGCTCGCCTCGGGCAACGGCTACCTGGAGACCAACCCCTGGATCTCGATCGGTCCGCTGATCGTCGTGTCCGCCCTGGTCCTGGGCCTCTACTTGATCGCGCAGTCGATCTCTTCCGACCGAAGGAGTCTGTAAGACCATGACACGCGTACTCGACGTCACCAACCTCCACGTGAGGTTCGACTATCCACGTCCCGCAGTCGCGGGCATCAGCCTCCATGTCGATGCGGGCGAGATCGTCGCCCTCGTCGGTGAGTCCGGCTCCGGCAAGACGATGACAGCACGAGCAGCCATCGGACTGCTCCCCGAGAACGCCGTCTCCACCGGTTCGGTGAAGGTCGACGGAATCGAAGTCCTCGACCTGGACGAACGTGGATGGACCGCTGTCCGCGGCAGCCGCGTCGCCATGGTGTTTCAAGAACCGCAGACCGCGCTCAATCCGGTCCAGACGGTCGGTTGGCAGCTCCGACAGGCGTTGACCCGGCATGGGTCGCTCTCCCGCTCGGAAGCCAGGAGACGAGCGGTCGAACTGCTGGAACTCGTCGAGATCCCGGACCCGCAGACACGAGTCGGCTACTACCCGCATCAGCTGTCCGGAGGTCAGAAGCAGCGCGTGGTCATCGCCCTCGCGCTGGCGGGCGACCCGGCTCTGCTCCTCGCCGACGAACCGACCACCGCCCTCGACGTGTCCGTGCAACGGGACATCCTCGACCTGCTCGTCAGACTGAGGGACCGCACGGGTGCGGGCATCCTGCTGATCACGCACAATCTCGGGGTGGTCGCCGAGATCGCCGACCGCGTGGTCGTGGTCCAGCTCGGCGAGACCATCGAGACCGCCGACGTCCACTCCCTGTTCGCGGCGCCCCGCGAGCCGTACACCCGGCAGTTGCTGGCATCGGTGCCCCGCCTGCACCCGGGATCGGTGGAGGAGGTCGACCCGCAGCCGACGGAGGTCGACGCCCCGGTGCTCGAGATCAACGCCGTCACCGTCCGTCATCCGGGCCGCTTCGGGACGGCGCCGCACACCGCACTGTCCGAGGTGACACTCGACGTCGCGCCCGGCGAGGTGCTCGGTGTGGTCGGCGAATCCGGTTCAGGCAAAACGACACTCGGACGCGCGATCGGTGGGCTGCTGCCCATCGCCGAGGGGCGGATCTTCATCGACGGCGAGGATGTCTCGACACTCTCCGGCGCGGCGCTGCGTGCGGTTCGTCGTCGGATCGCGTTCGTCCCGCAGGACCCGACAGCATCGTTGAACCCGCGGTTCACCGTGGCCGAATCGATCCGCGAGCCGCTGGACATCGGGCGGATCGGTGACCGTTCGTCACGTGCTCGACGCGTCGCCGAACTGTTGGACGCGGTGCAACTGCCGACATCGTTCGCCACCCGACTGCCCCATGAGCTGTCCGGAGGCCAGCGGCAACGCGTGGCGTTGGCCCGTGCGCTGTCGGCGAATCCCGAACTCTTGATCGCCGACGAACCGACGAGCGCGCTCGACGTGTCCGTGCAGGCTCGGGTGTTGGAGTTGTTCGCCCACCTTCAGTCCGAGTTCGGTTTCGCCGCGCTGTTCATCAGCCACGACCTCGCCGTGGTCCGGCAGGTGGCCGACCGGGTGGCCGTCCTCAAGGCTGGACGGCTCGTGGAGACTGGATGGGCCGACGAGCTGTTCAACGCGCCGGTCACCGACTACACCCGGTTGTTGGTCGACGCGGTGCCGGTTCCCGATCCCGACCGCGTACGTGCCGGGCGTCCGGTTGTTCCCGCTTAGGGGGTGAGTTCGAGCGTGAGCAGTGGGTACGGGCGTCCGTCCCCGTCGAGGTCCGAGCGACCCGTCTGGGTGAAACCGCGGGCGAGGTAGAACCCGACGGCCTGCGGGTTCTGTTCGTTGACGTCGACTTCGGTGGCGCCGAGCCTGACGACCGCGTCGTTGAGCAGCACTGTCCCCACTCCCGTCCCACGGACGTCGTCGTGCACGAACAGCATTTCGAGTCGCCCTTCGGCGACACCCGAGAAACCGACGATCCGATCTGCGTCGTCGGCGACGGTCAGCGTCACGTTCGGGAGATAGTCGCCGGGCAGCGCGCGTTCGATCTCGGCGAAATGCTCCGCGGCGAGGAAGTCGTGCGTTGCGGCGACGGCGCTGCGCCAGACGTCGACGATCGCCGGGTACTCCTCTGGTCCGGCTGGCTCGCGGAGGATCACCCGAGTGCTTTGAGGGCGCGGTCGGCGTGGACGCTCATGTTGACCTCGGACGCGATGACGTCGGCGATCACTCCGTCTCGCCCAATGGCGAACGTGGTGCGCTTGGTCGGCATGCCGACCGCACTGAACAGGCCGCTCCGGCGGACTCCGTAGGCGTCGGCGACCGAGCCGCCGACGTCGGCGAGGAGTGGATAGTCGAGCCCGTGCTTGGCCGTCCAGTCGCTCTGCTTGGCGACGTCGTCGCGGCTGATCCCGATGCGCTGCACCCCGGCTGCTGAGAACTCGGCTGCGAGATCGCGGAAGTGACAGGCCTCCTTGGTGCAGCCCGGCGTGAACGCAGCAGGGTAGAAGAAGAGGGCAACGGGTCCCTCGGCCAGGAGTTCCGACAGCCGCCGGACGTCGCCGTTCTGGTCGGGCAGAGCGAAGTCGGGTGCGATGTCACCGGGTTTCATGGTTCCAGCCTAGCGAGTTCAGGCGTATCGGCGTGCCGAGGGAACCGCGCATCGGGTCGCTGCGTCTGACCTTGTATGAGGGATTCAGGTGTCTACCCTGCGGCTGCGCTGTTGGCACTCGGATTCGACCGCGAGGCGATCCGTCGAGCCGTTCTGTCCGGCGACCTGGCACAGCTGCGGTGGGGATGGTTCGCCGCAGCGAATCACGATGCCCGCACGGCGTCCGCGGTGCGAGACGGCGGCGTGTTGACCTGTGTCGACGCGCTCAGGTTCCACGAGCTCTGGACTCCTCCGGGCCACAACGGGCCGCATCTGCGTCGCAGCCGCAACTTGAGCGGAAAGAATCGCGCGTGCCGTCCGCCGACTGGATGTGTTCGGTCCGCTCGCGAAGCCGTCGACCCGCTGCCGGTCTCCCTGCTCTATGCCGTCGGATGCCTCCCGCTGGACGAATGGGTCGCCGTCTGCGACTCCTACCTGAACTCGACCGGAACCGAGAGCATCGTGCGGGTCCGCCTCCGATCTGCGGGCTTCGACGTTGTGGTCCAGCCGCCAGTCGAGGGTGTGGGGCACGCAGACCTCCGCGTCGGTCGGCTGCTGATCGAATGCGACAGCGTCCTGCACCACGCGAGCCGAGCCGACTACGAACGCGATCATCACCGCGATCGCAGAGCAGTAGTCGACGGCTGGCTCGTCCTCCGGCTCACCTACGACGACATCCTCTACGACTGGGACGGTGTCCTCGCCGACATCCTGTCGATCACCAGGCCGGACCGGCACCGCGCTCGCACGCCGCAGGCGATCGAGATGGTTCGAAAGTCAGTACTGCAATCGCAACTCGAGGGCAATATTCCCTCGGTGTTCGATCTCAGTACTGACTTTTGAGTGCCCGCCAGAATCGAGGTTCAGGCCAGTCCTGCGTCGTGCAGGAGAATCGCCACTTGGACGCGGTTGGACGCACCGAGCTTGGCGAAGATGTGAGAGATGTGGGCTTTGACTGTCGGGACGCTCATGTACAGCTCAGCGCCGATCTCGGCGTTGGACGCGCCCTTCGCGAGGCAGATCGCGACGTCGCGCTCGCGCTCGGTGAGTTCCCCGATCGCTTTCTCGGCACGGCCTGCCTTGTCGTCCCCGCGTCCGTCGACGACTTGTTTGATCAAGGCGGCTGTCACCGACGGGCTCAGTGCGGGCTGCCCCGACAGGACGTTGTTGATCGCCGTGACGATGTCCCGAGGCGGCGTGTCCTTCAGCAAGAACCCGTCGGCGCCGACGGCCAGCGCCCGCACGACGTAGTCGTCTGCGTCGAACGTGGTCAGGACGATCACGGCGGGCGGGTCGAGCAACTTCTTGAATTCCGATGTCGCCGCGATCCCGTCCAGAACGGGCATCCGCAAGTCCATGAGGACCAGATCAACCGGGTCGGCCGAGTACAACTCCAGCGCTTCACGTCCGTCACCCGCTTCGGCGACGATCTCGAGAGCCGATCCGCCGAGCATCAGCCGCAGACCCGACCGGACGAGCGGATCGTCGTCGACGAGCATGATTCGGCTGGCGACCTCGGCTGTCTCGGCAGTACTCACCCCTGCCACGGTAGCCACACCCTCAGTTCGAATGCTCGGTCGGCCGTCCGTGTCGACTGCTTTCCGCCGTGCAAGGCGACACGCTCGGCCAGACCGACGAGCCCGAAGCCCGACTCCGGCACGGCAACGGCCGCCAGCGACAGCGGGTTCACCACCCGCAGGTCGATGCCGTCGCCGACGCCTCCCGAGATCGCGATGCGGACTCGGCTCGCAGGCGCGTGTTTGCGCGCGTTGGTCAGCGCCTCCTGCACACAGCGGTAGAGCGTTCGTCCGAGTGCCGGCGGCAGATCAACCAGGTCGGCGTCGCAGTCGACGTCGATTCGCATACCCGACCGGCGGTTCTCCTCGATCAGTTCCTGCACGTCGAGGACGGTGGCCTGAGGCGGCTCAGGGTCTGCGTCGCCAGGGCCGTCGCGGAGGACACCCAGCACCTCGCGCAACTCCGTGAGCGCGAGGTGCGACATCTCCTGGATGGTCTGCGCCGTCTCTCGAACCTGCTCGGGCGACAAGTCGTCGCGGAACGCGAGGGCTCCGGCGTGCATGCTCACCGTGGATATCCGGTGCGCGAGGACGTCGTGCATCTCGCGCGCGATCCTGGCGCGCTCCCCCACCTGGGCCTCACGCACTCTCGAGTGCTGCTCGGCCTCGGCCAGCGTCGCACGCAGCCGCAGGCTCGCAAGCAGTTCGCGCCGCGAACCGACGTACATGCCCCACGCGATGACCAGACCGATCGCCACACTGATGAACCCGATGTCGACGAGGGTGGTCGGTGGCTCGCCGGGTGTCTTCAGGAGGTACTCCGAGGCGGCGGCGCTCCCGACTGTCAATACGAGCTGAGGGACGATCTCCCGCCACCTGCGGCGGGTGGCAAGCGACACGAGCGCAAGAGCGGCCGGACCCGCTGCCGTCGACGACACGATCCCCGCCAGGTTGGTGAAGGTCGCGACCGCGACGGGATGTGTGCGCCGCGCGGCGAAAGTCGCGGCGAAGGCCATCGCACCGATCAGGATGTCTGCAGCGAACGCCCACCGGCGGTTCTCCCAGAGGTACTCCATGCGCGGCGCCCACGTCACTCCCGAGATGATCAAGACCAGGAGCACACGCCACGTGTGACTCCACCAGTTCAACGTCGGCTGATAGTCCTCTGGGCGCACGACTGCCAGGCTATCCCCGCCCATCGACCTCGCGCGCCGTCCGGCGGTCGAGAAGCGTCTCATACTTTCGGATGAGACGACTCGATCCCGTAGATGGATGTGGTCGCGTCTCGGACCGACAAGTATTGAAGCCATGATCGAAGTGAAGAACCTCTCGAAGCGCTACGGCGATTTCGTCGCCGTCGACGATGTGTCGTTCACCTGCAAGCCGGGTCGTGTCACCGGATTCCTCGGACCGAACGGCGCGGGCAAGTCGACGACGATGCGCATCATCACCGGCCTCACACCCGCAGGCGCCGGAACCGCCACCATCAACGGTGTCGCCTACCACGACATCCCGAACCCGTCGACGCACGTCGGCGTCCTGCTCGACGCGTCGGCGCAGCACGCCGGACGCACCGGAGCGGAGATCCTCCGACTCTCGGCCATGACCATCGGCGCACCGCTGTCGCGTGTCGACGAAGCGCTCGCCATGGTGAGCCTCACTCAGGAGGAGGCGAGCCGCCGCGTCCGCAACTACTCGCTCGGCATGCGTCAGCGCCTCGGCATCGCGAACGCACTGATCGGCGACCCGCAGGTCCTCATCCTCGACGAGCCCGCCAACGGGCTCGACCCGGCAGGCATCCACTGGATGCGCACCCTGCTCCGCGAGTACGCGGACCGCGGCGGCGCCGTACTCCTGTCGTCGCACCTGCTGCACGAGATCGAGATCATCGCCGACGACCTGGTTGTCATCGGCCACGGCCGCATCGTCGCGCAGGGCACCAAGGAGGAACTGCTCGCGGGCACCGGCGCCGTGGTCCGCGGCGCGGACCGCAATCACCTCGGCACTGCTCTCCAGGCCTCGGGTGTCGCGTTCCACGACCGCCAGGACGGCGGTTTCGCCGTCGAGCAGACGCCCGAGGTGGTCGGCAAGATCGCCCTCGACGCCGGCGTCCACCTCGTTGAACTGCGCGGCGGCGACGGTGCCCGCCTGGAAGAGATGTTCCTCCAGCTCACCCAGCAGACCCAGCGCGAACAGCCCAGCACACAGGGAGTCCAGTGATGTCCGTTGCCGCAGCCCCCGCCCCCGTCACCGGCGGCTCGGGGATCCCCCTGTCCCGTCTCGTCAAGGTTGAGCTCCGCAAGCTCGTCGACACCCGTGCCAGCTTCTGGCTGTCGATCTCGATCGCGGTGATCGCGGCGATCATCGCCGTGGTCGTGCTCATCGTCGGAAGCAGTCACCCGGAAGACGTGACGTTCGACAACCTCTTCAACCTCATGACGGCGCCCATGGCATTTCTGCTGCCCGTCATGGCGATCCTCCTGGTGACGAGCGAGTGGAGCCAGCGCAACGCGCTGACGACGTTCACGATGGAGCCTCGGCGCGAACGGATCGTCGCCGCGAAGTTCGTCGCCGTGATGCTCGCGGCCGTCGCCGCTGTTGTAGTAGCGCTTGTGCTCGGTGCAGTCGCCAACCTGATCGGCGGGCTCATCTACGGCGATCCCGCCGGATCGTGGGAGATCACCGGAGTCTCGCTGTTCGCAGGAATCCTCGGAATGCTGATCGGCGTACTCATGGGCTTCGCGTTCGCGGCGCTCTTCCTGAACACGCCTGCAGCGATCGTCGTCTACTTCATCGTTCCGACGGTCCTTCAGATCATCGGCGGAGTGATCCCGTGGTTCCGTGAGAATCTGCTTGACTGGATCGACGTCAACACCGCTCAGATGCCTCTGCTTGAGGGCGACTGGCCGACCGGTTCGGAGTGGATGCACATCGTCGTCGCATGCATCATCTGGATCGTCCTGCCCCTGGCTTTCGGTGTGAACCGAATCATGCGTTCAGAGATCAAGTGACTGTGGGGGTCATCTGATCTGGAAACACTGAACGCCCGCAGACGAGCGGCGCACCCTGATCTCCCGGGGTGCGCCGCTCGTCTGTCTTGTCAGTGTGCGACGTCGTAGCGGTCGACGTCGAACGCCTTCGTGGCCTTCCGATACGCGAAGGTGAACCCGGGCCAGTTCTGGGTGTTCTTGCCGTCGGCCGTCGTGTACCAGCCGTGACAGCCGTCAGCCCACACCGACTTGGCCAGGCGATTCTGCAGAGTGTCGTTGAACTGGGACTGGACGTCGCGGCGGACGCTCATCGAACGCGCTCCGCTGCGGGCAAGGGCGTCGACAGCCCCCGTGACGTATGAGAACTGCGACTCGAGCATGTAGACGATCGAATTGTGCGACAGGTTCGTGTTGGGCCCGTACAGCATGAAGAAGTTCGGGAAGCCGCTCACGCTGAGGCCGAGGTATGCGTGCGCACCGTCGCGCCACTCGTCGTTGAGGTCGACGCCGCCCGAACCGGTGATCGTCATCGGCGCGAGGAACTCGGTGGCCGCGAATCCCGTGCCGAGGATGATCGCGTCCACCTCGTGCAGTTCTCCGTCGGCGGTGACAACCCCGTTCGGGTCGATCCGCTCGATGGATTCGGTGACGACGTCGACGTTCGGCCTGGTCAGCGCCGGGTAGTAGTCGTTCGACATGAGGATCCGCTTGCAGCCCATCGGATCGGTCGGGGTCAGTTTGGCTCTCAGGTCCGGGTCGACGACCTGGCGGTTCATCATTCGTTCGTACCGCTTCTCGTACGGCTTGATCAGTCGGTTGAAGCCCATGAACGCCAACGCCCGGGGCTCGAGTGTCGCGTACGTCGCCCACCTGGACGCCCGCAACAATCCGGGAACAGTGCGGAACGCGTGCACTGCACCGCGCGCGTACGGATAGTCGGGCTTGGGCAGGACGTGCGGCGCACTGCGCTGAAACAGCTCGACCTCGGCAGCCTTCGCGGCGACGTGCGGAACGAACTGGACGGCAGACGCGCCGGTGCCGATGACTGCGACCCGCTTGCCGTTCAGGTCGTAGTCGTGGTCCCACGTCGCCGAGTGGAACATCTCGCCTGCGAAGTCATCGAGGCCGTCGATCCGCGGATAGGCCGGGCGACTGAGTTGGCCGGTCGCCGCGATCAGGACGTCGGCCCGATGCCGTCGGCCACCGGAGAGTTCGAGAACCCACTGCCCGGCGTCGTCGTCGAAGGCAGCCGACAGGACTTCGGTGTTGAATCGGATGTGTCGACGAACGTCGAGCCGGTCGGCGCAGTCCTCGAGGTACGCGAGGATCTCCTGCTGGCCCGCGAATCGCCTCGACCAGTCGGGTTTCATCGCGAACGAGAACGAGTACAGATGCGAGGGGACGTCGCATTCGGCGCCGGGGTACTCGTTCTCGCGCCACACGCCGCCGACGCCGTCGGCCTTCTCGAAGATCACGATGTCGTCGTGCCCGTCGGCTTTGAGGGTCGCGGCCATGCCGATGCCGCCGAATCCGGTGCCGATGATCGCGATCGACGGTGACGTTCCGTGTGCCACGTGCCTTACCTCCCGATGTGGTGTGTGCACCATCACGCTATAGCGGACCACGGGCCGGGCAGGAGGTGCCCGACGGCACCATTGTTACTCGTTTCGGCAATCAGGTCCGCGACCGGCGGAACTCGGCAGGTCCCGCGCCGGTCCACCGGCGGAACGCCTGCGAGAAGCTCGACACCTCGACGTAGCCGAGCCTCTGTGCGGTCTCCCCCACCGTCAGTTGCCCCGACAGCAGCATCTCCTCGGCCAATCGGTGCCGCATCTCCTGCAACAGGTTGCGGTACGACGTCCCCTCGGCGGCGAGTCGATGCCGTAGCGTCCGCGGGCTGATCGCAAGTGTGCGTGCTGCGGCGTCCGCCGTCGGCGGATGTGCGGGATCGTCCGACAGAATGTCGAGCACTCGTCCGGCCAGCCCCGACCGCGCGGCCCTCGACCTCAGGATCTCTCGGCACTGCCCCTGAGCGAGCGCCGCGGCGTGGGTGTCCGCACGTGGAAGCGGTTCGTCGAGGTGCGCGTTCGCCATCGAGATCGCGGTCTCGCGAGCACCGAAGTCCGGCAGCGCACCGAACGCCGCCCGGTACGCAGTGTTGTCGGCCGGTTCGTCGAATCCGATCCGGACGGCGGGCTCGGGTCCGCCGGTGAGATCTCGGTGAATCGCACAGACTGCGGCCGCGTCACGTTCGATCACGAACCGCCGCAACCGTTCGGGGACGTCGGGTGCGGTGAGAAGCAGTTCCACACCGTCGGACGTCTCAACCTGCGTGATGCGGGAGAACACGAACGTCAGGTCGAGGAACCGGAGTCCCACGTCGATCGCACTGCGCAACGTGGGGCTGCTGAGCAGGGCGAACCCGAACATTCCATACGTCGTCAGCTGATAACGCATGCCCGCTGTGACGCCCAGTCCGGTCGGATCGTCGACCGCGTCGACGAGATTCGTGATCACGGCGAGTTCCTGCCGGGGCGACACCTCGGCATCCGGTCGACCGAGCTCGGCAGCATCCAGCCCAGTGCCCGCCAAGCACGCGCTCGGCTCGACGCCGGAGGCCTCCGCAAGCCCGAGGAGCAGGACGACGCCCGCCGCCGACCTCGGAATACTCCAGTCCACGTCGGTCAGTTCAGCGTCTTGTCGACCGCGTCGTGCGCCGTTCCGGTGCGCGACCAGACGGCGTATCCGATGCCGACGAGCGAGAACCACACCGCGCCGACCAGGAGCGCGATGCGCCCGTCCTCGTCGAAGAACAGCAGCACCACGACGAGTGCCAGGAACACCAGCGTCCCCCACGTCGAGTACGGGGCGAAGGGAACCTTGTAATCCGATTCCGGGAGCAGGCCGGCAGCGACCTTTCGGCGGAACATCATCTGGCAGATGATGATCGTCGCCCACACCACGATGATGCCGACGGTCGACACCGCGGTGATGTAGGCGAACGCGTGCTCCGGGTCGATCACGTTCACGACCACACCGAGTGCCATGACAACAGCGCTCAGGACGATCCCGGCCAGGGGGACCTGCCGGCTCGACAGCTTCTGTAGTCCGGTCGGGGCATCGCCGCGCTGAGCCAACGATCGGACCATTCGACCAGTCGAGTAGATGCCCGAGTTGCACGACGACAACGCTGCGGTCAGGAGGATGAAGTTGACGATGCCGGCCGCGCCGGGGATCCCGATGTACTGGAAGACGGCGACGAACGGGCTCTCACCGGCGTGGAAGTCTTTCCAGCTCCGAACCGACAGGATCACGATCAGCGAGCCGACGTAGAAGATGCCGATGCGGAAGGGAACCGAGTTGATCGCTTTGCGCAGCGTGACGCGGGGATTCTCGGCTTCGCCCGCGGTGACGCCGACGAGTTCAACACCGACATACGCGAACATGACGATCTGCAGACTGAGCAGCGCGTTGGTGAATCCGGTCGCGAAGAACCCGCCACTGTTCCAGAGATTGGTGACCGACGGCCCGACATCGGGTCCGAGACCTGCGATGGGCAGGAGCACTCCGATGCCGATGATGATCATGCCGAGGATGGCCGTCACCTTGATCGCGGAGAACCAGAACTCGGCACGACCGAACAGTCCGACGGAGATCAGGTTGGCTCCGAACAGCACGATCAACGCGACAAGCGCCGTCACCCAGACTGGAATCGCAGGCCACCAGTAGTTGACGTATTTGCCCGCGACGGTGATCTCGGCCATGCACGTGGTGGTCCAGACCGCCCAGTAGGTCCATCCCTGGCTGAAGCCGGCGAAGCGTCCGAGGAACTCGTCCGCGTATTCGCTGATGCCGCCCGACACGGGTCTGTAGATGATCAATTCGCCGAGCGCTCGCATCACGATGAAGACCGCCAGACCCGCGACGGCGTACGCGAGGATCAGCGCGGGACCAGCCTTCTCGATGGCGCCACCCGCCCCGTAGAACAGGCCGGTACCGATCGCGCCGCCGATGGCGATCATCTGGACGGTGCGAGAGGTCAGTCCCCGCTGATAGCCCTCGTCGACGGTGGAGTCGTCGTGCTTGGTGGTCGTGGTCATCGATGTCCTTCCGCGCAGGCTCAGCGTGCAGCGCGAGTGAATCTACTCGCAGACGATGTTGCGCCCGTCACTCCCCATGCCGAGCGACCGTTTCGTCTAGCCTCGGCTGTAGTTGTAGTCCAGACATATGACAGGGGTGTTTCATGTCGGCAGAAGCATGGCGAGGAACGGTGGTGGCCAAACGACGAGCACTGCTCGACGGTTCGTCGCTGTACCGGAGGCTGACCGTCGACCTCGACGGTGGGGGACGCCTCAAAGTGCGAGTTCCGCGAGAATTGTGGGACTCCCTCGAAGTGGGCGATGTGGTGGTCAAGTCCGCAGGTCACGACCCGGTCAAAGGCTGACCCCGGAGCTAGAGTGTCAGGTGTGTCGGGGGAAGTGATCGTCTATGCGTCCATATCCACGTGGGAGTACGGCTGCTGCGGCGACGTTCCTCAGCCCGGGGCCCACATCGACGGCACCCTCGAAGCCTTCCCCGCTCGCAATGGCGACAGGTTCGCGCCTACGAGTCAGTTCACGTGGAATCGTGAACTCGAACTTGTGCAGTTCGCCGGGTGGTCCGCGAGGTGGAATCCGTCCGACGGCGACCCGACTGCGCAGCCGATCGACGTGTACCTATCGTGGCACCCATTCTCCGAACTCCTGACGCCCACGGTCACCGGGACCGTCGTCACGGCTCACGAGATTCGTAATGCACCGGACGGTACGGGCGGCTACACGTATACGCAGGTCGATACGCTTCCTCGGTTTCCCGACATGCACGGCACCACGCCGGAGTCTGTCATCGGAGTCATGGTCGGATTCGTCCCCGACTCGTTCAGCGAGCCGACTGCTGACGACTTGGCGCTTGCGCACGCCGATGCCGAACGGGGGACGAGGACGGTTCAACTCACAGGTCCGGCCGCAGCGTTCGGCGCCACCGTTCCACACGCATACTCCCGCCTGACGATCGACCTCGACGCTGCTGATTTGGAACGAACCGGCGCGGGGAGCCGAGCGTCCGGTGTCGTCAGCGGAGACACTGGCCAGGTCAGCCGGGTCCTGACGGACGACAGGAGTGACTCGTACCGGGGCTTCAGGCCCGCACCGGAAGGCACATCAACCGATGGTCTCGACGAGACGCTCTATGTCGTCCTCACCATCGACTCGGAGCACTTCTGACCGTTCACAACTGCTCACCTCGGGCTTGATCCTCGAATTCGGATCGGCCGACAGACTGGACGAACGCGTCGACGTCGCGGCGGGTGCGCAGGCGGTGGAAGTCGAGGTGCGCGTGCGCCGGATCAGACATCGCCGCCGCATAACGCATACGAGTGCGCGAGTGCGAGTCCCACGCCCACCGGACGATCGACTCATCGCCGCGCCAGAAGGCCAGGCCGCCCCACCCTTCGCGATTTCCGTTCCACAGCTCGTGCCGCGTCGCCGCCCTCCACACGGTCCGGCTGACCGACTGCCACATGACCCGCCATCGAGGCGGGTCGATCCACACGACGGTGTCGGCATGTTCCCACACGAGGCGTCCGACGACACTCTGGTAGTTCCCGTCGACCACCCAGGCGTCCGGGGCGATCGCCCGTCGCACGTCGTCCTGGAAGACTTCTGGGTCGGCCGGGGTCCACTCCGGTCCCCAGAACACCGCGTCCAACTCGATGTAGGGAACTTCCAGGGCCTTGGCGAGCCGACGCGCGGCGGTCGACTTCCCGGACCCCGATCCTCCGACGACCGACACTCTTCTCACCAGAGAACCGTATCGATACCGGTCACCACTCGAGCTTGAGGCCGACGTGGTCGGATCGGAAGCCCGCCCGCGCGTAAAAGGCCCGCGCCCGGTCGCGCGCCTCGTCGGTGGCCACCTGCACGAGGCGGGCACCGTGGGCGCTTCCATGTGCTCGAGCCCAGTCGAGCATCGCCGAACCGAGACCTTTGGACCGCTCGGCCTGAGCAACCCTCAGCCCCTCGATCTGCAGCCGAGTGGTCCCTCCTCGGGACAGTCCGGGAATCACCGTGAGCTGCATCGTCGCGACGATGCGCTCGTCGTCTCGCACCACCGCCAGGTAGTGGGCACTGTCGCGGGCGACGACGTCGAACGCCGCCTCGTACTGCTCGACCTCGGCGTCTTCCCGGGTCCGACCGATCTCGTCGTCGGCGAGCAACGCGACGATGGCGGGGACGTCGGCGCGGACGGCTCGCTGAACGCGGAACGTCCTGTCCCCGAGGCGCAGCACGTCTCCAGCAGAGGAGTGAGCGCTGTCTCGCAGACGCGCGACGAGCGCGTCGAGCCAGCCGCCGACACCGGCCCTGGCCTCGTCTGTGTCGGGGTATCGGCAACGCAGGTGGAGACCGGAGTCGTCGAGGATGAACCAGAGCATCACCCCGTCGGTCGCGATCACGGCGCCCACGTACTGGGCGTCGATGCTCGTCGAGTCGACCCGCACGGGAAGCCGACGCAGATCGAGCCAGGAGATCGCGAACATGCCGGGGGCCTCCGGCATGTCCCCACCCCACGGTTCGAGGACGTCTTTCAACGGCCACGACCCGAGTCGGACGGCTTCACGGACCGCTGCCGCCGCGGCAGAGGGCCCCGGGTCGTCCGACGAGATCACGGAGTTGGTGATGAACCAGCCGACCGACTCATGCCACGAGGAGTCGTAGCGGCTGTGCACCGGAAACACCGCGCGCAGCGGCGAGCCCGCGAGTTCCTGCGTCACCGCGGTCATCGCCGACACGGCGAGCGACAGTGTCGACACTCCATCGTCGCGTGCCTGCGCCGAGAACGCGGCGCTCTCGTCGACGTCGAACACGTCGCGGACTTCCACCCGCTCGGAGTGCATGACCGGCGAACCGAGCGGCAACGGGAAGCGCGGCATCGTCCCACCGCTGTCGGACAGGATCTGCGCCCAACGCTCACGAACGTCGTCCGGTGCTGTCGGACGGTCCATCAATGCGCGCGTGTGGTCGACGAACGCCGGTGCGACGTCGTGTGAATGTCCGCCGAGTGACGCCAACAGGTCACGGACGATCACCAGCATCGACCACATGTCGACGTGCGAGTGGTCTGCGGCGACGACAACAGTCGGTCCGGTCGCCGTCTCGAGGACACACATCCGGTGTGACGGGCGGGAGTAGGGCGTGCAGTATTGGTCGAACACCGCTCGGAGCACCTCATTGACTGCTTGGCCCGCACCTATCCGATGCTCAACCCAGTCTCCGGCCCCGACCTCGACCTCATGCAGGTGCGGCCCGTCGGCTCCCGGAACGAACACCGACCGCAACGTGCCGTGACGTGCGATCACGTCGAGCCACGCTGCCGCGAGGTCATCTCGAGGCACACGGCTCGACAGGCGGAACGACAATGCCATCCACGAGCCGGGGCGTTCGCCCGCGCCGACGTGCCGGCGCTGATCGAACGAGACCGGCAACTCGGGTCCGGGGTCGGACACGGCGACGTCGTAGCCGAACAGCCGCCCGAACGGTAGCCGGAGGTGCCCGATGTTCGTGAGCCTCATGGCGCTACGCTACCCATCATCTCCATGCCCGCAACTCGAGGAGGACTCCATGCCGACATTCCAGGTTCCGGGCGCAGACCTCGACGTTTCGTTCAGTGATGAGCACGGCAGACCCGTCGTCCAACTGCACGGCCTCACGTCGAGCAGGGCACGAGACCGGAGCCTCGGCTTGGATCTGGGGCGGGGGCTGAGCGGTACGCGACTCCTGCGGTACGACGCTCGCGCTCACGGGCGGTCCACCGGGCGAGCGGTCCCCGACGACTACCGCTGGCCTGCACTGGCATCGGACCTGCTGCGCCTGCTCGACAAGTGGTTCCCGGGAGAGTGCGTGCACGGAGTCGGCCCGTCGATGGGCACGGGAACACTGCTCCACGCCGCCGCCATCGATCCCGAGAGGTTCTCCGGTCTGACGTTGATGATTCCGCCGACAGCATGGGACACCCGGTCGGCGATCGCCGACGACTACCGCGCGGCGGCCGACCGTATCGAAGCCGACGGAATCGACGCGTTCATCGTGGCCGGACGCGCGGTCCCCCAGCCGCCTGCTCTGGTCGGGGTCGACGAGACCGTTCCCGACGTCCGCGCCGACCTGCTCCCGGCGGTGTTCCGCGGCGCCGCGCTGAGCGACCTGCCCGCGCCGGAGAGCATCGCGGAGATCTCGGTCCCGACGTCGATTCTCGCGTGGATCGACGATCCGGGACACCCCCTGTCGACGGCACACGCACTCGCCGACCTGCTTCCGTCAGCGACGTTGAGCGTTGCGCACACACCGACGGACCTGGCTCAGTGGCCCGTCCGACTGCACGACCAGGTGACTGCCTAAGCAGCGATCGTGGCGTACCCCGGGGTCATGACGCCGCCCGCGGAGCCAAGGGTCAGGACGACCTGCCCACGGCCGGTCACGAGACGGACCTGCGGAACGTGACCGTTGAGTCCTCCGGAGAGCCTCGCCGACCCCGTCCGACCTGTCGACAGGTTGATCCACGACACGGACGCCCTCGGGATGCACCCCCAGCGGTCGCGTCTTGTCCCGGTGACGGTGACGACTCCGGCGCTGTCCCGGACCAGCCCACAACGGATCGGCGGAACGTCCAAGCTGCCGTTCGGATTGCCGAACGGCGCGGGTTGGATCTGGAAAGGCATGACCGGTGCCGCCTGCGCCGGTGCGGGCGCCAGTGCAACGGCGCCCAGAGCAACCGCGCCGACGGTGATTCCTCGAATGATTCCGTTCACGACCGTATCCCCTCGATGTCGGTCCCGACCTCATCCCAGCCTACGACTGCTTCAGCCATGCGTCATCCGTTTGTCCTAAAGGACCTTCTTGACGACGCTCGACTTGAGCTGCATCTTCCCGAATCCGGGGACCGTCGCATCGATGTCGTGGTCGCCGACTCCGTCGGTGATCAAGCGGATGGCACGAACCTTGGTGCCGACTTTGATGACGCCGCCACCGCCGCCCTTGACCTTCATGGTCTTGACGATGGTCACCGTGTCGCCGTCGACGAGAACGTTGCCGACAGCGTCGGTGACCTCGGTCACCGTCTCCCCGTCACCGTCTGCAGTGGCATCGGCGGAGTACTCGTGGGCACACATCCCGCACACGAGAAGCGCACCCTGCTCATAGCTGAACGCTTCGCCACAAGCGGGACACGGAGGCAGTTCGTCAGACATCGTCCACTCCTTCTGTGCTGTCGACCGGCGGACATGCACCCAGGGAGACTACTGCCTTCCGGCCGATAGGCTGTCTTCATGCCGTTCACCGGATTCCCCGAAGCCGCGCTCGACTTCTACGACGACCTCGAACTCGACAACTCGAAGTCGTACTGGGACGCACATCGAGAGACCTATCGAACCGCGGTTGCGGAACCGATGGCGGCACTCACCGAGGAGCTCGCGGACGAATTCGGCGTGGCGAAGATCTTTCGCCCGAATCGGGACGTGCGCTTCTCGAAAGACAAGTCGCCGTACAAGACCCACCAAGGCGCATACGTCGCGGTGGCCCCGTCGACCGGGTACTACGTGCAGATCAGCGCGCCGGGACTGCGGGTCGGGGCAGGCTTCTACGAGGCCTCTCCGACGAGACTGACCGCCATCCGCAAGTCGATCGATCACGACCGGCACGGGCGCGAGTTGGAGAGGATCGTCGCAAAGCTGCAGAAGAGCGGATGGGAGTTCGGCGGCGACACCCTCAAAACTGCTCCGCGCGGGTGGGACAAGGACCACCCCCGAATCCAGCTGCTCCGCCACAAGACGATGAGCGTGATGCGCGACTACGGATTCGACGAAGTGATTCACACACCGGAACTCGTCGAGAAGATTCGAGTGCACTGGCGGGAGACGAAACCCCTCCTCGACTGGCTCGTCGCACACGGCGACGTGTAGCGCCCGGTCAGCGTGCGGCAACCCTCTCCTGCAGGATGCGGATCGTCGAACCCACCACACCTTGCGTGAGGAGCCCCGGACCGAGAGGACCTGACGAGTTCTCCCCGAGCGCAGGCAATGTCGCGAGCACCGCGCATTGGTCGACTGTGAGCCGGCTCAGCTGCCAGTCGATCTCCACGTCGACCCGTGCCGCGTCACCCGGTTCGGCCAGGCTCACAGCCTTGGCCGCGTAACCCGCCGCCCCAAACGCGTGTGCACCCATGTGCGCGACCGCCGACGCTTGCGCGACGGCCCGCGCGGCCGCCGCGCCCGCTGGAGTCGACGCCGTTCCGGCCACTTTGACAGCGACCATGCGGAGAGCGATCTCCTCTGCCGCGGTCCGACTCCCGGCGGCATAGGCGTGAGTCCGTCCGACGGCGTCGGTCAACGCCGCTCGTCCGGTGTCGTCACCGTCGAACAGCGGCAGCACGCGCTCGGCACAGTCTGCCGCCCACGACGCCACCAGCCGTCGGTAATCGTCGCTGAGGGTCTGGATCGACGCCACGTTTACGATGCCTCACGCATGATCCCTATGTGCCGGACGTGACCGGACAGGCCGGGCAGTTCCTTCACCGGCGACCATGTCGAGAGTCCGTCGTGGCTGTCTGAGTAGAGGTACTTCCCCGTCGTGTACGCGTCGAGGTAGAGCCGCCACCCACCGTCCGGCAGCTTCGCGACAGCGGGCCCCTCAACGAAGCTCCCCCAATTGCCAGGGGTGATGAAACGATACGGGCCTGTCAGCGACGACGCGACTGCGTGCTGCACGAATTTCTTGGTCTCGTTCTTGGTGAAGGCGTGATAGGTCGATCCGACCTTCACCACCGTGGTGTCGATGTGGTCAGCGCCGATGCCGGCCATCGGAACCGGAGGGCTCCAGAGCCGGAACGAGGAGTCGATCGCGGTCATCACGTACGGGACGAACCCGCCGCCGGTCGACAGGGACAGGATGACGCTCACGCGGCCACCCTCTACGAACCACTCCGGCGCCCACGATTTGGTCGTGAAAGGCGACAAGGACGGGACGCTCTTCAGCAGGTCTCCAGTGCTCCCCAAACCTGGGACCGACGCGTGACCGTCGCCGGTGCCCGGCAGGAGGAAGCAGCAGAACGGCACGGGATAATCGGCGATCTTCGTCCAGTGGACGCGGTCGCTGCTGCGTGCGAACCCGATGTTGGCACCGTTGGCCGTCGTGTAGGTGATGTAGTACTCGCCCGCTGCACTCCGGAAGATGCTTGGATCACGGACCCGTCCCGTCGGTGGGCGGTAGGCCGACTTCTGCAGCAGCGTGAAGTCGGTCGCGTCGCCGGACTCGTACACATCCATCACTCGGTCGGACGTGTTGCTGAACGCGACCATCGTGTACTTCCAGCCTGCGGCCTGACTGGTCGCAGGGAGCGCCGACAGCAGGCTGATCGCGATGAGCAGCGCCGTAGCGAGGGCAGTCGTGTTCCGAACGATTCGCGTCACCCGTCGTAGTATTCGCGATCGATGTCGATTCGGCCAGGCCCGAATCGTTACCGTTCGCGCGTGAGATCCTCGGCGAGCATCACGATGATGCCGCTCGGGCCGCGCAGATAGGCGAGTTTGTACACGTCCTGGTAGTTCGCGACACCACGCAGCGGATGGCACCCGTGCCGGGCCGCTATCGCCAGCGCATCGTCGATGTCGTCGACGGAGAACGCCACACGGTGCATGCCGATCTCGTTCGGCAGAGTCGGCGCAGTCGGGATCGCGTCGGGGTGGATGTACTCGAACAATTCGAGTCGCCCGTGCCCGTCGGGGGTCTGCAGCATTGCGATCCGCGCATGATTGCCGTCGAGCCCGACCGCGGTGTCGGCCCACTCCCCGCTCACTTCGTCGCGCCCCAGCAGCGCCAGACCGAGGTCGGTGAAGAAGGCGACGGCGGCGTCGATGTCGTCCACGGCGATTCCGACGTTCTCGAACTTGATCGGCATGCCGACCACGGTACCGCCGAACCGTCCTCGGCTACCCTGCGATCATGGACGACGTACTGGACGCGGGACCGTTCTTCCACGGCACCAAGGCCGATCTGCCGGTGGGCGGTGCTCTGACGGCCGGGCGACGCTCGAACTATCGTCCCGAGATCGTCATGAATCACATCTACTTCACCGCGCTCGTCGACGGCGCAGGCCTGGCTGCCGAGTTGGCCGCGGGCGACGGCGAACCCCGCGTCTACCTGGTCGAACCGACGGGTGACTTCGAGAACGACCCGAACGTGACGGACAAGAAGTTCCCCGGCAATCCGACCCGGTCGTACCGCAGCACCGAACCGTTGACCGTGGTCGACGAGGTGACCGACTGGACTCGTCTATCGCCCGAAGCACTGCAGGCGTGGCGAGATCGGCTCGCCGAAGGCATCGCCGACGGTACTGCTCAGATCATCAACTAGGTGGCCACCGATCACTCTGCGGATTCGCAGAATCTCAGTTCATTGCCGGACGGGTCGGTGAGCTGAATCGTCGGGCCGCCGGGAGCGTCGCGATCGATCCCCGGGCGCAGTCGCCGATGCGGGCGCGTGCCGAGATCGGCATGGAAAGCGTCAGCGTCGACGATCGGGATCCATACGACGGAACCAGGTGTTCCGTCCCCATGGTGTTCAGACAAGTCGAGGACGGCCGAGCCTCGTCGGATTCGCATGTACAGCGGCAAGTCCGGCTCGAAACGGTGCTCCCACTGGACGTCGAACCGCAGATAGTCGACGTAGAACTCGCGTGCCGCCGCCTCGTCGAACATCCGGAGAACGGGCACCGGAGCACCGACACCGAGCGGTTCCCGCTCTGAGACGACGTAGTCACGCGTGATCCCGGCTGTCGCCTCGGCCCAGGCGCTGCCGGTCACCCGCTCCTGGTGTGCGTCGAATGCGGCCCGGTCGACGAATCGCTCCGACACCGACCACACCAGTGGATCGTCGGTCGGTTCGACGTCGAACGCCAGGCAGCCGGGCTCGGCGCGTGTCAGTGCCACGTGCGCGGGCAGATGTCTCCGGACACGCTCGGCCTCGTCGGCTGTGGTGCAGACCAGTCGGCCGGTGAGTACGACGAGGTCGGGCGTGGAAACGTTGACGCGATACTTGTCCAACAGTTCTCGTGGCAGGTGGCACGAGTCGTCGGGGCAGCGCGCGAGCCGGTCCTGATGCTCGTCCGCGCTGCGCACATAGTTCGTGAGCGGCAGTACTTCGACTGCGATGAGCGCAGCGTCGTCGCGTGCGGTGATGAACGCCCGAGCGAGGTCGAGGTGCCCTGGATTCTCCGAGTACAGACCTGTTCGGTACTTCACCCCGACGTCCGGTCCCTGCCTGTTGACGCTGTACGGATCGATGATCTCGAACAGGTACGTCATCAGCCGGTCGACGCTCACCACGGCAGGATCGATGCGAATCCGCACGCATTCGGCGTATCCGTCGTAGTCGCCGTCGAGCGAGTCGCTCGTTCCGTTGGCCCTGCCCGCCTCGGTGAACACCACTCCCGGCAGAGTCTCGACGAACGCCTGTACTCCCCAGAGACATCCGCCCGCGACGTAGAGTTCCTCAGTCGCGGTGTCGTCCATACCCCCGATGGTACGGCCGCGGCTTCGCCGATCACCCGATCGTGTAAACATCCCCTGCCCGTTCGCGGCAAGAGTGGCCATGAATTCACGCGCCTGGCACAGATACGAAAGCACGTACTGGGCCCCTGTCGCCGGGATCTCGATAGACCGGATGTGCACGAACATCGGCCGCCACATCCTCATCGTCGATCGTCGCGAGGTCTGCCGCGATCGCCTGCACTTCTGCCGCGCCCAAGGCCCGCTCGAACGGCAGGTACCCGTAGTCGGTATCGGTGACCGCCCCCGCGAACAGCCATACCGCCTACAACGGACAACCTTGTGGATCAATCTGCCCCGCACACGCCTCTGTCCACAGGCCCATGATCAGCGGAATCGTTCGCGTGCAATCACTCAGACGGAGTCGAGAAAGGTGGCCCGGGCGTCGCGTCGACGGCCCGGGCCACCCGGGTCACCGATCCCGAAACACGTCAGTCGACAACCGACCGGACGATCTCGGCGATCCGCCGCTCAGTATCGGAGTCCACGGTTTCGAAGAACCACGCCGCAGGCATCAGCAGCCCGTCGGCGCCACCCGCCGACTGAAAGCGGGCCTTCTCGGTGATCGCAAGGTTCAGACGGTCGTCATTACGCAGTGTGACCAGGGCCGGAGTGCTCGCCGACGCTGCATACGCAGGCATCCCGTACCAGATTCGCGGCTTCAACTCAGGCGCGGCAGCCATGATGACAGCGTGAACCCGCTGGACGATCGAGCGCCGAGGCTCATCCATCTTCGCGATCTTCTCGATGACCTGGGTGAGGTTCTTCTGGTCTTTCGACGACATGGCATGTCCTCTCGTGTCGGCCGATGCGACACATCGGCACGCTGAAGTCGGCGCAGATCAGTGCGCCGCACTCCATCCGGACATGTCCTGAGTGGCTCAAGCCTCTCCGAGATGATTCACGTGCTCGACACGTGGAAGTGCTGTCGGCGGCCAGACACCGCCGGAACCAGGATATCTGAGTGTTTCGGATGCCGATCGCTCTTCCCGTGGCGCAGATCAAACGCCCCTTCGGAACAGGCCTCACGCAGCGCCCAGAGGAGCAATTGCAGCAATCTGCTCCCCAGCGATGTCCCTATGAGGCTCGGCTCAGACGTCGCCAACGACGTTGATTCGGTTGCCCGCCGGATCGGCGAACACCGCGAATGCCATCGCGATCTCGGGTATCTCCACTCTCCTCGCAATGACCGCGCCACCTGCGGCCTCCACCTGCGTCAATGTGCCGTCGATGTCCGAGACCCTGATCACCGGACGCGGTTCGCGAAGGTCCTCACTGCGTGGGACTACCTCTCCGTAAATCGCTCCAGGCCGCGGCTCGTTCGCGTACGCCGTCTCCGGCGACCAACCGAACACGCGACCATAGAACTCCCACACACCCTCGACGTCGTCGGCTGGGATCTGTAGCCACGTCACGAGATTCTGATCCATACCGCGATGCTAGCGACCTGAACCCTGGTCAGTTCGTGCGTTCAAGCGGGCAGACCGGACTCGTGTCCGCCTGACACTCGCCGCGCGTTCAGGCTGGTCGGCCTGAACGGCTCAGCCGAGCATGCTCGCGAACGACATGCCACCCTGGACCTTTCGACGCATCGGCTGCAGACGCTGTGCCTCGTAGCGACGAAGGGCGACATGCACCGCGTCACGATCGTTGCCGGCCAGCGCTGCGGCGGGCTCCCCGAGGGGACCGCCGATCGCGTCACCGATCGCCGCCGCGTCGGCGACGTACTCGGTGATGGGTGTGGCGATCACATCGTGGTCGCCGAACGCCTTGGTGAGGCCGCTTCGCCACGGCTCCGACCCTTGCGGGCGCGACGTTGCATCGTCTCGTACACCTCGTCGGGAATGGCCGTGGTGCGTGGCGTGTGCAGGACCTCGTCGCCGTCGATCGCGCCGATCTCACGGAGCAGGTCGTTGTGGCTGGTGTCGAACCACGCCCATCCGTACCGCGGGATGGTTCCGTCCCCCTGCACCATCGGGTACAGCGCGAGCAGTTCGGGTCCGCCGGATTCGAAGTCGACACGGTAATCCTTGCCGTTCACCTCGGGCGGGAAGTCTGACTGGCCGAGCCACACGATGTAGCCTGCGTAGTTCGCGTATGGATGATGAGCGGCGACGTGCCGTCGGACTACGCTGCGGTAGCCGTCGGCGCCGATCAGGACTCGCGCGGCGAACCGCCGTCCGTCATCTGTGATCGCCCACGCCGACTCGTTGTCCTCACCGACCTCGATCACGTGAGCACCGTCTATGAGGGTGATGTCGGGGAGTTCTTCGGCGGTAGCGCGAAGCGCGGTATAGACGTTCCACCACGGGTGCGGGTACGGGCCCTGCCGCAGCGAGTCTTCACCCAGATGCTCGATGACCCGCGTCGACAGCTCAGTCCCCACCGCGGCGTCGAGGTCGGTGCGACCCAAGCCGATCGCCACCCCGCGCTGGGTGCGTCCCCGAGTCCGTTCGAGGACCGTCACCGGCCGCTCACGCGCTGCGAGGGCGATCGCGGTGGTCAGTCCGGCGAGAGAACCGCCGACGATGATGGTCTCGACCAAGTCTGGCTCGGACACGAAGTCTCCTTGACGTAGAGCGCGGACGGCGCTCTCGCCGTCGACATCCACCATGCCGAGGATCCGTCGGCGTATACAGGTTCGCCCTCTACCCCCTACAGGCGACCTCTCGAAGCCGACGGTACGAGGACGCCTACACGTTGAACCGGAACTCGACCACGTCGCCGTCGGCCATGACGTAGTCCTTGCCTTCCATTCGGACCTTGCCCGCGGCCTTGGCGTCGTTCATCGAACCGTAGGTGTCGAGGTCGTCGAAGGAGACGATCTCCGCCTTGATGAAGCCCTTCTCGAAGTCGGTGTGGATCACGCCTGCCGCCTTGGGAGCAGTGTCGCCCTGGCGGATCGTCCACGCGCGAGCTTCCTTGGGGCCTGCCGTCAGGTAGGTCTGCAGGCCGAGGGTGTGGAAGCCTGCGCGCGCGAGCTGGTGCAGGCCTGCCTCGTCCTGACCGATCGACTCCAGAAGTTCCTTGGCGTCGTCCTCGTCCAGTTCGAGGAGCTCACTCTCGACCTTCGCGTCGAGGAAGACGGCGTCGGCGGGAGCGACGGCCGCACGGAGCTCGCCCTTTCGCGCGTCGTCGGTCAGCACACCCTCGTCGGCGTTGAAGACGTACAGGAACGGCTTCGCGGTCAGCAGGTGCAGCTCACGGACCGACGACAGGTCGAACTCGCCCTTCACCGAGAACAGCGTCTTGCCGTCGTTCAGGTAGCCTTCGGCCTTCTTCGCGGCATCGAGCAGGACGGCGAGATCCTTGTTCTTGCGTGCATCCTTCTCCAGACGCGGCAGCGCCTTCTCGAGTGTCTGCATGTCGGCGAGGATCAGCTCGGTCTCGATCACCTCGATGTCGGCGAACGGATCGACGCGGCCGTCGACGTGCACGACGTCGTCGTCGGAGAACACGCGGACCACCTGGCAGATCGCGTCCGCCTCGCGGATGTTGGCGAGGAACTGATTGCCCATGCCCTCACCGACCGAGGCGCCCTTCACGATGCCCGCGATGTCGACGAACGACACCGTCGCAGGAAGGATTCGCTCGCTGCCGAAGATCTCCGACAGCCGCGTCAAGCGGGCGTCGGGCAGTTCGACCACGCCGACGTTGGGTTCGATGGTCGCGAACGGGTAGTTCGCGGCCAGCACGTCATTACGCGTCAACGCGTTGAAGAGGGTCGACTTTCCGACGTTGGGCAGGCCGACGATTCCGAGGGTAAGACTCACGGGAGGTCAGTCTATCTGGCGCTCGGCGGCCTTCGCCGCCGCCTCGGCGTCTTCCTCGGCTATCTGTTCACCCGCGGCCTTCCCCACCTGCTCCAAGATGTACCGCAACGCGACTGCGAGGCACGACGCAGCGGGCACCGCGAGGAAGGCTCCGGTGATGCCGTACAGCGATCCACCGAGCGTCACCGCGAGCAGCACGATCACCGCGTGGAGGTCCATCGACTTCGCCTGCAGCCACGGCTGGAGGACGTTGCCCTCCAGCTGCTGCACCACGAGGATGATCGCGAGCACGATCAACGCCTTCGTCAAACCGACCGAGACGAGCGCGATGAGCACGGCGAGGGCGCCCGCAACGAACGCACCGACGATCGGGATGAAACCGCCGATGAACGTGATGACGATCAACACGCCGGCCAGGGGGACGTTCAGCACGAGAAGACCGATGCCGATCAACGCGGCATCGACGAAGCTCACGATCGCCTGCGTGCGAATGAAGCCGCCGAGGGTGTTCCACATGCGCATCAGCACCTCGCCGATGTGCGAGGCGCCGTGCTTGACGCCCATGGTCCGATTGAGCCACGGGATGAAGCGTGGCCCGTCCTTGAGGAAGAAGAACACGAGCACGGCCGTCGTGAACAGCGTGACAAGGGCAGAGGTCGCGACGCCGACACCGTTGAAGACACCCGACGCGATCGTCGACGCACTCTTCTGCAGCTTGTCGGTGATCTCGTCGACCATCGACGAGATCTGCTCGTCGCCGACGTTCAGCGGCGGGCCCTGCGCCCAGTCCTGAACCTTCTTCACGCCGTCGACGGCGGAGTTCGCGAGCTCCGGGGCCTGATCGACGATCGACGGGACGATGAGTCCGATAACGCCCGCGACCACACCCAGCCCGAGCAGGACCACAAGAACCGTCGCCGCTGCCGCCGGCACGCCTTTGCCGCGCAACCAGCGAACGGGAGGCCACAGCACTGTCGACACGACGATCGCGAGAATCACCGGCAGCAGGACCACCCAGAACTTCGCGAGCAGCACCATCAACGCGTAGAGGAACGCGAGGACGAGGAGCATCTGCAGGCAGACCGTCGCCGTCGACCTCAGCCCGGCCAGGAACACCCGACCGCGTGTCGGGTGCCGACCCTCTCTCAGATCGTCGGCCGCAGGGGTTCCGGCCTGGTCAGCTGGCTCGTTCTGCTCGGTCACGCCCACATCGTCACACAGACCCCCGACAAAAGCCGGGCGGCGCACCGTCATGTCTGTTTTCCGCTAGACACGGTCCTCGTCGCACCGGCATCGTGGAGTGGTGATCAGCACAACACCCCGACCGCCGCGGCTCGACTTCGACAGGTGTTACCGCGCGCTCGCCGCCCGGGACACCCGGTTCGACGGTCAATTCGTGACCGTGGTGCACACCACCGGCATCTACTGCCGGCCGTCGTGCCCGGCGCGGACCCCCAAGCCCGAGAACGTCGACTTCGTCCTGACGGCGGCGGCCGCGGCCGTGCGGGGGTTTCGCGCATGCCGGCGTTGCCTGCCGGACGCGACTCCCGGCTCACCGCTGTGGAACACCGACGCAGACCTCGCAGCCCGGGCGATGCGGCTGATCGCAGACGGTGTGGTCGACCGCGCCGGAGTCGGTGGGCTAGCCACTGCTCTCGGCTACACCGAACGCCACCTCAGTCGGGTCTTGACCGCCGAACTCGGCGCGGGCACGGTGGCGCTGGCGCGCACACACCGAGCGACGTCGGCGCGCATCCTCCTGACCGGTACCGACATGTCGATCACCGACGTCGCCTTCGCTGCGGGATTCTCAAGTGTTCGACAATTCAACGACACGATTCGTGAGATGTACGCAGCCACACCGACAGCCCTTCGTGCCTCCGTCAAGAACGGATCGCCACGGAGGTCGACGGCAGGCGACGGGATCTCCCTCAAACTCCCGTTCCGCAAGCCGTACGACGCCGCCTGGACTCAGTACGGGCTCGCATCGCACGCAGTGCCGGGCCTGGAGCATTGGGACGGAACCACGTACCGCCGCAGCCTGTCACTTCCGCACGGTCCGGCAGCGGTGCGGCTCACGTTTCACGACGACCACATCGCGGTCCGCTTCGATCATCTCGACATGCGCGATCTCGGAGCCGCGGTCAACCGCATCCGCAGGCTCTGCGATCTCGACGCCGACCCGGTCGCCGTCGACCGCATGCTCGGCGCCGACCCGATGCTCGGTCCGCTCATCGCCGCGAATCCCGGCATCCGAATTCCCGGAAGCGTCGACGGCCCGGAGACGCTGATACGTGTGATGATGGGCCAGCAGGTGAGCGTCAAAGCCGCACGCACTCGGATCGGAGCCCTGGTGGCGGCACTCGGCGAACCGCTCCCGTGGGACGACGAACATCTGACCCACCTCTTCCCCGCCGCCGAAGCGATCGCCGCCGACGGCCCGCGGGTCCTGACCGGACCCGCCCGCTCGATCGCGGCTATCACCGCGGCCGCGCACGCCTGTGGACAACACATGGAACTTCATGCGGGGGCCGATGCGTCCAACTTACGAGCGGACCTGCTGCGCCTGAGCGGCGTCGGCGACTGGACCGCCGACCAGGTGATCATGCGAGTGACGGGCGATCCGGACGTCCTCACCCGATCCGACCTGGTGATCGATCGGGCTCTCGCCGAACTCGGTGCGGCCCCGGAGATCACCGGAGCATGGCGCCCCTGGCGGTCGTACGCGTCGATGCACCTGTGGCGCAGACAGCTCGCTCACTTGATCGACGAACCACAAGGAGAACTCCCATGACGACCACCTCTCGGACGCTCGGCTGGGCCGGCGTAGACACCCCGGACGGACGTTTCACTGCGATCTTCGACGAGGACGGCGTGGTGTACGCATCCGGATGGACCGACGACCCCGCATACCTGCACAACCTCGTCGCGCCGTCGTTGCGCGGCGACGCATTGGAGGACCGCGACGGGCGCGAGGTGATCGCAGCCGTCGAGGCGTACTACGCGGGAGACCTCGACGCCCCGTCGCGCATCCGGGTCCGCCAGATGTCGGGCCCATTCCTCACCGCGGCGTGGGCCGCCCTCCGCCAGGTGCCCGCGGGTCCTCCGGTCACCTACACCGAACTCGCCGAGCTCGCAGGCAACCCGGCGGCGATCCGCGGCGCGGCATCGTGCTGTGCTCGAAACGCCGCAGCACTGTTCGTGCCGTGCCACCGGGTGGTCCGAATCGGCGGAGCACTCGGCGGCTTCCGCTACGGGCTGGACGTGAAGCAGTCCCTGATCGACCGCGAGGTCGCCGCCGCAGCAGCCTGACCTGCAAAGGCGACGAAATTGTCAGAGGCGGGGTCCATGATGGCCGCATGACTACGACAGCAGCCGTCATCGGGCCCGTCTGCCTCGTCATCGGCGCACTTCTCGGGTGGTGGGCACGCGGTGCGGCGGGTCATCGAGACGTCGGTGCACCATCGGCCGACATGGTCGCGCCTCTGCGCGACACGCTCGGACAGTTGTCCGACGAACTGCGTCGATCCGAACACAACCGGGTCCACGCGTTCGCCGGCCTGAGCGAACAGGTTCGTGGGATGCAACTGACGTCGCACCGCTTGCACGAGCAGACGGCGCGCCTCGCGGGTGCTCTCCAGGCCCCGCAGATCCGCGGCAGGTGGGGCGAGATCCAGCTCGAACGGGTCGTCGAACTCTCCGGGATGTCGCGGCACTGCGATTTCTCGACGCAGGTCCACGGGCAGACTGCCGACCGGGTGGTCCGCCCGGACATGGTCGTCCACCTCGCGGGCGGACGAACCATCGTCGTCGACGCCAAGGTGCCGCTGCAGGCGTTCCTCGATTCGACATCGGCCGGCATCACCCCCGAAGCTGCTCGCGACAAGGCGGTGCGCCACGCCCAAGCAGTCCGCGCTCACATCAACTCGTTGTCGGCGAAGGCCTACTGGTCCGCGCAGACCAGTTCCCCCGAGTTCGTCGTACTGTTCCTTCCCGGCGACGGCGTGCTCGACGCCGCGATGCAGCACGATCCCGAGTTGCTCGACTACGCCTTCGCCCGTGACATCGTTCTCGCGACACCGGGCACCCTCATCGCATTGCTGCGGACCGTCGCCCTCGGCTGGCGTCAGCACGCGATGGCCGAGGACGCCGAGCAGATCCAGACGCTCGGTCGGGAACTGTACCGGCGAATCGACCAGGTCCTCGGCCATCTCGACAAGGTCGGGTCGGCTCTCCGACGATCCGTCGAGAGCTACAACTCGGCGATCGGCGCGGTGGACACCCGGCTGGGCGTCACCGCTCGAAAGTTGTCGGAATTGGAGGCACTCGCCGTGTCCACCGGACAGACGACGTCTGACCGGACCCGACTGAAACCAGTGGACTCCACGGTGAGATCCGTGTCACCGCGCACATAGTTTTCAGGAAACTCACGGGCTCGGATGAGGTGGGTGAGCACGCACAACCGGTAACGTCTAGGTGTGTTTCCCCGATCGCTCGCAGGCTCGGCCCTGCCCGCAGACCAGCAGTCCGTCATCCCGTCGGTCCGCGGTCTGCCCTGGTGGGGTGCCGTCCTCCTCGCAACGGGCTTCACTGTGGTCGGAGCCGTCATCAGCGCGGACTCGACCCCTCCGCTGGGCCGAGTCTTCAAGGTCTTCCTGGTCGTCGGCGTTGTGCTCGCTGCGCTCGCCGTCCGGCGGCGGGCATTGTTCACCGCCGCGGTCCAGCCTCCGCTGATCGCTTTCATCGTCGGCATCGTGGCCCTGTTCAGCCAGCATGAGGGCGGCACCGACAAGAAGACGATCATTCTCAAGGTGGTCCTCCCGATCGCGACCGCGTTCCCGTGGATGGTCATCGCGTTCGTCGCGGCTCTGCTCGTCGTGCTTGTGCGACTGTTCTTCACAGGCCCCGAGAGCAAGCGGCCGTTCGGCGGTGTGGAGGGTCTCAAGAAGCGACTCGCAGGCGGAAAGGCAGCCAAGCCCGCCCCCGCCAAGCGGAAGCCGACCACCGACCGCACCAGCACCACCAAGGCCAGGGCGGACTCCCGACCTCAGAAGCCCGGCCGCGCACCCCGCTCGGCAGCGCCCTCCGAGAGAGTCCCGGCCAAGGCCGCCGCTAAACCGGCACCGCAGCCGCAACGCCGCCGCCCGGCACCCGAACCCTCACCTGCCGAACGCACTCGGGCCACGCCCCAGAAGATCCCTGCGTCGCAGCGTCGGACGGCCGGTCAGCAGCTGCGTGAGCGCGGCCAGATCGAAGACCTCGCGGCCGGGCTCGACGACTGAACAGGACAGTTCAGACGTTCGAACACAGCCACCGCGCGAGATCGCGAGCAGCCGCTTCGACGGCCTTCGGCCAGTCCATCGCCGTGTCGTCCGCCTGGTCGCTGACAACTTTCACCAGGGTCAGCGGAATGTTGTAAGCGTCGCAGACGTGAGCGAGAGCCGCGCCTTCCATGTCGACCAGATCAGCTCGCGCCGCCAACACCGACCGGTGAGCCGCATCGGTGACAAACGTGTCACCGGTCGCGAGAACAGTCCCATCCCCGCCAGTGATCTCCCACCGGTCCGTCATCGGGTAGCCGATGGCGGTGAGCTCGGCGGAGCTGATGTCGTGCTCGACGACAGCCGATGGCAGGTACAGGCCTGCGTGGTGATCGTGCAGAGCACCCGCCGTCCCGATGTTGACGACCGACGTGTGGCTTCCGCGTTCGAAGGCTCGCGTCAACGCGATCGTGGCACGTACCTTGCCGATGCCGGTGATCAGGACATCCATGCCCGCCGGAACATGCGCGGCCTCGGCCTTCGTCGCAGCGACGACGAGCAGCGACACGTCAGTCGACCTGCCCGACACCCGACAGGCGCGAGAGATGATCGAAGCGATTGTTCGCGATCCGCATCGCAACCTCGTACGGCAGCGCGAACTTGCGTGCCCACCAGTATCCGAACCGGACGTCGAAGGACGTGTACACCATGTACGTGTTCTTGGTGACCCCGCGGATGATCGCCGCAGCGGCCTTTTCCGGAGTCACCGCGATCTTGTGGAATCCGTCGACCTGCTTGGCGACTCGCGGGTCGCTGCGATCGAGGCCGACGATCTCCACCGTGCCGACGAGCGGTGTGGCGACGCCGCCCGGGCAGACCAACGAGACACCGATTCCGTGCCTGCGCAGGTCGTATCGCAGTACTTCGGAGACTCCGCGGATACCGAATTTGCTCGCGCTGTAGGCGCTGTGCCACGGCAGAGCGAGCAGACCTGCCGCTGACGAGACGTTGACGAGCTGGCCGCCGCTCCCCCGCCGGACCATCTGGGGCACGAAGCACTCGATCACGTGGATCGGGCCCATCAGGTTGACGTCGACGATCTTGCGCCAGTGGCGATGCTGCAGGTTCTCGACGGTCCCCCACGCCGAGATGCCCGCGACGTTCATGACGACATCCATCACCCCGACTTCGGCGTCGACGGCGCGCGCGAACGACGCGACCCATTCGTAGTCGGAGACGTCGCCCGCCGAGTGGTACGCGACCACACCGCCATGCCCGGCGACCTCGGCGACGACCTCGTCGAGTGCGTCGACCTGGAGGTCGGTGAGCACGAGTCGGGCGCCCTCACGGGCGGCGGCGACCGCCGTCGCCCGTCCGATGCCGCTCGCTGCACCGGTGATGAGGACCGTCCGTCCGCGTAGCGACGGAACGGGTGTGCGGACCCAGAACAGTTCGCGGACAGCGGTCAGGCGTCGACCCAGGTTGAGACCCATGCCACTGAGCCTACTCACGGCCTGCGGCGATCAGATCGGGAGCTTGCCGCCGAACACCGCGTAGACGACGGAGAGGATCGCTTTGAGGACGTCGGCGGTCACGTCCTGGCCCTGCGTCATCAGGATGCGCTGTGCCTCCTGGGGACTCTTGGCCTTGGTGATCTGGTCGATCAGCGGGCCGATGGCGGCGAGGCCCGCGAGGTCGACGCCGGATGCGGAGTCGTCGGCCGGAGCCTTCTGATCGGAGGGCGTCACTCCGGTGTTCGAGTTGTCGGTCCCCGGCGCTGGAACCGGCGCGGTCGGGTTGGCCGAGGCGCCCTTGCCTCCGACGTACGAGGTGATGCCGTTGGTGATGGCCACGGCGTAGCGCGCCGCGCCTTGCGGCGACGCCAGAGCTGCGGCCTCCACCGGGTCGGACAGGTTGCCCATCTCGACGAACACCGCGGGCACACGAGTGAGGTTGACCGCGGCGATGTCCGAGCGGGTCTGAATGCCGTCGACTGCGCCGGCGTAGTTCGCCGGACTGAATCCGGCGCTCTTGAAGGCGTCACGCATGGTGTTCGACGCCTTGCGTCCCTCACCCGACTGAACCGAGTCGACGGCCTTGTCGAGGATCGGCAGCGTCGGCACGATCATGTGGAAGCCGGCCTTGCCCGCATCTGCTCCAGTGCTGGTCGAGTCGGCGTGCAGGCTGACCGCGACGTCGGCGCCTGACCGACTGGCGGCCTCGGCGCGTTCGTCCACGCAGCCGCCCCAACCGGTGTCGTCGTTGCGGCTGAGGACGACGCGGGCGCCCTTGCTCTCCAGCGCCGCCTTCACCAGCTGGGCGACGTCCCAGTTGATGGTGTGCTCGGCCTTACCCGTGACCGACGTGGCACCGGTCGTCTGGCACTCCTTCGTGCCGCCGCGACCGTCGGGAACCTGCTTGCCGAGGTCGTGGCCCGCCGCCGAGCCCTGATGTCCGGGATCGAGGAAGATCGTCTTGCCGGTAAGCGCCTTGGCGGTCGGAGTCTTCGGCGCGGCATCGGAGTTCGGTGCGACAACACCGAGCACGAGGGTCGTCGAGGCGACGAGCGAGGCTGCCGCGATTGCTCCGCGGCGAACACGTACAGCGTTCATCGGCGCTGGTTCCTTCCATACGACACATCAGTGGTCACACTGATCACTTGCGTAACAGTGAACCAGTAGTCGAGGGTCGCTGTCGAACGGGAACTCTTCGCGATCGGAAATCGTTAACGTGCCGTGACCAGACCACTCGATTCATCCGAGAAGCGTGAGAAGCCCGGCATGTTCTCGCGTCTCGGCACCAGGTACCAGCACCTTCGGCACAATCATCGGTATGGATTCGTCCTTCGATATGTGACGATCACCGTGGGAATCCTCGTCACCGCGGCAGGCGTGGTGGCCATCCCGTATCCCGGCCCCGGTTGGGCGATCGTGTTCCTCGGCCTGCTGATCCTGTCGCAGGAGTTCGAATGGGCCGCCCGTCTCCGCCACTGGATCATGTCCAGGCTGACCGAGTTCTATCGCCGTTTCATCGACGGCAACCGTCTCGCGCAAGTGGCCCTCGGCATCGCGACCTGTGCCATCGTCCTCGCCACGCTCTGGGTGACCAATGCACTCGACCTCGCAGCGGGCTGGGTCGGCGTGGAGGCCGCCTGGCTGGACTCGCCGATCTTCTGACAGCGGAGTCAGGCGAGGTGTCGCGTGAGATGCAGAATGCCGTGCTCGTCGTCGGCGTCACGACCGAGCACTCCGGCGAGGGCCGCCTCCGCCGATGCGACGTCGAGCCCTGAGCCGATCACCACGAGAGACGTCGCGGGTCCAAGGTCGCCCCACGGTTGCCGCGAGACCCGGACGACGCCCCCGACTGCTTGGATCACGTAGGCCTGGTCGGCGTGACCGGGAAGGTCGACCAGAACGGTGCCCTTGATCCGGTACGCCCCGGCCGGCGGACGTTCGAGGAATCGTGCAAGGCGGCGCGGGTCGACGGGACCGACTCGGTCGAGCGACACCGACTCGAACTCGGCGTGCAAATGCGAGTGGTCGTGGTGGTCGTCGTGCAGCAGTTCGTCGAGTGAGAGCTGCCGCGGGCCGTCGTCCATCGGGCGGTCCGGAGCATCGTCGAAGAGCAGGCCCGGATCGATCAACGCATCGCTGACGCTGATCAGCGACGCCGTCGAGTTGACTTCGCGGACCACGTCGCGGACGCGTGCCATCTCGTCGCCGTCGACCAGGTCGGCCTTGTTCAGAACCACCAGGTCCGCGACGGCGACATGCCCGCCCACCATCGGATGTCCGGCAATCGTCGAGAGGAACTGCGCGGAGTCGATCACATAGACGAGTCCGCCGTACGACGCCGTGGCCGACCGGGCTGCCAGCACCAGTCTGATGAGTGCAGGCGGCTCGGCGATTCCGCTGGCCTCGATGAGTATCGCGTCGAGGCCGACCTCGGCGGCCGAAAGAGCTGCGATCGCGTCCCCGAGGTCCTCGGCGTCGGTCGTGCAGCACATGCATCCCCCCGGGAGGCTGACAGTTCCACCCGACGCACCCGACACGAGCAGAGAATCGATGTCGACCGAGCCGAAATCGTTGACGAGCACGCCTATTCGTCGACCACCCGCATTCCGCAGAACATGATTGAGCAGTGTCGTCTTACCCGCGCCGAGGAATCCTGCGAGGACGACTACCGGGATGTGACGCTCGTTGCGACCAGTCACGTGGCGCAGCTGACACACAGAACCGCCAGGTCCCGGCCGTCGCGATCGGGGTGATTCACCACATTCGACGTCGGTTCGCCGCATTCGACACACTTGCCGATCACAGCGGGCGAACCGAAATCGACAGTCATTCTCTTGTCGAAGACATAGAGCGACCCTTCCCATAGCCCGGAGTCTGCGAACCGCTCGCCGTATCGGACTATTCCACCGTCGAGTTGGTACACCTGAGAGAATCCCCTGTTCACCATCAGGGCGCTGAGGACCTCACAACGGACACCGCCGGTGCAGTACGTGACCACCGGCTTGTTCTTCAGGTGATCCAGTGCGCCGCTCTCGAGGAGCGGAATGAAGTCCCGAGTGGTGTCGATGTCGGGAACGATCGCGTCCCGGAATCGACCGATCTGAGCTTCGATGGTGTTTCGACCGTCGAGAAATGTCACCTCGTCGCCACGCTCGGCGACGAGTTGGTGGAGTTCGTCCGGCGACAGATGCGTGCCTCCTCCGATCACCCCGTCGGAATCCACCCGGATCTCGTCCGGGGCGCCGAACGTGACGATCTCTGGTCGCGTCTTGACCGAGAGTCGAGGGAAGTCGTCCCCCACTCCGTCTGACCATTTGATGTCTGCGTTCTTGAACGCGGGGTACCCGCGGGTCGCTTTCACGTAGCGTTTGACGTCGCGGATGTCGCCACCCACTGTTGCGTTGATGCCGTGGGATGACACGATGATTCTGCCGCGCAGGCCGAGCGAGGAGCACACGGAGTGCTGCCACAGGCTGATGGCCTCCGGGTCGGGCAGCGGCGCGAACACATAGAACAACACGATTTTGGGAGTCGCCACAGTGCAAGGGTACGGATCCCGCGGCGCGATCGTCAGCGTCGCCCTCTTCGGAGCGCTCAGCGTCACACTCTCCGGCTGCAGCCTGCTCAGCGAGAACGCCGGACCGAACCGGATCGTCATCCCGAGCACCGACGAGCTGTCGACGGAGACCAAACCCGCGTCGATCTCGGCGACGGCGGCGTCCCGATCGAACGACAACACGGTGCCGTCCGAGTGGAGTTACGAGCGGGTCATCAAAGGCGCTCCGCGAGTGAGCAATTCAGACTTCCACGAGGGCGCGACCACTGAGGACGGCGAACGTCAAGACGTGTCGGGTTATCACTTCTCCTCATCGGATCGCAGCATCAGGTGTTCTACCGGGAACAATGGGGCCGATGCGCTCGTCTGTTTCTCCGACGATGTCGAAGGCCCCCTCCAGGCGCCTGCAGGTGAAGACGCGGCGTGCAAATGGGACCGAAACCTGGTTGTCCTCTCCGGCGAAGGCGTAAGCGAGGGAGGATGTTCGAATCGCTATCCGGTGCTCTACCGCACCCCGACGATCGCTCCGGGATCTGCCATCACCATCGATCGCTTTGCGTGCCTGTCCGATGCCGAAGGTCTCTATTGTGTCGAATCCGGTTCCGGTTCCGGATTCTCGGTGACGTCGGACGGATTCACCTCGATTCGCGCCGCGGATAGAGCGCCGGAATCACTCACCGGGGTAACCGACCAATCATCCGAATCACCGTCTGCCTCCTCTTCGACGGTCGTCCCGACCCGCTGAAAGTGTGTAGAGTAGGCGCTGAATAGCAGCCTGAATTCGCGGTGAGAGGAAACCAATGGCAAAGAAGACCGTCATCAAGATCGTCGACGACATCGACGGCGCAGAACTGGACGATAACGAGTACGAGACCGTCCGCTGGAGCATCGACGGCAAGAACTACGAATTCGACACCTCCCCTGCCCACGCCGAAGAATTCCGCGATCACGTCGCAACCTACGTTGCGGCATCGCGCGCGGTGAGCCGTGGACCCCAGCGCCGCACCGCCGCTGCAGCACGACCGGCCGCGAACACCCGAGTGATCCGAGAATGGGCGAATGCGAACGGCTTCACCGTGAGCGATCGCGGCCGAATCCCCGCCGATGTCCTCGCCGCCTACGAAGCCGCCAACTGACACTGCGCTGTAACGAACGAACGCCTCGAACCAGTCCTGGTTCGAGGCGTTCTTCTGTTCACCCACTCACGGTCAAGCCTGCGCGGCGATGAGCCGATGCAGCCATTCCACAAGGAGCGAGGTCTCAGGTCTTCCGAGAATCGACGGATCCGTTGACGCGAGGCGCGCGACTCGGAGCACCGCGTCCCGGTCGTCGGTCGACGCGGTCCCGGCCCCGGTGATGCCCGCGAGTACCGCATCCCGAACCGCCGCAGACAACTCCGAATCGGGTCGGCCCTGAATGATCTGCCGCAACGTGACGCCGATATTGGTGGCCAGCACATGCGCCGCGGCCTGCTCAGCAGAGACCACGAGCAACCCCTGCGCCGCTGCCCGCTCAGTGATCCCGCGCAGGAGTTCGGTCGGCCTCGCCTGAGCCGCGGGCGCGTATCCGGGCCGCACCTTTCCGTACATCAACGTGTAGAAGCCGGGGTTGGCCAAACCGAACCTCACGTGTGCATCCCAACCGTCACGCAGGTCGAGGATCGGGTCCCCACTCGGCTCGGCGGCCCCTTTCTCCGCCAGATACAGGTCGAATCCCCGCTCCACCACGGCGTCCACGAGGCCCTGTTTGTTGCCGAAGAAGTGATAGAGGGTCGGCATCCTCACCCTCACCCGATCGCACACCTCGCGCAGCGAGAAGTCCTCACCGGGTGACGACGCGATGAGGTCGGCTGCCGCGTCCAGCAGCCGTTCCCGTGTATCGCCTCGCGAATTCTCTGTCATGCCGCTACAGTAGTCCTGTATCGACGATATGTTGATACATACCAACGCTATAGGGAGGCTGCCATGCAGAAGCGAACACTCGAGGGACAGGCCGTACTCGTATCCGGTGGAGGAAAGAACCTCGGAGGTCTGATCAGTCGGCAGGCCGCCGCGGCCGGAGCCGACGTGGCGATCCACTACAACAGCGAGTCGTCGCGGGCCGAGGCCGAAGCGACGCTGGCCGCCATCGAAGCGTCCGGACGCACCGGCGTGCTGCTGACCGGCGATCTCACCGATCCGAGTGCGGTGACCCGACTGTTCGACGACGCCAAAGCGGCCCTCGGTCGGATCGACGTCGCCGTGAACACCGTGGGCAAGGTCCTCCGCAAGCCGATCGCCGATACGTCCGAGTCCGAGTACGACGAGATGTTCGACGTGAACTCGAAGGCCGCCTACTTCTTCATCAAGGAGGCCGGCCGCACTCTGAACGACGGCGGAAAGATCATCACCATCGTCACGTCGCTGCTCGCCGCCTTCACCGACGGATATTCGACATACGCGGGCGGAAAGAGTCCGGTGGAACACTTCACGCGTGCCGCCGCGAAGGAGTTCGGCGGTCGCGGGATCTCGGTCACTGCGGTCGGTCCCGGCCCGATGGACACTCCGTTCTTCTACGGTCAGGAGACACCCGAACGTGTCGCCTTCCACAAGTCCCAGGCGATGAACGGGGAGTTGACGAGAATCGAGGACATCGCTCCGATCGTGGAGTTCCTCGCGACCGACGGCTGGTGGATCACCGGCCAGACGATCTTCGCCAACGGCGGCTACACGACCCGCTGACACCCACAGATGAAGGGAGACACCATGACGAGCGAGATTCCTGCCACCGTCACCGAGTTCGTCGACGCGGTGAACAGACACGATGAGACGGCCGTGCTCGACGCCTTCACCGACGACGGCTTCGTCGACGACTGGGGGCGGATCTTCCCCGACCGCGCGTCGATCAAGGCGTGGAGCGACGTCGAGTTCATCGGCGCGAACGGCACCATGACCGTCACCAGCACCGCCGTCGATAAGAACACGGTGACGGTCATCGCCGATTGGCGCAGTTCTCACGCCAACGGCCTGTCGTCGTTCGTGTTCGATGTCGCAGGCGACAAGATCGCGTCCATGACAATCCGCGAGGGGTGATCTGAAACTCGGGGTTTCGCCTCACTCTGACTTTAAGTCGTCGGGTCGGACGACAGGACAGCTATTCTGACGAACCATGACTGTCCTCTCCTCGGCCCGACGACGCCTGTCGTCGTCGCCGTCTCGACGCCTGTGGTTGCCACTGCTGATCGTGGTGCTCCTGATCGGCGCTCTGACCGCCTGCGGTTCCTCGTCCGATTCAAGCGACGGTGACGACGCCGGCCTGTGTGCGCCTCCCGGTGTGAACAGTGCGTCCGCGGCACCGACGAACCTCGCCAAGAGCGCTCAGGCACCCGACAAGTTCACAACGGCGAACGTCACCCCGCTCGACCAGATCAACACGTCGGACCTCGGGCTGATCAACAACGGGAAGATCATCGTCGGCACTCTCGGTGACGCACCGCCGAGCATCTGCGTCAACAACGACAAGCAGTACACGGGCATGGACAACGAGATGCTCCGTGCGATGGCCGACAAGCTCGGCCTGCAGGTCGAGTTCGTCGGCACCGAGTTCTCCGGCCTCCTCGCCCAGGTCGCGGGAGGACGGTTCGATGTCGGCTCGTCGTCGATCACCACGACCGACGAGCGTCGGAACACGGTGGCCTTCACCAACGGCTACGACTTCGGGTACTTCTCGCTCGCAGCCAAGGTCGGGGGCCCGATCAAGGGTTTCGGCGACCTCAGCGCGTCGACCCGCATCGGCGTGGTGCAGGGCACCGTCCAGGACGACTACGTCGTCAACACGCTGAATTTGAACCCGGTGAAGTTCCCCGACTACGCGACCGCGTACGCGAACTTGAAGTCGGGCCAGATCGACGCGTGGGTCGCGCCGAGCCAGCAGGCCGAGGGCACTGTTCAGCCGTCCGACGGCATCGGCATCCTCGAGAACACCTTCAGCATCAACAACTTCACCGCCTGGGCCGTCAACAAGGGCAACCCGAAGCTGGTGGAGGCGCTGAACAGCGCCCTCGACGCGATCATCGCCGACGGCACGTGGGCCAAGCTCTACCAGGACTGGGCGCCGCGGACTCTTCCCGCCGGCTGGAAGCCCGGGTCGAAGGCCGCGCCCGCGCCGAAGCTGCCTGATTTCGAAGCCATCGCGAAGGCGAACGAAGGCAACAAGGAACAGGCTCAGGAAGTCGCCCCGAAGGGCACGCTCGCGCAGTTGGGCGAGACGTTCTTCAACGGAGAGGCGTTCCGCAAGGCGATTCCCGACCTGTTCACGACCGGCCTCCCGAACACCCTGAAGATCGCGTTGACATCCGGCATCATCGGCACCGTGCTCGGCATGCTGCTCGCCGTCGCGGGCATCTCCCGGACTCGCTGGCTGCGCTGGCCGGCCCGGGTCTACACGGACATCTTCCGCGGTCTGCCCGCCGTCGTCGTCATTCTCATGGTGGGTCTGGGATTCGGTCCGGTCGTCCAGAACCTCACCGGCGGCAATCCGTTCTGGCTCGGCTCGATCGCGCTCGGCCTGCTCGCCGCCGCCTACATCGGTGAGATCTTCCGGTCCGGCATTCAGAGTGTCGAGGCCGGGCAGATGGAGGCGGCACGCGCGCTCGGCTTCTCCTACAGCTCGTCGATGAACCTCGTGGTCATTCCCCAGGGCGTCCGGCGGGTGCTTCCGGCCCTGATGAACCAGTTCATCGTGCTGATCAAGGACTCGTCGCTGATCTACTTCCTCGGACTCACGGTGATGCAGCGCGACTTGTTCGCGGTCGGCAAGGACTTCAACGCGGGAAGCGGCAACCTGACACCTCTGCTCGCCGCGGGCCTGCTGTACCTGATCCTGACAGTCCCGTTGACGCACCTGGTCAACTACATCGACAAGCGCCTGCGCGTCGGAAAGGCCTGATTCCTCGTGAGCACATCCACCACTCCGCTCGCGGCTACCGAGGCGGCGGTCTCTCTGACCGGCAAAGACCTTCACCTGGCGTTCGGTGACAACAAGGTGCTGCGGGGCGTCGACATCCAGGTCGACGCCGGTACGACGACAACTGTGATCGGCCCGTCAGGGTCGGGCAAGTCGACCCTCCTGCGAGTCCTGAACCGTCTCCACGAACCCCAGCAGGGCGACATTCTCGTCGACGGCCGGTCCGTTCTCGGCGACAACCCGGACGAGCTCCGACGGCGCATCGGCATGGTGTTCCAGCAGTTCAATCTGTTCCCCCACAAGACGGTGGCGCAGAACGTCGCCCTTGCGCCGCAGAAGCTGCGCGGGCTCGGCAAGGACGAGGCGTACTCGCTCGCCCTCGAACAGTTGGACGCCGTCGGCCTCAAGCACAAGGCCGACGTCCGGCCGTCCACTCTCTCCGGTGGACAGCAGCAGCGTGTCGCCATCGCACGTGCACTGGCGATGCGGCCGCAGATCATGTTCTTCGACGAGGCCACCAGCGCCCTGGACCCCGAATTGGTGAAGGGCGTCCTGTCGCTGATGGCGGAGCTGTCGAAGGAGGGCATGACGATGGTCGTCGTCACGCACGAGATGGGCTACGCCCGCGACGTCTCCGACAACGTGCTGTTCATGGACGAGGGACGAGTCGTCGAGACCGGGACGCCGGAGAAGTTGTTCACCGCCGCCGAGAGCGAACGCCTTCAGACGTTCCTGTCGCAGGTGCTCTGATCTGGGGCGTTCACCGCACGGCCGCGGTGAACGCCTCCGACCGGTAGAACGGCGCGAGCCTGCGTCGAAGGGCCGCTTCGATGAATCCGTGCCTGTCGATCTGCGCGATCACGTGCGGGCCGAAGCGGAGCGCCTCTTCGACGAGGTCGTCGTAACCCACGCCCAGTTCGGCGAGGAGTTCGTCGAGAGGCGTGTCGCCGTACGCCTCGAACACTTCGTCGACGCCTTCGGACAGCAGCGCCGCGAAGTAGTCGGTGTCGCGGAACGTCCGCCAGAACTCGAAGATCAGGACGACGACGTCTTCGACGTCTCCCGGTTCGACGAGAGTGCTCATCTCGCCGATGCTCTGATCGGCATTCGCCGCCCAGAGATCGCGGATGGTGGCGACGACGAGTTCGTCGGAGTCGGCTTTGTTCGCTTGCAACACGAATCGAGCGCCGCGACGCGTCACGTTCTCGACCGTCCCGTCGACCAACCGCCCGAGCTTCTCGGGCAGTCGTGACGAATCGACGGCGCGGTGCATCACGTCGACGGCGGCGTCGACTGTCGCCGGGCTGTCCAGGATCCGCTCGACGAGGCGTCGGGTGATGCCGAGGTCGGCGACGCCGGTGGCGAGGTCGTCGAAGTGTTTGCGATCGATGATGTCCGAGAGTCGGAGGTCGTCGTTCCGCGAATGCGCGTACAGCCGGGCCGCGACCTGCCCGACGAGTTCGGGGATGGCGCCTTCGACGGGGAATGCGATCGCGTATTTGTGGGCGACTGCTTTGATCATGTCGCGGGACACCGCTTGCGACAGCGTCAGGTGCGACGCGTCGGCGAGGAACGACGTGATCTCCTCGCGCGCCAGTTCGGTGAACGCCTGCGGATCGGCCAGCTGGCCTCGCAGGTACTCGACCTGCGCCTCGAGGAGCCGGGCTGCCAGGTCGTCGGTCATGCCTGAACTCTACCCAGCAGGCCCGTGAGCACGGTGACGACGCCGTGCTCGACGTTGGACGGCGCGCGGTGGCGGGCGGCGGCGGCGACCGTCGGGTGCGCGTTGGCCATCGCATACGAGCCGGCGGCCTCGCCGAGCATCTCGAGATCGTTCAGGTAGTCGCCGAACACGACGGTCTCTTCTGCGCTCACGCCGAGTTCACGCTGGAGACTGCGCACACCGACGGCCTTGTTGACGCCCTGCGCCGTGATGTCGATCCAGTGCTCCCCCGACACGACCAGGCTGTGGTGTTCGCCGAGCGGCGCGAGCACGTCGCGCGCGGTGGCCGCGGCATTCCCGAAGTCGTAGATCGCGATCTTCACGACGCCTTCGGGGTGCGCGGCGAGATCGTCGACGAGTGCGAGCTCCGCGCAGTACTCGGCAGCGTGCACGGCGAACGCCGGGTCGTCCGACTCGACGATCGCGCCGGCCACTCGACACAGGATCGCGCGGATGCCGCGGCCTCCGGCGTTGGCCTCACGGATGGTGTGGACGACGCTGGCGACGAAGTCGGGTTCCATCGTCGTCGAGTGCAGGAGTTCACCGCGGTGCATCGTCACGCCGCCGTTCTCGGCGACGTACGACAGCGTGTGCGGCACTGCATCGAAGAGCCTTGCGAGGCTTTGGTACTGCCGGCCGCTGGCCGGGACGAAGGCGATCCCCCTGGCCGTCATCTCATCGAGTAACGGCCAGAATCCGTCGGGGACGTCTCCGTTCTCGTCGAGAAGTGTGCCGTCCATGTCGCACACGACGAGCCGGACTCCATGGGACGAGCCGCCGCCGTCCGCTGTGCTTCCTTCCACGTCTCGATCCTATCGACGCCGCGGCGCGGACCATCGAGTGATCGGTGCGCCGCCGACGAGGTGCTCGTCGACGAGTTCATCCACTCGATCGGACGTGAGCCCGGCGTACCAGGTGTCGTCGGGATACACGACCGCGACAGGGGCCTGGTTGCACGGGAACATGCACCCGGTCAGCGTCACGAGGACGTCGTCGTCACCGAGCCCCCTCGCGTCGAGTGCCTCGGCGATCGCGTGCTGGGTCTCTCCGCTTCCCTGCGCCGAACACCTCGGACCTCGACAGAGCAGCAAGTGCCGGTTGAACGCCGGAACCTCCTGCCACGCCGGTGAGGTCAAGGGCGCCGTGGTGGCACGAGCGGGCGTCCCGCCGTGATCGATCGCCTCGACTAGAAGCCCTGCGTAGCCGGAGCCCTCCGACAGCGGTCGACCGATGCGCACGTCCGGTGGGTCGGTTCGCGTCCGAAGCCAATGCCCGATCACCCGCCGAAACCACGCGTCGGTCTTGCGGTCGATCACGGTCTGTCCGCTGACGACGAGCACTGTGGTCGCACCCGCGGCGGCCGCGTCGTCGAGAGCGTCGACGACGGTGGACTGCCCTCCGAGGACCGCGGTGCGAACAGTGATTCCGGGGAATCGGCGTCGGGCGTGTACCAGCGCCGCGGCCACCTCGTCGGCCGGATCGCCGCCCCGGTCGGTGGGTGCAGTGACGACGACCCAGTCCGCCGTCACCGTTTCGGCCCGTCGACGGTGCCGCAGGTGATGATGAGCGGTCTTCCGCTGCGCGGGTGTGCGACGACCTCGGCGTCGAGACCGTACACGTCGGCGAGGAGTTCACTCGTCAGGACCTCGTGCGGCGGGCCCTCGGCGACCAGCGCACCATGGTCGAGGATCACGAGTCGGTCGCAGAACTCCGCCGCAAGCGACAGATCATGAAGTGCGACGAGCGCGGTGCGCCCACTCTGTCGGACTCCGGCGAGCAGGTCGTACGCGGCCGCCGGGTCGAGGTGGTTGGTCGGTTCGTCGAGTACAAGCACCTCGGGACGTTGAGCGAGCGCCCGCGCGACCTGCGTCCGTTGCCGTTCTCCTCCGGAGAGCGTCTGCCAGGTGCGAGAACGCAGGTGGCTGATGCGCATCGCGGCGAGGTGATCGTCGACGTCGGCGACGCTCGAGGGCACCGCCCAGCCTGTCCGGTGCGGGATGGCGCCCAGCCCGACCACCTGTTCCACGGTGAGGTCGAGTTCGGTCGCCACATGCTGCTCGACGACGGCGACTCGTCGTGCGTACTCCCGGCGACCGAACTCCTCCACCGGCTGCCCGTCGATGCAGACCGTCCCCGACGACGGCCTGCGCCATCGGGCGACCAGCGAGAGCAGTGTGGTCTTGCCCGACCCGTTCGGCCCGATCAGACCGGTCACCGCCCCGGAGGGTGCAGTGCACGAGACCCCGTCAAGGAGAACCTTCGACTTCACATGGACACTCGCATCGATCACGCGGATCTCCGGAGGATGCTCGTTCACGCGGCGCCTCCTCTGCGCCGGAGCAGCCACACGAATGCAGGCACGCCGATCACGGCGGTGACCAGACCCACCGGGATCTCCTGGTGCGCTACGACGGTTCTGGCCAGTACGTCCGCCCAGACGAGCAGGAGCGCCCCGACCAGCAGCACCACGGGCAGCAACCGCACGTGCAGAGGCCCGACGATCATCCGCGCCGCGTGCGGCACCACCAAACCGACGAATCCGATGATCCCGCTGTGCGCCACCATCACCGCGGTGCAGACCGACACGATCGAGTACAGCAGCCACCTGGTGGCGGTGACGTTGACACCGAGCGACGTGGCACTGCGCTCACCGAATGCGAACGCATCGAGGGTTCTCGACACCAGCACGATCACCGCGGCGGCGACCAGGACCACGGTCAGGAGCAGCGGCATCGTCGACCAGCGTGCACCGGCCAGCGATCCGAGTGTCCAGCGCATGACCCGATCCGCGGCTCCAGTGTCGGCCCGCAGAATCATGATCGCGCTGAGGGCCGCGCCGGCTTGGGCGACGGCGACACCCGCCAGGATCAACCGGCCCGGCAGCAACGCGCCGGTCCGAGTGGTCGCGATCGCGAACACGGTGAGCAACGCCAGCATCGCTCCAGCGAATGCCGCGACCGACACCGCCGGACCGCCTGCCAGCCCGGCGACAGTGGTTCCGAGCGTGAGGACGGCCGTGGCGCCCACAGACGCCCCGGACGCGAGTCCGAGAATGTACGGATCGGCGAGGACGTTGCCCGTCAACGACTGCAGGACGGCCCCGCACAATGCCAGCCCGGCCCCCACCACCGCGCCCTCGACCACGCGGGGCAGACGCAGATCCACCACGATGTAGGCGGTGTTCGCATCAACACCCGACCCGATCCCGAACTGGCCCGCGACGGCTCGATACACCTCGCCGAGTCCGATGTCGGCCGAACCCGCGAACACCCCGACGCCCATGCTCACCACGAGCAGAACTGTCAGACCGACCATCCAGCCGAGGTAGGCCGAAGCCGATCTCGTGACGGTCAGCGCTTCGCCAACTGTTCGGACACGGTCACCGCCCCGTCGATGAGGCGGGGTCCCGGTGTGCTCGTCGAGAACGGCAGCACGACGAAAGACCCGGCCTTGACTGCCTTCAGATTCTTCAACACCGGATCGTTCTCCAGGTAGGTCCGCTTGGCCTGTGCCGTGTCCCACGAGGCGTCGGCCAGCACGATCACGTCCGGATCCGCCCGAACGACGCTCTCCCAATCCCCGTCGGCCCAGTTGCCGTCGATGCCAGCGAACACGTTTCGGGCGCCGACCGCGTCGATGATCAACTGCGGGCCGCCCTTCCCACCGCCGACGTAGGGCGTGGTGGTTCCACTGTCGTACCAGAAGATCGACTTGCCACGCCCGGCCGCTGACGCCTCGACGGCCGCGAGTTCGTCACGCATCCGTTCGTTGACCGCGTCTGCCTCATCCGTGCGGCCGAACAGCACACCGTTGTCGGAGGTCTCGCCGGCGATCGCATCCCACGACGACTCGGCACGCTTGGTCTTGTCGTTGCACGCGAACGGCGACACGTAGGTGGCGATGCCCAGAGCGTCCAACTCGTCCTGGCTGCCGAGAGCCTTCTCGTCGAACGCCGTGCCGTACGACGCGAGGAGCAGATCGGGCTTACGCGTGATCACGGTCTCGCGGTCCGGGAACTCCTTCGCGAGCACTGGAATCTTGTTGTAGGCCTGCTCCCACTGCGGCGCGATCGTGTCGTCGAGATATGCGGTGCCTATCAGCTGTTCACCTGCACCGATCGACAGGGCGGTCTCGGTCGCTCCTTGGTTCAACGTGATCGCGGCCTTCGCCGAGGCGCTCAACGACACTGTCCGGCCGCAGTTCTGCACGGTGATCGCGCCCGACGTCGTCTCGTCACCGCCGTTCGTGCTTGTGCAGCCGGCCAACAACAACGACATCGCGGCGATCGAGGCGCCGACTGTGAAACGGGTACGCAAAGTACGCCCGCCTTCCATTACTCGTGGAAAACCTATTCGGGGGTCGGTCACGGCCGGTCTCCTGGCTCAACAGGGTCTACCGGCGGAACAACCTTCCCGGGCGCTGCCCAGTGGCTGAAGACGTTGACTTCTCGGTCCCGCCGGACCTGCTCACAGTGGCGAGTACCGCGCCGGTTTCTCACCGGACTTCCCGAACACCGTGACGTCGGAGTGATCGTACCCGAGTTACACCGTTCGACGGCTTGCAGCGGTCTGCGCAACCGGGTTGGATGTTCGGGTGCGATCGGGACGAATCGGCTTCTGTGCCGTGATGATGACGGCCGTGTCAGCCGTCGGCGGAAGCGCCGCTCCGCTGATGTTGCAGTCGGTCGACAGCGCGGCGTTCGCAGCCGAGACATCCCCTGTCCCGACCGAGCAGAACGTTCCGAGCACCAGGACCATCACGATCAGCTGGGTCGGTGACAACATCCTCGGCACCGACAAGGATTTCGGCGGGGGCACCCTCCCCGAACTGTGGGCCCGCGCAGGCAAGTCTCCCGACTACTTCTTCCAGAACGTGAAACGTTACTTCACCGCGGACGATCTGACCGTGGCGAACTTCGAGGTCGCCCTCACCGGCGAGCGCCGCGAGCGGTACAAGGGCGACGGTGAGACCTACCACTTCTACGGCGACCCCGCGGTCGCCGAGTCGCTGCCCGCCGCCGGGATCGACGTCGTCACATTGGCCAACAATCACACCTTCGACTACGGCCAGGCGGGCTTCGACGACACCACTCGCGCGTTGGACGCCGTCGGCGTCGATTACGTCGGAACCGGCCACGAGTCGGAGGGCTCGACGTACGACTTCCGCGTGATCCGCGATGTGAAGGGTGTCCGGGTCGGACTCGTCGGCTATCAAGCCTGGGCCGACACCGTGCCATTCCGTGCCAAAGTCCGCACCGACTTCTCAACCCTCCGGGCGGAGGGTGCACAGGTGGTGATCCCGTTCTTTCATTGGGGAATCGAGGCGGAGAATCGGCCGTACGAGGTGCAGACCTCACTCGCCGAGTTCGCGATCGATCAGGGCGCCGACGCCGTCATCGGCACACATCCGCACGTGCTCCAGTCGATGTCGACGTACAAGGGCAAGTTGATCGCCTACTCGCTCGGCAACTTCTCATTCGGCGGCAACACCAACCCGTCCGACAAGCGCACCATGATCCTGCAGACTCGCCTCACCGTCACCGGCGAGCGAGTGTCGGGATCGGAGTACCGGGTGATCCCGACCCGCCTGTCGCGCGACGCCGGATTCAACGACTACGTGCCGACGCCGTACCGCGGTGCCGAGAAGGCCGAGACGCTGGAGTTCATCAACGAGATCTCCCCCGACCTGCACGGTCGGATCGGAACCAGGTTCCGACCCGTGGAGTCCTGACCCATCAGAGGCTCGCCCGTCTCCCACGCGGTGGTGAAGGCGGCGTCCAGACGGTTCTCCACCACCTGCAACGCTCTGATCCCGAACAGCACGTCGTCGTGCAGGGACGGCTCGTCCGCGAGCAGGGAGGCGACCACCTCGTCTCGCATGACGATTTCGTGGACGGCATCGGCCTCGACGTGCTCGCGGTAGAAACATCGTGCGGGTTCGGGGGCGTCGATCCGGTCGAGTCCGGCGAGCAGCCAGGCCGATCCCACCGGCGACGTCACCTCGGTGGCCGCGAAATGTCCGACCGTCGCGCCGCGCCGTGAACGACGAAGCCCCAGGCACGACATCAGATTGACCGGTGCCAGAACCACCGCCGGGGCCGCGTCCAGATACGCCAGGTAGCCGTCGTCGAGGTTCATCGACGACAACAGTTCGGCGAACAGTTCCTGATGCACGCGTTCGCCTCGACCGGCTCCGTACTCGTCGTACTCCACCGCGACGAACGCCGCCTTCGCCGTACGACTCAGTCGCGGGATCGCCCACGCGTGCGGGTCCGCCTCCTTCAGGTGATACATGGAGCGAGCCGCGAAATAGTCGTTGAACTCGTCCTCGGTGCCGTGCCTCTTCAAGTGCGCGGTCACGCCCGACGGCACAGCACGCGCCAGGGCGCCCAACTGATCGTCCGCAGATCCCTCACCGAGGAGCTGAGCCGCCTCATCGGCGACCGCGTCGAGGAACATGTCCTCCAGACGGGTTCGCGCACTGATGACGGCGGGATCCCACTCACAGTCTCGTCCTGCGTCGGACCACCCACGATAGTGCAGTTCGTGGCATACGAGGAGCGCGAGCTGAACGTCCTCACCCCATGGATCGAGGTCGTCCGGGACATCGATCGCCGTCGGCGCATCGCCTGTCGATGCACGAACCGCATTCACGATGCGCTTCGACACCGGGCCGCGAGAATCGGGCAGCGAACGTTGAGCGCGGCGTGTCGGTGTCTGGGTCTGTCGAGTCACGATTGGTCACCTGCCTGTGGTTTCGGGAGCCGGACCGCCGATGACCGGGTACCCGGTCGTGCGGGGCTCCAAACCAGGATTGACTCCGGCTCGTTCCGGGTACCCCAGGATCACCACAGTTTCGCACCGACGAGCGCCGCACGAACGCAAGGAGGTTCCATGAGAGACACCGCGCTGCTTCACCGCTCCGGAGTTGTCGTATCCGGGGAGGCCGTCGTCGACGCCGACCACCTCCCGATCCGCTCGGGACCGGTCACGGTCCGCCTGTCCAAGGCTCTCGGGCTCCCCGGGTTGCTGCCCGACACTGTCGGGGCCGCACTACGATTCCCCTCGGTCGGCTGGGACCTGGTGATGTCCGGGCCCGAACGACGGATCGCGGGGATTCCGGTGATGCGGCCCGCGCTCCACTGGAACGAGGTCCCGCTGACGGCACACGGACAGTTCCGATACCGCGGCCGAACGTGGCGAGTGTCCGGCCGACTCCGCACACCGCAGGTCGGCGCAGGCCTTGATCTCGAGAGCCTCGGTCGTGGACTCGCACACGCTCCGGCAGTCCTCGAACTGACCGGAAGCCCACACGGACGGCCGAGTGTGCCGTTGGGATCAGTCGAATTCGGAGGCGAGCCGGTGACCGACGACGTCGCCGAGTTCGATTCGACGTCGGTCCCCGACGACATGCGGCCTGTCCGCGACTGGTGGGACGACCTGCGGCATGCCGCGTATCGCGGGCGGAACGGCTGACATGGCATTCCCGCTGACGTCGCCGGACGCGTCCGTCGCACCGGGGAACGATCACGAGGTCTACCGCCCGCAGGAGGACACCGATCTCCTCATAGACGCGTTGTCATCGGTCGACCTCTCCGGTGCCACGATGCTCGATCTGTGCACCGGGTCGGGTGCGGTGGCGATCGCGGGTGCACTCCGGGGAGCCGCGGTGACCGCGGTGGACTCGTGCCCGCACGCGGTGGATGCCACGCGCCGCGCTGCCACCCGCGACGGGGTGGACGTCGCTGTCATGTGGTCCGATCTGACTGCAGTGGACCAGACCGGATTCGACCTCGTCACCTGCAACCCCCCGTATGTTCCGACACCCCCGGGAACGGAGTCGTCCGTCGTCGGACCGATCCATGCGTGGAACGCCGGGCCGGACGGTCGAGCCGTGCTCGACGTGGTCTGCGCGATACTTCCCCGGCTGTTGGCGGAGCACGGCACAGCGCTGATCGTCCAGTCCGAGCTCGCAGGCGTGGACACGTCCGTGGCGGCGCTGCGAGATGCCGGGCTGCGGGCGAAGGTCGTTCGTGAACGGCTGATCCCGTTCGGGCCGGTCGTCGAGTCGCGTCGCGCACTCCTGATCCGAGACGGCCTGCTCGACTCCACGAGCGACAAGGAGTCGATCGTCGTCATTCGCGCGCAGCGCATTCCCGGGTCGGCGGGGACGTCGACATGACGCACGCCGACGGTGCGGCGCGCCGGGTCAGGGTAGTACCGAAGGGACCGATCCTCGTCGAGGGACCGGTCGACGTGGAATGCGCCGACGGCTCCACCATCCACTGTGACCGATTCAAAGTAGCGATCTGCGCGTGCGGGCTCAGCGCGACGGCACCGTTGTGCGACGCGAGCCACCGTCGGCGGATCAACCGTGAGGAGAGGAGAAGGCGATGACCGACGACGACCCGATCTATGAGGACTCCGCACCACAGGCGCCTCCGGCCGGCAGGCCGCTCGACGGGGCGGTGGTGGCGATTCTCGCCACCGACGGCGTCGAGGAGATCGAGCTGACGGCGCCTCGGGAAGCCGTGGAGCGGGCAGGCGCTCGAACGGTGCTGGTGTCCCTTCACGACGGCGAGATCCAGGCGTTCCACAAAGACGTCGAGCCTGCCGGGCGCCACCCCGTCGACAAGGTGATCACGGACGTGTCGGTGGCCGATTTCGACGCGCTGATACTCCCCGGCGGAACGACGAACCCCGACAAGCTGCGCCAGAACGTGCACGCCGTCGACTTCGTTCGAGGATGCATGCACGCGGAGAGACCGACGGGGGTGATCTGCCACGGCGGGTGGACTCTCGTCGAAGCCAATGTCGTCGCGGGACGCACCCTCACCAGCTACCCGAGCATCAGAACCGACATCCGGAACGCGGGAGGCACAGTGGTCGACGGCGAAGTCGTCGTCGACGGTGGGCTCGTGTCCAGTCGAGATCCAGATGACCTTCCCGCGTTCTGCGCCAAGATCGTCGACGTCTTCCGGTTGAACTGTCGCAGTTCCGGGTAACCCCACTTGTCCAACAATCAAGGAGGTACTGCCATGTCTGATGTTCAACTCGCGGCCGTCGACGTTCTCGCGAAGTCGTCGACGTTCACGTCCGTCGGCTGGATCGGCTACATCATCATCGGAGGTCTCGCCGGCTGGCTGGCGAGCAAGGTGATGGGCACCGATGCCCAGATGGGGCTGCTGGCGAACATCGTGGTCGGCGTGATCGGCGCTCTGCTCGGCGGGTTCCTGCTGAGCTTCTTCCTCGACACGGCCAGCGGCGGAATGTGGTTCACGTTCTTCACCGCACTGCTCGGATCGATCATCCTGCTTGCGATTCTGCGAGCCTTCTCCGGAAGGCAGGTCCGCTAGGGTCTCGGCTGGTCGGGCACAAAGCCGTGCTGTGCGCCCCACAGCACGGCTTGTACCCGAGTGGACACTCCGATACGGCGGTAACACGTGCGGATGTAGGTCTTGACGGAGTTGATCGACAGTCCCGTTCGACCCACGATGTCCGCATTGCTCAGGCCCTGTGTGATGAGGGCCAACGCCTCGGCCTCACGTTGAGTGAGGCCTTCTTCGCGTCCCGGCCAGTCCCCCGCGGTGGACACCGCGGTCTCCGCTCGGCCCGGGAACACTCGAGGAGTGTCGTCGGCTCCGTGGATCTTCTCCAGCGCGTCGACCAATTCGGCGGCCGGCAGCTTCTTGGACAGGAAAGCGGTGGCGCCGTTCTCCAGAGCCGCTGCCACCGTCGGCTCCGAGACCTCCCAGGAGTACACCACCACCCGGCCCACCTTGTTGTTCGTCAGCAGCGTGTCGATCGTCTGCCGATCGGCGGGCGGGTTCGCGAACGAGTCGTACAGGGCGATGTCCACCGGCTCCGAGACGTCACCCGAGGTGGACAACGCCTGCACACTCACCCGGTGTGAGTACAGCCTGAGCATGGTCGCAAGGCCTCTGACGACAACGTCGTAGTCGTCGATGATGGCTACCCTGATCGGTCCCATAACTCAACCGTACCCACCCTGGATACACCCCTGAGGGTGAGCCGCTTAACCCCCGCACTCTTTATCGTCGGATCGTGCAACGACAACTCGACCACCCGGCCGCCGAGCATCCGGCGTTCCGGTACGGCCGATTCTGGTACTACCGGGACGAGGACCGCTGGGAGTGGTCCGATCAACTCGCCCGACTGCACGGTTACGAGTCCGCGGAGGCGGTCGCCCCCACGATCGACCTGCTCCTCGCTCACAAGCATCCCGACGACAGGGAGCGTGTGGCCGATCTGATCGAACGAGTCCGGAGTGCGGGCGAGCCCTTCAGCAGTCAACATCGCATCGTCGACCGGCTCGGGTCGGTCATCCCGGTGATTGTCGTCGGCGACCTCATGCACGATCCCGAGGGACGTCGGCGCGGAACCTTCGGCTTCTACGTCGCGGCGTCGGCAGACGGCGACACCGCAGACGGGAGCGGTTCGCGGGGCCGCATGGACATCGACGAGATGGTCCGTCGACGCGCGACGATCGAGCGGGTGAAAGGCGCGTTGATGCTCGCCTATCGACTCAACGCTCAGCAGGCATTCGATCTGCTCGTCTGGCGTTCACAGGAGTCGAATGTGAAGCTTTACGCGCTTGCAGCGGCGATCGACGCCAGGCTCGCCGACGTCGACCTGCCGTCGCGGGCGCGCTCCAGCGTCGACCGCATCGTCCTCAGCGCGCACGAAGACGTATCGCCGTGACGGTCCTCTAGTCTGTCGCGGCCTGAGCCGCGAGCCTCGACAGAGTGTCGTGAAGGTCTCGCTCGGAGACGAGAGGAAAGCCGACCTTCTCCAGAAGGCTCTTTTCGGTCACCTTCGACCAGTCGTAGGTGTGGCGGACCAGAGTCTCGTCGGGACCTTGCGACTCGAGTTCCCAAACCCATTCCCAGCCGGGCGGCTCGGTTCCCGCCGGGGCCGTCTTCCACGCGAGCAGCTTGTCTTTGACGTATCCGGTCACGTGGTTGTCGGTCTGGTACTCCCCACCCATGTGGGAGCCTTCCATGTTCATCGTGAAGACGTCGCCGACGTGTTGGATCCGGTCGGCGTGATCGACGCCTCTGATGAACCCCGATCCGTCGAGCGACTGGTGCCGCTCGGGGTTGCTCAGCACGTCGAATACACGATCGACCGGTGCGTCGATGACTCGTTCCACTGTCACACTCGTTTGATCGCTCATGACTCCACCGTGCCGAAACTCGGCCGACTCGGCAACCCTCCACGACCGATGTTTGACTCCACGGCGACCGGGTACCCGTATTCGCAAGGCGAACAGTCCTGCCAGGGAAGGAGTACCGACATGGACATCTGCAAACTCTGCGAATGCACGTCGATCGCAGCGCTCAGAGGACTCCCGTCATGACCGCCGACGGCACACCCGGTCTCGGTGACGACGGCATCGACGATCCTGTCGAGGCCCACGCGCCGGCCGCCAGTGTCCGACCGCTCAAAGCGATGGGACTCGTCGGATACGGACTGTTGCTGCTGGCATTGGCGTTCTTCGCGATCACGCTCGTCGCCGCCGGTTTCGACTGGGCGTTGACGCCGTGGGTGATCGCGACGGTGGCCTGCGGGATCGCCGGGCTGGGATTCCTCGCCGCAGTGCGCGTCACGCTCGCGCGACACCCGGCCCACGACCGTCCGCAACACGACCCGCTGATCCCCGAGGTTACTGAGGAGGAGGCGCTCGACTACGAGCAACACCACCACGGGCGTCCCGACACCCGGTGAGGCCGGTCAGGCCGCGGTCAGTTCCTGCCGCAGGTCGGCGATCGATTTCCGGAGCAGTCGAGACACGTGCATCTGGGACAGCCCAGTCCGTTCGGCGATCGCGCTCTGCGACAGGTCCTCGAAGTACCGTAGGCCGAGGATCCGACGTTCACGATCCCGAAGCCGCGCGAGGGCCGGCCTCAGGGCGTGCGTGTCGTCGACGACGTCGTAGCGCCCGTCGACGTCGCCGATCCGCTCGGACGACGGCCTGTCGCAGTCGCCCGCAGGACTGTCCAACGACACCGTCGAGGACGCAGCCGATGCGAGGCGCGCTTCGTCGATGTCGGCGACGTCGACGTCCAGTTCTGCGGCGAACTCCGCCCGCGTCGGCGATCTCCGCAGCTGATGTGTCAGCTGTGCCTCGGCAATTCCCATCCTCAACGCCAACTCCTTGACCCGCCGAGGTGTTCTGAGCATGGCGGTCTTGTCCCTGAAGTGGCGTCGGACCTCTCCCATGACCGTCGGCACGGCGAACGACAGGAAGTCGGCGCCGCGTGAGGGTTGGAACCTGTCGACGGCCTGGATGAGACCGAGTCGCGCGACCTGTACGAGGTCGTCGTGACTCTCCCCGCGGCCCGCGAACCGCTGGGCGATGTGCTGTGCGAGTGGAAGGCTCTCCACCACCGCCCGGTCGCGAAGGGCGGCGCGTCGCGGATCGTCGTCGTTCAGAGTGTCACGTTCAGCGAGGAGATCGCTCACGTGGTCGTACTCGTTGTCCTTCATTCCTGAGCTCCTTCTGACGTCGACCGCAAGAAGGCTGACGCACATGGCGTCGCCTGCTGTGCGGTGATGTGAATGCCCGGACGCACGCGGCGTCTCAATGGCACGGAACTCGGCTGGTGGTTGAACCGAGTGACATCGACGCTACTCTTCGCGGGGGCGTCTCGGAAGGAGTTCGACCGAAATCAGGACCGTTTCGAACGGTCTGCGGCTTTGCGGTTCGCCCGCTCGATCGCATTCACCAGTTCGGCCTTGCGCATCGTCGATCGTCCGCGGATGTCGAGATCGCGAGCCACCTGCATGAGGTGCTTCTTCGAGGCCTCCGCGTCGACGCCTCCATGGCTCTCGCCGGAGGCGTCCGGGCCACCGCTCCGATCACGCTCATCGGATGGGCCCCGCTTCTTCTTCGCGACCCACCGGTCGCCGACTCTCTCGTACGAGTGCTTCAGCGCGCTGTAGGCGACGCGATGCGCGGACTCCTCCGAGCCGTACTCTTCGAGCGCACTGTCGTGCGCCTCGGCGAATGTGCGCTGCGCCTTCTTCGGCGATCTGGCGACGGTGTCGGGCAGTTCACTCTTCCGGGGGCGGCCCTTCTCATCTGTCTTCGGCATCTGACGTCATCCTCCTCATTCTCGTGGGTGAGTGCCGGCGACGCGTGTCCGTCAACCGGGATGGGTCTCTCCGCCGATGGGCGCCAGCACTTCACCCGTGTAGTACGACGACAGCTGGGGCGCGGCGAAGAAGACGTACGACGGGGCGATCTCGTCCGGCTGCGCGGCCCGACCCATCGGGGCCTGCTCGCCGAAGGTCTCGACCTGGTCGGCTTGCAGAGTCGCCGGGATCAGCGGAGTCCAGACAGGTCCCGGCGCGACGCAGTTGACTCGGATCTGCCGGTCCATCAGCGCCTGAGCCAGCGACATGGTGAACGCGTGGACGGCGCCTTTGGTAGCCGAGTAGTCGATGAGAGTCTTGTTGCCGCGCAGCCCGTTGACCGACCCGGTGTTGATGATCGCTCCGCCCGGTGTCAGGTGGTCGAGCGCTGCCCGGGTGGTGTGAAAGCAGCTGTCGATGTTCACCGCGAACGTGCGCGACCACTGCTCGTCGGTCAATTCCGACAGGTCGTCCACCGGCGCCTGGTAGGCGACGTTGTTGACCAGGATCTCGAGTCCGCCGAGGTCAGCCACAGTGCGTTCGACCACGTCGGTGCACGCGTTCCGGTCGGCGAGATCACGGCGGTACGCGACGCCGCGTCAGCCTTCCGCCTCGACGAGTTCCACCGTCCGGCGCGCGTCGTCGTCTTCGGAGAGATAGGCGATGGCGACGTCTGCGCCCTCTTTTGCGAACGCGGCCGCCACTGCTCGTCCTATGCCGGAGTCACCGCCGGTGATGAGGGCTCGGCGACCCTCCAACAGCCCTCTCCCGACGTAATCTCTCATCGAGTCTTGGGCTGCTCGCTCATCGCATCGGTGTGGCCCGGGTACGGGATCGTCTGATCGTCGTCGTGATTCGTCATGCGAGACGGGTTCCCCACGTGCGGGGCAGGGAAACATCAGGCGATGTCTGCGCACACCCCGGTGGTCTGTCCGGCGACCACATTGCCGCCTCCAGTGGCCCGATCGACGGCGTCGCAATCCAATGCCCCACGCACGTTGGTGCGGGTGAGAGTCGCGGTCCGCGCCGACGAGATCTCCAGCGAGCCGCGAACCGTCGTCGCCCGCACGGTCACCGTGTTCTCAGACCGGATGGAGAGGGTGCCGCCGACCGTTGACCCGACGACCGTCACCGGGCCCGACGCGATGATCTTCGCCGAACCCGTCACCGTGACGTTGACGAGCTTGACGACCCGTTGTCCGTCGAAGGCGACGTCGTGGTCGATGGTTCCACCGGTGAGCACACACGCCTGGTCGCCTTCGGTCCGACCACGGGCTTTGCACAGCTCTTCCGCGCGTGTGTTCGGGGTCTCCTGACGAGCCGTCGGCGCGGCCGTCTCGGTGACGGTCACGGTGTCCGTCTCCTTCACTTGACCTGCGATGTCGTCCCGTCCGCACGCGGCGGTCCCCAGAATCATCGTCATCAGGGCCACTGCACCGACCAGGCGTCGCATCTCATTCCTCCCGAGCGGTCCCCGCGCCGCCCGTCGGCGCGTTCTCGGTCCAGACGTTACCTGTGACCGTTCGTGTCGGCGTACCCCTACAGGGTCGGACCGGCGACGAACGTTGTCCGCTGCTCGACAGTCGCTCTCAATACGCTCCCTCTCGAGGGTGATGCCATCCCCACCGAATCAGTCCGACAGGCAGGAAGAACCCACCATGCGGAACTCGCGCATAGTCGTCGTCATCACGGCCATCGCCGCCCTTCTAGCAACGACGGTGGGATGTGCCGCGTCGAACGACGACACGGCGGGCGGTACTCACGTCTTCGCCGAACCGGAAGCCGGCGCGTACCCGGTCACGTTGCAGCACGCATACGGATCGACGACGATCGACGCTCAGCCGAAACGAGTTGTTGTCATCGGGTGGTCGGGAGCGGACATCGCCGTCGACCTCGGGACTGTCCCCGTTGCGCAAGGCACCGCCGCCAGCAGCGCGGGTGGCTCCTATTATCCGTGGTTCAAGGAGGCTGTTGAGAAGCTCGGTGCACCCCTGCCCGCGGTCGACGAATCACTGGAACGTGGCGAGGTAGACCTCGAGTACGTGCTGTCTCAGCAACCCGATCTGATCCTGGCGGTCAACTCGGGAATCACTGAGAAGGAGTACAACCGACTGAGCGAGATCGCACCCACCGTCGCCTTCCCCGGCGAAGCATGGTCGGCATCGGCGGAGGAGCACGTTGAGATCATCGGCAAGGCCCTCGGTCGTCCCACCAAAGCCGCAGAGATCCGACGGGACTTGACCGCGACCCTGGCACGAACAGGCGCCGACCATCCCGAACTCGCCGGAAAGACATTCATCAGTGGCTTCGCGCCCGGCGACGACGGGCAGTCGATCGTCTTCTCCACCACCGACGCACGCGTGCAGACGCTCGTTGAACTCGGCATGCGTCCGCTTCCGGCGGCCGTCGACCTGCAGCATGCGGCAGGCGACCCGAGCAGCTTCAATGTGAGCCTCGAGCAGTTGCTCCCGCTTGCACCAGATCTGTTTCTCACTGTGTCGACCCGCGCGGAGCTCGACGAGGTGGGGCGGACCCACACCGCCTTCGCGCGATGGGCGCCGATCGCCGACAACCGCGTCGCCCTCATCGAGGACAAGAACGTGGGCCTCGCGTTCTCCACCGCGACACCGCTGGGCCTCCGATGGGGGCTCCCTCAGATCGTGTCCGCACTTTCGGCTGCAGCGAAAACCCCGGCACGCCCCTGATCTGCGGTTTCTCGTGCGAGCGAAAAGCTCAAAACGAGACTTACGAGCACAAGAGTGACTGTGATCGGCATTACTCTCAGACTCGTTCTCGAGCCCGCGTCACTCCCGATGCGGAATGGACGAATCGAGACGACGATGCTGGTAGCCCTCGGCCTGGGGATGGTGGCCGTGTTCATGTTCCTCATCATGACCAAACGTGCGACGCCGGTCGTCGCGCTGATTCTGGTCCCGACCGCATTCGGCCTGTTCGCCGGCGCAGGTCTGGGCATCAGCGACATGATCTCGGACGGGATCAAGGACCTCGCTCCCACAGCCGCGATGCTCTTCTTCGCGATCATCTTCTTCGGCATCATGATCGACGTCGGCCTGTTCGACCCGATCGTGCGGGCGGTCGTTCGACTCGTGCGAAACGACCCTGCTCGGTTGGTCGTCGGAACCGCGGTCCTCGCGGCCGTCGTATCCCTCGACGGCGACGGATCGACGACGTTCATCATCGTCACGTCGGCATTGCTGCCGTTGTACATGAAACTCGGGGTGAGCCCCGTGGTCCTCACCGTCGTAGCGGGACTGGCGAACGGGACGATGAACATCCTCCCCTGGGGCGGCCCGACAGCTCGTGCGGCATCGGCGTTGAAGATCGACGCCGCGGACGTGTTCGTGCCGATGATCCCGGCGTTGGTCGCGGGCATGCTTGTTGTGCTCGCGTTCTCGTACCATCTCGGTGTGATGGAGCGACGCCGCGTCGGCCGCCTCGAAATCCGCGAATCGGTGCTCGTCGGCCACGCGGTCAGCGGTTCGTCGACACCTCCGACGGGAGGCTCCGGAACGGTCGAGGCCGGTGGACCGTCCGACGGCGGCAGTGCGTTCTCCGGCGTCCTCGACCCGAATCGTCCGACCCTGCGGCCACGCCTGCTCTGGGTCAACGCCGGCCTCACGGTCGCGCTGCTCGCGGTGCTCGGCGCCGATGTCGTCTCGATTCCCGTGCTCTTCATGATCGCGTCCGGCCTGGCTCTGGTGATCAACTTCCCGCACGTCAAAGATCAGCAGGAAGCCATCACGCGCCATTCCTCGTCGATCGTGTCGGTCGTCGCCATGGTGCTCGCCGCCGCCGTCCTGACAGGCGTCTTCACCGGCACCGGCATGGTCGACGCCCTCGCACACTGGCTGACCGGAGCCATCCCCGACTGGATGGGCCCACACCTGGCGATCGTCACCGGCCTGTTGTCGATCCCCATGACTTTCTTGATGAGCAATGACGCGTTCTACTTCGGCGTGCTGCCAGTGCTCTCGGAGACTGCGTCGAAGTACGGCATCGACCCGGCAGAGATGGCGCGTGCGTCGATCACCGGCCAGCCTGTTCACATGCAGAGTCCCTTGGTCCCCGCGATTCTGCTGCTGGTCGCTCTCGCCGCTGTCCCCCTCGCCGACCATCACAAGAAGGTGCTCTGGCGTGCAGCGGTGGTGTCGGTGACCATGCTCGTCGTCGGCGTTGTGGTCGGCGTGATTCCCTTCTGACGCCCACGCACACCGCATACCCTGACACTCATGGCTGACGACTCGCGCCCGGTCCGCAGGATCGGGCGCCTGTCGTTGGTCGCGCAGATCCTGCTGCTGCAGATCGCGGTGCTCGCCGTCAGCCTGACTGTCGGATTCGGCTGGCACATCAGCACCGTCGACGACGATCTCCGCGAGGAGTACGCCGAGAGAGCACTGGCTGTGTCACACACCGTGGCAGGCGATCCCGACGTTCAACGCATCCTGTCAGGTCTGCAGGGCTCCGATCTCGACGCGCCCGCACTGCGACGCGGCGTGCTTGCGAAGGAGGCAAACGACGTCGCATCCCGGACCGGCGTACTGTTCGTCGTCATCGCCAACCGCGACGGTTACCGCGTCGCCCACCCTGATCCCGCCGAGATCGGCAGGCATGTGTCGACCGATCCAACATCGGTGCTCGACGGCCGCGACGTCCTCGACACCGACCGTGGCACCCTCGGCGAATCGGTGCGAGGAAAGACAGCAGTGTACGACGAGCACGGCCAGGTGATCGGCTTCGTGTCGACCGGCATCTCCACCCAGCGCGTCGCCGACGCCACTCGCCGCGACATCCGGATCGTCGTCGGCCTTGCGGGCACGGCACTCGCCGTCGGAATCGTGGGATCGGCTCTGCTCGCCCGCCGATGGCGGCGGCTGACTCTCGGACTGCAGCCCGACGAACTCGTCGATTTGGTTCGCGATCAACGTGCCGTCCTCCACGCGCTCGCGGACGGCGTGGTCGCCGTCGACTCCGTCGGGCGACTACGGATGATCAACCCGCAGGCCAGAGAACTTCTCGGCATCGTCGCGCCTCTCGGCACCGACCGCGACGCTCTCGGATTGTCCGCTCGTGTCCGCGAACTGCTCGACCACGAGCAACCGGCGCCGCTGCCGGCCACGGTCGGTGACCGCATCGTTCTCGTCACTTCGCACCGTGTGGAGGCCGACGGTCGTGACCTCGGCATGGTGCTGTCGGCGGTCGACCGGACCGATGTCGAGAACCTGACGCGAGAACTCGACGCGATCCGGTCGATGAGCGACGCATTGCGCGCGCAACGTCACGAGACCGCCAACCGGTTCCACGTCCTCGCCGGACTCCTCCGTCAAGGCGACATCGATGAGGCCGCCGACTACCTCGCAGAGGTCTCCGGCAGCCGCGGTCGGGCAGGGCTCGACGGGCTCGCGAACGTCGAAGAACCGCACCTGCACGCGTTCATCGACGCCAAGGCTTCGACGGCCCGCGAACGAGGGATCGAGATGACACTCGGCCCTCAGACCTGGGTACATGGCGTCCTGTCCGATCCGGCTGCCGTCGTCACAGTCGTCGGCAATCTCGTCGACAATGCGATCGATGCGTCGACGCCGGGTGGCAGAGTCGACGTCGAGCTCCTCACCTCGGCGGACACCCTGTGGGTGACCGTCGCCGACAGTGGAGCCGGCATCGTCTTCGATCCGCCCGAGAGCGTGTTCACCGAAGGTGTGTCGTCGAAGGACGGCGAGTCGGTCCCTGGCGGCCGCGGGATGGGCCTGGCCCTGGCTCGACAGTTGTGTCGACGAGACGGAGGCGACCTCCGACTCGTCGATGCAGGTGGTGCAGGATCGGAACAGGGTGGTGCGGTGTTCGTGGCGGAGATGAAGAAGGCGATGATCGACGATGACTGACGGGCTTGGCGTGCTTATCGTCGACGACGACTTCCGCGTGGCACGACTGCACGCGTCCATCGTCGAGGCGTTGCGCGGCTTCCACGTGGTCGCGCAGGCGGGGACTCTCGCCGCGGCTCGAGAGGCCGTCGCCGACAACGAGGTGGACCTAGCTCTGCTCGACGTCCATCTCCCCGACGGATCCGGTATCGACCTGGCTTCCGAGTTGGTGTGCGACTCTTTCATCGTCGGCGCCGAGTCGGACAGTGCGGCGGTTCGGCGCGCGACGCGTTCAGGCGCACTGACGTATCTGATCAAGCCGTTCGACGACACTGAACTGGCTCGCCGACTCGCCGGTTACGCGCAGTACCGCCGACTGCTCTCCGACGGACTGGTCGACCAGCGCCGCGTGGACGAAGCTCTGGCCGCCGTGCGGTTCGGGACAGTGGGGCGGAATCGGGACGGACACGCGTCGCCGACAGAGAGCACCGTGCTCGCGCTGTTCACCGACCGTGACACCGTCCTGTTCGCCGACGACGTGGCCGACACAGTCGGCATAGCGCCGCCGACTGCCCGACGGCACCTCGCCCACCTCGTCGCAGCGGGGCGACTGCGCATGACACTGCAGTACGGCGGCACCGGCAGACCCAGACAGGAGTATCGACTGCCCTGACTCGGGGCGCCGACGGTGTCAGACGGCGAGCGCTCGTCGTACCAACTCCTCGACGACTGCATCGACCTCTGACGTGCTGAGCAGGTCTGGCAGCGTGAGCAGCTCCAGAATCAGCCAGTTGAGCGCGAGATACAGGATCAGGACCGACTGCTCGTCGCCCGGCAAGCCCGACGCGGCGTGATTGGCCTGATTCTCATTGATGTCACGACGGATTCGCGCCGTGAGCACCCGTTGCAGTTCAGGTCGGCGAGCCGACTCCAGGCGCAGTTCGAGCAACGCCAGTTGCCCCGAACCGAACGCGGTCACCCGGTCCACCAGTTCACGCATGATCTCGGTGTAGCGCTCAGTGGTACGCGGTCCTTCCAGGGTGCCCGCGACGGTCGCCTCGTCGGGCAGCAGCCTGTCGTAGACGCGGCCTCCGATCTGCGTGAAGAGGTCGTCGCGGCTGGCGAAGTAGTTGGACGCGGTGCCGTTCGGCACCCCCGCCTCGGTGTCGACCGCACGGAAAGTGAGCCCTCTGGCACCCGCGGCGGCGAGCACCTCGATCGCGGCGTCCACCAACGCCGTTCGGCGTGCATCGTTCTTCCTCATTGACACCACTCCAGATGTAGTACTACGTTCAGATCACTTCATTCATAGTAGTTCTGGGAGGTTCCATGCGAAAGCTCATCTACTACGTCGGCGCATCTCTCGACGGATTCATCGCCGGACCCGAGGGAGAGATCGACTTCCTGCCCGTCAGCGAGGAGTTCCTCGGATGGATCGGAGACCGATACCCGGAGACTCTCCCGACCCACGTCCGACGAGCGATCGGCATCGACGATCGGCCGAACGCCGCGTTCGACACGGTGGTGATGGGTCGATCGACATTCGAGCCGGCTCTGACGATCCCGACCACCCGCCCGTACGGGCATCTCCGCGAGTACGTCGTCTCGACCACGATCACCGTCGACGATCCCGAGGTCGAGGTGGTGCGCGACGACCCGACCGCCCTGATCCGGTCCTTGAAGGCCGAACCCTCCGATTCGCACATCTGGCTCGCGGGCGGCGGCAGGCTCGCCGCGTCGCTCCTGCCGGAGATCGACGCCTTGGTGATCAAGTCGTACCCGGTGATCGCAGGCGGCGGCACTCCGATGTTCGCAGGCGGATTCGATCCGACGGCCTTCACCGTGACCGATCGTGAGCACTTCGAGAACGGCACGGCAGTTTCGTGGTTCGATCGTCGGTGAACACCGACGAGAGGAACACATGGCGCGTCAACTGGTCTACACGGGATTCATGTCGATCGACGGGATCGTCGATTCCCCCGGCGGGGTGGCGGAGGGCCACAGCGCAGGCGGTTGGGTGCCGCGCACACCGTTCGTCCCCGAGGCTTTTGCGCTCAAGGGGGCCGAGCTCGCCGAGACCTCGGCGCTGATGTTCGGCCGGCGCAGCTACGAGGCGTTCGCGCCGATCTGGTCGACCTCCGCGGACCACGCCGCCTACCGAGAAGTGCCCAAGTTCGTGGTGTCGTCCACCCTCGACCGCGGTTCGCTGATCGACGGCTGGGGTGACATCACCGTGCTGCGCACCGTAGACGACGTCGCCGCTGTGAAGGCCGGCGACGGCGGCGCGATCTTCATCCACGGCAGTGCAGAACTCGCTCGCGGCTTGTCGGAGGCCGGCCTGATCGACCGGTACAACCTGCTGGTCTTCCCGGTTCTGCTCGGCGAGGGCAAGAGCATCTTCAGCCGTGCCGCCCAGACCGGTCAGACCCTTCGGCTCCGAGAGTCGGAGGCCTACTCGAACGGAGTCCTCAAAGCGGTCTACGACGTAGAACGCTGATCGGAGAGTTCCGCCTCCACCCGATCGATCTTGCCGTCGATCTCCCCGGTGTGGCCGGGCCGGACGTCTGCCTTGAGGACCAGCGACACCCTCGAGCCGTAGCGTCCGGCCTCCTCGGTGGCCCGCTTGACGACGTCCATCACCTCGTCCCAGTCGCCCTCGATCTCGGTGAACATGCTCGAGGTCCGGTTGGGCAGACCGGAGTCGCGAACCACCCGGACCGCCGCAGCGACGGCGTCGTGCACACCGCCGGAGTCGGTGTCGGCGGATCGGGAGACTGTCGGGTCGGAGGGCTCACCGGACGGCGCTACGGAGAAGGCGACGATCATGGTCTCAAGCGTGGGACACGGACCGCCGACGACGCAAGCGCGGCAGCGGAATCCGGTCACGGGCGACGACCCACTTGCTCACCGGCGTACGAAGCAGGAGATCAACGAGCACCAGAGACAGCGCGAGGGTCGCGACGACCAACAGCACTGAGCGGATCGTCGCCGAGTTCGGGAACCAGGTGAACAGCGCGTCGAAGTACCCCGCGCGGGCGAGGACATCGAGGATCAACGGGTGGACTGCGAACACGCCGAACGCGCGCAATGTCGCCGCCGACACGGCACGCGCCCCGACTCTGCGCCCTGACTGTCTCATGCCGTCCCACCACATCGCGCCCATCCACAGCAGGACCAGACCGCTCACCAGCCACGGGAGGAACACCGGGTTCCAGGGTGTGGTGGCGCCGTCGGGGAGACGGCCGGGTCCCGAGGTCGCCAGAAACCACCCGATGCTGAACGATGCGCCGACCACCGCGGCCAGGACGACGCCGACGGCGTGCTCGCGGAGCCACGCTTCGAGAGGCGCGCGGTGATAGGCCGCGACGGCGCCGATCGCGATGAACAGCGCGTACATCGGAAGCGTCTTCCACAGGTGCTGGTAGACGACGTCCCACACCGGACCGGACGGCCGCGGCAGGTACTGATAGATCACGAACATCGTCCCCTGGATCACTGCTCCGACACCGAGGACCAGCCAGGGCCGGTGTGCCGTGCGGTCCATGACTGCCGCGATGAGCGGAAAGAACAGGTAGATCTGCATCGAGATCAGCAGAAAGTACAGCTGGTATTTGGCTTCACCGGTGATCACCGACCGACCGAGGTCGTCCGCAAACTGTCCGACGCCGGGGAACGGGTTGTCGGTGCCGAGGAGATGATCGGTGACCGTGTAGATGAGCGTCCACGCGAGGTACGGCCAGACCACCAGCCCGAATCGACGACGCCAGAACTGGATGGGCGTCATCGTCTTGCCCTGCATCGACAGGACCAGTACGAACAGTGTCACGGCGACGAACCCGTATCGGGTCAGATGCAGGAGGACTCCGACGAGACCTGCGGCCCGGAGGGTGTCGGGACCGTTGTTGATGCCGTTCACACTGTGCGCCACCACCACGCCGGTGAACAGGAGCACCCGCACGAAGTCGGCGGTCAGGGCGCGGGACGGGCGTCCCGCGCGTGATCCGACAGGCTGCCGGTCGATTACTGCCTGCTCCACAGCCGGCACCTCCGGAAATCGTCTTGCTCGCCCCCGCGTTCAGCAACCCCCGTCGCCGGGAGTCTACAAACCGTTCCTGGCAATCATTCACAGGAACCGCGGGCGGACGCGCTCAGCGAGGTGCGCGGGCGCCGACTCCGATCGCCGCGTAGCGGTCGACGACCCAGGCGGCGACGACGATCGCGCCGAGATGACCGAGGACGTCGAGCATCCGGTCGGAGTCGGCTGCGGCGTCGAGGACCCGGCCCGCTCCGGCCCCGACGAGGTATCCGACCCAGGCTCCGACGACACCCAGCAGCACCACCCACGCCGCGGCACGACGATGAACAGCGGCTGCGATCGCCGCGAAGAGCAGACCGATGACAGTGACGGTGATCGTGGGAAGGAGCATGCCTTTCATGCTCGTCCGGGCAGCCGCCCGTGACATCGGGGCGATCCCCGAGGGATCCCCTGATTTGTGCTATCCGGCGACGTGGCTCGGAAGAACGCACACCTCATCGAGTCCGAGAACACGATTGAGGCGACCGAACGACAGCCACGAGCCGAGGCACATGGACAGTTCGACGATCTCGGTGTCGGTGTACTGCGCTCGCATCCGATCCCAGAACTCGTCGTCGAGGCCGTGGTGGTCGGTGGCGAACCGTTCGGCGTATTCGGCGGCCAGTCGCGCGCGGTCGTCGAACGCGTCGGTGGTGCTCCACGCCTGCACCGCCGTGTCGAAATCCGCCTCGACTTTCACCCCGTCGCGGTCGGTGCGGAAGTCTTGGCAGAACAGGCAGCCGTTGATCTGGGCGATGCGCAGCCTGGCGGCCTCGAACTCGCGCAGTCCGAGCGTCGTGTGTTCGTAGACGCTGGTTGCGAGTCGTGCCGCAGCCGGCCCGATGCCGGGGACCATCTCGCCCCACACGTAGCCGATCGGGTCTTTGCCTTGAGGGATGTCGATGAACATGGTCACTTCTTTCGTCGGTGGAGGTAGGTGCTGGGCGCCAGGGGGACGTCGAGTCCGTCGTAGAGATCGGGGTCGGCGTCGCGTAGCCACGAGATCGCGTTGACAAGACGATTCGCGGCGGTCGCGTTTCCGCCTGCCGACCGATTGCCGCCTTCGTCGGTGGCCTCGACGTTGATCTCGATCCTCGGTCGACCTTCGACGATCACCCGATGGGCGCCGTCACCGCCGTCGGCCGGCATCGGCCAGTCGTGCGCCACATCAGCGGTGATGCGTGTGACGTGCTCGACGACGATCAGCGGTTCGCCGTCGACGATGCCCTGGACCTCGAATCGCAATGCGCCCTGTGTACCGTCGGCGAACTCTCCGAGCGCTGTCGTGACGGTCGCGGTGAGCGGCTGGCGGTCGACGACTTCGCGGAGTTCGTCGATCTCGACGCCGAGCGCTCGCGCGATGAGTCGGATCTGGCCGCCCCACACCATCGACGGGACGCCCGGCATGACCATCGGCGGGTCGTAGTCCATCGGCTGGCCCATGCCGACGATGTACCGGACGGAGTCCTCGGCGTCGTACGTCGAATAGTCGAAGATCTCCTGGCACCGGATCTGATCGATCTCCGATCCGAGTCCGCTGACGAGGGCGGGCAGCAAGTCGTTGCCCCACCCGGGGTCGATGCCGCTGACGAACAACGACGCCCGGCCGTCTCGGCATGCCTTCGCCACCGGGTCACGCACTTCCGGCGGCGCGTTGCGGTGATCGTAGAGCGCGTACACGGACGAGCTCACGACAACGGCTCCCGCTGTGAGCGCGCGGATGATGTCGGCGACGGCGTCATCGGGTCGAAGCTCACCGTTCGCGGCGTACACCACGGCACCCGCGCCGTCGAGTGTTGCGAGGGCGGCGTCGACGTCACGAGTGGCAGTGACGGCGAGGTCACGTCCGGCGCCCGCGAGCTCACCCGCGTCGCGGCCGTCCTTCGCTTCCGATGACACGATCACCGCGGTCAGTTCGAGTCCGGGGTGAGCGGCGACGGCCCGAATCGCGGCCCGCCCGACGTTGCCCGTCCCCCACACGACAACCGGGATCGGAGAATAGAACACGTTACTGTTCGCCATGTGTATGGAGCATAGGCTCTCACCTGCGTCGCCGTCGCCCGTTTGGTCGGCCTGGCGCACGATCACGCTAGGGTGAGGCTCATGGGCACCGAAGACGACGACGTCCGCGTCGGAAACCCCGAACGAGAGCGAGTGATCAGCCTCCTCAACGACGCGTTCTCAACCGGATACCTCGACATCGCAGAGTTCGAGGAACGCACCAGCGTCGTCTATTCGGCGCGGACGCGTGGAGAGCTCAAACCACTCGTCGCCGACCTGCCGAACGGGTCCGCCCTGTTCCACGGTTCAGCGATCGCCGGATCCGCGATCAGCGCCCCTGGTCCGCTTGTCGGCGGTGGGCAACCGCTCGAGCTGAACATCGACTGGGACACAGTCCGAAAGAAGGGGTCGTGGCAGGTACCGCCGCGACTGTCGGCGAGGGGCTCGATGGGCAACCTGCACATGGACGTCCGCAGGGCGGCGTTCACAACGGCGGTCGTCGAACTCGAACTCCAGGTCTCGGCGAGCACAGTCAAGCTGCGCCTCGGCCCCGACCACGAGGTCCGCTATGACGAACTGTCCACATCGGGATGGTCGGACGTCAAAGACAAGGCGGGACCTCCGGCTCGGCCGGGTGGGCCGGTGATCATCGTCCGCGGTTCCCTGTCTGCGGCGTCGTCGTTGTCGATCCGCCGCTGAAGTAGACGACCAGCCGTCAGAGTTCGGCGACGCGTCCGTTCTCGACGTGCCAGCGCCGGTCGACGTTGACGTTCGCCAGCATCCGGCGGTCGTGTGTCACGAGCAGGAGCGCACCGTCGTAGGACGCGAGGGCCGATTCGAGTTGTTCGATGGCGGCGAGGTCGAGGTGGTTGGTCGGCTCGTCGAGGACAAGCACATTCGTTCCTCGCGCCTGCAGCAGTGCGAGTGCCGCTCGCGTCCGTTCCCCCGGCGACAGATCGTCCACCGCGCGGTCGACGTGATCGGCTTTGAGACCGAACTTGGCGAGCAGAGTCCGCACATCGGCAGTCGTGCAGTCGGGCACGAAGCCCTCGAACCGCGCGGCCAGGGGTTCGTCGCCGGTGAAGAGGCCACGAGCCTGATCGATCTCGCCGATCGCGACGTTGGCGCCGAGCGCCGCCGAGCCCTCGTCCGGTTCTGAGCGTCCGAGAATCAGGCGCAACAGCGTCGACTTACCGGCTCCGTTCGGCCCGGTGATGCCGATGCGCTCACCGGCGTTGACCTGTACCGACACCGGGCCCAGAGTGAATTCGCCCTGCCGCATCACTGCCTCGTTGAGGGTGGACACCACCGAACTCGAACGCGGCGCCGCGCCGATAGTGAACTCCAGGACCCATTCCTTACGCGGTTCGACGACCTCCTCGAGCCGCGCGATCCGGCTCTCCATCTGCCGGACCTTCTGCGCCTGCTTCTCACTCGACTCGGTCGCCGCCTTGCGCCGGTTCTTGTCGTTGTCCGGCGCCTTCTTCATCGCGTTCCGGACCCCCTGGCTCGACCACTCGCGCTGTGTTCGTGCACGCGCGACGAGGTCTGCCTTCTTGTCTGCGTACTCCTCGTACTCCTCGCGCCGGTGCCTGCGGGCGACTTCGCGCTCTTCGAGATAGCTCTCGTACCCGCCGCCGTACACGGTGTTCGTGTGCTGCGCGAGATCGATTTCAAGCACCCGGGTGACGCTGCGCGCCAGGAACTCGCGATCGTGGCTCACCAGGACCACGCCGCCCCGCATTCCGCGCACCACGTCTTCGAGGCGTTCGAGGCCATCGAGGTCGAGGTCGTTGGTCGGCTCATCGAGCAGGACTATGTCGAACCGGGAGCACAGCAGAGCGGCGAGTCCGACACGTGCGGCCTGCCCGCCCGACAGGCCCGTCATCAGCGCCGACTCCGGGGCCACGTCGCCGGTGTCGAGGCCGAGGTCGGCCAGCACGGCGGGCAGCCGTTCGTCCAGATCGGCGGCACCGGTCGCGAGCCAGTGATCGAGCGCGGCCGCATACACGTCGGCTGCATCGGCGGGAGCGTTCTCGTCGCCGAGGACGGCGGCCGCAGTATCCATCGCCCGTGCAGCGGCAGCGCACCCTGTACGACGCGCCACGTACTGCCCGACGGTCTCCCCCGCCACCCGCTCGTGCTCCTGTGGAAGCCAACCGACGAACGCATCGCTCGGCGCACGCGACACCGTTCCCGCCAGCGGCGCCAACTCCCCGGCGAGGATTCGCAATAGCGTCGACTTGCCCGCACCGTTGCTTCCGACGACGCCGACCACGTCGCCCGGCGCAACGGTGAGGTCAAGCCCCTCGAACAGGATGCGGTGCGCGTAGCCTCCGGCGAGATCCTTGGCGACGAGGGTTGCAGTCATGGGATTCATCGTCCCACCTCGACTTCAGGTATGTGGCACCACACCGTCGGACGGCTGCGACCCTGAACAGGCCCGCGCCCCCGCCGATCGACATCAACAGCGCGCCGTCGGCATTCGAGGCGCCGCCCCACCCGAACCCGGCGGCGATGACCGCGCCCACCACGACCACTCCGGCACTCGCCAGCCAGGCGGCGTTCCGTCGCACGGATTCCGCTGGGACAGAAGCGCCTGGTCCGATCCCGAGCACCGCCGAGTAGAAGGCTCCACCGCACACCGCCATGTACAGCGCCACGGCGACGTGGGCGGCGACCGATCCGCCGATCATCGCCATGATCGGCGTGAGCAGCATCAGTGCCATCGACAGGACGTACTCTGCGACGGTCCACCCGACGGACCGGTGACCGTGAAGTCGGCGAAGCATGAGCACCACTTGGCGGGCTCGACGACGATCGTCAGGTGAGCATGAGCGCAGGACCAGCCGGACAGGGCGGGCCAGCACGATGAACGCCGGGGCCACCATCATCCCTACGATGTGGCCGACCATCACCGCGGGACCGTAGGCTACGGCGAGGGTCGACCATGCGACACCCGCCGTGCCGATGACGAAGAACCAGAATCTGCGCGCCGGCCACCGGACTCCGCCGGCCTGCGACGCGACGACGCCGTACGCCAAGATCGCTGCGAGGCTCACGACAACGGCCACCATAGTCATGTGCGACGCCGCGTCTGAGACTCCACCGAACGGGTCGGTTCCCCCATGATGGCCGTGGGCGTTCACACAATCAGCAGATCACCTCCGCACGGCATGCCGCAGCGGTATCGACGATCGCCCGTCAGTGCTCGTCGACTGTCGTGGCATCGGTGAGTGTCAGGGCGCCCCAGGTGGCGATCACTCCGACCACGACCGCGAGCACCGCATAGGTGACTCGTTCGCCGTCGAAGAACGACTGGACGAGTTCAGTGCTCCACCCGCCGACAGGAAGGTTGGCGGTGACCAGTGCAGCGATCATGGTGCCGATGAGCGCGGTTCCGACACTCGTGCCGACTTCCTGCGCGGTGTCGTTCAGCGCGGCGCCGATCGAGGTGCGGTTCTCCGGCATGGCGTCGACGAGCGCGACCGCGCAGATCGTCATCACGGTGCGGAGTCCGATGGTCATCAGGACCATGCTGATCGCGATCACGAGATAGCCGTGATGCACGCCCCACGCCATCGCGGCGAGCGCAGTCGTGAGGAAGCCCGCACCGACCAGGCATGCGATCCGATGCCCGAACCTCTTGGCGAGATACTCCGAGAACGGGGTGGCGACGATCATCGTGACGATCATCGGCAGATTCGCCAGGCCCGCACGCACGGGGCTCCAGCCGAAGGCGTACTGGAAGTGCAGGATGAGGCCGAACATGACACCCGCCATCGCGATCGAGGTGCCGACCTGGGCGATCGCTGCACCTCGCACCGTTCCGGTGGAGAAGAGGCTCAGGTCGAGCATCGGCTCAGCAGTGCGCCGTTCGTGCCGCACGAATCCGACGCCCGCCGCGATCGCGGCGACTGCGCAGCCCCACGCCCACGGCGAGGTCCATCCGTGTTCGACGCCCGCGGTGAGCGTGTAGCAGCCGAGACCGATGGCCAGGATGCTCAAGGCGGCGCCCGGCAGATCCAACCGATCGGATGTGAGGTCTTCGCGTCGGTCTGCGGGCACACCGAGTCGGACGCCGATCCAGGCGACCAGCGCGATCGGTGCGTTGACCAGGAGCAACCACTCCCAGCCGACATGGGCGAGGGCGGTGCCACCGAGCAACGGTCCGAGGATGAAGCCACTCATGCCGACGATGATCATCAATGTCATGGCTCGCATGCGGAGGGCCTGGTCGTCGAACAGTCGGAAGACGAGCGAGTTGGTGATGGGCGCCATCGCCGCTGCGGCCAACCCGAGCAGCGCGCGCAGAGCGATCAGTTCGCCGGTCGAGGTCACAGCGACCACACCGATGCTGATGACGCCGAAGGCCGCCAGCCCGACGAGCAGGACTCTGCGTCGGCCGAGACGGTCGGCCATCGCCCCGGCGGTCAGCAGAAGCCCGCCGAACGTCAACGAGTAGGCGCCGGACACCCACTGCAGCGCAGTGGTGCCGCCTCCGAGGTCTCGACCGATGGTCGGCAGGGCGATCGTGAGGAGCGTGTTGTCGACCATCTCTACGAAGAACGCGAGACAGAGGGCGAACAACGGAATCCATGCCGCGCGAAGCGACGTGTAGGTGCGTGGGGAGTCGGTGGTGGTGGCCATTGGCGATCCCTCCTTTCGTATCGAACAGCGTTCGGTTATCGAACGATGTTCCATACGATAGAACAGCGTTCGATAGGATGCAATGCAGGAGGATCAATGACTGCCGCACACAGCACACCCGCGACGAAGGCGACCGGACGACGACGCGCGTCCCACTCGATGGAGACCGTGATCGGCGAGGCCGTGGCCATCTTGGACGAGGCGGGCGAACCGGCGTTGACGTTCCGCGCGCTTGCCGCACGCCTCGGCGGAGGCGTGGCCAGCATTTACTGGTACGTCCAGAACAAGGACGAACTGCTCGACCGCGCCACCGACCACGTGCTCGGCGACGTGCTCGCGGCGACCGAGGAGTTCGTCGACACCGACGACCCGATCGCCGACGTCCGGCGTGTGGGCGTCGCACTGTTCGACACCGTCGCCGATCGGCCATGGCTGGGCGGCTATCTGATGCGCGACACCGGAGTGCAGCCGAACGGACTCGCGCTCTACGAGACGATCGGGCGTCACGTGATGCGCCTGGAACTGAATCCGCGCGACACCTTCCACGCCGTGTCGGCGATCCTCGGTTTTGTCATCGGCACCGCGACCGACCTCGGGCAGCAGATCCCGAAGGAAGTTCTCGACGGCACCGTGACCGGCGAGGAATACATCAGACGGTTCGCGGACCAATGGCGAGCACTCGATCCGCAGGAGCACCCGTACATCCACTACATCGTGGACGAGTTCGACGGCCACGACGACCGCGACCAGTTCACCGCGGGTCTGGATCTGCTTCTCGACGGCCTACGACTCAAGTCACAGCGCTGAGACGACGCACCCCTTCATCGATTTGTGCCGGCGTGGCAGCTCCGAAGGAGAATCGAAGAAACGATGCGGGCGGCTCGTCGACGAAGAAGTGCCGGCCGTCGCCGACGAGCACCCCCGCGGTGTCCGCCGCGGCGCACACAGCAGTCGAATCAACCCCGTCGGGCAACCGCGCCCAGAGGTGAAGACCACCCCTGGGAACGATCGGAATCCTCAGCTCAGGCATTGCCGCGCGAAGGGACGACACGAGGGCGTCACGCCGAGCGATCAGCTCAGGCCGTATGCGTTTGAGGTGCCTCGGCCACGCATTCGACGTCAGCAGACTCACCGCCGCCTCCTGCATGAGAGGCGCGACGCAGAGGTCGTCAGCAGTCCTCGAGGCACGGAGTCTACGACCGGCAGGCCCCCTGGCGATCACCGCACCGACCCGCATGCCGGGCGACACGGGCTTCGACAATGTCACAATCGTCACGATGTGGCCGTCAGGGTCGAGCGCAGACAGCGGAGCCGGCGTCACCCCCTCAAGGCACAGGTGCCGTGACCAGTCGTCCTCGACGAGGAACGCGTCGTGTCGACGGGCGAGTTCGACGACTTCCAACCTGCGCTCGGCCGTCAAGACCACACCTGACGGATTCGCGAAGTTCGGCTGCAGGTAGACAACCCGCGCCCGTGTCCGCTCCAACGCGTCGGCGAGAGCATCAACCCGAACTCCGCCGCCGTCCGAGGGCACGGACGCCAGTCGCAGACCAGCACTCTGCGCCGCGATGATCGCCCCGGGATAGGTTGGGCTCTCGGTCAACACCGTGGCCCCAGGTTCCGCCAGAGTCCGCAGCACAGAGACGAGCGCCTGCTGGCCACCGGACACCACAAGAACATCGTCGGGATCGGCGCGGAAGTCTGCGGCGATCACGCGCCGGAGCTCTGGCAGGCCGGTGGAGTCCGTCATCGTCCATGCATGCGGAGACTTCGCGGCACGCGCAGTGATCCGGCGAATGTCGTCATTGGGTTGCAACTCAGAAGCGAGATAACCCCACGAGAGCGGGATCTTCCCGCCACCCCCATAGCCGCCGAGTTTCGACGCGCGTCCTTCGTCGACGCGCTTCGACCCCAGTGCCTGAGACTGCCAGGCGAAGTCTGGATCAACATTCGGCCCGGCTTCGGCGACGAACGTGCCCCTCCCCGGCTCTGAGCGCACCAGCCCGTGCGCGGCGAGCTCAGCCAAAGCAGCAGAGACAGTACCCGCGCTGGCGTGAAGCGTCGACGACAGCGTGCGCACTCCCGGAAGCTTGTCGCCAGCGTTCATCGTCTTGATCCGCCCCCTGAGCAGGTCGGCAATTTCAGACGACCTGTTACTCTCAATCATGAGACCAGTAGATAACGTTACTGCGAAATTCGCAAGTCCGTTACCTCGCCTTCGCGGCCCGCCGATTGTCGTTCGCCCACTTCATTCACCTGACGCGCGATTCCGCGCCGAATCTTCACAAGGAGCCCTCATGGCGAACACTTCCACAATCACCATTCGACCCCTGCTCGTCTCGGACGAGGCTCGTTGGCGCGATCTGTTTCGCGAATACCGCGAGTTCTACCTACTACCCGAGTCGGAGGCCGTCGTGTCGACGGCATGGGGCTGGATGATGGACCCTCGGCACGAGTGCAACGGACTGGTCGCGGAGTCCAACGAGACAGTCGTCGGTTTTGCACATCACCGGCGATATTCGTCGCCGTACACCGCGACCACCGGGATCTTCCTCGACGATCTGTTCACTGTCCCAGCGGCACGAGGACAGGGCGTCGGGCGCGCGCTGATCAACCGGCTCACGGACATGGCGGCTTCCGAGGGGCGAGCCGCGGTCCAGTGGGTGACGGCTGAGGACAACCTCCAGGCCCAGGCGCTCTACGGCACCTTGGCAAGCCGCACGAAGTGGGTGACGTACGAGGTCCAACTCACGAGTCAGTGACGTGACTGTCGGTCGGCTGCGCACATCGGGCTTGCCGCAGCCGACCGCAGATCGCTGCCGGGGAGGCTTCTCGGAGGAACCTAGAGCGCGTCGAGACGATTCCCGAGTTCGGTGTATTCGGGAAGCCACCCGCTGCTCGCCGCGATCTCGCACAACGGCCCGGTCGGGAGAAACCAGAACCTCACGTCGGCCAAGGACGCGACGTCGCCCGACCGCAGCGCTGCGGCCCGCTGGTCGAGGATTCCGACGAGCTCGTCGCTGGTGTCGAAAGTCGACTGCCACGACAGGTCGTGCGACCGACTTCGAACGATGTCGGCGGTCTCCTCGACGACGTCCGCGACGGCCCTCAGATCGGTCACGCTACGAGCCACCTGCCAAGCCGATCAACCCGAGCGCCACGAGACCGACCGCGACGGTCGAGACAACGACTCGGGTTCGACGCCGACGCGCACGGACGAACGTCACTCCCCAGATCGCGGCGAGAATCAGCAGAGCCACGGTCCACATCAACCATTCAACCGTCAGAGCGAACGAATTGCTGGCATCAAGCGATCCGCCCGGCGTTCGCTTCGCGCTCCACCTCATCAAGACGACGCCTCCGGTCGACGCGCCGATCACTGTGGATCCACCGACCGCCACCGCAGTCGAGACTCTGCCTGCGAGGTCGCGTGCGGGTTCCATGGCGGTCGAGTCTATGTCTTCCCCCTCCCGACCGGCCGCTTGGGGAAGCTGTTCGACCGGCACGTCGCCGGTCGCGGGCCTTGGTCACGATGGCTGCGTGATGGGCGCCGAGCAGGGCGGCCATCCATGGATGGCCGTCTGCGCTCGGCCTTCGCCCACACGGTCGTCGCGGTGGTGACCGCGCGGGCGGTCGTCCTGAGCGACGCGGCTACCGTCGAACAATGCCACCTCGCCCCCGCGCCGCCAGATACGCTCGCCGCCGGAAACTGCGGATGGCGCAGAAGGATCACGATCTCACCGCAGAACAGTGGGCATCACTGCAGGACGAGTGGGGCGGGTGCGCATATTGCGGCGCGGCAGGGCCCGGGCTGCAGAAGGACTGCATGCTGCCCATCTCGCGCGGTGGCCGATACACGCTCGACAACGTCGTCCCGAGCTGCCGTTCGTGCAATTCCAGCAAGTGCAACGCCGAACTCACCACGTGGATGCGTCGCAAGAAGCTCGACGAACGGCTGTTCCTCGAGCGGCACTACCTCATCCGCCAACGCCTGACCGAGGCCTGACAGCACAAACGCCCGAGCCGACTTGACGGCTCGGGCGTTGATGCGCAGGGTTCCTCTAGCTGTAGTCGTAGAACCCGCGGCCGGTCTTGCGGCCGAGGCGTCCGGCGTCGACCATGCGACGAAGGAGTGCCGGGGGCGCGTAGTGCGGCTCGGCGAACTCGGCGTACAGCGATTCGGCGGCCGCCAGGCAGATGTCGAGTCCGACGGTGTCGCAGAGGGTCAGCGGACCCATCGGGTAGCCGCAGCCGCCCTTCATCGCGGCGTCGATGTCCTCGGCGCTGGCGTAACCCGAGTCGTACATGCGGATCGCCTGGCACAGGTACGGGATGAGCAGGGCGTTCACGATGAAGCCCGAGCGGTCGCCGGCCTGGACCGTGGTCTTGCCGAGGACGTTCTTCGCGTACTCGGTCACCGACGCTGCGGTCTCCGGAGCCGTGGTGAGTGCCGAGATAATCTCGACCAGCGGCATCACCGGAACCGGGTTGAAGAAGTGGACACCGACCACGCGCTCGGGATGAGCGGTCGCAGCAGCGATCTTGATGACCGGGATCGACGAGGTGTTGGTCGCGAGGATCGCATTCTCGCTCACGACGGCGTCGAGCTTGGCGAAGATGTCGTGCTTGATGGCCTCGACTTCGGGCGCGGCCTCGATCACGAGCTCGCGGTCGGCGAACAGGTTCACGTCGAGGGTCACGGTGACGCGCGCGATAGCGGCGTCGGCGTCCTCCTGCGAGATCTTGCCCTTGGCGACGCCACGGCTGATGGACTTCGAGATGCGCGCCGCTGCCGCGTCGGCGAACTCCTGCTTGGTCTCCAGCACGAGGACGTTGCTGCCGGCCTTCGCACACACCTCGGCAATGCCTGCACCCATGGTGCCGCCGCCGATAACGCCGATGAGATTCACATTGACTCCAAACCGTCACGGGCCGCCGTCGGACGACCGGGATTCTTGCTTCTCGCCTGACAACAGTAGTGCCCGCATCCCGACTGCTTCAGTTCGGAGGGCTTGATCAATACCCCCCTGGGGTATATGTTGATCTCAGTGTCCACCCGGACACGCCACCGAAGGAGAAGGCAATGAGCACAGGTCACGACCACAATGCGCACGCAGCACACTCGACCACTCCGGGCGGCGTCCTCGTCGCCGACGCCGGACTCCGCCTGGTCCTCGGCACCACGATCGCGAGCGCAGGCCGACATTCACTCGAGTTCACCGTCGTCGGCGGCGACGGCACCCCGGTCACGGACTACGTCGAGCAGCACGACAAAGACCTGCATCTGATCGCCGTCCGACGCGACCTCGCAGGCTTCCAGCACGTTCACCCCGTCCGCGACGCCGCAGGCGTGTGGCGTACCGACGTGGACCTCACCGCGGGCGTGTGGCGGATCCTCGCCGACTTCACCGCGGCCTCGATCGGTCGCGGAGTCACGCTGGGCGCCGACCTGTTCGTAGCCGGAGAGTTCACGCCGGAGCCGCTGCCCGCCGTCTCCTCCGCAGTCACGGCGGACGGCTACACGGTGATCCTCGACGGCGGACTGACACCGCAGGAGGGCCGGACGTTGACGTTCCGCGTGGAGCGCGACGGAGCCCCCGTCACCGATCTCGAGCCCTACCTCGCCGCCTACGGGCACCTGGTGGCCCTGCGTTCAGGCGACCTGGCGTACCGGCACGTGCACCCCGACGGTGCACCCGGCGACGGAGTGACCGAGCCGGGACCCGCAATCACCTTCCACGCGACCGCGCCCTCGGCAGGCGACTACCGGTTGTTCCTCGACTTCAAGCACAACGGCACGGTTCGGACCGCTGAGTTCACGGTCTCGGCCGAGACTCCCCCTCACCACGGTCACCATCACCACCACTGACCCTCCGTCCCCAGCACTAGAGACTCGAAAGGCCCACGTCATGGCACTGTTCGCGATTCGCGACTACCGGCGGCTGTTCGGCGCGCAAGTGATCGCGCTGTTCGGCACCGGGCTCGCGACCGTCGCCCTCGGGCTCCTGGCGTACGACCTCGCGGGGTCCGATGCAGCGGCTGTTCTGGCCACTGCGCTGACCATCAAGATGGTCCTGTACGTCGTGATCGCGCCGATCGCCGCGGCCTACGTGGACCGCCTCCCCCGCCGCGTCTTCCTCGTCACGCTCGACGTGATCCGGATGGCGGTCGTCGTGGCGTTGCCGTTCGTCACTCAGGTGTGGCAGGTGTACGTGCTGGTGGCGCTCCTGCAGGCGGCGTCGGCTGCGTTCACTCCGACGTTCCAAGCGGTGATCCCCGACGTCGTCACCGACGAGGCCGACTTCACCCGCGCGCTCTCGGCGTCCCAGGCCGCCTACACGATGGAGAGCCTGCTCAGCCCGGTCCTCGCAGCCGTCGCCCTCACGTTCATGTCGTTCAACACCCTGTTCGTGGGCACCGCCGTCGGGTTCGGTGTCTCTGCGCTGCTCGTCCGGGCCGCGACCGTGCCGAACGCACGACCCACCGCGTCGTCCGGCGCCCTCGAGAAGATCGTCGCGGGCGTCCGCACCTTCACCCGCACCCGTGAGCTCCGCGGCGTCATGGCGTTGAACCTGGTGGTCGCGTCGGCAGGCTCGATCGTGGTCGTGAACACCGTGAACCTCGTTCGCGACCGACTCGGCGGCGACCAGGCCGGCGTTGCGTGGATGCTCGCGGCGTCAGGATTGGGCACACTCACGGTCGCACTCGTCTTGCCGAGGATCCTCGATCGGCTCGACTCCGAACGCCCGGTGATGATGACCGGTGCCGCCGTGCTCGTCGTCGCCACCGCGGTTGCGGCCGCCGCGGCAGTGACCGGCACGGCGTCCACCCCGCTCATCGCCATTCTCTGGTCAGCGATCGGCGCAGGCATGGCGGCGATCGTCACTCCCACCGGTCGGGTGATCCGCCGCGTGGTCGATGCCGACGCCATCCCCACCGGGTTCGCCGCACAGTTCTCCCTGTCGCATGCGGCGTGGTTGCTCGCGTACCCGATCGCCGGGTGGATCGGCGTGTCGGCAGGCCTCGAGATCGCCTGGCCGATTCTCGCCGCGTTAGCCGCGATCGGGGCCGTCGCCGCGGTGATCGTCTGGCCGACCGGCCGACCGCGCCCGGTCCGGACCACAACACCCGTGGTCGACGCGGAACTGGTGGGTGCAGCCTGCTCCTGTTGCCGTGCGGTTTAAGCGCATACGCTGAGCAGATGACATCTCCGCAACCGTTCCCCGACGTCCGGTGGGGCGCCGAGAGCAGTGTCCTGCGAGCTCCGATGGTGAAGTTCGCGTCAACGGCCGCCGGGTCGGCGACGATCAAGGCGCTGGCCCCGCTCGACCGTTGGGTGCTCGGCAAGACCCGAGGCCGGTTCACCGCACTCGGGCCAATCGGCGCACCGACGCTGCTGCTGGCGACGACGGGCGCGAAGTCCGGTGCGCGGCGGGTCCAGCCGCTCCTCTACTACCGCGAGGATCCGGACATCTTCGTCATCGGGTCGAACTTCGGCGGCGACCGGCATCCCGCATGGACGTACAACCTCCTTGCCGGCGGACCGGCGTCGGTGATCATCGGCGACGAGATCCCCGTGACGGCGACCCTCATCGACGGTGCAGACCGCGAGCGGGTCTTGGCCGGTTTCATCGAATCGATGGCCGTCTACCAGACGTACCTCGGGCGCACGGACCGCGAACTCCGCATCTTCCGATTGACCGCGGCGTGAGCATCGAGTTCGGGCTCGACACGTTCGGTGGAGTGACGATCGACGACGACGGCCGACCCGTTGATCACCCCACCGTGATCCGCGACCTCGTCGAGGACGGTGTCGTCGCCGATCAGGCGGGCCTCGACTTCTTCGGGGTCGGCGAGCACCACCGACCCGATTTCGCGGTGTCGAGCCCCGAGATGGTCCTGGCCGCGATCGCGGCTCGCACCTCGCGCATCCGCCTGGGGTCTGCGGTCACCGTGCTCAGCTCCGACGACCCGGTCCGAGTGTTCGAGCGGTTCGCGACATTGGACGCCGTCTCGAACGGTCGTGCCGAGATCGTCGCCGGACGCGGGTCGTTCATCGAATCGTTCCCGTTGTTCGGCTACGACCTCGCCGACTACGACGTCCTGTTCGACGAGAAGCTCGACCTGCTGTCACGTCTTCTGCGGGAGAAGCCCGTCACCTGGGAGGGCACCACGCGGACGGCACTGACCGACCAACGCGTGTACCCGACGACCGCGAACGGCATCCCGACCTGGGTCGGCGTCGGCGGGACTCCAGAGTCGGTGGTGCGGACCGCGCAGTACGGGTTCAACCTGTTCCTGGCGATCATCGGCGGACCTCCCGATCGCTTCGCCGCCTACATCGATCTGTTCGACCGCGCGCAGGACCAGTACGGCACGCCGCGGGCAAAGGTCGCCGTGCACTCGCCGGGCCTGGTCGCCGACACCGACGACCAGGCTCGCGAGCTCGCCTACGACGGCTGGTTCGCGACGCGCACCACGATGGGACGCGAGCGCGGTTGGCCCCCGCCGACGCCGTCGGACTTCGAGAGCGAGATCGTCGACGGCTCGTTGTACCTGGGTTCCCCGGAGACCGTCGCGACGAAGATCGCCCGCACACTCTCGGTGTTGAAGGTCGACCGATTTGATCTTAAGTACGACCAGCCGGTCCCGCACAGCGTCCAGCGCCGTTCCATCGAGTTGTACGGCGACCAGGTGATCCCGCTGGTCAAGGACATGCTGGGCTGATTCACGCTCGCAAGTCGGCGACCGCTTTGGCGATGAGAGCGGCCCGACGATCGGGAGTCCGTGCCTTCAGGATCTGAAGGATGATCGTGTAGCGGTCCGACCGACCGAGCCGGTCGAACGCGGCGAGCGCGTGCGGGTCCGCGGCAAGCGCAGCAACAAGATCCACGGGTGCCTCGGCAGTCCGCTGGGATTGATAGGCGGCGTCCCACCGACCGTCGGCCTTCGCTCTGGCCGCCTCCGCGTATCCCGCGGGCCGCACTCGGCCTGCGGAAGCGAGCGCGTCGAACTTGTCGACGTTGATCTTCGACCATGAACTGGTCGGCCGTCTCGGCGAGTAGCGCTGCAGGAACGCGTCGTCGTCGTGCGACTTGCGCTGTCCGTCGATCCAACCGAAGCAGAGGGCGCCGTCGAGCGCGTCGGCGATCGTGATGCCGGGGAGCGTCGAGCGGGCCTTCCTGATCCGCAGCCAGGCGTCGGGCGCCGTGCTGTGGTTGTCGTCGAGCCACGCCTCCCACTCGTCGCCGGACGTGAACTCGAGGATCGTCATCGCGCAAGGATAGGTCGATCAGTCTTCACATACCCGACGTTCGGCAGTTCTTGGCGGCCCTGCGCAACTCCTGCGCCTCGGCTTGCCCGAAGTCCCAGGGCATGGCCATCTCAAGCGCGGCGAGGACATCTGCATGCGACGGCGACTCGTGATGTGAAGCATCCGCGAGGGCGCGGTGATATCCCTCGATCGCAACGACCGCTGCAGTGGGGTCCGTCCGCCACAACCAGGCGAGGATCACGCCTGCCGGGTCTCCCGCATTGAAGAAGCCCGCACGGGCGAACTCACCGAGCGGGTCGCCCGCCGCCTGCAGGGGCGACCTCGCCCTGAACCTCGAACGACGGACCGATGTCTCGGCCTCCCACGACCAGAACGTGGCCAGCAGCAAGTCCACGACCTCTTCGGGCACCGCCACGTCGCGACTCACTCGGCCTCCCAGGACGACTTCACTTCATTCGCCAGCATCTGTGCCAGCATCGCCACCCGCGGACGCGCAGCTAGGAGTGCACTCGATGCCGCGAGGAAGATCGTGTTGATCGGCGGTTCTGCCACCTCGTCGATCCGCACCAACCGTCCAGCGTTCACGTCATCGGCGACGAGGTAGCTCGGCAGGACGGTGATCCCCAACCCGGCCACGGCAGCTGCACGAATCGACGTCAAGTCGGGAATCGTCATGACCGGGTCGAACCGCGGTTCCGACTCGAAGACGGCGTTCCAGTAGCGCCGGATGATCGCCAGCTCCCGGTTGTACGCGATGAGCGGTGCGGCGTCGATCCGCGAGAACGGAGCCCTGGCCAGTCCGAATTCGGGAGCGCCCACCAGCCAGAACTCCTCGTCAGCCAGCGGCCACGAAGTGATGTCGGCACCCCTCGGTCGGACGGTTGTGATCACGAGGTCGAGTTCCCCCGCCTCCAGCCTCGACATGAGATCTGCCGACTCACCGAGCGCGACATCTATCCGGGGAAGTCCAACACGAATCCTCGACAGCGCGGGCAGGACGTGAAGCGCGACGTACTCGGGAGGGCCGCCGAGCGTGACGGGCCGACCCGACGGGTCGCCCGCCCCGGACCCTCGAATCACCCGCTCCACGCTGTCGATGTGATGCACGGTCTGCACGACGATCTCGTGCCCGGTCGGCGTCGGTGACACTCCGGCCGCCGTTCGGACAAACAAAGGCTGCCCGAAATGCTCCTCCACCAGGCGGACGTGGTTGGTGACCGTCGGTTGGGAGATGCGCAGCCGGCGCGATGCCGCGCTGAACGACCCGGTGCGGTACACCGCGACCACCGTGCGGAGATAGTCGAGCGGCAACCGCCTGTCGGGGCTCGAGCCCATACCCGCCGTCACAGTTCGGTCTGGTCCGAGCCGACGAGGTACGCCCGTGGATCGATTCCTCTGCGCTTGGCCGCCGACATCCGACGGAATCCCTCGATGGCGCGCTCGCACATGTCGTCGAGTGCCAGAGGAGTCGATGCGACGGCCTGACCGAAGCGCACCATGCCCGGCCGAAGCGCGGCGGAGAGCCAGCGGTAGTCGCAGTACCTGTCCTGGTCGTCGCAGATCGCGACTCGTCGGGCCGCTGACACATCGCCGAGATCAACGCGGGACCAGTCGAGGTCCCATCCCGCTTGACGCAGGTACAGCTGGACGAATGCTCGCTCCACTCGGCGATCGCCTCCGACTGTGCCACTCGCGTAGGCGAGGTTCGCCCAATGTTCGGCAGCGAGGTCGCAGACCGCATCGCAGGACGGCAGCGCTGGACGTTCGTGTGCCATGTGGTCGAGGACCGATCTCAGCATGTCGAGCGACGACACGTCCGCGGTGCTCAGAAGGTCCGCCCGCTGAGCGCAGTCGAGGAACACCTGGCGGTGCACTCGCTCCAGATGTGCAAGATCGAACGGACCCGCGTACACCCATGGATCGCGTTCGATCTCGGTCATCCGCAGCGCGGTGGTGCGGCGTTCGTACGCGTGCCCGTGCACGTCACGAGCGGCGCGTGCCATCTCCTCGGCGAGCGCCAGTTCCCCTGACGCCACCCTCCTGACCGCCATCTCGTCGTCTGCGGTCAGAGGCGTGGCCGCGAGGCAATGACCGACCGCGACGTTGACCGTGATCACATCGGCGACAGAGGCTGCGTGCGTCATCTTCAGTACCCCGATCCTGGCCGACCCTGTGTCGACACCTCTGTGAGTAGCCGAGCAACAGAGTGGCCGCCAAACCGGAGCATCAGGATTCTGATAGCCGATATACGAAGTCTTTCGATGAGCTCAGTCGATGGTCTCGCGCGGAACGAGATCCTCCCGGCGCCCGACGACCGTCACGCGCCCGCCGTCACCGGGGTCCGGATCGGGAAGCACTCGGTCCGGGTCGATCAGATAGACGTCGTGGCCGTCCAGGGTGAGTCGCCGTATCGCTTCCAGAAGCATGCGTCGCCCCACGTCGCCGACCGTGCTGACTCGTAGCAGGCTGATCGCGACCCGTTTCTGCGCGGGCGGGTCGTCCTCGAATTCACGGAGGATTCGTTCGGCGCCGGCGAACCGGATGTCGCCCTGGAGTGACACGACGACGACGGCATGTGAGCCCTTGCCGAACACTCGGCGCCCACGGACCACCGACGGGCCTGCCGGCGGCACATCCATGAGGTGCATGCCCATGTCGGAGGTGAACCGGCGGAACAGTTCAACTCCGCGCACGCTGTTGCCGTGCCGGTCCAGCCGCGGGGAGAAGGTGGCGATGCCCGCCTGTCCCGGCAGTGCGCCGATCAACCCGCCCGCGACGCCGCTCTTCGCCGGTATTCCGACCCGTGTCATCCAGTCGCCCGCCGCGTCGTACATCCCACACGTCGCCATCACACTGAGCGTCTGGCGCACCACGGCCGGCGGCACCACCGGCGCCCCGGTCACCGGGTTCACGCCTCGATTGGCGAGCGTCGCCGCCATCAACGCGAGGTCGTCGACGGTGACCGCGAGCGAGCACTGTCGGGTGTATCCGGTCACCGCGACCAGCGGGTCCTCATCGATGATGTCGTTGGCGCGCAGCATGTTCGCGAGGGCCCGGTTTCGGTACGCGGTCCGGATCTCCGACTCGAAAACAGCTTCGTCCATTTCGAGTCGCCGGCCGGCGAAGGCGCTCAGACCGTCGACGATCCGATCGAACCGGTCATGCGGCGCGGCGCCCCGCGGACCGGCAAGTGTGTGCGCGGTGATCGCACCCGCGTTGATCATCGGATTCAGCGGCCTGCCGGTGATCGGCTCCAACGACATCTCGTTGAACGCGTCGCCGCTCGGCTCGACACCGACTTTGTCGAGGACCTCGTCGAACCCGCGGTCGGCCAGCGCCAACGCGTACACGAACGGTTTGGAGATCGACTGAATGCTGAACGACGCGTCGCCGTCGCCCTGCGAATACCGCCGCCCGTCTTCGGTGCAGAACGCGACCGCCAGACGGTCCGGGTCGGCGTTCGCCAACTCCGGGATGTAGTCGGCCGTGGCGCCCGACTGGTCGGCCTCCACGGATCGGAGGGCTTCGGCGAGGTAATCCGGAATCGGCGAGCGCACACTCGCAGGCTACGGAGAAATCAGGACCACTGCGAGACGTCCGCATCCTGCGTCACTGTAGGCCGGTCGGACGTATTCGGGGAGTACTCCGCATCAGGTCCGTCCGCCGCGGGGACGATCAGGTGATGAACGTCCGATTCGCCGCCGTGCTCGGCGTTGCGTCCGTGATGATCCTCGTCGCCGGATGCGGCTCGGGCGACGACACGTCCGCCGCTCCACCGTCGGTAAGCACCGTCACCGCGACGGTCACGGAAACGGAGACCGAAACCTCCACCGTCGCTGTCTCGCCGACCACCACCGCCGATAAGACACCGCAGGCGACCCGGACCACGGAACCCGTCGACGAGACCACCACGGCACGTGGCGGATTGACCACGTCGCAGAGCAACGCGGTCGGCAAGGCCTGCGAATACCTCGACATCTCCGCGTTCTCACGGCAGGGACTGATCGATCAGCTCGAGTACGAGGGCTTCAGCACGTCCGACGCCGCCTACGCCGTCGACTACGTCAGTCCGAATTGGACCACCCAAGCGAAGAAGAAGGCCGCTGAGTACATGGGGATCAGCCCGTTCTCGCAGCAGGGCCTCATCGATCAGCTCGTCTATGAGGGCTTCACGCAGGCACAGGCCGAAGCGGGTGCGGCCAGTCAGTTCTGACGTGTGACGCCCGTCAGGGGATCTCGGGGTACACGGTGATCGTCGAAGGCTGCTCGGTCACGGCGAACGGCCGTCCCGATGCGAAGCCGGTGGCGCCCGGCAGCACGAGCGGCCGGACGTCGCCGACGAGCGGAAGCAGGGTGATGCCTGTCGTCCCGGTGAGCGCGAACGCCAGGTAACGATCGGAGTAGCCGACGCACGTCGCACCCGCCGCGACCACGTGGTTCGGGTCGAGTTGAGCGCCGACATCGACCGGGCGTCCGTCGTTTCGAGCGACGACGACCCTGGCAGTGTCGTCCAACGTGACGACGAACGGACCGCACGGCGGGCCTGTCGCCGCGCCGCCTCCAGTAGTGCCGATGACGTCGCCGCTCTCGGAGAGGATGAACGTCTCCTGTGCCGGCCTGCGCACGCTCGACTTTCCCACCTGTGTCACCCCGTCGGCGCCGCCCGTCCACCGACCGTCGGTGGCGGAGTACCGGACCCGAGTGATCTGCGTGCGTTCATTCGACGCCCCCGCCGAAGCAAATGTGAAGGTCAAGTGTGCGGTGAAGTCCGGTTTCGGAGTCCACTCTGGAATCGCCGGAGCGGCGGGTTCGGTCGGCGAGTACACGACGACCGCACGCGCACCGCCACTGGTGTTCGAGACGGTGTTGACGAGCATTCCGTCGACAAGATCGAGCAGTCCGTTCACAGGACGCCAACTCCGCCCGTCAGATGCGAGCACGACGTCAGGCAGTGCGACCCAGTCGGTGCCGGACCCGAGGCAGTCGTAGGAGCTCTGAGCTGCGCCCGACAACCGTGCACCGGTGCTCGTCGACACCACGCCGTCCGGTGTCAGCAACCAGTCTCCGCACACCCGGGGAGGTCCGTTGGTCGAATCGCCCTCCCAGACGACACGGCCGCCGTCCGTGCGGACTCGATAGCGCGATGGCCCGGCATCAACCTGCCCGAAGGGTTCCGCGAACAACGTCTCCGGACCACCGCCGATCACTCGGACTCCGGCGCTGAGCGTCTCCACAGTGCTGCCGTCTGCCGCGTGAACGGTGGTGACTCCATTTGACCGCTCCGTCGCGAATCCGGCGGCGAGCAATGTGACTGCGCATTCACAGTCGGCCACGACCTCGCCCGAGTCCGCGTCACGGACTCGCCGATGATTCGTCGACGGTAGATATGTGACGACGAGCGGAGCCACCTTCTCACGCGGACTCGTCAGGTCGTCGACGACGTTCTCGTCGGCTGGAACGCGCCACTTCTCGTCGCCGTTCGCGGAGACGACGCGTTGGTCGCCGTACTGTCCGACTACCCACCCGTCGGCGAGAGCGGTCGGCCCGATGCCGCCCTGAGACGCAGGCACGTCCGTCAGGTGGACTCGAGCTGCCGATTCCAGGTCGACCGCGTAGAACCCTCCCCCGATCTGGCATCCGAGCACCCCCGACCGAGTGCGCGCGCAGGCGTCGAAATTACCGTCGAAGTCGGTGCCGACGGTTCGGCCGGACGCGTCTTTGATGGAGTACCGGTAGGTGGTTCCCGTGCCGGCCGCGAGCATCCACCGCGAGTCGGACGCAGCGACGAGCCGTCCGGGGCCGGCGAACAACTCCGCGGGCGGACGAGTCCAATCGCCTGCACTGTCGGACGCGCGAGAACCGCGTGGCTGCGGTCCGTCGTCCAGCACGACGACGGCGACCAACACTCCGATGATCGCCAGTGTCGCCGTCACGAACCACCGATGCTGTCGCCCCCACGAGATGACCCCCATGACTGGACTATCGAAACACGGCCCGCGGACGCTACGGCCTAGACGAAGCCTTCCTCGACGAGTTCACATCCTCTCTCGGTGATGGCATGCCGCTGACCGGAGCCTCCGACCACACGGCTCCAACTGCTGACGATCAGTCCATCCACTTCGATCGACATGTTGAACCCGCCGTACATTCCCGGATACGCGAACCGCATGCTCGGGAGCGGCTCCACGGCGATGACTTCGCTGGCCACTGGCCGGAACCGCACTGGTTTGAGTCGCTGGGTCCGATCTGCGATCAGGTCAGCCAGATGTCGATCCCAGGCGGGCATGCTTTCGCTGTTCGGTGTCCCCTATCTCAGGTACATCCAATGCCGCGAGGAGATGATCGTGGCCATGCTTCCTCGCGATGTCGACCGGACGATCCCCGGCTGCGTTCCGGAGGGACCGCCATGCTCCGCGCCGGATGAGCTGCACAACGACCTCCACCGGCGCACCATGCCACGCCGCCTGATGCAGCGGAGCACACCAGGAGTCTCCGTTGATCCGCCACTGGTTCGGTGTCAGCTGGCCCTCCGAATCTAAGATTCTGAAGACTTCGTCCCAGTTCCCAACCTTCGCGGTATCGGCAAACCGGTCAGCGCTCGCCAGGTACTCCGGCCCCAACACGTGAGTGTCGATGATGCCGGGCCATTCGTTTTCAGCCATCCGATCTCTCATTTGCTGCGCCCATTTCACCCGTTCGGGTGGCTCCGTCCAAGCCGTAGCCGCGCCTCCGACGGGCAGCGACGCTGCGGAAGTGACATCCGTGGGTGCGCGCCGCGGTTGCCGGACTTGTCAGAGCCAACGACTAGTATTCCGGGTGTCCAATAGGACCACGCGCGCTTCGTAAGGAAATCCAGTGACTGAACCGAGCACCCCGGACAAGGCCAAAGATCGATTCACTCAGGCCGCCAGCAGTTTCGGCCGGTTCGCTCGAGAGAAGTCCACACTGGTCGCCGCCCAGACCGAAGTCATGTTCGACTCCACCAAGGAACTCGCGAGCGACACCGTCGACAAGCTCACCGCGGACAAGCCGGACCCCTACATGGAAGCAATCGCCGAGTACAACGCAGCCTTCACTCAGATGAGCGACGAGGGCCTCGCCCTGCTACGACAGCGCGAGCGGTCTTCCGATCTGATCGGATTCGTTGAAGTGCTCATCAACAGTATTGCGAACACCCCGAAGTCCTTCTCCACTGATTTCGACGAGATCCAGGTTCACCGAGCGAATTTCGTCGACGCAGAGGAGTTCGCCCGCAAAGATCTGGAAGCCGCGCGAGCTTCGGCTGCCGGTGCCGGTGCCGGAGTGAGTGCCGGCGTGGCGATTGCGAGCGTCGCCCCCCTCGGCGGCGATGTGGATTGCAACGACCTTTGGCACCGCGTCCACCGGAACTGCCATCTCCTCACTGTCTGGAGCTGTCGCATCGAAAGCTGCGCTGGCCTGGCTCGGCGGCGGTGCGATCTCCGCGGGCGGCGGGGGCACCGCCGCGGGAACCACACTGCTTGCGCTGGCCGGGCCGATCGGTTGGACGGTGGCGGGTGCCACACTCTTGACATCGATCGCGTTGTTCACGAAGAAGAAGTTCGAGAATCGGGAAGCGAGGCAGGAGGCCATCTTGGGGATACAGAGGAACACCGCCACCGTGCAGCGTTTGGACGCCCAGCTGGGGAATCTTCTCGACCGCACAGTTGGCCTGCGCGAATCATTGTCGATCAGTTACTCGACGGCGCTCGTGATGTTCGGCACCGACTTCACCGACCTAGAGACCTCCCAGCAGAGGCAGCTCGCGGCGCTGGTCAACAACACCAAGTCCTGCGCGGCACAGCTGAGCCGACGAGTCGCCCTCGACGACGCCAATGAGTGACCAGGCGGCGACGGCGAATTCCACCGCGAAGACTGGTCAGGAGCAAGCAGTCGCCGCGTGGATCGACTATCTGAACCAGGCACGGCTAGACAGGCTCATTCGGACTTTTCGACAGCAGGACGTGCACCTCGCCGCAGCGGTCGGCAGTATTAACGACGCCCTTCTCGAAATCAACAAGGTCGTCGCAAGCAACCGCGGCGGCACCAAGGGCATGCATGGCTTCATCGCGGAGGTTGCCGAGGTCGGCATCGGCAATGCACGGGACCTGATCGTCGGCCAGGAAGCCCGCTACGAGTGGGTCGACGACAACGGCCCGATCGACCTTCTGAGATCCGGCGTCGGCATCCAGCAGAAGTTCTATGCGGCCGGCGGTAGGTTCGGGTTGGGCGCGGTTGCCGAGCACTTCGCCCGATACCCCGACTACATCGCGAATGGCAATCGATACCAGATACCGAAAGACCATTACGAAACGATCCGCGGGTTGCTTCGAATGTCCGAGCAGGACGCGAGCGCACTGTCTCGTTCTGCAGAGGGTCCGTCGTTCCGTGATTGGAAACGTGTCCAAGAATTTTTCGCCAACGGCGCAGTCCCCTTTGAATCTCTTGAACCCGCGCACCTGGATTACCGTGAAGTCCAACAGGGCACATACCGTGAAACGCTGCAAGCCGAAGAAGCCTCGGTGCGCAGGACTTATCAGACGCGCCGGGACGCCGCCCACATGGCGAGCAGGCCGTCCATCGCTGAAGCGGCGAAGGCGACCGGAGCAGCTGCAGCAGTCGAGGGCTCCGCGGCATTCATCACGGCGGTCCTCGCCAAACGCCGAGCGGGAACGAAACTATCGGACTTCGCCGCCGACGATTGGGCAGAGATCTCAGAGCAGACCGGTGTCGGCTTTGCGACAGGCGGAGTTCGCGGCCTGAGCGTCTACGTACTCACGAACTTCACCGCCAGCCCCGCTGCGGTCGCCAACGCAGTCGTCACAGCCGGGTTCGGCATCGCGGAGCAAGCGAATAGATTCCGGTGCGGCGAGATCTCCGAGGTCGAGTTCATCGAGAACGCCGAGACTGTGGCGCTGGAAGCCTCCGTCAGCGCGGTGTCGTCGCTCATCGGGCAAGCAATCGTCCCCGTGCCGGTCGTCGGTACAGTGATCGGCAATACCGTCGGAATGCTGATGTACCGGACCGCCAAGGAATCGCTGTCTACGCGAGAAGCCGCGATCATCGCGCAGTACCTCGAAGAACAGCGCACCCTCCGGGCACAGCTCACAGCCGAACACCAAGAGTTGATCGATGAGCTCAATGCCGCGTTGACCACGTACCTGGACCTGCTCGAGCGGGCGTTCTCACCCGATATCGGCACTGCTCTCGCAGGTTCGATCGATCTGGCTCGCGTTCTCGGCGTCTCGGACGACGAGATCTTGGACTCCGACGACAAGACTCTCGACTATTTTCTTCTCTGACTGAGCAATCCGCCCGCCCATCGGCAGAACGACCCAGTTCAGGCGGCACAACGAACAGAACTACAACGGCGACCAGCACACCGGTGATCGCTAGTGCCACTGTCACGAACCAACGATGTTGCCACCCCACAAGATGACCCCCATGACTGGACTATCGACACGCGGCCTGGGGACGCTACGTCTCCTCGTCCATTTGAGTCTCCTTGTCCATTAATCGCGCTCGGAACCCGCGGGCGAGGACCGCGGACCCGAACCCGGTGCCGCCGGTGAACTCGCGTCCCCACCGGACGCCGCTGAGGTCGTAACCGTCGCGCAACACGTCGTCGTGCGCTTCGGTCAGGATGACCCGGTCGGACGAATATGCGAACTCGTAGACCTGCCACCTGGTGCCGGTGGAGAACCGGTGGAGTTGGTCGGGGTTGATGTAGTCGGCGAGCACCGAGTCGAACGGGACACCGCCTTCCTCGACGCGGACGGCGAAGAGCTCGATGCTCCCGCCGTCGCCGTCGCCGACGGTCTCGACTCCGGTGACCGTTGCACTGCGCGGACGGTCGTAGATCGCGGGGAACGGCCGCAGATTCCCAACGATCTCCATCCAGGCCAGAACACCCGCGGCCCCCACCGCGAGGATCGACAGCACCTGTGCCCACCAGGGCCAAGGCACAAGAAACGCCGCAGCAGGAAGCCCTGTCGCGACACCGGCCAGGGCCGCCAAGGTCACGACGAACATTCCCCAGTTCGGGCGGGCGCGGTCTGCCGCCGTTGGATGGTCGGTGTGCGGGTCAGTCAATCGGTCGCGGAACCCTCGGGCGACGATCTCCGATCCGTACCCATCCGTTCCGTCGACGTCGGTGAAACCGCGGACGTCGCCGAGGTCGTAGCCGTAGCGCCGGACGTCGTCGTGCGCGCCGGTGAGAATCACGCGGGTCCGGCTTGCTGCGAACTCGTACACCTCCCACCGCGATCCGACGCTGAACCGGTGCCGATCGTCGACGTGGACGCGGTCGGCGATCACCGACTCGAACGAGCCGCGCGCGGTATCGACTCGGACGTCGAACAGCGTGCGCGGACCGTCGGTGTGCATGCCCGTGATCGTCGCGGGCCGGGGCCCACCGTAAATCGCTGGGAATGGTCGAAGTCCGTTGTCGAGCGATGCCCAGCCCAGCAGCGCCGCCGCCGTCGCGACCACCGCTGCGACCAAACGCGCCCACCACGGCCATGACAGGCCGAACGCTAGCGCCAGAACCACAATCCCGAGAAGGACACAGCGACCGGCCGCGCACAGCGCGAACCTCGCCACACGTCGATCTCGCTCGCGCGGAGATCGAGACGCCTTTCCGGTGCTCCTCATCTCCGGATCGTAACGCCAGGTGATTCGTGTCCGCCTCCACTGACGTCGTCGGCGAACGGGGTCAAGGGCTCGTTATCGGTGGAGCGATGGGGAGTCGAGCCGCTCACGTCAGATCGATGACCGTATTACCCAGCTTCCCATCGCCGCTCAACAGCGAGGCGAACCCATCTGCGACGGACTCCAGGCCGCTGAACCTCGTCGTCTCCGACGCGAGGCGGCCGGACTCCACCAGCGGAACCGCCTCGGCCAGGAACGCCGCCCGCATCTCCAGGTGGTCGGTGACGAGCATCCCCGTCATCGACAGACGCCTGGTGATGATCTCGGTGAGGTTCCGCGGAGCCGCAGGCCCGCGCGTCCCATACGTCTCGATCATCCCGCAGGAGACGATGCGTCCACCGACGTTCATCGTCGCCAACGCCGCCTCCAGGTGACTGCCGCCGATGTTGTCGAAGTAGACGTCGAGGCCGTCAGTCGCCGAACGGACCGCCGAGACGAGATCGCCGGCGCGGTAGTCGATCGCGGCGTCGACACCAACGACGTCGGTGAGATACCGGCATTTGTCGGCGCCACCGGCAGATCCGATTACCGTGCCAGCACCTCGGCTCTTCGCCAACTGAACGACCGCCGATCCCACGGCGCCTGCAGCACCTGAAACCCACAGCACGTCGTCAGACCTGAACTCCGCGACGGCGAGTCCGACGAACGCGGTGAGCCCGGGAGCTCCGAGGACCCCGAGCCAGGTCTCGGGAGGAACCGCGTCGGTGGGCTCGATGAGCGAGGCGGTCGCGGCATCGACGACGGCCCGGTCTCGCCACCCGCCCGAGTGCAGCACCCAGTCCCCGACCGTCAGCCGCTCGTCTGCCGTCTCGATGACTCGGCCGACGGCTCGCGACTCGATGACGTCGCCGATCGCAAACTTCGGCGCATAGGTGTCTGCCGTCAGTCGCGGAATCATCGACGGATCGATGCTGAGCGCCGTCGACTCGACTAGGACGTGCCCGGCCCTCACCGAGGGGACGGCCCGCTCGACGATCTCGAAGCCGCCGAAGTCCTGTCGGTTCGCGGGTCGACGAGCCAGAATCACCTCGCGCGCGATCACGTCCACGACCAGTCGGCGATGGTGCCGCCCGCACGGGTCGACATCCGCGAGATCAGGTCGTCGTACACCGCGAACGGACTCTCGCCGTCGGCGAGACCGGTTGTCAGCACGCTCGCCATTCGCTCGTCGCTGATCGTCGTGGGAACGTCGATTCCGACGGTGGCAGCCAGCCGCTGCAGATGATTGCGGAATGCGGGCGTCACCGGCGTCATCACCCGATTCACTGGGTGGCTCATCGCGTCGTCGAGGCCGACGAACTCAGCCCCGGCCTCCCGAAACCGGGCGAGGATCTCCGCGATGCAGTCCTGTGCGATCGACGTCCCGTGAATCAGCCAGATCAGAGGTGCCTCGGTCCCCAGGATCCGATACTGAGCCTCCGAAGTTCCCTTGAGTCGACTGACAGCCGCCTCGATGTACGACGCGCGGAGCATGCGCGCAGCGTCGTGATCACCGCCCTCGACCGCTCGCCAGTAGGGCGCTATCCAGGCGAAATCGCCGAACCACGCCGTGATCGGCGCGTTCACATAACCTGCCGATGAGAGATGGTCCTCGACGCGTCCACGCTTCTCCTCCGAGTCGCCTGTCATGTCCATCGCATACCTGAAGTACTTACGGGGAGCCTTCTCGATGAGGTCGCCGACGAAGTCTTCGGACCGTTTGATGTCGTCGACATACTGCTCGCCAGTGACCCAGTTGAGGCACGCATGACAATGCGTGTGGTTTCCGAGGTGGTGGCCCGAATCGACCCACCGGTCGAGGACTTCGCGATTCGACGGATCGTCCTCGAGCGGTGCCGTGTGCGCGAACCCGTACACCCCGTTCACGCCGTTGTCCGCGAACGCACCGAGCAGCGCGTCCGTGACGCTCGACGCGGAGTAGCCGCCGGGCATCGGCGTCCCGTCCCACAACAGCAGTTCGTCGACTGTGATTGCAATCTTCATGCCCCCGACTGTGCCTCCTGTCACACGGCATGATCTGCTCCACGACGCAGAGAAATTGACCCTGCACGCACGGAACCGAACGTGCGGAGTCCTAGACGCTCGCGGAACGGCGGAGATCAGTCGGCGTCATTCCGTAGCGGGAACGCACCGCTCGGCAGAAGACGGGGTAGGTGGCGAACCCGCACAGTGTCGAGATCGCGGTCAGCGACGTGTTCGCGAACCGCGGATTGGTCAGGGCGGAATGGGCGAGTTCCAGACGCCGCGCCCGTATTAGCTCGGAGACCGTCGAGCCATCGGCCCGCACCACCGACTGGACATGACGCACCGACCAGCCGATAGCCGCCGCGATCACCGTCACTGACAGATCGGGATCGCCGGCGTGGTCGTGGATGTAGTGACGGACGGCCTGCGCGACGGCGTCGCGGTGCTCGTCGGAGTCGACGGCCGCCTCCGCCGACGCGATGGCGCACAGATCGAAGACTCGCTCACACGCCGACTCGAATCCGCGCACCGCCAACGCCGTCCGCTGCTCGGTGAGAGCCGTCAGCATGGAGAACGCGACCCCAGCCAGCCCGACCCGACCATCGACGACGAGCGATCCAGTGGACGGCAGCAGGTGCTGCACGCTCGATGAGGGAGCGAGCAGACTGATCGCCCCGCTGACCTCCGTGTGCTCGCAGACGATCGGCTGGTCGAGCGGTACGACGGCGATCTCGCCTGGCGACAATCGGATACGGCGCCCGGCCTGTTCGACAGTCAGCCGACCCGAGGTCACCGCTACGATCTCGACGGTGTCCTGTTCGTCGCCGCTGATCGCCGCACGGTCACGGACGAGCCGTTCCGGGGAGCCTGTCCACTCGACGAGACGGTGCCGCTGAGTCGCCTGCCACCTCAGCCTTCCGGTGTAATCGGCACCCGGAGCACTCACCGTGAACCTCCCATGCAGACGTGACACCTCGGCCTGCCACTCCGTGACGGCACCACCGGCGAAATCGCCGATCCGATAGCCGGCGGACAGACCGTTGTCGGGGACACTCACGAGCTCACCTCCGTGCAGCAGGGCTCCGATGACGCAGTGTGTTCGGTTCTTTCCCGACCATTCCGCTCAGCTCTGACGCTAACATCGGCCCATGCAGACCAGGGGAGCGATTCGCGCGCGATCGCGCTGGTCACCACGGCAGTCGGAACTGCGGATCGGCAGTTACTCTCGTCGCCGACGAAACGTTCGCAACCCCACCGTCGGTCGCGGCAGCGCAGGAGGGAGGTGATCAGACCGCCGTCGGACTTGAACTGCTCGGTGCCGAACGGACTGACTCCGCTGGCGCATCAGCATCTCGGCAGAAATCTCCCGAGGCCCGCTCATCGCCAGTCATGAGAACGACCTGTTGCCACGCACCTGGGACGCGACTCGCCCACGTGGACGGAGCGAGGCCATCACGCTGCGGAGCAGCGGAATTCCCGGCTCATCGACAACTAAAAAACCCGCCTCGACCGAAGTCGAAGCGGGTTTTCGAAGTGGAGCTAAGGGGACTCGAACCCCTGACCCCCACACTGCCAGTGTGGTGCGCTACCAGCTGCGCCATAGCCCCGTGTTCACTTGTTCACACCCAGGTCGTTGCCTTTCTGAGTGCGCTAGCTAAGTTACCGTACCGCCTTCGCAGCGACCAAATCCCCTGGACCAAGGCTCGACACCACCTCGGGCGAGCACCCAACCCCGTCCCCAAGTGAATCGAAACTAAGTTCGATCAAACTATTGCTTCTGTCGCAAATCGGACGTAACATAGAACATACATTCGATCAAGCGAAGGGGGCGGCCGCGATGAACGCCACAACGTCCGATGATCGGGTCGATCTCAATGCACTCGGCACCGAGTCGGCCGGGAACGACTTCGACGACATGGGTGCGTACCGCACCCTGTGGGCCGCGGAGTCGAACTTCATGTGGCGTCGCCTGCAGCTCGTGATCTCCGTCCTCAACCGTCGGACTGCCGGTATCGAAGGAGACGACTCTGAGTCGGATCGCCTGCTTCTCGACGCCGAGACGGTGCTCGGCGCCGAGGTGGCGGCGCTCATGTCTATGTCGGACGGCGCGGGCCGGACCGTCGTCGACACCGCGTTGGAGGCACGAGACCGCCTCGTGCACGTCGCAAACCTGCTTCGCGACGGCCTGATCTCCGTCGCGTCGTTCCGCGAGATCATCCTGCAGTGCAAGGCGATCGTCGAAGCCGACGTCATGGCAATCGTCGATGCGGAGATCGCGACCGAGATCCGTGGGAGCGGCCCCGTCTCGAAGACCGACGCGTCATCGATTGCACGCCGCCACGTCGCCGAGACCGACCCCGACGCCGTGCGTGACGCCCGGCAGGCGCGCGGCAAGGGGGTGGCGGTGTCGCATGACGGCGACGAGTCCGTACTGACGATCGCCGCCGACGCGGAGCAGGTCCTCCTCGCCAAAAAGGCCGTCGAGGCGTCCGCCGCCGAACTGACGTGCGCCGACGACTCCCGTTCGGTCGGTGCCCGCCGCGCCGACCTCGCGATCGCACGCCTCACCGGCGGCGAGTTCGCGTGCAACTGCGGCAACCCCGAATGCCCGGCCACGGCGACCGACGCCGAGGTGGCCGAGCGATTCGCACGAGTCGTCGTCCACGTCGTCGCGGATGCATCGACACTCAACGGCGAGTCGGACAAGGCCGGGTGGATGGACGGATACGGCGTGATCGACGCCCACCACGTGCGGGAAGCCGCTGCGCGGCCGGACGCCACCGTGCGCCCGCTCGACATGGCGGCGATCGCCGACAACCCGGCCCAGGCAGGCAACCCGTACCGCCCGACAGCGGCGACGGACACCGCCGTCCGCGCCGTTCACGGCACGTGCTCTGTGCCCGGTTGCGCCCGGGCCGCGTGGTCGTGCGATCTCGACCACGTCACCGAGTACAACCATGCCGACCCCACGTCGGGCGGTGCCACTTGCCCGTGCAACCTGGCCCCGAAGTGCCGCTTCCACCATCTGGTGAAGACATTCGTCGACGGATGGCTCGACGACCTCGTGACCGATGCCAACGGCGTCATCTGGGTGGAGACCGTCACCCCGTCCGGACAGTCCGTTCGGACACGTGCCGCCAACCAATGGCTCGTCCCCGACCTCGGGCTGCTCCCCTGCAGGCACGGCGCACCCGTCGAGCCCGGAACGCCCGACCGATCGGAGCCTCCACAGCGTTCCGCGACCCGGGCCGCGACCAAACGCGCCTACCGCATGCGACTCCGGTCGCAGCGTCGCTTCGCACGCGCATGCGCCGAAGCCGAATCCAAAGTCCTCGCCGGAAAGGAGTTCAACAGCGCAGGCGAACCGCCGTTCTGACTACGACTTCTCCGACTACGACTTCGGCGGGTTCGCGATCAGGTCGTCGAGCCATGCTGCCTTGTCGTCAAGATTCTCGACGATCGTTCCCGCGGACAGGACGCGTGGCGTCACAACACCCTCGCGGGTCGAGTTCCGCAGCTGCCCGGCCGACGCATCGGCCATCTCACGAGCTTCCCCGACCAGAGCGCCTCCGGAGATGCATTTCTGCGTCGCAGGCGTCGCACCCGCAGCAGCCGCAAGGCCCGCGATGTCATAGTTCGACGGATCAGACTCGGCCTTCGCGAACAGCTGAGAATGCAGCTTCCAGAACACATCACGGTTGTCGTTCCGAGCCACGCACAGAATCGCACCCGCCCCGCGTGACGAGAAGTCCCCCGACTTCGACTCGCCGTCCAGAATGTTCAACACGTGGTAGCGGACACGCAGCTTCCCTTCGGTGACCTTCGCCTGGATCTTGGCGCCCGAGTTCGCTTCGAACGCCTTGCAATGCGGACAGCGGAAGTCCTCAAAAACGTCGATCGTCTCCGGAGCAGTGCGCTCACCGACGATGAACGACGCATTCTCGGCAAGAACCGAGTCGTCGATCGGCGGCAACGGCTTGAACATCTGCCACAGGATTCCACCCACGACCGCCACGACCACTGCCAGACCGACACCAATCAGCGCATACGACGTCTTGCTCGACGTCGACTTCGGCTCGTACTTCGTGTTCTCGCGGCTCGTGCTCACGACTACGACTGTAGCTGCCTCTCGACTGCGCTCGAGGAGCAGAGACTGCGCTCGAGGAACAGCGAAGGCCGATCAGTCAGCGAGAACGGAGTCGACGAGGGCCTGGGCCTGTTCCTGGACCTGAGCGAGGTGGTCGGGACCGTGGAAGCTCTCGGCGTAGATCTTGTAGACGTCCTCGGTGCCGGACGGGCGGGCGGCGAACCAGGCGTTGTCGGTGGTCACCTTGAGCCCGCCGATGGCGCGACCGTTGCCCGGTGCCTCGGTGAGGATCGCCGTGATCTTCTCGCCTGCCAGCTCCGTCGCCGACACCTGGCTCGACGACAGCGCGCCGAGCTTCGCCTTCTGCTCCCGTCCAGCCGGGGCATCGATGCGCGCGTACGCCGATTCGCCGTACTGCTCGGCGAGCTCGACGTACCGCTCCGACGGGGTCTTCCCGGTCACGGCGAGGATCTCGGAAGCCAGCAGGTTCATGATGATGCCGTCCTTGTCCGTGGACCACGGACGGCCGTCGACGGTCAGGAACGACGCTCCTGCGCTCTCCTCACCGCCGAATCCGACAGTGCCGTCGAGCAGGCCGTCCACAAAGAACTTGAACCCGACCGGAACCTCCAGCAGTCGCCGTCCGAGACCTCCGACCACTCGATCGATCAACGACGACGACACAAGCGTCTTTCCGACCGCCGCGTCCTCCAGCCAGCCGTCGCGGTGCGAGAACAGGTAGTCGATCGCGACGGCGAGGTAGTGATTCGGGTTCATCAAACCTGCGTCACCGGTCACGATGCCGTGGCGGTCGGCGTCGGCGTCATTGCCGGTCGCGATGTCGAACTCGTCGCGACGCGAGATCAGCGACGCCATCGCGTTCGGCGACGAGCAGTCCATCCGGATCTTGCCGTCGGTGTCGAGCGTCATGAACCCGAACGCCGGATCGACCCGAGGGTTGACGACGGTGAGCCCGTCCAGACCGTAGAAGTCTTTGATCTCCGACCAGTAGTTCACAGATGCGCCGCCGAGCGGGTCGGCGCCGATCTCCACGCCCGCCGCAGCGATCGCGCCGAGATTGACGACCTCGCCGAGAGCGGTCACGTACTCCCCCGAGAACGGGTACTCGATCACCAACTCCGAATCGCGAGCCCGCTCGAACGGGATCCGCTGCACATCACGCAACCCGTTCTCCAGGATCTGGTTCGCGCGCTCGGCGATCGGATTCGTGATCGGCGTGTCCGCCGGTCCGCCGTTGGGCGGGTTGTACTTGAATCCACCGTCGGCGGGCGGGTTGTGCGACGGAGTGACGACGATGCCGTCGGCCTGCACGCCTGGGTTCTCGGTGTTGAACCGGAGGATCGCACGGCTCACCGCCGGAGTGGGCGTGTAATCGTCGTCGACCGCCGTGAACGTCGTGACGCCGTTGCCTGCGAGCACTTCGATGGCCGACCGCCACGCCGGCTTCGACAGCAGATGCGTGTCGAAGCCGATGAACACCGGTCCGTCGATCCCGGCACGCTCCCGATGCTCGACGATCGCCTGCGTCATCGCCAGCACGTGCGCCTCGTTGAACGACCCGTTCACGCTGGTGCCGCGATGCCCGGACGTGCCGAACGCAACCCGCTGCCCCGGATCGGACGGGTCAGGCTTCACGTCGTAGTACGCCTGCTCCACGGCGGCGACGTCGATCAGGTCCTCGTCGCGGGCAGGGGTTCCAGCTCTCGGGTGCGCCATGGGAACGATTCTGCCATCGACGAGTCGCTATTGTCGGAGCAGAAGGGCCAAGCGAACTGGGGGCAAATGTTCACGCGAATCCAAGGTCGGACACCCGACCTCAACGTTCTCGTTCTGCCGGGAGGCACGGACTTCAGCTACCGGCCGTTCTCGCCGTGGCAGGGGTCGGCCGTGCGGATGTACCCGTTCACCGCGTCTATCCGCGCGACGTTCGGCAGCCGCGTGCGCGTCCACCAGGCGCAGTACCGCGTCTACGGCTGGAACGGCGGTCAGGCGAGCCCCATGCCGTACGCACGACACGCTCTCGAGGTCCTGACCCGCGAGAATCCGGACACCCCGGTCGCCGTCATCGGGCACTCGATGGGTGGTCGGATAGCCGCGCAGCTCGGCGACGACGAGCGAGTGACCGACATCCTCGCGCTCGCACCGTGGTGGCAGTACGCCGATTGGCGGCAGATCCACGACGGCGCGCGTGTCGTCGCGGTTCACGGTGAAGCCGACACGGTCACTTACCCGGCGCGCACTGCCAAAGGCATCGCCGAGCTCGCCGACCGCGGCCTCGACGCCACCTACATCGGCGTCCCCGGAGGCGGACATCCGATGCTCGACCACGTCGGGTTGTGGCACTCCGAGGCGCTTGCGTTCGTCCGGCACTCGCTCCAACGAGCGCGTGTCCTCGACGAGGTGACCGCGTGACAGCACAACACGGCTGGACGTCCACCGTCCCCGCCCTGACCGGACTCGGACTGGCCCGATCGTTCGGCGGTCACCAAGCCGTCGCGCACGCCGACATCGCTCTCTACTCCGGCCGGATCATCGGTCTCGTCGGACCGAACGGTGCAGGAAAGACCACCCTCCTCCTGATGCTGGCGGGCCTTCTCGCCCCGGACCGCGGTGAACTCCTCCTCGCGGGCGCACCCGCTGACCCGAAGTCGCTCCGCGCTCGCATCGGATGGATGCCCGACGTCTTCGGCACCTGGGAATCGTTGACGCCCCGCGAGATCCTCACCGCCTTCGGGCGCCTGCACGGCGCCGACAAGGCCACCGCCGACCGGCGCGCAGTGGAGCTCCTCCACCAGGTCCACCTCGTCGAGTTCACCGACCATCCCGCATCCGGCCTTTCTCGCGGTCAGAAGCAGCGACTCGGACTGGCGCGTGCACTGGTCAACCGGCCGCAGATCATCCTGCTCGACGAGCCCGCATCTGGCATGGACCCACGCTCGCGCATCGAACTTCGATCTCAGCTCCGAGCACTGGCCGACGCCGGCGCCGCCGTCGTCGTCTCCTCGCACATCCTGAGCGAGCTCGAAGAGATGGTCGACGACGTCGTGATGATGACGGGTGGCGCGACACGCGGAACACCCGCCACGGCCGCACCACGATGGCGTATCCGCCTGGTCGGACAACCCGCCGACCAGGCGTCGTACATCGACCTCCCCGACGACGAGTCGGCCGCGAAGCACCTCGCAGGCCTCGTCGCCCAAGGCGCGCCGATCGCCGATTTCAGTCGTGTCACCAGTGGCCTCGAACAGGCCTACCTCGACCTCGACGCCGACAGGACCTGACCCATGAACCTGCAGGCAGTTCTCACCCTCGCCGGACTCGAAGTCCGTCAACGCATCCGCTCGACCCGCTGGCAGATCACCGCCGGGATCCTCTTTCTGCTCGTCAGCATGTTCATCCTCGGTTCGCTGTACCTCGTGGTCGGGATCGCGGGCGCCACCTATCGCGACTGGTCGAGGAACCTCCTCGACATCACGCTCGGCATCGTGTTGTTCCTCGGCGTCGCGGCCGCGCCGACCTTGAGCGCCACCTCGATCAACGGCGACCGTAGGGACGCGACACTCGCACTGGTCCAGGCCACCCCGATCTCCTCGTGGGACATCGCGATCGGCAAACTCATCGGGTCGTGGCTCGCCTCACTCGCCCTGATCGGCGTGGCTCTCCCCTATCTCCTGTGGGGTATCGCGACGAGTCGCACCTCGCTCGTGTTCGGTGTGCTCGCCGTGATCGTGACCGCGTTGATCATGCTCGGCTACTGCGCCATCGGGCTCGGCTTCTCCTCACTGACCAACCGCCCGGCGGCGTCGGCGATGCTGACCCAGGCCACCGTGCTGTTCCTGCTCATCGGCCTGCCGATCGGCTTCGGGTTCACCTACCCGCTCGTCGCGCAGGACCACCGCGTGGCGGTCACGCACTACGACTACACCTCGTCATCGGTTCCCTCGAACTGCACCCTCGTGATGAAGGACAAGGAGTTCTACCACACCGAGTACACGTGGTGGATGCTCGCGCCCAACCCGCTGCTCATCGTCAGTGACACCGTTGCGGGCGGCATCAGCGACTTCCACGACGGATCGAACGCAGGAGGCGCCGGGCTCTTCTCGTACCTGCTGTCCGCGGCGAGGACCGGTCCCGAGGTGGCCGATGAGAAGTGCAGAGACCATCAGGTGTATTCCTCCGGCCCATTCGACGACGACGAGGACTGGTCGGCCCAGAACGTCGGCCGCAGCTGGTACATCGGACTGGCCATGACGCTGGCCATCGGCGGTTTCGGCCTGTGGGTGGCCGCCCGCCGTCTCCGCGTACCGGCGGGGAAGCTCGCGCGAGGGGTGCGTGTCGCATGAGTGTGACCGTCGCCCGCGTCTACGATCCCCCGACCGCCGACCGGGTGTTCGTCGATCGACTCTGGCCACGCGGCATCCGGAAGGACGACCCGCGCATCGGCCGGTGGTGCAAGGACGTCGCCCCGTCGAACGAACTGCGCAGTTGGTATCACGCCAACCGCGACCAGTACGAGGTGTTCGCGGCGCGCTACCGCGAGGAACTGGCCGGCGATCCGTCGGCCTCAGCGTTGGGCGAGTTGCGAGAACTCGCATCCGCCGGCGACGTCGAGATCGCCACCGCGGCGAAAGACGTAGAGCACAGTCACGTTCCGGTGATCGTCGCCGCGCTCAGGAGTTCATGAGCGTTCACCCCGAGTAGCGCGCCGCACGCCTGACCCACTTTGACCGCGTCCGGCTCCTCGCCGGTGATTACATTCGCGTAGACGAACGTCTCGGTGATCCGGACCAGGATCAGCGCCAGGTCAGGCGTCGGAAGCGGGGGTGTGAGGCGGCCTGCGGCCACTTCGTCGTCGATCACCTCGGTGATCCGCTCGACGATCCTGGGTTGCACTCCTCCGGCCTGTGTCGTCATGACGCGCAGCGCACGTTCGGGTTCACGGCTGAAGAACAGTCGGATGTGATCGGCGGTGTTCGCGAGTGTCGCGAACTCGACCATCAACGACGTGATCCGTGCCGCGCCTTCGCCGCGCGACCGGCGGATCGCCGCCTCCATCGTGCGCGACGTCAGACCCCAGATCACTTCTCCGAGCAGACCGTCTCTGCCGTGAAAGCGCCGGTAGACGGTGCTGCGGTTGACGCCGGCCTCGGTCGCGAGTTCGCCGACCTCGATGCGTTCACCTGCGATGAATGCCCTCGTGGCAAGTGCCACCACATCGTTGGACGTCACCCGACCGGCCTCACATTCCATCGTCTGCACCATTTCTCAGGAATGGTGCGCGGTTTCTGGTCTAATGTTGCAAACTAGCCGATGGAGAAGTGAAGCCGCTCACTTTCCGGCGAACCTATAGTCCGGTCCATCCGGACGGCGCGAATGAAGGAGACTCTCTTGATCCAGACCACGATGCAACGCGGAGCGCTGACGATTCCGAGCCTCGTCGAGTACAGCCGCCGCATGTTCCCGGAGGCGGCCATCCAGACCTGGACCGGCGAGTCGCTGCGCTCCCAGTCGTTCGCCGAGATCGCCGACACCGGCGCTCAGATCGCGCACGCGCTGACCAAGCTCGGTGTGGAGCGCGGCGATCGTGTCGCCACGTTCATGTGGAACAACAACGAGCACCAGGCGATCTACGCGGGCGTCCCGTCGATGGGTGCGGTCCTGCACACCCTGAACCTGCGACTCTCCCCTGAGCAGGCCGTCTTCATCATCAACCACGCCGACGACAAGGTGATCTTCGTCGACGCCACCGTCGCACCGATGCTCGCCGCGTACCTCCAGGGCACCCCGAAGGTGCAGCACGTCGTGGTGGTCAACGGTCCCGCCGACGCCATCACCGCGCCCGAGGGCATCACCGTCCACCAGTTCGACGAACTGATCGCAGGCGAGCCGACCACTTTCGAATGGCCGGACGTCGACGAGAACGACGCCGCCGTGATGTGTTACACGTCGGGCACCACCGGCGACCCGAAGGGCGTCGTCTACTCCCACCGCAGCATCTACCTGCACTCGCTGATCGTCACCACGACGATGGGCATGCGTCTGTCGAACGCCGACAAGATGCTGGCGATCGTCCCGATGTTCCACGTGATGTCGTGGGGTCTGCCCTACGCAGCCATGATGTGCGGCGCGACGCTGATCATGCCCGACCGCTTCCTGCAGCCCGAGCCGCTGCTGCAGATCATGGATGCCGCGAAGCCGACCCTGGCCGCTGCCGTCCCCACGATCTGGGCCGGCGTCTCGGCGATGCTCGACGCGAAGCCGCAGGACATCAGCCATCTCCGCGAGGTCGTCGTGGGCGGTGCGACCGTGCCGCCGTCGATGATCAAGAAGTTCGACAGTTACGGCGTCACCATCATCCACGCGTGGGGCATGACCGAGACGTCGCCGCTGGGCACCGTCGCCCGTCCCCCGGTGAGCGCCACCGAGGAGAACGAGTTCGCGTACCGCGTCACCCAGGGCCGCTTCCCGTCGCCCGTCGCCGCCCGCCTCATCGGCGACGACGGCACCGAGCAGCCGTGGGACGGCGAGTCCGCCGGTGAACTCGAAGTCTCGGGCCCGTGGATCACCGGCGCCTACTACGACCCGGCCGGCAACGTCACCGACGAGTCGAAGTTCAACAACGGCTGGCTGCGCACCGGCGACGTCGCGACCGTCACTCCCGACGGCTTCATGACGATCGTCGACCGCGCGAAGGACATGATCAAGACCGGCGGCGAGTGGATCTCGTCGGTGGAGCTCGAGAGCATCATCGCGTCGAACCCGACGATCGTCGAGGCCACCGTCGTCGGTGTGCCCGACGCGAAGTGGGACGAGCGCCCGTTCGTCCTGGCGGTCGTCCGCTCCGAGGAGGACGCCGACATCGACGCGCAGCGCAAGTACCTCGAAGATCTGGTTCCGAAGTGGCAGATCCCCGAGCGCTGGTCGTTCGTCACCGAGGTCCCCAAGACCTCGGTCGGCAAGTTCGACAAGAAGCGCGTCCGCAAGGAGTACGCCGAGGGCGACTACACCGTGCTCGGCGAACCCGACAACGGCTGAGATCCGTCCTCAGGTTGACGTTGTAGCGTGAATCCTGCGATACAACGCTCAATCGAGAGGAGAACCTCATGTTCGATCAGGCTCTGTGGGATGCGATCAACAGCCACGACGGGCTGCTCGGCGTCCTGACGCTGATCTTCTCCGGCGTCAAGTAGCGACCACGATTCACTGCTCCCCGGGAGTTGGACTGACAACAGTTCGCTCCCGGGGAGTTGTCGTATCCGTGGGAACGACTTGAGCCGAAGCCTGACGGCTGCGCCGCGTTCGTCTGTCGTTCAATCGGACGAAACCATCGCGTGAACCGGCATGCCTAACGTCACCGGAGTATCCGCCAGCCCATAGCGGACCCAGCACTCTGAGTGAAGGCATCTCCATGCGTATCCCGTTGCAGTTGTTCACCATCGGCGGAGCGGACGTCGGCCGTTCGGCCCGGTCCCGCACCACCTGCAAGTACAAGTGCGGCGAGGCGTGCTGGCACGAGCCCGGCAACAAGAGCGACAACCCCTATTTCCGAGACGTCGCCCGCACAGCACTGTCGCGTCGCACTGTGCTGCGCGGCACCGTGGGCGCCGTCGTCGCGGTCGGCGCCACGTCGATGCTCGCCGCGTGCGGCGACGACGGCGGCAGCACAGCGTCGAGCGGCCCCCTCGAAGGCATGCGCTTCGACCCCGTCACACCGAACACCGACGACGCCCTCCGCATCCCGAAGGGGTACCAGCAGAAGGTCGTCATCCGGTGGGGCGACCCCGTTCTGCCCGGAGCCCCGGAGTTCAACTTCGACGAGCAGACCCCCGAGGCGCAGGCCAAACAGTTCGGCTTCAACAACGACTTCGCCGGCCTCATCCCCATCACCGGGGAGAAGGACAAGTACTACCTGGTGGTCAACCAGGAGTACACGACCGAGCAGTTCATGTTCCGCGGCTACAAGGAGAAGGAGCCGACCGAACAGCAGGCGCGGATCTCGATGGCCGCGCACGGCATCACGGTCCTCGAAGTCGCCGGCTCGTCGAAGGACGGCTCCCTGACTCCCGTCATCGGACCCCGCAACCGTCGCATCACCGCCGACACCCCGTTCCGGCTCACCGGTCCGGCCGCAGGCACGGACCTGGTCAAGTCCAAAGCCGACACCGCGGGCACGACGATCCACGGCACCATCGCCAACTGCTCGGGCGGCATCACCCCGTGGGGCACCATGCTGTCCGGCGAAGAGAACTTCCCCGACTACTTCTCAGGTTTCGGGAAGGTGACCGACAAGACTGCGTCCGAACGTCTCGACCGGTACGGCTTCGAAGAAGACGCCGACTACCACCAGTGGAGTCGATACGAGTCGCGCTTCGACCTCGAGAAGGACCCCAACGAGGCCAATCGCTTCGGATACGTCGTCGAGGTCGACCCGACCGACCCGAAGTCGACTCCGCTCAAGCACTCCGCGCTCGGTCGTCTCAAGCACGAGTCGGCGAACATCCACGTCACCGCCGACGGCACCGTCGTCGCCTACACCGGAGACGACGAACGCTTCGAGTACATCTACAAGTTCGTGTCCAGCCGCAAGATCAAGGACGGCGACCTCCGACACAACATGGGCATCCTCACCGAAGGCACCTTGTACGTGGCCGAGTTCAGCAGCGAGAAGCCGGTCTCGGTCGACGATGCGGCCGGTTCCGGTCGCTGGCACAAGCTGATGACCGTCGCCGCCGACGGCTCTGCGACCTCGCACATCAAGGGCATGACGGCCGCCGAGGTCGCCGTGTTCACCCGACTGGCCGCCGACAAGGCGGGCGCCACCAAGATGGACCGCCCTGAGGACATCGAACCGCACCCGACCAACGGCAAGGTGTACTGCGCGCTCACCAACAACACCAAACGCGGCGTCGACGGCAAGCCCGGTCCCGATGCAGTGAATCCGCGCAACGAGAACAAGAACGGTCAGATCCTCGAGATGACCGACGATCACGCCGGAGAGACCTTCACCTGGGACCTGCTCCTCGTCTGCGGCGACCCCAACGAGGCAGACACCTACTACGGCGGGTTCGACAAGACCCAGGTCAGCCCGATCTCCTGCCCGGACAATGTCGCGTTCGATCCTCACGGCAACCTGTGGATCTCCACCGACGGCAACGCCCTCGACAGCAATGACGGCCTGTTCGCCGTCGCCCTCGAAGGCGACCGTCGCGGCGAGACCAAACAGTTCCTCACCGTGCCGCGCGCCGCCGAGACATGCGGTCCGATCATCGGGGACAAGCGTGTCATCGTCTGCGTCCAGCATCCCGGCGAGGAGGACGATCACTCGGCGGACAAGCCGTTCTCGCACTGGCCGGACGGCGGCGACTCGCAACCGCGTCCGGCAGTCGTCGCGGTGTGGCGTGACGGCTACGGTCCGATCGGCGGCTGACCAGGGGTCTGATGCACCCGAGTCCGCAGACTAAGCTCACACTGTGAGCCGCAGGAAGAAACTGACGCTGGCGGCGATCGGCACCATCGTGGCGCTGGTCCTCGGCGTCACAGTGTGGGTGCTCGTGGCGAACGACTTCAAGTTCCACGAGGAGCGCGTCACCATCCAGGGTCCGCGTGGTGAGCTGCACGGTGTCCTCGCCCGACCAGCGGCGTCGAGCGGCCCATCCGGGCTGGTGGTGTTCGTGCACGGTGACGGCCCTGCCAACGCGAGCCGCGACGACGCCTACAAGCCACTGTGGGACGCCTTCGCGAAGGCGGGTTTCGCCAGCCTCTCGTGGGACAAGCCCGGCGTCGACGGCGCCCCCGGCGACTGGCTCGATCAGTCGATGCAGGATCGGGCCGCCGAAGTCGACGCGGCGATCGCTTGGGCGCACACACGCGACGACATCGACACCACGCGTATCGGAGCGTGGGGCGTCAGCCAGGCGGGTTGGGTGCTCCCCGAAGTGGCCCGAGCACGGCCTGACCTACGGTTCATGATCCTCGTGGGCCCAGCCATCAACTGGCTGCGCCAGGGCGAGTTCAACCTGCGCGCAGACCTCGCCGCGGCGGGAGCGTCTCCCGACCGCGTGGCGTCCGAGTTGGGGCGTCGTGCCCGCCAGATCCAGCTCTTGAAGGCGGGAGCCGACTACGCGACGTATCGCGCGTCCGGGGTGGACCCCGATCCGATGACCGCCGAACGGTGGGGCTTCGTCTCGCGGAACTTCCGTTCGGACTCCACCGCCGACATCGCACGCATCTCGATCCCGACGCTGCTGATCCTCGGCGGTCGTGACCGGAACGTCGACGTCGCCGAGACCGAGCGCGTCTACCGGGCGACGATGCCGCCGAACACGTTGACCGTCAAGGACTTTCCTGACGGAACGCACAGCATGACGCGCAACGACATCGAGTACAACCCCGACGATCTGCGGGCCCTCGGACGCACGATCTTCGCCCCGAGGTCTATTTACGTGCCGGGTTACCTGGACGCACTCCGAGTGTTCGCCAAGCGGCAGGCGGGATGACACCGACGTGATTTACTGTGTCATCCGAATGATTCACCCAGACTAGGTAAAGAGGTCTTCATGTTCGATCAGTGGCTGTGGAACACCATCCAGGACAATCCCCACGTCCTCGAGGCTCTCACGCACGTCTTCTCCGGCGTGCAGTAACTCGACGCCCCTTCCGCAAGGCGCCCTCCGACCTCCCCGGGTCGAGGGCGTTTTGTCGTTCCGCAGGTGCCCTCGCCGACGAGAAAACCCCCGACCTGACGAGCAGGTCGGGGGCCTAGAGTGGAGCCGCCGGGAATTGAACCCGGGTCCTCCGTCACGTCAATGGGGCTTCTCCGTGTGCAGTCCGCTATGTCTCTACTTGGATCTCCCGGTCTCACGAACAAGCCGGGATGACGATCCCAGTCGCTGTTTGTTGTCCTGTCGCCGTCCGCGACCGGCGACGACAGTGAGTTCCCTAGCTGATGCCGGCATCCGGTTCCGGGAACTTAGAACCGGGCCGACAGACTAGCCTCGTTGATCAAGCAGCGAGTGCGTAGTCGCGCTGATTGGAATCGGCGCTTAATTGGTTGCTGCGACGCTTACGGTGGTCTCTAGCCTGCACCGACACGCTTCCCCCACCTCGATGCACGTAGTCGAAACCGATCGGCCCCTAGGTGGTGTCCCCCGTTTCCGGCGGACATCTAATGATAACCAACCTGCCGGGAAGAATCATCCCGTTATTCTCCATGCCCGGTGTCGCAGTCGGTTTCTCCTTGAGACCTGGGTAACGTCATGTGCGTGACGAGAACCAGATCACTCTGTATCCGTGCACTCGCCGCGCTCGCTGTCGTTGCAGTCAGTGCGACGGCGTGGCCTGGACCGGCTCACGCGCGTCCCCAGGCCGTCACCATCCAGACGCTTCACTTCGACGCGGGCGGCGGGTGCGACATCGTCGGCGACCTGTACACACCGTCCTCGGCGACTCGTTCGACGCCCGCGTCTGCGATCTTGACGACAAACGGATTCGCCGGATCGAAGGACGACCTCACAGGCTCGGCACTGATGTTCGCCAAGCGCGGGTACGTGGTCCTCGCCTACTCCGGACTCGGGTTCGGCGGCTCCGGATGCCGCGTCACGCTCGACACCCCGTCGATCGACGGCAGAGCCGCGTCGAAGCTCATCAGCTATCTCGGCGGGTCGAGTGGAATCGCCTACCGCGACCGATCGCATCGAGCCCCCGCAGCTCCCGTCAGGAACGTCCGGCTCGACGACCGCGGTTCGGACGGACGACACCACGCGTACGATCCACGGGTCGGCATGGTCGGCGGATCGTACGGCGGCCAGATCCAGTTCGCGACCGCCTCAGTCGACCCGCGCCTCGACACGATCGTCCCGATGGCGACGTGGAACGACCTGTCGTACTCCGTCTTCCCGAACAGCGTCGGCCAGACCCGGGGCGTCACCACGGCAACCCCGGGCGCCGCGAAGATCAACTGGGGCATGACGTTCGCCGCAGGCGGAATCGTCTCCGGCGTGACCGACCCCGCCGTCACCCCCGACCGGCTGACCGGATGTCCGAACTTTCCGCGCGAAGTGTGCGACGGGGTGGTCGAGGGGATCACGTCCGGCGTTCCCGAGCCGCGAGTGGTCGACAGGCTCCGAGCCGGATCGGTCGCCCGATATCTCGATCGGGTCCGCATCCCGACCTTGCTGATCCAGGGGCAGAACGACACACTCTTCAACCTCAACGAATCTCTCGCGACGTACCGCGGTCTGCGCGCCAACGGGGTGCCGACCGGACTCATCTGGTACTCGGGTGGTCATTCCGGTCCAGCCGCCCCCGGCGATTTCGACGAGAAACGCCCTGATCCCGCCAGGCAGTACGTCGCGCGACGGCAGATCGAGTGGATCGATCACTATCTCGCGGGCTCACCGGGGTCGACCGGGCCGACGTTCGCCTACTTCCGCGACTGGGTGTCGTACCGAGGAGACGCGGCTCCGGCGTATGCGACATCGGCCGAGGTCGACCTCGATTCCACCGTCACCTACCCGTTCGTCGACCGGACTGCGCACTTCACCACCCCGCCGTTCGGCCTGCCGACCACGGGCGACTCTCCCGACGGCCTCAAGTTGATCACCGCCCCGAGCCATGACGTCCCCGGCACGTTCGCACGTTGGGACTCGGCGCCTCTTCGAGGATCGACCGACGTCGTCGGTGCCCCGACCGTCAAGCTCCGACTGCGGACGAACGTCCGTCCGTTCGCACCTGTGGCGGACCGGCTGGTCGTGTTCGTGCGCATCCAGGACGTCGCGCCGTCGGGGCAGGTGACGACAGTGGGCGACCAAGTCGCGCCGACCAGGATCGCCGACCCCACCCGCCCGGCCACGATCACCGTTCCAGCGTTCGTCCACCGGTTCGACCGCGGCCATCGAATTCTAGTCCTGGTGTCCGGCGGTTCGACGAACTACCGCGGCGGCTCCGTCCCGGCGCCGGTCACGATCACCGCGGGCGCGCAACAGACGCTCACGCTGCCCATCCGCTGACCTCGTCAGCTCGGGTGAGCGCTCACATGCCCTTCACGCGGCGGCCGATGGTGCGCTCGACCTCACGCTTGGCCGTTCGCTCGGCGATGTCACGGCGTTTGTCGTGCGCCTGCTTACCGCGTGCAAGGGCGAGTTCGAGCTTGGCGTGACCATCGGAGAAGTACATCTGCAGCGGGACCAGCGTCAAGTTGCCGTCACGGATCTTCCCGATGAGATTGTCGATCTCGCGCCGGTGGAGCAGCAGCTTCCGTTTGCGCCGAGGTGCGTGGTTGGTCCACGTTCCGCTGCCGTACTCCGCGATGTGCAGACCGTTGATCCACACTTCGCCGTCGTCGATCGTCGCGAACGCGTCGACGAGAGACGCCTTACCCTCGCGCAGCGCCTTCACCTCAGTGCCCTGCAGCACCATGCCGGCCTCGTACGTGTCCAGGATGGTGTACAGGTGCCGAGCTTTGCGGTTGGTCGCGATCACCGCTTTGCCCTTCTCTCTAGGCACGATTCACCTCCTGATCACTCGTGTTCATTCGCGGACGTAGACGCGCAACGTGCCGTAGGCCGTCAGACCCGCCAGCAGGATGCCGGACAGGACGAGCCACGGAGAGACGAACCATACGTCGGCCGTCGTGATGCGCGCCAAGATGTTCACACCGTAGAGGTCTTCGAGCGCTTTGTCGAAGAAGAATATCTTGGCGAGGAACAGGCCGCCGATCGCGAGGAGCGCGCCGACGACCGCGGCGACCACCGCTTCCAGCAGGAACGGCAACTGCGTGTACCACCGCGTCGCGCCGACGAGCCGCATGATCGACACTTCCGTCTTGCGGGTGTACGCCGCTATCTGAACGGTGTTGACGATCAACAGGATCGCCGCGACGGCGAGGACCGCGGCGATCGCGAACGCGGCGTTCCGCGCGCCGTCGAGCACACTGAAGATGCGTTTGACGAGGTCACGTTGATCAAGGACACCGTCGACGCCCTCCGCCCGAGAGAACTTGTCGAGCACGTCGCCGAAACGACTCGGGTCGTCCATTCGGACGCGGAGCGCACCCTGGTACGCCTCCTTGCGGATGAAGTCGGCCAGTTCAGGAGAATCCTTCTCCCACGCCGCCTTCGCCGTGCGGAACGCCTGATCCTGGCTGATGAACGTCACCGAACCGACCCCGGGCTCGGCTTCGAGATTCGTCCGGAGCGTCGTGCACGGTGCGGACAGGCAGTTCGGGTCGGCCTTCGTCACGGCGTCGTTGATGAAGAACTGCATCTCGACCCGGTCGAGGAAGATCTTCTGGCTCTTGTCGGCCATCTGGATCACCAGCATTCCGCCGCCGAGCATGCCGAGGGTGATCGCGGTGGTCAGAACCATCGCGACAGTCATGGTGATGTTCCGCCGAAGTCCGTTGAGGACCTCGCGGATGATGAAGTTCGCGCGCATGAGGTGCTTGTCTCTCCTGTCTACGGTCGGCTCAGCCGATGCCGTACACGCCGTAGTCGTCGTTGCGGACAAGGGAACCGTTGTTGAACTCGACGACGCGACGGCGCATCGAGTCGACGATGTGCCTGTCGTGCGTGGCCATCACGACCGTCGTGCCACCCCTGTTCACTCGGTCGAGGACGTCGACGATCTCCTCACTGGTCTCGGGATCCAAGTTGCCCGTCGGCTCGTCGGCCAACAGCAGAGCCGGACGGTTGACGATCGCGCGGGCGATCGCCACCCGCTGCATCTCGCCACCGGACAGTTCCTGCGGCATGCGGTTCGCCTTACCCGCGAGTCCTACGTACTCGAGTGTCTCCGGCACCGCCTCGCGGATCGTCGACGCCGGCTTCCCGATCACTTCGAGCGCGAACGCGACGTTGTCGGCGACGGTCTTCTGCTGCAGCAGGCGGAAGTCCTGGAACACGCAGCCGATCGACTGTCGCAGCTTCGGGACCTGACGTCCCTTGAGCTTGTTGACGTGGAAGTCGCCGACCCACGTGTCGCCCGACGTCTGCCGGTCCTCTTTGAGAAGCAGACGGAAGAACGTCGACTTGCCCGAGCCGGACGGGCCGATCAGGAACGCGAACTCGCCCTTGTCGATCTCGAGCGTCAAGTCCGAGAGCGCGGGCCGGGTCGACTTCGCGTATTGCATCGTCACATTCGACAGCTTGATCACGCTGACCAAGTGTACTGATGATGCACCCGTCAGCGACCGGTGCTGGTCTCCGGCGTCGTCGTGTCGGTGTCCCGGTCGGCCGTCGGAGTGGTGCTCAACCGGGTCTCGGCGGGTGCCGATCGGCGTGGATTCGCCGGCTCGTCCGTCGTCGACGTGTCGGTCGGCTCCGTGGTGTCCTCGGTGGTCGTCGGCGTCGATTCCTCCGTCGATGTCGGCGCTTCGGGTTGTGTGGTCTCCGGAACCGGTGTCTGCCGCGTCTGCGTCACCGGTGCGGTCTTGTCCTCCGGCGGGTTGTAGTGCCCGGACGAGAACCCGTAGAACGCCAGCAGGCCGAGCCAGACTGCGCACAGCACAAGCGTCGTGGTGCGCAGTCTCGTGTGGTAGACGTGCCGCATCCGATGCGCGAGCTTCTCCAGGCGGGTCTGGGGTTCGACGGGCACCGGATTGCGCCCGCTCGGTGTCGGGTCGATCATTCCGCGCTCCCCTCGGTCAGGTCGTCGGACGCAGTGGCCTCGGCGGACGTGGCGTCGACGCCGTGCTGCCAGAGACCGAACACAATCTCCGACCGCAGCGCGCGACCGACTCCGAACTGCTGACCGGGCAGCGTGCGCGCGACGATGCGGACGGTCAACGAATCGAGTTCGAGGTTGATCACGCCCAGCGGCGTCGGTTCGTCGAGCAGCAGGCGATGCCATTTCGGGTCGGCGTAGAAGCGGCGGCCCACCTCGCGAAGGGTCTCGTTGACCACGTTGATGTCGGCGTCAGCGGGGACGGGGACGTCGACGACGGCTCGCGCCCAGTCCTTCGACAGATTCGTCGACTTGATCATCTGGCCGTTGGGGACGGTGATCAGCTCGCCGTCCGAACTGCGCAACCGCGTCGCGCGGAGAGTGACATCTTCAACGGTGCCCTCGGCGTCGCTGCCGGACACCGACAGCTTCACGACGTCGCCGTACCCGTACTGGTGCTCGGCGATGATGAAGAAGCCTGCCAGCACATCTTGCACGATGCGTTGTGCACCGAAACCGAGCGCGGCGCCGAGCACAGCACTCAGTCCCACGAGGCTCGATGTGGTGACCCACGACGACAGCAGTCTCAGTCCCACCACGACGACGACGATGGCGATGAGAGTCCAGGCCACGACGTCGACGAGTGCCCGACGATGCTTCATGTCCTCGGACTGGACGATGTCGTCGCTGTTCTCGAAGCGCGTCACCGTGCGCTGGGAGTACTTGTCTGCGGCCCAGCGGATGCAGCGGACCAGCAACATCGCTCCGACGATCCACAACAGGATGCTGACGAAGTCGACGGCCAGCCATTCTTCCCACTTCCGCATCCACGATGGGAGCCCGAGAGTGTCGACGAGGTACGTGACCTGCGGCTTCATAGGCGAGCCCTACGCGTTCTCGTCCATCCGCCAGCGGATGCCCGCTTCGATGAAGCGGTCCAGGTCGCCGTCGAGGATGGCGCTCGGGTTGTTGCTCTCCACGTTGGTCCGCAGGTCTTTGACCATCTGGTACGGCTGCAAGACGTACGAGCGCATCTGGTTGCCCCAGCTGGCGCCGGTGTCGCTCTTGAGGGCGTCCATCTGGGCGCGTTCCTCAAGACGCTTGCGCTCGAGGAGCTTGGCCTGCAGGACGCGCATCGCGGCGGCCTTGTTCTGCAGCTGACTCTTCTCGTTCTGACACGTCACGACGATGCCCGTCGGAACGTGGGTCAGGCGGACGGCCGAGTCGGTCGTGTTGACCGACTGTCCGCCGGGGCCCGACGAGCGGTAGACGTCGACACGCAGATCGTTCTCGTCGATGTCGATGTGGTCGGTGGTCTCGACGACGGGCAGCACCTCGACCTCGGCGAACGACGTCTGTCGTCGACCCTGGTTGTCGAAGGGGCTGATGCGGACCAGGCGGTGGGTGCCCTGCTCCACAGAGAGAGTCCCGTACATGTAGGGTGCCTTGATCGCGAAGGTCGCCGACTTGAGACCTGCTTCTTCGGCGTACGACGTGTCGTACACCTCCACCGAGTGACCGTGCTGCTCAGCCCACCGGATGTACATGCGCATGAGCATCTGCGCCCAGTCGGCAGCGTCGACGCCGCCCGCACCGGAACGGATGTTGACCAGGGCCTCGCGCGGGTCGTACTCACCGGCGAGCATGGTCTTCACTTCCATCGCGGCGATGTCGCGCCGCAGGTCGGCTCGCTCGGCGTCGGCGTCGGCGATCGCGGCGGCCTGGTCGTCGCCCTCTTCGGCTTCGGCGAGTTCGTAGAGAACCGGCAGATCGTCGAGCCGTGACCGGAGTTCGGTGACGCGCCGCAACTCACTCTGGGCGTGGGACAGCTCGCTCGTCACCTTCTGCGCGTGATCCTGGTTGTTCCACAGGTCCGGATCGGACGCCTGCATCTCCAACTCGTCGATACGGCGGCGGAGTTCGTCGAGATCCACCACTTTCTCGACCGTGGTCAAGGTGGCGTCGAGCGATTCGAGGTCGGCAGAGGCTTCGGGATGCACCCGGTCAGCCTACCGAGTCGGAGAGGGTCCCGAAACGCCAGGTGGATTCCTCTTTACCGGGCTTGTACACGACGGGCCGATCTTCACCCGGCCTCGGCTCGACAGCTCCGGACGGCAGGACCACGCGCCCGTACACTTCAATCCCCGGCGCATCCGGACCGATGATCGTTCCTGCGATGGTGCAGGTTCGGGCGCCGTTCCGGTCCATGGCGCCGCTGGCCGCACTTGTGATCGTCATCGTGCCGTCGACGAATCCGCGGCCGGCCGAGGCCATGCCGAACCCACCCGCCGGACCGTTTCCGCGTGACACTTTCAGCAGGATCACACTCACGATCAACAGCGCGGTGAACAGGACGAGTATCCACGACGGCATGGCCTCACCCTACCGTCGCGGCCTGCGTACTTTCTCGGTAGCGTTGCCGCGTGGCCACTGACTCCGCAGGTTCCGAACACGCGTCCGATCTCGCCCTCGCCCTCGAGCTCGCGACTGCCGCAGACGCTCTGACTTCCACCCGCTTCGGCGCACTCGACCTCCAGGTCGATTCGAAGCCGGACCTGACTCCGGTGTCCGACGCCGATCTCGCCTGCGAACGACTGTTGCGGGACCGGCTCCAGCACGCCCGGCCCGACGACGCCGTGCTCGGCGAGGAGTTCGGCGGCGACCAGGTGCTGCAGGGCCGCCAATGGGTGATCGATCCGATCGACGGCACCAAGAACTTCGTCCGCGGCGTCCCGGTGTGGTCCACGCTGATCGCTCTGCTGGTCGACGGCGTTCCCGTTGTGGGAGTGGTCAGCGCGCCCGCATTGAATCGGCGATGGTGGGCGTCGGCGGGTGCGGGTGCGTTCACCTCGCACGACGGGGTCGAACGCTCGATCAGCGTCTCGAAGGTCGGCGACCTCGCGTCGTCGTCACTGGCGTTCTCGAGCCTCTCCGGCTGGAAGGACCTCGGAATCCGAGATCAGTTCATCGACCTCACCGACAGCGTGTGGCGGGTCCGCGGGTACGGCGACTTCTTCAACTACTGCCTCGTGGCCGAGGGTTCGGTTGACGTGACCGCCGAACCCGAGGTGTCCCTGTGGGACCTCGCTCCCCTGGACATCCTCGTCCGCGAGGCCGGCGGGCGGTTCACAGCCCTGGACGGGAGCGCCGGGCCCGCAGGCGGCAGCGCCGTCGCGTCGAACGGGCTGCTGCACGACGAGGTCCTCGCCGCTTTGCGATGAGCTCAGAGCTCGACGGCCTCGCCGACCGGGAGGACTCGGTAGTCCGTGCCGTCGGGCGCCATCTCGGAGAGACGTGCGTTGTGGACGGCACGACCGGCGTCTGACTGGACGGCCTGGTGGATGCCGAAAGCGATCCGCGGATTCACGGCACGCAGGTAGTCGATCGGCTCGCTGATCTTGAGCCACGGCGCAGCGGCGGGCAACGCGAGGACGTCTATGCGCTCGAACGGGATGTACAGGCTGTCGCCGGGGTGGCAGAACGCACCGGGTCGGCCGTCGACGTCGAGGACGTACGAGATGTTGTCGATCACGGGCAGTTCAGGGTGGATCACCGCGTGTCGCCCTCCGGTGCCGCGCACGGTGAACGCTCCGACGGTGAGGAGTTCTCCGGGCCCGATCACCGACCACCGACCCGCATCGTCGCGGGCGTTGAGTTGCGCCGCGGTCTGCGGGTCGGCGTACCGGACGGCGTCGGGGTTGGCCTCGACGAGTGCGGGCAGGCGCGCGGGGTCGGCGTGATCGGGATGCTGGTGGGTCACCAGAATCGCGTCCAGCCCAGTCAATGTCTCGAATCCGGTGGAGAAGGTCCCCGGGTCGAAGAGGACCCGCGTCCCGTTGTGCTCGACGAGGACGCAGGAGTGTTCGAGGTGAGTGAACAGCATGTTCTCGACGCTACTCGTCGCTGCCCGAGACGACTTCGCCATTGACGCGTGACAACTTTCTTACCGCGGAGTAAGGTCAGTTCTTACTACGGAGTAAGAACTCCGCCGGTCCGTTCACTCGACACATCTGGTGAGGAAATGACAACCAACACCGAGCCCCGCGACACGTCGTCCGTCGGCAACGCACCCCACAAGCGCAGCGCCATCGGAACCGCGATGCGCGTCCTGACCGCCATCACAGGATCCGATCTGGCCGAGAAGTACGGCCTGCGCGAACCGATCAACCGGGTGGCCTACGAAGCCACGAAGACCGGCTTCAAGACCCTCGGCGCAGCGAACCGCGCGTTCACGCAGGTCGCGGGCGGCGGCAAGCCGCAGCGTCCGGCCACTTCGTCCAAGGGATTCTTCAACCTGAACCCCGACGACGAGCAGGCGATGATCGCCGAGACAGTCAAGGACTTCTCCACTGAGATCCTGCGTCCGGCGGCGTACGACGCGGACAACGCCGCGACTGCGCCGGAGGACATCCTCAAGCGTTCGGCCGAGCTCGGCATCACGATGATCAACGTGCCCGAGGAACTCGACGGCGCAGCCACCGATCGCAACGTCGTCACCAACGCGCTCGTCGCCGAGGCCATGGCCTACGGCGACATGGGCCTCGCCGTGCCGTTGCTCGCACCGAGCGGCGTCGCGACCACGCTGACCAACTTCGGCAGCGACGGCCAGCAGCGCACCTACCTCCCCGACTACGCGGGTGAGAACGTCCCGACGTCGGCCGTTGTCATCGCTGAGCCGCGTCCGCTCTTCGACGCGTTCGCGCTGCAGACCAAGGCCACCCGCGCCCCGAGCGGCTACCGCCTCAACGGCGTGAAGAGCTTCGTGCCCGCCGCAGGCAGCTCCGAGCTGTTCATCGTCGGCGCACAGCTCGACGGCCGTCCGGCCCTGTTCATCGTCGAATCCGACACCAAGGGCCTGTCCGTCGAGGCAGACCCGGGCATGGGCCTGCGTGCCGCAGGCATGGGCCGCCTGATCCTCGACGACGTGTCGGTGCCCGCCACCGCATTGCTCGGCGAGGTCGAGGGTGACGAGGCAGCCGCCGCGTACCGCGACGTGGTGCGCCTGTCGCGCCTCGGCTGGTCGGCTCTCGCCGTCGGCACCGCGACCGCGATGCTCGACTACGTGGTCCCCTACGTCAACGAGCGCGAGGCCTTCGGCGAGCCGATCTCCAACCGCCAGGCCGTGGCGTTCATGGTCGCGAACATGGCCACCGAGATCGACGGTCTGCGTCTGGTGACGCTCCGCGGCGCGTCACGCGCCGAGCAGGGACTCTCGTTCGCTCGCGAGGCCGCGCTCGCTCGCAAGCTGACCATCGACAAGGGCCTGCAGATCGGCCTCGACGGCGTGCAGCTGCTCGGCGGCCACGGCTTCACCAAGGAGCACCCGGTGGAGCGCTGGTACCGCGATCTGCGCGGCGCGGGCATCGGCGAGGGCGTCATCGTCCTCTGACGGACGACGACCTGAGAAGGAGCAGCCTCACATGGCAATCAATCTTGAACTCCCGAAGAAGCTCGAGCCGACGATCGACCAGGCCCGCCAGGCGGCCCTGCAGATCTTCCGCCCGATCAGCCGCAAGTACGACCTCGCCGAGCACGAGTACCCGGTAGAGCTCGACACCCTCGCCAACCTGTACAACGGCCTCGCCGCCGCAGGCCAGGCCGGCGCGGGAGCCGCAGGCGGCCGTGGCGACGCGAACAAGGAACGTCCCGAGGGCTACAACGCCAACGGCGGCAACATGCAGTCCGTCCTCAACGCCCTGTGGGCGTCGTACGGCGACGTGGGCCTGATGCTGTCGATCCCGTACCAGGGCCTCGGCAATGCGGCCATCGCCGCCGTCGCCACCGACGAGCAGATCGAGGAGATGGGCGGCGAGGTGTGGGCCTCGATGGCTATCACCGAGCCGAGCTTCGGGTCCGACTCGGCGGCGGTCACTACCACAGCGGTCCGTGACGGCGACGAGTACGTGCTCAACGGCGAGAAGATCTTCGTCACCGCGGGTTCGCGTGCATCGCACATCGTGGTGTGGGCGTCCGTCGACCGCAGTCTCGGTCGCGCTGCGATCAAGAGCTTCGTGGTCCCCCGCAAGCACCCCGGCGTGACGATCGCTCGTCTCGAGCACAAGCTCGGCATCCGCGCGTCCGACACCGCCGTGATCCGCTTCGAGGACTGCCGCATCCCCGCGACGTTCCTACTCGGCTCGCCCGAGGTGGACGTCAAGAAGGGCTTCGGCGGGGTCATGCAGACCTTCGACAACACCCGCCCGATGGTGGCCGCGATGGCCGTCGGCGTCGGACGGGCCGCCCTGGAGGAGCTGCGCAAGCTGCTCGAGGACGCAGGCATCGAGATCGACTACGACCGCCCTGCAGCAGATCAGCCCGCCGCCGCGGCCGAGTTCATCCGCCTGGAGTCCGACTGGGAGGCCGCGTATCTCCTGTCGCTGCGCGCGGCGTGGATGGCCGACAACAAGATGCCGAACTCGCTCGAAGCCTCGATGAGCAAGGCGAAGGCCGGACGCACCGGCACCGACGTGACCAACAAGGCCGTCGAACTCGCGTCGACGCTCGGTTACTCGCAGCGCACGCTCTTGGAGAAGTGGGCCCGTGATTCGAAGATCCTCGACATCTTCGAGGGCACCCAGCAGATCCAGCAGCTGATCATCGCGCGTCGAGTGCTCGGCAAGAGCAGTTCAGAACTGAAGTAGCAGCACCCGTTTCGCACAGGAGGACCTCACCGACCGGTGGGGTCCTCCTGCATTCGGTCACGAGCTGCCCTTGAGGACTTTCATAGTCATCCTGGAGTCGAGCCGGGCGATCGCCGGGTCGCCCATGAGATCGGCCGTCACCCACCGCTCGTATTCCGCGGTGTCACGCACTCGGACGCGGATCAGGTAGTCGGGCAGGCCGAACATTCGACGCAGTTCGACCACGCTGTCCATGGCCGCCACCCGACTCTCGAAGTCGCGGACCGTCTCCCAGTCTTTTGCCACGAGCTCGGCGTTGACGATCACCTCCAACCCGAGCCCCATCGCGTCGTGATCGACCACCGCGGAGTAGCCGCGGATCACCCCGTCGGCTTCGAGACGTCGGACTCGGCGAAGACATGGCGCAGGCGTCAGGCCCACCCGTGAAGCCAGTTCCTGATTCGTCACGCGGCCGTCTCGCTGCAACTCTTTGATTATGGCTCGATCTAAAGCATCCACGGTTAGATCATTGCTCAAACGTCCACCATCGCGCCAGAACAAGACAGCACATTGCGGGCGAGAATTCCTAGAATTGCTACATGAAGATCGTTCGACTCCTCGAAGGCCTGCCGCCGGCCGCGAAGGCTGCGGGTGTGGTCTGGCTCGGCCTTTTCGCGCTTGGCCTCGGGTTCGGAGTCCTCACGCGCACAACGGGATTCGACTGGTGGGTGGCGCCGGTCATGTCGGCGGTCATATTCGCCGGGTCGGCCGAGTTCATCCTCGTGGGGCTCTTCGCAGTCGCCACTCCCCTCGCGGTGATCGCCGCGACCGCGGCCCTGGTGAACTCCCGACACCTCTTCTACGGGCTGTCGTTCCCGATCCACAAGCTTCGTGGGCGCGGCGCCAAGACGTACGGCGTGTACGCACTCGTCGACGAGGCGTACGTGATGGCGACATCACCCGCGGGCGGCGCATGGTCTGGTCGTCAGCTGCTGTGGACCCAGGCGGGCCTGCACGTCTCGTGGGTGCTCGGCGCGCTCACCGGGTCACTCGCCGGACCGACACTGCTCAGCGGTCTGTCCGGGCTCGACTTCGTCTTGACCGCACTGTTCCTGATCCTCGCCGTCGACGCAGTGGACGCGTCCCGCGACGCAGCGACCGCGACGATCGCCGTCGTCGCGGGTGTCATCGCCCATCTGATCGCACCCGAGGCGATGCTGATCGTCGCGATCTCCCTGTTCACCGTCGGAATCCTGCTGCGCTACGCAGCGAAGGAAGGAGCGCGCTCGCATGCCTAGCACCGCCTACCTGCTCTCGGCGATAGCCGTCACGGCGGCGATCACGTTCGCATTGCGCGCCGCTCCGTTCGCATTGCCGCAGAGCATGCGCGACACTCCGGCAGTCAAGTTCCTCCGCACCGCGATGCCCGCCGGCGCCGTGCTCATCCTGGCGTTGTACTGCCTGCTCAAAGTCGACCTCGGGTCGCCGCGACACGGCTTCCCGGAGACGATTGGCGCCGCGGTGACGATCGGCGTCCATCTGTGGCGCCGAAATCTGCTGCTCTCGCTGGTTCTCGGCACTGCGACGTGCGTGGTTCTGAGCTCCGTCACCTTCTGAGCCTCTTGTGCGCTGAAGCACACCGGCGTATTCTCCTCTCAATTCTGAAATGTTGATGTTTCACAATGAAGGGGAGAACGTCATGCGCGTGAAGAAGGCGATCGCATACCTGGTCGCAGCCGCCGCTGGAGTGTCGCTCATCGCGGCCCCGGTGGCAGCCGCACCGTCGTCCGTCCGGGTGGCTCCGGCGCCATTGGTGCCGCTGCCGCAGGAACTGGACTCGAGTTTCTATCGGCCCGCCCAGTCGCGAGTCGCCGCGGCAGCCCCCGGCGAGATCCTCGGAGCTCGCCGAATCAACGCGGCGAACTTCGGCGTCGCACCGCTCAACGTCGACGCCTGGCAGCTGTCGTTCCGCTCCACCGACACCAGCGGACGGGCGATTCCCGCCGTCACCACGATCCTGAAGCCGCGCGGCACGACGAAGGGCCCGCGCAAGGTGATCTCCATGCAGATCGCCGAGGATTCGACCGCGGGCTACTGTTCGACGTCGTACGCGATCCAACACCTGAACGCGAGTCCGCTGCTCGGTCAGGTCGTGGCGCCGGCCGAACTGTTGGTCGGACAGGGTTTTCTCGCGCAGGGCTACGCACTCGTCCTGCCGGACCATGAGGGGCCGAACCACGCCTATGCCGCGGGTCCGCTCGGCGCGCGGATCACGCTGGACAGCCTGCGGGCCGCCAAGCAGTTCGCCCCGTCGACGATCACCGACGCCTCGCCGATCGGCCTGTACGGCTACTCCGGCGGCGCCATCGTGACTGGCCACACCGCCGAATTGAAGCAGTCGTATGCGCCCGAGCTGAACATCGTGGGCGCCGCGGAAGGCGGCGTGCCCGCCGACCTGGGTTCGCTTCTGCGCACCGCGCAGAACGGTGCCACCAGCGGCTTGGTGCTCGGCGCCGTCTTCGGCCTGGCTCGCGAGTACAAGTACTTCGACTCGTTCCTCGACCGTCGGCTGAACCCGCTCGGCAAAGGCCTCCGCGACCTGAAGGGTCCACTCTGCGTCCAATACCAGGCCGCGACGTTCCCGTTCCTCAACAACATAGGACTCATCGACTGGCCCGGCGGCGCGCTCAACGCGCCCAGCGTCAAGCGGCTTCTCTCCGACACCCGAATGGGACGCGCCCGCCCAGACATGCCGATGTACATCTGGAACTCGCAGCTCGACGAGATCGTCCCCGTCGGCCAGGTGAACACTCTGGTGAAGAAGTACTGCGCCGCCCCCGGGCCGTCGATCACCTACACCCGGGACCACCTGTCCGAGCACATCATCGGTGAGGTCGCCGGTGCGCCGATGGCGTTCCTGTGGCTGAAGGACCGGCTCGACGGGAAGCCCGCGACGCCGGGCTGCACCACTCGCGATGAACTGTCGATGGCGACCGACGCGAAATGGTGGCCCACGTTCTCCCGCACCATCGGGACCGACCTCGCCGCACTGTTCGGCGCGGCGATCGGGCGTGGCAAGTAGTTTGGATGAGTGACCGAGTCCAGGAACTATCGAGGACAGTCCGTCGACGACCGCCGCCGACTGCGCCGCGCCAGGTTCCTGGACTCGGGCCTGCAGCTCTTCGGAACGCAGGGATATGCGGGGACGTCCATCCCCGCCGTGTGCAAACACGCCGCATTGTCGTCGCGGCAGTTCTACGAGGTGTTCGCCGACAGGGAGGATCTCCTCAAGGCGCTGTACGACGAGACGCAGGACGCCGCGATGGCCGCGGTCTCCGACGCCATCGCCGTCGAACTCGAGAAGCAGTCCACTCTCGAGGAGATGTTCGGTGCGGGAATCACGGCGTTTGTCATGTACTACGCCGACAGCCCGCAACGCATCCGCGTGAGTTTCATCGAGGTGGTCGGCGTGAGCCCGGGCTTCGAGGCTCACCGTCGCGAACGTCGGCTCCAGTGGGCCTCGTTGCTGGCCGCAGTTTCTGAGCGCGGCGCGCAGCAGGGCATGGACGTCACCGCGTCGGACCCACTCGCGTGGGCTGCCTACCTGGGCGCGGTCAACGCCGCCATCGTCGAGCATTCGGAGGATGCGTCGACCACCGTCGACGACGTGATGCGTGTGATGCGCCGGATGCTCAGGCCCGGCGTGCTGGGCTAGCGACGGCTCAGCTGCTCCACCAGCGCATCGAGCACCGACGCGTCTTCGATCGTCGACGGGACCGCGTACTCCTCGCCGTCGACGATCTGCCGCATCGTCTTGCGGAGGATCTTGCCCGAGCGAGTCTTCGGCAGTGACGCCACCACGGTGACGTCACGGAACGTCGCGACCGCCCCGATCTCGTCGCGCACCCGCTGCACGAGTTCGGACCGCAGAGTGTCGTCGTCGATGTCGACGCCCGCCTTGAGGACGACGTACCCGCTCGGACGCTGGCCTTTGAGATCGTCGTGAATCCCGATGACGGCGCACTCGGCGACGGCAGGATGTGCGGCCACGACGGCCTCGATGCTGCCGGTGGACAGTCGGTGACCGGCGACGTTGATGACGTCGTCCGACCGTCCCAGGACCACGACATAGCCGTCGGCGTCGATGAATCCCGAGTCGCCGGTGAGGTAGTAGCCCTCAAAGGTGTTCAGGTACGACGCACGGAACCGATCCTCGTCACGCCAGAGTCCAGCGAGGGTGCCGGGCGGCAGCGGTAGCCGGATCACGATGTTGCCTTCCCCGCCTGCGGCCACCGCTCCGCCGGTCGCGTCGACGATTTCGACGTCGTACCCGGGCACCGGCACAGTCGGCGATCCCGCCTTGATCGGCATCGGCTCGAGGCCCCGGAGGTTGGCGGCGATCGCCCAGCCGGTCTCGGTCTGCCACCAGTGATCGACCACCGGCACACCGAGCACCTCGGACGCCCAGGTGTAGGTGTCGGGGTCGAGCCGCTCCCCCGCCGCGAACAGGGTACGCAGCGTGGACGTGTTGTACTCGGCGAGTTCGGTCGCGTCGGGGTCTGCCTTGCGGATCGCGCGGATCGCGGTCGGCGCGGTGAAGAGTGCGGCCACCTGGTGCTGGTCGATCACCCGCCAGAACGCGCCTGCGTCGGGCGTTCCGACCGGCTTGCCCTCGTACATGACGGTTGTGGCGCCGACGAGCAGCGGCCCGTAGACGATGTAACTGTGGCCGACCACCCAGCCGACGTCGGACGCCGTCCACCAGACGTCGCCCGGCGAGATGTCGTAGACGTTCCGCATCGACCACGTCAGTGCGACCGCGTGGCCGCCGTTGTCACGGACCACGCCCTTCGGCTTCCCCGTGGTTCCCGAGGTGTAGAGGATGTACAACGGATCGGTGGCCGCCACCTCGACGGGAGCAGCGGGCGACGCTGCCGCGCGCTCGGCGTCCCAGTCGAGCCAGCCGACGTAGTCAGACGCTGAACCGGGCACCTCGGCCCGGTCTTTCACGATCACCGTGCTCGGCGCGGAGGTCGCCTGGTCTATCGCGGCCTTCACCAGCGGGAGGTACTCGACGACGCGGCCCGGCTCGAGACCGCCCGACGCGGTGATCACCGCGACCGGCTCTGCGTCGTCGATCCGGGTGGCGAGTTCGGGCGCTGCGAATCCGCCGAAGACCACCGAGTGGACTGCACCGATGCGGGCGCAGGCGAGCATGGCGATCGCCGCCTCCGGGATCATCGGCAGGTAGATCACCACGCGGTCGCCCTTGGTGATGCCCTGCGCCGCAAGCACTCCCGCGAACGCCGCGACCTCGTCGAGCAGCTGCGCGTAGGTGTACGTCCGGACGGTGGACGTCATCGCCGAGTCCCAGATCAAGGCGACCTGATCACCTCGGCCCGATGCGACGTGGCGGTCGAGCGCGTTGGCCGACGTGTTCAGCGACCCGTCGGGGAACCATCGGTAGATCGGCGGGTTCGAGTCGTCCAGCGCACGCGTCGGCGGGGTGATCCAGTCGACCCCGGCCGCGGCCTCGAGCCAGAAGTCGTCGGGGTGATCAATGCTGCGAGCGAAGGCGTCTGCGTAGGATCCCATGTCGCCACCGTAGTGAATGCGCGGTGACGGCGGTCACTTGCGGCCCTATTGCCCGCAGTGCACGTCCTCACAGAGCACCGCGACCGCTCGCCGCATCACTTCGACGGCAAGATCCTGATCGACGTTCGCCACCCACGTCTCGCTGGTGAGTTCCGGCGAGACGATCACCAGCAATCGGATGTTGTCGGATACTTTCGCCACGACCAAGTGCTGAGCGAACGTCCGGTCGGCCGGTGGTCCACTGATGAGCATGGACACACCGAGCGCCTTCTGGGCACCGCTGATCTGCGCGATGTCGGACTTCACCGCGAATCCGCGGACTCCGGACGGATCTGCGAATGCCATCGCGTGCTGTGCTTCGCCGACTCCGAATCCTGTGCCGGGCGGAACTTCGAAGCCGAGCACCGTCACGAAGGTCCGCGTCGAACGGAAGACCTCGACGTGGATGGCGGCTGTGTCGGCAACCGAGATGGCCGGCACGCTACCGTCCGCGTCTGCGGCCCTCACGTCGAGATCTGTCGGCCATGGCATGTCTGCAATCCGGCGGAGACGCTCCTGACCATCGGACCACCGCGCGAATCCTTCTGGCGTGGGTACCGCTGCGAGGTTCCGCACTACTGAGGACGGTGCCGTCCGAAGGACGGCGCCCACTGCGCCAGTGAGATACGCAGCGGCGATCACTGAGGTTGCCGCGAACACCGGCGGACGAGGGAAGTCGGTCATGGGTGCGTCGACAAGCGACACACCCGGCGTATCAGGTGCGTCGGATTCGTTCGTGTCCTCGATTGGTCTCAGAACGATTGTTATCAACTCGTCAATGTCCGCCGCAACGTCCTCCGTCGGATGAAAGTACTCGTTGTCGCCGGTCCACCCGGCGTGCACTCGAGTCCTGTCGATCGCCCACGCGTCCCATGTCTGATGCTCGGCGAGGACGACCAGCTGCCCGAAATCGGGCCACTCCGACCGATCCAGTTCAGGCGCTTGAGGAGCGTCCGAGGCGAACACGTTCATCTCATCCATGTCGGGGTCTGTCCAGCGGATGAGCCTGTCGTACACCGTGTGCACGTTCGACACCGAGAGAATGCCGCACCAACCCATGTAGTCCATGAATCCGTCGTGGAGATCGGTCGCGAACGTGCCCAGCACCGGAACCGCAGTGTCCCACCAGTCGGGTATCGGCCCGGTGTACGGCGGGCCGCCTATCCACAGTTCGCATCGGTCGTCATGACGATAGTGGTCAAAGATGTAGATCATCACGATCTCAGTCGTCCCGAAGTCGGGCGCATTCCGGTGGTTTCCGAACTCGAAATCCTTGAGGTAGTGATACCGAGCAGCACTCTCCGCAACCCAGATATGTCGCAGCTCTCGTTCGAGAAGGTCCGCGACGCGCGGCAGTCTGGGTGCGCCTCTTCTCCACTGTTCGGCCACACGTCGGCGCATCTCGGCGTCGCATTCACCGACCACATCCGCCCAGCCATGCGGAATGCCGCTGATCGCTTGCGCTTCAGTCGGCGTCGTCGCTATGGCCCCATCGCCGATTCGTTGGGCGACACTGCGCCGCACTTCGTTCACATCCATGTCAGCTCCTCTATCCGACCTGCTCGACGACGAACCCCAGCAGGATCACTGACGTTCCGCCGATCTCGCCGACGATGAGGGCGACCATCGACGCGGTCATCATCGGCGACTTCGGATGCAGTTGGTTCTCCGTGTCGCGGAGGGCGCCGTGCAGGCAGTACGACGCGATCGCGGTGACGAAGAAGAACACGACCACGACCAGCGCGACGAGGTTCACGGCCGTGCTCCACGCACTGAACTGAACGAACACGCCGAGCATCGCCGTCGCGAACGAGTACATGAGCGCGGCACGGTGCGCGATGTCGACGTAGATGTGCGCCGCGCCGTCCGGACTGCGCATGATCTGCGCGAACTTCCACACACCGAGAACCAGCGCCCACAGGAAGATCACGCCGGCTGCGATCAGCGCGACCTGCGTCGCGAGAGTCAGAGTCATGCCTCCCACTCTTTCACGACAACCCCGCCGATCACCCCACACGCGGTTTGCGCCGGACCACCCCCTCCAGCGGCGATCTGGCGGCCACCCAGGCGCCGGCGTCGGCGTCCACCCACGTCGCGAGCTCAACCGCCGCCCTCAGATCGCCGAGCAGGTCACGGCGATGGATCGGCTCATGATGCGCCGCTCGGTTCCGCACGGTCACAAGCCCCGACAGGTGCCGCTCGACCCGCGCCCGGCGGTCCCTGACGTCGCGATACCCGTTCGGGAACGCCCTGTTGAGCGCCGGAACCCACAACGTCGTCAGGTACCGCTCCGCTACGATGCAGCGCCAGAATCCGAATCCGAGTTCGGCGACGACCTTGCCGCGGAAGTCCGACCCGCCGGGCCCTCGCTCCACAGCTCTCATCGCCCGCTCCAGATCGCCGAGATGGCGATCGTCGAGGGGGATCGTGTCGAACCAGGATGAGTCCCCTCGCCTGCCCGCCCACGCCATGAGCTGTCCGTCCATCGCATTCCGGACGGTCACCTCCACCATCGCGACCGTGACCAGGATCGCGGCAGCCGCCACAGAGTTCCAGTCGTACAGGCGCAGAGCCGCGTGCTCGTCACCCCGCGTGACGAGCCGATAGGACCGCAGCCGCTGGGCAGTCACGGCCCGCCCGATCGCATCGTCCCACTCCATATCCATTGCCGTCGACATGTCCCCCGACCCCCCGAATCGATTCGATCTGCCCTGAACATAGCTCGCACCTCTGACAATCATTCCCCGTATTTGAAAGTTGAAATGTTTGGAGGTATAGTCATTTCAACTTTGAAACAATTGCTCGGAGGTCTTCGATGACAGCTGCACACAGCACCACCGCGCTGGCCGACGCGACTATCCGCGCCGATCACCCGTTCGCACGCCATCTCGTCCACGCCGCAGCCGTCGCCGCGGCGACGCCCCACCGTGCCTGGACTCCAGACGACGGACCCCTCCCCGCGCTGTACCTGTCCCACGGAGCGCCTCCGACCTTCGAGGACGCCGAGTGGATGCGCCAATTGCACGACTGGTCGCAAGCTCTGCCCAGGCCCCGCGCGATCCTCATCGTGAGCGCGCACTGGGAGTCGGACGAGCTCGGAATCACCAGCACTGCGCCGACCGAACTCGTCTACGACTTCGGCGGCTTCGACCCGATGTACTACCGCATGCGATACGACACCCCCGACAACACCGGTCTCGCGCAACGCCTGATCGACGTCCTGCCCGACACCCAACGCGTCTACGAGCACCGCACTCGCGGCCTCGACCACGGCGCGTGGCTGCCGCTCAAGGTCATGTACCCCGAGGCGGACATCCCAGTCCTGCAACTGTCGATGCCGACACACGACCCACAGTCGCTGTTCGCCATCGGCCGGCGCCTGCAAGCGCTCCGCTCCGAAGGAGTGCTGGTCGTCGGATCCGGGTTCATGACACACGGCCTGCCCTACCTGAACTGGTCTCGCCCCGACATCGTCCCGACGTGGTCGACGGAGTTCGACGAATGGGCGGCCGACGCCCTCTCGCGAGGCGACGTCGACGCTCTCGAACGATTCCGCAGCCTCGCTCCGGGACTGCCGTTCGCCCACCCGACGGTTGAGCATTTCACACCGATCTTCGTCACCCTCGGCGCGGCGACCGATCCGGCAGCACCGGTGACGACCGCGATCGACGGCTTTGCGATGGGCCTCGCCAAGCGGTCGTTCCAGGCGGCCTGATGCCCGACGAACCTCGCTGGCTCACCACCACGGAGATGGATGCGTGGCTGCCCCTGCTCGCCGTCATCAATCAACTGCCTCAGGCACTCGACCAGCAGCTCCGCACCGACGCGGGGATCAGCCACGTCTACTACTCGATGCTCGCGTTGCTTTCCAACGCCCCCGATCGCACCATGACGATGGGAGAGCTAGCCCGCGACAGCTTCACCAGCCCGTCACGTCTCACCCACGCGGTCACGAGCATGGAGAAGCGCGGTTGGGTCGCTCGATGCGCCGACCCGGAGAACAGACGGATCCAGAACGTCTCCCTGACCGACGACGGCGCGAGCCTGCTCGTGCGCATCGCACCCGGTCACGTCGACGAAGTTCGTCGGCGAGTGTTCGATCGGCTCTCGTCCACTCAGGTCGAGCAGCTGCGCGACATCGCGTCAACGCTCGCCGAGCAGAGCTAGTCGAACTGCGGCGGGACGGTGTCGAGGAGTCTGGAGTCGGGCTCGTCGCCCGACATCGCGAGAAGCCCGACCACCGCCCGACCGATTGTCAGCAGGTCGCGCGGGTCGCGCTTGTCGAGACCACCGATGAGCTGCTTGAGAATCGTCAGCTGGTCGAAGTAGATGCGCTCGACGATCAGGTTCTCATCGGCGTCGAAGATGAAGTAGGCGGTCATCCGCGTGCGGTGCGACGATCCGGTCGGCGGGATCTTGCCGAGCGGGCCGAGGTGGGTGCCGAGCAGCCAGAATTCGACGACCACGGCGTCGACGGTGTGCCGGAACGAGATGATCTCGTGGTCCTGGTCGGGGAACGCGACGCGCGTGTCGTGGTAGTAGTCCCGGACTTCGCGGGAGCCGTCGTGGACGGTCATCTGTGCGATCAGTTCGTAGTGAGGATGAGGGAAAGTGGACAGCGTTGCATCCCAGTCCTGGGCCACCTCGTCATGGAAGTGATCGAGGACCAGCTTCTCGCGGGCACGGAGAACGTGCTCGGGCGGGAGTTCAAAACGGGTCATGACGGCCTCCTACAGCAGTTCCCGCCAACATATACCCACACCGTGGATTAACTCAAGGTATGCGGCACAATGAGTCCGTGGACCTTTCACCGCGCCGCGGGCGACCGCCCAAGGGGGAAGCGCGACTCTCCCGGGAGACGATCGTCGACGCGGCGTTGCAGCTGATCGACGACGACGGCATCGACGCGCTCAGCATGCGATCGGTCGCACGTCAGCTCTCCGCCGACCCGAAGAGCCTGTACAACCACGTCGGCGGCATCGACGACCTTCTCGACGCGGTCGCCGAACGCCTGCTCGGGTCGATCACCGCACCGGAACTCACGGGCGACCTGCGCACCGACCTGCGCGCCATCGCCTTCGCGTTTCGAGCAGGCACCCTGAATCACCGCGCCGCCGCGCCGCTGATCTTGACCAGGCAATTGACGTCGATGGCGTCACTCGCCCCGGTGAACACGGCACTCGCCGCGATGCACCATGCAGGATTCTCCACCGACGACGCCGTGCATCTGATGCGTGCGACGCTCGCAGCACTCGTCGGCACATTGTTACGCGAGGTCAACGCCGTTCCGACGTTCGGCATCGCCGACACCGAGGCGATCGCCAGACGGGAGTCCGACCTGGCAGGCAGCGAACTGTCAGCAGTCGTCGAAGTGGCGCCGCAGCTCGCACGGTTCGACGCCGAGGCCGAGTTCCGCTACACCGTCGAGTTCCTGATCGACGGAGTGATCGCGCGACGGCCGTCGACCGTCACCGACTAGGCAGCACTCCGCCGTCTGGAGCACCGGGACCATGCCGGAGCTCGAGTTCTCGTGCATGCAGTCGCTCGCCGCATTCAGAGCAATGCAGCTCAGCCTCGACGACCGAGCCGCATGTGTGACCCACTTCCACCGGCGCACCGTCGGGTGCATACCAACGATCGCCCCACTGCCGGAGCATCATCAACGCCCGCCACAGGTCACGCCCCTTCGGCGTGAGCACATACTCGTGCCGGACGGGCCGCTCCTGATACTGGACCGTCGTGAAGATCCCGTGTTCCACGAGGGTGTCGAGTCGCTGACTGAGCACGTTCCGGGCTATTCCAAGCCGTGACTGGAACTCGTCGAATCGAGTGACGCCCATCAGTGCGTCACGCAGGATCAACGGCGTCCACCATTCCCCGATCACCTCGAGGCTCTGGGCGATGGAGCAGTTCATGTCGACGAAGCTGGCGCGGCGCATGCGCCCATCATAGTCAGTTGCTTCATAGAACGCACCTCGTCTACAGTCCGTTTCATGACACAACTAACTAGCCGGGGGTCGACTCCGACGTCGAGTCGGGCAGTCATTCCAATCGTCGCGACAACCGTCCTCCTCTCCGGATTCGACCTGTTCGTGGTCAATGTTGTCCTCGCTCAGATCGCCGACGACCTCAACGTCGCCGACCTGTCGGGCCTCTCGTGGATCCTGAACGCGTACACGATCGCGTTCGCCGCGTTCCTGATACCGGCGGGCCGACTGAGCGACCGGATCGGCAGCCACCGTGCGCTCGTCGTGGGCCTCGCCCTCTTCGCGATCACATCGGCCGGATGTGCGTTCAGCACGTCGCTCACCGCGCTGATCGTGATGCGGACACTCCAGGGCGCGAGCGCGGCACTCATGACACCGTCGTCCCTCGGGGTGGTCTTGGAGGGGACGTCGCCAGACAAGCGCGCCGGGGCGGTCCGGCTCTGGGCTGCACTCGGCGGACTCGGCGCGGCACTCGGACCGGTTGTCGGCGGCGGTCTCGCGGAGTTCGGATGGAGATGGGTGTTCTTGATCAACATCCCGATCGCAGGCGTCGCTGCGGTGGCGACGTGGTTCCTCGTCGCTCGTTCGACACCACGCCGCGAACATCACCTCGGCCTGATTCAGTCGACGGTTCTCGCGGGCTCGATCGCCGCTTTGGTAGCAGCGTTGGTCAACGGCGGAGAGTGGGGATGGACGTCTGCCCAGACGGCGATCCTCGCCGTGATCGCACTCACCGGCTTCGCCTCTACCGGCCTGACAAGCGCATTCGGACGACGCCCGATCCTCGAACCTCAACTCTTGCGAGTTCCGCGGATCATTCCGGCCGCCGCGGCCCTCCTCGTTTTCCACATCGCTTTCGGGGCGATGCTGTTGACGGTCATCCTGTGGATGGAAGCCGTCTGGGACTGGTCCCCGTTGCGAGCCGGTCTCGGCATCGCGCCGGGCCCGGCGATCGTTCCGATCGTGGCGGTTCTCGCCGGGCGTCTCACGGGCCGGATCTCGCCGCAGGGGCTAGCCGGCCTCGGCGGAGCAGTCTTCGCGGTCGGCGCCGCGAGCTGGGCGCTCGCTGTCCAGGCCGACTCGACGTACGCCGCAGCAATCCTGCCGGGAGCCCTCTTGACCGGCGTCGGCGTCGGGCTCATCACGCCGACGGCCATGGCGATCGGAACATCCGCCCTCCCCGCGCAGTGGTTCGCCACCGGGTCGGGCGTGCTCAGCATGGCCCGCCAGGTCGGTATCGCCGTCGGCGTCGCGGTGGCCGTAGCGTGCCTCGGGCCCGCGTCCGACGTCTCCGACTTCCACCTCACGTGGTGGGTCACCGCTGCTGTCTCGCTGATCGCAGGCGCACCCCTGCTCGCCGTCGCCAAGGAGAACCGAGAATGACCGACCAGTTCACCACCCTGCACCGTCTGCTCGACGGCCACAGCGTCGATTCCGAGCGCCTGCGCACCGTGTACGGGTTCGGCGGCCTCCACGGCGGGATCCTGTCGGCGATGCTGCTCGGCCGGATGCGCAGCGCCGTCGACGTCTCGTTCCGGCCCGTCGAGTTGACCACCCAGTTCATCGCGCCGACACGCGAGATGCCGAGCGTCCACGTGAGCGTGCTGCGCCGGGGGCGACGCAACGCACAGGTGACGGCCACCGCGACTGCGCCCGACGGTTCGATCGTCGCCACCGCCGACGCCGTGTTCGCCGCATGCGCTGACGCGCCGATCACGCACCGCCTGTCCCCTGGGCCGCCCTCCGGTGTCACGCCGATCGAGTCGGCGTCGCCGATCGTCATCGACCCGCAGTTCATGCCGCTGGCCACCGCGTTCGAGATCCGTCCCGCCACGTCGACCCTCCCGTACACCGGGGGCGAGGACGCCGAACTGTGCGCGTGGATACGTCTCACCGGACCCGCCCCCGAACCGCAGTCGCGGTTGCTGATCCTTGCCGATGCTCTGGCGCCGTCGTACGCGGCGACGCTCAGCGTCCTGGCACCGATCCCGACGGTTCGGATGGCCGTGCATTTCGCGCCCACGGCGCAGAGCATCGACGACGAATGGGTGTTGCTGCGCGCTCGAACTCCGCACGCCGACGACGACGGCTGGCTCAGCGAGTCGCTCGACCTCTGGACTCCCGATGGAGTTCACCTCGCGTCGTCGACGCAACTGCGCATCGTCCGACCCACCGCTCCCGTCCTCTGAGGAGCCCAGACGTGAACGCCTCCGGCTACGGTTGAACCATGACCGTCCGAGTGATCGTCGTCCACCGGGTCGAGGAGTACAACACCTGGAAGAAGCACTTCGACGCCGCCGCCGACCTGCGGGCCGCGGCGGGCGAAACCGACTTCGAGGTACTCAGGTCCACTGGTGACACGAATCTGGTGGTCCACTCGTCGACGTGGTCGTCCGACGCCGATGCCCGCGCCTTCTTCGAATCGGCGAAGGTGGCCCGCATCCGGGCCGAGGCCGGCGTCGAGCCGCCCCTGTTCTTGTACCTCGACACCGTCGAGACCGGCACACTCGACGCACCGCCTCCCCAGCCGTCCCAGACCTCCTCGCCACGACTCAAACTGGTGCCGATGCCGCAGAGAGTCACGCGCCTACCCGATCTCGACATAGACCTGCTCACAGACACGCGAATGACGGCCGACGTCGACGACATGGAGTTGTACATCGACGGTTCCACCGGCCGCATTCTGACGGACTTCGACTGGAGCGACGAGTCCGCGGACGTCCACCATGTGAACAGCATCAGTTCGCACGAGCAATACACGTACTTGGAAGCCTTCACCGACGCCGTCGCCGACCGCGATCTGCGGTCGCACTTACGCGAGGCACTCGACGGACGCCGCCCGTTCCGCCGTTTCAAAGACGTCCTCTTCCAGCATCGAACGAAAGTCGGGGTCCTGTGGAGTCCGTTCCAAGAGACGCTCGGCGCGATCGACACGATCGAATGGCTGCGGCACCTCGAGGTGATCACCGACGATGAGGCGGCCTGGGAGACCGCCGCCCGCGAGGCTCGCCGCGACGAACTCATCGAGCAGATCACCGCCGCCACCCGCTGACACACAAGAAAGCCCGGACCTAATGGTCCGGGCTTTCTCTTCTAGTAGCGGGGACAGGATTTGAACCTGCGACCTCTGGGTTATGAGCCCAGCGAGCTACCGAGCTGCTCCACCCCGCGTTGCGTTCTCTACTGTACACGGCCCCGGAATCATCCGAGCGCGGGGGCGAGCCAGCGTTCGAGGAACGTCCTCATCGCATCGTCGTCCTGCAGTTGCTCGGACGGATTCTGCAGGAACGACGTCAACAGCCGCATGATCATCTCGGCGAGACCGTCGAGATCGCCGTCGGTGTAACCGTGGGCGGCCCAGTCGACGGGGAACCGACGCAGCATCAACGATCCGTACTGGACGACGCTCCCCGACGTGGAACTGCGGCCGAAGGTGCCGGTGTCGCCGATCTGCAGGAGCAGGTTGAGGCGGGGGTCGCCGGGAACGGTCCGCAGGCAGAACAGCATGCCCTCGACGACTGCGTCGGCCGGCTCGCCACGTCCGTCGAGGTGCGCGACGAGCCGGTCGACGAAGTCTGCGGCGCCCTGGGCGGCCACTTCGCTGACGATCTCACCGATGCCGGCGAACTGCCGGTACACGGTCTGGCGGGTCACTCCCAGCTCGGCGGCGACGTCGGAGAACGTCGTCTTCGCGACGCCGTACCTGTCGATGCACCGGGCCGTCGCGTCGACGATCCGTTGCCGCGCCTCCTCGTCGGTCGCCGGAGGCTCCCCGCCCCACCCGTGTTTGGCCATGGCCTCAGACTGCCACAGCGCCCTTCTCCCCCACGCCGGCCACCGCGCCCGCCGGTCGGGCCGCCCGCATCGCGGCGATCACGAACCACGCCGACCCCGCGATGCACAAGATCGAGTACCAGGCGCTGCCGATCGGCGTTCCCCGGTCGGTCACCCCGTCGACGGCGCCGAGGAACTCGGGCGCCGAGGCGATCCACAGGACCGTGAGGACGCCGAGGTACAGGGCCGGATACACCCGGACGAACTGCGGCGACGCTAACCCGATCGGCCGATTCCACGTGGCGCGGGTGCCCTCGATCAGGAGCCACAGTCCGACGAGCCACAGGATCGCCAACAAGATGATGACGATGGTCCGCTGCAGCGTCGCCTCCCCGCCGGTGTTCACTCCGACGCGAGTCGGCGCGGCGAGGACGACCATGAGGATCGGCGTCAGGATGCCGGCCGCAAGGGTCCGCAGCGTCACCTGACCACCGGACAGGTCCTTGGTCGCGGAGAACTTCGCGGCCAGCCACGCGAGCACGCCGAACGACACGGACGCGAACACCCACATGCTGTTCATCGGCACCGAGGTGAACATCGGTTGATTGATCATGTTGTCCGGGTTCCACGCCCACCATTTGAGCTGCGGTCCGAGCTGGTCGAACGTCTCGTAGAACACCTGGCTCGCGAACGCGACGGCGACCGCGCCCGCGAGCGGGCCGCGTCGTTCGAAGATCCCGAGCGCGCGCACCACCTCATAGGTGACGGCGGAGATCACCGGGTAGAACGCGACGATGTACAGCGGCAGCCTGTCGAACATGAACTGCACGGTGAACACGTTGTGCGAGAAGATGAAGCCGACGTACTCGTTCAACCCGAACCACGACGGGAAGTACAGCGGCGGTTCGATGATCGCGAGGTACACGAGGGAGCCGAACCACAGGGTCAGATTCACCGCGTCGCCGTCGCGTCGCCACCGTCGCCACGCGTGGATCAGCGCGAACACGGCGCCGGCGACGATCAGCAGTTCCAGGATCGGCAGCGTCCAGTTGTCGAGGCCGAACGGGTTTCGGAACGTGACGATCGGATTCGCGTCGTCGCAGACGAAGCCGAGATGGTCGGCCACCTCGCGCGCGGCCTGCTCGCAGGTGAAGCTCATGCCGGCACCTGCTCGTCGACGTAGACGGGCCGGTGCGCCACCGGGTTGTCGGGGTCGGTGTAGTCGGTGCCCGGAGGCAGCTTCGTGACGTCGAACCCTCCGGGGATGCGGGTGCGGCCGAGGGCGGCGCGCACCTTGTAGCGGAGCACTCGGAGGATGAACTGCGGGTCGGTGCTGATCTCCTTCAGCGACGTGTCGAGGTTGAACACGCCGGTGAACTTCTCGTCGACGTAGGCGTCCTCGGCGGCGGCAGAGGTGATGGCGTTGAACACCGGCCAGCTGAAGCGGGCGGCGAGCTTGCGGCGCCACTGGGCGACGGTCTCGGTACCGGTGGCGAAGTCGTACGCCTGGTCGCGGGCCATCGCAAGCATCCACGGGACGTCGAGCGACACCTTCTGCTTGTCGAGGAACTCGCGGTGGAACGCACTGTCGATCGTGCTGCGCGAGGCGAGGACCTCGGCGAGGACCAGCGCCGACCGCGCCGCCGAGCTCATGCCCTGCGCGTAGAACGGATTGAAGGCGCAGATCGAGTCGCCGATCGCGATGAGGCCGACGGGCGGGGCGTCGAGGAGGTCATAGCGCCGCCACTTGTTGCCCGTCGACTTCGTCAGGTGCACTCCGGACTGCGGCTCGCATTCGCGGGAGACTTGCCCGAAGACGGGCGTGCGGACGCGGTCGGCGGCCGCTTCGAAGTCCTCGACCGTGCGCGGCATCGTCAGGCCCCACGAGCCCATGCACACGATCACCCGGTTGCCCTCGATCGGGAAGAAGTTCGAGAGGTACTCGTGCTCTTCCGGGTGCACGCCGGTGTCCTGCGTCGGGGTGACGACGATGTGTTGCCACCACCAGTCGGCGGGCCGGTCGGCGGGCAGGTCGTACCAGCGGGAGGTGTAGGTGACCTTGGCGTCGAGGGTCTGCTCGGGTGCCTGGGCCCAGCCTGCGGCGACGAGCCAGTCGTGGACCTTGGTGCCGCGACCGAGGGCGTCGACCACGAGGTCGGCGTCGAGGGACTGCGCGTCGCCGTCACTGAAGGTGACGCCGGTGATCCGGCCGGCCGCGGTGCCGCCGCCGGTGGTGAGCAGTCCGGTGACGCTTACGCCCTCGCGGATCTCGATGTTCGGGATCTCGCGGACCCGGTCGCGCAGCACGCGTTCGATGAGGACGCGCGAGCTGTAGACCATCGTCATCTGGCTCGACTTGCGGGCCGCCCAGCCGTCCTTCTCGCAGTACGCGGCGTCCTTCGACGGCATGAGGAGCATGCCGCCGGCGGCGATCAGCGCGTCCTCGAAGCCGGGGAAGATCGTGCCGATCGCGCGGCGCCCCGAGTTGAGGACGAAGTGCGGATGCTTGCTCTGCGGCACGCCCCGACGGTGCTCGGCGTCCGCCGGCAGTTCGTCGCGCTCGAGGACGATCACCTCGTCGAAATGTCGTGCCAGCACACCCGCCGTGCACAGTCCCGCGACGCTGCCGCCGAGGACTACCGCTCGCTTCGATCCCATCGTCTCTCCATTCATACAGATTTTGGATGAGCGTATGGTTCGGCGGGAATGAGTGTCAAGGGACCTCTCCCATCCCCATGGCGGCTTCGCAGGCCGACGACATCGGCAGGCAGCGAAATACACAAAGACCCGGACCGAATGGTCCGGGTCTTTGTTATTGGTAGCGGGGACAGGATTTGAACCTGCGACCTCTGGGTTATGAGCCCAGCGAGCTACCGAGCTGCTCCACCCCGCGTTGCATCGACTACGTTACACAGCGGTGAACTGCAGAGGCAAATCGATTACCCGGCAACGTGATCGAAGGCACGAACCAGCCGATCAACGGGCCCGGACACCCATCAGGCCTGCCAACTGGGTGGCGAGCGGATTGAGGTTCAGCTTGTCGGGGTCGCGCTTGGGTTTGTTGTCCCACGGCTGCACGAAGTCCGGGTTCGACAGGTCGGCGTTGTTGGCGCCGCGCACCGCGGTCGGACTGCCAGTGGGCACCGAACAGGCCGCCTTGGTGTTGAACGGGAAGTCGTCGTAATTGATGTCGAAGTCGGGGTTGCGCGCCTTGATCTGGTCGATCATCCGCTGCGTGCTCTCGTAGCCGCGCGTGCAGCTCGGCGGGTTCTCCGTCTCGAGGACGATGCCGAAGCGGATCGTCCCCTCCGGCGATGACGTGGTCATGCTGCTCGCCGACAGGGACGAGAGCATCGCGAAGGTCATACCAGTCACGAACGACGCCGGCTCGATCGTGTCGACCGTCGTCCCCAGCTGGTGGATGAGCTTCGTGGCGTCTGCTCCGTTGTCGTCGAGGAACCTCGACAATGTCGTCGCCGCGCGGGGTCCGTCGGTGAGAATCCGGCGGATCGCCGGGTCAGACGACGCGAGCGTCGCCGCGACCACGTTGAGATTCTTCGACCACGACAGTATCTCGTCCGACTGCTCGGCCTGCGTCGCCAACACGGGGCGCGAGTTCTTGATCAGCTGGATCGTGTCGTCCAGGTTCTCGACGCCGGTCTGCGACAGTTTGTCGAGGGAGTCGACGAGGCGAGTCAGATTGTCACCCTGACCGTCGAAGGCCTTGCCGAGCTCGGTGACGGCGATCCGCAGATCGTCGACTGGGACAGTCTTCGTGAGGTCGATCGCCGACTGCGTGACTTCCTGCAGCTTCGGCGGGAACCGAACCTGGGACGCTGCGATACGCGAGCCTTCATGGAGGAACGGCCCGTCGGCCGACGTCGGCTGGAAGTCGAGGAACTGCTCGCCGATAGCGGACCGGTTCGCCACGACAGCGAGGGCGGAGTCCGGAATCTGCTCGCCACTTGACTCGAGAACCAGGTCAACTTCCACACCGTCGGGAGTCATCCGCAGATCGCGCACACGTCCGGCGGCGACACCCCGATAGGTGACCTGAGCCTCCGAGAACAGCCCGCCCGCGTCGGGCATCTCCACCGTCACGCGGTAGACGCCGACGCCCACCGCCTGATCCATCCGGGCATACCGAATGCCGCCGTACACCGACGCGACCAGCCCCAACAGGACAACGACGACAAGCTGAATCTTCACTAGACGACTGAGCGGTGGCATACCGACCCTTCCCGGAAACAGTGCGGGTCCCGACTACCCCACTGTGCGCAGTGTAAACGTTGTTTACATGAGGAAACGAGCCCCAGAGCACGGTTCGTGAGCAAGGATCTCCATCAGGACATCATGTGATGCCGATCACTTCGAGAGTAGGGTGAGACTCACCAGTCCGGCCCGCCAGGACCGACCGAAATCCAGGAGGCGACATGGCAGATCCCAACATCCATCACGAGAGCCACGGCAATCATCCGATGAGCCTGCTCGCGTTTGTCCTATTGCTGGCCGGAGGCGCGCTGTCGGCGCTGTGGATCGTCACCCTCGCCGACCTGCCGGAAGGTCGGACGATGAACATCACCTACGGCGTCCTCGCCCTCGGGTGCCTGGTCTCGGCGGCACTGATCTTCCGCCACTTGACCACCCATCTGCACCACTCACCGGTGATGCCCGACAACACCCAGTCCGAGATCGACCGCTACCTCGCCAAGGTGCGCTGACACCACCGTCTATCAACAAAACCGCCGAGTCCCGGGGAGGGACTCGGCGGTTTCGTTTGAGATCACCGGCTCGCGTCAGCCGCCGGTCGACTCGTACTTCTTGATCGCTGCATCCAGCTTGTTGAGAGCGTCCCCCAGCTTGCCGAGGTCACCGCTGGACTGTGCGGTCCGGACCTCCTCAAGAGCAGTACCGAGTTCGCGCACGGCCGCCGCACGAGCCGGATCATCGCTTGGCGACGGCTTCGGATCAGGCTTCGGTGTACCCGTATCGGTGGTCGGAGGCGGTGTCGTAGCACCCTTGTCGGGCTCAGTCGCGGCACCGGGATTGATGCCGACCTTTGCCAGTGCAGCGCCTATCGTCGGTGCGACGCCGATGTTGACCGCCTGCTCATCCGTCGACTCATTCGTGTCAGGACGGTAGTACGCGAGCATCCGATACAGCTTCGGAGTAGCAGCGTCGCCTGTCTTCGACTGTGTATAGATCGGCTGGACGTACAGAATGCCGTTCCGCCCGACAGGCAATGTCAGCAGATTTCCGTAGATGGCATTGACGGTGCTTTCCTTCTGCAGCGTGACGTCGCCGGAAACCGCCGACTTCATCGTGTCCGCCATCTGTTGCGGCCCCTGGCTTTTTGCACCAGAAGGCAAGACCTTCACGGTGATCTTGCCGTAATCCCGCTGATCAGCCGCCACGGTGACGTATGACGCGAGGTTCTGACGGTTGAGCGGAGTCGTGACCGCCGTCAACTGAAACTCGGGTCCCTTACCGTCAGGAGAATTCGCCGTGAAGTAGTACGGAGGCTGCGGCAGTTTGCTGTCGCTTCGTGTCGGATCGTTCGGCACCGACCAGAAGTCCGACGCACGGTAGAAGACCGAGGGGTCGGTCACGTGGTATCGCGCCAACAACTCTCGCTGAACCTTGAACAGATCCTCCGGGTACCGGACATGGGCGAGAAGGTCCTTCTTGCTGTCATACTCCGACTTCGGCTTCACAGTTCCTGGGAACACCTTCATCCAGGTCTTGAGAACGGGGTCGGTGTCGTCGGCCTGGTACATCGTGACCTCGCCTGTGTACGCGTCGACTGTCGCCTTCACAGAGTTCCGGACGTACGACACTTCCTCGTCTGCCTGTGTCCGGCCGCTCTGGCCCGCGTTGCTCTGACTCGAATCGGCCGTCGCCTCCGAAAGCGACATCCGCTGAGAGTACGGGTAGGTCTTCAACGTCGTGTATCCATCCACGATCCACTTGACCGAACCGTCTGCCATCACGGCGGGGTACGTCTTCGAATCGACGGTCAGCCAGGGCGCCGCCTTCTTCACACGGTCTCGCGGATCGCGGTTGTACAGAATCTTCGAGTTGCTGTTGATGGCGTCTGACAGGAGGATGTTCCGCTCGCCGTACTTGATCGCATAGAGCAGTCGCGAACCGAAGTTGCCGAGCGAGACACCCGAGTCGGCCGAGTACGTGTAGTCGCCTGCGTCAGTGTCGTACTCACGAGGCTTCCCATCGTCAGACCCGACGATCGCGTAGTCGGGATCAACGTTTGCGATGAGCTCACCGAAGTAGATGCGCGGCTGCTTCACCTTGATCGGAGAGTTCTTGTTCGCACCCGACGCGATCGTCTCGACGGACGCATCGATGAAGCTCGGCAAACCGCCCTGGTCAGAGTTGGTGGCGTCAATCGTCGGAGCGTCGACCTTGTTCGCCTGCGCAGCGACGATACCGTTGCCGTGCGTGTACCGGGTGTGCTTGTTGATCCAGCTCTTCTGCGTTTCGTTGTAGCGATTCGGGTCGAGCTCACGCGCGGCGACGATGAAGTCACGCTGTTGGCCGTCCACCTGGTAGCGGTCCACCGCGAGTTGCGCGGGGAAGCCGTAGAAGTTCTTGCCGGCCATCCGTTGGATGAAGGTCGGCGAGATCACCGACGGATCGAGTAGACGAATGTTCGACAGAGTCGCGGAGTCGGCATTGACCTCAGCGGCGTTCGCGGGAGTCTTTGTCCAGTCGTTCTCGTAGGTCACATCCTGGCCGGCTCGAATCCGATATGCCTCAGCAGTCGCCGCCATGTTTCGGCTGATGTATTCCGCTTCCTTCGAGTCGGCGCTCGGCTTGACGGAGAACTGCTCCATCGCGGCAGGCCAGATGACTCCGATGGCGAGTGCCGACAACAGCATGAGGACGGTCGCCATGGCGGGGATCCGTAGATCGCGCAGTGCGACCGCGGCGAAGAAGGCGATGGCGCACACGATGGCGATGGCCATCAGGATGAGCTTGGACGGCAGCACGACGTTGATGTCGGTGTACGTACCGCCGGTGAAGATGTCGCCGCGGCGGTCGCTGCTCAGGAGGTCGTACCGGTCGAGCCAGTATCCGACTGCCTTGAGGAGGATGAACACGCCGACGATGATGGCGAGTTGCACACGTGCAGGCCCCGACAGACCACCACGCCGTCCGCCGCCGCCGAGACGGAGGCCGCCGAACACGTAGTGAGTGATCAGGTTGCCGACGAATGCGACGCCGATCGCGATGAACGCCAGGTCGAGGATCAGTCGGATGAACGGCAGCGTGAACGCGTAGAAGCTGATGTCCATCCCGAACTGCGGGTCCTTCTCACCGAACGACTCCGCGTGGATGAACGTCTGAATCGTGGCCCACGACGCCTGTGCGATCAGGCCTGCGACCAGACCGATCAACACGGCGGGAATCACTCCGGCGATCCACGGCCGCCGACCGATCACCGCGCGGTAGCGCTCCAGCGGATCGCCCGGACCGCTGACCGGCGGGAAGTCCGGCCGTCCGCGGTAGGCGGCGAAGAGGCCGCCGAACACGATTCCGCCGACCACGATCGCGGCCACGAAGAATGCGACGATCCGTGTCGTGATCATCGTCGACATCACTTCGGAGTAACCGAGGTCGGAGAACCACATCCAGTCGGTGATGATCGACACCACCCGCGGTCCGATCAGCAGGATCAGCAGCAGCGCCACACCGATGCCGATCAGAATCTTCGATCTGCGGGACAGCGTCGGTCGACCAATCGGACCACGCACTCCAACCACGTTATTTCTCCTGTTTCGTGAACAATCGCCGGAGCAGGCACCGGCTACGTCCCCCACAGTACTGATCGCGGCCGCACCTGCTGACTTCTCCACGGACCTCACGACCTGTGACAATGGGGCGGTGACCTTCCCGCAGCAGCCGCAGAACTTCTCCCAGGCCGACCTCGGCAACGCACTCGCACAATGCGCCGGGTATGCGGCAGCCGCCCCGTGGGGATCGCCGGCGACGCTGTTCGCGCTGGTCCCGACGTCGTTTCTGGCATTGCAGGCGCCCGACCTCGTCGATCCGGATGACGATTCGCCGCTGAGTCCCGTCGTTCAGGAGACCTCCGACGGCGACCTCGAGGAACTGCTGACCACCGTCACATGGCCTGACGCCGTCGTCGGATGCGCGGTCGTCACCGAGATCACTGTTCTCCCTCCGGATGCCGAATCGGCGCTGGACGAGGCGTTCGAGCCGCTGTTGGCCGACCCCGACGCAGCAGACGCGGCAGCCCGCGACGCCGCGCAGCGTCATCCCGAACGTCGCGAAGCCCGCCTGATCGCCGGAGTGCTCCGCACCGGGCAGCGATTGGCACTGCTGTCCCTGCGGGCGACCGACGACGAGCCGCACTCCGAGTCCGACTTGCGGACCCATCCGACACTCGCACCGAACGTCCTGGACGCCCTCGCCTCGACGTTCTGACCGACGATTCGGGACAGGTTTCCCGAAGCGCCTTCCGCTGCCCCGCTTCTGTCGATAGCGTCTGCTCCATTTACTTGATCGAACGATCAACTGGGAGTGGACGTGACATTCGAAGATCCAGCGGTACCAGAGCCCGCGCCGAACCGGCCGTGGCACGACAGCCGCATTCGACGAGCACTGCTGGCGGTGGTCGTGACAGTGCCGCTGGTGTTCGCAGCCGTCTTCATGTGGGCGATGTGGGACCCGACCGAGACTCTCGAAGACCTGCCGGTGGCACTGGTCAACAACGACATCGCCGCAGGCACCGGCGCCGACCGTCTCGCAGCCGGCGACGAAGTGGCTCAAACGCTGCTCGACTCGGGAGCACTCAAGTTCGACGCAGTGGACAGCGACACCGCGAAGGCCGGGCTCGCCGCAGGCGACTACTACTTCGTCGTCTCGATCCCGAGCAACTTCAGCACCACCCTCTCGGGGATCGGAGGCAAGACCACCGCGCCCGCACTCATCTCCATCACCTACAACGACAACAACACGCTCCTCGCGTCGAGTATCGGCGACAGCGTGATGACTGCGATCCGCGCCGAAGTGGTCAAGGGCACCGCCGGCAGCAGCGTCAAGACCGTCGTCGCAGGCCTCGACGAGCTGAGTTCGGGAATCCGGGAGGCCGCGACCGGTTCGGGTCAGTTGCACGACGGCACGAGCGAACTGTCGGCAGGCGCCTCCGAACTGGCGAAGGGCCTCCAGAACGAGTTGGTTCCCGGCACAGCCGAGGCCGCCGACGGCGGGCGACAGTTGGCCGACGGCACCGGCCAGTTGGCCTCCGGACTCACCGACCTGAGGGCAGGAACTGACGAACTCGGCGCCGGCGCAACCGAACTCGCCGACGGCATCGAGTCCATCGTCGGCGGCGTGGACGCCAAGGGGATCGCCGCACAACTCGCCGCCCTCAAACGCGCACTCCCCAACGATCCGTCGCTGCGGGGCGTCGTCGACGGACTCACCGGTGTCGTCGACGGTCTTGCCCAGCTCTCGTCGGGCAGTCGCGAGATCGCGAATCAGCTCACCGATCCGAACGCCGACTACCGGTCGGGCGTCAACGAACTCGTCGCAGGTTCAATCGAGCTCAACGACGGCGCGAACGAACTGAGCACCGGTCTCGGCCAGCTCAACACGGGTGCACAGGAAGCGGCGACCGGCGCCGCGCAACTCGCCGACGGTGCGAACCAGCTGAACGCAGGTGCGGGCGAACTCTCCGCCGGCCTGTCAGACGGCGCCCGTCAGGCGCCCGAACTCGGCGACGACGTCGCACAGCAGTCCCTCGCCGACCTGCTCGCGACCCCTGTCGACACGAAGGCGTCGAACGTCGCGGCGGCTCAGTTCAACGGCCCGGGAGCGGCACCGCTCTTGCTGATCCTGCTGACGGCGCTGGTCCCGCTGATCGTGTTCATGTGCTGCAAGCCGCTGCGCGCCTCGGCGAGCCAGCCGCGCCGCATGAGCCTGCGCACCTGGCTCCGTCGAGTCGCCTTCGTCGGTGGCGTCAGCCTTCTCGCGAGCGCCGCGTGCACGGCGATCGTCTGGGTGGCCCTCAGCCCGTCACCCGACCCAGCCGAGCTGGGCAAGACACTGCTGATGGTGGCGGCCGCAACCCTCATGCACACGGCCGTCATTGCCGTCATGTTCGCGATCGGCGGCTACGTCGTCGGAGCGGTGACCGCACTGGCCGGGATCATGCTGCAGATGTTCACCTTCGGCGGCGTCTGGATGATCGAGACCGTCCCCGGCCTGCTGAAATGGCTGAACCCGATCATGCCGATGACCTACGTCCGAGACGGCTTCATCAGTTCGTTCAACGGCTCGCCCGGCTTCTGGAGCGCACTCGTGATCGTGGTCGGCATCGGCGTCGTCGCGACCGGCGTCCATCTGCTGCTGGTTCGCGAACGGGCACCGCACAACGAGCCGCTGGCGGCGGGTTCGCAGCCCGCCTAGCGGTCACACCTTGCTCAGCAGTGCGGACGCGGCTTGTCCGTGCCCACGGTGCCGAGTGCGTCGAGGGCGCCGGACAGCGTGTCGACCTTCACCAGTTCGATGCCGTCCGGTGCGTCGGCCGTCGCCAGCGAGCAGTTGGCCGCAGGCACGAGGAACATCGTGGCACCCGCATCCTTCGCGGCCCGGATCTTGTGGTCGATGCCGCCGATCTCGCCGACCTCGCCCGACGGGTCGATCGTCCCGGTCCCCGCGATGAACTCCCCGTGCGAGAGGTCACCCGGTGTCATCTGATCGATGATCGACAGCGTCATCATCAGTCCAGCGGACGGACCGCCGATGCTGCCCACGTCGAACTCGATCTCCTTCGACGGGTCGGCGGGCACCGACCGCATCGTCACACCGAGGAACGGGCGGCTCTTGTCGTCCGGTCGCGACGCCAGCGTCACCGCCGAGGTCTGCTGCTTCCCGTCACGGAGGAACACCACGTCGACGACATCACCCGGCTTGTGCTTCCCGAGGACCGCCGACATCCGTTCCATCGTCGCCACGGGTTCACCCCCGACCGACAGGATGCGATCGTCGTCCTTCAAGACGCCCTTCGCGGGGGACTTGTCCGACACCGAGGTCACACCGACGGCCGTCGGGAGCTTCAGGTAGTTCCATGCGGCGAGCACCGCATTGTCCTCCGAGCCCGACATCTGCGCCTGATTCTCCTGGCGCACCTCGTCGTCGCTCCGGTCCGGCGGGAAGTACGACTCCCGCGGCTGCAGCTCATACGACGACGACATCCACTTGCCGAGCGCCTCGAACAGTGTGAGGCCGTCATAGAGGGAGACCGTCGTCAGGTTGAGATTGCCCTTCGGGTTCGGATCGACACCTCCGACGACCTTGACCACCCGCACCTGCTTGCCTGTCTCCTCGGATTGCGCAGTGCCGAGGGTGTTGACTGTGGGACCCGGTCCGAGCGCGACATACGGCACCCGGACCATGAGGCCGAGGCAGATGAAGACGGCCAGCAACGCCACTGCGACATAGATGGTGATCACGCGGCGGCGGGTGATGTTGCTCGTCATCTGGATCAGGGTAGTCGGCAATGTGCGTCGCGACCCGCCGGGAGGTGCGTGCATCCCGGTACCGTGGAGCACATGAACGATCTCCCATTCGGATTCTCGTCGTCCGGCAAAGACGACGACGGTCGTGACGACAACGGTCAGAACCCCGGTGTGCCCGGCGGGTTCGACCCCAACATGCTCGGCCAGCTGTTCAACCAGCTCGGCTCCATGTTCAGCGGCATTGGCTCGGGCATGGCGCCCGGCGGCAGCGGTTCCGGCCCGGTCAACTACGAGGTCGCCGCCAATCTGGCGCGTCAGCAGATCGGGACCTTCACCCCGATGCTCGACAAGGAGTCGACGGCGGTGGCCGATGCGGTCCGACTCGCCGAAGTGTGGCTCGACGAACAGACCACGCTGCCCGCCGGCATCACGACGACCGCGGCGTGGACCCCGGTCGACTGGCTGGAGAACACGATGCCGACGTGGCGCACTCTGTGCGACCCGGTGGCCGAGCAGATGGCTCGCAGCATGACCGACGGTCTGCCCGACGAAGCGAAGTCGATGGCCGGGCCGATGATCGGCATCCTCGGCCAGTTGAGCGGCAGCATGTACGGCAGCCAACTCGGCCAGGGACTCGGAACTCTCGCGAAGGACGTCCTGACGTCCACCGACATCGGGCTGCCTCTCGCACCGACGACCACCGGTGTGCTGCTCCCCGAGGCGATCGCACGATTCTCCGAAGGGCTCGATCTGCCCGCACAGGAGATCGTCGTGTTCCTCGCCGCCCGCGAGGCCGCCCACGTCCGTCTCTTCACGCATGTCCCCTGGCTCAAGCAGCGTCTCCTCGCCACCGTCGAGGAGTATGCGCGCGGCATCCGGATCGACTTCAGCGGCATGCAGAACCTCGCCGAGGGCATCGACCCGCAGCAGTTGTTCAGCGACCCGTCCAAGATGGAAGAGCTGATGGGATCGGCTGCGGCGTTCGAACCGCAGACCACACCCGAGCAGCAGGCAGCCCTCACGCGCCTGGAGACCCTCCTCGCACTCATCGAAGGATGGGTCGAGACCGTCGTCAGCAACGCGCTGTCGGACCGCATCCCGAGCACTGCGGCGCTCACCGAGACGATGCGTCGCCGGCGGGCCACCGGAGGACCTGCCGAGCAGACGTTCGCCACGCTCATCGGTCTCGACCTGCGTCCCCGCAAGCTCAGGGAAGCCGCGGACCTGTGGCGAAAGCTCACCGACGCATCCGACGTGACGGTCCGCGACGGTGTCTGGGGCCATCCCGACCTCCTCCCCGACGGCGAGGACATCGACTCCCCTGCCGCGTTCATCGACAGGGTGATCGGCGGCGACTCGTCCCTCGACGACGCCATCGCCGAACTGGAACGCAGTCTCGCGGAAGACGACGAGAACCCCGACGACAAGGGCGGCGACACGTCCAGCTGAGCACTCAGGTCGTGCCTGTGGAATTCACATTCGACGAAAACGGACAAGGGTGACATCGTGGCGGCATGACGGCCACCGCGAACGTCCCCGACCTGCCGATACTTCTCCCGGGTGTCCCGGTGCTCGCACGGCGGGATTCGTGTGTGCAAGTCGGGTGTGACCCCGGCAGCGCAACCCTGATCGACGTCGATCGCGACATCGACCCGCGTACCGTCGCGACACTGCTTCAGTCCCTGCGCGAGCCGACCGACTACCGGTCGATCGCGCGGCGAGTACGAGCGATCGGCCTCGACGCACGAACCTTCCGGTCCGTGCTGGACCGTCTCGTCGCCACCGGCCAGGCAGCCCGCCCCTGCGCGCAGGCAGCCCGTCCCGTCCCCATCCACATCGTGGGACGGGGCGACGTCGCACGCGAACTCACCAAATCGTTGACCATCGCCGGACTCGCCGTCGACGACGTCCCCACAGCGGGTCTCGTCGTGATCGCCGACCAACCGGTACCCGACCCACGCCTCACCCGGCTGCTCATGTCGGCGGGTCTGCCGCACCTTCCCATCCATCTGCGCGACGGCATCGGCGTCGTGGGACCGCTCGTCCTGCCAGGGATGTCGAGCTGCCTGCGATGCGCTGACCTGCACCGCACCGACCTGGATCCGCAGTGGCCCATCGTCGCCGCCAGCCTCCTCGACCTCGTCGGCCACGCGCCTGCCGCAGTCCTGCGCGCCACCGTCGCCATCGCTCACGGTCAGATCGACGAGATCGTCGCGATGATCGTCTCGTCATCGCGCGTTCAACCGAGCCTCGTCGGCACGAGCCTGGAGTATCGCGGCGTGCCCGCCCGCCTGGACACTCACTCCCGGCCGATTCACCCGCGCTGCGGTTGTGGGGCCGACCCGCGCAACACGCCCTAGCCACGGGCTGTCCACTATCCTCGACAGAGGGGAAAGGACACCATGAGCGAGATCACCCGCGGCCAAGGCCGACGCAACGCGAAACTTGCTGCACTGCCGCTCGGCATGGCAGGCCGCGCCGTCGGCGGACTCGGCAAACGCATGACCGGCAAGAGCAAAGACGAAGTGAACGCCGAGCTCATGAACAAGACCGCTGAACAGCTGTTCGCCGTCCTCGGCGAGCTCAAGGGCGGCGCCATGAAAGTCGGGCAGGCCCTCTCCATCATGGAGGCCGCCATCCCCGACGAGTTCGGCGAGCCGTTCCGCGAAGCGCTCACCAAACTCCAAGCCGAAGCACCGCCGATGCCGGCGAAAACCGTGCACAAGGTCCTCGACCAACAGCTCGGCACCCGGTGGCGGGAACGCTTCCTAGAATTCGACGACGAGCCCGCCGCGTCAGCCAGCATCGGACAGGTCCACAAAGGCGTGTGGAAAGACGGCCGCACCGTCGCCGTCAAAGTCCAGTACCCGGGCGCCGATCACGCACTCAAAGCAGACCTCAAGACGCTCAGCCGCATGTCGGGCCTCATCCAGAAGCTCTCACCCGGCACCGACGTCAAAGGCATGTTCGACGAGCTGATCGACCGGACCGAAGACGAGCTCGATTACATCGGCGAAGCCGACAACCAGCGAGCATTCGCCAAGGCATTCGACGGCGACCCCGACTTCGTGATCCCCAAGGTGGTCGCCAGCGCGCCCAAAGTGATCGTCTCCGAATGGGTGGAAGGCCGACGCCTGTCACAGATCATCGCCGACGGAACTCAAGAAGAACGCAACGCCGCCGCGACCAAGATGACCACCTTCGAGGTCAGTTCCCCGTCTCGTGTCGGACTGCTCCACGGCGACCCTCACCCGGGCAACTTCTTCGTTCTGGACGACGGCCGTTTCGGCGTCCTCGACTTCGGCGCGATCGGCCACTACCCCGGAGGGCTTCCGCCCAAGACCGGCCCGATCCTCGCTCTGGCACGCGACAAGAAGTACGACGAACTCCGCGACCTGATGGTCGAAGCGGACTTCATCCGCGCGTCACACGCCGACCGCGTCACGCCGGACGATCTCGCCAAGTATCTCCAGCCCTACGTCGATCCGCTGTACAACGACACATTCCACTTCACCCGCAAGTGGCTGCAGCGGGCCGCAGGCAAGGCGACCGACCTGTCGGGCGACGTGTACAAGACGTCCCGCAATCTCAACGTCCCCCGCGAATACGTGATGGTGTTCCGCGTCCTTATCGGCTGTGTCGGCATCGCCGCACAGCTCAACGCCGAAGCCCCGTATCGGGAGATCATGGCGGAGTGGGTTCCCGGTATCGCCTGATCTTCTCCGGCGTTCCGCTGAACGCGTAGTGCGGTGGGGCGGGTGGTAACGGTTTGTTCGGCAGTCCTCGCGGGCTCGCCTATCGGCTCGCACGCTGCGGAGGGCTCTCAAACCGATACCACCCGCCCCACCGCGGTTCGCAGCTCGTCCCGTTGTATCAGTCGCCATTCGGTCATGCGCTCAGGCGACCGCGTTCTTGCGCGGGCGCCCGCGGGGACGCTTGCGGGCGATCACGACGCCCCCGTCGAAGATCTCGCCTCCCCAGACGCCCCACGGCTCGGCGCGCTCGAGGGCGAGTTCGAGGCACTGAGCCTGGAGTGGGCAGGACCCGCACAGGGTCTTGGCCTCTTCGAGGAGACTCGGCTGATCGGCGAACCAGAGGTCGGCGTCGCCGCTCTGGCACGGGAGCTCAACAGCTCTTCGCCTGGTGGTGTCGATAGTGGGTGGAAGGGTGGAAATACTCATGAAGTCGGGCTTTCTCATCGGAAGATGAACGGGTGCTTCGGATGAACCCCGGCCGACTCGACCTCAGTTGTCGAGAAAGGCCACGGTTCGCGTTTCGCGATTCGCCGTGGCCTCGAGAATTCCGAGCTAGTACTCGAACTAGCCTTGTCGGAACGGCTGTCGACAGCCTGGACGGGTCACGGGGAATCGCCGGCGCGCTCGCGCCACAGCTCCTGTTGGCGCTGCTGCTTCTGCCAAACGCCAATGCACTGCAATCACGTTGATCGACTCCCTTCCGTTCCAGGTCTCCACCACACGCCGAGATAGGCGTGTCACTTACTCGCACTACTCTAGGTGCGCCTGCCGATACGCACAACCTATTTTCTACCTGCGGTTATGCCCCGCCGAGACCCCTGTCGACGGCGTCGAGGACTTCCTGTCCGATGACGTCGACCCGTTCGGAGCCGAAGCCGCGGATGGCGAGGAGTTCGGAGACGTCAACGGGGAGCTCGATCGCGATGGTCCGGAGCATCGCCTCGCTGAGGACGTTCGCGGGCATGATGTCGTTGCGGTCGGCGAAGTCTTTCCGCCAGGCGCGCAGACTGCGGAACACGTCCTTGTCGGGTTCCTGCCGAGGCTCGTCGCGCATGTCGACGGGCACGGGCAGAACTCCATCAAGGAAGCGTGATCGCTTGCGGGTGGCCCGCCGGCCGTCGCCCCGGGACAGGCTCCACGACAGGTGCAGGTGCTCGCGGGCTCGGGTGACACCGACGTAGAAGAGCCTGCGCTCCTCCTCCACCTCGTCCTGGGTGCCGGTCGCACGTCCCAGCGGGACCGACCCCTCGTGGAGTCCGGTGAGGAACACTGCGTCCCATTCGAGGCCCTTGGCAGCGTGCATCGACGAGAGGGTCACGCCGTCGATCGTCGGTGCGTGCCGATTCTTCGACCGCATGTCGAGTTCCCGGACGACGGCGGCGAAGTCCGCCGCCGGCTGTTCGGCGACGACGGTCTCAGCGAGTTCGACGAGTCGCAGCAACTGCTGCCAGCGGGCCTTCGCATTGGCGCCCGCGGGCTCGGTGTCGGTGAGGCCGACTGCGGAGAGCGCACGCCGAACCGCGTCGATCACCGGCATCGGCGGCGGCGCGCCTTCGGCGAGGGCCACCAGCCGACGCATTCCCGCGACGATCTCCGGTCGCGAAAAGAAGCCCTGGTCGCCGCGGACCTGGTAGTCGATGCCAGCGGCGGACAGTTCTTCCTCGTACTGCTCGGACTGTGCGTTCACGCGATACAGGATCGCGATCTCGGTGGCGGGCACTCCGGCCCGCAGGAGCTTCTTCACCTGACCGACGACGGTTCCGACCTCGGTCGCCTCGTCCTCGTTCTCGGAGAACACCGGCGCAGGACCGGAGTCACGCTGCCCGACAAGCCGGAGCCTGGTCCCGGCGATGCGACCGCTGGCCTTGCCGATCACATTGTTCGCGAGCTCGACGACCTCGGGCGTCGACCGGTAATCCCGTTGCAACCGGACGAGCGTGGCGTCGGGGAACCGCCGAGTGAAGTTCAGCAGGTGGTCGGGGGTTGCGCCGGTGAAACTGTAGATGGTCTGGTTCGCGTCACCGACGACGGTGAGGTCGTCGCGGTCGCCGAGCCACGCGTCGAGCAGGTTCTGCTGGATCGGGGTGACGTCCTGGTATTCGTCCACGACGAAGCTCCGGTACCGGGAGCGGAACTCGTCGGCGATCGACGGCTCGGACTGCAGGATCGCGGTGGTGAAGATGATCAGATCCTCGAAGTCGAGGAGACGGACGCCGTCGTAGGACGCCTTCGTGTCCTCGTACGCCGCGAATATCTGTGCGACAGTCTGCGGGTCGGTCGGGAGGTCGCGGTGGCCGGTCTTGGCGGCCTGGACGTAGGCGGCCGGACCGATGTCCGACGATTTGGCCCACTCGATCTCCGACGCCAGATCTCGCATGAGATCTCGGTCGGCGGAGTCGAGTCCCGCGTCGCGGGCGACCCGCGCCACCAGCCGGAACTTGTGGTCGAGCAGTTCCCACTGGGTCGATCCCATGACGCTCGACCAGAAGTACCGCAGTTGTCGCAGAGCCGCAGCGTGGAACGTCTGCGCGACGACGTTGCCACCTGGCCCCGACACTCCCAGTCCCGCGAGCCGTTCGCGCATCTCCGCTGCGGCTCGCGCAGTGAAGGTGACGGCCAGCACCTGGCTCGGATTGACCTGTCCGGACTCGATGAGGTGCGCAATACGACGAGTGATGGTCCGAGTCTTGCCTGTGCCCGCACCTGCGAGCACACACACCGGGCCCCGCGGGGCCGTCACCGCTTCCAGCTGCTCGGGGTCGAGGCCCGCGAGCGCACCCGTCTCAAACGTCGTCATCACCACGCAGACACGATCTCACGAGGGTCCGACAGATTGGCCGGCCCGCCGATCGTCGAGCGGGAGTATGCGTCAGAGCAGGCCGAGCTTAGACATGACCTCGCCGACGGCGGGGTTGGTTGCCGTCGAGCCGTCGCCGTAGAGCGCTGTCGGGACGACGTGGTTGCCGTTGTTGACGCTGCCGACGAATTCGGCGGCGTCGGGGTTCGCCTCGATGTCGATCTCGGTGTACTCGACGTTGTTCCGGTCCAGGCCTGCCTTCAGCCTGTTGCAGAACGGGCACCAGGTGGTCGTGTACAGCGTGAGAGAGGGGTTCGCGACGTCGGTCATGGAGACGAATCTACCGTGGCGCGTGGGCCCAGGCCTCGATCAGGCTCCGCGCTATCGAGATCGACGCAGGCAGCATGAGCCGGACGTCGGGATCGTCAGCGCCCCAGTCAGCGCGACGTTCGAGCGCGGCGAGCACGTCGTCGCGGTGGAACCACTGCGCGTCGGCGAGTTCGCCGTCGTGGAACACCAGCGGTTCAGACGGGTCGGCGACCGCTTCGAAGCCCAGCATCAACGAACGCGGAAACGGCCACGGCTGCGACCCCAGATAGCGAGGGGCGGTGACGCTGATGCCCGCCTCTTCGGCCACTTCGCGTTGCACACACTGTTCGAGCGACTCCCCCGGCTCGACGAAGCCTGCGAGGGTCGAGAACCATTTGTCCGGCCACACCGCTTGACGCCCGAGCAGCACCCGGTCGGCGCCGTCGTGGATCACCATGATGACGGCGGGATCGGTGCGCGGAAACTCGTCGCCCGCGTCGGTTCGAAGAATCCAGCCGCCGTTCGCCGTGGTCACCGGCTTTCCGTCGACCGGGGAGAAGCGGGCCGCACGATGCCAGTTGAGCATGCCGACCGCGGTCGCGAGCATCCCCGCCTCGTCGTGCGACAGCAGATGAGCACCGGTGCGGGCATCGGCCGATCGGCCTGCGACCTCGTCGACGCGGATCGCCCACCGATGACTGTCCACGACACCCACGAACACGGCGTCCGGCGGCGGCTCGACCCCGGTGGACGCGGTCCACGCGAGGGCGCCGTCGTCGGTCACCGGGTAGCGGCCCTTGTGATCGATGTGGAGAACCCGTGCGTCTGCCCAGCCGGAGACGAGCCCCTCGGGGCTCTTGCGGATCTCGTCGCCGCGATCGAAGTCGCCGCGGGCGAGCATCGGCGGCTCATGGAACTCGAATGAGGCCATCAGGCCGGTCCACCCTGACGGACGTACAGCAGACGGTCGCCCACTTCGATCTCCTCCACTTCGGGCTCACCGACCCGGTACAGCTTGCCTTCCCGCACCACGCCGAGGACCAGGTCTTTCGTGTGTGCGGGCGAGCCTCCGGTCTCGGACGGCTCCACTTCGCGTTCGGCGATCGCGTATCCCTCCTCCGGGCTGAGGAGATCTTCGACGACTTCGACGACCGACGGCGTGATGGTCGCGATTCCGAGGAGTCGGCCGGCGGTCTCCGACGACACGACGACGGAGTTCGCTCCCGACTGCCGCATGAGGTGCGTGTTCTCGGCCTCGCGGATCGACGCGACGATCTTGGCGCGCGGATTGATCTCGCGTGCGGTGAGCGTCGCGAGGACAGCGGTGTCGTCGCGGTTGGCCGCGATGACGATGGCCGACGCGTACTGAACTCCGGCGAGGCGCAGGACATCCGACTTCGTGGCGTCGCCGCGGACGGTGACCAGACCGTGCGTCGCGGCGGCTTCGAGTGCACCGGGATCGTTGTCGACGACGACGATGTCGGCGGGCTTGCCGCCGTCGGCGATGACCGCGTCGACGGCCGTGCGGCCCTTGGTGCCGTAGCCGACGACGATGGTGTGGTTACGCACGCGGTTTCTCCAGTTCTGGATCTTGATGGCCTGCCGCGACCGCTCGGTCAGCACCTCGAGGGTGGTGCCGATCAGCACGATCAGGAAGAGGACGCGCAGCGGCGTGATGAAGACGACGTTGATCAGTCGTGCCGACTCGGTGACCGGCGTGACATCGCCGTATCCCGTGGTCGACAGGGTGACGGCCGAATAGTAGAGGGCGTCGAGGTAACTGAGTGGCGACTCCTTGACGTCGCGATACCCGTCCCGGTCCAGGTAGACGACGATCGAGCAGACGAACAGCGCGATCAGCGCCCAGAGGACTCGCCGCCCGATCGCACGCGCCGGGCTCTTCTCGATCTCGGGGATCCGGACGACGCCGACGAGCGCGTAGTCGGGCTCGTCCACGAGGCCGCCCTTCCGGCGGCGCAGTCGTTTACGCACAGGCGTCAGGCTACTACTGACTGTTGCCCGGCGTGCGCAGCATGTCCGCAAGTCCGTCGGCGTCTGGAAGGTCGTCCGGTTCGAGCGTCACATCGTGGCGCACGTAGTGGAACGCCGCACGCACGCGGTTGATGTCGACGTCCATGAGCTGCGCCCACGCGACTCGGTAGGCGGCGAGCTGGACGAACAGCGATCCGCGTTTGGCGGGTTCGGGGACCGACCCCGTCTTCCAGTCGACGACCAGCCAGTCGTCTCCGTCACGGAACACCGCATCCATCCGTCCGCGGACGACAGTCTCACCGATGACGGTCTCGAAGCCGACCTCGACCTCGACCGGGGTGCGGTCGGCCCACGACGACGCGAGGAACGCGGCCCGCAGAACCGCGAGTTCGTCATCGGTGACGTCGCCTGTCGCCGCATCGGAGGCTCCGGGAAGTTCGTCCATGTCGAGCAGCCGGGTGGCTCCGAAGCGTCGTTCCACCCATGCGTGAAAGGCGGTTCCCCGTCGTGCGAGCGGATTGGGCCGGAACGGAACGGGACGCCGGAGTCTGGCTGCGAACGCCTGCTCGTCGGTGTCGAGTTCCACGAGCTGGCTCACCGACAGGTGCCCAGGCAGTTCGATGTCGACGACCGGATCGTGGTCACGTGAATGCTCGTCGAGGAGAACCTCCACCTCGGCGCGCCACGCGAGGACGTCGGGATCGTCGGTGTCGGCGTCGTCGACGGTGAACAGTCCCTGTGCTGCGCGGGCCGCGGCGACCAAGTCGGCGGCCGCCGCCATCGGCGCCCGCCGTTCCCCGAGGCGGTCGACCGGCCAACTCACCGACACCTGCTGCGCGGTCAGCGGGTTCTTGACGTCCGGGTCGGGTGCGGGCGCGTCGACGTCGACGCTGAATGCAGTCGCGTCCACTCCCTCGACCTCCCCGGCCGCGGCACTGGCGACGAGTTCGGCCAGTTCGACGAAGAACGGGGATCCGCCACGCGGCTTGTCCCCAGTCTCCGACCAGTGATGCGCTGACACCAACAAGGTGTGCTTCGCCCTGGTCAGCGCCACGTAGAGCAGGCGACGGTCTTCGTCGAGCCTGCGGTCGGCGACGGCTTCCTTGTGTTCGTCGATGGCCGCTTCGAGCTCTTTCCGGTCGGCTAGACCGGCGAGGTCGATCGGCGGGTAGCCCTCCCCACCGATCCGGTCGGCGAGGTCGCCGCGCAACGACGCGGGCAGTTCCCGGGCCGAGCCCAGCCACGTGGTCTCGGCCTTTCCGCTCGGCCAGATCCTCTCGGCGACGTGCGGCATCGCCACCACGTCCCACTCCAGTCCCTTCGCCGCGTGCACCGTGAGGATCTGGACGCGTTCCTCGGCCACCTCGACCCGACCCGCTTCCAATCCCTTCTCCACGACTTCCGCGGTGTCGAGGAACGCGAGCAGCCCGGGAAGTGTCGCGCCGGAACGCTCGGAGTAGTGCGTGACGTAGTCGGCGAACGCGTCGAGATGCTCCCGACCCGTCACACGTCCACGCATGCGACGGGCCCGGATCTGCGCTTCGACGGCCACTCCTGTCGTCTGTTCGACGTCGGCGACGAGTTCGGGCAGCGGCTGTCCGATGCGACGACGGAGGCCTTCGAGCATCTTGCCGAACGTGACGATCCGCTCGTAGCCCGCCGCACTGTAGCGCCCTTCGGGCCCCGGGTCGGCGAGCGCGTCGCACAACCCCGCCGAGTCGACGGCCTCACCCGGCAGCGCCGCGTCGAGAGCGTCGCCCAGTGCGTCGGGCGTCGTGACGGCGCCGGTCGTGGGCGCTCCAGTGCCTGCGGCGAGTTCCCTGGCGCGTCGCCACAGCGCGGCGAGGTCCGCTGCTCCGAGCTGCCAGCGGGCGCCGGTCAGCAGTCGCATGGCCGCGGTGCCCGCCATCGGATCGGCCATCAGACGAAGCGTCGCGACGATGTCGGTGATCTCCGGGACGTGCAGCAGCCCGCCGATGCCGACCACTTCGGCGGGGATCCCACGACGTTCGAGCTCCGCGGCGAGCGGCGCCGAGTCCTCGTTCCGCCGAACCAGGATCGCGGTGGTCGGCGGCGAGACCGAGTCCCGTTCGGCCGACCGGTAGTAGTCCTCGATGCGGTCGGCGATCCACACGCGTTCGTCGACGACGGTGTCGGTGAGTGCGAGGCGGACCGTTCCCTCGGGCGCGTCCGGACGAGCACGCAGCGTGCTCACCGGAACACCCCTGCGCCGGAGTTCGTCGGACGTTCGATTCGCCAAGTACAGCGCAGCGTCGCAGTTGCGCCAGCTGGTCAGCAGTTCACGACGGTGTGCTCCCGTGCCGTCGTTGCGAGGGAAGTCGAGCGCGAACCGCGGCAGGTTGGCCGCGGACGCGCCACGCCACCCGTAGATCGACTGGATCGGGTCGCCCACGGCGGTAACCGCGATCGACGGTGTTCCCGTCGGCTGCACGCCTCCGAACAGTTTCGACAGCAGAATCCGTTGCGAGTGGCCGGTGTCCTGGTACTCGTCGAGCAGCACGGCACGGATGCCCGAACGTTCCGCTGCGACCACCTCGGGGTGTGTTGCGACGAGACGTGCGGCGAGCGACATCTGACTGCCGAAATCGAGCGCGCCCTGCGCCGTCATCGCCTCACGCAACGCGATGACCAGCGGAATCAACTCTCGGCGTTCATCGATGACAGCCTGGTAGCCGCGCAGTTTCTGACTGGGCTCAGCGCGTTGGCCAGGACCTTTGGGGAGAGTGTCGACAAGGGTGTACAGGTCGTGCCCGGACGCCTGCAGGTCGGCGATGTCGACGAGATGCTCGGCGATCTCCGAGTACAGCCGCAAGACCGCCTCGGTCACCGACGACGGCACTTTCGCCGTGGTCAGCTCACCGGGCCACGACGCGACGACGGAGAACGCCAGTTGCCACAGTTCGGTCTCGCTGAGCAGCGTCGACGTCGGTTCCACCGGCAGGAGGAGTCCGTAGTCGGCGATCAGCCTTCCCGCGTACGCGTGATAGGTGCTGACCTCGGTGTCGGCGCTGCGCAGACGCGCCGCGAGCAAACCGCTCGGATCCCATTCGAGAAGGGCCGGACTGCCCGCGAGCATCGACAACCTGCGCCGGATGCGGGCGGCCAGTTCGCTCGCCGCTTTGCGTGTGAACGTGAGACCGAGGATCTCATCAGGCCCGACGAGCTGGTTCGCGACAAGCCACACCACGCGAGACGCCATGGTCTCGGTCTTGCCCGCACCCGCGCCCGCGACGACGAGCATCGGCTCCATCGGAGCCTCGATCACCTCGACCTGTTCGTCGGTGGGTGGCGGCAGACCGAGCGCCGCGGCGAGCGACCGAGCGCCGATCTTCCCGCTATTCGAGCGCAGTCGAGAATCAGTCATCGATCACCGCCTTTCCACGGAGCTTCGCCGGGCAGGCCGCCGTCAGCGAGCAGTGCCCGCATCCCGGGTTCGGCGTCGCGGTGAAAATCGGTCCGACGCTCGACTTCGCGGCGTCGCGGACCACGTCGAGCCATTCGGTCACCTGCTCCGGTGTCAGCGGCTCCTGCAGTCGTTCGGCAGCACCCGTCTTCTTGTTCGCCGAGTTCACGTAGACGAGGCGTCCGCCGCCCGGTTGGGTGGCGGGCACCCCGTCGACTCCACCCAGCAGCAGCGCCAACTGGTATGCGGCGAGCTGGGGATGCTGACCCGCGTCGGCCACGCTGATCACGGTCTTGCCGGTCTTCACGTCGACGATCACCGGGCGTCCCGCGTCGTCGGTCTCCAGGCGGTCGATCCGGCCGACCAGCCGGACGGGCATGGCGTCCGGCGAGTCCTGCGGCAGGTCGGCGCTCAACTCGACTTCCACACCCGACTCGGTGAGTTCACCGCGCGAGATCCGGAGCCAGTCGCGGAAATGCGTCAGCATGGCCTCGGCGCGTTCGAGTTCCCGAGCGGAGTACCACTCGGCGGGTGAACTCACCCGCCCCCACACCTCGTGAAGCGCTGCGGTCACATCTGCCGGGTCCATCCGGCCCGCGACGGCCTGCACCAGGGTGTGGACGAGGGTCCCGGTGACGGCTTGTTCGGCGTCACCGTCGCGTCCGCCGTGACGTTCCATCATCCAGCGGAGGGAGCACCTGCTGAGGGCTTCCACATTCGACGGCGACAGCGACCGCGCCCCGCGGTCCGGAGTCCACAGCGGCTCATCGGTGCTCGGCCCGACGAGCCCGAACCATTCGGCCGGATCGGCGCCGGGAACTCCGGCTTGGGCAAGTCGAGCGATCAGCGTCGCCGCGGCCGACGTCCGCTCATCGGGGCCGTCGGCGATGCCTGCGAGTACCTGTTCTGTTCCCGCGACGACGGCCGCTCGCAGATCTGCGACCAGCGACGGGAGTGACAACACTCGAGAGACGCCGGGATCGAGCGGTACCTCGTCGGGTGCGCCTTCGTCGGTCGAATCGTTTCCGTACCCGCCGAGCGCGTCGGCGATCTCCGGGATGAACCGGGACGGCGACGCATCGCCTGTACCGTCCTCGACGGCCGTCACGAGCAGTCTCGACCGCGCACGAGAGCACGCGACCAGCAGGAGCCTGCGTTCGTCGGCGAGCATCACTGATCCGCGCGAGATGGAGTCGAGTGCGTCGGCGTCCACACCGTCGAGGAGGTCGAGCAATGCCGGCGTGTGCAGGATGCTGCCGCGGCTGCGCAGCGACGGCCACAGGCCGTCGAGCACCCCGGGGACCGCGACGACCTCCCATTCACGACCGGACGCCGCGTGCGCCGACAGCACGGCGACAGTGTCGGACGCGGCCACCGCCACCCGAGACTCTCGCGGGATCTGCAGTTGAGCGAGATAGTCGACGAATTCGGTGAGCGATGCCGACGGCAGATTGTCGGTGAACGCGCCTGCCGCCTCGAACATGGACAGCATGGCGTCGAGGTCGCGGTCGGCCTGGTCGCCAGTGCGTCCGCCGCGCAACGACCGCGCTCTCCAGCGCCGCTCCAGCCCGCTGGCCTGCCACGCTCGCCACAGGGTCTCTTCGACTCCGACGCCTGCCGCAGCCGCGCGCCTGGCAGCGCCCACGACTTTGATGACCTGCTTCAGCGACATCGCCTCGAAATCGGACATGCCGTCGAGGTAGTCGTCGGCGGCGCCGTCCGCGCCGAGGGCGAGCGCGAGGGACGTCAACGAGTCGCGATCGATTCCGGCCTTGTCGTCGATCCGTCGGACTCCGCGCCGTAGCCGACGCAATTGAGCCGGGTCGGCCGAGCCGACCGGACCGGTCAGCAGGGCGATCACCTCATCCGACTCGATCGTTCCACCGGACGCCAGACGGAGCGCGAGAGTGAACGCCTCAACGGCCCGCTGCCGATGGATCGGCACATCACTCGTCGGTGTCGCCATCGGGACTCCCGCCGACGAGAACGCGCGGCGCAGGGCGGGCAGCGCACGAGGCACGGAGCGGACGATGACCGCCATGTCGGACCATGCCACCCCGTCGAACAGGTGCGCTCGACGCAGCGCATCGGCGACGGCTGTCGCCTCCTTCGCGGTCGACGAGAACACCCGCACACTCGCATGTCCGGAACCAGCTGCGTCCCCTGCCACGGGGAACGGATGGGGACGTGCTCCGGGCAGGCGCGAAGCCAGCGCCCGGCTGACGGCGTTGACCTGAGGACTGCTCCGATGGTCGACGTCGAGCATCACGTCGCGAAGACCGTCGCCTGCGAGATCGTCGGCGAATCGTGGGCTGGCGCCGCGGAATCCGAACACCGACTGGTCGGTGTCGGCCGCGACCACTGTGGAGTCCGACCCGGTGCCGACCGCCTCCACGAGCCTGGCGGCCTGCGGATCGAGATGTTGAGCGTCGTCGACGAGGAGATGGCGGATGCGCTGTCGTTGTGCGGAGAGCAGTCCGTCGTCTGTCGCGAATGCCGACAGTGCCGAACCGATGAGCTCGGCGGCGTCGACGGCGGTTGCACTCGCGAGGGGCGCGTCGAGCCCTACGGCGCCCCGCAGGAGCATCCCTTCCTCGTACTGGCGATACGCGTAGCCTGCCGCGACCCACTCCGGACGGTTGAATCGCTGCCCGAGTTCGGCAAGATCTTCGGGTCCGAGCCCACGTTCGGCAGCGCGCATCAACAGGTCTCGCAGCGCCTGCGCGAACCCGTCTGTGGTCAGCGCCGGACGCAACGACGCAGGCCAGTAGTGCGCACCGTCCTCGACGTCGCCCGCAAGCAATTCGCGCAGGACGACGTCCTGCTCCGATCCGGTCACCAGTCGAGGCGGCGGATTCCCGTGCGCCTGCGCCTGCAGACGCAGGACCGCGAAGGCGTACGAGTGGACAGTGCGCACCAGTGGTTCGCGCAGTGCGCCGCCGAGGCGGCCGCCTGCGGACAGGACCCGTCTGGTGATCTCGTCTCGGAGCGCTGTGGCCGCCCGCCGATTGGCCGCCAACACCAGCACCGACTCCGGGTCGATCGACCGGTCCATCAGTCGATTCACCGCGGCGTCCACGATGAGCGCCGTCTTTCCGGTGCCCGGTCCCCCGTGGACGCGGTACGGGTACCACGGCCTCGCCGGATCGGCGACGTGCGGCCCGTGCAGCACCGGAGCGACATGGTCGGGCCAGGTTCGCAACTCCACGTTCGTCGACGCGGCGGCGACGATGAGTCGAGTCTCGGAGCGGGCCATGCACACATGGAACCACGGCCCTGCGACAGTTCTGCGCGGGGTTCGCGTCCGTAGACTGGCTCCCATGGTCGACGCCTCCACCGGACATCAGACGATGCACACCCACCTGATCGGTTCGGACGAACCGGACGCGCCGATCGTCGTCGCACTGCACGGGCTCACCGGGCACGGAAAACGATGGCAGTTCCTCGCTGCGGACCATCTGCCCGAGGTCCGGATGATCGCGCCGGACCTGCTCGGCCACGGCTCCAGTTCGTGGGAGCCGCCGTGGGCGATCGCCGACCAGGTGGCGGCGCTGTCAGAAGTGATCGACGCCCATGTACCCGCAGGTCGGCGCGCTGTGGTCGTAGCGCATTCGTACGGTGGCGCCGTGGCGATCCGGCTGGCCCACGCCCGGCCGGATGTGGTCTCCGGGTTGGTCCTGCTCGATCCGGCCCAGGGCCTCGACCCCGCGACGGCCCGCGAGTACGCGGAGTCGTCCCTCGCACACTGGGGTTATCCCGATGCCGCCGCGGCCGCCGCGGCCAAGCGGATGGAGGGATGGGAGAACGTCCCGCCACACATGCTCGATGCCGAGATCGCCGAGCACCTGGCACCGACCGATTCCGGAACGGCCTGGCGCGTGTCGGCCCCCGGCGCCGCGGTCGCATGGAGTGAGATGGCGCGACCCTTTACCCTTCCTCCGGCCGACCTGCCCACTCATGTCGTGGTCGCCGATCGTGTTCAACCGGCGTTCGTGCGCCCGGACTTCTTGACCGCGTGTGCGGAGGAACGCGGCAGTTCGGTGACAGTCCATCACGTCGACACCGAGCACATGGTCCCGTTCCTCGCGCCCGATGTGACAGCTCGACTCGTCCGTGACCTGATCGCGCAGATCTGACTGTGGCCCCGGTCACCGAGGATCAAGTCGAGGCGGTCCGGGCGCTCGTCGCCGCCATACCGCCCGGCAGTGTGCGGACGTACGGCGACCTGTCCTCAGAGGTCGGACTCGCCAGCCCCCGGATCGTCGGCTGGATCATGCGGACCGACTCGGCGGATCTGCCCTGGCATCGAGTGGTCCCCGCGTCTGGCCGTCCCGCCTCCGGTCTCCGATCCCGCCAACTCGAGAAGCTCCGCGCCGAAGGCGTCCCGATCGTCGACGATCGGGTCGTGATGAAGTCGGCTCGGCTGTAGCCGACAAGACGCTTCGACTCGCTTCGCTCGCTCAGCGAGCAGGAGGAGTCCGCCTGCTCAACGGGCAGGAGGAGTGGGCTACACCATCATTCGGACGAGGTCGACGACCCGGAGCAGGCCGGGCAGAGCGCCGGACGTCGAACGCGGGTGCATCGCGTGGACGGCGAGACGGAACATGGTGGCCCGAAGCATCATCTGCGACCACTCGCGGTTGTCCGACCAGCGTTCGACGAGTTCGTCCTCGGCTCCGCCCCAGGCGAGGGCGTCCACGACGATCACCGCGGACGCCCACGACGCCGGACGCCAGTACGGAACGATGTCGGTGATGGCGGGGGCCGCCGCTCCCGCGAACAGAACGGTGCCGAACAGGTCGCCGTGCACCAACTGGGACGGCAGGTCGACGGGGCGACGGAAGCCTGCGAGAGTTTTCAGTTCGGACAGGCTTCGACGGCCGTCCTCCGACTCGGGCTCCGGCATTCCCGCAGCTCTCGCCGAACGGAGCGGAGTGTCCTCCCATGCGGCGCGGTCGGCGGCGATGAACACGTCGACGTCGGTGAACGGCGGTGCGGGCGGCTGAAGGAGGAAACGCGGCCGCTCGAGCTTCGCTGTCGCCGCGTGAAGGCGATCCGCGACGGCCAGGACCTCGTCGTGTCTCGGCTCGGGCGAGCCTGCGACGTACGTGTCCGCTCGCCACCCCGACACCACGTAACGTCCGTCGGACGCCCGCATCGGGCGCGCGATGCGCATGCCCTCCACGTACAGGTTCTCGCGCGCCGTCGCAGACCATGCTGCACGCGCGCGGTCGGGAACCAACGTCAAGACCACTTCGCCGACCCGCCAGCCGACACCTTCCATCGCGATCGGCGGGTGCGCGGTCAGTCCGAACGTGGTCAGAACCTGCGCGGGCGGTTCGACGATGGTGGTCACGTCGCCAGACTACCCACGCATTGAGTGGTTATCGCGCAGCGACACCGTGAAACACGTCGACGTCAGCTCGCTTGTGTCGCATACCTCTTGGCCGCGCGCTCGCGAGCCTTGGCGGCCTCGACATCACGGTCCTTCGGGGGCGCGGCCGTCGTCAGTTCATCCATGAGGCGCCGCGTGATCCCCGCGATCTCGTCGACGGCCCGCTCGAACGCTTCTGCGTTGGCCTGACTCGGCGCGTTGTAGCCAGACACCTTGCGCACGAACTGCAGGCTCGCTGCCCGCACCTCGTCGTCGGTGACGGTCGGCTCGAAATTGAACAACGGCTTGATGTTGCGGCACATGATCGAATCCCTTTCCTCTGCCTCCATCGTGCCCCGTGCGCCGTCGCGCGACCAGCGCTTCGAAGCAGTCAGATCAGTAGACGGGCATGGTCGGATCGACAGTCGCCGCCCAGGACGCTATTCCGCCGCCCAAGTGGACAGCGTCGGAGAAGCCTTCACGGCGCAGCGCGGCGAGTGCCTGCGCCGAACGGACACCGGTCTTGCAGTAGAGGACTATTCGGCGGTCGTGCGGGATGTCTCCCAACGCACGTCCGGACAGGACGTCGTCCAGCGGGATCAGCGTCGCTCCGTCGATCCTGTTGATCTCGAACTCGACGGGTTCACGAACGTCGATGACGGCGGGCGCAGCAGGGCCGTCCAGCGCGTCGCGCAGCTCACGGGCCGTCCAGGTGGCGCCGACCACAGCGGCGGCGGCGTCGTCCGAGACCACGCCGCAGAAATCGTCATAGTCGATGAGCTCGGTGATCTGAGCGCCCCCCGGGTCTCGTTCCAGACGGACGGTCCGGTACGTCATCGCCAACGCGTCGTAGACCATGAGCCTGCCGAGCAGCGAGTCACCGAGACCGCAGATCAACTTCACGGTCTCGGTCGCCATGATCGAACCGATCGACGCACACAGGACGCCCAACACTCCGCCCTCGGCGCACGACGGCACCGAACCCGGCGGCGGGGCCTGCGGATACAGATCCCGCAGATTGAGCCCGCGCCCATCCGGTGCGTTTTGCCAGAAGACCGACACCTGCCCGTCGAACCGGAAGATCGATCCCCACACGACCGGCTTTCCCGCGAGAACAGCGGCGTCGTTGCACAGGTAGCGGGTGGCGAAGTTGTCGGCGCCGTCGACGATCACGTCGTAGTCCGCGAACAACTCCACGGCGTCCGCCGCTTCCAGACGCTGATCGTGGACGACGACGTCGACGAGCGGGTTCACCGCCGCGATCGAGTCGCGCGCACTGTGCGTCTTCGGCCGTCCGAGGTCGGCGACACCGTGGATCACCTGACGCTGCAGGTTCGACTCGTCGACGGTGTCGAAGTCGATGATCCCGATCGTTCCGACTCCCGCGGCTGCGAGGTAGAGCAACGTCGGCGAGCCGAGGCCGCCTGCGCCGAGCACGAGGACACGTGCGTTCTTGAGTCGGCGCTGTCCGGTGACACCGACGTCGGGAATGATCAGGTGCCTGCTGTAGCGGGCCACCTCGTCGCGGGAGAGTTCAGCGCTCGGCGCGACGAGCGGGGGAAGGCTCATTCCCGGTTGGTCGGGAACGGCCACGGATTCGGTCGGCAGACGAGGGACCGGTCCGCTTTCATGTCCGGGTCGAGCGCCATGATGTCGCTGTTCGCCGTGCCGAACGTCTGCTGCATCATGATCGGCGCGAGTTCACCGTTCTTGGGGCACGGCTTGTGGTGCTCGTATCCGATGCCGTGGCCGACCTCGTGATTGACGAGGTACTGGCGGTACGCGATGTCGTCTCCCGCGAATGCCGTGGCTCCGCGAACCCATCGTGCTTCGTTCAGCACCACGCGGTTGTCCGGCGGGTAATAGCAGGACGTCTCGAGTTTGATCTGGTAGCCGCACAACTCACGTGCCGTCTTCGTGGACGTCAGCGAGATCCGCAGGTTGGGTTCGCCGGAATCGACCCGGCGGAACGACACTTTTCCGTCTCCGATCCAACTGCGGTTGGTCGCGAGTGTCGCGTCGACGATCTTCGCGAACGATCGGTCGCCGCTGTACTGCGTCGGGTCGATGCCCTTCTCGACCTCGACCGAGTAGGTGTAGACCTGTCCCCCGGTGCCCAGGCGAGGGCCGGTTCCGCGGACGAGGCGGAACTCGGTGGTGCCCTTGGTGGTGAACGGCGGCCCGTCGGGCAGTGCGCCCGCAGGCAGAGCGTCCACCTGGATGTCGCCGGTCGGCGCACCGATCGCGTGGGTCTCTTCACTGACCTTGGTGTTCCGCGCGTCCGGGTCCGGTTCCGCGGTGCCGTCACCCTTGGAGTCGCCGCCCCGGATCGTCACCACCAGCAATGCGATCGTCAAGACCGCGAGCACCGGGATCGCGTACGCGCGCCAGCCGTAGGTGCGCACGAACCGGGCGAACGGATTGGTCGACTCGGCGTCGTCCGCCGAGTCGTCGTCGGCTGTCGGGTCCCACCGCGCACGCAGCGGCTGATCAGGCCGCGGGCGTCGGGGGCGCGACACCCCAGGGTCTCCTCTACCGGTCACGCCTCAACTTTCTCACAGGTACCGCCCACTCCCCGATATCCACCCCCGCGCGGTGTCGCCCCGGTCTCTGCGGCAACCGGACGAGCACCGAGTACTCTTCAGTAATGTCGACAGCCAAATCACCCGTCGCCGCGGCAGGCTCTGCTGCGCCGACCCGCGGAGGCACCCGCCTCCCGCGCAGTGCCCGTCGTCGCCAGTTGATGGACGCCGCGAGCGAGATCTTCGTCGAGCGCGGATACCACTCAGCCGGCATGGACGAGATCGCCGTCCACGCAGGCGTCAGCAAGCCCGTCCTCTACCAGCACTTCCCGTCGAAGCTCGACATGTACATCGCAGTCGTCGACTCGCACGCGGAGAAGCTCGTCGCCGACGTGAACAGTGCGCTCCTGACGACCACGGACAACCGTCAGCGCGTGCAGGCCGCAGTCAACGCCTTCTTCGACTTCATCGACGACGACAACTCCGGCTACCGCTTGATCTTCGCCTCCGACGCGATGGACCCGGCAGTGATCCGCCGGGTCGAGGGCGCGACAGACGCGTGCGTCGACGCCGTCTACGGACTCGTCATGCAAGACTCCGGTCTCGACCCGCACCGGTCCCGGATGCTCGCCGCGGGGCTGGTCGGCGCAAGCCAGGTGAACGCCCGCTACTGGGTGGAGGCAAATCGCCCCATCGACAAGTCGGCTGCGGTGGAGACCACCGTGGCGCTTCTGTGGAGCGGCCTGTCGGGAGTTCCGATGCAGGAGATGGGCCGCGGCTGACTCGGACGTCCCACACACGAGAAGAGACCGCCGGGCGCACCCGGCGGTCTCTTGGTGTCAGGGGGACGGGGTCAGGCGCCGAAGCCGACCCGGCGTGTCTCGGCGCTGCCGATCTCCACGTAGGCGATCTTCGACGACGGGACGAGGACCTGCGAGCCCTTCTCGTCGACGAGTTCCAGAACTGCGTCCGTGCCGTCGAGGGCCGCAGCCACCTTGGCCTGCACGTCGTCGATGGCCGCAGTGGCGTTCACAGCCAGCTCACGGGGGTTGTTGTCGATGCCGATCTTCACCTCAACGCTCATGGCGACCGACTCTACGCGAGATTCAGATCGGCCATCCGCTGCCCGTGCCGTTCGGCGATCGCATCGAAGAACGTGGCCGCGGTGGCGAGTGTCGCGTCACTGGCGAAGAGGAGATCCATCATCTCGTCCTCTTCGGCGAGAACCCACTGCATGTGAGTGATCGCCTCACCGAGCAGGCGCCGTGCCCACAGGGTCAACGGCGACCGCAGAGCGGGATCGGCGGCGATCGCCGCACGCACCTGAGTGACCGCGAACTCCGACGAACCCGTGCTCTCCATGACGGCCTTCATCACGGTCTGCGTCTCGGCAGGCATCGCGTGGGCGAGCTCGGCGTAGAAGTCCGCGGCGAGACCATCGCCGATGTACACCTTCACCAGGGCTTCCAGCCACGAGCTCGGCATGGTGACTCGGTGATACTCATCGAAGACCTTGGCGTGTCGTGCCACCGCGTCGTCGGGATCACCGCCTGCTTTGACCAACTCTGCGGAGAGTTCCTCGAAGTGGCCCATCTCGGCCGCGATCATGCGAGCGATCGCGACTCGGTCGGAGGTCGTCGGCGCCATCGCCGACTCGTCGATCAGCCGGTAACACGCGGCGAACTCGCCTGCGAGGAGGACTTCGTAGAGCTTGACGATGGCGTTCGACGTGTTCGACATGGGAGCAACAGTATGCAAGGCGGTACACTCGGGCCAGACGTGGGGAAGAATCCCGCCGCTCTGGCGCCGAGTTCAACGGGCGCCGCCGGGCCAGACGACCGCGTCACACCTTGAGCGCGCACCGCAGATGCCACGCCGAGGGCCTGCCCCGCAGGACCCCGCGAAGCCGATGTGTGCGTGCACAGCACACGAGAGGCATACAACCGCACATGACAACCGACACCAGCGTGGACGACTCGATCCAGACGACGATCGTCGACGAGGATCACCAGGCCCCGACCTTCACCGAATTGGGCGTGGACGGCGCCATCGTCGCAGCACTCGCCGCCGACGGCAAAGAACGCACCTTCGCCATCCAGGAGCTCACCCTCCCGCTCGCGATCGCAGGCTCCGACCTCATCGGTCAGGCCCGCACCGGCATGGGCAAGACCTACGGCTTCGGCGTCCCCCTGCTGCACCGCCTGGTGACCGCCGAGGCGTCCGGGCTGCGCGCCCTCGACACCACTCCGCGGGCTCTGATCATCGTCCCGACGCGCGAACTGTGCGTCCAGGTGACCGAGGATCTCGTCACGGCGTCGAAGGGCGTCGACGTGACCCTCTCTGACGGCGCCGTTCGCCCGTTGAAGATCACCTCGATCTACGGCGGCCGCCCGTACGAGCAGCAGATCGCGGAGCTGCAGGGCGGAGTCGACGTCGTCGTCGGCACGCCCGGCCGTCTCCTCGACCTCGCACAGCAGGGCCACCTGATCCTCGGAAAGGTCGGCATCCTCGTCCTCGACGAGGCCGACGAGATGCTCGACCTCGGATTCCTCCCGGACATCGAACGAATCATGGGCGCGCTGCCCGCCGACCGCCAGACGATGCTGTTCTCGGCGACCATGCCGGGCCCGATCGTGACGCTGGCGCGCACGTTCCTGAACCGCCCGACGCACATCCGCGCCGAGCAGGCGAACGACTCCGCCGTCCACGAGCGCACCAAGCAGTACGTGTACCGCGCACATGCTCTCGACAAGGCCGAGCTCGTCGCCCGCATTCTGCAGGCCGACGGCCGCGGCGCCACGATGATCTTCACCCGTACCAAGCGAACCGCGCAGAAGGTGGCCGATGATCTCGCCGAGCGCGGCTTCAAGGTCGGCGCGGTGCACGGCGACCTCGGCCAGGTGGCCCGCGAGAAGTCGCTCGGCAAGTTCCGAGACGGTACCGTCGACGTGCTCGTCGCCACCGACGTCGCCGCCCGCGGCATCGACATCGACGACGTGACTCACGTGATCAACTACCAGTGCCCCGAAGACGACAAGACCTACGTGCACCGCATCGGTCGCACCGGTCGCGCCGGCCGCACCGGCATCGCGGTGACCCTCGTCGATTGGGACGAGATCCACCGGTGGGAACTGATCAACAAGGCCCTCGGACTCGGCATCCCCGAGCCGGTTGAGACGTACTCGACGTCCGATCACCTCCGTGAAGAACTGTCGATCCCGGAGAACGCCGACGGTCGCGTCGAGGGCGCCCGCCAGACGTCGGAGGAACGTCGCGAGGCTCGGGCCGACCGCCCGAAGCGTGAGCGCACCCGCACCCGTCGACGCACCCGTGGCGGCGAGTCCGCAAGCTCATCGGAGTCGTCTGCCGACACGCAGGCGCCCGCCGAGTCCGACGACGCCGCACCGGCGCAGGAGTCGGCGACCGACGACAAGCCGCGCCGCCCCCGCCGACGTCGTCGCCGTTCGGGTGGCAAGCCCGCCGGTGACGCCGCGGCGTCGGCGCCGTCCGACGGCGCGTCGGACTGACTGTTTCCGTACTGTCTCCAGCATGGGGAATTCTCATCCGCCGGAGCGCCGGACCCGCGTCGACCTGATCGTGACGGCGGTGATCGTCGTCCTCGTCGTCGTGGGCGCTCTGGTGGTGTGGGCGATGAGTGACGCCCGGCAGACCGACCTGCAGACTGCCGCGTCGGCGCCGCCCACTCCGGCGGCCGCCGAGGAGAGTCCCCGTGCCCTGACACCCGTGTGGACGGCGCGGTCGGCCGCGACGAAGATCCCGCAGCTGACAGCCGCATCGGTGATCACCGCCGACGGCGGGACAGTCACCGCACACGATCCCGCAACCGGAGCGTCTCGCTGGTCGTACAGCCGCGCCGACGACCTGTGCGCAGCGCTCGCGGCATGGCCGGGCGGCGCGGACAAGGTTCTCGCCGTCTATCGGAACAGTCGCGGGTGCAGCGAGGTGACCGGTCTCCGCGGCGACACCGGCCTTCGGTCCGGCAGCCGCACCAGTGACGCCGATGACGACGTCACACTCTCGTACGACGGCGACTACGTCGTCTCGGCAGGCGGCACTCGCCTGGAGACGTGGGGGACCAATCTCGTCCGCGGCATCGAATACGGCCGATCGGCGCTCGTGAACCCCGGCAAGACCCCCGGCCGGACCAACTGTCACCTCTACTCCGCGGTGCCCGGAGGAAGCCGTGTCGGCATCGTCGAACGGTGCGACGGCGACCTCGGCTACCGGTTGACCGTCATCGGCACCGATCAGGACTCCGATGAGCGGATCATCCAGTGGGGCACCACGATGCTGACGTCCACGTCGCACGGCCCGGCGCCCGCGATCATCGGCGGCAGCAACCAGGCGTTCGCCGTGTACGACGGCGGCGTGGACGACACCGGGGAGGCGACACGGCCGTCCGGCCCCCGGATCCGCGTGTACTCGCCGCAGGCCGAACCCGTGTCGGCGCACTCCGTCGCCGGTGACGTCGCATTGCCCACGTCGACCGCTCCCATCGTCGACTCCGGCGTGATCACCGTCTGGACGGGAACGGGCACCGTTGTCCTCGACGGCACGTCGACCGTCCCGATGTACCAGATCCCGGGCACGGTCGGCCCGGGATCGGTGATGGCGGGCGAGCTGTTGCTCCCCATGCCCGGGCGGATCAGCGTCCGCCAACTGTCGGACGGCCGCGAAGTCCGGACGATCAGGGTCGACCGCGGCGGCTACGACACAGACGGCACGCATCCCGTCGCCGTCCGAGTCCTCGGACGGTGGGTGGTCGAACAGCGCGGCCCGGTCATCGCCGCCCTCTCGTAGCGGCTATTCGCTGAGCTCGTACGTCGCGATGTCCGCGCCGTTCCAGTATGCCCGCAGATTGTCGGCGAGCTCGCGGTATGCGGTGGCGCCCTTGTTCTTGCGTCCGCGCATCACCGACGCACCGGACGCCGAGGCCTCCGCGAAACGCACAGTGCGCGGGATCGGCGGGTTCAGGACCGGCATGTCGTACCGGTCCGACACGTCGGCCAAGACGTCACGGCTGTGTGTGGTTCGCGCGTCGAACAGTGTCGCCACGGTCCCGAGCATCGTCAGGTTCGGGTTGGTGATCTGCTGCACCTCGGTGACGGTGCGCAGGAGCTGCCCCACTCCGCGGTGAGCGAGGGTCTCGCACTGCAGAGGAACCACGACTTCGTCGGCCGCGGTGAGTCCGTTGAGAGTCAGGACGCCGAGCGACGGCGGGCAGTCGACGAGGATCACGTCATAGTCCTGCGCCACTTCGGCGAGCGCTCGCTTGAGTGCGTACTCACGGCCCGGACGCATCAGGAGCAGCGCTTCCGCACCCGCGAGGTCGATCGTCGCGGGCAGCAGGGTCACGCCGTCGTTGGTGTCGAGGAGGACGTCTGCGATGTCCTCGGCGCCGATCAGCACGTCGTGGACCGACTTCGAGATCTGATCCGGGTCGTGTCCGAGGGAGAAGGTGAGGCAGCCCTGGGGGTCGAGATCGACGACGAGGACCGAGACGTCCTGGTCGGCGAGCGCTGCCCCGACCGACGCTGTGGTCGTGGTCTTCGCCACGCCGCCCTTCTGGTTCGCGATGGCGAGAGTGCGCGTCATGGCCCCAACCATACGTTCACCCGGTTACACAAGGGGCATCGCGTGGCACGGCCCACATCGGGCCTCTACTCCTCGGCGTCCGGCGGCAGCGATTCGGCGTTGAGCCACTGCAACGACGGCGGCGAGAACAGCAGGCCGAGCACACCGAGCGCGACTATTCCGACGGGAGCGCCGATCGATGGCAGGTTACTGCTCGTCAGCAGGGCGTACGCGACGGGGAGCAGAAGGATCTGCGCCATCACACCGATCGCGCGACCCCACCGCTTGCCGAGGCTCAAGCCGATCCCGCCCGCCATCACGGCGCCGCCGATCACGGTGAACCACACGGCGGTGCCGTACCCGCTGATCGACTCCTCGTGGTGGCCGGTGGCTTCGCGGACCACGTAGACCACGGCGACGATGAGGCCGAGGAGACCCTCTGCTGCGATGGCCCATCCGGCCCAGCGCAGCGTCGACGGAACGACGGCGGACTCGGGCGTGGGATCGGTACTGCTCACATACTCAAGAGTAGGTCGGACTCCCGCCGATTGGGACACCGGCCCCGCAGCCGATATCGTGTGGAGCCGTGCGTGTCATGCTGATCACCAACCCGTATGCGACCTTCACCACCGCTGAGGGTCGCGATGCGCTGGCGAACACGCTCGACTCCCGGTTCAGCGTCGACGTCGAACGCACCACGCACCGAGGCCACGCGGGCGAACTGGGCGCGATGGCCGTCCGCGAGGGCTACGACGCCGTGGTGGTGCACGGCGGCGACGGTTCGGTCAACGAGGTCGCCAACGGCATCCTCGGCGCGCCGGACGCCGACACTCCTGACTCCGCGTCGCTGCCCGCGCTCGGCGTGGTCCCGGGCGGCAGCGCGAACGTCTTCGCGCGGGCCCTCGGAGTCAGCCGGGACCCGCTGGCCGCGACCGCACAGTTGATGACCCTTCTCGACTCCGGTGCCCGCAGGCCGATCAGCCTCGGCCACACACTCAACCGCTGGTTCCTGTTCAACGCGGGAATGGGCATGGACGCGATCGTCGTGCGGCGGATGGAAGAACTGCGGCACAAGGGTCGGCGCGCGACGGCCGGCCGCTATCTGCGGACCACTGTCGGCTCGTTCTTCCGTCCCTCGGTGACACCTCCGTCGTTCACGGTCGAAGTTCCCGACCATGAACCGGTCGAGGGGGTGCGGTTCGGTTTTGTCAGCAACACCGGGCCCTGGACGTACCTGGGCACCCGCGCCATCCGGACGAACCCCGGCACCGACTTCGAACACGGGTTGGGCATCTTCGCAGCAACATCCGTGTCAGTCCCCCGCAACATCGTGCTGGGTTCCAAACTTCTCCGCGGTGTGGAACCGACCGCCAAGCACGTGTTCCGCGACGACGACGTCGAGTGGGTCCGATTCCGCAGCGACAAGCCGGCCGATGTCCAGATGGACGGCGACTACCTGGGTGAATACACCTCACTCGACTTCGGTCACCGTCGGCATGTGCTCGACGTGGTGGCGCCTCCGCTTGGCTCGTAACCCACTAGTTACCCGCCGGTAGACATACGTTGGCCACGATGCCAACCCCTTGTGACGTATCCGGCATTCGCTGGCGACCTATAGCCAAACGTCGGTGCACAGTAGTACAACAGATAGTGACCGCAACGACCGGCCCCCAGTTCTGCGCGCCGCCCCGCTCAGACATCGAGGAGGATTCCTCGTTGCAGCCCACACAATACGAACTGACGTGATTTCGTGTGCCCTGCGCACAGCGATGCATTTTTGAAGGAGTTTTGTCATGGATTGGCGTCACAAGGCCATCTGTCGCGATGAGGATCCCGAGCTGTTCTTCCCGGTCGGCACCAGCGGACCGGCCATTGCTCAGGTTGCAGACGCGAAGCTCGTCTGCCAGCGCTGCCCGGTGACCGCCGACTGCCTGTCCTGGGCACTTGAGACCGGCCAGGACGCAGGCGTCTGGGGTGGCATGAGCGAAGACGAGCGTCGCGCGCTCAAGCGCCGCAACGCGCGCACCCGCGCCCGCAGCGCCGTCTGACCTGCAGCACGTCGAACAAGACCCCGACCGGATTCTCCGGTCGGGGTCTTTGTCATTGCGAGGGCGTGTCAGTGCAAGGGGATGGTCAGGTCGACACGTGTGCCCGTTCCGTCCGGCGACGGACCGATTCGGATCTGTCCGCCGAGGTCGTTCGAGACGAGAGTCCGCACGATCTGCAGTCCCAGGCGGTCAGACTTCTCGAGGTCGAAGCCGTCCGGCAGCCCCTGACCGTTGTCGGTGATGTGCACGGCCAACGACCGCACGTCACGCTCCGCGTCGATCACGATCCGCGCGCCCTTCTGTCCCGTCGCGAAACCGTGTTCGATCGAGTTCTGCAGCACTTCGGTGAGCACCATGACGAGGGGCATCGCCAGGTCGGCCGCGAGGACGCCCAAGCGGCTCACTCGCGTCACGACGACGCGCGACCCACCGCCGTCCGGTAGCGCGACATCGACGATCGACGTGCCGACCCTGTCGACGATCGCGTCGACGTCCACTTCTTCGTCGACGCTGCCCGACAGCATCTCGTGCACCAGGGCGATCGACCCGACCCGGCGCACGGCTTCTTCGAGCGCCTTGGACGTCTCTGGATTGTTTGAGCGACGCGCCTGCAGGCGCAGCAGCGCCGACACCGACTGGAGGTTGTTCTTGACGCGATGGTGGATCTCGCGGATCGTCGCGTCCTTGCTGATCAACGCCAGGTCACGCCGTTTCACCTCGGTGACGTCGCGGATCAGCAGCACGGCGCCCTGTGAACGACCGCGTGACCGGAGGGGCACGGCCCGGACCAGGACCGTGGCCCGCCGCGCGTCGAACTCCATGCGGAGTCCGCGGACGGGGACGTCGGAGTCGTCCGCGGCGCCCGCAGCCATCGCGAGCATCGCCGCGGCGTCGGTCGACTCGAACGGGTCGTTGAGAAGCCGTCGAAACAGGTCAGCCAGGACCACTCCGGACAGATCCGTCGTCCACCCCATGCGGTGGACCGCCGACAGCGCATTCGGACTGGCGTACTCGACGACACCCGCGGGCCCGAGCCGGACGAAGCCGTCTCCGGCGCGCGGTGTCGACAAGCCCATCGTGTTGGCCTCGTCGAGTGGGAACGTCCCCTCCACGACCATCTCGCACAGAGCCTGCGCAGCGTCGCGGTAAGCGGCCTCCAGGGGCGACGGCGGGCGCGTCTCCGACGCCTCGACCGCCCTGCCGAGAACCGCGATGACCCGGCCCTCGAACGTCACCGGAATCGCCACCCGGGTCACGAGCAGGTTCCCGTAGCGGGTGGCGAGGCCCTCCTGCATGATTCGGCCGGTCGCGAACGCCGGATGGATCAGCGGGTTGGCGCCCTGTGCGCTCTCGGTGTCCTCCACCGGGTGTCCGACCTCGTCGTGCTGGAACACCGTCGACGCCGTGTTGGGTCGCACCTGCGCGACGTACACGAATTCGCCTTCGTCGCCGCGGACGGCCAACAGGTAGTCGGCGAAGGAGAGGTCGGCGAGCAACTGCCATTCGGCGACCAGGCGCTGCAGATGTGCGGCGGCCTCGTCGGACAGCGTCGTGTGCTCGGCGAGCAGTTCGGTGAGAGTCGCCACGGGGACGGATCAGTCGCGGTAGGAGGCGATGACGTCGCCTGCCTGGATCACGTCACCGACCTTGACCTGCACCGAGTCGATGGTCCCCGGGTCCTCGGCCACGACCGGGATCTCCATCTTCATCGACTCGAGGAGCACCAGGGTGTCGCCGGTCGCGACTTCGGCTCCCGCGTCCACAGAGACTTCGAGCACGGTGGCGACGATTTCAGCGACGACGTCTTCAGGCATGGTCCGATCGTACGTCGCGAGTGCGCACGATTAACACACCGGGCTGTGGACGTGAAACAATGGCCGACGCACGTGAATCAGGAGAAGGAGGTCCGTCATGGGTAAGCGCGGACGTAAGAAGCGCAGCCGCAAGAAGAACGCAGCCAACCACGGCAAGCGTCCCAACGCCTGAGCGATTTCAGCTCACGCGTCACCACGCGGAAACGGCCCGGCCCTCATCGAGGACCGGGCCGTTCGCCGTCTGGATCGTTATCCGGGAGTCTGCCGGATGGTCACCGACGTGCGGATCTCCATCCGGAGGCGTTCGCGGAGACCTTCGGGAGCGGAGTCGCCGCCACATTTGCGGCTGACGAGCGCCTTCAGCTGACGCTGCACGCCGAAATGCTCGAAGCACGACGGGCAGCCGTCCAAATGCCCCTGCAGGCGCTCCCGCGCCCCTGCGTCGCACTCGTTGTCCAACAGCAGCCAGATGTCTGCAACGACGGCGGAGCAGTCGAGGTTCTCGAACTGCTCGTCACGATCGGAAATGCCTGCGTTCATCGGACTACCTCGTCGGTGCGGCCGATGCCACGCTCATGCGCGACGTCGGCGAGAAGGTCGCGCAGCTGGCGACGACCACGGTGGAGTCGGGACATCACGGTTCCGATGGGAGTGTCCATGATCTCGGCGATCTCCTTGTAGGGCAGGCCCTCCACGTCCGCGTAGTACACGGCCATCCGGAAGTCCTCGGGCAGTTGGGCCAGGGCGTCTTTGATCTCCTGATCGGGAAGGGCGTCGAGCGCCTCGATCTCCGCGGAGCGAAGTCCCGTCGACGTGTGCTCGGCCGTGGCGGCGAGCTGCCAGTCGGTGATCTCCTCGGTCGGGTACTGCGCGGGCTGCCGCTGCTTCTTCCGATACGAGTTGATGTACGTGTTGGTGAGGATGCGGTACATCCACGCCTTCAAGTTCGTGCCTTCGCGGAACGACGCGAACGCGGAGAACGCCTTCACGAACGTCTCCTGCACGAGATCCTCGGCATCGGCCGGATTACGGGTCATCCGCAGGGCGCCGCCGTACAACTGATCGAGCAGCGGAAGCGCGTCACGTTCGAACCGCTCGGTGAGCTCGGCCTGCGTCTGGTCGCGCTCGCTCTCTTCAGCCACGGGGTTCCCTTCACTCGACGCTTGTTCGGACGAGTCTACCGGCCACCCGATCAACATCTTCGGTTCCAGGGCTGTCACGGTCGCTGTCGTCACCGGGTCCCTCACCTCCTGGTCGTTCTCCGTCGTGATTTCGACGGCTGCGGGATGTGCAACGCCTCGCGACCGCTACTTGTTCCGTGCCAGCATGGACGGCATGTGCGGACGCTATGCGGTGACAACCGATCCGGCGAAGTTGGCGGCGGAACTCGACGCGCGGAACGAGGTGGTCCCCGAATCCTTCGCTCCGGCGAACTACAACGTCGCCCCGACGACCACGGTGATGACGGTCGTCGACCGCCACGAACACGGAAGTCCCGACGACGACCCGGCTCGACGGGTCCGGGCGATGCGGTGGGGCCTGGTGCCGTCGTGGACGAAGGAGTTGGGCAAGGGGCCGCTGTTGTTCAACGCGCGTGCCGAGTCGCTCTCGGAGAAGCCCGCGTTCCGCAACTCCCTCAAGGGCAAGCGCTGCCTGGTCCCGATGGACGGCTGGTACGAGTGGAAGGCGGGGCCGGTCGGTGCGAACGGCAAGCCGACGAAGGTCCCCTACTTCATGTCGCCAGACGACAACACCCGACTGTTCATGGGCGGTCTGTGGGCGGCGTGGCGGCCTGCCGAGGCACGGGCCGCCGGAGACGACTCCGCGTGGGTGTCCAGCACCACCATCATCACGACGGACGCCGTGGGCCCGTTGACCGACGTGCACCATCGGATGCCGCTGATCATGCCGATCGAGTATTGGGACGCGTGGCTCGACCCCGACTCCCCCGCCGACCCGGCCCTGTTGGCGCCGCCCGCGCTCGAACTCGTCGAGCGGATCGCGATCCGGCAGGTGTCACCGCTGGTCAACCGGGTGTCGAACAACGGTCCCGAGTTGCTGGACGAAGTTCGCGACATGGGATGATTCCCCTATGAGCGCGACACGTCCGGGACTGCTGCAGAAGATCGGTTACCTGCTGGGACGCCCGCTGCCCACCTCGATGCGCGAGTGGGTGCGCAACGATCTCACCGGGCCCGGCCACGTGCGCCGGTACATCGTCCGCGGGCTGATCCCTCTGATTCCACTGCTCGTCGGATTCTGGTTCATCCCCGGCCCGCTCCTGCTTCGCGGCGGAATGATGCTCCTGATCCTGATCCCGTTCGTGTACTTCCAGATCGCGCTGATCCGCGTCTACCGCCGTCATCTCCTCATCAACAACGGGTTGGACGCCTCGCTTGTCGACGCAGTCCAGATCCAGCGCGCCGACGCCGTCGCAGACGACTACCGCCAACGTTTCGGTCGCTGAGCGACGACGCGCTCGACACTCGTAGGCCGCCATCACCTCGATTGATACTCGAGGAGGATTAATCCATCGAAACTATGTACTTCTGACTTCCTTTTCTCGCCAATACTGTGATCCCCAGCACGTCGAAAGCCGCGTGTGATCACTGCGAGAGGAGAGGGATGTTCGTCGCACCGACCGCTGTTGTCGCCGCCTCCACTTGCGACGACCTCGCCGCCTCTCGCCGCCAAGCGCAGTCCTGGCGTTCGAGTGAACTGACAGTCGCCGGTCCCGACCTCACCGACACCGCGTTGGCCGATCTCATCGGCACTGCAGAGCGCGCAGGCGATCGAGACTTCGCGCGTGTCGCAGGCGCGGTTCTCGCCGCCCGCAGCGGCTCGTTCGCACCCGTTCCGCACATCGACTCCGCCACCGAGATCCTCCGAACGTTTCTCCAGACCGACCTCATCGACGGGTGGCTGTACGTCCGCGAGTCGGACGGCCATCTCCACCCGTATCTGGTGACCGCGATCTCGATGGAACATGCAGACCGGACCCGCGGAGCCCGAGTGAAGGTCACCACCGAGGCCGACAATCCGACGGTGAAGCGGCCATCACGTGCGCCGCGGATCCTGTACTTCGACGAGACCGAAGTCGTCGGGAAGACACCTGCCGACATATTCACCGCAGGTGGCGCCTACAAGGAGACCCCTCAGCTCAAAGCTGCCTACCAGGAACGACGCGATGCTTTCGACACCCTCATCGACCAGGGTTTCGGCGAGCAGTACACGTTCACCGGACGGGCCCTGCGGACCGACGACTACAAGTCGCCGAACGTGCGGTCCGGACGAAAGGTGATTCACGACGTCGCGGCCGACGAGATCAGCGCGCTGCGCAATGTCACCCGATCCGCACTCCACGGCGACGGCGAGTACGGACCCGTCCCGGTGATCACCGCCGTCCGGGTGTTCGACCTCTCGGCGCAGGACTTCCTCGACGTCAACACCGCCGACCTGATCGGGTACCGATACGACGAGCAACTCCAGGACAAGCTCGTCCTACCCGCCGAACACCGAGAGCTCCTCGACATCTTGACGACCGACATCTCGGTGTTCACCGGCGACATCATCGATGGAAAGTCGGCAGGCAACGTCGTCCTCGCCAAAGGCCGACCGGGAGTCGGCAAGACATTGACCGCGGAGGTCTACTCCGAGGTGATCGGACGGCCGCTGTACTCGATTCACTCCGGTTCCCTCGGCATCACCCCGGAGGCGGTGCGCAAGAACCTCGAGGTGATCTTCGATCGCGCTGAGCGATGGCGAGCGGTCCTGATCCTCGACGAGGCCGACGTGTTCGTCGCCGAGCGCGGCTTCGACCTGGTTCAGAACGCCATCGTCGCCGAGTTCTTGCGCACCCTGGAGTACTTCGACGGCTTGCTGTTCCTCACCACGAATCGGATCGACGGCGTCGACGAAGCGATACTCGCCCGCTGCGCGGCCGTCATCGAGTACACCGCACCCACTCCCGACGACGCCCGTCTGATCTGGCAGACCCTCGCCGCTGGTCACGACGTCACATTTGCCGACGGTCTGCTCGACGATCTCGTCGACGGGTTCCCCGAGATCACTCCCCGAGACATAAAGATGCTCCTCCGACTCGCGCTGCGCATGGCCGCCCACCGCGGCTGCGCGCTGTCCCCCGAGGTCTTCGCACGCAGCGCATCGTTCCGAGGCCTGCGATACGTCCCGCCTGAACGACGATCGACGAACTCCCGCTCCACCACGCCATCAACCTCGCTGTGCCCAAGCCCCGCAGCGCCACGGAAGGAACAACCATGACCGACACCAGTTACCAGTCCGAGGTCGGAGCCAAAGCCGCCGATTCCGGTGCCAACGCCTCGGCACGCTTCCGCGAACGGATGGAGCAGGCGGGCGGTCGAGCCGGAGTTGTCGATACACGCCGCGTCGACACGCTGGCGTCCCGCGTTATCAAAGCCGTCACCGACACCGTCCTCGACGAGAAGGTCAGCTACGCCGAGTACAACGCCCTCAAAGCCTGGCTGATCAAGGTCGGTGAAGACGGTGAATGGCCGTTGTTCCTCGACGTCTGGATCGAGCACGCGGTGGAGGAGGTCGCCAGTGAGCATCGCGAAGGCACCAAGGGCACCATCGAGGGTCCGTACTACGTGCAGGACGCACCGGAACTGCCGTGGAACGGAACCATCCCGATGCGCGACGGCGAACCCGGTACCCCGCTGGTGTTCGAAGGCCAGGTCCGCGCGGTCGACGGCACGCCTCTCGGCGGTGCAAAACTCGAGTTGTGGCACGCCGACGACCTGGGCTTCTACTCGCAGTTCGCCCCCGGCCTCCCCGAATGGAACCTGCGCGGCACCTGGATCGCCGACGACGAGGGTCGGTTCGAGATCCACACGCTGCGCCCCGCGCCCTATCAGATCCCGACCGAGGGCGCGTGCGGTCAGCTGATCGCCGCGGCGGGCTGGCACGCGTGGCGCCCGGCTCACCTCCACTTCAAGGTGAGTGCTCCCGGCTACGAGCTGATCACCAGCCAGCTGTATTTCCCGGGCGACCCGCACAACGGTGACGACATCGCATCAGCGGTGAAGCCCGAACTGATGCTCGATCCGAAACCGAACCCCGACGCCGAAGGCGAAGTCACCGTCTACGACTTCGTCCTCGACCCCGAACAGTAGGGCAGTCAGGAGAGGGAGCCGGTGATGACCGACCTCACCATCAAGGCAGTCGAGGCGATCCCGTACTGCATCCCCTACCGCAAACCGCTCCGCTTCGCGTCCGGCGAAGTGACTCATGCCTCGCATGTGCTCGTCCGGGTTCACACGGAGGGAGGGTTGTTCGGCACCGCGGACGCCCCTCCTCGACCGTTCACGTACGGCGAGACCCAGCGCGGGGTGGTCGCCGTCATCGAATCGATCTTCGAGCCGGCGCTCGTAGGCCTCGACGCGACTCGGCGGGAACTGGTCCGAGAGCGCTTGGGGCGGACCGTCGGAAATCCCGTCGCCAAGGCCGCCATCGACATGGCGTTGTGGGATGTGCTCGGTCAGGCGTGGTCGACGCCGGTGAGCCGGATTCTCGGAGGCTACACCGACCGCATGCGAGTCAGTCACATGCTCGGGTTCGACACCCCCGAGGTGATGGTCGACGAGGCGACGCGGATGCGCGATCGGTACGGGATCACCACCTTCAAGGTGAAGGTCGGTCGCCGACCGATCGACGCCGATGTCGAAGTCGTCCGTGCCCTGCGTCAGTCGCTCGGCGACAAAGCCGAACTGTACATCGACGGAAACCGCGGATGGACTGCTGCGGAGTCGGCTCGTGCACTCCGCCAACTCGAGGATGTCGGACTCACCCTCGCCGAGGAGCTGTGCCCCGCCGACGACGTCCTCGGTCGACGATGGCTGGTCAATCAGACGACGGTTCCCTTTGTCGCCGACGAGTCTGCGGCGACGCCGGCTGAAGTGACTCGAGAACTCCTCGCCGGGTCGGCGACCGCGGTGTCGATCAAGACCTCCCGCACGGGTTTCAGCGGTTCCTCAGAAGTCCTCGACCTCGCCCGTGGGCTCGGCGTCGACGTCGTGATGGGCAACCAGATCGACACCCAGTTGGGCACCGCGTGCACGGTCGTCTTCGGATGCGCACACGCCGCCTCCGCACGGCGGGCCGGGGAGTTGTCGAACTTCCTGGACATGTCCGACGACCTGCTCACGGAACCGCTGGCCATCGTGGACGGCTCAATGGAAGTACCGACCCGCCCCGGCATCGGCGTCGCCGTGGATCCCGACAAGCTGGCGCACTACCGGACCGACGCGTGACGAGCGACCCGGCGCCCACACAGTTCACCACGATGAAAGGCCTACGCTGATGCCCCTCTACGCCGTCCGGATGGACGTCGCGATCCCCGACACCCTCGACCCGCAGGTCGCAGCCGAGACGCTAGCCGCCGAGAAGGCCTACAGCCAGGAGCTTCAACGCGGCGGGGAGTGGGTGCACATCTGGCGCTGTGTGGGCGAATACGCCAACATCTCCGTCTTCGACGTCGCCGACAACGAACGCCTCCACGAGATCCTGTGGGGCCTTCCCCTGTTCAAGTACATGTCGATCGAAGTGACGCCCCTGGCCACTCATCCGTCCGACATCGGTGCGATGGAATGAGCGCGGCGACCTTCCACGGTGACGACGTCGACTCCGCAGTCGAAGGCGTCCCCGACGGTGCGACGGTGCTCATCGGTGGCTTCGGACTCGCCGGCATGCCGTTCGACCTCATCGACGGCCTCATCAGGCAGGGCGCCTCCGGGCTGACGGTCGTCAGCAACAACGCGGGCAACGGCGACCAGGGACTCGCGGCTCTGTTGGCTGCGGGCAGGGTCGCGAAGGTGGTGTGCTCATTTCCGCGGCAGTCCGACTCGTGGGTCTTCGATCAGCTGTACCGGTCGGAGGAGGTCGAACTCGAGGTGGTGCCGCAGGGCAATCTCGCCGAACGCATGCGCGCGGCGGGCGCTGGGATCGGGGCGTTCTACTCCCCTACCGCTGTCGGCACACCGCTAGCAGCAGGAAAGGAGATTCGCGAGATCAACGGTCGCACTTACCTCCTCGAGTACCCCATCCACGGTGACGTCGCGCTGATCGCGGCCGACCGCAGCGACCGCATGGGGAATCTCGTGTACCGCAAGACCGCCCGCAATTTCGGGCCGGTGATGGCGGCCGCCGCGGCCACCACGATCGTTCAGGTCGATCAGGTCGTCGACACCGGAACCATCGACCCGGAGTCCGTCGTGACACCCGCGATCTACGTGGACAGGGTGCTCACCGCACCGTCTCGTCGTCTTTCCGTGCAAGGAGCCCGATGATGTCCAATCCCTCAGCGACCATCCGCATCGCCGACGGCGTTGTCGAGCACACCACCGGGCCTCTCGATCGAGCGCGCCTCGCAGCCCGCATTGCTGAGGACATCCCGCCCGGGGCATTCGTGAATCTCGGCATCGGACAACCTACGACAATCGCGGACCACCTGGGCCCTGATTCCGGGGTGGTCCTGCACACCGAGAACGGCATGCTCGGGATGGGCCCGGCCGCGCACGGAGTCGACGTCGACTCCGACCTCACCAATGCGGGCAAGGTACCCGTCACCGAGCTTCCGGGAGCGTCGTACTTTCACCACGCAGACTCGTTCGCGATGATGCGCGGAGGCCACCTGGACATCTGCGTGATGGGCGCCTACCAGGTGTCGTTCAGCGGCGACCTGGCGAATTGGAGCACCGGCGCCGCCGACGACATACCCGCGGTGGGCGGAGCGATGGACCTGGCAATCGGAGCCAAGCAGGTGTTCGTGATGATGACGCTGTCGACTCGCGACGGCCGCCTGAAGCTTGTACCGGAATGCAGTTATCCGTTGACCGGTGTCGCCTGCGTCAGCAGAGTCTTCACGCCAGAGGCCGTCATCGACTGCGGCGCGGACGGAGCGGTCATCACACATACGTACGGAGTCGCGGCGGCAGAACTTCGGGACAAACTCACCGTCTGATGCGATGCGATCGGAGTCAGCCGAGGAGATGAGCGAGCAGCGCGGCGACGACGGCGTCGGGCTGCTCGTCGTTCGCGAGGTGCGCGGCCGATTCGATCACGGTGAACCGCGCGCCCGGGACCGCTCGAGCGATCGCCTCGAGAACGGCGGGCGGCGCCGCCGGATCGTCCGCTCCCGCGATGCATACAGTCGCCGCGGTGATCGTCGGAAGGAGCGGACGCAGGTCCATGGTGGCGATCGCCTCGCAGCATGCGGCATACCCTTCCGCCGGGATACCGGAGATCATCGCTTCCGCGGCTGCAGCTCGCTCGGGTTCCGACTCGAGGAACGCCGGCGTGTACCACCGTCCCACGGTGGCAGCAGCGATCACGGACGTGCCCTGCGAACGAACTGTCGCCGCGCGCGCACGCCAGGCGACTTCGTCGTCGTACGCGGGACTGGTGCACAACAGCGCGAGACGATCGACGCGGTCCGGGTACCGGGCTGCGAGGGACATCGCGGTCATGCCGCCGAGCGACAGTCCGACGACGTGTGCACAACGCACTCCGAGCCTGTCGAGGAGCCCGACGGCGTCGTCGGCGAGTTGGTCGATCGTGTAGGGACCCGCCGGGACCGGCGATTCGCCGTGGCCCCGCGTGTCGTAACGGACCACGCGGAAGTGACGGGCCAAGGCGGCCGTCTGCCGATTCCACATGGAGCGGGTGGAACCGATCGAGTTGGACAGCAGGACGACGGGTGCATCCGGCGTGGGTCCGTCGATCACGTCGTAGGCGACCGAAACGCTTCCAGCGCTCTCCAGGATTGTCATGCCACCAGCGTATGAAGCCTGATAAAGATGTGCCATTACCTGTTGGGGCACAAATTCAGATCTCGTGAGTATGAGTAGGACGACTATGGAACTGCGTCATCTCCGGTACTACATCGCCGTCGCGGAAGAGTGCCACTTCGGCCGGGCCGCCGCCCGCCTGCACATCGCCCAGCCCCCACTGTCACAACAGATCAAACAGTTGGAGACAGAGCTCGGCGTCACACTGCTGCTGCGGTCCACGCGGAAAGTTGAACTCACCGAAGCAGGCGAACGCTATCTGGAGCGAGCCCGAGCCGTCATCGACGCAGTCGACGCCGCAGGCACCGAAGCCACCCGGATCGCAGACGGCCGCCTGGGACGGCTCGGGATCGGCTTCACCGGATCCGCCACCTACGAGTTGCTGCCCAGTCTTGCCCGACTTCTGCGCGCCGAGTTGCCCGGGGTGGAACTCGATCTGCACGGTGAGATGCTGACCCCCAGTCAAGCCGCCGCGCTCCACGACGGGACGATCGATCTCGGTTTCCTCCGCCCGCCCGTCCACGACCCCGACCTCCATCACGAGACCGTTCGCACGGAGCCGTTGATCGCGGTGGTCCCCCAGTCCCATCCGCTCGCCTCCAGGACCGGGGGCATCACCGTCGCAGATCTGGCCGACGAACCGTTCATCACTTATCCGTCACAACATCGGTCCGTGGTTCTCGACGTGGTCCTCGACGTCTGCGCGCGGGCCGGATTCACTCCGCAGGTGCGGCACGAGGTCGGCGAGACTTCAACACTCGTGTCTTTCGTCGCCGCCGATCTCGGGGTGGCGTTGGTCCCCGATTCGGTGCGCCACCTGCACATCACCGGGGCCGTCTACCTGCCCCTCCTGGACGATCCGCCCGGCGTGGCTCTCGCAATCGCGACCCGGCGCGGCGACACGTCACCGCAGCTCACACGCGTACTCGAGGTGGTCCGCGGCGCTCTCGGCACCCACGGCGATGAGTCCGTCAACTAATACTCAGCAACTCTGAATCGACGCGAATTAGGTACTTCAGTCCCCCTGGCGAGTGTGTGACGCTGCTTACATGAATGCAGCACCGATGCTTCACATCACTCCCTGGAGAACGCGATGACACCTTTCATGTGGAGAGTTCAAGAGTTGCTCGACGGCGGCCCCGAGTCGTCACCACAGACCGAACCGTCTGACGAAGTGAGCGTCGCGGAAGGCGCCGACACCCAGGTCATCATTCGGTCGCTCGCCGAACAACTCGTCAGCGAGGCCAACGCCGTCCTCGCCTGGCACGACGGCGGCGGCCCCGGCGGCGAGTTGACTCTGATCGACGAGACCGGCCCCGGCGCGCTCTCCTTCACTCTCGGCTTCGGCGCGCGCCGCGCCCGGATCCAGACGGTCATCTCCGGCCACACCGCGACCGCGTCACTGGTCACCGAGGACGGCGGCGACGCTCCGCGCCGCCTCACCGACGAGGAACAGGTACAGGACCTGGTCCTCGAACTCCTCTCCCGCAACTGACATCCCGCGGCGATCGCCGCACCCGAGAACAGCCCTTCCAGGAGGAATCCGGTGCAATACGAACTGCGCTACAAGGTCATCGAACCGAAACGGCAGACCTACCAGAACATCATCGACAGATTCGGCGACCAGTCCGCCACTCGCTACCAGGAAGCGACGCTCGACATCGAGCCGCGGGAGAACTTCCACTACCGCCCCACGTGGATTCAGGACAGGGAACTCTACGACGAGAAGTACTCCGCCCTCCGCCTCACCGACCCCTACTCGTACACCGATCCCCGGCAGTTCTACTACACCCCGTACGTGACCAACCGGGCCGCGCTCCACGACGAGTTCGGCAAGACGCTCGCATACGTGGAGGAACGCGACTTGCTGGCGAAGATGCCGGAACCGTGGCGTGCGGTCATGGCCTCGGTGATCGTGCCGCTCCGCCACTATGAGTCGGGTGCGCAGCTCGTCAGCGTCACGGGCGCGCGTTTCGCCTACGGCACGTCACTGTCCCAGTGTGCATCGTTCGCGGCCTTCGACAGGATCGGCAACGCACAGATGATCTCCCGCGCCGGCATCGCATTCGGAAGCGGCACCGCGGACGTTCTGACGACGGCCAAAGAGGAGTGGATGAACGGCGAGCACCTGCAGCCGCTGCGCAGGCTCGTCGAAGAGATCATGGTCATCGACGATTGGGCCGAAGGACTCCTCGCGATCGACGCGATCGACCGTCGCCTGTACCCCGTCATGTACCACGGCCTCGACGAAGCCGCACTGATGGGCGGCGCAGGCGCCTACAGCCTCTTCGCGCAGTATCTGACCACCTGGTTCACCGACCAGCGCAAGTGGCTGGACGCGCTGATCAAGGCGTGGGTCGGCGATCCCGAACACGGCGAGGCGAATACGGCGGTGCTCGACCGCATCGAATCCGAATGGGGCGCTCGTGCCGACGAGGCCGTGGGTGCGTTGACCGCCGTCGTCCGCGGTCATCTCGGAGAGGCGGCAGAGGCATGACCGTCGAACAGGCCCGCCCAGTCGGGATCGATCTCCAGGAGTCCGACGACAACCGCGCACTCGTCGACGCGATCCGGAACGACAACCCCGATCTGCAGATCCGGGCTCTCCCCGGGCTGATGAAGCTGTCGGCTCCCGGCCGCATCGTGATCAACCGAGAGTCCGTCGAAGAGCGGTTGGGTCGCGAGTGGGAGACCGGAGAGTTCCAACTCGCGATCGTCTCCTACACGGGCAACTTCGCCGAATGGGACGACGACCAGATCATCGTCGCCTGGGATCACTGAATCACCACCGCGCGACACCATCAACCATCGACAGGCCCGCGGCGCGACGCGCCAGAAGTGAGACATCATCATGACCACAGCAAAGACCCCGGACACGACAAGCACAGGCACCAAGCCGCGCCGCCCGAAGAAGCTCCCGATGAAGCAGCGGTACTCGTTGCTCACTCGCGATCTTGACTGGGAGCCGTCGTACGTCGAGCGCGAGACGCTCTATCCCTACACCAGCTACGAGGGAATCAAGGTCCACGACTGGGACGGTTGGGAGGATCCGTTCCGGCTGACAGTCGACTCGTACTTCAAGTACCAGGCGGAGAAGGACAAGCGCCTCTACGCGGTGCTCGACTCATTCGCGCAGAGCCAGGGCCATCTCGGGTTGTCCGACGCGTCATATCTGAACGCGATCAAGCTCTTCATTCAGGGCGTGACGCCGCTCGAGTACCAGGCGCACCGGCACTTCGCGTATCTCGCAAGGTACCTCGAAGGTCCGGCGCCGCGTTTCGCCGCGCTCTGCCAGAGTGTCGACGAGCTCCGTCACTGCCAGACGCAGATCCACACGATCAGCAACTACAACAAGTACTACGACGGGTTCCACTCCTTCTCGCAAATGCACGACCGCGTCTGGTATCTGTCCGTGCCGAAATCGCTGTTCGACGACGCGATGACCGCGGGGCCGTTCGAGTTCCTGATCTCGATCTCGTTCAGCTTCGAGTACCTGCTGACGAATCTGCTGTTCGTGCCGTTCATGTCGGGCGCCAGCTACAACGGCGACATGCCGACGATGTCGTTCGGCTTCTCAGCACAGTCCGACGAGAGTCGACACATGACCCTCGGTCTCGAGGCGATCAAGTTCCTCCTGGAGCAGGACGAAGGCAACGTCCCGATCATCCAGGAGTGGGTCGACAAGTGGTTCTGGCGGGCGTACCGCATGTCGGCACTGGTGGCCGGAATGATGGACTACATGCTGCCCAAGCCGGTGATGAGCTGGAAGGAGGCGTTCGAGCTCTACTTCGAGCAGCAGATGCTCGGAGGACTGTTCCCGGACCTGGAGTTCTACGGCATCAAACCGCCGCGTCACGTCAAGGACGCGATCGCGGAGAAGGACAAACTGTCGCACGAGGTCTACAAGATCCTGCACAACTTCTCGTTCGCGGCGTCGTTCACCACCACCACTCCCGACGACGAGAAGATGGCATGGCTGTCCGACCAGTACGGCGAGACGTTCGACACCGTCTACAAGCCGACCTGGGAGAAGCATCGGCGAACCGAGGAAGCCGGCGGCCGCGTCTTCTTCCAGGGCCTCCCCCAACTCTGCCAAGTCTGTCAGGTGCCGATGGCGTTCACCGAGAGCGACGATCCGACGAAGATCTCGTTCCGCAGGAGTGCGTTCCGCGACGAGACCTACCACACCTGCAGCGACGGATGTCAGTGGATCTTCGAGCGGGAGCCGGAGAAGTACGTGCAGGCCTGGCTGCCCGTCCACCAGATCTACCAGGGCAACTGCGGCGGCCCGACAGTTCCGGAGGTCCTCGACTGGTACGGCATTCAGGAGGGCGACAACGGCGAGTACCGCGGGTCTCGTGACCATCAGTCGTGGCTCGAATGGCATTCAAACGGATCGGAGGCCTGAGCATCATGGCTGTCAAAGCACTGTACGACTACGACTTCCCAGCCGCTGACCGCAAAGAAGTGTTCGGAGACGATCAACTCGTCTACGTGCACTGGCGCGGAAATCTCCTGTTCTGCTCGGCCGCCTGTTTCCGTGCGCCCAGCTCGATGCCGTTCGGAACGTTCGTGTCCGACATCGTCGTCCCCTGGGCCGCGAGCGACCCCGATTTCGATCCCGCTTCGATCAGCGGGTGGCGACTGTTCGACGACGACTTCACCGCCTCGCCGGAGACGTCGCTGGCCGACGCGGGCGTCGGGCACAAGGGCCTGTTGACCTTCTCGACGACCTAGGAGGCACGCGATGACTGAGACGTTCACAGTCCACGTCGAACCGTTGGGCGCCACGCTGTCGTGCCGCGACGATCAGACGATTCTCGACGCATGTCTGCGCAATGGAGTGTGGCTTCCGCACGCCTGCACACACGGCACATGCGGTACCTGCAAAGCGGAGGTGCTGGACGGCGACGTCGACCTCGGCGACGCGTCGCCGTATGCACTGGTGGACAGCGACCGCGACGACGGGTTCGCACTGATGTGTGTGGCGAAACCATGCGAGGACGTCGTGATCGAGGGTGACGTCGACTTGGAGGACGGCGTCGAGATCCATCCGGTGAGGGACTTCTCCGGAACCGTGACGGCCCTCGACGACATCGCCCCGGATGTCCGGCGACTCGTGATCACCTTGTCGGAGCCGCTCGCGTTCAACCCCGGTCAATACGTGCAGCTGAACCTGCCGGACGGCGACAATCGGCCGTATTCGATCGCGAGCCCGCCGAGTGAACCCGACGTCATCGAGTTGCACGTGAAACGATCGCCCGACGGTGTCGCGACGGACGGCTGGATCTTCGCTGATCTCGCTGCAGGTGACGAGGTCAGTCTGTCTGGGCCCTACGGCCAGTTCTTCTATCGCCCGGCGAAGGACAAACCACTGATCCTGTTGGGCAGCGGAACGGGCCTGGCGCCGCTCAAGTCCATCCTGCGTCACGTCATGGAACTGGACGACGAGGGCGAATGGGAACACGATGTGGTCCTGTACCACGGTGTCGCCCAGGTCGACGGGCTGTACGACCGGGACTGGTTCTCCGACGCCGCGGATGAGAGGGACTGGTTCTCGTATCGCCCAGCGGTGTCCCGCGAGGAACACGAAGGCAGGCGGGGCCGAGTCCCGGTGCTGCTTGCGGAGGACTTTCCGAAGGCCGGCGGCAACGCCGCCTACATCTGCGGCAACCCGTCGATGGTCGAGGACACGATGAAGGCGTTGATGAAGTCACGGCTGTTCCCGCGTGACATCTACCGCGAGGACTTCTTCGACTCCGCCGACCGCGCCGCCGGTGGGCACGTGGTGAGGAGCCCGCTGATCAAACGGTGAAGCGCACTGTTCCGCCGTCAGGCGTACGTGTAGTCGTCGAGCGGGAAGTTCTCCATCTCGCGCAGGGTCGACAGCGTCGCCTGGGGGCGGAGCAGGGTCGCTTCGCCGTGTTGGTTGAAGTAGTAACTCCTCGACGACGCGCAGTCGCCTGCGTAGAACACCGAGTCGCCGAGTCTTTCGGTCGACTTGTCGAGGTAGGCGGAGTTCGCCTGCTCGGTGACCTCGAAACGGTCCGCGCCGCGCTTCCGCAGCTCCCCGAACAGTCGGGCGATGTGTCGCATCTGGCCCTCGATGGTCGTGAAGTACGAGAGGCCGCTGTAGGAGTACGGGCTGTTCAAGGTGAGGAAATTGGGGAACTTCGGGACGGCCACACCTTCGTACGCCTGGAACCGGCCGTCGCGCCACCACTTCCCCAGGTCCCGACCGTCGCGCCCGATCACCTGGAACGCGGGGAAGTTCACGTCCCACAGGTTGAAGCCGGTCGCAAGGACCAGCGTGTCGACCGGGATCTTCTTCTCGCCCTCGACGACGATCCCGTCGGCCTCCACTCGGACGATCGACGACGTCTCGAGGTCGACGTCCGGCTGGTTGAACACTGGGAAGTACGTGTTGCTGAACGTCGGGCGTTTGCACCCGAAGTCGTAGGCGGGGGTGAGCTGTCGGCGGGTGTTCGCGTCACGCACCTGCGCGCGCATGTGCGCTTTGGCGAGCAGAGCAGCGAGCCGATTTCCAGGCTTGGCCTGGCGGTAATGGAGCACGCCGACGACCATCAGCAACTCGAGCATCGACGTGTTGATCGCTCGGGCCGCCCTCTGCGTCGCCGGCACTGCGCCGAAGAGTCGACGGATCGGAGCCGGGATCGGGAAGTCGACTTTCGGCACTACCCAGATCGGGGTTCGCTGGAACACCGTCAGGTGACGAGCCGACTTCGCGATCTCGGGGATCAACTGGACCGCGGTGGCACCGGTTCCGATCACCGCGGCACGTCTGCCCGCGAAGTCGTAGCCGTCCTGCCATGCGGTCGTGTGGATGATGTCGCCTGCGAACGACTCGATGCCGGGGAAATCGGGGGTGTACGGCTGCGACAGGAATCCGGTGGCGGTCACGAGGAACTGCGCTGTACGGCTGGCGCCGTCCGTGGTGTGAACCGTCCAGAACCCGGCGTCGTCCCACTCGGCGCGTTCGACGGTGACCCCGAACTCCATGTGCCTGCGGAGGTCGTAGGTGTCGGCGACGTGCTCGGCGTACTTCTTGAGTTCAGCGCCGGGCGCAAACAGCCTGGTCCAGTTCGGATTCGGTTCGAATGAATACGAGTAGGTGACCGAGGCGATGTCGACTGCCAGTCCCGGGTAGTGATTCACGTGCCAGGTGCCGCCGAGGTCGTCTTCACGCTCGAGGATCGCCAGATCGGAGATCCCCTGCCGCTTCAGTTCGATCCCGGCCCCGATGCCGCCGAATCCAGCGCCGACGATGATCGCTTGGTGATCAAGTGCCAGGTCATTCATCACAGCTCCCCAGTTGTCCGTAACCCGTCGTCACAGATTACCCGGATTCGAAAAAGATCACACCGGGGTTCAACAGTTGACCTGGATCGAGAGCGCCCTTGATCGCTCGCATCGCGGCGATGTCGACGGCGTCGCGGCCGAGGCCGATCGAGGCTGCCTTCGCTCGGCCGATGCCGTGTTCGGCGCTGATGCTGCCGCCGAGCTCAACGACGATCCCCAACACGCAGTCGGCAACAGTCTGACGATTCTCAGCAGGGACGTCGAGCAGGTTGACGTGGATGTTGCCGTCGCCGATGTGACCGAACTGGACCGCTCGTAACCCGGCGCGGGCCGCGAACTCGTCGACCCTGCTGATGAGTTGATGCACATCGCCCATCGGCACCGAGACGTCGAGTTTCACCGGAGGTGTGGTGGAGGAACGAGCGATGGTCTCGGTGTGCGATTCGCGCACTCGCCACAGGTCGCGTGCCGGTCCGGCGTCCACGACGGCGTCGAGCACGTCGTCGCCCGCCCTCGCGAGTGATTCGGACAGTTCCTCGACTCCCCCGACGATCTCCAGGAGCAGCGTCGCACCGGCGTCGATCTGCGTCCGGACACCGGTGCCGGCTACAAGATCGACTCCGGTTCGGGTCATGATCTCGGCGGCCTCAACAGTGTGGCCGGACCGTTGGACGGCGATGAACACTCGCCGTGCCGCGTCGACGTCTGCGGCGCCGACCAGCGCGACCGCAGTCCGGTACGTGCGTTGGACAAGCCGCAGGAGCACACGCGTGACGACGGCGAGTGTGCCTTCGCTGCCCGCGATCAGGCCGGGCAGGTGATATCCGACGTTGTCTTTGCGCAGCGGCCGCCACCGCGTGACCACGTCGCCGGACGGGAGCACCGCTTCGAGCCCGAGGACCTGGGAGCGCATGTCGCCGTATCGGATCATGCGGATGCCGCCGGCGTTCGTGGCAACCATGCCGCCGATGGTCGCGGAGTCGCGCGCCGCAAGGTCGACGCCGAACATCAGGCCGAGTTCGGGGATCGTAGTGGTGGCGGTGTGCACCGCGGCCAAGGTCGCACCTGCCCCCGCCGCAATGCATTGCCCCGAGCCGTCGGGCATTCCGATGGTGTCGAGCCTGCGCAGCGACAGCAGCACCCACGGTCGTGAGTCGTTCGGTGGCGGCGTCGATCCGCCGACGAGACCGGTGTTTCCGCCCTGCGGGGTCACTTTCACATCGTGTGCGGTGCACAAACCGAGCACGGCCGCCACTTCTGCCGTGTCGGCGGGACGGACCACCACCGCGTCGCCGTGCCACTCTCCTGTCCAGTCCGTCAGATACGGTGCCGCGACATCGGACTCCGTGAGGACGTGGGTGTCGCCGACGATCGCGCGCAGGGCACGCACGATCTGGGCGTTCGGTACAGCCACGACCTACGGATGCAGGATGTACTTGCCGCGGGGATGCCTGCCGGCAAGCGCGTCGAACGAATCGGCCGCATCGTCGAACGTGGACGTCCCCGCGACCTCGATCACGATCCGACCGTCGGCGGCAGCGGCGAGCAACGGTTGGACCGCGTCGCGGCGATGCCGCTTGCTCGCGTCGGTGGAACCGTCGAGGATCGTGATGCCGTCCCCCGCCCGGCCCCAGGCGGCGATGCTCGCGATCCGCCCCGGTTCGACCAGATCCAGCGAGACGTCGATCGCGTCATCGACCCCCACCGTGTCGATCACAGCGGTCACCGGGGTCGTCGCGGCTGATCGGACGGCGTCCAGCAGCACCGAGTGATGGTCGACTGGCGTCGCGCCGAGGGCACGGACAGCCTCGTGATTCGCCGGGGACGCCGTCGCGATGACGGTGGCCCCGCGGCTGACGGCGAGTACCACCGCGATCGATCCGACCGCGCCTGCGCCGCCGTGCACGAGAACCGTGTCGGTCTCGGTGATGTCGAGGGTCTCGACGAGGTCGTATGCCGTGACTCCGGCGAGGAGCAGCCCTGCTGCCTGGTCGAAGTCGACGGTGTCGGGCAGTGTGTGCACCGACGCCGCGGGTGCGACGACGGTCTCGGCGAACGCTCCGGACACCGGGTAGACGACCACACGATCGCCTGCCGCCGGCCCGGTGCCCGCCGCGGCCTCCCGGACCACCCCGGAGCATTCGTTTCCGATCTGCAAGGGCAGCTTCGCCGGGTCCTCTCCCATGACGCCCTGGACGCTCTTCACGTCGAACGGGTTGATCCCCGCGGCGCGGACATCGACGGTCACCGTGCCGACAGACGCGGTCGGCAGTTCGACATCGACGACGGTGAGGACTTCACGGGGTGCGCCGAATGCTGTCGCAACGAGTTTCCGAGTCATGCGGCCCATCGTAGGCCGCGAGTCAGCCCTTCGACTTGAACAGCGAGTAGGCGCCGACGGCTGCGAGGGCGAACAGTCCGATCCAGAACGCCGCGTGCAGAATCGGCCCGATCAGCGACACCGCGACGATGATCGCGATGACGATGGCCACGATCTTCCAGATCGAGACGCCGGTGGACGATGTGTTGTCAGTGAATGTGCTCATGCCTTCACGGTGCCACCGCCAGAGACGGAAAGCACCAGTCCAGAGCCGATCCCAGGGAGAAGATCCGGGTGTTCACCCATCCGGGAATACTCGGACCGCGCGACCGCATTGAACATGTCATGGCAGACAACACCATTCCGTCCATCACCCTCAACAACGGCGTCGACATCCCGCAGCTCGGATTCGGCACGTACCAGATTCCCCCGCGCGAGACGAAGGGCGCAGTCTTGACCGCCCTGGAGGCCGGCTACCGCCACATCGACACCGCGCAGATGTACGGCAACGAGCGTGAGGTCGGCGAGGCGGTCCGCGAGTCGGGCCTGTCGCGGTCGGACGTGTTCGTCACCAGCAAGCTGAACAACAACGCCCATGATCCGGCTGTCGCTGTGGACGCCGTGGCCCGCTCGACCGACGAGCTCGGCCTGGGTCCGATCGACCTGTACCTCGTCCACTGGCCGCTGCCCGAGGTCGGCGACTTCGTCGACACGTGGCGCGCTCTCGAAGGCCAGTACCGGTCGGGCGCCCTCCGCACGATCGGTGTCTCGAACTTTCAGCAGGCGCACCTCGAGCGACTGCTCGCGAACACCGAAGTGGTCCCCGCGGTGAACCAGATCGAGGTGCATCCCTACTTCCAGCAGGCCCCGCTGCGCGCATTCAACCGCGACCACGGCATCGTCACCGAGGCGTGGGCGCCCATCGGCCAGGGCGCCGTCCTCGACGACTCCGTGCTCGCCGAGATCGCGGGACAGGTGGCGCGCACCGTCGCACAGGTGACACTGCGGTGGCACATTCAGCGTGGCGACGTGATCTTCCCGAAGTCGTCGTCGCCAGCCCGGGCCGCCGAGAACAGCGCTCTGTTCGACTTCGAGTTGTCGGACGAGCAGGTCGCCCGGATCGACGCACTCGACGCCGACCGCAGGCTGGGCCCGGATCCCGACACCTTCAATTGGGTTCCGGCCTGATCGTCGCTCCCGGCGTGCGGTGCATACGATGACCGCATGCGCTTCTCCCGCCGAGCCGAGGCAGTCACGCCGTTCTACGCCATGGAGTTCGGCAAGCATGCCGCCGAGTTGGAGGCGACCGGCGTCCATGTCGTGAAGTTGAACATCGGCGAGCCGGACTTCGGTGCGCCACCCGCGTTCTTGGAAGCGATTCGTGGCCTCACCGACGGCCGTCCGCTCGCCTACACCGGCGCGCTCGGCCTTCCGGAACTGCGTGAACGCATCGCACAGTTCAGCGGCGCGCAGTTCGGTGCACCGATCGACGCCCGTCGTGTGGTGGTCACGACGGGCGCGTCGGCGGCGCTGCTGCTGTCGTGCGCGGCGCTCATCGACCCGGGCGACGAAGTACTGGTGGGCGATCCGTCATACCCGTGCAACCGGCGCTTTGCGGAGAGCTTCGGCGCGGACGTCCGCCTGCTCGGCACCGGACCGTCGTCCCGCTTCCAGCTCACGCCGGATGACGTCGCAGATGCGTGGTCGGAGCGCACACGCGGCGTGATGATCGCGTCGCCGTCCAATCCGACGGGCACATCGCTCGCGTACGACGACCTGCTCGATCTCTGCCGCGTCGCCGAGGACCGGGACGGGTGGCGGATCGTCGACGAGATCTACCTCGGCCTCGCCGACGGCGAGCGGCGGAGCGTCGCCGCCGACGATCCCGGCGCGATCGTGATCAACAGCTTCTCGAAGTACTTCGGGATGACGGGTTGGCGACTCGGTTGGGCGGTGCTTCCGGAGGAGATGATTCCAGTGGCCGAACGCCTCGCGCAGAACTACTACATCTGTCCGCCGACACCATCGCAGATGGCGGCGCTGACCTGCTTCGATCCGCAGACCATCGCCGAGGCGGAGGCACGTCGGAACACCTTGCACGGCCGACGGAACCTGGTCCTCGACGGTCTTCGGCGCATCGGTTTAGACGTTCCGGTTCCCCCGGACGGCGCGTTCTACGTGTACGTCGATGTCAGTCCAACCGGCCTGACTGCTTCGGAGTTCTGCGAGCGGGCGCTCGCTTCGGCTCACGTCGCTCTGACCCCTGGCAAGGATTTCGGCGACATCGGCGCCGAACGGTACGTCCGCCTGTCCTACGCCACCGCCGAGTCCGACCTCCGCATCGGTCTCGAGCGCCTCGGGGAGTTCGTATCTGGACTGCCTGCCGCCGAGTGAGCTCGGTGCACTCACGCCGGTTCTCAAGTATCAGTCTCGTCATCGATGATCGAGGGAAGATTGCCCTCGGCTATCGATGACGAAGCTGACTTTTGAACCACCTCAACGATTCTCGATCAGCCTGTCGACGAAGTCCGATTGTGCGGCGTTGAGCTTCACGCGTGCTTCCGTCGCGCAGAACCATCCCGCCCGATCGACCTCCGGAAACGTCTGCATGCGGCCCGATTTCGGCGGCCATGCCATCTCGAAAACGTTGCTGACGATCGCGTCTGAGTCCAGATCGCCTTCGACCGCGAATCCATGCACGAGCTTGCCGCTGCGAAGTCGGACCACGCCGAGGTCGACGGTCTCGCCCTCGGGAGCGATATGCCCGGTCTCCTCGGCGAACTCGCGACGAGCGGCGCTGAGCACGTCCTCACCGGGCTCCACCAGGCCCTTCGGTATCGACCACGCGCCGTCGTCCTTGCGTGCGAAGAACGGTCCGCCGGGGTGCACGAGCAGCACTTCCAACTCGTGCGCACCGGTGCGATACATCAGGATTCCGGCACTCACCTCAGGCATCGTCGCCCTCCCTTTCCAGAACCCGAAGCACGGTCTCGCTCCAGGCGATGTTCTCCCGCTCGAACGACAGCCCGCGCAACAGAGTCAGGTACGGTCCCGCCACTCGCTCGTCCGCATACAGGGCGGCATCGGACCGTCCGGCCCGATACTTCGCTTCGAGGCGTTCGTAGTGCGCCAGCTTTCGCCGCGAGGCGTCCAGTCGATCACGAACGGCGGTGCAGACGGCGACACGGTCGGCGGCGGCGACACTCTGCACCATCACCATCATCTCGTCGCGGATCGCCACCGGCTTGGCACCGTCGCGTGCGTTGGCCTCGAGTTCGGCCAGACCCGCATCGGTGATCGTGAGCATGCGCTTGTCGGGCCTGCGCTCCTGGACGACAACCCGCGCAGACACGAGCCCGGCCGCCTCCATGCCGTCGAGTTCGCGGTAGATCTGCTGCGGCGACGCCACCCAGAACGTCGCACGTTCTGGAGTGAACTCCTTGGCGAGGTCGTAGCCCGACGACTCCCCCACGGTCAGAAGAGTCGCCAGCAACGCGTGCCGAAGTGCCATGCAACCAGATTAGTCAACAAATTGACGGCTGATCCCTGGACAGGCCGACAGCCGCAAGCCCATACTCGAACGGAAAGGTAATCAATTTTTTGACTAAGGAGCACCCATGCGCGAGTTCCGCGAAGCCGTCGACGCCCGCGACCACGAGGCCATCGACCGACTCCTCGCCGACGACGTCGTCTTCACCAGCCCGGTCGCGTTCAAGCCGTACCACGGACGTCACATCACCGCCGCCATCCTGCGCGGAGTGATCCGGGTGATGGGCGACGGCTTCCACTACGTCCGCGAGTACAGCAGCGCCGACGGCCGCGATCACGCTTTGATGTTCGAGACGACAATCGACGGCAAAGCCCTTACCGGCACCGACTTCATACACGTGAACGACGACGGCAAGATCGACGACTTCATGGTGATGGTCCGCCCACTCACCGCGGCGCAGGCCCTCGCCGAGGCCATGGGCGCCCAGTTCGAACGCATCGGTCAGGAAGCCGCCGAGGCGGCCACTCGCCCGTCTACCGTGGACACATGGAGGTCTTGACCAGCCGCATTCTGCTGACTTCATCCGATCCCGCAGCCCTCACGGACTTCTACCGCGACCGACTCGGGCTCGCGATCGCCCGCGAATACCCGGGCGGCGTCGTGTTCCACGCCGGGACCAGCCACATCGAGATCCCCGCGCACATGCCACCGGGGCGGCAGTCCGGCGGCGACACCCTGTGGCTGCAGGTCCGGGACATCCGGTCCGAACGCGACCGTCTCGCGGCCGACGGAGTGCCGATCGGCTCCGAGCCGGAGACCAAACCCTGGGGGCTGGTGGAGATGTCGATCTCCGACCCGGATGGGCGGACGATCATCATCGTTGAGATCCCCGCCGATCATCCGCTGCGCCGCGACCAGAGGCCTCCCGCGCAGACGTGAAAGACTGGACCTCATGAGCAACTGGCTGTCGCCTTATGTCACAGGATCGGTCGACGCGGTCGTCGACCTGCCCGGATCGAAGTCGATCACCAACCGCGCTCTGATCTTGGCGGCGCTCGCCGACGGCCCGTCGCGCGTCACGGGCACGCTGCGCAGCCGCGACACCGACCTGATGCTCGCAGGCCTGGCCGCACTCGGCACCGGGATCACCGCCGACCCGGCGGACCCGACCAGCGTCGAGGTGACACCAGCACCGCTGCACGGAGGCTCGGTCGACTGCGGCCTCGCAGGGACAGTGATGCGATTCCTGCCGGTCGCGGCAGCTCTCGCCACCGGCGACGCCGCGTTCGACGGTGACGAGCAGGCTCGGACCCGCCCGCTGCACACGGTTCTCGACGCCCTTCGCGACCTGGGCGTCTCGATAGACGGCGACTCGCTGCCGTTCACCGTCCACGGCACCGGCGCGGTGGCAGGCGGTCCAGTCACGATCGACGCGTCGGCGTCGTCGCAGTTCGTGTCGGCGCTGCTGCTGTCCGCCGCACGCTTCACCGATGGAGTGCAGATCACGCACTCCGGCGCACCGGTGCCGTCCATGCCGCACATCGACATGACAGTCGACATGCTCCGCACCGCAGGCGTGCACGTGGAGGCCGCCTCCGACAACACGTCGTGGACGGTCCACCCCGGTTCGATCTCGGCCGTCGACTGGGCTATCGAACCCGACCTCTCCAACGCCGCCGCGTTCCTCGCCGCCGCTGCTGCAACCGGAGGGCGCGTCAGCGTCCCCCGCTGGCCGTCCACCACCACCCAACCGGGAGCGGAGATCGTCGGCATCCTCGAGCGGATGGGCGCCGTCGCGTCGCGCGGCGACGACGGCCTGCTCACCGTGACCGGCCCCGATGTCCTGTCGCCGATCGACGCGGACCTGCGGGATGTCGGCGAACTGACACCGACGATCGCAGCACTCACCGCACTGGCGCACGGCACGTCGACGCTCCGCGGCATCGCGCACCTGCGCGGCCACGAGACCGACCGGCTCGCGGCCCTCACCACGGAGATCAACAGGCTCGGCGGCGACTGCCGGGAGACCGACGACGGACTCGTGATCACCGGCGTCCCGCTCCGTGCAGGCGTGTGGCAGACATACGCGGACCATCGAATGGCGACGGCGGGATCCCTGCTCGGGCTGCGGGTTCCGGGAGTCGAGATCAACAACGTCGGCACCACCGCAAAAACCCTGCCCGACTTCGTGTCGATGTGGGAGACGATGGCCGGGACTGCCTCTTGAGCCGCGGCGCCAAGAACAAGAGCGCTCAGGCGTACGACGAGTCGGATGTCCGCATCCGACCCGGCAAGGGCACTCGACCACGCACCAAGACACGACCCGCACACGCCGACGCCCAGACCGCGATGGTCGTGTCCGTCGACCGGGGACGGTGGGGGTGTGTGCTCGACGACGATCCAGATCGCCGGATAGTGACCATGCGTGCCAGGGAACTCGGCCGGACCCCGATAGTCGTCGGCGACCGGGTCGGCGTGGTCGGCGACCTGTCCGGCAGACCCGACACCCTCGCCAGGATCGTCCGCGTCGAGGACCGACGAACCGTCCTCCGGCGGACCGCGGACGACACCGACCCGTACGAACGGATCGTCGTCGGCAACGCAGACCAACTGCTGATCGTCACCGCACTCGCCGATCCGCCCCCGCGGACCGGATTCGTCGAACGCGCGCTCGCAGCGGCGTACGCCGGTGGACTGTCGCCGGTCCTCTGCCTCACCAAGTCGGATCTCGCAGCGCCCGCCGAGTTCTCGGCGCACTTCGCCGATCTCGATCTCCCCGTCATCGTCGCCGGCCGCGACGATCCGCTCGACGAGTTGTGGGAGACGCTCGACCACAAACTCACCGCCCTGATCGGGCACTCCGGTGTGGGCAAGTCGACGCTCGTCAACCGCCTCGTGCCGGACGCCGATCGTGCGACCGGCGTCGTGTCCGGAGTCGGAAAGGGCAGGCACACGTCGACGCAGTCCGTCGCGCTTGCACTCCCCGGCGGTCGCGGGTGGGTGGTCGACACCCCCGGCATCCGTTCATTCGGCCTCGCCCACGTGACGCCGGATCAGATCATCGACGCTTTCGACGATCTCCGCGATGCGACAGACGACTGTCCCCGCGGATGCACCCACCTCGGTCCGCCCGCCGATCCGGAATGTGCACTCGACGCTCTCGAAGGCACGTCGTATCGCCGTGCCATGGCAGTGCGTGAACTCCTCGCATCAGTCAGTGCGACCGGCCCGGCCGACGAGCCGCCGGTCGACGCCGCCCCCTGATCAACCGCTCGCCCCTTGCCTCTCTCGTCCCGAGTGCGTAGGTTCGTCACCACGTGGTACGCACATGTACCATCGGGAACCGCAAAGGACGAACATGACTTCGACGCGCACCGGATCCACCCGCCGTCCGCCGACCGCCCCCTTCCCGTTGCTCACCGGGACGCTCACCCTGGGATCGGGCAGCCGGGCGGCGAGGCGACATCTCCGAGAGAGGTACGGCGACGCGTACCACGTCAAGGTGGTCGGGTTGGGCGACCTCGTGGTCGTGAGCGACAAGGACCTCGCCCGCCAGGTGTACCGGGCCGATCCAACCGTGCTGCACGCCGCGAACGCCATCGGACCGGTCCTCGGCGGCCACTCTCTGTTCTCGTTCGACGAGGACAAACACCGCACCCAGCGCAAGATGCTGACGCCGCCGTTCACCGGTGCGGCACTGCGCAGGCATCACGAGATCATGCTCGACGAGGCACGACGCGAGATCGCCACCTGGCCGGTCGGCGAGCGCTTCGCGTCACTTCCATCGATGAACGCCATCACGATGCGGGTGATCCTGCGCGCGGTCTACGGAATGAACCACGGCGGCCCCGCATTCTCCGCACTCGCCGAGGATCTCCCCCGATTCGTGCAGGTAGGGCAGGCACTCGCTCTCAGTACGTTCCTCCAGCGGGACTTCGGCCGCTTCTCCCCCGGCGGATCGCTCACCCGGTTCCGACGCAAGCACGCCGCGGTCGTCGACGAGCTGGCCGAGCAGGCTCGGCACGATCTCGACGCGGGACGTGAACGCTCTGACGTCCTGTCGATACTGGTCGCCGCCCGCGACGCCGACGGGCTACCGCTGTCTCGTGACGAGCTCGTCGACAATCTGCTGGCGCTGGTGATCGCCGGATACGAGACCACGGCCGGAACGCTGGCGTGGACGCTCGAACGCATCACTCGGCACCCAGACCTCCTGCGACGGCTTCAAGTCGAGGCACGTTCCGGCGACTCGGACGACCTCCGCGCGGCCACCCTCGCCGAGGTGCAGCGCACCCGGCCCATCGTTCAGCAGACTCTCCGGCGCGCGATGGCGCCGTTCCCTCTCGGCGACTACCTGATCGACGAGGGCCAGACGATCGTGGTCGACGCACGATCCATCCACGACGACGCGGCCAATCACGAACGGCCCGGCGACTTCGACCCCGATCGGTACGTCGGTTCGCGCGTGGACCCGTCCACCTGGATCCCGTTCGGCGGCGGCCTGCGCCGATGCATCGGCGCGTCGTTCGCGCAGGCAGAGATGGACATCGTTCTCCGTGAAGTCCTCCGCGGGGTCGACCTCGCTCCGACGACGGCCCGGCGCGAACCCACGAGGTTCCGCGGCGTCACCTACTCCCCGGGCCGGGGCGGCGAGATCGAAGTGATCCGGCACTCGAGCCCTGACGGCGGGTAGTCTCATGTCCCGATGACAGACAACCGCATGCGAATCCTCGAAGCGCTCGCCGCCGAAGTCGAGGAGAGCGGCTACTCCGCGACAACCGTCGCCGACATCGTTCGTCGGGCACGGGTCTCACGTCGGACGTTCTACGAGAGCTTCCCGGATCGCGATTCCTGCTATCTCGCCCTCGCCGATCACATCAACACGACGATGGTCGATGCGGTCGGAGCCGCATTCGACGCGGTGGCCGACGCTCCGCTCGACGACCGGGTGGAACGCGCGCTGCGAACCTTCGTCACGGTCGCGGCTGCCGCACCAGGAATCACTCTGTCCTTGCACCGCGAGCTTCCGGCACTCGGCGCAGCCGGGATGCGTCAGCGGCGCGAAATGCTCACGCGGTTCGCCGACCTAGTCACATCGCACATCGACGGCGAATCCGCTACTCCGATCGCCGCGATGTTCCTCGTCTCCGGCTTCAACGAGGTGATCGCCTCCGCGATCGAGGACGGGACCGACCCCGCCGCCGCGCTTCCCGCGCTCCGCCGACTCGTCCTCGCGTCACTCGACGCGGACGTAGACGACTCCAGTTCGTCAGCAGCGCCGCTAGAATAGCGGCATGACCACTATCACGATCCGCAACGTGCCTGACGAGGTCCGCAACGAACTCGCCGCCCGCGCCGCGAGGGCCGGGCAGTCACTGCAGGAGTTCATGCTGAAAGAGGTCGAGAAGCTCGCAGAGCGTCCCTCGATGGAGGACCTCTTGAGTAAGGTCCGTGAACGCAAACGGGCCCAGCCTGCGACGACGTCGACCGAGAGAATCCTCGCGGACCTCGACGCCGACCGCCGATGATCGTCGTCGACAGCTCGGTGATCGTCGCCGCGTTGATCCACACCGGACCGGACGCAGACTGGGCAGAGTCGACGCTCCTCAGCGATGCGACGTGCGCGCCGTCGCTTATGCACTACGAGGCGGCCAACGTGATCCGCCGATCCGTCGCTCGCGGCGAGATCGACGCATCAGTCGGTGCCGCGGCCTTCGCAGATCTGCGCGCTCTCCCGCTCGTCACCGTCCCGTTCGACCTCACTGCGGAGCGCAGCTGGGAGCTGCGCGACACGATAACGATGTACGACGGAGCGTATGTCGCCGCGGCCGAAATCCTGAATGCACCGCTCTACACGCTCGACCGCCGCCTCGCGAACGCGCCTGGACCCCGCTGCCCGATCCTCACGCCTTAGCGGCGCGACGACGTTCCTTGAGGGTCGCGATCGCGGTCCGCAGACCGCGAGCACGAGGCTGAATCGAGTCGAAACGACGCTCGGACGCCGTCTCCGGAGCGTCGTCGGTGGTCGCGGTGAGCATCCAGTCGGGCAAGGCCAGCTTGTTGATCGTGCGCAGCGTCCGCAGGTACTGCATGGTGAACGACCCGGTGTTGTACGGGAGGTCGTACTTGTCGCAGAGTTCGCGGACTCGCACCGACATGTCGGCGTATCGGTTGCTCGGCAGATCCGGGAACAAGTGGTGCTCGATCTGGTACGACAGGTTGCCGCTCATGAACGCCAGCGCCGGCCCTGCCTCGAAGTTCGCACTGCCGAGCATCTGCCGCAGGTACCACTGTCCCTGCGTCTCGTTCTCCAACGTCTCCATCGTGAACTTCTCGGCTCCGTCGGGGAAATGACCACAGAAGATCACGACGTACGCCCACAGGTTCCGAATGAAGTTCGCGGCGAGATTCGCCTTCAACGTGTGCACGAAGTTCGGGCCCGACGCCGCGGGGAACAGCACGTAGTCCTTGGCCATCTGGCGACCGGCCTTGTGCACGAACTTGCGGATCTCCGGACGCGCGGTCTCCATCGGCTTGCGGCCGGCGATGACCTCCTTGAGCTCGAGGTCATGGAGGGCGATGCCCCACTCGAAGGTCGTGGCCAGCATGATGTTGAAGAACGGCTGGAACGCGCGACGCGGCTCCCACGGCTCGTCACGGGTCACGCGCAGGATCTTGTAGCCCACGTCGTGATCCATGCCGAGGACGTTCGTGTACTTGTGGTGAATGTAGTTGTGCGAGTGCTTCCAATGCGGCGACGCGCACACCATGTCCCACTCCCACGTCGTGGAGTGCACCTCGGGATCGTTCATCCAGTCCCACTGGCCGTGCATCACGTTGTGCCCGAGTTCCATGTTCTCGATGATCTTGGCCGCCGACAGCGCGCCGGTGCCGAGCCACCACAGTGACCGACGGTGACTTCCGAGAAGCGCGACTCGCCCGAGGAACTCCAACCCGCGCTGGGCCGCAATCGTGCGTCGCAGGTAGCGCGCGTCGCGCTCGCCGAGACTCGATTCCACCTCCCGGCGCAGAGCGTCGAGTTCCGCGCCGAGCGCCTCGACGTCCGCGTCGGTCAGGTGTGCATACTCATTGATATCCGAGATCGCCATCAGGCCCCATTATGCGCTGGTACGGTCCTTGCGGCGCGCGCGGCTGTCCACGATCGCCGTCTTGAGTCCACGACGTCGTCCTGTCGCCTCATCGATGGACGACACCAGTCGAGGCTGACCGTCCGCCCGGAACCGGCGCTCCGACGCAGTCTCCGGCGCATCGTCGCTGGTAGCGGAAAGATACTTGTTCGGGAGCGACAGCTTCGCGATCGTTCGCCACGATTTCGCGTACTGAACCGGGAACGAGCCCGTCGTGTACGGGAGGTCGTACTCGGCACAGATCGCCTGCACTCGAACGGAGATCTCCGCGAGCCGGTTGCTCGGCAGGTCCGGGAACAGGTGGTGCTCGATCTGGTACGACAGGTTTCCGCTCATGAACGCGAGAACCGGACCCGATCGGAAGTTGGCGCTGCCGAGCATCTGCCGCAGGTACCACTGACCCTGCGTCTCGTTGTCCATGTCGGCCTTGGTGAACTTCTCCGCACCGTCCGGGAAGTGACCACAGAAGATGACGGCATTGGTCCACACATTGCGGATGACGTTGGCGAGCAGATTGGCAGTCGCGGTCTTCCGAGCAGCCTCGGGCGAGCGGGTCGCCAGCCCGACGAGCGCCGGGAACAGCACGTAGTCCTTACCCGCCTGTCGACCGATCTTGCGGCCCACGTCGCGCAAGTTCCGCTTGAGCTCGGCCTTGGCCTCGGGCGTCTTGCGCTTCTTGCCGAGTTCGAGGTGCTGCGCGGCCACACCGTATTCGAAGAACAGCGCCAACGCCGTGTTGTACACGAGGTTGCCCAGGTAGAACGGCCGCCACCGCTGGTCGCGCGTCACGCGGAGGAGACCGTAGCCCACGTCGTCGTCCATGCCGAGCACGTTCGTGTACTTGTGGTGCACAAAGTTGTGCGTGTGCTTCCAATGGGCACTGGGGCCCGTGTTGTCCCACTCCCACGAGGTCGAGTGGACCTCCGGGTCGTTCATCCAGTCCCACTGGCCGTGCATCACGTTGTGGCCGAGTTCCATATTCTCGACGATCTTCGCAACGCCGAGGGTCGCGGCGCCGGCCCACCACAGCGAACGCTTGCGGGCGCCGACCGTGAGGAGGCGTCCGGTGAACTCGAGACCACGCTGGAAACGGATCGTGTTGCGCAGGTAGCGCGCGTCGCGTTCACCGCGGTCGGCTTCGATGTCGGCGCGAATGGCGTCGAGTTCGGCCTGCAGCGCCTCCACGTCGGCGTCGGTCAGGTGCGCGTACTCGGGTACGTCGGCGATGGCCACGGCAACTCCTCTCGTGATGGAAACTAACTTACGCAATCGTAGGTTACGCGTGCGTAAGTTGTCCAGTGACGTGTCACACGTCGAGCGTGCAGTCCCCCGCGGCCGCACTCACGCACGTCTGAATCCGTTCCCCTTCAACGTGTTCCACACCAGTACGGAGGTCGCGAACACATCCCTTGTCGAGCATCACGACACAGCTCTGGCAGATTCCCATTCGACAGCCGAACGGCATCAGCACGCCCGCCTCTTCGCCCGCCTCGAGCAGAGTCGACGCGCCGTCGACCTCGATCGTCTTGTCACCACGCCCGAAGGTGACAGTGCCGCCCTGCGCGCCCGCGGCGCCGCGTTCCAGCGCGAAGCGCTCCACGTGCAGTCGGTCCTCGCGGCCACCGTCGTGGAAGAGTCCGGTCAGCATGTCGACGAATCCACTCGGCCCGCACGCCCACGTCTGACGCTCCGCCCAGTCCGGCACCAGATCGTCGAATGTGGACGCGTCCACGCGCCCGTCGGTCCGGGTCAGTCGGAGCTTCAGGTCGATGAGCCCGGCGTCGGCGTAGCCGCGGAGTTCATCGGCGAACAAGACGTCCGACTCTTCCGGCGCCGAATGCACCAGCACCGCGTCCACCCGCTGACCACGACGGGCGATCGTCCGGAGCATCGAGATGATCGGGGTGATGCCACTGCCGGCCGTCGCGAAGAGCAGCTTCTCCGGGAGCGGGTCGGGCAGGACGAATTCACCGGCCGGAGCGGCGAGCCGGACCACCGTGCCCGGCGTCAGACCGCTCACGAGATGCGACGACAGGAAGCCCTCCGGCATCGCCTTGACGGTGATCGCCACTGTGCGGTCGGCCACCGAGCTGTCCGGCTCCGAGGTGAGCGAGTACGACCGCCACGCCCAACGACCGCCCTTCTGCACGCCGATCCCGATGTATTGCCCCGGGTGATAGTCGAACGAGAAGCCCCAGCCGGGAGCGATCACGATCGTCGCGCTGTCCGAGGTCACCGGCGTCACGGAGACCACGCGGCCGCGCAGCTCGCGGGCCGACCACAGCGGATTCACCAGGTGGAGATAGTCGTCCGGCAGCAGCGGCGTGGTCACGCGCGCAACCGCGGCCCGCACCCAGTTCCCGCCTTTTCCGCCCGCGACTCCCGCGACCGGTGCCTCGAAACGTTCCCGCCAGCCCATGTTCGTCTCCTCTACCGGTTCCGGTCCCCCGGAACTCCTAACTTACGCTCCCGTAGGTTAGCGGTTCGACGCCCAGAGGGCGAACGGACGTCACGACAGCAGCGTTCCGGGCGCTGCATGGAATGGAGCGAAGAAGTCGTTGGCCGGAGCACCGGCCAGCGACAGCACCAGCCCGGGAACCGGTTGGCCGTCGATCTGCTCGCGGATTATATCGGCGTGGCCTGCGTGGCGCGCGTACTCCTCCACCTGGTGCGCCAGGTAGTACCGGACCTTGATCGGACGAGCGTCGAAGACCCCGTCCCACGGCGCGGGCGGCTCGACCGAGTCCGCATCGGGGTCTACGCTGCGGACGACGTCGAGGTACTCCGCTCGCGTCGCGTCGAAACGAGCGATCACGCCGGACGCCGACTCGCCGTCGGCCGCGGTGAAGCTCCCCAGGTAGGCGGCGAATCCAGCTTCGTCGAGGGCGTAGTCACTCGGACCCGACGTGAGTCGGTTCACCCCGCCGCGCATGCCGTACTCGGCGTGCTTGATGATTCCCGCCACCGAGAGAGCACTCCGGCACGGCGTCGCCCAGGCCTGCTCTTCGGTGAGACCGAAAGCCGCTGCACGGATGGCGTCGAGTTGCTGATCGATGTAGTTGGCCAGTCCGGTGATCTCGTTGTCCTGAGCGGGTGCATACATGGCGTCCTCCTGAGTTGTGGTGACCCCTGTTGAGGTTCCCACTCAGTGTGACGAACTATGCGGTCAGTTTCTGTCCGCTTCTGTCAGAGGAGTTCAAGGAGGAACGGAAGTTCCTGTGTCGCGTACCAACCGAGGTCGTGGTCTTCAACGTCTCCGATCGTCAGTTCCGCGTCCTCGTCGCCAAGATCGGCCGCGTCGACGGCGGCGACCGCGGCGACAACTGCGGGCTCAGCTGCGGCACCGTCGATGTGCACGGCGACGATGTCGCCGACGGCGACAGGCGCCGACAAGCGAACAACGGCGTCGTCGAGGTCCGGCCGCACGGTGGCGTCCGCGTCGGCGACCACCACGACGCGACGCGCGGGCAGCGGCGCATCACCGGTGTCCTCCGACGACAGCAGTCGCAGCGACGCGCGAGCCGCTTCGCGGAGCGCGACTTCGCCGAGCTCTTCGTCGTCGCCGGACGTGTAGGCCTCCCGCAGTGACGGCGTCACCGCGAAGCCGGTTCCGCCGACCGGCGTGAACCCGTCGTCACCCGCGGTCAGGTCCACGATCATGGCCAGCGTCGCCGGCAGATACACCCGCATCGGTACTCCTCATCAATCCTGGGGAAGGCCGCTGGTCAGCAGCTCGTCGAGCGATTCAGCGGTGTAGCCTGCCATCGCAGGAAGATCGGACACCACCGCGCGGTCGGCGACGAAGCCGAACTGCACCGCCCCACCGTACTCATTGACACTGATCGCCATCGCGCGCTGCGCCGCGAGGGTCGGGATCGTGTAGATCTCCTCCACCGGGTGACCGGCGAGATAACGCTGCGACACCGAGTCGCTCATGGAGATCGGAACGTTGTACGTCCGCTGAAAGATCTGAGAGAACGCCCGCGTCGAGAAATCGGCGAACGGCACCATCCCCAGCTCGGGGAGCAACGGCTTCATCTCCGGTGCGAGTCTGCGTGTGGAGCCCGAGTAGCGGTCGGCGAGCCCGGCCACCTGCATGAGCCGGACAGCGGGAGAGTCCTCGCCGATCGGGAGATCGGTGACGAACTCAGGCTCGTACTCGGGGACCCAGTGCCCCGGGCCGGTCGTGGCGACGTCCGCTTCTCGCGCCCGAAGCGGAACGATCACCCGGATCGTCTCGCCGTGCGTCACAGTGTCTTTCGTCGACAACGTCCATCTGCGCAGGACGCCGGCGAGCACCGCGAGCACGACGTCGTTGAACGTGCAGTCGAACCGGGTCGCGATCTTCATGCAGTCTCGGCGCGAGACCTGCGCGCACGCGAACAGCCGCGACGACGTCGTCACCGAGTTCAACGGGCTGTCGGGCGCAGTGTTGACGACCTGTTGGACGGTGGACGCCACGAATCGAGCGGATCTGTCGGCGACCGACCAGATGTCGGCCACTGGGCCGTTGCCGCGGAGCAGGGAGTCGACGAGTTCACCGGGGCGCGCCATCGCGTCGGCGAGGGCGCCGACAGTCATGGATGCCTGACCGGGCGGCGACCCCGGCATCCACAGGTCTTCGGCCAGTTCCGGCGGCACGACGCCCGTGTCGCAGACGACCTCTCCGATCTCCCGATTCGCCTCCCCCGCGACCAGGCAGCGATGCGACTTCGTGAGCACCGCGACGCGCCCGCCCGACAGCCCCTCGATCAGGTACATCTCCCACAACGGCCGCTCCCGGCCGAGCGGACGCGACATGATCCGCGCGATCAGCTCCTGAAGCTGTCCCATCGAACCGGGGTTCGGCAGTGCCGAGAGTCGAACGTGAAAGTTGACGTCGAAGTCCGGGTCGTCCACCCACAGCGGCCGCCCAAGCCCGAGCGCGACCTCTTTGACGACCTGTCGGTAGCGCGGCATCAATTGGAGCCTGCGCTCCACGAGCGACACCAGGGAATGGTAGTTGAGCCGAGCTCCATCGGCCGCCGCCGACGGATCGACCACCAGCAGCGAACCCATGTGCGCGCTGGTCCCCGACCCGTCGAGGAAGTAGTACATCGCGTCTTCCGCCGACAGTCGTTTCACCATGATGCGATTGAGTGTAGCGAGCCTCAGATCAGGCCGAATTCGGTGAGCACCCAATGCACTTCGGGACGACGCATCCGTCCGGGCAGCAGCAGCGGCCGAAGCTCCACCCGGCCGGCGACGGCGTGCATCCGACCGCCGCGTTCCACGGTCCCGAAGAACTCGGCGGCTCGTGCGGACCGCATCTGCAGGTGCACACGTCGGAGTCGAACCGCCACACCACGGGCAGGGGCCCGCGCCGTCTGCGCCTCCCGCTTCTTGAGCGCGACGGCGACCTGCCCGAACACCTCCGCCGACACGGTTGCCGAGACGTGCTCGCACGGCCGCCGACCGTCGAGCACCTCGAGTATGCGCTGGACCGCACCGATCACTGCCACACGGGCCGATTGCGCGACCTGGGCGGGCGTCGCCGTGGCACTCGGCCCCGACGACTCCGGGGCGGGCCGCAACTCGATGGTGTTCATACAAGGTTGGACGCACGACACGCCGTGCAGAGTTCCGCGACGCGCCGCGGCAAGACCGGTCAGTGCGCGGTACGACGCCACGGCCACGGGATGCCGTGGACAACGGCGACCACGAGGCCGCCCCAGACGACACCGAAGATCGCCGACGACGCGGTGTTCGCGATCCATCCGATCACGCTCCCGATCGCCGGAATCAGATCGTGGAACCACACTTCGATGTGATGGACGATGCCGTACGGCGACGTCCAGCCGAGCTCATCGGCGCCGACCAGGACGATGTGGCCGCCCACCCAGCACATCGCGACGATGCCGACCGCGCTCAACGTCGACAGCACGACGGGCATCGCCCGGACGAGGCCGCGCCCGGTGGCGGCGACCGCTGAGGTCTCCCGCTTGGCGAGGGCGAGGCCGACGTCGTCCATCTTCACGATCACGCCGACGACGCCGTAGACGAGGATCGTGATGAGGATCGCGACCACAGCGAGGACGACGGTGCGCATCACGAACGGCTCATCGGACACCTCGTTGAGGGCGATGACCATGATCTCGGCCGACAGGATGAAGTCGGTTCGGATCGCACCGCTGACCACGGTCTTCTCCTGATCGGCGCCGACTTCGTCGGTGGTCGACTCGGCTTTGCCGTGACCGGAGACGAGCTCCCAGATCTTCTCGGCCCCCTCGTAGCAGAGGTATGTTCCGCCGAGCATCAGGATCGGAGTGAGCAGCCACGGGACGAACTGACTGAGGATCAGCGCGACCGGCAGGATGATCAGCAGTTTGTTGCGGAGCGAACCCTTGGCGATCTTGCCGATGATCGGCAGTTCACGCGACGGCCGGACACCGTGCACGTAACGCGGTGTGACCGCGGTGTCGTCCACGACGACACCGACCGCCTTCGCGCTCGCCTTGCCGGTTGCCGCCGCGACGTCGTCGACCGATGCCGCCGCCATCTTCGCCAACACCGCGATGTCGTCCAGCAGTGCGGCCAGTCCTCCACTCATGCACTAACAGTAATGCCCGGCAGCGGACATCCGCTGCCGGGCATCACCTGACATTCGTTACTTGCGACGACGACCGCGGCGCTCGGCCTCACGACGCTCGCGGCGGCTGCCCGCGGCGGGCGTCGAAGGAGCGGCCGGTGCGGGCGCCGCACCGGCGAGTTCCTGTGCCTGCGACAGGATCTCGGCGACACCGTCCTCGCCCGGACCGCTGAAGGTGCGAGCCTCCTCGTCGTCGGCGTCGTCTCCGCCGCCGAATCCGGACAGCATGTCGCTGACCGATGTTCCGAGGGCCGGCGCAGGCGCCTGCAGTTCCACCCGGGCGTTGAAGAGGATCGAGACCGTCTCCTCCTTCATCGCGTCGAGCATCGCGGTGAACATGTCGTAGCCTTCGCGCTGGTACTCGACCACCGGGTCGCGCTGCGCCATCGACCGCAGGTGGATGCCCTCGCGGAGATAGTCCATCTCATAGAGGTGATCGCGCCACTTGCGGTCGAGGACCGACAGCAGCACCGAACGCTCGAGGTCGGCCATGCCGGAGTCGCCTGCGACGCCCACGATCTCCTCGACGCGCTTGTCGTAGGCGGCGAGCGCGTCGTCGACGAGCTTTTCACGCAGTTCGTCGCGCGAGATGTCGTCGCGGTCGCCTTCGTCGGTCTCGCCGACGACGTCCTTGTAATCGAGCGTGATCGGGTACAGCTCCTTGAGCGCCGTCCACAGGGTCTCGAGATCCCAGTCCTCGGCGTATCCTTCGGCCGTCGCACCGTCGGCGTACGCGCCGACGACGTCACCGACCATCGTGCGGATCTGTTCGCGGTGCTCCTCGCCCTCGAGGATCTCACGGCGCTCACCGTAGATCACCTTGCGCTGCGAGTTCATGACCTCGTCGTACTTGAGGACGTTCTTGCGGATCTCGAAGTTCTGCTCCTCGACCTGCGTCTGAGCGCTGCGGATGGCTCGGGTGACCATCTTCGCCTCGATCGGCACGTCTTCGGGCAGGTTGACGCGGTTCATGATGGTCTCGAGCGCGGCGCCGTTGAAGCGACGCATGAGCTCGTCGCCGAGTGACAGGTAGAAGCGGGACTCGCCCGGGTCGCCCTGGCGGCCGGAACGCCCACGCAGCTGGTTGTCGATACGGCGCGACTCATGGCGCTCCGTGCCGAGCACGTACAGGCCGCCTGCCTCACGCACCTCGTCGGCCTCCGACGCCGCGGCCTTGCGGGCGATGTCGATCGCCTCGTCCCACGCCGCCTCGTACTCCTCCGGCGTGGTGACAGGATCGAGTCCGGCCTTGCGCAGGCGCGTGTCGGCGATGACGTCCGGGTTGCCGCCGAGAACGACGTCTGTGCCTCGACCCGCCATGTTCGTCGCGACCGTGACGGCGTTCAGGCGGCCCGCCTCGGCGACGATCTGCGCTTCCTGCTCGTGGAACTTGGCGTTCAGGACCGAATGGTCGACCCCCGCTTCGGCGAGTTTGCGCGACAGGTACTCGGACCGCTCGACGCTCGTCGTGCCGATCAGCACGGGCTGGCCTTCGCGGTGGCGTTCGACGACGTCGTCGACGACGGCGGCGAACTTGGCCTCTTCGGTCTTGTAGATGAGGTCCGCGCGGTCCTTGCGGGCCATCACGCGGTTCGTCGGGATCGTCACCACGCCCAGCTTGTAGATCTGCTGGAACTCGGCGGCCTCGGTCTCGGCGGTACCGGTCATGCCGGACAGAGTGTCGTACAGGCGGAAGTAGTTCTGCAGCGTGATCGTGGCGAGGGTCTGGTTCTCGGCCTTGATCTCCACGCCCTCCTTCGCCTCGATCGCCTGGTGCAGTCCTTCGTTGAAGCGGCGGCCGTCGAGGACACGTCCGGTGAACTCGTCGACGATCATCACGTCGCCGTTGCGGACGATGTAGTCCTTGTCGCGGTGGAAGAGTTCCTTCACCTTGATCGCGTTGTTCAGGTAGCCGACGAGTTGCGAGTTCTCGGGCTCGTAGAGATTGTCGATGCCGAGACGGTCTTCGACGAATGCGACACCCGCCTCGTGGACGCCGACGGTCTTCTTCTTGATGTCCACCTCGTAGTGGACGTCCTTCTCCAGCAGCGGCGCGATGCGCGCGAACTCGCCGTACCACTTGCTCGACGAGTCGGCGGGGCCGGAGATGATGAGCGGCGTACGCGCTTCGTCGACGAGGATCGAGTCGACCTCGTCGACGACGGCGAAATTGTGCCCACGCTGCACGAGGTCGTCGAGCGAGTGCGCCATGTTGTCGCGCAGGTAGTCGAAGCCGAACTCGTTGTTGGTGCCGTAGGTGATGTCGGCGGCGTACGCCACCCGACGCTGGTCGGGTGACATCCCGGTGAGGATGACGGCCGTCTCGAGACCGAGGAAGCGGTGCACGCGGCCCATCCACTCGGCGTCGCGCTTGGCGAGGTAGTCGTTGACGGTGACGACGTGGACGCCCTTGCCCGACAGTGCGTTCAGGTAGGCCGGCAGCACACAGGTGAGGGTTTTTCCCTCACCGGTCTTCATCTCGGCGATGTTGCCGAAGTGCAGCGCCGCGCCACCCATGATCTGCACGTGGAAGTGCTTCTGGTCCAGGACACGCCAGGCCGCCTCGCGGGCCACTGCGAAGGCTTCGAGCAGAAGGTCGTCGAGAGTCTCGCCCTTCTCCAGTCGCCCGCGGAACTCCTCGGTCTTGCCGCGCAGTTCGTCATCGCTGAGGGCTTCCATCTCGTCGGAGAGCGCTTCCACGCTCGTCGCGTACGAATCCAGTCGCTTGACCAGACGGCCTTCGCCGAGTCGGAGCAGCTTGTTGAGCAACGGTAATCCTCTTGATAGGCGGTCGAGTTCTCCGTCGGTCCCACCCGCCGTCGGACGGTGGACCGGACAGACCTGGTCCCATGATACGCAGCGGACACCCGAAGGCATGGCACACGTCACCGGAACAGCACACTGCCGCCCCCACCTGTCGGCGGGGGCGGCAGTGTGAGGCGCGGTTTACGCGAGCCGGATGAGGCCGTAGTCGAAGGCGTGACGACGGTAGACCACCGACGCCTTGTCGGTCTCGGAGTCGTGGAACAGGAAGAAATCGTGTCCGACGAGTTCCATCTCGTAGAGTGCGTCGTCCACGCTCATCGGGACGGCGGGGTGATCCTTGACGCGGACCACCTGCCCCGGCTGGTGGCCGTCGAGTCCGTCGTCCCACGGATCGGCGCCGTTCACCGTCGTCACCTCGGGCAACGGCGGCAATGCGTCTGCGGTGGCCTCGGCGAGCGAGGTGGCGCGACGCTGTCCGTCCTTGCGGACCTGCTTGCGCCGCTTGGAGCGACGCAGTCGCTTGTGGAGTTTGTCGAAGGCGAGTTCGGTCGCGGCGTAGAAGTTCTCACCGCTGCCCTGTGCGCGGACGATCGGTCCGCGTCCGATGCCTGTGACTTCCACGACCTGACTCTGCTTGGCCTGGCGCCGGTTCGGTTCGTGGAAGAGGACGACGTCGAACCGGTAGATCGAGTCGTCGAAATGTTCGAGGCGGGAGAGTTTGTCGCCGAGGTAACTGCGGAAGTGATCGGGAATCTCCACGTTCCTGCCGTTCCAGGAGACATCGGCTCGAGGCTCGGCGAGTTCGCCTGCGTCGGTGGAGTTCGCCGGCGGCGTGAAGGCGGCCGCCAGCTCTTCTCGACTCTGAGGTTCCGGGCCCTTGGGCTCGCGCTGACCTTTGCGGTGAACAACCGTCATATCGTGTTCCTCCTCAGATAGCTCCCATCGGACCAGCGCCCGAGATGGGATACCAATTCGCTTGGCGCACTGCAGGATTCGCTGCGTGAAACCCGTGCGCGCGGCAGTGTCGCTGTTATGTCAGCGAGTGTTCACCTCCCGGCATCTCACGTTCATCACTGCCACTTCCGAAGGTATCCGCAAACTCCGCGCCCGGCCACGTTTTAGCCGAACGTCGGCCCTTATGCACTCGCCAAGACGACAACGGCGGCCACGTGGACTCCGGCACGACGCAGCACACGGACCGCCGCGGCCGCAGTCGCTCCGGTGGTGAGGACGTCGTCCACGAGCACCGTGACCGTTCGCCCCTCTCGCATGGCCCGCGGCGGTCGGCCGGTCAGGGTCACCGCACCCGCGAGATTGGACGACCGCGCCCCGGCACTCAGCCCCGCGGAATCGCGAGTGAAGTGGCCGCTGCGAAGCAGTGCGGTCACATGCACGCGGTCGCCGAGGCGACTCACCGCGCTCTCCGCGGTGAGGGTGACCGGGTCTCCGCCGCGCCGACGGGCCGACGCGGCCCGGGTCGGTGCGGGCACCAACACCAGTGCACCGCTCCCGGAGAGCTCGCCCCAGTCGGCGAGCACGATCAGCGCGGACGCGAGGGCGTCGCCGAGTATCGGCGCGAGGTCGCGCCTGCCGTGCTCTTTGAGCGCGAGGATCGCGGCGCGGAGCGGGCCGTCGTACCGACCGACAGACCATGCCGGGACATCGAGTTCACACCGCGGGTGCACCGCCCGCGGCGCGTCGACGAGCGCGGCCGCGCAGCGCGGGCACCACTGTGTGCCGGGCCTGCCGCATCCACCGCACACCAGAGGCACAGCGAGATCTCCGACCGCCAGCGCGATCTGCCGCACCCGGCTCGCAGGCCAACCCATCCCTGCAGCATGACCGACCGGACCCGAAATGTCAGGCTCGGTGTCCACAGGCGGGATCGGTCGGTCAGCCCGCGGGAACCACCGGGACCGTGCCCGCCGGGATCGACGTCCCGACGCTCGTCCAGTACTGGTCCGGGCGTGACGAGTCCGTGCCGAGTTGCAGCACCCCCTGGGAGTCCGTGACGAAGACACTGCGGGACGACGCCGCGATCGCGCTCAGCGGAGGCTTCAGATTGCCTCCGACAAGACCTGACGACGCACCGCCCGCGATCGAGATCCGCTTCACCGGCGTGTCGTCGCCGCTGCGGATCACGTACAGCACACTCGACGTGGCCCACGTGACGTCAAGAACGGGAGTGTCGATGTCGATGGCCGCGGGCCGGACCCCGGTCAACGACGGCACACCGCGTTCGTTGGTCGACACCACCGCCAGCATCGGCCTGCCGCCGACGACGAGCGCCACGCGCACTCCGTCGGGCGCCACGTTCATCGACGTGATCTCCCCGGGCGCGGCGTCGGAGACCGCGCGCACATCGATGAGACCAGACCTGGCGACACCGTTGGCGTCGCGTGACCACTGGACCGGTCGACCGTCGACGATCGCGTAGCCGATGGCGCCGCCCGCCCCGAACGACGGTGACGTGATCGTTCTGCCCGAGGTCACGTCCGCCGTCGAGGCACCGTACGGCCCCTCCACCAAGAACTGCTGATCCCCACGTTGAACGACGGCCGTCGTCCGGCTCAGATCGCCGGTGATGGCGGCGAGGCGGACATCGCGCGCCGTGCCGAGCGGCCCCGGAACAGGCACGTAACGCTGTCCCGTCGACCTCACCAACGCTCCATTGCGAATGAGATGCAGCACGGGCTGTGTGGTCTGTTCGGCATCGGGTTCGAAGGACCTGACGTCGGCGGTCCGCCAACCGCCGTCCTGGTCGGCCACGAGAGGCGCACCGTCGGCGTTGATGTTGTACGTGCCACTGATCCCGGCGGCGTCCAGGGTCCACACGATCTGCGCCGCGAGGACCGTCCGGTTGCCGGTGTCCGTGTCGGCGACGTTCCCGAGGTCGACGGTGACCGAGTCCGAGTCGGTCGTGACCGGCGCCGCCAGGGTCGCACCCTTGTCCGCGCCGGTGCCGACGGCGCCTGACAGATCGGGCGACGGGCCGCGCATCAGCAGGGTCACCAGGTCGCTCGCCTGCGGAGTCGGGCCGAACGTCCAGCGAGGATCGGTCACGAGCCGCTTCATCGTGCGGTCGGGGAAGTACAGGTCCGCACGGCGGTAGGCGGTGAGGAACTGGGCGTTGTCGGTGATGACTCCCCGTGGGAGATCGCCGTTGATCCGCCATCCCGACGCCGTTCTGGCCATCGACAGCGGGATCACCATGGTCCCGGACGCCGGCAGGAGCTGACCGGCGGAGCTGAGGGTGCCCACCTGGTCTGCGGTGATGCGGAGACGGACAGCGCTCTCCGTGCGTTCGTCGACCACCACGCTGACGTTGTCGACGATCGTCATGTCGCCCTGGTCGTCCCACTTCGCCGACGTCGCGGCGGTCAGGTACTTCCGGGCGGCCTTGTGTCCCGCGGTCGGATCGGCCATCGCGCGCACGAAATTGCGGGCCAGCGTCTCGGGATCGTCCGACCGTCGGGGCACGGGCGCCGCGTTCAACGGGTCCTTACGGCTGAAGGCCTCGATGGGCTGGGGCGCCGAATCGTCCGGGATCGCCACACAACCCGTCAACAGGGTCGCCAAGACCAGGAGCAACGCCGCGATCCTGCGCCGGCGGGGAATCATCGCTGGACCTCCGGTGACGGTTTCAACGGCAATGGACTGCCGAGAAGTTTGTGTCCGCGGACGAGGGGCAACGTCAATCGGAAGCAGGAGCCGACCCCGGGTTCCCCCCACGCTTCGAGTCTGCCCGCGTGAAGCCTGGCGTCTTCGATGCTGATCGCCAGCCCGAGGCCCGTGCCGCCGGACCGGCGGACCCGCGACGGGTCGGATCGCCAGAACCGGTTGAAGACGAGCTTCTCCTCACCTGGCCGCAGACCGATGCCCTGATCGCGCACGGTGATGGCGACTGCGTCCCCGTCGGAGCGCATCGTGAGAGTGATCGGCTTGTGCTCGCCGTGGTCGATGGCGTTGGCCAGCAGGTTGCGGAGGACTCGTTCGACGCGCCGCGGGTCGATCTCGGCGAACACCGGCTCGGACGGCAGGTTGATGACGAGTTCGGTGCCCGACTCCTTGGCGAGGTGCGTGACGGTGGAGACCGCGCCGTCGATCGGGATGGCCATGTCCATCCGTTCGGCGGCGAGATCGGCCATGCCCGCGTCGTGCCTGGAGATCTCGAGGAGTTCGGTGAGGAGCATCTCGAAGCGTTCCAGCTCTTTCGACATCAGCTCCACGGACCGTCGCTGCATCGGTTCGAAGTCGTCGCGGCTCTCATAGAGGATGTCGGCGGCCATCTGAACGGTGGTCAGCGGGGTGCGCAGTTCGTGGCTGACGTCGCTGGTGAACTGCCGCTGCAACCCGCCGAACTCCTCGAGGTGCGTGATCTGTTTCGACAGGCTCTCGGCCATGTCGTTGAAGCTGACCGCGAGTCGCGCGAACTCGTCGTCGCCGTGCACCGGCATGCGTTCGGCGAGGCGGCCGTCGGCGAACCTGACCGCGATCCGCGATGCCGCGCGCAGCGGTGCGATCACCTGTCTCGACACCAGCCAGGCGATCGCCGCGAGCAGGCCGAGGAGGACCACTCCGCCTGCGAGCAGAGTTCCACGGACCAGGTTGACGGTGTTCTGCTCACCGGACAGCGGGAACACGAGGTACATCTCGAGGCCCTGCATCGGAGTCTCGACGGGTGTGCCGACGACGAGCGCCGGAACGGTCTCGCCGTTCCGCTCGACGGAGGTGTACTGGTACGCGACCTGCCCGCCTCCGACCATCGACTGCAGGCCCTTCGGCACTTCTCGGACCGGACCGACCGACAGTTCGTCGCTCACGGCGCCGTTCTTGCTGACGGTGAGCACGCTGTCGAAGGTGCCGATCCCCGAAGCTCCGGACCCCGACTCGGCATCGCTGTCGGAGAGCAGGGAGCGCGCCCTGGCCATCGCGTTCTGCGGCGACGAGTTGGTGTCGCTCGATGACAGCACCCGTTCGACGATGCCGCGTGCCCGGTCGACCTCTTCGGTGGCCGCGGCCTGCTTCGCGTCCAGGAGTCGGCCGGTGATCTGGCTGATCAGCAGGAACCCGAGGATGAGCAGCACAACGAACGACAACGCGAGGGTCGACACGACGACCCTCAGCTGGAGCGAACGGGACCACAGTGAACCGAACGCGCGGCCGATCGAGCCGGCCGCGCGTTGGGTGCTGATGACGAGCCGGTTCAACCGGCGACGACCGCTCATGGCGGGCCGGCCTTGTAGCCGACTCCTCTCACCGTGAGCACGATCTCGGGCTTCTCCGGGTCGATCTCCACCTTCGCGCGGAGACGCTGAACGTGCACGTTCACCAGGCGGGTGTCGGCCGGATGTCGGTATCCCCACACCTGTTCGAGCAGCACGTCGCGGGTGAACACCTGGCGAGGCTTGCGGGCGAGAGCGACGAGGAGATCAAACTCGAGCGGGGTCAAGGAGATCATCGTGCCGTCGCGGGTCACCTTGTGCGCGGGGACGTCGATCTCGACGGGGCCGATGGACAGGAGTTCCGCGGGCTCGTCTTCCGTGCGCCGGAGTCGAGCGCGGATGCGTGCGACGAGTTCTTTCGGCTTGAACGGCTTCACCATGTAGTCGTCGGCCCCGGACTCGAGGCCGAGGACGACGTCAACGGTGTCCGACTTGGCGGTCAGCATGACGATCGGGACACCGGAGTCGGCCCGCAGGACCCGACAGACGTCGATACCGTTCATGCCGGGCAACATCAGGTCGAGCAGGACGAGGTCGGGGCGCACTTCACGCACCGCGGTCAGCGCCTGCGTCCCGTCACCGACGACAAACGGCTCGAATCCCTCGTTGCGAAGCACAATGGTCAGCATCTCGGCGAGGGCGGCGTCGTCGTCGACGACCAGGACGCGTGGCTTCATGAGGATCAATGGTGTCACCTCCCGCGCCGCCGGTGGGGTTCCGACACGCACCGGCCCGGCCCGGCCCTCGCCTCCGGCACGGGCCGCCGATCGGGTCGTACACTGTGCCGCGTGGGCATTCTGGTGGCGATCGAGGGCTTGGACGGAGCAGGCAAGCAGACGATTGTCGGGCGCATTCACACGGCCGCGCAGGAGCGCGGCGCACGAACGGCGACGTTCACATTCCCCCGATACGGCGAATCGATCACTGCCGACCTCGCCTCCGAAGCCCTGCACGGCGCGCACGGCGACCTGCGGAACAGCGTGTACGCGATGGCGCTGCTGTTCGCTCTCGACCGCGCGGCGGCCGGCGCGGCGTTGAAGGCCGCGTGTCGCGAGCACGACCTGGTCATCTGCGATCGGTACGTCGCGTCGAACGCCGCCTACAGCGCGGCCAGGCTCGGCGAGCAGATCGAGTCGTCCTCCGTCGTCGACTGGGTATCCGATCTCGAATTCGGTCGGTTCCGGGTCCCCGTGCCAGACCACCAACTGTTGCTCGGAGTCCCGCCCGAGGTCGCGATGGCACGCGCCTCCGGCCGGGCCGCGTCCGACGCCGACCGTCCCGTCGACCATTACGAACGTGACGGCGACCTGCAGTCGGCGGTCTATGCGGCCTACACCGATCTCGCGTCCGCGAATTGGATGTCGGACTGGTCGCACGCCGCCGACGACGACGCCGTCGCCGCGGTCATGTCGCTGCTTTCCTGAACGAGGTGTTCAACGACAAACGAGGCACGCATGCGTGCCTCGTTTGTCGTTGAACACCTCGGAAACCCGCGTCGGGGTCAGTAGCGGTAGTGCTCCGGCTTGTACGGTCCTTCGACGTCGACGCCGATGTACTCCGCCTGCTCCTTCGTGAGCTTGGTCAGCGTGCCGCCGAGAGCTTCGACGTGGATGCGCGCGACCTTCTCATCGAGGTGCTTGGGGAGGCGGTACACCTCGTTGTCGTACTCGTCGTTCTTGGTCCACAGCTCGATCTGAGCGATGACCTGGTTCGAGAAGCTGTTGCTCATCACGAACGACGGGTGGCCGGTCGCGTTGCCGAGGTTCAGCAGGCGACCCTCGGACAGCACGATGATCGACTTGCCGTCGGGGAACACCCACTGGTCGACCTGCGGCTTGATGTTGATGCGCGTGAGACCGTCGGCGGACTCGAGGCCCGCCATGTCGATCTCGTTGTCGAAGTGGCCGATGTTGCCCAGGATGGCCTGGTTCTTCATCTGCTTCATGTGATCGAACGTGATGATGCCGAGGTTGCCGGTCGAGGTGATGACGATGTCGGCGTTCGCGATCGCGTCTTCGACGGTCACGACGTCGAAACCGTCCATCAGCGCCTGCAGTGCGTTGATCGGGTCGACCTCGGTCACCTGGACGCGTGCACCCTGCCCGGCGAGCGATTCGGCGCAGCCCTTGCCCACGTCGCCGTAGCCGCAGATCAGCACCTTCTTGCCGCCGATGAGGACGTCGGTGCCGCGGTTGATGCCGTCGATCAGCGAATGGCGGGTGCCGTACTTGTTGTCGAACTTGCTCTTGGTGACCGAGTCGTTCACGTTGATCGCCGGGAAGCTCAGGTCGCCTGCGGCTGCGAACTGGTACAGGCGCAGGACACCGGTCGTGGTCTCCTCGGTGACACCCTGCACCGACTCCGACACGGCCGTCCACTTGCCCGAGTCCTCGGCGAGCGAGCGGCGCAGCAGTTCGAGGAACACCTTATACTCGGCCGGGTGGCTGTCGTCGACCGGCGGAACGACGCCCGCCTTCTCGAACTCCGCGCCGCGCAGCACCAACATGGTGGCGTCACCGCCGTCGTCGAGGATCATGTTGGCCGGCTCGCCGTCCCAGGTGAGCATGCGCTCGGCCGCCCACCAGTACTCCTCGAGCGTCTCGCCCTTCCACGCGAACACCGGGACGCCCTTGGGCTCCTCCGGGGTGCCGTGCGGTCCGACGACGATCGCGGCCGCCGCGTGGTCCTGGGTGGAGAAGATGTTGCACGACGCCCATCGGACCTCGGCGCCGAGCGCGGTGAGGGTCTCGATGAGAACGGCCGTCTGCACGGTCATATGCAGCGAACCGGAGATGCGGGCGCCCTTGAGCGGTGCGACGTCGGCGTACTCGCGGCGCAGTTCCATGAGGCCGGGCATCTCGTGCTCGGCGAGGCGGATCTCCTTGCGGCCGTACTCGTGGAGCGACAGGTCGGCGACCTTGAACTCGATCCCGTTGATGGTCTCGCTGGTCATAGCGTCCGAAGGCGCGGTCATCTGATCCCTCTCGATCGTGAAGTCTTTTCGTCTCGAACGACGGTACCGGTCGCCCAGCTCGGGCGACCGGTACGGTCGTTGTTTCTCTCGACGAGGCTACGTCAGGAGTCGTCCCCTGACGACTTGGTGAGATCCGCACTCGACGAATCGGCCACAGCGTCCGCCCCTGCGTCGGCCGGCGCATACCCGGGCAACTCCATGCGTTCCCGCATGCCGAGAACGGAGTGCCGCGCACCGTAGGCCAGGTAGACGACCACACCGAGCACCATCCAGATCAGGAATCGGATCCAGGTGAAGGCGCTGAGGTTGATCATCAGCCACGCGCAGGCGAGGACCGCGAGGATGGGGACCAGCGGAACGAACGGGACGCGGAATCCACGCTTGAGGTCGGGGCGGGTGCGTCGCAGGACGACGACGCCGACGCAGACCAACACGAAGGCGAAGAGGGTGCCGATGTTGACCATCTCTTCGAGTTCGCCGATCGGCAGGAAGCCTGCGAGGAAGGCGGACACGCCGCCGACGATGAGGGTGATGCGCACCGGGGTGCCACGACTGCCGGTCTTGGCCAGGCCACGCGGAAACAGTCCGTCGCGTGCCATCGCGAACCCGACGCGAGTCTGCCCCAGGAGCATGACCATCACAACGGTCGTGAGTCCGGAGAGTGCACCGATGACGATCAGCCACTGCGCCCAGGTGATGCCGTGCTCGCCGAACGCCGTGGCGAGCGTGGCGTTCTCACCCGCGAGCTTGGTGTACTTGACCATGCCGGTGAGGACCAGTGTGACGCCGACGTAGAGGACGGTGACGATCGCGAGCGATCCGAGAATTCCTCGAGGCAGCGAACGCTGCGGATCCTTGGTCTCCTCCGCTGTGGTGGCGACGACGTCGAAACCGATGAACGCGAAGAACACGAGCGACGCGGCAGCGAGCAGGCCGTACCAGCCGAAGTTGGAGCCTTCACCGCCGGTCATCATGGAGAACAACGTCTGATGGAGGCCCGATGCGCCGCCCTCGCCCTTGGGTTCTGACGGCGGAATGTACGGCGAGTAGTTGTCCTTGGAGATGTAGAACGAGCCGACGATGATCACCAGCAGCACCACGGACACCTTGATCGCCGTGAACACGAGCGACACGACGGACGAGATCTTGGTGCCGAGCACCAGGAGGGTGGTCAGCACCGCGATCAACAGGACCGCACCCCAGTCGAAGCTCTCGAACGCGCCAGTGCCGTCACCGTTGCCGAAACTGATGACCGTGAACGACGTTGTCATCGGATCTCGGTCGGCAATCAGACAGAGGAACTCGTTGAGGTAGTGCGACCACCCCTTCGAGACGACGGACGCCGCGAGCGCGAACTCGAGGATCAGGTCCCAGCCGATGATCCAGGCGATGAACTCGCCGAACGTCGCGTAGGAGAAGGTGTACGCCGACCCGGCCACTGGAACGGTCGACGCGAACTCGGCGTAACAGAGGGCGGCGAGGGCACACGCGATCGCGGCGAGGACAAACGCCAGGGAGACGGCGGGTCCGGCGACGTTGCCCGCAGTTCGGGCGGTCAGCGTGAAGATGCCGGCGCCGACGACGACGGCGACGCCGAACACGGTGAGGTCCCACGCCGTCAGATCTTTCTTGAGCTTTGTGTCGGGTTCGTCGGTGTCGGCCATCGATTGCTCGACCGACTTCACTCGGAACATCGGGTTACTCACGGTGTGCTCCTTCTTCTGTTGTAGCGCTCCGCGTCGACGCGCGGAGACGTTGGCGGCCGGCCACCTCAGGTGTCCCGACTCGGATGAGGTTGTGCGGCGCGAGCGGCATCGGCCACCTCGTCCACGTCGGGCAGATCGGCGACTTCGGGATTGCGAATGAGAAAGACGATGCTGGTGATCAGCCCGCCCCAGACGATGCCGATCGCGATGAGGAACAGAACAATCGCGGTCCCGGTCATCGGACGCCTCCCGTCACCGGTGCTGCGGAGTCGATTTCGGGCCACGCACGGAACGACGGATCGTCCCGACCACGCCACGGAATCGCGGTGAACCCGATCGCCAGGACCACCAGGAGCGCCACCGTTCCCCATCCGAACACGCCGACATACCAGGTGGGGTAGCCCTCATAGCCTTCGGAGATGAGGTCGTACACCTTCTGGATCAACATCACGCCCAGAAACACCGGCGCGTAGACGCCGATCACCGGGATCCACCATCTGCCGACCTTGAACGTCGACACCATGGACAGGTGTGTCCGAAGCATCTCGATGGTGCGCGCCAGCCAGACTGTGATCACACACATCGCGATGGCGGAAACGACGATGCCGATGTTGTTCGCGAACTGGTCGACGGTGTCGAGCGCGATGAGTCCGGTGGTGGTGGAGAACAGCGCGAACGAGACGATCGCACAGGTCACGCCGACTGTCACGGCGGCCGTCGTGCGGGACAGGCCGAACTTCTCCTGGAGTGCAACGGACACGCCGAGCACAAGGGAGATCAGCGACGTGAAGCCGGCGATGGCGAGAGATCCGAAGAACAGCGCGCCGAACAACGCACTGCCCGGCATCTCGGAGATGACCGCGGGGAAGGTGATGAACGACAGTGTTGGTCCGGTGATGCCTTCCAGATCCCCGACGGCCACGTTCTGCTGGTGCGCGAGGAAGCCGAGAGTCGAGAAGACGCCGATGCCCGCGAGGATCTCGAACGACGAGTTCGCGAAGCCGACGACCAGGCCCGACGACGTCATGTTCGCCTTCCTACGCTGGAACGACGCATAGGAGATCATGATGCCGAACGCGATCGACATGGAGAAGAAGATCTGGCTGTAGGCGGCTATCCACACGTTGAGGTCGCTCAGTGCGCCCCAGTCCGGTGAGAACAGTGCATTGAGGCCGTCCGACGCGCCGGGCAGGGTGAGCGCCTTGATGACCAGCGCCGAAAAGCCGAGGACGAGCAACGGAAGGCCGATGACGTTCAGCTTCTCCACACCCTTGGCCACACCGAGCGCGAGGATCACAATGATTGCGCCCCAGACCGCGAGCAGAGGCCAGGCGACGCCGCCGACCAGCTGAGTTGAGACACCGGGATCGCCGACCTTCAGGTATTCCCCGACGAAAAAACCTGCGGAATCATCGCCCCAGGTGGTCCCGAACGAGAAGTAGAAGTAGCTCAGCGACCAGGCGATGATCACCGCGTAGTACGTCGCGATGACGAACAGTATCGCGGTCTGAAACCACCCCAGAGCTTCGGCCTTGCGCCACATGCGACGGAAGGCCAAGGGTGCGGCTGCGCGAAAACGGTGCCCCACTGCGTAGTCGAGAAAGAGGATTGGAATGCCCGCGGTGACGAGCGCTATGAGATACGGGACGAGGAAGGCTCCGCCTCCCCCTTCGTAGGCCACACCTGGGAATCTCCAGATGTTGCCCAGTCCCACTGCGGACCCGACCGCGGCAAGGATGAAGCCGCGATTACTGGTCCACGTCTCCCGCCCTTCGGTGGGGGCGGTCGACTGAACTTCGGTCACTGTTGTGACTCCCTTCACATTGTCGGTGCGTGACGACGCTAGCGCATCACTGTGGATTCGATCAGCGGATCACGAAAGCCGTTGTGCGAGAACACTAATTCCCCGCACATTCGCTCGACGCCACGACACTTCGAGGCACCGCCGGAATTAAACGGACCACGGTCCGGTTACTATTGGCGAGACCGGCGCGACAGGCGGCGGAATGTGAGAGAGCGAGAAGTCCATGCAGTTCGGCATCTTCAGCGTCGGCGACGTGACCGCCGACCCCACAACCGGTGTCACGGTGAGCGAACACGATCGCATCAAGGCGATGACTGCGATCGCTCTGAAGGCCGAGGAAGTGGGCCTCGACGTCTTCGCAACAGGCGAGCACCACAACCCTCCGTTCGTCCCGAGTTCGCCGACGACCATGCTGGGGTGGATCGCCGCCCGCACCGAGCGCCTCCAGCTCTCGACCGCGACGACGCTGATCACCACGAACGACCCGGTGAAGATCGCCGAGGACTTCGCGATGCTGCAGCATCTGGCCGACGGCCGCGTCGATGTGACGTTGGGTCGCGGCAACACCGGACCCGTGTATCCGTGGTTCGGCAAAGACATCCGCAAGGGCATCCCGCTCGCCATCGAGAACTACCACCTGCTGCGTCGCCTGTGGCGAGAGAAGGTCGTCGACTGGGAGGGCGAGTTCCGCACTCCCCTGCAGGGTTACACCTCGACGCCCGCTCCGTTGGACGGCACGCCGCCGTTCGTCTGGCACGGATCGATCCGCTCCCCGGAGATCGCCGAACAGGCCGCGTTCTACGGCGACGGGTTCTTCCACAACAACATCTTCTGGAACAAGGAGCACACCGAGCAGATGGTGAATCTGTACCGGCAGCGCTTCGAGCACTACGGACACGGCTCGGCAGACCAGGCGATCGTCGGGCTCGGCGGCCAGGTGTTCATGGCCGAGACCGAAGCCGAGGCCAAGCGCAGGTTCCGCCCGTACTTCGACAACGCGCCGGTCTACGGACACGGTCCGTCGATGGAGGACTTCACGGATATGACGCCGTTGACCGTCGGCACTCCGGAGATGGTGATCGAGAAGACGTTGAGCTTCGCCGACTACGCGGGCGACTACCAGCGCCAGTTGTTCCTGCTCGATCACGCGGGTCTTCCGCTGGAGCAGGTCCTCGAGCAGGTCGAGATGCTCGGTCGCGAGGTGGTCCCCACTCTGCGCGCCGAGTTCGAGCGGCGGCGTCCGGCACATGTGCCATCCGATCCGCCGAGCCACGCCGCACTCGTCGAGGCCGGACCGGACAGTCCGTTCCACCAGGTGATCCCGTCGCAGAATCTGACCGCGGGAGCACAGGCATGAGCCGGCGCGTCGTAGTCGTCAACGCGGGCGTGTCCGCTGCGTCGTCGACGCGTCTGCTCGCCGAACAGTTGGCGGGCGCGGCGACGGCGGCGGTGTCGGCACGTGGCGAGAGCGTCGACATCGAGTACATCGACGTCGCGTCGCTCGCAGGTGACCTGGCGACCGCCGTCACCTCGGGCGTCATGTCCCCCAAGGTCCGGTCGGCACAGGATCTGATCGCCGAGGCCGACGGCCTGATCGTGGCGACTCCGGTGTTCGCGGCGTCGTACAGCGGCATCTTCAAGATGTTCTTCGACGTCCTCGACCCGGACGCCCTGACCGGTGTCCCGGTCCTGGCTGCGGCGACCGCAGGCACTGCGCGGCACTCGCTCGTGATCGATCACGCGATCCGTCCGCTCCTCGCCTATCTGCGGGCCGACGTCTTGCCGACCGGCACATTCGCCGCGACCGAGGACTTCGGGTCACCCGAGCTGAGCGGCCGCATCAGCCGAGCCGGCGCCGAACTCGCTGCGCGCCTGGTCGCCAGCGGCTCGGTGGCGGGCTTCGGCGGGCCGACCGATGTCGGCGCTGCGCCGCGGCGCAGTGGAAGCACCACCGACCTCGGACCGGTCACCGACTTCGCGACCCTGCTGCAGGGCCACACCGGCGACTGAGCGCGACCATCGGCGTCGCCGAAGCACTGCGGTGCACGTACCCCTCGTCCGTGCACTGCAGCGCTTCGGTCATGCGCTGAACGACCGTCCGACGCGGACGTCGGTGTCACGCATGTGGGACGCGGCCTTCGACACCCCGACCCCGAGCCCGTCGAGTTGCGCTCTCGCATCGGCGAACAGCCGGTCCCACTGGACCTGTGCCTGCTGGTACGACGCTGCGCCGCCCGAGTCCCAGTGGCTGGCGAGCGCCGTCACCTGCCGCTTGAGCTGCCCCGACAGCTCTTCGAGTCGCTGAAACTGTCCACGCAGATCCCCCGACAGCGTGTCCAGTCCGGCGAAGTCATAGCGGATCACTCCCCCTGTGCTCATCCTTCTTCCTCCCCTTTGTCCTGTCGTCTGTTGTCAGATGCTGATCGTCGAGCCGGTCGAACCGCCGACGAACGCGGCCGCGGACGCGTCCTGATCGTCGTAGCCGCGGAAGCCGCTCGTCAGTTTGGTCTCGATCTCGTCGAGGGCCTGCTGCAGCCGCGTCGCGGTGCCGTGCCAATCGGTGTGCGAGCCTTCGAACGACGTCGACGCTCGCCCGCTCCAGGTGCCGACGCCGTTAGCCGCCGACGACTGAATCCGGCTGATGATCCCCTGCATCTCGGCGACGATCCCTTTGATCGACGACGCGGATGCCTGGGAGGCGCCGACGTCGACGTTGAGTCCGCTGGTCATGTGTGTTCCTTTCCTGTGCGCCGGATCAGACGGATTCGGCGAGGTCTGTGTCCCCGGCGACGAGCCGGAGGTCGACGTCGACGCCGAACGGCTGCGCGAGCAGCGCCGCCAGATCGGCGTCCGACGTGCTGGGGTGCGGTTCGGCGTCGACCGTGTGAACCGTGTCCACGGCACGCATGGTCGGCGACTCGACGGGACGCGCCGTTCCGGCGGCCGCGAGCGGCGCCAGCGGCACACCACCGGTGCCGGTCGACGACACTGCGGACACCGTCGACTGCGGCGCGGCCGGTTCCACCGACACGCTCGCGTTGCTGGTGGTCGGGCAGTCGGCGAGCCGTATCGGCTGGTCAGGCGCACTGACCGACGGCGTCGAGCCGGACGGGACCGAACCGAGTGACGCCGGTTTGACAGTCACCGGCTGGGTCGTCGGCGGCGTTGTCGTCGACTGCGGTGATGCCGGCGGTGTTCCCGTCGACGGCGTGCACGACGAACAGCACGTGGCCTTGGTCCCGGTGATCGACGGCCCAACACCCGTCGGTGCAGTACCCGTCGGTGCAGCACCCGTTGTCCCGCCGAGCATCGATCCGACTACCGACAGTCCTGCGGTGATGAGTGGTCCGGCCTTACCGAGCAGCCCGGAGAGTGCGTCCCCCGACGGCACACCTCCGGGCGTCGGGACCTTCCCCACCGGCACCGGTTTCCCGGTGGCGGCGAGCTTCGCGGTTGGCGCCGTCAGCTGAGCGCGTGTCGACGCCACTATCGCGAGCCCCTGAGCGAGCCCGTCCGCGGCGATCCCCAGTGCGGCCAGCTGACCGGGCGGTGTCGCCAGAGTCGGCGCGGTCGCGGCGAGCAGGCCCACGGTCTTTGCGACGACTCCTTGCAGTGCAGTCATTCCCGCCCCGACGATTCCGGCCGCGACGGTGACGTCACCAGCCATCGACGTCCCCTGTGCCGCGATGAGACCCGACTCGGCGGCGGTGCTCGAGGCCTTCGCTATCGCGGCAGTCCCAGCCGTCCCCTGCCATTGGCCGTCCACCGCTGAGATCGCCTTGAGCAAGGCTGCCGCGCCGCTGTCCATCAGTCCGGACAGACTGGTCAGCGACTCGACGGGATTTCCGGGCCCGGAGAGTCTGCCGGTGCCGAACGTTCCGAGCAGGTCGATGATCGGTTTGACGAGCGCCGCCGGGTCGAGACCCGGAAGCATCGGCAGTGCGGGCAGGTCGATCCCCGGCAGTTCGGGGAAACGGACCTGCAGCGGTGCCGGTGTCGGGTCGAGGCCGAGGTCGTCGAGAACGTCGGTCACCGGGCGATCGAGTAGCGCGGTGATCCCCGACGGTGCGAGCACGTCCCCGACGGTGAACTCGCTGTCGGACGGCTCGTCGCAGGTCATCGGGGTCCCAATCGCGTTCCGGCGGCGATGTCCGTCGCGGTGAAGTCGGCCAGGCCCGCCGCCGCGGCCGCTGCGGTCGCGGAGTGGACGGCGGCGATCTGGCCGACGGCCCGCAGGTGATTCGATTCGGCGACGGCGTACGCTGCGAGGAACTCCTGGCCGATCAGCCCGAATGCCGCGGTCATCGCGGCGACCTGTGCGACATCGGCAGCCTCCGCGCCCGCTGTCGCGGCGCCGAGCGCCGCCGAAGTCGATCCGAAAGCCTCGAGTGCCGCCGGCACCACGTGCACCTGTCCGTTCATGCTCGCTCCTCCGACTGGGGTTCTTGCAAGGTTGGACGCACGGAATCGCCGTTCGGTTCCATCGACACGCCCGGCGCATCCGTCCCGGCGAGTTCGGCGAAGTCTGCGACGAAGGCGGCCATGATGTCGGCTCGTTCGGTGAAAACCCTGGTGGCGGCCCGTACCGCGGTCCGCACGATGAGATCGGCGAGCGCAGCCGGTTGGCCGTTTCCGGCCCCGGGGAGCAGTGTCAGGCCCGTCATCGCACCGGTCACGTCGACGTCGACGGTGACACGACCGTCGTCACTGGTCTCCGTCACCGCGAGTTCGTTCAGCCGAGCATGCACGCCCTCTAGGGCCTGGAGCTGGCGTTCAGCCCGCTGTTGAACCTCGTCCATCGTGATCATCGTCGTGCCCCTGCGGCATCGAGTCGCTCCTCTGAGGCGACGAGGTCGGCACGCGACGGAAGTCCCAGCAGCGACAACGTCTCGTCCGGGACGCCCTGCTGCGTGAGCGCGGCACGCCTGCGGACCCCGGCGGTGACACCTGCGAACCGGCACAGGGCGAGGATGTCGGCGGCCAGCCCGTCCGGATCTCGTCTGCACTGCGCCGGTTCGAGCCGTATTGCGACGGGCAGTCCGGTCGACGTGCACGTCACACTGATACCGCCTCCGCGGGATCTGACCGTCGTCAGGCCGTCTGCGCTGTCGGAGTTCTCGTTTGTGGTCCTCATGAAAGGTCAGACGCACGAAAGGCGATTTCGGTTCCATTTCGTTTTCCGCGGGCATGTCGCGTTTATTCCGGAGTAGCGTTCCGGCCACTGCCCGCGTTCACGTACCCAGGGGGATCCATGACGACCGACCAGAGCGCGCCCACCGCCCACGATCCGCAGACCCCGCCATGGCTGCGACCTGCGACGTCGCACCAGCCACGCACCGTCGACCACGGATTCGCGCCGGGCGAGATCGACCTGTCCGGCATCGTTCCGCCGGGATCGACTCCCGCACCTGCCCCGATCCCGCTTCCGGACCGTCCGCCGTCGGCGGCGCCCGCTCCCCGACCCGCCCCGCCTCCGGTCCAGCGCGGCCCGATGGGTCCGACCCTGGACGGAGTCGGACTGATTCGGAAGGCTCGGCGCGCTCCCGCTCACGGGTGGCGGCGTGCGGTCCACACGCTCACCGCGGGCGCTGTCAATCCGGGCGAGTCGCCGGCCGACCTCGAGTACCGTGACCTGCTCGAACGCGTCCGACAGCCGGTCCGTGGCGACTACCGCATCGCGGTCCTGTCGCTCAAAGGCGGAGTCGGCAAGACCACGACGACCGTCGGACTCGGGTCGACGTTCGCATCGCTGCGCGGCGATCGGGTGATCGCCGTCGACGCCAACCCCGACCTCGGCACGTTGGCGCAGCGTGTCCCGACGCAGACGGCGTCGACTGTCCGCGATCTTCTCGCCGATCCGGTGGTCGCCCGTTACTCGGACGTCCGCGCTCATACGTCGCAGGCCCCGAGCCGTCTCGAAGTGCTCGCTTCCGAACGAGACCCCGCCGCGGCGGAGGCCTTCAACGACGTCGAGTACCGCGGCGTGATGGCGATCCTTCAGCGGTTCTATAACATCATCCTGACCGACTGCGGCACCGGAATGTCGAACAGCTCCATGCGTGGAGTCCTCGACCTGGCGGACGCGATCGTGCTTGTCAGCTCACCCGCGTTGGACGGGGCACGCAGTGCGGGGGCAACGCTCGACTGGCTGCACGGGCACGGTTACGGGCACCTGATCCCGCGGTGTGTCGTCGTGCTCAGTTCGGCGCGGCCCGGGTCGTCGTCGATCGACATCGGCAACCTCACGCAGCATTTCCTGACGCGGTGCCGGGCGGTGCAGACCGTCGCGTTCGATGATCACCTCGCCGAAGGCGCCGACGTCGATCTCGATCTTCTCGGCAAGGCGGCGAAGCGGTCGTTCGTGGAGTTGGCGGCGACGATCGCCGACGACTTCGGCGGCACCGCCCTTCGACGACGGCCGCCGTTCGAGGGGTGACCCGAGTACCGGTTCAGGCGGCGGAACGGTCCTCCACCTCGGTCGAGGAGGCGGGGACCACCTGCGCGAATCCCGGGCGGGCACGCCCGACGAACGACTTGAACCAGGAGGCGACGGCCGCGGCCTGATTGCGGAATCCGACCAGGTAGTACAGGTGGACACCGAGCCACGTGATCCAGCCGAGGGCACCGGTCAGCGTGATCCCGAACGGGGCGTCGACCACCGCGTTGTGCCTGTTGACAACGGCCATGCTGCCTTTGTCGAGGTACACGAACTCGGTGCCGGAGGGCTTCTTGCCGCGGATCACGTCGGCGACGAACCTGCCTTGCTGCATGGCGACCGGGCTCTGTCCCGGGTATCCCTTGAGACTCGTCATGTCGCCGATGGCGAAGACGTCGTCGCGGTCGCCGACAGTCAGATCGTCGTTCACGAGGAGACGCCCGGCCCGATCGGTGGCGCACCCGGTGGCATCGGCCATCACCTTCGCCAGCCCGGTCGCCTGCACACCGGCCGACCAGACGACGGTCCGGGACTCGAGAACCCGCTCGTCGGCTCCGCTGCGCACAGTCACCCGACCGTCGCTGATGTCGGTGACGACGGTGCCGGTGAGCACCTCGACGCCCGAGCGCTCGAGGGTGCGGCGGGCGAACGTCGACAGTTTCCCGCCGTACACCGGCAGAACGTCGTCCGCGCCCTCGACGAGGTACACCTTCGCGGGCACGTCGGTGAAGTGCCTGGTGCTCAGCTCGCGGATCTGACCTGCGATCTCCACACCGGTCGCGCCTGCTCCGACCACGACGTAGGTGTGCGCGTCGGCTTCGCCCGCGGGCTGCGCGAAGCAGTCCAGCAGATGCGCCCTCAGCGTGACGGCGTCGTCGAGGGTCTTGAGGGAGAACGTCCGGTCGGCCCACTCATCGTGCCCGAAGTAGCCCTGGGCCACTCCGGCGGCAGCGACGAGGCTGCGGTAGCCGAGCTCTTCGACTCCGGCGTCGGTGCGGTAGGTGATCACCTTGTTCTGCGCGTCGACGGCGGTCACGTATCCGCGGACCACCGAGACGCTGTCGCGGCTCGCCAGAACGTCGGCGATGTTCGGCGCGATCTCCTCCGACTCCAGTACCCCGGTGGCGACTTGATACAGCAGCGGCTGGAAGAGGTGCTCATCGGTCGCCGAGATCAGCACGGTCTCGACCTTCGACTTCGCGAGCCGCTTGGCGGCGGCGAGTCCGCCGAATCCGGAACCGATGACGACGACGTCCGTGGTGCGCATTTCCCTCACTCCTTATCGGATGGAACCTTCTACAACCAGGGTGCTAGAACCATCACGCATCAACAAGCTCGTCGAACAGGCGATACCTACTGGTTTCAATCTGCTTTGTTCATACAATGACGGAATGGAGTTTCGACAGCTCGAGTATGTGGCCGCCGTTGCAGAGACCGGCGGCTTCTCCCGCGCCGCCCAGCGTTGTTTCGTGTCGCAGTCCGCGATCAGCCACCAGGTCGCCGCCCTGGAACGCGAGCTCGGCACCGAACTGTTCGACCGCAGCCAGCGACGCGTCCGGCTCACCGAGGCCGGAGAGACTCTGCTCCCGTTCGCCCGAGACCTGTTGGCGATGCGCGACGCGGCGATCGCGGCCACCGCGCCGCGCCCCGAACGGGTTCGGATCGCAGCCAACATGTCGTTCGCCCGCTCCGCCCTCGCCGCTGTCTCCGCGGTCCGCGAACAGCACCCGGAGGCCGAGATCGACTTCCTCATCAAACCGTTCACACAACGCATCGACGCCGTCGCGTCAGGGGAGGCCGATCTCGCACTGATCCGCGGGACCGTCGACCGCGACAACCTGTATCTGGATCCGCTGTGGGTGGACCAGCCCGTGATCGCGTTCAACTCGCGCCACCCGTTGGCCGCGGGCGGGCAGGCGCCCAGTCCGAATGATCTCGCCGCCTATCCCCTGCTTCTCCCGCCACCCGAGCGCCAGGTGCTCCTCCACCGGCTGGTCCAGCAGGCATTCACTCGCGCCGACGCGGAGATCCGGTTCGGCCCGGAGATCCGCGAGGGCCATTCGGTGGCGTTCGAGCTCGTCAATCGCCCCGATGCGTGGACCGTGCTGTACGAGGACCCGCTGCAACCGGGCATCTCCTGCAGACGCAGTTTGAGCTTCACCCTGCCCGTGTCCGCCGTCCTGCGGGTGGATGCAAAGCCGAACGCCCTGGTGGCAGAGCTTCTCACCGAGTTGTCGGGCGGGTTCCGCCGGAACTGATCTGCGCCGAACCTCCCACCAATCGGACCCTATTGGTTGACCTGGGTCACACTCGCCGCTAATTTCGTTTCGAAGTAGAACGTAATTACCGACGGGAGTCGACCGTGCCGGACCTCACCACGACCGCCGATCTGCTCCGCGCACGCCGAGACGACGACGCACCAGCACTCTTGTTCGGCGACGACGAGTGGACCTGGTCGCAGTTCGTCGCCGAGTGTGAACGACGAGCCGTGGCCATGCGCGCAGTGCACGCCGAGCTGCCCGCCGACACGCCCTGGCATATCGGCGTGCTCATGGACAACAGCCCCGAGTATCTGTTCCTGATCGGTGGGGCCGCACTCGCCGGCGCGACGATAGTCGGCGTCAACCCCACTCGGCGCGGCGCCGAACTCGTCGCGGACGTCGCCCGCACCGACTGCGCTCTCGTGATCGTCGGCCCGTCGCAGTCTGAGGTGGCCGCCGACCTCGACGGCCACGTGCGCTTGGTCTTCACAGACTCCGACGACTACCGGCGGCTACTCGACGTGCAACCGGGCGTCACGGCAGAGGGCCCGGACAACCACACCCTTCTGCTGCTGTTCACGTCGGGCTCGACTGGGGCGCCCAAGGCCGTCAGGTGCAGTTCGGCGCGACTCGCGCCATCGGCATGTTGAACGTGCACGGCATGCGCCGCGATGACGTCGCCTACAACGCCATGCCGCTGTTCCACGGCAACGCGGTGATGAGTGCGTGGGCGCCCATCCTCGGAGTCGGCGGCACATACGCCCTCCGCGACAAGTTCTCCGCCTCCGGCTTCCTGCCCGACGTGCAGCGGTTCGGAGCGACGTTCTTCAACTACGTCGGACGATCGCTCGCCTACATCCTCGCGCAGCCCGAATGCGCTGAGGAACGCACAACCGAGCTCCGGTTCGGGTGGGGAACAGAGGCGTCCGCACGCGACCGCGAAGATTTCGAACGACGGTTCGGCGTACCAGTCACCGAGTCGTACGGTTCGTCGGAAGGCGTGTGCGTGATCGTTCGCGACGCGTCGACACCGCGTGGTGCACTCGGCACGCCGAACCCGATGCTCGGCATGACGATCGTGAACGACGACGGTCGGGAGTGCCCCGACGCCGTCCTGACCGCCGACGGGACACTGCTCAACGGCTCGGAGGCCATCGGAGAGATCGTCGCCCGCGGCGGCGGCGACCGCTTCGAGGGCTACTACAACAACGCCGAAGCCACGGCAGAGAAGATCCGCGACGGCGACTACTGGTCGGGCGACCTCGCCTACCGGACACCCGATGGCGTCTATTGGTTCGCCGGTCGGACCAACGACTGGATACGCGTCGATTCGGAGAACTTCTCCACGGCCCCGCTGGAGCGCATCATCGCGCGCTTCGACGGCGTCCGCGGCGTGAGCGCTTACGCCGTCCCCGATCCGCAGACCGGCGACCGGGTGATGGCGGCTCTGGAGACCGATCAGTCGTTCGATCCGGCTGCATTCGCCGCCTTCCTGGACGCCCAGCCAGACATGGGCTCCAAGTGGACGCCGCATCTCCTTCGGCTGACCGAACGGTTCCCGTTGACCGCTACGCGGAAGGTCGACAAGACCTCGCTGCGTCGGGCCGCATGGCACACGCTCGACCGTGTGCTGATCCGAGACGGCGCCCGCTACGTCCCGCTCGACGCACAGGCCAGAGCAGCACTTGAGGCCGCGTTCGCCGAACACGACCGCACCCATCTGATTCCGAACTGACAACCACCCCACCGAAGACAAGGACAGCCCCGATGTCGAAGATCACCATCAATCAAGAAGCACTGTGCGACGTCATCCGAGCACGCATCGAACTGACCACGAATCCCCGACACCGCACGATGCTTGAACGAATGCTCGAGCATGCGCACTACGAACACCAGGGCCATCTCGACGGCCTGATGGGGACTCTCGGCCCCACCACGAACTACCACTTCTGGAACATGGAGGGCGATGTCGGTCCCAAGGGGCTCGACGGCGTCCGCGCGTACTACTCACACCTCGTCGAGGCGAACGCCCACATCCTCGAGTTCGACTGCGACCGCATGCTCGTCGACGACGACTGCATCGTCATCGAGGGCTGGTTGACCATGATCTCACCGGGCGCGTACGTGGCTGAGAACCCGAATGCGGCCGCGTTCGCAGACGTCACCAAGAACTACCTGGTCAAGATGCGGAATGTGATCTTCTGGCCGTTCGACGAGAACCTCTACATCGTCGGGGAGGACTCGTACACGGGTGGGCCGATGGAGTTCCGCGAGCTCGCAGACGACGAACTCCCCGATGCGTTCCGCGCGCTGATCGCCTGACACTGGGAAGGGCGCGCGTCAGCAGGGAACGAGGATGCTCCACAGCGCGCGGTGAAGGTCCGATCGCCATTGGTCGTCGAGGGCCTTCACCCCGCGCAGCATGACGGCCATCAGGGTCGCACCGAACGCGGCTTCGATGAGCAGCGACGGATCGGGCTCGATGGTCACCTCGTCGCGTGCGGCCGCGAGAGTGAGCCGTTCGGTCAGGTCCTCCCACACTGCGAATCGCAAGCGGTCGGTCACTTCGCGCTGCAGGTCGTCGTCGTCGGCTAGTTCGCTGAAGACACCCATCAGAGCTCGGCGCATCGCGGCGTCGGAGAACAGGCTCGCGCAGCCGTCGATGACCGAGTCGAGCTCGTCGTCGAGGGTCGCATGAGGATTCCGAGGCGGGATCGCGACCTCGACCGGGAACACCACCCGATGGACGAGATGCGACTTGCTGGGCCAGCGACGGCGGATGGCGGGGACGGAGGTGCCCGCACGTGCGGCTACTTCGGTGAAAGTGAGGCCGGCGTATCCGACTTCGGCGATCACGTCTCGCGCTGCGTCGAGAACCGCGGCATCGATGCGAGTGTCACGTGGACGCCCAGCTGTCGTGTCGGTCGCCATCGTCGTCCTTTCGCCTGATCGAACGAATCGCCGGGTTGTATCTGTTCTCACCCCGGTCCCGGTTGACGAGATCCGGGCCGTGGCATAGATTACGTTACCAGTCGGAATGTATTGCGATCGTCTCCCGAACGGTTGAATCACACGCTTAAGGCTCCCTCCCAAAAGCCCCGACCAGGGCCGGGCCGTGCAGATGCGCGGCCCGGCCCCGCCCGCGGATCGCGTCCGGGTCAATCCCCGCAGCAGCCGCCGCGCAGCTCCGATTCGTCCCGTACATCACGCGTCAGGGCGCTTCGGGCCGCCCACTCCGACTCCGGCGGGTAATCGACGCGCATCAGGCAGAGGCCACGAGCCTGAGCGACCGGCACCTGAGCCGATCGTTCTCTCTCGGCCAGCAGTCCCACGCACCAGTCGAGATCGCGCCGCCCGTCACCGACGACGGCGACTGCTCCGACAAGCGAACGGACCATGGACCAACAGAAGGCGTCGGCCCGCACGCGTGCCACCAGCACACCCGCGTCGTCGCGACGCCACGAGAACTCCTGGAGCTCCCGGATCGTCGTCGATCCCTCCCGGAACCGACAGAAGGCCGCGAAGTCGTTGAGTCCCACCAGCGACGCGGACGCGGCATTCATCAGATCGACGTCCAGGTGTCGCGGCCAGTCCGCAGTGATGCGAGCAGAGGTCGGTTCGGCGCCCCACAGCGCATCGGCGAGACGGTACTCGTAGGTTCGAGCCAGTGCAGCGAACCGTGCGTCGAAGTCCGTGGAGACCTGCTCGACGGCCTTCACACGGACGTCGTCCGGCAGCATCTTGGCGAGACGACGGACGAGGCGCGACGGGTCACCGTCGATCGACCTCGACTGCAGTGAGTCGACAGGTACATCGCAGTGCACTACTTGCCCGGATGCGTGAACACCGGCATCGGTCCGGCCCGCGACGGTCAGCCGAACGGGCGATCGCAGCACCGTGGACAGTGTGGTCTCGATGGTCTCCTGGACGGTGCGGCGTCCGGGCTGAGTGGCCCAGCCCGAGAAGTCGGTGCCGTCGTACCCGATCCGCATGCGCAGACGACACTGCCCGCCCTCGTCATCGACGAGGACGGGCAGTTGCGCGTGCTGAGGAATCAGTCTTCCTGCTGCGACGGCGGCAGGGAGTAACCTGCAGCCTCCGCGTCCGCCTCAGTGGCGAACCAGATCTCCGCGACGGTCGACTCGTAGAAACGAGTGCCGGGGCGGTGGTACAGCTTCGACTGAGCGTTGCCCTTGATCGGGAAACCCTCGGGCGCAGCGTCGCCTTCGATCGGCCCATGCGAGCCGGCCGGAGCGTCGGCCGCGGTGTCGGCGACAGCTGCGGGAGCCTCGGCGGCCGGAGCCTCCTCCGCTGCCTTCGCCTTCGACGCCGCTGCGCGAGCGACACGGTTGGCCTCGTTCGATGCGGTCGACTCGCGAACCAGCTCGATCACTGCCATGGGGGCGTTGTCGCCCTTGCGCGGCAGCGTCTTGATGATGCGGGTGTAGCCGCCCGGACGCTCGGCGAAGTGCGGGCCGATCTCCGCGAACAGCGTGTGAACGATGTCCTTGTCGCGGATGTCCTTCATGACCTCGCGACGGTTGGCCAGCTGGCCGGCCTTCGCGTGGGTGATCAGCTTCTCGGCGTACGGACGGAGCCGCTTGGCCTTCGCTTCGGTGGTGGTGATGCGGCCGTGCTCGAAGAGCGCCGTGGCGAGGTTCGCCAGGATCGCCTTCTGGTGGCTGGCCGACCCGCCGAGGCGGGCACCCTTAGTGGGCTTGGGCATTTCTCTCTCCTAGGAGGGGACTGACCGATCTCGCGACCGGGAAGTCGTAGTGGTTCTTGCAGCCCTTACAGCTGTTCGGTCTCCGCGAAATCTTCACCGGAGTCGGCGTCGTACGACGCCTCGTCCGTCCACGTGCCGGTGGCCGGGTCGTAACCGGCGACCTGCGACGGGTCGAAGCTGGCCGGGCTGTCCTTGAGGGACAGACCAAGACCGTGGAGCTTCACCTTCACCTCGTCGATCGACTTCTGACCGAAGTTGCGGATGTCGAGCAGATCCGACTCGGTACGTGCAACGAGCTCGCCGACGGTGTGGACACCTTCGCGCTTGAGGCAGTTGTACGAACGGACGGTCAGCTCCAGATCCTCGATCGGCAGCGTGAACGCAGCGATGTGATCGGCCTCGGCGGGCGAGGGTCCGATCTCGATGCCCTCGGCCTCGACGTTGAGCTCACGAGCCAGGCCGAATAGCTCGACCAGGGTCTTACCGGCCGACGCCAAGGCGTCGCGCGCGGTGATGGAGTTCTTCGTCTCCACGTCGAGCACCAGACGATCGAAGTCGGTGCGCTGCTCGACGCGGGTGGCCTCGACCTTGTAGGTCACCTTCAGGACCGGCGAGTAGATCGAGTCGACCGGGATGCGGCCGATCTCTGCGCCGGAGGCCTTGTTCTGCACGGCCGGAACATAACCGCGGCCCCGCTCGACGACGAGCTCGATCTCGAGCTTGCCCTTGTCGTTGAGGGTTGCGATGTGCAGGTCGGGGTTGTGAACCGTGACGCCTGCGGGCGGCACGATGTCGGCGCCGGTGACGGCTCCCGGACCCTGCTTACGGACGTACATGGTGACCGGCTCGTCCTCTTCGGAGCTGACCACGAGACCCTTGAGGTTCAGGATGATGTTGGTGACATCCTCCTTCACCCCGGGGACGGTGGTGAACTCGTGCAGGACACCGTCGATGCGGATGCTGGTGACCGCTGCGCCCGGGATGGACGACAGCAGCGTGCGCCGCAGCGAGTTGCCGAGGGTGTAACCGAAGCCCGGCTCGAGGGGTTCGATGGTGAACTTCGAGCGGTTCTCGGCCAGCACCTCTTCGGAGAGGGTGGGTCGCTGTGAGATGAGCATGTGGTGATTTCTCCTTCGTGCCGACCACTATTTGACGGCGTGAAAGCGGATCTGAACAGCGTGTGCTGTCAGATTTACTTCGAGTAGTACTCGACGATGAGCTGTTCGGTCAGCGGGACGTCGATCTGAGCACGCTCAGGCACCGAGTGCACGAGGATGCGCAGCGTCGACGGAACCACCTGCAGCCAGGCCGGAGGGGTCCGGTCGCCGACGGTCTCCAGAGAGATCTGGAACGGCGTCGACTGCAGCGACTTCTGACGAACGTCGATGATGTCGTACTGGCTCACGCGGTAGCTGGGCACGTCCACGCGGACACCGTTGACGGTGAAGTGGCCGTGGCTGACCATCTGGCGAGCCTGACGACGCGTGCGGGCGATGCCTGCACGGTAGACGACGTTGTCGAGACGGGTCTCGAGAATCTGGAGCAGCACGTCGCCGGTCTTACCCGAGCGGCGGTTGGCCTCCTCGTAGTAACGACGGAACTGCTTCTCCATGACGCCGTAGGTGAAGCGAGCCTTCTGCTTCTCCTGGAGCTGGAGCAGGTACTCCGACTCCTTGATGCGTGCGCGACCATGCTGGCCGGGCGGGTAGGGGCGACGCTCGAACGATGCGTCGCCGCCGATCAGGTCGACGCGAAGACGACGGGACTTCTTGGTGGCGGGGCCGGTATAACGAGCCATGTCTTATCTCTTCCTTTCCGCTTAGACCCGGCGCCGCTTGGGCGGGCGGCAGCCGTTGTGCGGCTGCGGGGTCACGTCGGAGATGGTGCCGACCTCGAGGCCGGCGGCCTGCAGCGAACGGATAGCGGTCTCGCGACCCGAACCCGGTCCCTTGACGAACACGTCGACCTTCTTGACGCCGTTCTCCTGAGCCTTGCGAGCGGCGTTCTCGGCAGCGAGCTGCGCGGCGAACGGGGTGCTCTTACGCGAGCCCTTGAAGCCCACGTGGCCGGACGACGCCCAGCTGATCACGTTGCCCTCGGGGTCGGTGATCGAGACGATGGTGTTGTTGAACGTCGACTTGATGTGCGCGTGGCCCAGCGGGACGTTCTTCTTATCGCGACGGCGGGTGCCCTTCTTCGGGCCTGCGCTACGTGACTTCGGAGGCATTACTTCTTCTTCCCGGCGATGGTCTTCTTCGGGCCCTTGCGAGTGCGGGCATTGGTCTTGGTGCGCTGACCATGGACCGGCAGGCCGCGACGGTGGCGCAGACCCTGGTAGCAGCCGATCTCGATCTTGCGACGGATGTCGGCCTGCACCTCGCGACGGAGGTCACCCTCCACCTTCACCGAGGCTTCGATGTATTCGCGCAGCTTCGAGACGTCTGCGTCGGTCAGATCCTTCGCACGCAGATCGGCCGAGAGACCGGTGGCGGCGATGATCTCCTTGGAGGTGGTACGACCAACTCCGTAGATGTACGTGAGTGCGATCTCCAGCCGCTTTTCGCGGGGGAGATCCACACCTGCAACACGTGCCATGTGGGGCGTTCCTTCTGTATCTCAGAGGTCTGCTTCCAGTCCGTCCCGAACTCATGCGTCGGGCCCCGGCCTCTGAACCGGGGGTCGGTGTCCACGCGTCTGCGGACACTGGTTCTGGAAGTTCATACGCGGTATTCAGTTGTGTGTTTCAAGCGACCTGTAAAAGGCGCTGATCAGCCCTGACGCTGCTTGTGACGCAGGTTCTCGCAGATCACCATGACCCGGCCGTTACGACGGATCACCTTGCACTTCTCGCAGATCGGCTTGACGCTCGGATTGACCTTCACGTCAGCGTTCTCCTTGTTGAACTTCTGGGGTTACTTGTACCGGTAGACGATTCGTCCACGGGCGAGGTCGTAGGGCGAGAGCTCTACAACGACGCGGTCTTCCGGCAGGATGCGGATGTAGTGCTGCCGCATCTTGCCGCTGATGTGGGCGAGAACCTTGTGACCGTTCTCCAGCTCAATGCGAAACATCGCATTGGGCAGGGGTTCGACAACGCGACCCTCAACCTCGATGGCTCCGTCTTTCTTAGCCATTTCCTCCGCGATTCTCCCGGTCACACGCTTTCACGCGTTACCGAGCCTGGATCCTTCGTGCTTCCGGTACGGTGGCACTGAACGCGAGCTCCTCCCCGGCCGGACGTGAACAACGCCCGGGCGAAGACATGCGGAAACCCGCGCGACGCACCGAGGTTCGAGTCTACGTCAGATGTGTTGTATCAGCCAACTCCGACCACCGCTGTCGTCCCGCGGGCGTGGCGACGCGCGGATCGGTCTCCGTTCGGTCGATTCACCTCTTTGATCTCTGTCGCATCGAGAGAGCACGGCATAGGGTGGCGAATCGTGATTTCTGAAATCGTCGCTTCAAGCGATCCCGTCATCGACTTGGCTGTCGATCATCTCGCCCGTCGCCGTCGAGGCGGCGGGAGCTTCTCGTTCGGAACCATCATCGTGCTGATCATCGTGGCCGCGGTGATCGGTGTCCTTGTAAAGGTGTTCAGCGACCCGGCCAAGCGCGCCCGTGTGATGGGTGCGTTCTCGTCGAACACCAACGGGCAGCCGGGCGGCTACCCTCAACAGCAGCCCGGATACGGGCAGCAGTACCCGCCGCAGCCGGGAATGCCCCAGCAGGGCTATCCCCCGCAGCAGGGTTTCGGGCAGCAGGGTTTCGGGCAGCAGCCGTACGGCACGCCGCAGCAGGGATATTCACAGCAGCCTGGCGGACAGCAGCAGCAGGGCTACAGTCCGCAGGGCTACGGCCAGCAGCCGGGACTCCCAGCGGCGCCGAACATGTATCCGCCTGCGCCACAGCAGGGACAGCAGCAGTGGCCGGCCCAGCCTCCCCAGTACTGATTCGCCTGCACCCATGACCACCCGTGCAACACTGGTCTCATGCGCGCATTCCTCATTCGCAGCGCCCTGACGGGCTTTGCACTCTGGGTCGCGGACGTCATCGTCCCCGGCGTCTACTTCGACTTCGGCGGTCTGAGCTCCTGGTGGGCGAAGACCGCCGTCGTTCTTCTCGTGGCCATGGTGTTCGGCTTGGTCAACGGATTCATCAAACCCGTCGTGCAGGTCCTGTCGATCCCGCTGTACATCTTGACGCTCGGGTTGATCCACGTCGTGATCAACGCGTTGATGCTGAACATCACGTCGTGGCTGACGACGGACGTCTTCCATGTCGGCCTGGTGGTGGACGGCATCTTCTGGTCCGGGGTGTTCGGCGCGATCGTGATCTCGGTGGTCGGGTGGATCACCACGATGCTCCTCAAGGATCGACCGGAGAACCTGTACCGGTGACCGACGTGGAGCGGACAGTGACCGTGGTCGGTCACGGCGCAGCGCAGACAGTCCCCGATGTGATGCACGTGGATCTCGGTGTGGAATGCCACGCGTACAGCGTGGGCGTGTCCCTGCAGGACGCGGGCGCCGCGGTCGCCGATCTGATCGCGACGCTGACCGATGCGGGTGTGCCGTCTCGTGACATCCAGACGTCCCATCTATCGGTGCAGCCGCGTTACGGCGACCACGGACCGAACGGCGCGCCGATCATCGGCTACACGTCGTCGCACACCATGACGGTGGTCCTCCGGGATCTGGAGCGAGTCCCGACCGTGCTCGCCGCAGCCGCCCGCGCCGGCGGCGACGCCGCGCGGATCCAGAACGTGTCGTTCGCGATCTCGGACGACACCGGCCTCGCCGCCGCGGCACGCGACGCCGCGTTCGCCGACGCCGTCTCCCGCGCCGAGCAGTACGCGATGCTCGCAGGCGCGCGTCTCGGTGCGGTGCAGTCCGTGACCGAAGAACCGGCATCGGACGTCCGACCGCTGTACTCCGCGCGCGCGATGGCCGCACCGATGCCGATCCAGGCCGGTTCGTCGTCTGTGACGGCGTCGGTCACCGTCGTGTTCTATCTGGACGACTGACATGCGGGCAGTTCTGCAACGAGTCAGTTCGGCGTCGGTGACCGTCGACGGCGAGATCGTCGGCTCACTCGACCTCGCCGACGGAGCACAGGGTCTGGTCGCGCTCGTCGGCGTCACCCACGAGGACGACGAGGCCGACGCCCGTACGCTCGCCGACAAGATATGGGGACTCCGCATCCTCGACGGCGACGACGACCGTCCACAAGCGGCCGCAGCCGACGTCGATGCGCCGATCCTCGTGATCAGCCAGTTCACCCTGTACGCGAACACCACGAAGGGCCGACGTCCATCGTGGAACGCCGCGGCGCCGGGGCCTGCCGCCGAACCCCTCGTCGATTCCGTCGTCGAGTCGCTGCGCGGATTCGGCGCCACGGTCTCGACGGGTCGATTCGGTGCCCACATGCACGTCGATCTGGTCAACGACGGACCGGTGACGATCCTGCTCGAGACCTGAATCACCCCTGCCCGATTCGGCGTTTGCGCAGGCAGCGCTGGTATTCTTGCCCGGTGCCGACCCCGCTGATGCTCCGCAACCGCTCCCCGAGGACCCTCGTGATCGCGGCTGCGGTGTTTCTCGCCGCCACTACCGCGATTGGTCTGACGCTACGTGTGTGGCACGGCTACCTGGACCTCATGGTGTACCGGCTGGGCGCACAGACGTTCCTCGACGGCAACGACGTCTACGGTCCGCTCCCGCCGCTCGACGGGAACATCCACCTGCCGTTCACGTATCCCCCACTCGCGGCCATCGTGTTCGCGCCGTTCGCCGCCATGCCCGCGACACCAGCCGCGACCGTCATGTTCGTGCTGACGCTCGCGTCCATCGGACTGACGGTCTGGCTGGTCCTCGACCGCTTGCGCCCGACGATGGACCGCGGCGTCCGCCTCGCGATCGTCCTCGTCGTCCTCGCCTTCGCGCAGTTCCTCGAACCTGTCCGCGAGACGCTCGGCTTCGGTCAGGTGAATGCCGTCCTCATGGCTGCCGTCGCCTTCGACGTCCTGAACCGTTCCGAGAGATGGCCGCGCGGCCTGCTGATCGGCATCGCGATCTCGATCAAGCTGACCCCTGCCGGTTTCCTGCTGCTGTTCCTGATCAGGCGGGACTGGCGCGCGTTCGTGACGACTATCTGCTCGACGATCGTCTCGATCGGCGTCGCATGGCTGATCATGCCCGGCGACTCCCACACCTATTGGTTCACGAAGCTCCGCGAGACCGGTCGCATCGGCGCACCGCACTTCGCAGGCAACGAATCGTTGAAGGGACTCGCTTTCCGTCTCGGCCTCGGCGAGACTGCGTCGTCGCTGGTGTGGATCGCCCTGTCCGCGATCGCTGTGGTCCTCGCGGCGATCTGGATGCGCAGACTCCTCGCCGACGGCAACCTCGCGACCGCACTGATCGTGAACGCGGCCGCGGTGCTTCTCGTCTCACCGATCAGTTGGTCCCACCACTGGGTGTGGGCGGTGCCCGCCCTCGTCGTCGCTCTCGACGCGATCGTGAAGGGCCGCCGCGACCTCCCGTTCTGCCTGACGACAGGCGCCGCCCTGGTGATGTTCTACGTGGGTCCCCACTGGCTCATGCCTGCCCGCGACGACCGCGAGCTGACGTGGTCGTGGTGGCAGCAGATCATCGGAGCGTCGTACGTTCTCGTCACGTTCGCCGTGCTCGCAGTGGGAGCGTGGACCGCCCTGTCGAAGCGAACGAGCGGCAGTCGAGACCACCGACCGGAGTCAGTGACCCGGTAGGTCCGAGATGCACCAATCGCCGTTGTGCTTCTCCAAGCGCATGGGCAGGTCGGTGCGCACGCCCCGAGTGTCCAGGACTGCGTCGACCACGGCGCTCGAACCGGTGATCGTCACGTCGTTGATGACCGCCGTGGACTGCACGACGACTTCGCCCGGGGGCTCGGTGACCGCGCTGCGTGCCACCGGGGTCGCCGAGCATGATCGCCCGACGGCGGCGAGGAACGCTCCGCGTGACAGATCGTCGACATAGCCGCGGACCTGCTCTTCGATGAGCTCACGGTCGGACGGCGCGGCAGGAGGCGACGGTCTCGCCAGCGCCAGCACGCCCACCAGCACGCCCGCCGCCGCCACCGCTGCCCCGAGCCACATGATCATCCGCATGCGTGCCGACATCACGTCATCAGACACCACTGGCCGTCCACCTTCTTCGCCGCTCCCGGCATGGGAGCGTTCTCGAGCCCGGGGAAGTCGAACGTCGCCTGCACTGTGGCGTCGTCGCCGTTGATCTGAATGTTCTGGACGTCGATCCCGAAGTCGAGGGTCCGTCCTTCGCCGACGGTCTGGGAGAAGAGCCCGAGTCCCTGAACGATCGGCCGCATAGGCGATTCACGGCAGATCCGGTCCGCGGCCGACGACCAGTCGCCTGCACCGAGGTCTTCGACGTAGCCCTCGAACTGCGCGACGATCTGTTCCTCGTCCGAACTGCCGCCGATGCCGCCGCCGTCGATGAGCCGAGGAACCACGATCACGCCTGCCACCACGACCACGACCGCCGCCACGATCCCGATGATCCAAGCGATCGGCGCACCGACACGGGGACCGCGCGGCGCACCACCGTTCGGCTGCGGGTACGAGAACCGTGGATTCGGGTACTGGGGTTGCGGGTACTGGGGTTGTGGGAAGGGATACTGCGGGTGCGGATTCTGAATCGGCGGCGGATTTCCCCACGCGGGTGTGCCCGGACCGCGGCGCGGATCTCCGTACGGATACGTCATCGTGGGCCTCCTCGCCGTACCGGAATAGAGGAGATCATCGCACGCAGCACGACGCGCACTGCACTGTCAGTCGAACGGTTCACAGACCGTCGAGTGCCGCGTCAGGCCGGGCGTGTGGTGAGGATCCGCGGTCCATCGGCGGTGACCGCCACGGTGTGCTCCCAGTGCGACGCGCGTGTTCCGTCGTCGGTGACGACCGTCCAGCCGTCGTCGAGTTCGGTGGTGTCCTCGGTGCCGAGCGTCAGCATCGGCTCGACGGCGAGCGTCGATCCGATCACCAGACGCGGACCGCGGTTCGGCTTGCCCTCGTTCGGGAGGAACGGTTCCATGTGCATCTCACGGCCGATGCCGTGGCCGCCGTAGCCTGCGACGATGCCGAACCGCCTGCCGAACTTCTCGCCCGCGGCGATCGTGCCCCGTTCGATGGCCGCGGAGACGTCGGTGAGACGCGCTCCGTCGACCATCGCGGCGATTCCGGCTTCCAGCGACAGGCGAGTCGCCTCGTTGAGTTCGTGGTCCGGCGTCGACAGTTCGCCGACCCCGAAGGTCCACGCCGAGTCGCCGTGCCAGCCGTCGAGAATCGCACCGCAGTCGATCGAGACGAGGTCGTGTTCGGCCAGGACGACGTCCTTGGACGGTATGCCGTGGACGACGACGTCGTTGACCGAGCTGCAGATCGATCCCGGGAAACCGTGGTAGCCCTTGAACGACGGCACGGCGCCCGCGTCGCGGATCACCGCCTCGGCGACCTGATCGAGATCGAGTGTGCTGACACCGACGGCGGCTGCCTCGCGCACCGCTACGAGCGCGGCGCCGACGATCTCGCCTGCCGCCGCCATCGCGTCGAGCTCACCGGCCGTACGGAACGGAACGGCCTTGGGTTTGCGGAATCCCACTGGCGTCCGGTCAGGCCTTGCCGAGCGAGGTCAGGACGCGCTGATGCACTTCCTGCACGTCACCGACGGCGTCGATACGACTGACGGTCGACGCGTAGTGGTCGAGCAGCGGAGCGGTCTCAGCGGCGTACACCGACATGCGGTTGCGGATGACCTCTTCGGTGTCGTCGGCGCGCCCGCGAGCAAGCATGCGCTCGACGACCACGTCGGCGTCGACCTCGAACGACAGAACGCCGTCGAGTGCGGTCCCGAGGTCGTCGAGGATGCCTTCGAGAGCGACCGCCTGCTCGGTCGAGCGGGGGAAGCCGTCGAGGATGAATCCGTTTGAGGCGTCGGGTTCAGCGAGACGTTCACGCACCATGTTGATGGTGATCTCCGGCGGAACGAGGTTGCCTGCGTCGAGGTACTTCTTCGCTTCGACGCCGATCGGGGTGCCCTGCGAGATGTTGGCGCGGAACAGATCACCGGTGGAGATGTGCGGAATGCCGAGCGACTCCGACAGCAACTCTGCCTGAGTGCCCTTACCTGCGCCGGGGGGACCGAGAATGACAAGTCTCACTTGAGGAACCCTTCGTACTTGCGTTGCATCAACTGACTGTTGACCTGCTTGATGGTGTCGAGGCCGACGGCCACGATGATCAGGAGGGCGGTGCCGCCGAACGGGATGTTCGCAGCGCTGCCGCTTCCGATGTCCATGAAGAGGTTGGGGAGGATCGAGATGATGCCCAGGTACAGCGAACCAGGCAGCGTGATCCGGTTGAGCACGTAGCCCAAGTATTCGGCGGTCGGGCGGCCGGGTCGGATGCCCGGGATGAATCCGCCGTAGCGCTTCATGTCGTCGGCGCGCTCTTCCGGGTTGAACGTGACAGCCACGTAGAAGTACGTGAAGAACACGATCAGCAGGAAGTACGTGACGATGTGGAAGACGCTGGACGGGTTGATCAGATTGTCCTGCATCCACACCTGCCAGCCGGCCACCTCGGTGCTGTTCTGATTGGTCAGCTGGAGGATGAGCTGCGGAATGTACAGCAGCGACGACGCGAAGATGACCGGGATGACGCCCGCGGTGTTCACCTTGATCGGCATGTACGTCGACGATCCGCCGTACATCTTGCGGCCGACCATGCGCTTGGCGTACTGGACGGGAATCCGGCGCATGCCCTGCTCGATGAACACGACGGCGATCAGGATGATGAGGATCGCGACGCAGACGAGACCGAAGCGAAGGCCTCCGCTGCTGTTGAGGATGTTGCGTCCCTCGGAGGGGAGGCGGGCGACGATGCCCGCGAAGATCATCAGCGACATGCCGTTGCCGACGCCGCGCTCGGTGATGAGCTCACCGAACCACATGACGAGCATCGCGCCTGCGGTCATCACCATGATGATGATGACGAGACCGAAGATCGAACGGTCGGAGATGATGTCCTGCGAGTTGCAGTCCGGCCCGGTGCTCGGCAGCAGGTTGCCGCTGGCGGCCAGCGCGACGATGCCCGTCGACTGAAGCACGGCAAGTGCCAGCGTCAAGTAACGCGTGTACTGCGTCATCTTGTTCTGGCCGGACTGGCCTTCCTTACGCAGCTGCTCGAACCGCGGGATGACAACGGTGAGCAGCTGAACGATGATGCTGGCCGTGATGTACGGCATGATGCCGATCGCGAACACCGACAGCTGCAACAGCGCGCCGCCGGAGAACATGTTGATCAGCGAGTAGATCTGACCGGAGTCGCCGCGGCTGGCGGCTTCGACGCATCGGTCGATCTCTTTGAAGTTGACGCCCGGCGACGGCATGGTCGTACCGAGGCGGTACAGCACCAGGATGCCGAGGACGTAGAAGATCTTCTTCCTCAGATCGGGCGTCCTGAAGGTCGCCACGAGGGGGGAAAGCACCAAGTCCTCCTATAAGCACCTGAAACATGCGGGCCTGTGCGGCCTCGGCGTGGTCGGGGCGTCACACTCGAAAAGATTGCAGGGCACTCACTCTTGGAGAATGCCCCCACGAACTCTAACAGTCATCCAATCAGCGACGGTCAGGTGAGCACCCACAGGACGGCGTACGTCCCGCGTTTGCTCACCTGACCGGCGTGATCAGAGATTCACCGACGTCTTTACAGCTCGGTGGCGGTGCCGCCGGCGGCGACGATCTTCTCCTTGGCGGAGCCGGAGAACTTGTTGGCGGTGATGTTCACCGCAACGGTCAGTTCGCCTTCGCCCAGCACCTTGACCAGTTCGTTCTTGCGAACGGCACCGGCTGCCACGAGCTCGTCGACACCGATGGTGCCGCCCTCGGGGAACAGTGCGGACAGATCGCCGACGTTGACGACCTGGTACTCCACGCGGTTGCGGTTGGTGAAGCCCTTGAGCTTCGGCAGACGCATGTGCAGCGGCATCTGGCCGCCCTCGAAACGTGCTGGGACGTTCTTGCGCGCCTTGGTGCCCTTGGTGCCGCGGCCTGCGGTCTTACCCTTCGAGCCCTCACCGCGACCCACGCGGGTCTTCTCGGTCTTCGCACCCGGTGCGGGGCGAAGGTGGTGCAGCTTGATGGTCATGACTTAAACCTCTTCGACTGTCACGAGGTGACGGACCACGTTGATGAGACCGCGGTTGATCGGCGTGTCCTCGCGGGTGACGGTCTGGCGGATGCCCTTGAGACCAAGGGTGCGCAGGCTGTCACGCTGGTTCTTCTTGGTACCGATGGTGCCCTTGATCTGGGTGATCTTGAGTTCAGCCATGGTTATGCTCCCTTGTTCGCGGCGGCAGCGGCGCGTGCGCGCAGCATGCCGGCAGGGGTGACCTCTTCGACGGTCAATCCGCGACGAGCAGCGACCTCTTCAGGCTGCTGCAGCATCTTCAGTGCGGCGACCGTGGCGTGGACGACGTTGATCGCATTGTCCGAGCCGAGGCTCTTCGCGAGAACGTCGGTGACGCCTGCACACTCGAGGACGGCGCGAACGGCGCCACCGGCGATCACACCGGTACCCGAGCTGGCCGGGCGGAGCATGACGACGCCTGCTGCGGCCTCACCCTGGACGGGGTGGGTCACGGTGCCGCCGATCAGCGGGACGCGGAAGAAGCTCTTACGAGCCTCCTCGACACCCTTCTGGATCGCCGCGGGGACTTCCTTGGCCTTGCCGTAGCCGACGCCGACCATTCCCTGGCCGTCACCGACGACGACGAGAGCGGTGAAGCTGAAGCGACGGCCGCCCTTGACGACCTTCGAGACGCGGTTGATGGTGACGACGCGCTCGAGGTGGTTCTTCTCCTCGCGCTCGCGTCCGCCGCGGTTGTCGCGACGATCGCCGCGGCCGCGGCCGCGCTCGTTGCCACCGTTGGCGTTGCTGTTGTTGTTTCCGGCGGGTCCGTTGCCGCCGTCACGCTGACGTCCGGGCATCAGATGTCCCCTCCGTTGTTGGTCATGTCGATCGTGATCATCATTAGAAGCTCAGGCCTCCCTCGCGGGCGGCGTCGGCCAGAGCCGCGATGCGGCCGTGGTACGCCTTGCCACCGCGGTCGAAGACGACGGCTTCGACGCCTGCGGCCTTGGCGCGAGCTGCGACGAGCTCTCCGACCTTGGCTGCCTGAGCCGACTTGTCGCCACCGGCTGCGCGGACGTCGGCCTCGATGGTGCTGGCTGCTGCCAGGGTGCGACCGGTCAGATCGTCGATGAGCTGCACGTGGATGTGACGGCTGCTGCGCTTGACTGCCATGCGCGGACGCTCTGCCGTGCCGGAGATGTTCTTGCGCAGGCGGAAGTGACGACGCTTGGTCGCGGTGCGACGACGGGTCGAGACGTCCTTGCCGATGGGCTTACGAACGGTTGTTTCACTCATGTCTTACTTACCCGCCTTTCCGACCTTGCGGCGGATCTGCTCGCCTTCGTAGCGGACGCCCTTGCCCTTGTACGGGTCGGGGCGACGCAGGCGGCGGATGTTCGCCGAGATCTGGCCCACCTGCTGCTTGTCGATGCCCGAGACCGAGAACTTGGTGGGCGATTCCACTGCGAAGGTGATGCCTTCCGGTGCCTCGATCGGCACGGGGTGGCTGTAGCCGAGAGCGAACTCGAGGTCCTTGCCCTTGGCTGCGACGCGGTAGCCGACACCGAAGATCTCCATCTTCGTGGTGTAGCCCTGCGTGACACCGATCACGAGGTTGTTGACGAGAGTGCGCGAGAGGCCGTGCAGGGCACGGCTGCGGCGCTCGTCGTTGGGCCGGGCGACGACGATGGAGTTCTCTTCCTTCGTCACGGTGATCGGCTCGGAGACGGTGAGGTTCAGTTCGCCCTTCGGGCCCTTGACCTTCACGTCCTGGCCGTCGATCGTGACGTCGACACCGGCGGGAATTGCGATGGGATTCTTACCAATACGCGACATTGTTTCTACGCTCCCCTACCAGACGTAGGCGAGGACTTCGCCGCCAACGCCCTGGTTCTTAGCCTGGCGATCAGTGAGCAGACCGGACGACGTGGAGATGATCGCCACGCCGAGGCCGCCCAGGACCTTAGGCAGATTGGTGGACTTCGCGTACACCCGGAGACCCGGCTTCGAGACGCGGCGGAGACCAGCGATGCTGCGCTCCCGGCTCGGGCCGTACTTCAGGGTGACGACGAGCTTCTTGCCGACCTCTGCGTCTTCGACGCTGAAGTCGGTGATGTAACCCTCGCGCTTGAGGATCTCGGCGATGTTCACCTTGATCTTCGACGACGGGAGGCTCACCTCGTCGTGGAACGCCGAGTTGGCGTTGCGCAGACGTGTCAGGAAGTCTGCGATCGGATCAGTCATGGTCATGGTTGTTGACCGTCAACCTTTCTCGTAGCGGTTCCCATACAGCAGTGACCTGCGGATTTCTCCGCCTGTTCGCCGGTGGGCCTTCCACGAAGTGGATAGTTGTGCATTGTTCTCGCCTACCGATGCCATTGGCTTTTCGCCGGCACCCGTGAGCTATGAAGTTGTGGCTCCCGGGGGCACACTTCACCCGGGCAACCACACAAGTGTAGGGAACTTGCTGGCCAGAGTCGAATCGGCGGGCCTGCGGCATCGTTCACTGCTCGCTCCGAGCCCAGTGACCACATATTGGTCACGAGGCTCGGAACAAGGGCTACTGTCCGGTATCCACAGATCGCCGGATGGGTCTCGTTTTCATCGCCGCTCTGGTTCACACTGAGCGGATGGGGGACGATCAGCGGGCGTTGGCGCGCCTGGACCAGGTGATTCACGATCAGTCCGGGGTGGTGAGCCGACGCCAGGTGCTCGACTGCGGCCTCGACTCGGCGTACGTCCGACAGCGATTGCGGCGACGCGCGTGGTGCGCGCTCCTGCACACCTGGCCGTCCGCGTTGTCACACCGGTCAGCGTGGATGTTGCTCACCGGGAGGGGTTCGACGGCCGGGCCGATCCATGTCGCGGTCGACGCCCGACGGAACCTTCGGCGGGTGGACGGGATCGTCGTCCACTACCGCTCCGACTACGACGACGCGGTTGTCGCGACCGTCGCTCCGCCGCGGGTGCGACTTGAGCAGACGGTCATCGATCTCGCAGCCGACGCGACGACGGCGGTGGAAGTGATCGCGGTCCTGTCCGACGCGGTCGGGTCGCGGCGGACCACCGCGATGAGGCTGCTGGCCGCACTCGACGCGCGCTGCCGCACCCGGAACGGCAGGTTCATCAGGGACGTCCTGGATGATGTGCACGCCGGGACCTGCTCGGTCCTCGAGCACGAGTATCTGACCGCCGTCGAACGTGCCCACGGACTGCCCGCTCCTCTGCGTCAGGCTCCTACCGGCGTCGGTCGGCCCGGATTTCGCGACCTCGACTATCCCGAATGGGGCGTAGTCGTGGAACTCGACGGGCGGCTCGGCCACGCCGACGCGGTGTCGCGGGACCGCGACATGGAACGCGACCTCGACGCGGCCGTCCACGCAGACCGCCGTACCTATCGGATCGGATACGGACAGGTCCGCAATCGCGCGTGCAGCACTGCCGAGAAGGTTGCGATCGGGCTCCGCAAAGGCGGATGGACAGGCCGACCGCACCCGTGCCGCTCACCGTCCTGCACCTTGCTCCGAGCCGCGTGACCACATAGCGGTCACGCGGCTCGGAGCAAGTCCTACTTCTGTGCCGGGAGCACGTGAAGTCCGGTCTTGTCGCAGGCCAGGGCCAGCGAGGAGATGTACTGCTTGGAGCCGTCGGCCGCGGGGACCGCGGAGGCCAACATGTCGGGGCGTTCGAACTCGACGCCGGAGACACAGCACAGCAGCTTCTCGTCGCTGGGGTTGCCGTGCTCGTCGTACATCGGGAGATCGATCCCGTCATCGGTGCGACGCAGGTAGTAGCGCCCCTTGGTCGCGACCGCCAGGATCGGAGGCAGCAGCATCGCGAGGACGGCGGCCACCAGCGGCGAGAATGGCGCGATGCCGTCGCCGAACAGTCCGAAGAACACTGCGATCGACGCGCCGGCGGCGACGATCACGGACACGAAGCCCACTGGATTGACCGCGTACAGCATGCCGCGGCGGAACTCCGGGTGCTTGGGGCTGATGCCGAGCAGGTACTTGTTGACGACGATGTCGGTGGCGACCACCACGATCCAGGCGATGCCGCAGTTCGCGTAGAAGTTCAGCAGCTCCGACAGGAAGCTGAACATGTTCGCTTCCATGAGAACGAGCGCGATGACCAGGTTCACCACGACGAACACCAGGCGTCCCGGGTAAGTCTTGGTGACGCGCGTGAACGAGTTGGTCCAGGCCAGCGAGCCGGAGTAGGCGTTGGTGACGTTGATCTTGATCTGCGAGATGACCACGAGGATCACGGCGAGGGTCATCGCCAGCCAGTGCGGCATCATCTCCTCGTAGGTGATCAGGAACTGGTGAACAGGCTGGTTCGCGATGCCCGCGCCGTCGGCGACGTTGGCGATCAGGTAGACGGCGAGGAACAGACCGACGATCTGCTTGACCGCGCCGAACAGCACCCAGCCCGGGCCTGCGATCAGCACGGCGGACCACCAGCGGCGCTTGTTCTCCGGAGTCTTCGGCGGCATGAAGCGCAGGTAGTCGATCTGCTCGGCGATCTGAGCGATCAGCGACAGGCAGACGCCTGCGCAGAGCATGATGCCCGCCCAGCTGACGCCTTCGCCGCGAGGTGCGCCGTTCTCGTCGACACCGGAGAACGCGAGGAATTCACTCACCGAACCGGGATGTGCCGCCAGCAGATAGATCAGCGGCCCGACCATCATGACCAGCCACAACGGCGTCGTCCACACCTGGAGTTTGGCGAGCGCCTTCATGCCGTAGATGACCAGCGGGAGGACGATCAGCGTCGACACCAGATATCCGACCGGCAACGGGACGGACAAGCCGAGGTGCAGACCCTGCGCCATGATCGAGCCCTCGAGGGCGAAGAAGATGAAGGTGAACGACGCGAAGATCAAGTTCGTGACGACCGAACCGTAATAGCCGAACCCGCTGCCGCGCGTGATCAGGTCCAGGTCGAGGTTGTAGCGGGCCGCGTAGTACGCGAGAGGGATGCCCGTCGCGATGATGACCGCGGCGAACAGGCCGATGCCCCACAACGCGTTGCCGGTGCCGTGCGCGATGCCGATGTTGGCGCCGATCGAGAAGTCGGCGAGGTAGGCGATGCCACCCAGCGCCGACGTCGCGACGACCGCACCGCTCCACTTGCGGTAGCTGCGCGGCGCGAACCGCAGGGTGTAGTCCTCCAGGGTCTCCTTCAGCGCACCTGATTCGGCGCCCTGCGCGGGTGCGACCCGCGTCAACTGATCCGTCATCAAACCTCCACTCACCGCCAGAAACATTCCGGTGAGAGGAAAGTTATGCAGGTGGTGTCACGACGACGGTGCGGAAGTGTTTCGTCGGCGATACAGAACGCGCCGCGTTGTTACGGGCGGATGGCAACGACAGCTCATCGACGTGTCCAGGTCGCGCCGCGCCCGACAGAGTCGACCTCGACCAACCCTTCGGAACGGAGCGCGTTCAATGCGATCCGGATGGTCTGATCCGAGACCCCCGGAAGCGCAGTTCTCACATCCGCGATCCGAAACACCGACGGCGCATGGCTGAGCACGTACTCACGAACACGTTCCTGTTTGCTCCCACTTGATCGGGCGGCCCCCGTCACCGCCGCGAACTCCGCGTATGTCGCGGAGACAAGTCCGATGAAGTATCGGAGCCACGGCCAGGGATCGTGCTCAGCGTCGTGCCAGCCGGCCGTCGATGCCAGCAACGAGGCGTAGTACCCATCCGCAGACTTCGCGATGGATACCTCCAACGAGACGTACCGCGTGACGTCGTACCCGACGTCGTGAAGAAGGACATTCGTCAGTGCCCGCGCAATCCGTCCGTTGCCGTCGATGAACGGATGGATCGTGAGCAAGTAACAACTAGCCAATCTGCCATCCTTCTTAGCTAGTTCAGCTAGTTCTGTTGGGCAGCAGGTCGCGCCGCGACGCGACGAAGACTGCGGCCCAGATGGCGAGGAGGACTCCCGTCAACCAGAATCCGAGTGTTTCGAGGTCGGCGCCGCCGATCCACGCGAAGAGGCCGTGCCAGCCGAACTCGTCGACTGCGAGGGCCGACAGTTGGACTCCGGCGATCGCGATGGCGACCGCCGCGGATATCCACGTCATCAACGCGCTGTACGAGAAGAGTCGCGACCGCTCCCCCGCGGGCGACCACTGGTAGGCGCGGCGCATCACCGCTCCCTGCACGGTGTCGAGCAACGACATTCCCGCCGCGAACAGGATCGGGAGTGTGAGCACGGCCCACCAGGGGACAGCGCCGAGTGTCGCGGTCCCGGCCAATGCGAGCAGGCCGATCTCGGTGGCTGTGTCGAACCCGAATCCGAACACGAAACCGACGCCGTACATGCGCGTCGGACGGTCGACGGCGGCCTCGAAACGACCCAGCAGACGCCACATCAGACCGCCGGGCGCGGCGTCGTCCGTGTCTCTGCGACGCAGCGACCACACGTTGATCACCGCTATCACCACGAGGAAGATCGACGACACCATCGGGCCCCACACACCGGTGAACTGGTGCAGGCCGGACTCCTCGTCGGACACGGCCCGACCGAGCGCCCCGATCCCGACGACGAGTGCCAGACACAGCAGGAACACCACCGACGAGTGGCCGAGAGAGAACCACAGCCCGACGGTCGACGCCGGGCGTCCGCGGTCGACGAACCGACGCGTGGTGTTGTCGATGGCGGCGATGTGATCGGCGTCGAACGCGTGCCGGAGACCGAGCGCGTACGCGCTGAGGCCGACGGCGAGGGCCGCAGGCCCACTCGTCGAGTAGCTGACCCCGGACGGCAGGACCAGCAGCAGCAGAGCACCCCATCCGAGGAGATGCAGGCCGACGATCACTCCGACCGCCCACCGCCAGCCCGGATCGCGGACTGTCCCGGTACGAGTCGTCGACGTCATGTGAGGTCCTCCATCAGGGTTCTCGTCCATCGGTCCCATGTCGGATCGAGTGGACTCTCGTGCAGGTGTTCGCCGAGGTGACGCGCCAATGCGCCAGGACCCGCCAGGTCCATCACATCGCAGGCGTCGACGTCGGATGATCGGCTGTCGCGGATTCCCGCGAGCAGGACCGACTCCATCACCCGATGTCTGCCGAGCACTCCGGGCTGCGGACGATCACCGCGAACGTCGAGCGACTCCACCAGGAGCGGAGTGTCGCCGCAGGTGACGGCGCTCTCGAGAAGAAGCCTGCCGCCACGCTCGCCGGATCGGCCGAACACGGTGACCTCCCGGATCACCGCGCGGGCCGACTCGGCCATCGTGATGTCGGTCCGGCGGTGCAGGTCGGCGCCGTCGGAGATCACCGTCTCCAGGCCGCGCCAGACGAGCCTGGCGCCGTCGTCGAGAACGATTCGGGTGGTCCACCAGGATTCGACGCCGTCCGCGTTGTACACGACGGTCCCGCCGACCTCGCTGAGTTCGAGGAGACAGCCGGCGCCGACGTGGATGTCGAGGCTGATGGTGTCGCCGCCGAGGATCATTGCGCCGCCCGCGACGAGTGCAACACGCGCGGAGTTCTCGGTGCGGTGCAGGAGTCTCGGGACCAGTGTCGCGCCGACTGCCGCCGAGAGAGCGACACGGGCACGGCCGGGTGCGGCGGTCACCCCGACCGTGGCGCGGAGCACCGGCTCAGGCACGGAACAGCCGATGCGTCGCGCGCGAGTGCCGCTGTGCCCACTCTTCGCTCTGCGGGGTCCCGGCGCCGGGAATCCCGGCCGGTTCGGTGATGGTCGAGAGACTCGCGACCTGATGTTCGGCGTACTCGCACGTGTCGAGGATCCACTTCGTCGTCTCTGCGGGATCCCGCGGATCGAGCTTCAACAGCGCTCCGGCCGCGGTGGCCGCCTCGTCGTAGATCACCACCCGCACGAGTTCGTCGGCGCCCAGCCCGGCCTCCGCAGCGATGGCGCCGACCACGACGGACCTGCTCGGCGACCACGACGCGCCCCGCATCTGCGCCAGGGACGAGGCAGCAGGCCACAAGCGGACCGCCAACCGGAGGTATCCCCTGGCCTGTGCGATCGACGCGTCGCGCACCGCGGGTGCGGGCGTGCGCGCCGCCCACGCGGCGTCGACCGACCGGACGTCCGCGCCGGTGAGCACTGCATGACGGGCCGCGACAGCGGTCCCGGCCTCCACACGCGACGACGTGACAGCCCGCGCGCGGAGGAACTCCGGGACCGATGACGCCGGGAGCCCGCCCATCATCGCGGGTTCCAGTCCCGCAGAGTAGGCGTGTCCACCGGTCGGCAGCCTGCCGTCGGCCAACAACATCGCGACCAGGGTCGACGATCCCATCAGAACATCGTGTACAGCTGCGCCAACGGGAGGACGTCAGCCGGTGCAGGTGTGACGACGGCTTCGTCGATCGCGATCTCGAACGTGTCGGGTCGGATGTCGATCGTCGGCAGCGCGTCGTTGACTTTCATGTCGGCTTTTCCGGTGGCCCGGGTGTCCTTCAGCGCAGCGAGTCGGCGACGCAGCCCCAGCCGCCCGGCGAGACCGTCGTCGAGTGCGTACGGCGACACGAATGTGAGGGACAGATCCGCGCCGATCGCGTCGCCGAAGGTCGGGCGCATCAGGACGGGCTGCGGGGTCGGTATCGACGCGTTCGGATCACCGAGGGCGCCCCAGACGATGCTTCCGCCCTTGATCACGATGGACGGCCGGACGCCGAAGAACCGCGGATCCCACAGGGTGAGGTCGGCGAGCTTGCCTATCTCGATCGACCCGACTTCGTGGTCGATCCCGTGCGCGACTGCGGGATTGATCGTGTACTTCGCGACGTACCGTTTGGCCCGCAGGTTGTCGGCGACGTCGCCGCCCGGCTCATCGAGCCGTCCGCGATGATTCTTCATCACGTGCGCGACCTGCCATGTGCGGGTGATGACCTCACCGATCCGGCCCATCGCCTGTGCGTCCGACGACGTGATCGACAGTGCGCCGACGTCGTGGAGGATATCTTCCGCCGCGATCGTCGTCGCACGGATCCGTGACTCGGCGAACGCCAGATCCTCGGGCACCGCGGGGTTCAGGTGATGACACACCATGAGCATGTCGAGGTGTTCGGCGACAGTGTTCACCGTGTGTGGAAGGGTCGGATTGGTGGATCCCGGCAGGACGTTCGGCAGACTTGCGATCGACAGGATGTCTGGTGCGTGACCGCCGCCAGCGCCTTCGACGTGGAACGCGTGGATGCTCCGACCCGCGATCGCGTCGACTGTCGAGTCGACGAAGCCCGCCTCGTTGAGCGAATCCGAGTGCAGCGCCACCTGCAGGCCCCACTCCTGAGCCGCACGCAGAGACGCGTCGATCGCGGCGGGCGTCGACCCCCAGTCCTCGTGGACCTTGTACCCGGCGGCCCCGCCGAGGGCCTCTTCTTCCAGGCCTCTCCACGACACCGTGTTGCCCTTGCCGAGCAGGAGGATGTTCACCGGCAGCGCATCGAGCGCGCGGTGCATCTGGTGCAGGTGCCACGGTCCGGGTGTCACCGTGGTCGCCTTCGACCCCTCGGACGGCCCGGTTCCGCCGCCGATCAGCGTGGTGAGGCCGGTGGCGAGTGCTTCGTGAGCCTGTGACGGGGAGAGGAAGTGGACGTGGGAGTCGATACCACCCGCGGTCAGGATCTTGCCTTCGCCCGCGATGACGTCGGTGGAGGGCCCGATCACCAGGTCGGGGTGAACGCCGTCGGCGATGTCCGGGTTTCCCGACCGCCCGACGCCGATGATCCGGCCGTCTTTGATTCCGACGTCGGCGCGTTCGATTCCCCACCAGTCGAGGACGATGACGTTGGTGATGACGGTGTCGAGCGCCCCCGCACTGCTCGGGACGGTCGACTGCGCCATCGATTCGCGGATCGACTTTCCTCCGCCGAACACTGCCTCCTCGCCGCCGACTGTGTGATCACGTTCGATCTCGATCCAGAGATCGGTGTCGCCGAGACGAACCTGGTCTCCGGCTGTCGGACCGTACAGCGACGCGTATGTGCCACGATCGATGCTCACCATCAGCTGCACTGTCCTTCGGTTCGGATCACGATGCCGGGAACGAGACGATGTCCACGGAAGGCGACGGCTGCCACACGCTTGGACGCCCCGGGTTCGAATCGCACAGACGTGCCCGACGGGACATCGAGTCGGAAGCCTTCGACGGCGCCGCGGTCGAAGTCCAGGGCGGTGTTGGCGTCGGGGAGATGGAGGTGGGATCCGATCTGGACCGGCCGGTCTCCGGTGTTGACGACGACGATCTCGCGCCTCTCGTCCGCTGTCCGGTCAGCGTTCAATTCGATGGTTCCCGGCTTCACCCGGACCGCGCCGGGGCCGGAGGAACGTGGGGTCGAAGCCATTGCCGTCTCCTCAGTCGATCGGGTGATGAATGGTGACGAGCTTGCGGCCGTCCGGGAACGTCGCCTCGATCTGAACGTCGTCGATCATCTCGGCGACACCCGGCATCACTTCGTCTCGCCCGAGCACCGATCGACCGGTCTCCATCAGTTCGGTGACCGGGACGCCTTCCCGAGCGCGCTCGAGCACCCACGTCGTCAGCAAAGCGACGGCTTCCGGGTAGTTGAGCTTCACCCCGCGGTCGCGGCGGTCCCGGGCGACCATGCCCGCCACCGACAAGAGGAGTTTCTCGGTGTCCGCAGGCGTGAAATGCATTCTGCGATAGTGCCACGTTCTCCGCCGGCCGGCAGTCCCGGCCGGTCAGCGATAGTCGATCGTGTGGTCGGCGAGGACCGCGACGATCTGGTCCTCCAGCTCCGGATCGCGGACGACGCGGGCGTCGAAGTAATCCCGGAAGTCGGTCAGCGGCTGCGCCAGGACGTCTACCGAGCTGGACCAGTCTCCCGCGTCCACCCGGTCCCAGATGTCCAGGAGCGACCCCGCGACGCGACCTTCGACCTCATCGCCGTCGTCCCAACCAGCGATCTCTCCGAGGCCTCTGACGTCGACCTCTTCACCGTCGTCGAACACATGCCGCGTGTCGCCGAGGAAGTGGGCGGAAGTCGCGACCGCGAATCCCTCGGTCCAGGCGCACGTCGTGGACGTGGCGACGGCGGCCTCGTGGTGCTCGCAATCGGTGACCACGGGCGTGTTCTCGGGACCTTGGACGTTGTACTGGAACCAGTGGGCGGCCTCGTGAATGATGACGTGCTTGGATTGCGCGTCCTTGTGACCGAGAATCACCTGGTTCGACGCCTCATCGAAGTACGAGTCCTCCGATCCTGGTTCGACCGCCCACCTGATGACCAGCCGATCGCAGGTCAGGTTCGTCCAGCACCCGGGGCGCCCGGTGCTGCGCGCGTCGTACAGCATCCCGACTGTGTCGACGACCTTCCACGCCTGTGACGGGGCAATGTCATCCCCGACGACGAGGTCGCCGAAGTCACGCGTCCCGGATGTCGTCTTCGTGTCGAACGACAGCACGTCACCGTCCGTCGCCCCGACGACGGCGACCTCGGTCGCCGAACTCGATGAGAGGAAACGCATGCTGTGCGCCACGTCCCCCTCGGCACATGCACGCCATCGACCGTCCAGGCCGGTTCGTCCGCGATCCACCACGCGTGGACCGTCGCCATCGTGCTCGACCATTTCCCAGTCGATTCGACGAGCCGGCGCGGAGACGACCGGGAGGTCGGTGCCTGCTTCGGCGTCGGGAGCCTCATACAGGAGCTTCCCAGACAGGCACTGTTGCGAGGCGGATCGGTCGAACTCGGTGACGGCCACGGCTGCGCCGATGACGGCCAGGATCGCCATCAGCGCTGCGATCACGAGTGGTGCACGACGCATCAGAACTCCCTTCTGGTGACCACGCGTCGCCCGTCGGTTGTCGACACAATTTCGAACACCGTTCATAATTTGCGGTCAGCGGAACGCTGTCAAGTGAGCCTTTCGTCCCTACTTCTGCCCGAGTGCACACGAACTACGCAGACTGGGCCTAACGTCCCCAGTATGCCGACGTCTCACGATGTGCAGGGTCCAGCGGCGCAAGCGCTGCTCGACGTGGGTCGATTCTTCACGAGGTGGGACGAGACGGGAGACGGCAGAGCCGTCTTCCGCGAAGGCGGACGAGCAGGCGACGTCTTCTATCGCGATCGGTGGAGCCACGACAAGGTGGTCCGGTCCACCCATGGAGTGAACTGCACCGGATCCTGCTCGTGGAAGGTGTACGTCAAGGACGGCATCATCACCTGGGAGACGCAGGAGACCGACTACCCGTCCGTCGGCCCAGACCGCCCAGAGTACGAGCCGCGCGGCTGCCCGCGAGGCGCGGCATTCTCCTGGTACACGTACTCACCCACGAGGGTGCGACACCCGTACGCCCGCGGTGTGCTCGTCGAGATGTTCCGGGAGGCGAAGCGCCGCCTCGGCGGCGACCCGGTGCTCGCGTGGGCCGACGTCGTCGGCGACCCGATTCGACGGCGCTCCTACCAGCGAGCACGCGGCAAAGGCGGGCTGGTCCGCGTCTCCTGGGACGAAGCGATCGAGATGGCCGCCGCCGCACACGTGCACACCATCAAGACCCATGGCCCTGACAGATGCACCGGCTTCTCTCCCATCCCCGCCATGTCGATGGTCAGCCACTGTGTCGGCACCCGGTTCATCCAGTTGATCGGCGGCGTCATGACGTCGTTCTACGACTGGTACGCCGACCTTCCGGTGGCGAGCCCCCAGGTGTTCGGCGACCAGACCGACGTCCCCGAGTCCGGCGACTGGTGGGACGCGTCATATCTGATGATGTGGGGTTCCAATGTCCCAGTCACCCGCACACCGGATGCCCACTGGATGGCCGAGGTGCGCTACCGAGGCACCAAGGTCGTGACGGTCTCCCCCGACTACGCCGACAACACGAAGTTCGCCGACGAGTGGCTTCCCGCGCAAGCGGGTACGGACGCCGCCCTCGCGATGGCCATGGGGCACGTGATCCTTCGTGAGTTCTACGTCGAGAAGCAGACACCGTTCTTCTCCGAGTACGCGGCCAAATACACCGATCTCCCGTTCCTGATCCGCCTCGAGGAGCACAACGGCTCCCTGGTCCCCGGCAAGTTCGTGACCGCGGACGAACTCGACGGTGGCGGGCAGGCGTCCGAAGAACAGTGGAAGCCCGTGCTCATCGACGCGGCGACGGGCGACCCGGTGGTCCCGAACGGATCCTTGGGGTTCCGGTACGCGGAGTCTGGCGAGGGCAGGTGGAATCTCGACCTGCAGGGCGTCACGCCGTTGATGAGCTTGTTCGACGTCGACCATGAACCGCTGGAGGTGAGCTTCCCTTCGTTCGACGCCCCCGACGGCAGCGGAACGGTGATCGTCCGTGGAGTCCCGGCCCGGCGCGTGCACGGCCACCTGGTCACTACCGTCTTCGACTTGATGCTGGCTCAATACGGAGTCAGTCGCGACGGGCTTCCCGGCCGGTGGCCCACCGGATACGACGACCCGACCAGCCCGTACACGCCTGCGTGGCAGGCCGAGATCACGAGTGTGCCAGCCGAGGCCGCGATCCGCGTCGCCCGCGAGTTCGCGACCAACGCCGAGCAGTCCCGCGGCCGCTCGATGATCATCATGGGGGCAGGAATCTGCCAGTGGTTCCACGGGGACGCGACCTACCGGGCCATCCTGTCGATGCTGCTGCTCACCGGCAGCATGGGCCGCAACGGAGGCGGGTGGGCCCACTACGTCGGCCAGGAGAAATGCCGTCCGATCACCGGGTGGATCTCCCTCGCCAACGGCCTCGACTGGTCCCGGCCGCCACGTACCCAGCCGGGTACGTCGTTCTGGTACATGCACACCGACCAGTGGCGCAATGACGGGTACTCCACGTCGACCCTCGCCTCACCGCTGTCGCGAGGCACGCTCGACGGAATGCACACCGCCGATGCGATCGCGCAGTCGGCGGCACTGGGCTGGATGCCCTTCTATCCGCAGTTCAGCGACAACCCGCTCGACGTCGCCGAGAGCGCTCGCGGCGCGGTCGACGCCGGTGAGGCGCCCGACGCCGCGTCGTACGTCGCCGAACGCTTGCGAGACGGCACGCTGACACCTGCGATCTCCGACGTCGACGCGGAGGAGAACTGGCCTCGGACTCTGGTCCTGTGGCGATCGAACCTGCTCGGGTCATCGGCCAAAGGCAACGAGTACTTCCTGCGTCACCTGCTCGGCACACACCACAATGTGCTCGGCACCGAGAACCCGGAGACCCCGCACCCGACCGGGGTCCGATGGCACGACGAAGCACCGGAGGGCAAGCTCGACCTGCTGTTGTCCGCAGACTTCCGGATGACGAGCACCACGCTGCTCTCGGACATCGTCCTGCCTGCTGCCACCTGGTACGAGAAACACGACTTGAGCTCGACGGACATGCACCCGTTCGTGCACGCCTTCAGCCCGGCGATCGACCCGGCGTGGGAGGCCAAGACCGACTTCGACCTGTTCCATCTGCTCGCGCAGGAGTTCTCGAAGCAGGCGGAAGTCCACCTCGGCACTCGTCACGATCTGGTCAGCACGCCCGTCCAGCACGACACACCCGGCGAGACCGCACAACCCCACGGTCGAGTCGTCGACTGGCGCGAGTCGGGAAATCCCGGGAGGCCGGGGGTCAACATGCCGACGTTCGCGCTCGTCGAGCGCGACTACACCGCCATCGCAGACAAGCTCGCCACGGTGGGTCCACTCGCCGACGACCTCGGTTTCACGGTCAAGAACATCACTTACGATGTCGGATCACAGATCCCGACGCTCGCCGCGTCGAACGGAGTGATGCCGTCCGGTCCCGGTCAGGGACGCCCGGCCATCGACACCGATGCGAAACTCGCCGAAGCGATCCTGCTGTTCTCCGGAACCACGAACGGACAACTGGCGGTCGACGGATTCGAGAAACTCGAGAAGCGAGTCGGCAGGGAACTCGTCGACCTCGCCGCGGGTTCGGAGGAGAAGCGGATCCGGTTCGCCGACACCCAGGCCGCACCGGTGCCCGTGATCACCTCACCGGAGTGGTCGGGTTCGGAGACCGGCGGGCGGCGCTATGCGCCGTTCACCGTGAACATAGAGCGTGACAAGCCGTTCCACACCCTCACCGGGCGGATGCACTTCTACCTCGACCATGACTGGATGATCGACATCGGCGAACAGTTGCCGATCTACCGCCCGCCGCTCGACATGCATCGACTGTTCGGCGAACCGAAGCTCGGGCCGACCGGGGAACGGGAGATCACGCTGCGGTACCTCACGCCGCACAACAAGTGGTCGATTCACTCCGAGTACCAGGACAACCTGCTGATGCTGTCGCTCTCCCGCGGCGGCCCGACGTGCTGGTTGTCGGCGGAGGACGCGGCGTCGATCGACGTCGCCGACAACGACTGGATCGAGTGCGTGAATGCGAACGGCGTGTACGTGGCACGAGCCGTCGTCAGTCACCGCATGCCCGCAGGCGTCTGCTACGTCCATCACGCGCAGGAGCGGACGATCGACGTCCCGAAGTCGGAGGCGACGGGACGGCGCGGCGGCATCCACAATTCGGCCACTCGGCTGCTCGTGAAGCCGTCGCACCTGATCGGCGGCTACGCACAACTCTCGTACGCGTTCAACTATCTCGGACCGACCGGCAACCAACGGGACGTGGTGTCGACGATCCGCAAGCGCAGCCAGGAGGTGACGTACTGATGCGAGTGATGGCGCAGGTCGCGATGGTGATGAACCTCGACAAGTGCATCGGCTGCCACACGTGTTCGGTCACGTGCAAACAGGCGTGGACCAATCGGGCAGGCACCGAGTACGTGTGGTTCAACAACGTCGAGACTCGCCCGGGGCAGGGATATCCCCGACGGTACGAAGACCAAGACGCCTGGCGCGGCGGATGGACTCTCAACAACCAGGGAAAGCTCCGCCTGCGGGCGGGCGGGCGGTTGAAGAAGCTGCTGACGATCTTCCACAGTCCGGTGCAACCGACACTCGACGACTACTACGAACCGTGGACCTACGACTACGAGAAGCTCGTCAACGCTCCCCTGGGCGACGACTTCCCGGTCGCCCGACCCAAGTCGTTGATCACCGGCGAGGACACCAAGGTCACGTGGTCGGCGAACTGGGACGACAACCTGGGCGGCGGTCCCGACGCGGCCGAACTCGATCCGATCGTCGCGAAGCTGCGCGCCGAGTCGGAGGCGGCGATCAAGTTCTCCTACGAGCAGACGTTCATGTTCTACCTGCCGCGGATCTGCGAACACTGCCTCAATCCGTCGTGCATGGCCTCGTGCCCGTCGGGGGCGATCTACAAACGGTCTGAGGACGGCATCGTGCTGGTCGACCAGGACCGGTGCCGAGGCTGGCGGCAGTGCGTGACCGGCTGCCCGTACAAGAAGATCTACTTCAATCACCGGTCGGGCAAAGCCGAGAAGTGCACGTTCTGTTACCCGCGCATCGAAGTCGGGCAGCCCACAGTCTGCGCCGAGACGTGTGTCGGGCGGCTGCGCTACATCGGGCTGGTGCTGTACGACGCCGACCGCGTCACCGAGGCCGCATCGGTCGACGACAAAGATCTGTACGAGGCGCAGCTGGGTCTCATGCTCGATCCGACCGATCCGCAGGTGATCGCCGACGCCAAGGCGTGCGGAATCGCCGACGACTGGCTCGACGCGGCCCGCCGCAGTCCCGTCTACGCACTCGCCAAGAAGTATCGGATCGCGTTGCCCCTGCATCCGGAGTACCGGACGATGCCGATGGTCTGGTACGTCCCTCCGCTGTCCCCGATCGTCGACCTGCTGTCCGAGCAGGGGCACGATGCCGAGGACCCGCACAACCTGTTCGGAGCGATCGACACCCTGCGGATCCCGCTCGAGTACCTCGCCGAGTTGTTCACCGCGGGCGACGTCGGGACCGTCGAGCACGTGTTGAAAGTGCTGGCCGCGATGCGCTCGTACATGAGGGACATCAACCTCGGCCGGGAACCGGACGCGTCGATTCCAGCGTCGGTCGGCATGTCCGAGCAGACGATGTACGAGATGTACCGGTTGCTCGCGATCGCCAAGTACCAGGACCGATACGTGATTCCGACCGCTCATCACGAGCAGGCGTCCGAGTTGGAGGAGCTCGCGTGCTCCCTCGACTACGACGGAGGGCCGGGCATGTACGACTCCGGCGCGTTCGGCGAGGCGAGCGGCCGTCCCACACCGGTGTCGGTGGAGACATTCCACGCGTTGCAGCAGCGACAGACCTCCGACCTCCCGACCGGCGACGACGCACTGCGCGGCCGCACCAACCTGCTGAACTGGGACGGCAACGGCGCACCCGACGGGCTGTACCCCGACAGGAGGGCGAGCCGATGAAGTTCCGTATGCGCTCTCGCCCCCAGACCGCCGATCACCGGGTGACGCACCTGATCGCGTCCATGTGTCTGCGGTACCCCGACGACGATCTGTTCTCGCGCGCCGACATGCTGCACGCAGCGCTGAGCGAGCAGCCGCGCGGGCCCGCCGCCGACGAACTCCATGCGTTCCTGGGCCAGCTCTCCGGGCGCCTCCAACAGCAGTACGTCGACGTGTTCGATCTGTCGCAGCGTCAGACCCTGTATCTCTCGTATTGGTCCGACGGCGACACCCGTCGCCGCGGAGAGACGTTGGCGTCGTTCAAGCGGCTGTACCGGGACTCGGGGTTCGTCGTCGATCTGCACGGTGAACTGCCCGACCACCTGCCGATCGTGCTCGAGTTCGCGGCCCGCGTGGATCCGGTCCGCGGCGTGGAACTGCTGACCGAGCATCGTGGTGCACTGGAACTGATCCGGTTCGCGCTCCTCGACAAGGCATCGCCGTACGCCCACGTCCTCGCAGCAGTGTGCGCGACGCTGCCTGGGCAGTCGCCGCCGGACCGGGCGTCGGCCCAGGCCATGCGACCGCGGAGTCCCGAGACCGAGTCCGTCGGCCTGGAACCGTTCGATCCTCGGCTGCTGCCGTTGCACACCGGAACCGAAGCGGGTGTCGGCCGATGAACGTCTTCCTGTGGGGAGTGCTGCCCTACCTCGCCCTCGCATCGGTGATCGGCGGGACGATCTGGCGATACCGCTACGACAAGTTCGGGTGGACCACCCGGTCGTCGGAGCTCTACGAGTCCAGGCTGCTACGCATCGGGTCCCCGCTGTTCCACTACGGGATTCTCGCGGTGATCGCAGGTCACGCCGTCGGCCTGGTGATCCCGCAGTCGTGGACCGACGCCGTCGGGATCACCGAGACCGTGTATCACGCGGTCGCGGGCATCGGCGGCTTGATCGCCGCGGTGGCGACGGTCGTCGGCGTCGCGATCCTCATCTATCGACGCCGCACCGTCGGACCCGTCTTCATGGCGACCACGCGCAACGACAAGTTGATGTACGCCGTGCTGGTGTCAGCGCTGCTGGCAGGCACCTACATCACCGTCGTCGGAATGATCGATCCGCACGGGGAAGGCGTGAACTACCGGGAGACAGTGTCCCCGTGGTTCCGGTCGGTGTTCCTCCTGAATCCCGACGTCACCGCCATGGAGGCGGCGCCTTTCCGCTTCCATCTCCACGTCGTGATCGGCATGGGAATGTTCGTCCTCGTGCCGTTCACCCGGCTCGTGCACATCTTCACAGCGCCGATCCACTACCTGTTCCGGCCGTACATCGTCTATCGAAGCAGAGACTCCAGGACCGCCCCCGGCAATGCACCTGCTCGACGCGGGTGGGCGCCGATCGGAGTGAAGGACAAGGACAGATGACCACCACGACAGCATTCCCGCGTGCGCAGACACGCAACCTGGTGATCGCGACGCTCGGCTTCGCGATCAGTTTCTGGGCCTGGAACATGATCGCGCCGCTCGGCGTCCGCTACGCCGCAGATCTCGGATTGTCCGCCTCACAGAAATCGATCCTGGTCGCCGTCCCGATCCTCGTCGGATCGCTCGGGCGCATCGTCGCAGGTGTTCTGACGCCGCGCTTCGGTGGACGCGTGATGTTCCCGGCACTGCTGTTGCTGACTGCGCCGTTCGTTGTGCTGGTCGCCGTCGCAGGCCGTCTCGAGTCGTACCCGATGCTTCTGGTGATCGGCTTCTTCCTCGGCATCGGCGGCACCACCTTCGCCGTCGGGATTCCATTCCTCAACGACTGGTACGAGCCGTCACGGCGCGGGTTCGCCACCGGCGTGTTCGGCGCGGGCATGGGCGGAACTGCGTTGTCGGCGTTCTTCACACCGCGGTTCGTGACCTGGTTCGGATACACGGCTGCGCACATCGTCATCGCCGTCGCACTTGTCGTCATGGCCGCTGTCTGCTGGTTCGGCCTGCGCGACGCGCCGTCGTTCGTCCCGAACACCGAACCGCCGCTGCCCAAGTTGATCGACGCGCTCAAACTGCCCATCACCTGGCAGATGTCGTTCTTGTACGCGGCCGCGTTCGGCGGTTTCGTTGCGTTCTCCACCTACTTGCCGACATATCTGAACGACGTCTACGACATCCACGACCTGGCGTCCGCGGGCGCCCGAACCGCGGCGTTCGCAGTGGCCGCCGTCATCGCTCGGCCCGTCGGCGGTGCATTGTCCGACCGATTCGGAGCACGGCTGATCACCGCGATCTCCTGCGGAGGCGCAGCCGTCCTCGCCGTCTGGATGATCACCAAGCCGTCGTTGGACTCCGGCCTCGCGGCCGTCGACTTCATACTGATGGCCATCATGATGGGTCTCGGTTCCGGTGCGGTGTTCACCTGGGTGGCCAAGGAGGCGCCGCCTACCCGTGTCGGCGCGGTGACCGGGATCGTGGGCGCAGCGGGAGGCCTCGGCGGATTCTTCCCGCCACTCGTCATGGGCGCGACGTACAACGCCACGACGCACTCGTACACCATCGGCCTCGCGCTTCTGGTGGCCTTCGCCTCCGCCGCATGCCTGTTCACTGTGTTCGGCATCTCCAGCTCAACCGATCGGACGGAAGAACAATGACGGCCACCTCCCTCACCGCGCTCGCCGACGATCTGTTGGCCGAAGCCCGCACGCAGTCGTCGGGCCGCAGCGCACGCACGGTGCGAGGCCACGCCGAGCATGCGCTGCGCCATACGGTCATTGCCCTCGTTGCCGGGAGCCGCCTGTCCGACCACCAGAGTCCAGGTGAGGCGACCCTTCAGGTCCTCCGCGGAACAGTGCGTTTGACCTGTGAGGAGGGCGAGTGGACGGGTGTCGTGGGCGATCTCACCGATATCCCCGACGTGCGGCACGGTCTGATCGCGGACACCGATTCCGCGGTACTCCTCACCGTCGCGCTGTCCCACTGACGACGGGTTCCCGCGACGCGCCGTGCCGACCACTCCGTGCCGCCGAGGTCGAAAATGTGACAGTCCTGGCCCTGGTTGTCACATCCGCCGATTCGACGACGATAACCCCGATGTGCATGTTCGACATCAGACCATCGAACGCCTGCGGCGTGAGCACGCCTCACGACGGCCCGGGTGTCTACCCGACGTCGCATCCGCCGACCGGTTCGCGCGGCGACATCCGTCACCTGTCGAGCTCCGGACTCGCGACACCGCGCCATGGCTGGCGAGGCACGGAGTGAACCCGACCGGCTACTGACCGTCGGCGTCGTGGGCGCGACGAGCGACGTAGTGTGGTCGCGGCCCGTGCCACCTGTACTTCAAGGCGGCGAGACGTCCGACGTGATCAGCGCCGCACAGATGAGGCCGATCCACGGCCGGTACCAGTCGAAATGCATCAGTGTTGTGGTGAGGACCGCCCCGATGAACGCCGGGATCGCGTACAGCGGTTCGTCGGTGCGCAGGATCGCGGGGACCTTCCCCGACAGCATGTCGCGGATGATGCCGCCGCCCACGCCCGTTGTGAGCCCGAGCAGCGCCGCCGCCGGTGCACCGACCCCCCATGCGTAGCCGACCGCGGTGCCGGTGACCACGAACAGTCCGAGCCCGACCGCGTCGGTGACGTCGAGCGGCCATCGTTGCAAGATGGCGGGCGGATGCCAGAAGAAGATCACCAGACCGGTGGCCGCGGCGGCCGCGAGAAACTCGAAGTCGGTGAACGCCACCGGCGGCGTGTTGCCGATGAGCAGGTCACGGATCACTCCGCCGCCCAACGCCGTGGTGACCGCCAGGAACACGATGCCGACGATGTCGAGGTTCCGTCGGACGGCGAGCAGTGCACCGGACGCGGCGAACGCGACCACCCCGACCATCTCGCCGATCTGATGGACCAGCGACGCCGCGTCGTCGATCCCGCCGGCCAGAACGATCGTCTGCGCTGCACTCACGGTTCACCCCGTCCGTCATCCACGTGTACGAGTATCTGCCATCCGACCGAATACGATGGGGGCGACCCGGTTCGACGAGAAGGCGAGACACGCATGGCCAAGAAGAAGTGGACTGATCTCACCACCCGGCAGAAGAGTCTGATCATCGCCGGAAGCGCACTGGACGCCGCTCTACGGGTGTGGGCGGGCCGTGATCTCGCGAGCCGGAGCGCCGCCGAGGTGAACGGCCCCAAGTGGCTGTGGGGGGTCGGCCTCTCGGCGGTCAACTCGGCAGGCGTCCTGCCCGTCGTCTATCTCGTGAAAGGTCGCCGCGCGCGCACCTCGGTAGGCTGAGTCGAGTGAGATCTCTGTCCCCCGGCGAGAACCAGCCGCTGCCGTCGTCGACGGTGATCATCCAGGTGCGCAGCGCGTCTCCGGTGAACACGTCGGCCCTCCTGCTGACGAGTGCGGGGCGGGTCCGCTCCGACGCCGACTTCGTGTTCTACAACCAACCCTCGGCTCGCGGAGTGCAGTACCGCGACGAAGGCCAGGTGGATGTCGTCACCATCGACACCACGGCCGTCGAAGGCACGATCGAGACGATCGCCGTCACCGCGAGTCTCGACGGCACGGGACCCACGTCGTTCGCCACCGCGGGAGTTCTGCAGGCCACTCTTTTCGACGCGAACCGCACCCCCGTCGCCGACTTCGTGGTCCCCGGACTGACCAGTGAGACGGCGGTCGTCTGCCTCGAGGTGTACCGCCGCGGCGACGCGTGGAAGGTCAGGGCTCTCGGTCAGGGCTACGACACCGGGCTCGCCGGCCTGGCGACCGCGTACGGCATCACCGTCGACGACCCCGATCCCGTTCCGCAGCAGCCTCGTGTCGCCGACCCGCAGCCATGGCCGCCGAGACCAACTCCCACCCCGCCCGCCCCTGCCGCGCCGGTACCGAACCCGGCCGTCGCCCGTCCGTCTGGAGCCTCCATGCAGAGCGAACTGTTCAATCCCGCACACGCCGAGGTGCAGTCGCACGGCATCGCCAAGCAGGGCAGCAAGATGTGCCGCGTCGGCATGAACGGCGAGATCATGGCCCGCCAGGGATCGATGGTGGCCTACCAGGGCAATCTGCACTTCGAGGCGCTCGGCGCGGGCGGCATCGGCCGGATGATGCGGCAGGCGATGACCGGCGAAGGCGTGCCCCTGATGAAGGTGACCGGCCAGGGTGACCTGTTCCTCGCCGACAACGCGAGTGAAGTGCACCTGATCGATCTGGACGGATCCGACGGTCTGACGATCAACGGCGCCAACGTCCTCGCCTTCGACTCCACGCTCCAGTACAACGTGGAGCGCATGCACGGCGCCGGTTCGATGAGCAACGCGGGCATGTTCAACTGTGTCTTCACCGGCCGAGGCCGCATCGCGATCACGACCAACGGCACGCCCGTCGTCCTGAACGTCGCAGGCGACACCTTCGCCGATCCTCAGGCCGCGGTCGCGTGGTCGTCGAGCCTTCGGACATCGGTGAAGACGAACGACAGCTTCGGCCTCGGCACCTTGATGGGCCGCAGTACTGGAGAGCGTTTCACGCTCGCCTTCGCAGGCCAGGGCTTCGTCGTCGTCCAGCCGTCCGAGCAGCCTCCGGGCGGAATGATCGGCGGCACCGGTCAGGGTCAGGACGCGGGCGTCGGCGGCATGCTCGGCGGTTTCCTCGGTCGGTGACGGACGAGTACCTCTTCCAACGTGTGGGCGAACTCCACCGCGTCCCGACCGGTGAGGCGTGCGTAGTTCAGAACCAGACCTGACACACGCCGCTCCGCGGACTGACTGCTCAACGACCGAGTCCGCCATCCTGTCGCTTCCAGTGCGGCGACGACGCTCTCGTCGTCGTAGTCGCTCAGCAAGACGCATAGGTGCAGGCCCGCTTCGACTCCGGTGACCTCAAGATCGGGGCAGGCCTCGGCGAGCGCCGCGACCAACTTCGAGCGGCGGTCGCTGTACACCCGAGCCGCCCGCGCCAGATGACGATCCATCGCACCCGAGGTGATGAATTCGGCCAACGCGTCAGCGGGCAGCGCCGACGGACCACGTCGGTGGACAGCGAGCCACCGCTGGACGTCGCGAGTCAGCTCGCCGGGCGGGAGACACCACGCCACCCGCAGGTCCGGCGACACCGACTTCGACGACGTCCCGACGTACGCCACGTGCTCACGCCCGCCGGGCAGTGTGGCCAGAGCAGGCAACGGCGCCACGCCATAGCGGAACTCGCCGTCGTAGTCGTCCTCGACGATCAACGATCCCGTTCGGCGCGCCCACTCGACCAGAGCGACCCGACGGTCGACGCTCATCCGGTGCCCCAGCGGGTACTGGTGGGCCGGCGTGATGAAGACGATTCCCGGTTCGTCGCCGAGCCTGGAGGCGTCCATGCCGTCGGGATCGGCCGGGTGGAACCGCACGTCGAGGCCCTGCTCTCGAGCCATCAGCAGAGCCCCTCGATACCCGGGGTCCTCGATGTGGAACTGGATCTGCGACGGCGTCCGCCCATCGCTTCGGGATGTCGAGAACGCCCAGCACAGCGCCGCGATCGACGAACGCGAACTGTCGAACAGCAGTGGCTCAGCGGCAGACAATCCGCGATGCCGCCGCAGGTGGACTGCGAGCGCCGCCTGGAGAGCCGGACTCGGTTCGTCCCAGGGATTGAGCCCGGACAGCCCGGCGGATGCGGCGGCCCGAACCGCCCGACGCCATGCCTGATCGTCCACCAACGTCGCATCCGGGACACCCGGCCGCAGGTCTCTGCGTGATCGTCCGCGACGCGGTGCGACGACGCCGCGCGTCTGGGGCACGCCGCGTCCGCGGGTACGAGCCCCCGCGCGGGCCGCTTGCGTCGCTCCTGCGCTCACCTTGGTGCCGGAGCCGTGTTCGGCGGAGACGAATCCGGCCGCGGCCAATTCGTCGAACGCCCGGACCACGGTCCCCCTCGAGAGACCCGTCTGCTGTGCGAGTACGCGGCTTGACGGAATGGTGTCGCCGTCGACAAGCACGCCGTCGGCGATCCGGTCGATGATCGCATTCACCAGATCCTCGGATCCGGTGACAGCGGGCAGCACCAGTGATCCGGAACCACGTGAGCGAGCCATGCGTCGAGAGTATGCCAATGATCGACAAGTGGTCCTACTGAATCTCGCATTTGTGGATCTATCTGATCATCCACTTACCGTGTGAAATGAGAACCATGACGATGTACAAACAGTCTCACCGCCTCCGCGACGTCCGCTACGACGTCCGCGGCCCGATTCTCACCGAGGCCATGCGCCTCGAAGCCGACGGCCACGACGTGCTGCGCCTCAACCTGGGGAACATGCGCCCGTTCGGGCTCGAGGCGCGACCCGAGATCGTCGACGCTGTCGCAGCAGGCCTGAACCGGGCACAGGCGTACTCCGATTCACGTGGGATCCCCGAAGCCCGCGAGGCCGTCGCCGCCCACTACCGCAAGCACGTCGGCGACACCGTGTCCGCCGACGACGTGTTCCTCGGCAACGGAGTGAGCGAGCTCATCACGCTGACACTCCAGGCGCTGGTCAACCCGGGCGACGAGATCCTGGTCCCCGCGCCGGACTATCCGACGTGGACCGGCGCGGTGAACCTCACCGGTGGGGTGCCGGTCCACTATCTGGCGGACGAATCGAACGGCTGGAACCCGTCCGTCGAGGACATCGAGTCAAAGGTCACGCCGCGAACAACCGCGCTCGTGATGATCAATCCGAACAATCCGACCGGTGCCGTCTACAGCGAGGAGACGGTCCGCGGGATCGCCGATGTCGCGCGCCGCCACGGCCTCGTTCTGCTCAGCGACGAGATCTACGAGGATCTGGTCTTCGACGACGCCCGCCATCACCACGCCGCGCGCGCTGCGGGCGACGACGTCCTGTGCCTGACATTCGGCGGACTCTCTAAGTCTTATAGGGTCTGCGGCTACCGAGCCGGATGGGTCGTCGCGACCGGTCCGCTCGACCGCGCCGGTGATCTCCTCGAGGGGATCACGCTGCTGTCGAACATGCGGGTCTGCCCGAACGTCGTCGGACAGCACGCGATCCCGGTCGCTCTCGCGCAGGGCTCCACTCTCGGCTCCGACGTCATCGATCCCGGCGGCGCCCTGGCGCGCAAGTTGACGCGAACGTCGGCCGCTCTCAACGCCATCCCCGGCGTGAGCTGCGTTCCACCCCGTGGGGCTCTGTACTGCTTCCCCCGACTCGACACGGACATGTTCGGCATCGACAGCGACGAAGCCCTCGTGCTCGATCTATTGCGGACCGAGCACGTCCTCGTCACGCACGGCACCGGCTTCAACTGGCCCGAACCCGACCACTTCCGGATCGTGTGCCTCCCCGACGACGACGTGCTCGACCGGGCCGTCGAATCGATCGCCGCCTACCTGGACCGTCGACGGCGGTGAAGCGTATGCGCGTCAACGAACTCTTGTGACGTCATCATGAAGGTCGGAGGGCCGACGCAGGAGTCGATGCGGACGCCATGTCCGGGTGTCCTCATCCCATGGCCGAATGAGCAGCCACAGCCACGTGAACGAGCCGAACCTGACAAGGGCATTCACTCGGGCGGCGCGGATGGTCGAAGCCGATGCACCACGCGCCTTGACCGTTCTCACGTTCCCCGTGATGTACCTGAGGTTTCGAATCGGCGACGCACGGAGAGTCCGCACCGACGTCTTCACCTTCATGTTCGGGTCGAGAAAGATCTTCTTGCCGTGCTCTGTCAGGGCCAGGCTGAGATCGAAGTCCTCCCAGACGTCCTGCCGACGCGTCACCGAGTCTCGAACCGCCTGCCATGCCGTCTTGCGCAGCGCGTGGTTGGGCCCGGAGAACGAGCTCACCTCGATCCCATCAGCTGCTGCGGCAGGCAGCGGCCGCTCGGCGAACATAGGGAACGGAGGGACCTCGTACATCGTCGCGACGCCGCCGACTGCTGCGAACTCGGCACCCCGTTCGCTGGTGAAGAACGACTCGATCGCCTCCACCCATCGGGAATCCACCCGGGTGTCGGCATCGGTCCGAGCGATCACATCCCCCGACGCCGCGTCGTAGCCCGCAGCACGAGCGGCATGGCATCCGGGCTCAGACTCGTGGATCAGACGGACGGTCGGATGTGCCGCGGCGATCTCGGCGACGATGGCGGCCGACTCGTCGGTCGAGTTGTTGTCTACGACGAGGATCTCGTCGGCCGTACGAGTCTGGTCGATGAGCGCATCAAGGCACGACCCGATCTCGTCCTGCTCGTTGTACATCGGAATCACAACACTGATCGCGACCACAGTTCCCCCACGTTCCCCGACTGACTGTTCCCTGCGGATGTTACGGACATTCCGCCGCCGACAAAGCTCACGTGACCGAGCACACAGCAGGTTCATCCAAACCTACCAATGGTTCGAAAGCGCAAGAACGGCACATACGCGACGAAAGCTCCCCGATGACCCGCCTGCAGTTGATCCGACCGCAGCCTACGACTTGATCGCGTCCACCTACCGTCGGTAGCCGACGGGTCTGTCGTCCCATTGAGTGCATCTGGACACACAGTCCGATCGGCCGACCGGAGCGACTTAGAATCTGGCGGGTGACTGTCGGACTCCCCAGCTACATCACCGGCGCCCTCCCGAGCCGAATGCTCACTCCGCACGACGAGGCGGACTTCCGCGTCTCGTTCAACACTGCGGCCCGCACGTACCGCGCGGAGCTGTGGGTCATCCTGATGATCGGGATGGCCCTGCTCCTCGTCTTCGACGACGTGTTCCTCGACGCCGAACATCAGATCACCCACAAGCTCTTGCTGGTGATCGTCGGCATCGCGCTGCCCGTCCTGCTCCGCTGGGCGAGTGCCCGGAGCGTCCGCCTAGCGCGATGGTCAACCCCGCTGTACGTGGTCTCGGTCGTCCTCGACATCGTCGTCTTGTTGGCCGTCCGGATTCAAACCACCGATGACGATCACGAGACGATCCCGCTCCTCGCCGTCATCGCGGTCCTGTTGAGCCTCCTACTGGTGCAGATCAGGTTCGAGATCCTCGCTCCGCTGCTGATTGTCGGGTATGCAGGCGTCGCCATCGCCGAGCTGATCGTGTTTCCGTTGACTCCGAGCAATCAGGTCGAACTGTTCGCGTCAGCAGCCGTCACCTTCATTCCGTTGGGAACCGTGTACGCGCATGAACGCACCCTCCGACGCACCTGGCTCGTCGAACGTGAGCTGGGGGTCGCAGCGCGCACCGACTCCCTCACCGGCCTGCCCAATCGTCGGGCTGCGGAGGAACATCTGGCTGCACTCCCTCCGAACGCCGCCGTGTCGGTGGCGATCTTCGACGTCGACGACTTCAAGCACTACAACGACGACTTCGGACATCCGGCGGGCGACCGCTGCCTCGCGATGATCGGCGCGAGCCTTCGCGCTGACACGCTGGACCATCACACTGAGTTCGCAGCACGACTGTCGGGCGAAGAGTTCATCGTCGTGTGGCACGACCGCGACGGGGCCGACGTCGTCGAGCGGGCGGAGACGCTCAGGACAAGGGTCGGCGACATCGCTCCGGTCCCGCCGGCCGACAGGACCGTCACGATGTCTGCCGGACTCTGCACCCTGTCGGACCCCTCTCGACTTCGATCCGACGTGGAGTTCCAGTCGTTGATCGACCGTGCGGACAAGGCCTTGTACGCGGCGAAGGAGTCGGGGAAGAACCGGCTTGTCGTCGGTCCGCAAATCGACGCCGAAGACTTGTCGCTGCATGGGCAGAAGGTTGCGCAGTCCTCGGTCTACCCAGCGGACGCTGCAGACGAGATCGTCACCACCGCGTCGCAGCTGCGATTTCGCGACTCGGGCGACGAGGACGGCTTCAGTCGCAGCCACAACGATCGAATCCTGCCTGTCAGGCGCCTTGTCATGGGCGGCTTCGCCGCGGTCATTGCAACGATGTTCTCGGTGCAGTCCCTGTCGGTGATGACGTCGGCCGATTCCATTGAACTGTCACGCGTGGTTCTCGGCGGACTGATGTTCCCCGCGTCACTCCTCGGAGTCGCCGGGACCGTGGTCAATCGTCTCCGGCCCTATTCGACGCATTTGTACATCGCCGCCTGCGGTGTCATCCTCATCGCGCAGATGATCCAACGGTCGATTCAGCTTCCCCAGGGCATCGACATGGTCCCGATCCTCTGGCCGTTGGCGGTGATCCTGAGCATGTCGGTCGCCCAGATCCCGTTTTCGAAACTGCTTCCGGCCTCTGTGCTGTACCTGGCAGCGATCATCGCGATCGACGTCACAGTGCTGCCTGTGACCACGTCCCGGAGCATCACCTACGCGACGTCGATTCTGATGGTCGCGACGACGATTCGGCTCGCGTACCGCGTCGAGTTCTCGGCTCGGCTCGGCTGGATGTCGGCGCGCCGATTGAAACAACTCTCGAACACCGACACCCTCACCGGGCTGCCGAACAGGCGAGCGTTCGACGCGACCGTCGCTTCGTGGCGTCGGTCAGGCGAACCGCACGCGCTAGTCCTCATCGACGTGGATCGCTTCAAAGCGTTCAACGACGAGTTCGGGCACCTAGCGGGTGACGACCGCCTACGCGAGGTCGGCGAACGGCTCGCCGCGTACGCCACACGGGACGTCGTCGTCGCACGCGTCGGCGGCGAAGAGTTCGCGGTACTCGTCCGCCGATGCGATCGGACCGACCTGTGCAGCGCCGTCGAGGCCGCGAGGCGGAAGCTCTCAACTGTGCGTCCCGACGCGTCGCTTCCCGCAGCTCTCACCCTGTCGGCGGGACTCGCATTCTCCACGGACCGGGACGACCTGGTGTCGAGAGCGGACAGCCAGCTGTACCGGGCCAAGGCCGAAGGTCGTGATCGGCTCGCTGTCGAGCACGCCGTGCAACCGTCGGTTCACTCCGTCTGATCGCGAGCGACATACGTTTTGACCGCGCCGAGGACCACTCCGGCCGCAACTGCGACCCGGTCCTGTCGTTCCATCGACTCGCGTCGAATCGCGAGGAACACGGTGTTGATCGGAGGCTCGTCCACCTCGTGGACCTGGACCAGTCGACCCGACCTGAGTTCGTCGGCGACAAGATACCGAGGAAGCACTGATATTCCGCGCCCGCTGACGACAGCGGCCTTCACCGCGACGAGGTCGGGGACCACGACACTCGCGTCGAAGACGGGCTCGGCAGCGAACACGGTGTTCCAATACCGCCGGATGATGGCGAGTTCCCGGTTGAAGGCCACAAACGGCGCCGCCGACAGTTCGGCGAGTGAGCCCACCGGAACGTCGAGGCGCGGAGAGGCGACCAAGACGAGCTCCTCGTCGGCGATCGGCGACACGGCGAACGTGGCGCCTCGGGGCCGCACCGTCGACACGACCATGTCGACCGACCCCGCTTCGAGTGCTTGGAGGAGAGCGGCGGACGAGTCGGGAACATATCTGATCCGCGGAAGACGGTCGCCGACACCGCCGAGCGCTGGGATCAGGCAGGTGACGAGGAACTCGTGGGGACCTCCCACAACCACTTCGCGGAGACCTGTCGCCGATGCCTCATCGGCCACGATCCGGTCGATCTGATCGAGGTGGACCGCCAGCTGACTCGCGAGTTCCCGACCGAACACCGTCGGTTCCGCACCTGTCGTCGTGCGGACGAACACGTCGCGTCCGAAGTGCTCTTCCAGATTCCGGATGTGCGACGTCACCGTCGGCTGCGAGAGTCCGCTCCGAGACGCGGCTTCGCTGAATGTTCCAGCGCGGAAGACATGGAGAAACGTTCGGAGCTGATCGAGCGACGGACGGCGGGCGGGAGGCACCCGACAATCATCCCACGACTTCCGGAAAGCGCCTCGGCCCCGCCTCCAGAGGAGACGGGGCCGAGAACATGAAGTTCCGTGTGCGGACGCTCAGCGCCCGCGAGAAGTCACCAGCTGGACTTCTGCACACCCGGCAGCTCGCCGGCGTGAGCCATGTCACGCAGGCAGATGCGGCACAGGCCGAACTTGCGGTAGACCGAGTGCGGGCGGCCGCACTTGTTGCAGCGCGTGTAGGCACGCACGGCGAACTTCGGCTTCTTGGCGGCCTTGTTGACCAGAGCCTTCTTTGCCATGTCAGTTGTCCTTAGCGTTGTTGTCCTTGAACGGGAAGCCCAGGGCACGCAGCAGCGCGCGGCCTTCCTCGTCGTTGGTGGCCGAGGTGACGACGGTGATGTCCATGCCGCGCGGCCGGTCGATGTTGTCGATGTTGATCTCGTGGAACATCGACTGCTCGGTCAGGCCGAACGTGTAGTTGCCGTTGCCGTCGAACTGACGGTCGCTCAGACCGCGGAAGTCGCGGATACGCGGGAGGGCGATCGACACGAGGCGGTCGAGGAACTCCCACATGCGGTCGCCGCGAAGCGTGGTGCGGGCGCCGATCGGCATGCCCTCACGCAGCTTGAACTGTGCGATCGACTTGCGTGCGCGACGGATCTCCGGCTGCTGGCCGGTGATCAGAGCGAGATCGGCGACAGCGCCGTTGATGAGCTTGGCGTCACGGGCGGCGTCGCCGACACCCATGTTGACGACGACCTTGACGACGCCCGGGATCTGCATCACGTTGGCGTAGTTGAACTCGCTGTTCAGCGAGTCCTTGATCTCGGCGCGGTAGCGCTGCTTGAGGCGAGGCTGAACCTTCTCAGATGCGGTCATGTTCAGATGTCCTTCCCGGTCTTGCGCGAGATGCGGACCTTCTTGCCGGTCTCTTCATCAACGCGGTATCCGACGCGGGTCGGGTTGCCCTCGGAGTCCACGACCATCACGTTCGAGACGTGGATCGGGGCTTCCTGGGTCACGATGCCGCCGGAGCTGGCACCGCGCTCGTTCGCCGACTCAGCGACGTGCTTCTTCATGCGGTTGACGCCCTCGACGAGGACCTTGTCGCGCTGCGGGTAGGCCTCGATGACCTTGCCCTTGGCGCCCTTGTCCTTGCCGGACACGATGATGACGGTGTCACCCTTGTGGACCTTCATGAATCAGATCACCTCCGGTGCGAGCGAAACGATCTTCATGAAGCGCTTGTCGCGAAGTTCGCGGCTGACCGGTCCGAAGATGCGGGTACCGCGGGGGTCGGTCTCGTTCTTGAGGATGACTGCGGCATTCTCGTCGAACTTGATGTACGAGCCGTCTGCACGACGGCGCTCCTTGACGGTGCGAACGATGACGGCCTTGACGACCTCACCCTTCTTCACGTTGCCGCCGGGGACGGCATCCTTGACGGTGGCGACGATGACGTCACCAACGCCGGCGTAACGCCGCGACGAACCGCCGAGCACGCGGATGCAAAGGATTTCCTTCGCACCGGTGTTGTCGGCGACGCGCAGGCGGGATTCCTGCTGAATCACTGCTTGTCTCCTTGACCTGGATTTCTATGCCCGCCGGATTTCCGACCCGACGCGCACGGTCTGTCGCCACCAAAAACATGCGCCTGCCTGGAATTTCTCCGCGGAAAGCAGATCGACCCCAATGGGTTCGCAAGTCGGTTCGCGGTGCACGCACCGCAGGCAACCGCTCAAGTGTAGGCGAATGTCCCGGTCAGGGCCAAATTCGACGGCGTCACACAGGTTGGTCGGCGCTGTCGAGCTCACGCAGGGTCACACCGCCGTCGGACGCGACGGTGATCGTCGCGAAGGTCTGTCGCCCTTCGGGGAGCAGTCGGACGGTCACGTGGTCGCCGCTCGACGAGTCGAGAAGTGTCGCGACGGCCACGGCTCGCGCGCGGTCGAGTCGCCCGTCCCCGTCCTCCGACCCCGACAGTGCGGCTCGATCGCCCCGATCGTCGAGCAGGACCACCCGCACGTTCCGTTCCCGCGCGGTCCAGACCGCGTCGGCGACTGCCGGCACGTCGAGCCCCGGCGCCCTGATCCGGTCCCGGAGCTGCGCTTCGACGAGGCGGCAGTGGACCAGCTCCGCGTCGTCGAGCGCGCCGCCCGCCGCGATGCGCCGCAGCAGGGGTCGGACACGATCGTCGAGTCGGGCCAGTTCGTGATCCCGGATGGCGCGGACCGCGAGCGCCTTGCTCTCCCGCGTCGCCTGCCTGCGCAGCGCGAAGATCTGTTCCGCGCGGGGACCGATGATGGCCGCGAAGACGGTCATCATCACGAGTATCCCGAGATTGCCGCTCTGCGGTTCCGCGACGTAGTGAAGGGCATCTGCGCGTTGCCGCCCGAGCACACCGAGAACCACGGTGACCAGCCCGAACGACACCCACCCGCTCACGACGCGCCCCCGCAGGCAGAACAGCGCGCCGATCACCGCGGTCGCGCCCGCGAACGGCATCATCGCACCTCGGTCGACCGGGACGATGGCCCAGACGAACGCTGCGGCGGCACCCACTTCGGCTATCACCGCCCCACCAGTCGCCCACGATGCCGCCGGCGTGCCCGGCGCGAACAACAACAGCCCGAACGCAACACCGATCGCACCGAACATCACCAGGTAAAGCCAGGTCCGCTCGACGCCACCGCTCATCAGGCCCAGCATGAGGAACACCGCCCAGGTGGTCCCCAACGCGACAACGGCGAAACCCGACTGCAGGCCGATGACGGCCGACGTGTCTTCACGTTGATCGGACTGCCACCAGCGCCGTTCCTCCGGCGGTTCGATCAGGGCCGCGTCCATGACACCTCGATCATGGTTCCGGCGCCGGGCGTGCTCCGCACACTCGCTCTGCCGCCGGGCAGGGTCTCCAGCCTGCGGCGCACGCTGAGCGCCAAGCCGAGGCGGTCCACGGCGACGGCAGAAGGATCGAAGCCCACACCGTCGTCGATGATCGCAACACCCACATGGTCGGCGTCGACGGTGATCACCACGGCGCGTTCGGCGTCCGGTCCGGCATGGACAGCACTGTTGCGCACGGCTTCTCCGACCGCTTCAGCGAGTGCACGCACGGCGGCCACAGGCACCCCGCCGGACATGGAGCGCAGCGTGGACCCGTCCGGCACGTTGACCACGGTGTCGACCTGAGGATCGATGACGGTCCGCAGACGAGCGACCGTCTCCATGTGTGAAACGTGTTCGTCGTCGTACACGTGGTCGTCGGCCAGGGCGTCGAGCCGGTCGAGGGCGGACGCCGCCAACGCGGCGACTCGCGGGTCGCTCGGATCCGATCCTGCTGCCACGAGCGTGGAGATCACATGGTCGTGGATGAGCCCGTCGAAACGGGCGAGTTCAGCGTTCCGGACGTGCGCTTCGACAAGCGCGGCCGCATTCGATCGAGATCGGTCCAGCGCCGCGCCCGACCGCACCACCATGACCGCCGTGCACACGAACAGCGTGGTGAACACGACGCCGAACACTGCTTCACGGACCATGTCGGCCACCTCCGGAGGGTCCTGGTGAGCGAGTGCCACGTAGGCGGCTACGGATTTGCCGAGCACGAGGAACCCGAGCGACTGCGGAATCGTGCAGACCAGGCACGCGGCGACGGCTGTCAGTCCGACGAAGTCGAGCATCCAGATCGCCGGCAGCGGCGACGAACCGATTCCGGCAACTCCCCACACCAGCCCGGCAGCGACTACCCCGACCTGCGACAGCAGGACCCAGACCGTGATCCACCGCACCTGCGCGGTGACGAACCGTGTGCCGAGCAGCATCAGTCCCGGCCCCATCCCCAGAGCCACGCCGACGGGCGGATACCACGCGGCGACGGTCGCCTCGGCTTGCGCGACCATCATCGGCACGGTGATCAACGCGTACACGACGTATCCGCCACCGACGAACGTCGCCATCACCACCAGGATGCGCACGTGCTCACTCGCATCGACACGCAGACGGCTCCGCCCGCGACCTGAGAAGTCAGGTTGCGGGCGGAGCCGAGTCAGCGTCTGGGCGGTCACCACAGAGACAATGGTGTCACCAGACGTCGAGCGTGGTGTAGCCGTCCTGCAAAGCTCGAGCGAGCAGATGCGCCTTGGTCGGCACCGGGCGGGACACCGCAGAGTACTTCGTACGGATTCTGGAGATGTGTGTGCTCACCGTCGACGCCGAGATGAACAGGTGAGCGGCTGCGTCCTCCTTCGACTCGGCAGCGAGCCAGGCGAGGAGAACTTCCACCTCGCGGGTCGACAGCGCAGGACGGACCAGCGGCCCGCCCACCACGGTGAGCGTCGGTGCGCTCTCGACGACTTCTCTCAACGTCGGTGCCGAAACCGTGTCCGCATCGATGAACGGATCAACTTCTGCAACAGTCACCGGTGACCTCCCTGCTAACTCCCCGACGAATGATGATCGACCCGGACGAACCTCTTCCAGGCTTGTCGTCAACCGTACGAACACACGACACGTCCCGGTAGACCCAGAACTGGGGACACCGAAAGGTGGGTCGCCAGACATCGGGGCCTGCGCGCACTAGTGTGTGCGGCATGCCTTCGTTCTCGAACTCCCGCTCCATCGTGATTCCTGCTCCCGCCGAGACCGTTCACCCGCTGATCAACGACTTCCGCGAGTGGCAGCAGTGGTCGCCGTGGGAGGGCCTCGACCCCGCACTGCGCCGCACCTACTCGGGGCCCGAGTCGGGGGTCGGGGCGACCTACGAGTGGGCGGGCAACTCGAAGGCGGGTGCGGGCACGATGACGATAGTGTCATCGGACGCCACGCGCATCGTGGTGGATCTGCTGTTCACTGCTCCGCTCACGGCCAAGAACGTCGCGACATTCGAGCTCACTCCCGAGGGGGACGGCACCCGCGTCACGTGGACGATGTCCGGCTCGCGGAACCTGCTCATGTCGATCGGCGGGATGCTGTATTTCGACAGGGCCATCGGCAAGGACTTCCAGCGCGGACTCGAGGCCCTCAAGCAGGCCACCGCGGCGCGGTGAATCGTCTGAGGTGAATCGTCTGAACGGTGGAACAAAACTGACCACGAACAAAGCCGACCCGGGCCGAACGCCAGGAACGGCCCGGGAGCGGGGATCGCGCATCGTCTGAACAGACTGCGCGTGTGTCAGTCGCGACCGCGGTGCGGCATCGGGAGCCAGCCGTCTTCGACGGCTCGCTTGAAGAGGTCGAGCTTTGTACGGGTGGGGCGACCCGCGTCCGCGTACTTCTGGCGGATGCGTTTGAGGTACTCGTTGACGGTGTCGGCCGCGACACCGAGTTCACGTCCGACGCTCACCGAGGTGCCACCCGAGGCGTACAGCGTCAGGACGCGCTGCAACTGGGGACTGAGGTCGACGGCGTCGAGGTTGGGGTCGCCGTCGATGGCTGCGGCCCATTCGGTTGTGAGGACTTCTTCGCCCGCGCCCGCACTCCGGACCGCATGCAGGATCTCGTCCTCGGACGCCGATTTCAGCACCACACCGAGTGTGCCCGCACGTGCGGCGGACCGCAGGAGATCCGGATGCTCGCCGGAGGTGTACACAACAGTGCCGATGCCCAAGTCGGCAAGACGTTCGACGTTCTCACGCGGCGTCGTGCCGTCGTTGAGGCGGAGGTCGAGGATCACGACGTCGAGATCGGATGATTTCGACAGCAGTTCAGAGACGGTCGCCGCGGCGCACACGAAGTCGAGGTCGTTGTGCGGCTCCAAGATCCGATCGATTCCCCACACCGGTGACGGATGGTCGTCGACCATCCCCACGCGCACCGCCGTCATGTCGTGCTTCCCCTAACTGCCAGCCTCGTCCTGCCCGCGAGGCCCGCTTTCAACGTAGTCCATTCCACCGACAAAACCCGGCACTCGGCGCACGAGTAGGGACTTTGTGCCCTAGTCATCGAACCGGTTCCAATCCGGCACCCGAGACCGTAGCGTCGGACCATGACTGTTTCGAGCCACACCGTCTTGGGCACCCCGGTGACGATGCCCGTCGAGATCCGTTCCGCGCGCTGTTTCATGGCCGGCTTCTCCGCGTCTGCGACTGCCGTCGATCGCGCCATCGCCGAGCGCGGGGATTCCGACCTGAAGCCGCTACAGATCCGTCCGGGCCGCACCATGTGCATGCTCGTGTTCGTCGACTACGTGGACGGCGACCTCGGCCCGTACAACGAGTTCGGCGTCTGTTTCCTCGTCGAGGACCCCACGGGCGCGCGCCCGTCGACGTTCGGCGCCCTCCGGTCGCTGGTCAAGGGCGATGCTCACGCGTTGATCCACGAACTCCCCGTCGACGGCGACTTCACGCTGGCTGCGGGGCGCGGCATCTGGGGCTTCCCGAAGGTCCTAGCGGATTTCGACGTCGACCACGCGTCTCCGACCAAGACCGGAAGCGTCCGCCAGGACGGAAAGCTGATCGCCGAACTCACCGTGCGGCGCGGCATCGGTGTTCCCGACAACTCGTCGGAGGCCGTTCTGCAGTCGTATGCACAACTCGACGGGGTCACCAGGCGCACTCCGTGGCGCCTGACGTCCACCACCGGGACGCGCACCCGGATCGGCGGCGCCGCACTGCGGCTCGGTGATCACCCGATGGCCGACGAACTGCGCCGACTGAAGCTGTCGCGGCACGCGATCATGTCGAGTTCGGTGTCCGACTTGTCGATGCGGTTCGAGGACGCCGTCGTGCTGACCCGCGCCTGAACTCCCACCGCAGCTCAGGAGACCGCGATGTGTTAGGTTCGCCTTACACGAAAGGACCCCGCATGACTCTCAGCTCCACCTTCCGCCGCCCGCTCGTGGCAGCCGTCGCCCTCGCCGCAGGCGCAGCGATCGCGCTCACCGGATGCTCCAGCAGCGACGACAGCAGCAACTCGAACGCATCGGCGTCGACGTCGGCCGCGCAGTCCACCGAACTGACCGTCGAGCAGGCGCAGACCACCCTGCGCAAGGCGCTCGACGCGAACACGCCCGAGGCCGAGCTCGCGGGACTCGTCCAGTTCACCGACCCGTCGGTGCAGACCAAGCTCGTCGACTACAACAAGAAGGCCGCGAAGGCCGGCTACACCCCCGACATCTACACGGTGAAGTCCGTGAAGGTCGACGGCGACAAGGCCACCGCGGTCGTCGCAGTCAAGGGCCCCCACCAGCCTGCCGCGATCGACATGAACTTCGGGTTCGTGAACGTCGACGGCACCTGGAAGCTCGGCTCGGAAGCCGTCACCATGCTCGTCTCCATGATGCGCTGACACTCCACGCTCTGACGCGACGCGCCCTCACCCATGCCGGGTGAGGGCGCGTCGTCGTTTCGGATGAATGTGGCGAGTCCGTTTCACCATCAGGCGAACGCGACGACCTCCCCCGCCGTCCACCGGAGCTTTCCGCCGTCCCTACTGCACACGATGCGCTGGATGTCGTCGACGGTGACCGTGGTGATGACGGCGACGCACCCTCGGCCCGAGGGCAGGATGCGGGCGGTGACCGCTCCGCTCTCGACCGACGCCAGGACGCCGGCGAGTCCGCTGCGCAGCACCCCGAGATCCTCCGGAGTGAGGACCGCGCCGTCTGAGCTGTCATCGAACACGCGGACCGCGATACCACGCAGACGGGCGTCGGCCAGGCATTCCCGCGTGAGCGCAGAATGCCAGCCGCGGCCGCGGACGGAGTCGCGAAGGTCCTCCTCCAGCAGTCGAGCACGGGCCGCCGACTCCTCGTCGAATATCTCCCCGTCCGCCACACGCTGGACGAACGGACGCACCTCGGCGTCGAACTGCTCGAGCTGGTCGGCTCGCTCGGAGACGGTGGCGCTGGTGACGGCCATCGCGTGCATCGTCTGAGCGCGGCGAGCCTCCAGAACCGCAGTCAGATGCAGCATCGGTCGGATCAGGACGGCCATCAGCGTCGACGGCAACAACGACACCGCGATCCGCAACGTCAACTGGCCTCCCGCGACGAGCGTCCCACCGTGCTGCAGCGACCACACTGCAGCCATCGCCACCGCGACGACGCTGCTTCCCCACGCGGTGCGCGAGCGCCCACGCAGTGAGAGGAGCCCCGCGACGACGGCGAAGACGACAAGCGGTGCGCCGGGCTGCACCCACAAGCCCGCACCCTCGGGGGTGGCCCACCACGCCGCACCGAGCCCTCCGGTGGCCAACACCGCGACCGCGGCGGTCTCCGCGGGCGGCAGCGGGTCCTCGTCTCCGCGGACCACCGTGAACACGCTCGCCCACAACGCGACGGCGCCCACGCCCTCGAGAAGCCACTGCCATCCTTGACGAGGGTCGCCGAACGCCGTCATCCGGGTGATCGCGCAGGCGCCGAGCAGAAAGACCAGCATCACCCGCAGACGCCGGGTCCGCAGACCGAACATGACGGGGATCTGCACTGTCTCGGCGCCGGTCACTGTCGGCTCCATTCCAGGGACACCATCGTCCCGTCGAGCGGTGCTGCGTCGACCACTGCGGCACCCCCGGGGAGCAGATCCATCCGCTGCTGAATGCCGAGCACGATCCCCGATCGGTCAGGAGCGATGCGATCGGGATCGAAGCCGCACCCGTCGTCGACTACCCGGACCCGCACTCCCGACCCGGAGATGAGCCCGACGACGGCGGTCGACGCTCGCGGCCCGGCGTGGACCACCGAGTTCCCGACTGCTTCGACGAGCGCCGCGCCGACGGCGTCGACGACGGACACCGGTAGATCGGCGGCGTCGTCGGTCGCCTCCACGGACACCAGCAGGTGATCGCCGAAGGCGATGACGGCTTCTCTCAATTGAACGACTGCGTCCGAGGGCGTCACCATCCCCGCGGCCAGTGGGTCGACGTCCGCGCCGTCGAGTTCATCGAGCACTGCACGAGCCTGCCGTTGATGACGGTCGTCCGGGGTGCCCGGCGCTATGTCGCGGAGCACGGCGATCACTTTGTCGCGCAGGACCACGTCGAGACGTCGTCGTTCGTCGACTCGCGCGGCGCTCGCGGCGGCCGCGACACTCTCGGTGAGGACGACCGCTCGAGTCGCGTCGACGGTGCGTGCGATGCCCATGGCGGTCCCGAGCATCGCGAGGAAAACCGCCATCAGGGATGCGGTCATCATCTGGTTGAAGTACGCGTCGGCGCCGTGACCGCCGAACCCGGCCCGCTGCTGAGCGACGGCCAGCATGCCGAGCCCGACCACCGTGTAGGCGGCCGCCCAGCGGATGGGAACCAGTGTCGCCAGCGCCACCGCGGGCAGGACGACGGTGTTCGCCGACCACACCGGCGGTGAGCCGAATCCGGTGTAGTCCAGATGTGTCCATGCGGGAAACCACAGCATGAGAGCGGCCACGTTGGCCGCCGCCAGCACAACCGCAGACCGGAACAGCGCGTGTGACCGACCCGATTCGGGGACCGCGGCGATCAGCATGATGATCGCGGCGCCGAGTATCAGCACAAACGACGTCGGCGTCCACCATGCCTCTGTCACGCCCTTGCCTGCGATGATCGCCGGAACGATCGACATGAACGGTACGAGGAGGGTGCTGATCGACACGGTGAGCGCCGCGGCACGCCGCATCCGGTAGACGTTCACGACTGCACCACGCGGTGGATCCGACCGTCGACAGTCAGTTCGATTCGGCGGCGAACGCTTCCCGAGACCACACCGACGGTGGCTATCGGATCACGGCCGGGCGGTGCGATCCGGGCGACGACGTCGCCTCCGGACAGTCCGGCGAGTTCCTCTTCGAGCACAAGCGCTGCCGCGTCCACGACCGCGTCAGCGCGCGCGGTGTCGAGTTCGGTCAAGCCGCCGTCGTCGAGGACGGTCACCGACACTCCGCTACGGCGGGCGTCCCACACCGCTCGGCGCACACGCGGCACATCAAGCGCCCGGCCACGAATGCCGTCGCGCAGACGGGCCTCGATGAGACGCGCGTCGGTGACGTCGTCGTCGGTCACCGGGTGACCGTCGACGACCTTGGTGAGCAACGGTCGGACGCGGGCGTCGATGCGCCGGATGCGGACGTCTCGGGCGGCGATGTCCTCGCGGACGTCGTCGACTCCCTTGCGATCGGCTCGTCGGCGGGCCGACAGCGCGTGAAGTTCGGCAACCTGCGGTGCGAGGAGCAGCGCGGCGCCTGTCGCGATGAACAGCATGGTGAAACTGGCGCGCGGGAGAACTGCGTTCAGCCATGTCGGCGACCCGGTGAGCGGACCCACGATCACACCGATCACCGTGTTGACGGCGACGACGACCCACGCGAGCAGGAGCCTGCCCCGCATCATAAACACCACGAGCACGATGGTGGCCGTCGACAGCATCGTCTGGAAGGGGCCGAGCGCCTCGGAGCCGAGGAGCGCTGCCGATCCCCACACCGCGGCCACCGCGATGACCACCGCGCCGCAGACCACGCCTGCCTGCCAGTCGGCGAGGGCCGACGTCGCCGAACTGGCGGTGACTGTCATCGCGATCGCGAGCAGTACGAACGCAAGGGTCGTTCCGGCCCAGGTCACCGCGGTGAAGTCGGCGAGGCGGCCGTTGACTACTGTGCGAACGCCGAGCGCGACGAAGTAGATCGCGAGGATGCCGCCTGCGATCCATCGGCCGGGAAGGTTCTCGAGGAAATCACCGGAGCCGGTCACTGTCGCTCCCACTGGAGTCGAACCCTGGTCCCGTGGCCAGATGCGCTGACGATGCTGCTCGATCCGCCGCGGATCGACGCCATGCGACCGGTGATGCCGAACGACAGGCCGAGTCTGCCTGCCCGGGTGGCCGACGGATCGAACCCTGCCCCGTCGTCGGCGATCGTCACTGCGATCGCCGCATCGGACACCGCCGCGATGACAACGCATGACGCGTCGGAGCCTGCGTGGCGGTAGAAGTTTCGGATCGCCTCGGCCGTGGCGTCCAGAAGCGCCTGGGTCACTTCGGCGTCGAACTGCGCGGCACTGTTCGGATCGAGGTCACCGCGCACAGTCACCGCGTCGCCCAGTGATGCCGCCGTGGTGCGGATGCGTTGGATGAACTCCCGACCGTCGAGGAGATCGGACTGCCCCGCGGTCGGATCCCACCAGTGGTCGAGTTCGTCGATCACCCCACTGGCAGCCGCTCGCAGCGACGGCTCGGGGTCTCCCGGTCGCAAGGCGAGGAGGAATGCGATGATCCGATCGTGGACCAACGCGTCCAGTCGCCTGCGGTCGACGTCGTGGAGGTCCTCGTTCGCTCTGTCTCTGGCGGTGGTGATGGTGGCGGCGCGGGCCGTGTCGAGTCGTTGCGCAAAGATGACGGCGGCGGCGGTCAGCATCAGGTACACGCCGCCGAAGGCGATCGACCAGAACGCCTGGGTCCAGAACCGGTAGTCGACTTGACCGGTCCACGCGAGCGCGGAGGTCGCTTCGCTGAGCGCGACGGCCACTATCAGGTTGGCGACCGCGAGCACCGGGCGACGACCGATCATGAGCGAGATGCTGGCGAGTTCGGGCAGCATGCTGATCCAGACGACGATCGTCTGACTGCCCGAGTCGAGTTCGACGGTGCGGTCGTTCCAGGCGACGAACCACGATCCGATGATCAGAAGGTAGGCGACCGCGCACCCGATGGCGACGCGCCCGAGCAGATCGGGGCGAGCTGCGACGGCGACAGCGATCAGAGCGAGTCCGCTGGCCACCACCGAGACGATGCTGAGCGGCAGCCACCAGGGGTCGACAAGGTCACCGAAAGCCGTGAGGGAACCCGCCGCAGCGAACACATAGAACAGGTAGCCGCCGCCAACCATGCCGGCACCGACTGTTTGAAGAGTCTCCGACGCCGTACGTCCCGTAGGCCGCAGTTGCGGCACCCGCAGCCGGGGCTCCGCCTGAGGCGCTGTGCGGGTCATCGCCCCATACTTTCACGCGACTCGGGGCGACGGAGCAGTTACTCCTGGCCGGGTCTAGGAGACCGAGCGGAGCGCGGGACGTCCGACGGTGGGCTCGGGGACGTCGCGTCCGAGCCATCCCACGATCTCGGTGAGGGCACGCGCCTGCTCGGCAGGCTCGAGGGCGACGAGTCCGGGCAGCGCGGTGCAGAGAGCCGCCGTCAGGGCGCTCTCGAGGGACATGCCCTGGGTGCCGACGACACGCCGGTAGTCGTTCAGGGAAACGGTCAGCGCATCGAAGGTCACCGAGTCGCCTGCGTGACGCACAGCAACCATCCAGCCTGCGGTCTCGGCACGATCGGCGAGGTGCACGCAGAGGTCGGCAATCCACTGGTCGCGGCCACTCTGTGCGATCGTGCTCATCGCTCGGTCCTCCGTTGATTCGGTTAGTCCTTGCTAACCGTTCTGGCTGGTAGAACGTTGTTTCGCCCTCCTACGAAAGCGTAACTTAACTCGCCAGTAGGAGCTAGGTCGTTTCTGTGCCCAATTCGCCCACCATTCGTGCCGTCACCGTTGTCAGATTCCAGTGGACCACGTGACCAGCGGAAATGTTGCAGTTAGCTAGCGTGTCGCCGGTTCGTTATTGAAGTGAGATGTCCATCACACATTGAAAGATGAGGTAACACTCAGCTTGACTTGTCGCTATTCATGGCGTCGATCAAGCTCTGCGGGCGCAGGTCCGTCCAATTGGTCTCGACGTACTCGAGGCACGCCGCACGCGAATCCTCGCCGAACACCTTGGTCCATCCTGCGGGGATGTCCGCGAAGGTGGGCCACAGCGAATGCTGGTTCTCGGCGTTCACCAGAACGTAGAAACGGCCGTCTTCGTCGTCGAACGGGTTGGTCATTGCCAGTCCTTCCTCCTGCGCTGATGCGCGTCACTCGGTCGTCCGTCGGATCGACCGTCACTGCTTTCTAGTAAATCACTGTCCGACCCGCGGGCCGTTGGTTGTCAGGTCACTCGAGCGCCCTATCGATCACCGGGCCGATCACGGCGAGCGACTCAGCGTCGGTCATCCCGAGATGGTGGGTCTGAACGTAGTGAGCGTCGACGCCTTCGACGTGCGGCGCCCAGGCGCCGGCGACGCTCTCCGGATCGGCCTTGTCGGCTGTTGCAACGAACACCTGGACCCGCCCGGCGAACGGCTCGGGACGGAGTGTGACCGCGAGGTCCGGCGCCGAGGCGAAGCTGTCCATGATCGCCTCGACCTGCCCTTCCCCGAAAAGACCCATGCCCGCGATCTGCGAACGGATCAACTCGGTCAGGTCCTCCGTGCTCTCCGCGGTGACGTCGTCGTCAAGATCGAACAGAGTGCGCCACCCGCCGAGAACGTCCATCACCTCGTCGGTCGCCATCTCGTCCGCATCAGCGCCGGTCCGCTCGGCTCGTGCCTGAACCGCAGCCGCGATCGACTCCGGATCGTCCGGCTGAGCGTCCATCACACCGAGATAGCCGACGCTCTCGCCCTCGCGCTCGAGCCTGTTGGCCATCGCGAACGCGATGACACCTCCGATGGACCAACCGAGGATGTTGTACGGACCCTCGGGCTGCACAGCACGGATCTCGTCGACGTAGCGGTCCGCGAGCTCCGCGATGTCGGTGAACAAGTCCTCCCCCGCCACGACGTGAGGATCCTGCAGGCCGTACACCGGCCGGTCTGGCAGATATGGCAGCAGACCTCCGTAGAACCACGCCAGACCCCCGGCGGGATGGACGCAGAACAGCGGAGCCTTCGAACCATCGCTGCGCAGCGCGATCACGACGTCGTTCGCCTCCGCTCCGCCCTCCTGCAGCCGACGAGCGAGGTCACGTGGCGTCGGATCGCTGAACAGCCATGCCAGTTCCACGACCAGCCCGTTGCGCTCACTCAACCGCGACCGGACGCGGGTGGCCGACAACGAGTTTCCGCCGACGTCGAAGAACGACGCCGTCGCGCTGACGCGCTCCACGCCCAGTACGTCCGCGAACACCTCTGCGATCGCGGTCTCGACCGGATTCGCCGGGGCCACGTAGTCGACCGCCGTCACCGCGTCGGACGCATTCGGAACCGGCAGCGCACCACGGTCGAGCTTTCCGTTGGCGGTCAGCGGCAAGTCGTCGACAGCCACGATCGCGTCCGGCACCATGTACGCGGGGACGGCACGGCCCACTGCAACCCTGATCGCGGCGGCGTCGACCACCCCGTCGGACACGACGTACCCGATCAGTTGCTCGCCGCGCCCGGGCATGTCCACCACCGACGCCGCAGCCCCGGTCACGCCGTCGGCCGCCGCCATCGCGGTTTCGATCTCGCCGTACTCGATCCGGTAGCCGCGCAACTGCACCTGAGAGTCGCCGCGCCCAAGGTAGGCGATGTCGTCGCCCACCCGACGAGCGAGGTCTCCGGTTCGATACATCCGTGACCCGGCAGGGCCGAACGGGTTGGCCACGAACCGCTCCGACGACAGGCCCGGACGATTCAGGTAGCCCTGGGCCAACTGGCCTCCGGTCACGTACATCTCGCCGACCACACCGTCGGGCACCGGTCGGAGATGGGAGTCGAGAACGCACAGCCCCAACGATGAGAGCGGCCTGCCGACGAAGCTCGCGTCGTCCGCTCGCACAGTCGCCGGGTCGAGCTCACGGAACGTCACATGCACCGTCGTCTCAGTGATTCCGTACATGTTCACCAGCACCGGCCCCTCGACTCCGCTCGGGGAACCGGCGGGGAAGTCGTCGAACCAGCGACGCACGTACTCGAAGTTCAGCTCCTCGCCGCCGAACACCAGGTATCGCAACGACAGATCGACGTCGCCGACATCGCGACGCGCCTGAGCGAACTGGTAGAACGCCGACGGGGTCAACGACAGCACCGTCACCGACTCGTCCGCACAGAACCGCACGAAGGCTCCGGGATCACGTGCGAGCAGTCGATCGACGACAACCAGTCGGCCGCCCGTCAGCAGCGGCCCCCACAGCTCCCAGACCGAGAAGTCGAACGCGTACGAATGGAACATGGTCCACACGTGCGTCGACTCGAACACGAAGTCGTCCGCGGCCGAATCCATCAATGTCACGACGTCGCGATGCGTCACCTCGACGCCCTTGGGACGGCCGGTGGACCCCGACGTGTAGATCACGTAGGCACGTGCGTCCGGCTGGATCGACGGTGGATCGACGTCTGCGCCGGTCCCCCGTTCGACGAGGTCGTCGACGGTGACGACGGCCACCTGCGGCGGCAGCGACGACCACAGACCGAGTCCGGCGGTGGAGGCGTCGACGATCACCGCCGACGGCATCGCGTCTTCGACGATGAACCGCAGGCGATCCTCCGGATTCGACGTGTCCAACGGGAGGTAGCCCGCGCCGACCTTGAGGACACCGAGGATCGACGAGGCGAGATCGACGCTGCGGTCGGTGGCGACGGCCACCAGGTCGCCCGGGAGGACCCCGGTGTGCTGCAGCGATGCGGCGATCGCCGACGACCGAGCATTCAACTCCGTGTAGTCCAATGCCCGGGCGCCGTCCGAGACCGCGCTGTTCGAACCGTGCTCGGCGACGGTGTCCGCGAAGAGGTTCACCAGACTGCGCCCGGCGTTCACGGTGTCCACGTTCGGCGCAGGCAGGTCGGCCGGGCCGTCGCCGAGCACAAGCGCCGACACCGGAGTCGACGGCGCGGTCACTCCGGCGTCGAGGGCGGTGACGAACATGTCCGCGAATCGTGCGACGGTCGAAGCGTCGAACAACTCTGTCGCATAGATGAGCGAGCCAGTCCAGTCGCCCGAGCCTGCCGCGAGCTCAAAAGCGAGGTCGAACTGGGCGGGCTTCTCCGGAGCGTCGACGGGTCGGACCGTCAAGTCTCCGAGCTCGACCGGGCCGCTGTCACCGCTGTCGCCGAACGACAGAATCACCTGGGCCAGCGGCGAGAACGCCTCCGACCGTGTCGGATTCACCGCCTCGACGATCGCCTCGAAGGGCACTGTCGCGTGAGCGAACGCGTCGACGTCGGCAGCCCGTGCACGCGTCAGAAGGCCGTCGAACGAGTCGTCGGGATCCATCGTCGTCCGCAGGACGAGCGTGTTCACGAACATGCCGACGAGAGGATCGATCTCACGCCGGCCTCGGCCCGCGGTGGGTGTCGCGATGGCGACGTCGCACTCTCCGGACAACCTCGCGAGCACCGCGGCCAGCGCGGTGTGAATGACCATGAACGGAGTGACCGACCGCTGGGCTGCGAAGTCGGCCACCCGCGCGGCGACGTCGGCGGGAACGCGCAGCGGGACCGTCGCGCCTCGATGAGACGCGACCTCGGGGCGAGGACGGTCGGTCGGGAGACGCAGCACATCGGGCAGGCCCGCGAGCCGATCGGTCCAGTACGCCAGTTCCCCGCCGAGAACCGAACGCGGATCGTCCGGGCTTCCCAGCACGCGGTGTTGCCACAGTGCGAAGTCGGCGTACTGCACGTCGAGCGGGACGAACACCGGGGCACGATTCTCCGACCGGGCCGCGTACGCCGAGATCAGGTCGGCGACGAGCGGCCGCACCGATTCGCCGTCGGCGGCGATGTGGTGTGCGACGAGCGCGAGCACGTGCTCGTCGTCTCCGGTGGTGAGGAGACGTCCACGGATCGGGAGACCTCGCGCGAGGTCGAACCCTGCGGTGACGACGCGCTCCACCTCGGAGGTGTCGGTGACGACCCTCCAGTCGAGCATCTCCTTCGCGGTCGCGATGTCGTGCACCTGCTGGAACGGCACCCCGTCGTCAGACGGGAACGAAGTCCGCAGCACTTCGTGTCGGCCGATCACGTCGAGCAGCGCAGCGTGCAGCGCCTCCGCGTCGAGCGGCCCCGACAGCGAGACCACGGCGGGCACGTTGTACGTCGCGGCATCCGGCTGAAGCTGGTTGATGAACCACATGCGCTGCTGCGCGAACGAGACCGGAATCCGCTCGGGTCGCGGATGGACGGCGGTGATCGCCTCGAGTGCGGCTCGGTTGCCCGATACCTCTGCCACCAGGTCGCGAACGCTCGGAGAGCCGAACACGTCGCGCACCGACACGTCGACGCCGAGAGCCTCCGACACCCGAGCGACCAGACGGGTCGCCGACAGCGAGTTGCCGCCGAGGTCGAAGAACGACGCGGTGACGCTCACCAGGTCGGTCCCGAGGACGTCGGCGAACACCGCGGCCACCGTCTCCTCGTCCGGTGTTGTCGGCGCGACGTACTCGGCGTCGGCGAACTCGGGTGCGGGGAGCGCACGACGGTCGAGCTTGCCGACGTTGTTGATCGGGATCTCGTCGATCACCATGATGCTCGCAGGCACCATGAACGCGGGCAGTCGATGACGTGCCGCCGTGCGCAGGTCGTCGACCGTCAGGTCGGCGCCCACAACATACGCGGCCAGTGCGTTCGCGGGCTCCCCGACACCCACGACCACCGCGGACACCACACCGGGCTGCTCACGCAGCACGGTCTCGATCTCCCCCAGCTCGATGCGCTGGCCCGCGATCTTCACCTGGAAGTCTGCGCGCCCCGCGAACTCGAGTTCGGCGGCGTCATTGATCCGCACGAGGTCGCCTGTCGCGTACATGCGGCCGCCGTCGCCTGCGAACGGATCGGCGACGAACCGCTCGGCGGTCAGTCCGTGTCGGCGCAGGTAACCCCGGCCGAGGCCGGCGGGCGCCGAGAGATAGAGCTCGCCGACGAACCCGTGCGGCACCGGCTGCAGGCGCGAGTCGAGGACGTACCCGGTGAACCCGCGCACGGAGGTGCCGATGTTCACCGGCTTGCCCGGCCGCAGGGTCGCCGTCGACGAGATGACGGTCGCCTCGGACGGCCCGTAGAAGTTGAACATGTTCTTGCCCGCCGACGTCCATTCGTCGGCGAGTTCCTGCGGGCACGCCTCTCCGCACACGATGAGGTTGCGAAGCTCGACGGCGTTCCCGACGTCCAAGGTGGCGAGCACCGACGGAGTCAACACGAGATCGGTGATCCGCTGCTCCCGCAGAATCGTGTCGAGTGCCGGGCCCGCGTAGTCGGACGCGGGTGAGACGACCATCGTGTGACCGGCGCCGAGTGCCCAGATCATCTCGAAGAACGAGGCGTCGAAGCTCGGCGACGACAGATGCAGGATCCGCGTGTGCTCGTGGTCGGTGCGTGTCCCGGTGATCTGAGCGAGCCGGTCGGCGAGAGTCGCCAGACCTCGGTTGATGTTCGAGGCGGCCTTCGGTCGGCCGGTCGTGCCCGATGTGAAGATCAGGTACGCGAGATCGTCTAGGTGGACGATTCCGTTGCGTTCGGCGTCGGTCACGTCGTCCTCGCCGACACCGGACGCGGCGAGGTCGTCGACGAGCAGCCACCGCGTGTCGAATCCCGACAACCGGTCGACGTGGCCGGGGACCGTGATACCGATCGGTGATCGGGTGTCGTCGAGCATGCCTGCGATGCGCTCGTCCGGGTGCGTCGGGTCGATCGCGACGAACGCCGCGCCGGTCTTGACCGCACCCCACACCGCAGTCACTGATTCGACGGACCTGTCGATGACAACGGCGACGACGTCGCCCGCGCCGACCCCCTCGGCGATGAGACGGCGCGCGACCCGGTTGGTGCGCGCCTCGAACTCGGCATAGGAGATCACCTCGTCGCCCGCGATGATCGCAGGATGTGCCGGGTCCAGGTCGCGGGCGGCGAGCATGTCGACGAACCGAGCCGGGCTCACCGCGTCCGCCGGCGGGGGCAGCACGGCGCCCGCCAGCGACTCATGCGCGACGAGCGGGATGTCGCCCACGCGGCGCTCGGGGTCGGCTGCGATCACCGTCAGGATCTGTCCGAGCGCGTCCGCGAACACCTGCGCCTGTCCGTCGCTGAACGCGGCAGGCATGTACTTGAGGGTCAGCAGGATGCCGTCGGCGGTCGGCGCCGCCCCCAGGTTCAGCGGGTAGTGCGTCGCGTCGGTGACCTCCGCGCCGCGGATCGTCAGGCCTGCGCCCATCGACTCGGTGTCGGCGCTCTCCAGGCTGTCGGTGTCGACGGGATACGACTCGTACACCGTCAACGTGTCGAACAGCGTCGGCAGTCCGGTGAGCGCGGTCAGCTCGGGCAGGCCGATGTGCTGGTGATCGAGGACCTTGACCTTGTCCGCTTGCAGCGCGGCGAGGACGTCGACGGCCTGAGCGTTCGGGTCGACGTCGACGACGGCGGGCAGCGTGTTGATGAACAGGCCGACCATCGACTCGACACCGTCGAGATCCGCGGGGCGGCCCGACACCGTCTCGCCGAACGTCACGATCCGGTTGCCCGTGTACCGCGAGACCAGCAGCGCCCAGGCGAACTGCAGGACGGTCGACACCGTCGCACCGCTGCGGCGTGACAGTCCTTCGATCGCCTCGGTGAGGTCGGCGCCCAGCGGTACCCGCAGGTCCCGCGGCATCGTGTCGGCAGTTGCCTCCACCTGTGCGGCGACGAGGGTCGGTTCGGCGATCGGTGCGAGCACGTCGCGCCACGCGTCGAGGCCGACTTCGTGGTCGGCCCTGCCGACCCGCCGGGCGTAATCGGCGAAGTCGTAGCCGGACGACCCGGCGAGACCGGTGTACGCCGCGCCCGTCGCATAGAGCGCGAGCAGATCCGCCATCACCAGTGGGCCCGACCAGCCGTCGAACAGGATGTGATGGTTCGTGATGACCACACTCGCGCCGTCCGGGTGGCCGACGAGCACCACCCGAAGCAGTGGTGCGACCGACATGTCGAACGGCACGAGCTTCTCGGCGGCGGCGATGTGCGCGGTCTGCGCCGAGTCGTCGACCTCGACCACTCGCCACGGGACGTCGACGCATTCTGGAACCACCGCCACGACGGCTCCGCTCGACGTCTGGACGAACGCCGACCGCAACGACCGGTGGTGCGCCAACAGATCGTTCGTCGCGCGGTGCAACCGATCGGTGTCCACGTCGCCGTCGAGATGCAGCACCGCCTGCGTCACGTACACGTCGACGGCGTCCGCCCCTGCCAGCTGCGACTGGAAGTAGAGTCCGCGCTGCAGCGGCGTGAGCGGCCAGATGTCACATCCGGGGTGTGCCGCGCTGATGGTGTCGAGGTCTGTCTGGGTGACACCGCTGCCGGGGACATCGGACGGAGAGAGCCCGACGTCAGTGCGGGAGGCCGCCACGATCTCGGCGAGCGTGCGCGTCCAGTTCTCGGTAATCTGCCTGACGTCGTCGCCGGACAGGATCGTCGGGCTGTACCGGAAGTCCGCCGACAGGGTGGGCCCGTCCGGGCCTGCGACGGTCGAGGCGTTGATGACCAGGGGCGCCATCGCTTCCAGCCCGCTGTCGATGACCGACGGGAGGAACGGCGCATCGGGGGCGGGCAGGAAGCCGACGTCCTGCGCCGACTCGGCGAGCTCGGGTCCGTCGACGACTGTTCCCGATCCGCCGAGGTAGTTGAACGCGATCGACGGGAGCGGCCGTGTCGACAGTTCAGTGGACGCTCGGTAGCGCAGCAGTCCGTACCCCACGCCGTGTCCCGGCTGGGCGAGTCGCTCCTCCTTGACCGCCTTCACCGCGTGCACCGGATCCAGTGCCGGGTCGACGAGGATCGGTGCGATCGTGGTGAACCATCCAACGGTGCGCGACAGGTCGGCCCGGGTCGGTTTCTCGGCGTCGGCGAGCACGTCCTCATACCGGCCGTGGCCCTCGGACAGGATCGCGACGGGACCGTCGTCGGAGATGCCGACGGCGGTCTGCCAGTCGCGGACCGCCGTCGCGAGCGCCGCCAGCAGCACGTCGGTCGTCGCGCCGCCGAAGGCGTCGGGGACCTCGGAGACCAGCGGTGCGGCGATGGCGGGCTCCACCCGGTGCACCAATGATTCGGTGGCCGAGTAGGCGCCCTTCTCGACGCCGCGGCCCGCTCCGCGAGCGGAGTCGAGCGGGTTCGCCGTGTGCGGGGAACGTGCCAGCCAGTAGTCGAGTTCGCCGGCGCGGTCTGCGGCGTGTGCGTCGAGGGCCGTCGCCCATGCACGAGCCGACGACACCTCGGAGCGGAGACTGACGGGCTGTGATGTGGAGTGCTGCGCCCATGCGGTGACGAGGTCCTCGATGAGGATCGGCCAGGACACGGCGTCGACGGCGAGGTGATGGACGGTGAGGACGACTCGGTCGCCGACGATGCTCGCCCGGACCATCGCCCCGGCGGACGGGTCGAGACGGGACGCGTCGGCTGCGTGCGCGGCCACGATGTCGTCGGCGGTGGACACCGCGGACGCGGGGTCGAACGGGCCTCCCGCGGTGAGGGTCCAGTGCCCGTCGACTCCGCGTTCGAGGACAGCCGACAGCATGGGGTGTGCGTCGACGACCGCGCCGAGCACTGCCGCCAGGCGGTCGACGGTGAGGCCGTCTGGCGCGGTCAGGACCATCGCCTGATTGAAGTCGTTCAAGTCTGTCGGTGTCGGTGACGCGTCGATCAGCCACGACACGATGGGCGGCAGCGGCATCGAGCCGGTCGGGGTGCCGCCCGGCTCGTCGATCATGGGGAGTCGGATCGCGCCTGCGGCTGCGGCACGTGCCATCCCGCGAACAGTCTTGTGTTCGAAGATCTCACGGGGCGTCAGCTCGATGCCTGCCGCTCGGGCTGCGGACGCGAGCTGGATCGACATGATCGAGTCGCCGCCCATGCCGAAGAACGAGTCGGTGACACCGACGCGGTCCCGTCCGAGCAGGCCCGAGACGATCGCCGCCAGCGCCTCTTCGGCAGCGGAGGCGGGGGCGACGATGTCGTTGTCGCCGCCGAGGACCCCGTCGAGTTCGTCGGGGGCGCGCACTGACAGCGCGCGACGGTCGAGCTTGCCGCCCGGGGTCAGAGGCAGTTCGTCGAGGACGACGGCCACGTGCGGAACCATGTGAGCGGCGAGCCGGTGTCCGGCCTCGGCGAGCACCGCGCCGGTGTCGATCGTCTGGCCTGCGGCCGGAACGAGGTAGGCGACGAGCCTGCTGCGGCCGGAGACGTCCTTCGCGCCGATGACGACTGTCGAGTCGACCGTCGGAAGCGACTGCAGGACCGCTTCGATCTCGCCGAGTTCAACACGTTGACCGTTGATCTTGACCTGGTGGTCGGCGCGGCCCGCGAACTCGACCTCTCCCCGGCTGTTCACGCGTACGAGGTCGCCGGTGGCGTACATCCGCGCACCCGGGGTGCTCGAGAACGGGTCGGCGACGAATGCGCCCGACGTCTGACCCGGTCGTCCGAGGTAGCCGCGAGCAAGAGAGTCGTCGGATGCGAGATACAGTTCCCCGACCACTCCGCGGGGCACCTGATGCAGGCGGTTGTCGAGGACGTACGCGGCGAACCCGCGGACCGGATGTCCGATGGTGACCGGCTGCCCCGGAACCGAGACACCGGTCAACGACCAGACCGTGGCCTCGGACGGGCCGTAGAAGTTGTACATGGTGCGGGTCGCGCCGGTCGGTGTGGTGCGGGTCGCGCCGGTCGGTGTGGTCCAGCGGTTGATGAGTTCGGGCGGGCACGCCTCACCGCCGGTCACCAGGTTGCGGATGGTTCGACCGCGCGCCGGGTCGACGGTGGCGAGGACCGTGGGAGTGATGAGGGTGTCCGTGACGGCGTCGCGGTCGAGGACGCGGCCGAGTGCGTCGCCGGCGTACTCGGAGGCGGGAGCGATCACCAGGGTGTGGCCGAGCCCGATCGACCACATCATCTCGAGTACCGATGCGTCGAAGCTGGGTGATGCGACGTGGAGGACACGTGTGTCGGGCGCGTCGGCGGGAGTCCCGCTGACCTCGCGGAACTGGTCGATGAAGTTCGCCATACCCCGGTGGCTCACGCCGACGGCTTTGGGTCGGCCCGTGGATCCGGACGTGTAGACGAGATAGGCGAGATTGTCGACGGAGACGGCCGTGACGGGAAGCGTCGCGGTCGCACTCGACGAGCCGGTTGCGAGGGAGTCGACGTCGATCCACTCGCAGTCGCCTTCCCCGAGGCGGGGGCGGGTAGCGGCGTCGGTGAGGCCGAGGCGCACACCGGAGTCGGAGACCATGTAGTCGATGCGATCCTGGGGGTACGCCGGGTCGATCGGCACATACGCGGCACCGGATTTGATGACGCCGAACACTGCGACGACGGAGGCGATCGAGCGTTCGAGGCCGACCGCGACAACGTCGTCGGGACGCACTCCCCGACCGATCAGGGTGCGCGCGACGGCGTCTGTGCGTTGATCGAACTCGCCGTACGAGACGGTCTGGCCGTCGCAGATCAGCGCCGGGTGGCTCGGATCGACATGACGTGCGGCGAGGCGGTCGGGAAGCGGTGCCGGCACGCTGGCGCCACCGTCGATCGCCGGAGTGGTGCCGCCGACGGAATTGCGCGACTTCACCACGCGAGGTGTTCCGACGAGGTCGATGTCGCCGGTCGCGATCGCCGCGTCGGTGATCATCGCCGCGATCACCTGTACCCAGGCGTCGGCGATCAGCGCGACGGTCGCTTCGTCGAAGAGCGTGGTGGCGTACAGGAAGTCGGCCCGCATCGGACGTTCCGCAGTCGCCTCGGACACCGCCACGGTGAGGTCGAACTTCGCGAACGCCTCTGCGGTGCTCAATGGGGACGCGGTCAGTCCGGGGAGTTCGATGGGGCCGAGATCGGCCCGATTGTTCGCGGCCGTGTGGGTGAACGCGATCTGCACGAGCGGCTGGTGCGAGGTGGACCGTTCCGGCGCCAGATCGTCGATGAGGTCGTCGAACTGGACGTCGGCGTTGGCGAAGGCGTCGAGGTCGACGCTGCGCACCTCGTCGAGGAAGTCGGCGACGGTCTGTGCGGAGTCGACTGGGGTGCGCAGGACGAGGGTGTTGACGAACATGCCGACGAGGTCGTCGAGGGCGGCGTCGGTGCGGCCGGCGATGGGTGAACCGATCACGACGTCCGTCGTGGAGGCGAGTCGGGCGACGGTGATGGCCAACGCTGCGTGCGTGACCATGAATCCGGTGGCGCCGTGCGCACGTGCGAGTCGGTCGACGCCTGCTGCGAGCGCCTCGTCGACGTCGACGCTCAGGACGGCGCCCGCCGTGTCGAGCACGGCCGGGCGGGAGCGGTCCATCGGGAGATCGGTGACGGCGGGCAGGTCGACGAGCTGTTCGCGCCAGTATGCCGTCTGCCTCCCCAACGGGGAGGTGACGTCGTCGGAGCTGCCGAGCACGTCGCGCTGCCAGAGCGCGAAGTCGGCGTACTGCACGTCCAACGGCGGCTGGGGCTCCGCAGCGGCACCGGTTCGCCGCAGGTAGGCCGCCAGGAGGTCACGGACGAACACCGGCGTCGACTCGCCGTCGAACGCGATGTGGTGCGCCGTGATCACCAAGTCGGCGCCGGTCTCGGTTTGCCGGAAGGCGCCGCGGATCGGGAGGTCGGCACTGACGTCGAAACCGCGTGACGCCGATTCGACGAGCCCGTCGAGGTCTGCGGACTCCGCCCACACGAATGCGGCGCGCGCCTGATCTGCGCCGAGCACCTGTTGGAACGGTCCATCGGTGTCGGACGGGTAGATCGTGCGCAACACCTCGTGGCGCTCCAGCACGTCGCCGAGTGCGTCACCGAGAGCGGGGAGATCGATCTCTCCGCTCAGTGCGAGTCCCATCGGGATGTTGTAGGCGGCGGAATCGGTGTCGAACTGGTTGATGAACCACATGCGCTGCTGCGCCGTCGACAGCGGTAGCCGTTGTGGGCGTTCGCGGGAGGTCAGTGCCTCCACGCTGCGCCCGCGACCGGAGAGCGCCGCTGCCAGCTCGCGGACGCTCGGTGCGTCGAAGACGTCGCGGACGGTCACATCGACGTCCAGAGCGGCTGCTATCCGTGCTGCGAGTCGAGTGGCGGCGAGCGAGTTTCCGCCGAGGTCGAAGAACGATTCGGCTGCGCTGACTCGATCCGCGCCGAGCACCGCCGCGTACACGAGGGCGATCTGTGTCTCGACGCCCTCGGCCGGTTCGACGTGTTCAGCGGCGACCAGCTCGGGTGCGGGCAGCTTCCGGCGGTTGACCTTGCCCGCACTGCCCAGTGGCATCTCGTCGAGGGTCATCCAGACGGTGGGACGCATGTACTCGGGCAGTCGCGCGGCGACGACGGCCTTGACCGCGTCGACGTCGACGGTTCGCGGAGCGAGGTACGCGACGAGTTGGTCGCCCGCGGGGAGTTTCGCGACAGACGCTGCGGCGTGCACCACCCCGGGCGCGGACGACACGACGGCCTCGATCTCGCCGAGTTCGAGTCGCTGGCCGCGAAGTTTCACCTGGAAGTCGGTGCGGCCGAGGTATTCGATCCGTCCCGCGGAGTTCCAGCGGACCAGATCGCCGGTTCGGTACAGGCGGTCGCCCGGCTCGCCGAACGGGTCGGCGACGAACCGTTCGGCGGTGAGGTCGGGTCGTGCCGCGTAACCACGTGCGAGCTGCACTCCGCCGAGGTACAGCTCACCGGGGACACCGCGCGGCACCAGCTGGAGCCGCGGGTCGAGGACGAATGTGCTGGTGTGCGGAACGGGAACGCCGATGGGGACGGTCGGGTCGTCGACGGTGACCTGCTGTGCGGTCACGTCGACGGCGGCCTCGGTCGGCCCGTACAGGTTGTGCAGTTCGAGCTGCGGGAGGGCCGTCAGCACGGCCCTGGAGACGGCTGTGGTGAGGGCTTCTCCCGAGGTGAACAGGACCCGAAGAGACGTGAGGTCGGTCAGCCTCTCGCCGAGCACATCGGCGAATGCCGAGAGCATCGACGGCACGAAGTGAATCGCGGTGACGCTCTTCGACTCGATCACGTCCGCGATGTACGAGGGATCGCCGTGGCGGTCGGGTTCGGCTACCACCAGTGTCGCGCCGACGGTGAACGGCAGGAACAGCTCCCACACCGACACGTCGAACGTGACCGGTGTCTTCTGCAGGAACACGTCGGTCGCGTCGAGGGAGTACCAGTCGCGCATCCATTCGAGGCGGTTGACGATCGCGCGATGCGAGACCGTCACGCCCTTGGGACGTCCCGTCGATCCCGAGGTGAACAGGGTGTACGCGGCGTGATCACCACGCAGCGGGCTGATGCGGTCGGCGTCGGTGACCGGTGCGGCGGTCGCCGAGTCGAGGTCGACGGCCGTGTCGGCATCCACCTCGACGAGTTGCACCGCCCCGAGGCCCGCGGGGAGCACGGCGCCCGCTTTGACCAGGGCGATCTTCGCCGCGGATGTGGACAGCATGTACTCCACGCGGTCGGCCGGCGCGTCGGTGTCGACCGGCATGTAGTGGCCGCCCGCTGCGGTGACCGCGTGGATGGCGACGAGGAGTTCCACTGAACGAGGCATCACGACGGCGACGGCCACGTCGGGCCCGACGCCCTCGGTGATCAGCTGACGTGCGAGCACGCTGACACGTCCGGCGAACTCGCGTTGCGACAGTCGCCGATCGCCGAAGACCAACGCCGTCCGGTTCAACGACGTTGCTGCGAGCCCTACCACGTTCGGCACCTGCTCTGTCTCCTTCACTTGTCGGTCTCGGTCGGTCGGTTGTCTGTCAGGCGGGGATCGATCATCGTGGCGAGGGTGACCTCCGGCCGCGCGCGCGACGGTGCTCCCGTCGACCAGTCGACGAGTTCGTCCGCCTCACCGTCGGCGAGGAGCGGCGCCGCGCCCACCGGGGCGTACGGCGACGCGGTCAACGCGTCGAGCAGCGCCACGAACCGTCGGGCGGTTGCCGTGACGGTGACCTCGTCGTACAGGTCGGTCGCGTAGACCAGGTTCAGCCGCCAGTCTCCTCCTGGTTCGGCTGCCACCGCGAACTGCAGGTCGAGTTGCGCGGCGACGGCGAGCGGTTCAAGAGGGGTCACCTCGATGTCGCCGCTGAACACGGGGCCGGTGGGGCCCGGTTGAACCATCGTCAGCATCACCTGGGCCAACGGCGAGAACGCCTGGGACCTCGTCGGGTTCACCCTCTCCACGACTGCCTCGAACGGCACGTCGGCGTGTGCGAACGCTTCCAGGTCGACGTCACGGACCTCGTCGAGCAGGTCGGCGAACGACATGCCCGGCTCGACTCCGGTGCGGAGCACCAGCGTCCCGGCGAACATGCCGACGAGATCGTCGAGCACCGATTGGCCGCGACCGGCGATCGGCGTGGCGACGGTGATGTCGTCGGTTGCCGACAACCTGGACATCAGCACTGCGAGCGCGGCGTGCACCACCATGAACGGGGTGACACCGTGATCGCGTGCGACGTCGGCGACCTTCGCACCGATGGGCGCGGAGATGTCGACGCTCACCATCTCCCCTCGCCCGGATGCCACCGCGGGCCGCGGGCGATCGGCGGGCAGGTCGATCACGTCGGGAACACCGGCGAGCCGGTCTGCCCACTGCTCGAGTTGACGGCCGATCACCGACCCCGTGTCGGACGGGTCGCCGAGTACCCGGTGCTGCCACATCGCGAAGTCGGCGAACTGGACGGGCAGGTCCGTGAACTGCGGCGTCTCACCTCGACTGCGCGAGAGGTACGCGGTCACCATGTCGGTGACCAGGGGCCGCATGGATTCACCGTCACCGAGGAGGTGATGCAGCACCGCGAGGAGGATCCACTCCCCGTTCGTGGACTGCAGGCGGACGCGGAACGGCACCGACCCGGACACGTCGAAACCGGTGGTGGCGGCCGCGAGGAGCTCCTCGTGGGTGTCGACGATCGCGATGTCGGGAACAGCGGCAGACGAATCGACCGGATGGATCCGTTGGTACGGTTCGCCCTCGTGTGCCGGGAACGACGTGCGGAGCACCTCGTGTCGCGCCACGACGTCGCCGATCGCGGTGCGCAATGCGTCGACGTCCAGGTCTCCTGTCAGTTTCAAGCCGATCGGGATGTTGTAGGTCGGCGCCTCGGGTTCGAGTTGACTGATGAACCAGATCCTCGACTGCGCGAACGACAGCGGAATCCGGTCGGGTCGGTCGACGATCGCGGTGACCGGGGCGAGTGCGGCGGCCCGATCGGCCACCGCGGCGGCGAGGTCGCGGGCCGACGGCGCCTCGAACACTTCGCGCACCGACACGTCCACGCCGAGTGCCTCCCCGACGCGGCCCGCCACGCGGGTCGCCGACAGGGAGTTGCCGCCGAGATCGAAGAACGATGCGGTGACACTCACGCCGTCGATCCCGAGCACGTCGGCGAACACCGCGGCGATCGCTGCTTCCGTGTCGTTCGCCGCGGCGACGGACTCCTCGACGACGACTTCCGGCTCGGGCAGAGCGCGCTTGTCCAGCTTGCCGACCGGAGTGAGGGGCAGCTCGTCGAGCAGCGTGATCGTCGACGGCACCATGTAGGCGGGCAGTCGGGTCGCGAGGTGGTCTCGCAGGTCGGCGACGGTGACGTCAGTGGAGGCCACGACATAGCCCGCCAACGCCGTCGCGACCGAACCGCCCGTGCTGACGACGATCGCCGTCTCGACCGACGGATGCGACGCCAGGACCGCTTCGATCTCGCCGAGTTCGATACGCAGACCACGCAGTTTGACCTGATCGTCGCTGCGACCCGAGTACTCGACCACGAGGGCGCCCGCACGATCGACGACCCACCGGACCACGTCACCGGTGCGGTACATGCGGTCGCCGGGCTCGCCGAACGGGTTCGCGACGAACCGTTCGGCGGTGAGGCCCGGGCGATCGAGGTAACCGCGCGACAGCGCACATCCGGCGACATACAGTTCGCCCGACACGCCGACGGGCGCCGGACGCAGGTTGGCGTCCAGCACCAGCAGGCCGACACCGCCGATCGGAGGTCCGAGGCGCACCGGCCGGCCCGCGGCCATCGGCTCGCTGATCGTGATGCCGATCGTGGTCTCGGTGGGTCCGTACAGGTTGCGGATCTCGGTGTGCGCCGACCACTGTTCGACGACGCCGTCCGGGACCGCTTCCCCACCGGCCGCGAGCGACACCAGATCGGGCAGCGTCGACGCGTCGACGGTCGACAGGACCGTCGGTGTGAGGAACGTGTGCGTGATCTTCTGCGCCGCCATGAACTCGCCGAGTGCGGGACCGCCGACGGCGTCTGCGGGGCGGTACACGAGGGTGCCGCCGTTCCGCACCGCGAGGAGGTACTCGAGGACGGACGCATCGAAACTCGGTGATGCGAAGCCGAGCACCACCGGTGCATCGCCTGCGCGCAGGCGGACCGACTCCTGGGCGCCGAAGTTCGCGAGACCGGAGTGCGTCACCGACACGCCCTTGGGCCTGCCGGTGGAGCCGGAGGTGTAGATGACGTACGCGGTGTTCGCGGTCCGGACCGGTCGCAGCAGTTCACTCGAGTCGATCGGGTCTCCGCCGAGCTCCGTGAGGTCGAAGCCCGACAGGTCGAACCAGTCGAAGCCCGTCGACGGCAACTGCCCCGACGCCGGTGTCCGCAGACCGAACGTGGCGCCGGAGTCCTCGACCATCGCGCGGACGCGGTCGGCCGGATAGTCCGGGTCGATGGGCACGTACCCGCCGCCGGTCTTCGCGACCGCCCATACCGCGGTGAACAGTTCAACGGACCGCGGAATGGCCAGTGCGATCAGCGTCTCCGCGCCCGCACCCTGACTGATCAGCGCTCGGGCCAGCCGGTTCGAGCGTTTGTCGAGTTGAGCGTAGGTGAGCGATCCGCCGTCGGCGTCCGTCACCGCGACCCGGTCCGGATGGGCTGCGGCCGCCCCGGAGAACATGTCGGCCAACAGGACCGGCTCGGTGCCGTCGCCTCCGCCGACCGGCGTGAGACCTGCGGCCTGCTCGTCGGTCAGCAAGCTGATCGATGATGTCAGCGCCTGCGGTTCGGCGACCATCGACGTGAGGATCCGAACGAACGCGGCCGACAGCATCGCCGCCTGCTCGTCGTCGAACGCCGACGGCAGGTACTTGAGCTTCAGCGCGAGCAGATCGCCGGACATCATCGTCGCGAGGTTCAGCGGGTAGTGCGTCGCATCGGTCGCATCGACGCCGAGGATCTCGAGTCCCCCGGTCATCGATGCGTCCGCGGTCGACAGCGACTCGTTGTCCACCGGGTACGACTCGTGGACGGTGAGCGTGTTGAACAGCGTCGGCATGCCGGTGAGCGCCGTGATCTGCGGGAGGCCGAGGTGCTGGTAGTCGAGCACCGACACCTTCGCCTGCTGGAGTCGCCCGAGCACCTGGGCGACGCTCGCGTGCGGATCCACGTCGACCACGGCCGGCAGCGTGTTGATGAACAGGCCGACGACCGACTCGACGCCGTCGAGGTCCGCCGGACGACCCGACACCGTCTCGCCGAAGGCGACGACACGGTTGCCGGTGAGCCGCGACAGCAGAACGGCCCAGGCCGCCTGCAGCACCGTCGACAAGGTGACGCCCTGAGCGCGCGCCAAGTGTTCAACCGCCTTGGTCGCCTCGGCGTCGAGGGTGGCGGTGAGGTCGCGAGGCATCGCGTCCGACGACGCTTCGGCCCCGACCGCGACGAGGGTCGCGTCGTCGAGCGGTGCGACGACCTGCGCCCACGCCGCGAGTCCGGCTTCCTCGTCGGTGTCCGCGATGTACCGGAGGTAGTCGCCGAAGCCGGTCCGCTGACCATCCGACGGGGTTCCGGCCGCTGCAGTGAACGGCGATCCGGTCACGTACAACGCGAGGACGTCGGCGAGGACCAGGGGGCCGGACCAGCCGTCGAGCAGGATGTGATGGTTCGTGACGACCAAGCTGTAGCTTCCCGCCTGACGGACCACGACGAACCGGATGAGCGGCGGCGTCTCGAGATCGAACGGGAGCAGACGCTGTCTGCGCGCGATGTCCTTCACGCGCTCGGCTGCGGCCTCGGCCGACTTCTCGTCGAGGTCGATCACCGACCACGGCAGGTCCACGTGACAGGGGACGACGGCGACGGTCTCCCCCGACTCGGTCCGAACGTATCCCGTCCGCAGCACCTGGTGGTGAGCGAGCAGGTCGGTCGCAGCACGTCGCAGCTTCTCGACGTCCAAGCTTCCGCCCAGCGTCAGGACCGCCTGCGTCACGTAGACATCGACCTGCGAAGAGGTGAGCTCGGACTGGAATGCGAGACCACGTTGCAGCGGCGTCAGCGGCCACACGGCCGCCCCGGGGAACCGGAGGTCGAGAGTGTCGAGGTCCGCCTGTGTCACGGCTACGCCGGGAACGTCCGACGGCGACAGTCCGGGACCGGACTCTGCGGCGTCGACGACTGCGGCGAGCTCGTGCTCCCAGCGTCGAGCGAGATCGGCGACGGCATCGGCGTCGAGCAGAGCCGACGGGAACGAGAAGTTCGCCGAGAGCACTCGCTGATTCCCGCTCGGATCCGAGACCACCGCGGTCCCGACGTTCACACTGAGTGCGTTCAGGACGGGCATGGTCCCGGTCGCGGACGGCGGGAACGACGGCGCGTCGACTGCTCCCGAGAACGCCAGCGGTTCGGGTGTCTCGTCAGACGACGATCCGGCGCGGCCTGCGCCGAAGAAGTTGAACCCGATGCTCGGCAACGGCCGCGCGCCCAGTTCAGAGCCCTCGGTGTAGCGCAGCAGACCGAATCCGACTCCGGCGTCCGGCTGTCCGAGACGTTCCTCCTTCGCCGCCTTCACCGCGTGCGCCGCATCGGCGCCGGGATCGACCGAGATCGGCGCGATCGTGGTGAACCAGCCGGCGGTTCGCGTCAGGTCGGCGCGGTGCGGATCACTGCTGCCTGCGACGATCGCCTCGTCGCGTCCGTGAGTCTCGACGAGGAACCCGACGGGCGCGTCGTCGACGATGCCGCGGTCGGCCTGCCACGACCGGACCGCGCGGGCCAGTGCACCGAGCATCGCGTCGTTGGCGCTGCCCTGGGCGCCGGGAGTCCCGAAGGCCTCGGGAACAGTGGTCAGCAGCGCTTCGGTGAGGGCCGGCGACACCCGGTGGATCACCGACTGCTCGGTGCCCATCGTGTCGCGTTCTGGGTCGAGGACGCCGCCGAGATCGGTGGCGGTCTCCGGGAGTCGGTCGAGCCAGTAGTCGGCCTCGACGAGCCGTTCGGTCTTCTGTGCGGCGATCGCACCGAACCACGCACGGCCCGACGTCACCTCTGGACGCAGCGCGATCGGAACGCCGGATGCCCGCTGCGCCCAGGCGGTCACGAAGTCTTCGATCAGAATCGGCCACGAGACGGCGTCGACGCCGAGATGGTGGATCACCACGACCACTCGACCGTCGCCGGTCGGGTCCATCACGGCGATCGCCGACACGAGCGATCCGCTCGTCGGGTCGAGTCGCCGCGACGCCGCGGCGAACGCATCGTGCAGAGCACTGGTGTACTCGTCCGATCCGACAGCGTGGTCGACGGAGACGAGGTCGGTGAAGGCCGCACCCGCTCCCGCGGTGAGCGTCCACGCCGGGGTGAGGCGCGCCGCCAGCATCGGGTGCGCGGCCACGACCGCGTCGACGACCTCGGCGAGACCGTCGCGGTCCAGACCCTTCGGTGCGGTCAACGTGGCCGATTGCGAGAGGTCGGCGTACGCGGAGACCGCGCTCGACGTGCCGCCCGTGAGCTCGATCATCCACGAGACGACAGACGGGATCGCCGAGTCGCCCGCACCGCCACCCGGCAGTTCCGCGAGCACAGGCAGCCGCGCGGAGTCGTCGGCGACGGCTGTCGCCATCGCCCGGACGGTGCGGTTCTCGAAGATCTCACGCGGCGACAGCTCCAGGCCCGCACCGCGTGCTGCCGACGCCAGCTGGATCGACATGATCGAGTCGCCGCCGAGTGCGAAGAAGCTCTCAGTGACGCTTACCCGCTCCAGCCCGAGCACACCGGCGACGATCGACGCCAGCGTCTCTTCGATCGTGGTCGCGGGTGGCACGTAATCGGAGACCGTGGTCGTGAAGTCGGGCTCGGGCAGCGCCTTGCGGTCGAGCTTGCCCGCCGAGCCGAGAACGACGTCGTCGATGAGCGACCACACCGACGGACGCATGTATTCCGGCAGTGCCGCGTCGACGACGTCGCGGACGGCGTCGAGGTCGACCGTCGACGGAGACAGGTACCCGACGAGATGCTCACCGCCGCCCGGCGCGGTGGCGACAGTCGCGGCTGCGTGAACCACTCCTGGTGCACTCGCCAGCACGGACTCGATCTCCCCCAGCTCGATGCGCTGACCGCGCAGCTTCACCTGGAAGTCGGTACGGCCGAGGTATTCGATGTTCCCGTCGAGGCCTCGCCGCACGAGGTCGCCGGTGCGGTAGAGGCGAGAGCCCGGCGCTCCGGACGGATCGGCGACGAAGCGTTCCGCGGTCAGGCCGGCCTGCGCCGCGTAGCCGCGCGCCACCTGAACGCCGCCGAGGTACAGCTCGCCGGGCACACCCACGGGTACCTGCTGCAGGCGGGAGTCGAGGATCACCATCGACGTGTTCCACACGGGTCGACCGATCGTCACCAGCGCAGGGACATCGGACACGTCGGCCCAGCCGACCTCGACGGCCGCTTCGGTGGGGCCGAACAGGTTGTGGATCTGCACGTGCGGCCACACGGCGTTGGTCGCGGCGACCGTCGCGGGCGGAAGTGCCTCGCCAGACGCGAACACCCATGTCAGCGACGTGAGACGGGACAGTCGCTCGGAGTCGACGACGTCGAGGAACACCGACAGCATCGACGGGACGAAGTGCACCGACGTCGCGGCCGTCTCCTCGATGAGGTCGGCGATGTACTCGGGGTCGGTGTGACCGCCCGGCTTCGCGATGACCACGGTGGCCCCGGTCAGGAGCGGTCCGAACAGTTCCGGCACCGACACGTCGAAGGTGTACGGCGTCTTCTGGATCACCCGGTCGCCGCCCGAGGTGTCGGACGGGCCGGCCCATGGGAACGCGTCGAGGCCCCACCACAGACGGTTGAGAACGGCGCGGTGCGACACGGTCACGCCCTTCGGCCGTCCTGTCGAACCGGACGTGAAGAGGGTGTACGCGGCGTCGTCTGCGGCGCACGACTCGGTGATCGGACCCGGATCAGCGGGAACAGGGCCGGAGGCATCGACGGAGATCACGGGCACGCCCGCCAGACCAGCGACCGGTGCGGGCGCCTCTCCCGTCGAGGTGAGGACAAGCGCGGCGCCTGCAGTCGACATCATGTACTCGACCCGATCGGCGGGGGCTGCCGTGTCGATGGGCACGTACTGTCCGCCCGCGGCGATCACCGCGTGGACGGCGACGACCATCTCGATCGACCGCGGCAGGCACACGCCCACGGCGACGTCGGGGCCGACTCCGGCCGTGGTCAGTTCCCGCGCCAGGGTGTTCACGCGGGCGCCGAGCTCCCCGTACGAGACCTCACGTCCGTCGAAGGCGAGCGCGACGGCGTCCGGTGTCGCCGCGATCTGCGCGGCGACGGCGTCGCCGATCGTCGCGAACGCCGGGACCTCGACGATCTCACCCCACGACGCGTCGGCGATGGCGCGCTGCTCATCGAGCGGGATCAGCGGGGCGTCGCCGATCGGCGACTCCGGGTCGGCCGTCAGTTCCGTGAGCAGTGCGACGAATCGGGTCGCGAACTCCTCGACCGTCGACGCGTCGAACAGATCGGTGGCATATGTGAACGACGCCGCCCAGTCCTCGCCGTCTTCGGCGACGGCCAGATTCACGGCGAGGTCGAGTTTCGCCGGCGGGACGATGTCTTCGACCGGCGCGATGCTCAGTCCGCCGAGGGCGCCGTCGGTGTCGTCGAACGACGGACCGCTGCCCTGGGCGAACGTCAGCATAACCTGCGCGAGCGGCGCGAACGCCTCACTGCGCACCGGATCGACCGCTTCGACGATCGTCTCGAACGGGACGTCGGCGTTTCCGAAGGCGTCGAGGTCACCGACGCGGACCTGGTCGAGCAGCTCGCTGAATGACTGTCGTTGGTCGACCACCGATCGCAGTACGAGGGTGTTCACGAACATGCCCACGAGCGGGTCGAGCGCCGCGTGCCCGCGGCCGGCGACAGGTGTCGACACCGCGATGTCCTCGGTGTCGGTCATCCGGGCGAGGAAAGCGGCGAGAGCCGAGTGCACCACCATGAAGGCGGTGGCCCCGGTGGTCGCGGACAGGTCGAACACTCGGTCGGCGACCTCGGCCGGCACGGTGAACTCGACGCTGCCGCCCTGTTCCGACGCCACCGCCGGACGCGGACGGTCGGACGGTAGTTCGAGCACGTCCGGCAGCCCGGCGAGACGCTCAGTCCAGTACGCGAGCTGACGGCCGAGCACCGAGTCCGCGTCGGCGGTGGAGCCGAGGACTTCACGCTGCCAGATCGCGTAGTCGGCGAACTGCACCTGCAACGGCGCGAATTCGGGGGCACGGCCGCCCACCCGTGCGAGGTAGGCGATCACGGCATCGGTGATCAACGGCGCCATCGACTCGCCGTCGGCCGCGATGTGGTGGGCGACCACTGCGAGGACGTGCTCGTTCTCCGCAGCCGCCCAGATCCGTGCCCTCAGCGGCAGGTCGACAGACACGTCGAATCCCGTCGAGACAGCCGCCTCGATGCCGTCACGACTGTCGACGACGGCCCAGTCGAGACCCGCACCGGCGGGGTGAATCTGCTGGTACGGCACACCGTCGAGGGCCGGGAAGGTAGTCCGCAACACCTCGTGACGATCGACGACGTCGGTGAACGCCGCGTGCAGTGCATCGACGTCGAGTGGTCCGGACAGTCGGAGGGCGATCGGAACGTTGTACGTCGGCAGGCTCGGGTCGAACTGGTTGATGAACCACATGCGCTGCTGCGCGTACGACAGGGGTACCTGTTCCGGTCGCGGGTCGACGACTGTCACCGGCGGCAATGCGGAACCGTGACCTGCGACGGCTGCGGCGAGTTCACGAGCGCTCGGTGCGTCGAACACGTCGCGGATCGACACCTCGACGTCGAGTGCGTCGGAGACGCGGGCCGCGACTCGCGTGGCCGACAGCGAGTTGCCGCCGAGGTCGAAGAAGCTCTCCGTGACCGACACCTGGTCGGTGCCGAGGAGGTCGGCGTACACGGCGGCGACCGCCCGTTCGGCGTCGGTCGCGGGTGCTACGTAGACGGCCGCCTCGATCACCGGCGCGGGCAGCGCCCGCTTGTCGAGCTTTCCGACCGGCGTCAACGGCAGTGCGTCGAGGACCGTGATCGATGCGGGCACCATGTGCGACGGGAGTCGTTCGGACAGGAAGTCCTTCAGCTCCGCGACATCAATCGTCTCGACTGCACTCGACGTTCGGGGGACGACGTACCCGGCGAGTGCGGTCGCGACCGAGCCTCCTACTCCGACGACTACTGCGGAGTCGACGGCCTGATGCGAGGCCATGACGGCCTCGATCTCGCCGAGCTCGATGCGCAGACCGCGCAGCTTCACCTGGTCGTCGCTGCGGCCCGAGTACTCGATGACCATCTGGCCGGTGTCACCCTTGCGCCACCGGACCACGTCGCCCGTGCGGTACATCCGGTCGCCGGGAACGCCGTAGGGGTTGGCGACGAACCGGACCGCGGTGAGGCCCGGATGGTCCAGGTAGCCGCGTGACACCGCGTTGCCGACCACGTACAGCTCGCCGGGTACCCCGACCGGGACCGGCTTGAGGCGGTTGTCGAGGATCAGCAGACCCACACCGTTGATCGGGCCGCCGAGGTAGACCGGAGTGCCCGGCTGCATCGGTTCGCTGATGGTGACACCGATGGTGGTCTCGGTGGGCCCGTACAGATTCTGGATCCGGCGCATCTGCGACCATTCGTCGCGCAGCGCCGCCGGGACGGCTTCACCGCCGGCGTACACCACGCGCAGCGCGGGCAGACCCGCCGATTCCAGTGTCGAGAGGACCGTCGGGGTCAGGAACGTGTGTGTGACGGCCTGCCTCATCATGAAGTCCTGCAGGACCGGTCCGCCGACGGCGTCGTCGGGCCGATAGATCAGGACGCCTCCGGAGACGGTGGCGAGCAGGTACTCGAGGACTGACGCGTCGAAGCTCGGCGACGCGAAGCCGAGGACTCGTGCGTATTCGTCGGCGCTCGAGCGGCGACGCTCCTCTTCCGCGAAGTTCGCCAGGCCCGCGTGGGTCACGGCGACGCCCTTCGGGCGGCCGGTGGATCCCGATGTGTAGATCACGTAGGCGGTGTTGTGAATCCGAACCGGCGCGATGGTCTCCGCGTCGGTGATCGATGCCGTGGACGCGCTGTCGATCGCGTCCGCGACCTCGGTGGAGTCGAGGCGCAGCCAGTCGAAGCCCGGGTCCGGAAGGTCACCGGACGCGGCGACTGCGAGCCCGAGCATCGCGCCGGAATCCTCGATCATCGCCTGCACACGATCGGCCGGATAGGTCGGATCGACGGGTACGTAACCGCCGCCGGTCTTGGCGACCGCCCAGATGGCGGTCAGCAGGTCGACGGACCGCGAGATGGCGAGTGCCACGAGCGATTCGGTGCCGACGCCCTTGCCGATCAGCCATCGCGCGAGCTGGTTCGATCGTGCATCGAGATCGGAGTAGGTGAGCACCGTCCCCGTCGCGTCCACGACGGCCTGTCGCGACGCGAACTCGGCTGCTGCACGCGCGAACATGTCGCGGAGCAGAACCGGCTCGGTGGAGAGGCCGCTGACGACCATCGGCCCCTTGACGCCGTTAGGGGCACCGGGTGCGCCGTCGAGCGGATCGGTCACCCGGTACTCGCGACCCGGGGTCGCCGTGACCGGCGTGACGGCGGACGGCACGGCACCGTGGTCGAGTTCCACCAGTGGCAGATCGCCGACCGGAAGACTCGGGTCGGCCAGTGCCGCGTCGAGGATGCCCACCAGGTAGTCGGCGAACTGCTGAACGGTCGACGCGTCGTACAGGTCGGTGGCATAGCGCATGGCGCCCTGCCATCCCTCACCGTCGGCGCCCTGTGCAATCGACACCAGGAGGTCGACGCGGGCCGGGTTCACCCCGGTGTCGACCGGTTCGACGGCGAGGCCGCCGATCTCACCGGCTGCGAGGTTCGCTCCCGCCATCTCCGGCAGGGTGGACTGGTCGAAGGTGAGCCACACCTGGCTGAACGCCGCGAAGGCGTCCGACCGCGCGGGGTTCACTGCGTCGACGATCGTCTCGAACGGGACGTCGGCGTTCGCGAACGCGTCCAGGTCGGCGTTCTTCGCCGCCGAAAGCAACTCGGCGAAGCTGCCGTTGCCTTCGACGAGTGTGCGCAGCACCAAGGTGTTGACGAACATGCCGATCAACGGGTCGAGTTCGGCGTGGCCGCGACCGGCGATCGGTGTCCCGATCGCGATGTCGTCCTGCGCGGTCAGCCGGGCGACCATCGCAGCGAGGGCGGCGTGCACCACCATGAACGGGGTCGCCCCGTGCTCGTGGGCACGTTCAGCGATCCTCGCGGCGACATCCGCCGGGATCTCGAATCGGACGTTGTCGCCGCGGCGGCTCGCCACCGCCGGACGTGGCCGGTCCGCGGGCAGCTCCACCAGGTCGGGCAGGCCCGCGAGGCGTCCCTGCCAGTGTGCGAGCTGCTGCCCGGCGACCGAGTTCGGATCGTCGGGTGAGCCGAGCTGATCCTGTTGCCAGAGCGCGTAATCCGCGTACTGGACGGCCAACGGAGCGAACTGCGGTTCGGCGTCCTCGACGCGCGCCAGGTAGGCGGTCACGAGGTCGGTGATCATCGGGGTCATCGACTCGCCGTCGGAGGCGATGTGGTGAGTGATCAGTGCGAGCACGTGCTCATCCGGAGCGATCTCCGACACCCTCACGCGAATCGGGAACTGGCGTGTCACGTCGAAACCGGTGGCCGCCGCCTCTTCGATCTCGGCGAGCGAGTCGACGATGCCCCAGTCCAGGCGGGCGGCCACTGCGGACGCCCGAGCGATCTTCTGTCGCGGTTCGCCGTCGACTGCCGGGAAGGTGGTCCGCAACGGCTCGTGCCGCGCCACCAGGTCGAGGACCGCGACGTGCAGGGTGTCCGGGTCGAACTCCCCGCGCACGCGCAGCACGGACGGCAGGTTGTAGGCAGGCGAGTCGGTGTCGAGCTGGTTGATGAACCACATCCGTCGCTGTGCGAACGACAGCGGGATCAAGTCGGGTCGCGGGTCCACCGCGACGATCGGCGCCAGCGCAGCCGACTTGCCGCCCGACGCGGCCACCAGTTCACGCACCGACGGGGCGTCGAACAGATCACGCACCGACAGTTCCACGCCGAGCGCCGCACCGGCCCGCGCCACCAGGCGCATCGCCGACAGCGAGTTGCCTCCGACGTCGAAGAAGTCGTCCGTCACCGACACCTTGTCCACACCGAGGACATCGGCGAACGCCTGCGCGACCGCGGCCTCCACGTCCGATGCTGGAGCGACATACTCGGTGTCCAGCGACCCGAACTCGGGTGCAGGCAGCGCCTTCCGATCGATTTTGCCCGCCGTGTTCAGCGTGATGTCGTCGAGCACCATCCACACTGTCGGCACCATGTACGCGGGCAGTGCCTTCGCCGCCGCAGCCTTGGCACCATCGACGTCCACATGCTGTCCCTGAGCACCCGCGACGTAAGCGACGAGATGCTCACCGCCACCCGGAGCCGCCGCGACCGTCACAGCCGCGTGCACCACTCCCGGCGCACCGGCCACCACGGCTTCGATCTCCCCAAGCTCGATGCGCTGACCCCGCAGCTTAACCTGGAAGTCCGTACGGCCCAGGTACTCGAGCCCACCGTCTGCCAACCGGCGCACGAGGTCGCCTGTGCGGTACAGGCGTGCACCCGGCTCACCGAACGGATCGGCGACAAAACGCTCCGCAGTCAACGCACCGCGCGCAGCGTACCCGCGGGCCAACTGAACGCCTCCGAGATACAACTCTCCCGGAACACCTGTCGGCACCCGCCGCAGACGCGAGTCCAGCACGACGGCCGACGAGTTCCACATCGGGACACCGATCGGGACCGTCGGGTCGTCCGCCGAGATCGCACCGATCTTCTCGTACGTGATCTCCACGGCTGCCTCGGTCGGCCCGTACAGGTTGTAGAAGTCGATGTCCGGCCAGATCTCGCGGACCTGCGCCGCCATCGACGGGGGAAGCGCCTCACCCGTGCAGGAGACGATCCGCACCGAATCCAACTCTCGAATCCGGTCGGCTCCGACAACCTCGAGGAACACCGACAGCATCGACGGAACAAAATGCACCATCGTCGCCCGCGTGCGAGCGATCTCCGACGCCACGTACTGCGGTTCCAGATGGCCCCCGGCCTTCAACACCACCAGCGTCGAGCCGGCGATCAACGGCGCGAACAGCTCCGGAACCGAACAGTCGAACGTGTACGGCGTCTTCTGCAGAATCCGATCGGTCTCGTCGATCGGCAGCTCGTCGAGTCCCCACCACAGGCGGTTCAACACCGCCTCGTGCGACAAGGTCACACCCTTCGGCATACCCGTCGAACCCGACGTGAACAACGTGTACGCAGCGGAATCACCACCGACCGATCGATAGACCGGTGGCGTCGACGCATCCACCGGCCCCGAAGCGTCCACCCGCACCAGCCGCACGCCACTCGACGCCGCGGCGAACACGACGTCCGACACGTCGGCCGGATCGGCGACGAGCAGCAGCTTGGCGTCGGCGGTGGTCAGCATGTACTCGGCACGATCACCCGGCACCGCCGTGTCGATCGGCACGTACTGGCCGCCCGCCGCGAGGATCGCGTGAATGGCGACCATCATCTCCACCGAACGCGGAATGCACAGTGCAACCGCCACATCCGGCCCGACACCTGCCGCGACAAGCTCAGCCGCCAAAGAGTTCACACGGTCGCCGAACTCTCGGTATGTCACCTCACGGTCTCCGAACACGAGTGCCGTGGCGTCCGGGGTCTGCGCGACCTGCGCTGCAACCGCCTCCGGAATCGACGCAATCGCGGGCAGTCCCCTCTCGGGACCCCACTCCCGTGCCGCCTCCGCAGCCAGATCCGCATCGGTCAGCAGCGACACGTCGCCCACGGCCGCGGCCGGTGCGGCGGTCAAGCCGTCGAGTGCGGCGACGAAGCGCCGATTGAACTGCTCGACCGTGGAAGTGTCGAACAGGTCCGTCGCAAAGGTGATCGATCCGGCCCAGTCACCGCCGTCGCGAGGCGAGACCGTGATGTACAGGTCGACCTGCGCCGGCAGGTGCTCGGTCTCGACCGGTTCGATGTCCAGGCCCGCGACCGACAGATCCACATCGGTGACGGATGCTCCCGGAGCGAACGACAGGATCACCTGTGCGAGCGGCGCGAACGCCTCGCTCCGGACCGGGTCGACCGCGTCGACGACCGATTCGAACGGGACGTCGGAGTGGGCGAATGCGTCGAGGTCGGACGCCCGAACCTGATCGACGAGTTCGTCGAACGACATCGCGGGGTCGACTGTCGCACGCAACACGAGAGTGTTGATGAACATCCCGACGAGCGCGTCGAGTTCACGCTGACCGCGTCCGGCGACGGGTGTCGCGACGGCGATGTCGTCGGTCGCCGACAGCCGCGCCAGAACTACCGCCAACGCTGCGTGCAGGACCATGAACGGCGTCGCACCGCGAGCCTTCGCCACTGCTTCCAGTCGCTCACCGATCGCCGCGGGGATCTCGAATCGAAGGTTGCGCCCGTCGTGGGTCGCGATCTGCGGCCGGGCCCTATCTGTCGGCAGGTCGAGCACGTCGGGCAGGCCGGCCAGTCGATCACGCCAGTAGTCGAGTTGACGGTAGACCACCGAGTCGCCGTCCTCGGGTGATCCGAGGACGGCGTGCTGCCACAGGGCGACGTCGGCGTACTGGACGGGCAGCGGCGCGAATGCCGGAGCCTCGTCGTCGACCCGTGCCAAGTACGCGGTCAACAGGTCGCTGACGAGCGGCAGCTGCGACTCGCCGTCAGACGCGATGTGATGGGTGATGACGGCGAGAACGAACTCGGTCGACGAGATCTCCCACACCCGGACACGGACCGGCCACTGTGCGACGAGGTCGAAGCCCTCCATCGCCGCCGTCTGGATCTCGGCCTGCGAATCTACGATCGCCCAGTCCAAACGCGCGGCGATCGCCGACTTGCGCGCGATGTCCTGACGTGGCACTCCGTCGACATCGGGGAAGGTCGTGCGGAGCACCTCGTGTCGGCCGACGACGTCGATCACCGCTGCGTACAGCGCGTCCACGTCCAGTGCTCCGCGAATGCGCAGCACAGCCGGCAGGTTGTACACCGGCGACTCCGGTTCGAGGCGGTTGATGAACCACATGCGAGTCTGCGCGAACGACAACGGAATCACATCCGGCCGCGGGACCACAGCGGTCACCGGCGGCAACGCAGCCACACGACCGGCGAGGGCGCCCACGAGCTCCCGCACCGTCGGCGTGTCGAACACGTCACGGACGGATACCTCGACGTCGAGCACCTCCTCGACACGCGCGGCGATCCGGGTCGCCGAAAGCGAGTTGCCACCGAGTTCGAAGAAGGACGACGTCACGCTGATCTCGGAGAGTCCGAGGATCTCCTCGAACAGTCTCGCGACCTTGCGTTCGGCGTCGGTCGACGGGGCGACCATCTCATCGGCTGTCGCGGCGAAGACCGGCTCCGGCAGAGCACGGCGGTCGAGTTTGCCCGCGGAGTTGAGGACCACGTCGTCGATCAGCATCCACACGGTGGGACGCATGTATTCGGGTAGTGCCGCAGCGATCTCCGCCTGGACCGCATGGAGGTCGACGGTCGATGGCGACGCGTACGCGACCAGGTGTTCACCGCCGCCCGGCGCGCTGGCGACTGTCGCCGCAGCGTGCACCACGCCGTCCGCTCCCGCGATGACCGACTCGATCTCGCCGAGTTCGATCCGCTGGCCGCGGAGTTTGACTTGGAAGTCGGTTCGCCCGAGGTACTCCACCTTGCCGTCGCTCGTACGACGCACGAGGTCACCCGTGCGGTAGAGGCGATCGCCCGGGTCGCCGAACGGGTCGGCGACGAACCGTTCCGCGGTGAGGTCCGGGCGGCCCGCGTATGCGCGAGCGAGCTGGCGTCCGCCCAGGTACAGCTCACCTGGCACACCCTGCGGGACCGGCCGAAGTCGCGCGTCGAGCACCAGCAGGGAGGTGTTCCACACGGGGTTGCCGATGGTGACGAGTGCCGGCGCATCGGATACGTCGTCCCAGCTCACCTCGACCGCAGCCTCAGTGGGGCCAAACAGGTTGTGGATCTCGACATGAGGAAGAAGTCGGTGTGCGGCGGCGACCGTCGCCGGGGGAAGCGCTTCTCCGGAAGCGAAGAGCCACTTGAGTGAGGTCAGCGAACCGAGCGTCGCCGCGTCGACGACGTCGAGGAACACCGACAGCATCGACGGCACGAAATGAACAGATGTGGCCGACGACGTCGCGATGAGCGACGCGATGTACCTCGGGTCAGCGTGACCGCCCGGCGACGCGACCACCACGGCCGAGCCTGCCATGAGCGGACCGAAGAGCTCGGGCACGGACACGTCGAACGTGTACGGCGTCTTCTGAACGATCCGATCTCCCGCCGTCCACGCGAACGCGGACAGACCCCAGCGCAGTCGGTTGAGCACGGCACTGTGGGAGACCGTCACGCCCTTGGGCTGCCCCGTGGAACCCGAGGTGAAGAGAGTGTAGAGCGCCGTGTCCGGCATGATCGTTCCGCGGCGCTCGGAGGCTGTGACGGGACTCGACGTGAGGACGGGGCCCGACGAGTCGACGCGGACCATCCGGATGCCCAGTTCAGCAGCGGCGGAGACCGCATCGACCGGTGACGCGGTCGAGTCGACCAGGAGCACTCGCGCAGCGGACGTTTCGAGCATGAACCGCACACGGTCGGTCGGTGCTTGGGTGTCGATCGGCACGTACTGTCCACCCGCCGTGACGACCGCATGCACGGCGACGATCATCTCGACGCTCCTGTCCATGCACACGCCGACTGCGACGTCGGGTCCCACGCCTAGGGCGATGAGGTCGCGGGCGAGGCTGTTGACGCGGTCGCCGAGTTCGGCGTACGAGACTTCCCGCTCCTCGAACATCACCGCGGTCGCGTCGGGAGTCTCGACGATCTGAGCTGCGACGGCGTCGGCAACCGACTCCTCAACGATGTCGACGACCGAGCCGCTCGCCGCGGCGATCAACGCATCCTTCTCATCCGCGGTGGTGAGATCGATATCGACGAGGTCCGCGTGCGGGTCTGCGGCAACATGGTGCAGCACACGGACCACTGCATCGACCAACGTCTGAGCCTGGTCGCGGTCGAACGCGGACGGAAGGTACTTGATCTTGACGACGTACCCGTCCTCGTAGGGCGCCGTCAACATCGTCAGCGGGTAGTGCGTCGCGTCGCTGAACTGTGCATGGCGGATATCCAGTCCGCCGGTCAGCGCCGCATCGGCCGTCGACAGCGAGTCGGCGTCGACGGGGTACGACTCGTGGACGGTGAGAGTGTCGAATCCGATCACGGCGTCGGCTGCAGCCGCAATCTCCGGAAGTCCCAGGTGCTGGTGATCGAGCACCGACACCTTGTCGTGCTGCAAGGCCGCGAGTGCGTCGCCGATCGACTTCGACGGATCGAGGTCCACGACGACTGGAAGCGTGTTGATGAACAGTCCGAGCATCGAATCGACACCGGCCAAGTCACTCGGCCGGCCTGACACCGTCTCACCGAAGGTGACGACCTGGTTTCCGGTGAGCCGTGACAGCAGGACGCCCCAGGCGAACTGGAGAACTGTCGCGAACGTGACACCGTGCTCACGAGCCGCCGCCTCGACGGCACCGGAGGCCTCGGCGTCGAGAACAACTCCGACCTCCTCCGGCTGACTGTCTGCCGTGACTTTGGCGTCGGTGGTGACGAGTGTCGGCCCCTCGACCGCGCTGAGGAGCTCCCGCCAGGCCTGGACGCCTGCCGCCCGGTCTCGCTCGGCGAGCAGTGCCAGGAAGTCCGCGAAGTCGCCAACCGTCCCGACCGACTGCTGAGCTGTGAACGTGTCCCCGGTGGCGTAGAGGGCGAGCAGATCCGCCATGGCGAGCGGGCCCGACCAGCCGTCGAGCAGGATGTGGTGATTGGTGACGACAAGCGTCGCGACGCCGCCGTGACGCACGAGCACAACACGCAGGAGAGGCGGTGATGCGAGGTCGAACGGCCGAAGACGTTCGGCGTCCCGGATCTCGTCGATGGCTGCGGCGACCGATTCGGGTGCGGCCTCGCCGAGGTCGATCTCGGTCCATCCCGGCTCGACGATCGGATCGACCACGGCCACGACTTCACCGCTCGGGACCGGCACGTAGCCGGATCGAAGAACTCGATGACGTGCGAGCAGCGCACGGGCCGCGTCGTGGAGCCTGTCGGTGTCGATCCGACCGCCGAGTTCGAGGACGGTCTGCACGACGTACACGTCGACGGCATCATCACTGGTGAACTGCGATTGGAAGTACAGGCCACGCTGCAGGGGCGCAAGCGACCAGATGTCCGCGCCGGGGTGGGCGGCGGAGAGCACATCGAGGTCGTGTTGGGTCAGTCGCGCACCCGGAACGTCGGACGGTGACAGGCCGAGGGCGGTGCCGTCGTCGACGATGGCGGCGGCCGCGGCGAGTTCGTTCTCCCAGCGGCGTGCGATGTTGCGTACGTCGTCCGCGTCGAGCACCGCGTTCGGGAAGCGGAAGTCGGCCCAGACGGCACGACCGTCCGCGCTCGACGACGTGCCCGCATTGATCGTCAACGCGGCCAGTGACACCATGCCGCCGCTGACAGTCGCGGGGAAGGCAGGCGAGTCGGTGCTCATGAAAGGCAGTTCGACCGCCGGCGCGGGAGAGCCTGCTGTGCCCGCGCCGAGGAAGTTGAACAGGATCGACGGCAGTGGACGCTGTGCGAGGTCGGTGTCGGCGAGGTAGCGGAGCAGACCGAACCCGACTCCGGCGTCGGGCCTTCCGAGACGTTCCTCCTTAGCCGCCTTCATCGCGTGGACGACGTCGGTGGACGGGTCGACGATCATCGGCGCGATCGTCGTGAACCAGCCGACGGTGCGTGACAGGTCGGCGCGATGGGGCCGCGGCCCGGTCGCGAGGAGTTCCTCGGTACGACCGTGCGCTTCGCGAAGCACTCCGACGGGCCCGTGGTCGGCGATTCCGCGGTCGTTCTGCCATCCGCGGACGGCACGCGCGAGCGCACCGAGCAGAACGTCGTCGACGCTGCCGCCGAGGGCCTCTGGCACTGCGCCGAGGATCTTCTCGGTGAGCTCGACAGGCAGGGTGTGAAGGACGTTCTCGGCGGTCGCCTCGCGGTCGCGCGTCCGATCGAGCGGACTTCCGAACGAGGTCGGCGCAGTGGGCACTCGATCGAGCCAGTACTCCACCTCGGAGTTCCGGTCATGGGCCTGGTCGGCGAGAGCCGCGGACCACGCACGGGCGGAGGTGCCCTCCGGGCGGAGATCGAACGACCCCGTCTCGGTGAACTGCGCCCACCCGGTGACGAGATCTTCGATGACGGACTGCCACGACACGGCGTCGACGCCCAGGTGGTGGATCACCAGGACCACCCGGCCCGCACCACTCGGATCCACGACGTGGACGGCCTGCACAAGTGCGCCGGCCGCCGGGTCCAGTCGCCCGGCTGCTCCCGCGTGCGCCCGCAGGAGCTCTGCGTTGTAGTCGGCCGTGCCGACCACCGCGTCGACCCGTTGCTGCGTCACCGCTGCGGACGGGGCGAACTCAGTGCCCGCTGTCAGCTCCCACATACCGGACGCATCGCTGAGCTGCGCAGACAACATCGGATGTGCGGTCACGACCGCATCGAGGAGTCGTTCGAGATCGGCCCGATCCAGATTCTCGGGTGCGGTGACGACGGCGGTCTGAGAGAAGTCCGCGAAGTCGCTCGGAGTCTCGGCGTGTTCGATCATCCACGACACGACGGGTGGGATCACGGCAGCGCCGCGGCCCGCACCGGGCAGTTCCGGAAGCATCGGGGCCACTGCTGCGCCGGCGCCGACTGCCACCGCCATGTCGCGGACGGTACGGTGCTCGAAGATCTCGCGGGGCGAGAGGTCGAGTCCCGCGGCACGCGCGGCGGACGCCAACTGAATCGACATGATCGAGTCGCCGCCGAGCGCGAAGAAGCTCTCGGTGACACTGACCTTCTCGAGTCCCATGACGCCTGCGACAACCGCGGCGAGACGTGTCTCGACATCGCCGACTGGGGCGACGTATTCGGCCTCGTCGACCGTGAAGTCGGGCTGCGGCAGAGCGCGGCGGTCGATCTTGCCCGCCGAGTTGAGAGCGATGTCCTCCAGAACCGTCCAGACAGACGGCCGCATGTACTCGGGCAGACGATGCGCGACGGCGTCGCGTACCGCATCGAGGTCGACGGTGGCCGGCGAGATGTAGGCGACGAGGTGCTCCGCACCGGTCGGCGCCGTCGCAACGGTGGCCGCAGCGTGGACCACGCCGGGCGCAGCCGCCAGCACGGATTCGATCTCCCCGAGCTCGATGCGCTGACCACGCAATTTCACCTGGAAGTCGGTGCGTCCGAGGTACTCGATGTCGCCGCCGGATGTCCTGCGCACCAGGTCGCCGGTTCGGTACAGGCGCGAGCCGGGCTCGCCGAGCGGATCTGCGACGAAGCGTTCGGCCGACAGTCCCGGCTGCGCGGCGTAGCCGCGCGCCACCTGGGCTCCGCCGAGGTACAGCTCACCGGGGACGCCTTCGGGCACAGGCCGCAGACGCGCGTCGAGGACGTGGGCGGACGTGTTCCACACGGGCCGACCGATCGTGACGAGCTCGGGCGCGTCGGTGACGTCTGCCCAGGTGACCTCGACTGCGGCTTCTGTCGGTCCGAACAGGTTGTGGATGCCGACGTTCGGCAGCGCGCGATGTGCGCGAGCAACAACGGCCGGAGGCAGTGCCTCACCGGAGGCGAACAGCCATTTCAGCGACGTGAGACGGTCGAGCCGCTCCTGTGCGGTCACGTCGAGGTACACGGCCAGCATCGACGGCACGAAGTGCACGGACGTCGCCGCGGACTGCTCGAGCAGGTCGGTGATGTAGTCGGGATCGGTGTGCCCGCCTGGGCGGGCGACGATCACTGTCGCGCCGGCGACCAGCGGTCCGAACAGTTCGGGCACCGACACGTCGAACGTGTACGGCGTCTTCTGGACCACTCGGTCGTCGTCCGACCATGCGAACTCCGCCAGGCCCCACCGCAGCCGGTTGAGGATTGCCCGGTGGGACACGGTGACGCCCTTCGGACGGCCCGTGGAGCCGGAGGTGAACAGCGTGTACGCCGCGTTGTCCGGCCGCAACGCCGACACGCGTTCGGAGTCTGAGACCGGTGGCGTCGAATCGTCGACGGGACCTCGCGCGTCCACCCTGATCAGGCGTGCGCCCGACTCCGCCGCGGCGAAGACGACGTCGGTGACCGGGTTGTCTGCCGCGACGAGGAGGACCCGGGCCTGTGACGTCTCGATCATGTACCGCGCGCGGTCGGTCGGCGCGGCGGTGTCGACGGGCACGTACTGGCCGCCCGCCGCGATCACCGCGTGGATCGCGACCATCATCTCGACGCCGCGGTCGATGCAGATCGCGACGGCGGTGTCCGGTCCGACGCCCGCTGTGATGAGGTCGCGCGCCAGGGTCGACACTCGTGAGCTGAGTTCGGCGTACGAGACACTCCGCCCCTCGAACTCGACGGCCGTCGCGTCCGGTGTCCGTTCGATCTGGGCTGCGACGGCGTCGGCGAGTGTCGAGTCCGCGACATCCACTGCCGGTCCGACGCCGCCGGCGACGGCGGTCGCCCGATCTGCGTCGTCGATGATCGGCGCATCGGCGATCGCCGCATCGGGATCGGCGCAGAGTCCGTCGAGGAGTCGGACGAACCGACTGCCGAACCGGTCCATCGTGGCGGCGTCGAAGAGATCTGTGGCGTATACCAGAGTTCCGACCCAGTCGGACTCGGGAGCCGCGGCGACGTGGACGGCGAGGTCCAGCTGTGCCGCGATCGACGGCGGGTCGACAGGTTCCACGGTCAGGCCGCCGGGCGCCTCGATGACGTCGCCGGCGCGCTGCTGGTCGAGACCGAGCATCACCTGGGCCAGCGGCGCGAACGCCTCGCTGCGGACGGGGTCGACGGCGTCGACGATCACTTCGAACGGCACGTCGGCGTTGCCGAACGCATCGAGATCGGTGACTCGGACCTGTGCGAGGAGCTCGGCGAACGACGCAGTCGGGTCGATGCGGGACCGCAGAACCAACGTGTTCACGAACATGCCGATCAGCGGATCGACAGCAGCTTGTCCACGACCGGCGACAGGGGTGGCGACGGCGATGTCGTCGGTCGCGGTGAGACGCGACACGAGCACGCTGAGCGCTGCGTGCAGAACCATGAACGGGGTGGTGCCCGTGGTCGACGCGATCGACTCGATGCGCGACGCGAGCTCCGCGGGCACAGTGAACGACGAATGAGCGCCCGACTGCGACGCGGTCTGCGGGCGTGGACGGTCCGCAGGCAGATCAAGGACGTCCGGAAGTCCCGCGAGCTGTGTCCGCCAGTAGTCGAGTTGTCGTCCGGCGACGCTCGTGGTGTCGGACGGGTCGCCGAGCGACTCGTGCTGCCAGATCGCGTAGTCGGCGAACTGCACGTCCAGCGGCGAGAACGGCGCACCCGCGTACGCGGTGAGGACGTCGGTGATCAGCGGTGCGGTCGATTCACCGTCTGCCGCGATGTGGTGTGCGACGACGGCGAGCACGCACTCGTCGGCGGAGACGTGCCAGATGCGCACACGCAGCGGCCAGTCGACGGTGACGTCGAATCCGGTTCCCACAGCGGCCTCGAGCTCCGCGCGGCTCGCGACGACCTCGAAATCGAGCTTCGCGGCGATGTCGCCGACCGGGTGGATCACCTGGGCGGGTGTTCCGTCGACGGACGGGAACGTGGTGCGCAGGATCTCGTGGCGTTCGACCAGCGCCACGAACGCGGCACGCAATGCCGTGTCGTCGAGGCGCCCTCGCAGCCGCATCACCGACGGGATGTTGTATGTCGCGACGTCCGGGTCGAACTGGTTGATGAACCACATGCGCTGCTGGGCGAACGACAGCGGGATGTGCGCGGGACGCGGCGACACGGCGGTGACCGGTGGAAGTGCGGGCGCCAGGCCCGCGACAGCGGTGGCCAGTTCTCTGACCGACGGCGCATCGAACACGTCACGGACTGAGACGTCGACGCCGAGCGCCTCCCCCACCCGCGCGGCGATCCGAGTCGCGGCGAGCGAGTTGCCGCCGAGATCGAAGAACGACGCGGTGACCGACACGGTCTCGAGGCCGAGGATCTCGGCGAACACCTGCGCGATGGTCGCCTCGTCCGCAGTGGCGGGCTCGACGGCGTCGACGGTCCCGAACTCGGGTTCGGGCAGTTCCCGGCGTGCGACCTTGCCTGCCGAGTTGAGCGGCATCGCGTCGATGCTCACCCAGTGCGTCGGGCGCATGTACTCGGGAAGCGCCTGGTCGACGGTGGCGATCACCGCGTCGAGATCAACGGTCGACGGTGCGATGTAGCCGACGAGCACCTGTCCTGCACCGGTGTTGACGACGGTCGCCGCAGCGTGGACGACACCCGGAGCCGATGCGACGACGGCCTCGACTTCGCCGAGTTCGAGGCGCTGGCCGCGCAGCTTCACCTGGAAGTCGGTGCGGCCCAGGTATTCGATACGGCCCGCGTCCCACCGGACCAGGTCGCCGGTGCGGTAGAGGCGGTCGCCGTCCTCGCTGAACGGATTCGCGACGAACCGCTCGGCGGTGAGGTCGGCGCGTGCGGCGTAGGCGCGCGCCAATTGGACGCCGCCGAGATACAGCTCTCCCGGAACACCTTCGGGGACCGCCTGAAGACGGTGGTCCAGGACCCATGTGGTGGTGTTCGCGACGGGTCGGCCGATCGGGACCACGTCGTCCGACGGTGCCACCCGGTGCGCCGTCACGTCGACGGCGGCCTCCGTAGGCCCGTAGAGGTTGTGCAGCTCCACGTTCGGCAACGCCGCGAACAGCGGCGCCGCGGCCGCCGCCGTCAACGCTTCGCCCGAGGTGAACACCAGGCGCAGCGACTCCAACGTGCTCAGCGACGCTCCGACGACGTCGTTGAACGCCGACAGCATGGACGGCACGAAGTGAACGACCGACGTGCCCGTCGACCGGATCAGGTCGGCGACGTAGTCGGGTTCACCGTGTCGCCCCGGCTCGGCGATCACGAGTTGTGCGCCCACTATCGCGGGCAGGAACAGCTCCCACACCGACACGTCGAACGTGATCGGCGTCTTCTGCAGGAACACGCTGTTGTGGTCGATCGGGTAGTCGTCGCGCATCCACACGAGGCGGTTGAGCGCCGCTCGGTGCGTCACCGTGACGCCCTTGGGGCGCCCGGTGGAGCCCGAGGTGAAGAGCGTGTACATGGCCGAGTCGGGGCGGATCGGGGCGCTCCGCTCGACGTCGGTGACCGGCGGAGTGTCCAGGTCTACGTCGGTGGTCTGCTCCACGCGGATCAGACGTGCGCCTGCCTCGGCGGCGCCGACGATCACATCGGAGACCTCTGCGGGGTCGCTCACCAGGAGGGTCGTGGCGCCCGCCGTCTCGAGCATGTAGCGCGCGCGTTCGGCCGGTGCGTTCGTGTCGATGGGCACGTACTGTCCGCCTGCCACCACGATCGCGTGGATGGCGGTGAGCATCTCGACACTGCGGTCGATGCACACGCCGACCGCGACGTCGGGACCGACGCCTTCGCCGATGAGGCGGCGCGCGAGCACGTTGACGCGGGCGCGGAACTCTGCAGACGAGACCTCACGGTCGCCGAAGACGACCGCGGGACGCGCGGCGTCGACGGCGAGTCCCGCCTCGACTGCCTCGGCGACGGACGCTCGGCCGTCCGCGGTGAGCAGACTGGCGACGTCGGGCTCGGATTCGACGATGCGCTGCACGTCCACGACGTGTCCCTCGGACGCGTCGGACAGCGTCCAGAGCTCGGCGTCGGTCACGAGGTCGACGTCGCCGACCGGACCGTTCACATCTCGGAGTGATTCGCGGAGGATCGTGGTGAGGCGGGCCACGAACAGTTCCACGGTCGCCGGGTCGAACAGGTCGCGCGCGTAGACGACCTGGCCATGCCAGTCGCCGACGCCGCGGTCGCTGACGGTGATCGTCAGGTCGCGCTGGGCGGGTAGGTCGGTCAGCATCACCGGCTCCACGGTGAGGCCGGGAAGCGACGTGGCGCCCGATGCTCCCGATACACCTTGTTCGAAGGTGAGCAAGACCTGGGCGAGCGGCGCGAACGCCTGCGATCGGGTCGGGTTCACCGCTTCGACGACGGCCTCGAACGGCACGTCGGCGTTCGCGAGCGCGTCGAGGTCGGCGGCGCGGACCTGGTCGAGCAGGTCGGCGAAGCCCCTCGCCGTGTCGACCGAGGTGCGGAGGATCAGCGTGTTCACGAACATGCCGACCAAGCCGTCCAACTCGGCCTGACCACGGCCGGCGACCGGTGTCGCCACAGCGATGTCGTCGGTGGCCGACAGTCGGGCGAGGAGCACGGCGAGCGCCGCGTGCAGGACCATGAACGGGGTGGCGCCGCGCTGCGCGGCGACGTCGGTGATCTGTTTCGCGAGGGCCTCGTCGATCGCGAAGTCGACCACGGACCCGACACCGGACGCGACGGCCGGACGGTGCCGGTCCGCGGGCAGTTCGAGCACGTCGGGAAGTCCGTCGAGCTGCTCGCGCCAGAACCCGAGCTGGTCGGAGACCACCGACGAGGGATCGGTGGCGGAGCCGAGCACGTCGTGCTGCCAGATCGCGACGTCGGCCATCTGCACCGGGAGCGGCGAGAAGACCGGCGCGACGCCCTGCGCCCGTGCCACGTAGGCGGCGAGCACGTCGGCGACGAGCGGCGGCATCGATTCGCCGTCTGTCGCGATGTGGTGCACGATGACGGCGAGGACGCCGTCCGCGGGTGACCATCGGACTCGCACCGGCCAGTCGGTCGTCACGTCAAAGCCGGACGTGATCGCCTGCTCCACGCCGTCCCGATCGACGATGGCGAAGTCGAGTCTCGCAGAGATCTCGGCGAGGTCGTGGACCTGCTGGCGCGGTTCACCGCGATGCGACGGATACGTGGTGCGAAGGGTCTCGTGGCGTGCGACGACGTCGGCGAGCGCAGCGCGCAACGCGTCGACGTCCAGGTCGCCGGTGATCGCCAGCAGCGCCGGGATGTTGTACGTCGCGGTGCCGGGTTCGAGCTGGTTGATGAACCACATGCGGGTCTGCGCGAACGACAGCGGGATCACGTCGGGACGCGGGACCACAGCGGTCACCGGCGGCAACGCTGCGGCATTGCCCGCCGTCGCGACGACCAGATCCCGCACCGTCGGAGCCGCGAACACATCACGCACCGACACCGCAGAGCCCAGCACGTCCGCCGACCGCGCCGCAAGACGCGTCGCAGACAACGAATTGCCGCCCAGATCGAAGAAACTCGTCGTCACACCGACCTGCTCGAGACCCAACACCTCCGCGAAGACAGCGGCGACCGCGGCCTCACGAGAATCAGCAGGTGCCACGAACTCCTCGTGCACGTCACCGACATCAGGCACCGGCAACCCCGCACGATCGAGCTTGCCGTTCCCCGTCAACGGCAATCCGTCGACGGCGACGACCAGGTCCGGAACCATATAGGCCGGGACAGCACGCCCCACACTCGCCCGAACGGCCGACGAATCCAGTTCCGCACCCTCACCGAGCACCACGTACCCGACGAGCTGCTCCCCGCGGCCCGCCATCTCCACCACCGATGCCGCAGCACCGGTCACGCCGGCCGCGGTCAGCATCGCGGCCTCGATCTCGCCGTACTCGATGCGATAGCCGCGCAACTGCACCTGCGAATCGCCGCGACCCAGATACACGACATCGTCGCCGACGCGCTTAGCGAGGTCACCGGTCCGGTACATCCGCGACCCGTCCGGGCCGAACGGATTCGCCACGAACCGCTCCGACGACAGCCCCGGCCGATTCAGATACCCCTGCGCCAGCTGACCACCGGTCACATACATCTCACCGACAACACCAGCCGGCACCGGCCGCAACCGCGAATCCAAGACGTGCAAGCCCAATGACGCCAACGGACGACCCACAAACGAAGGGTCGTCAGCACGAACAGTCGCCGGATCGAGCTCACGGAACGTCACATGCACCGTCGTCTCGGTGATGCCGTACATGTTCACAAGGACCGCCGGGTCGGCGGGGAAATCGTCGAACCAACGCCGGACGTACTCGAAGTTGAGCTCCTCGCCGCCGAAAACGACATACCGCAACGCCAGCTCCAGCGGGCCGGCCTCCCGACGAGCCTGCGCGAACTGGTAGAACGCCGACGGAGTCTGCGACAACACCGTCACACCCTCGTCCGCACACAACCGCAGGAACGCGACCGGATCCCGCGCCAGCAGACGATCCACGATCACCAGGGCGCCACCGGAGAGCAGCGGCCCCCACAGCTCCCACACCGAGAAATCGAACGCGTACGAATGGAACATCGTCCACACGTCAGACGACCGGAAATCGAAGTCGCCGGCCGCCGAGTCCATCAACGTCACGACGTCCCGGTGCGTCACCTCCACGCCCTTGGGCCGCCCCGTCGAACCGGACGTGTAGATCACGTACGCACGTGCGTCCGCCGAGACCGGCGCCGCGGCGAACGAGACACCTGTCCCCTGCGACACCAGGTCGTCGACCGAAACGACAACCACCTGCGGCGGAAGCGACAACCACAGATCCAGACCAGCCGTCTCACCGTCGACGATCACCGCTGACGGCAACGCATCCTCCACGATGAACCGCAGACGATCCTCCGGATTGGTCGTGTCCAGCGGCAGGTACCCCGCACCCGCCTTGAGGACACCCAGGATCGACGCCGCGAGGTCGACACCACGACCCGTCGCCACCGCGACGAGATCTCCCGGAAGGACACCGGTGGCCCGCAACGACGCTGCCACCGCCGACGACCGCGCATCCAACTCCGCGTAATCCACCGACACAGACCCGTCCGACACCGCACGATTCGCACCGAACGCGACAACCGAGTCGGCGAACAGATCCACCAGACTCCGACCCGCATTCACCGTCGACACCACCGGCGCAATCAACGAATCGACATAACCCGACTGATCAGCCAGACCAATCGACACGACGAGTGCATCGGGATCGGCCACCACAGCTGCCAGAATCCGACGCAACGCCTCCACGAAGACCTCCGCCTGCGCGTCGTCGAACGCCGACGGCAGATACTTCAGCTTCACCTCGATGGATGCGCCCGCCTCGCCGGTGACCAGAGTCAGCGGGTAGTGGGTCGCGTCGACCACGTCGACACCGTCGACGGTCAGCCCGCCGAGGTCTCGTCCGGTGAGCGACTCGGTGTTGACCGGGTACGACTCGTGCACGGCGAGCGTGTCGAACAACTGTCCGCCACCGGTCAGCGACAGCAGTTCAGGCAGACCGAGGTGCTGGTGGTCGAGCACCGAGACCTTCGCCGCCTGCAGACGGCTGATCACGTCGGCGATGGACGCGGTCGGGTCTACGTCGACGACGACCGGAAGCGTGTTGATGAACAGGCCGACGATCGATTCGACGCCGGAAAGGTCGGCGGGGCGTCCGGACACGGTCTCACCGAACGCGACGGTCTGCGTGCCGGTGATGCGCGACAGCAGCACTCCCCACGCGAACTGCAGGACCGTCGACGTGGTGACGCCGCGCCGGCGTGCGAACTCGCCGATCTCGGCGGTGAGCTCCTCGTCGAGCAGGACGGATCGATCCCGCGGGAGGTCAGCCGCGGTGGCCTGCCTGCCGGGAGCGACGAGAGTCGGGTTGGTCGCTCCCGCGAGCACGGGCGCCCAGGCCGCGAGGCCGTCTGCCTTGTCGGCCGTCGCAAGATAGGCCAGATAGTCGCCGAAGTCGGCAGTGACGCCGGTGGTCTCGGTGAACGTGCCACCGGTGGCATAGAGCGCAAGCATGTCGGCGAGCACCAACGGTCCCGACCAGCCGTCGAGCACGATGTGGTGGTTGGTGACGATGAGGTGCCGGCTGTCGGCGCCGTTCACCAGCACGAAGCGGATGAGCGGCGCATGCGACAGGTCGAACGGTTTCACCCGCTCGGCGGCGGCCAGCGCCTCGACGCTCTCGGGGCCGCCGTCGACCACGGTCCACGGCACGTCGACGGTCTCGGGGACCACCGCTGCGACGGCGCCGCTCGGAGTCCGGAGGTACGACGATCGCAGCACCGCGTGGCCCGCAAGCAGTCCGCGAGAGGCGTCCTGCAGCCGTTGCACGTCGACGTCGCCGCCGAGCGTGATGACGGACTGCGCGACGTACACGTCGACGGCGCCCTCATCGCGGCCTGCTTCGGCGAGCTCGGCCTGGAAGTGAAGGCCGTGTTGCAGCGCAGTCAGCGGCCAGATCGTCGCCCCCGGATGACGTTGCGCGACATGGTCGAGGTCGGCCTGCGTGAGCGCGGCACCGGGGACGTCGGACGGCGAGAGGCCGACGTCGCCGTCGGCGACCGCCTCGGTGATCGTGGTCAGCTCGGCGATCCACCGGTCGGCGAGGTCGGCGACGGCCGCCTCGTCGAGCACCGCGGTCGGGTGGGCGATCTCGATGGAGAACTCGCGACCGGCGGCGCCTGCGCCGGTTCCGACCGTGATGTTGAGGACCGACGACGTCGCCATGCCTCCGGAGACCGTGGCAGGCAGGCGTGGTGCGACGATGTCAGGCAGCAGATCGACTGCGCTGTCCCCCGCCGTGTCGCCGGCGACATTGCCGAGGTAATTGAACGACACGGCCGGAAGCGGGCGCTTCGCCAGCTCGGTGTGGTGCTGATAGCGGAGCACGCCGTACCCGATCCCGTGGTCTGGGCGGGCACGCAGCTCCTCCTTGACCGCCTTCACCGCGTGAACCGCGTCGTCGGCGTCCGGCAGACGGACGGGCGCGATGCTGGTGAACCAGCCGACGGTCCTTGAGAGATCCGCGCGTCGCGGGTCGGAACCGCGCTCGACGGTCTCCTCGTATCGGCCGTGTCCTTCGACGAGGACGGTGACGGGCGCATCGTCGGTGATGTCGCGCACGGACTGCCAGCCGCGGACAGCGCGGCCGAGCGCGGCGAGCAGGGCGTCGTCGACACCGGTGTGGAACGCTTCGGGAACGGTGGTGAGGAGCGCCTCGGTGACGGCTGACGGCACCGTGTGGACCTGCGACGCGGTGGTCGCGACACGGTCGCGTGCACGGTCGAGCGGAGTGCCGAAGTCGGTGGTCTGCTCGGGTGAACGTTCCAGCCAGAAGTCCAGTTCTGTGTGATGGCGGTCGGCGCGGTCGACGAGGGCCGTCGTCCAGGCCCGCGCGGAGGTGACCTCCGCGCGCAGATCGATCGGGCGGCCGTCGGCCTGCTGCGCACGTGCGGTGACGAGGTCTTCGATGATCGCGCGCCACGAGACGGCGTCCACGCCGAGGTGATGGATCACGACGACCAGGCGGCCCGCGCCGGAGGGGTCGGAGACGAGCGCGGCGCGGACGAGCCGACCGGTCTCCGGGTCGAGGTCGGCGCTCGCCTGTGTGAACGCCGCGGTGAGCGCGTCACCGAACGCAGAAGTGCCGACGGCGGCGTCGGTGGGATGGGCGGTGACGGCGGCGGCCGGATCGAATCCGCCTCCGGCCTTGAGCACCCAGTCGCCGAGCGCGTCGGTGTGCAGCGTCGACGACAGCATCGGGTGTGCGGCGACGACGGCGTCCAGCAGGACGGCGACCTCGTCGACGGTGATGCCCGCAGGAGCCCGCAGCACCATCGACTGCGAGAAGTCCGCGAAGTCGGATGCGGTGTCGGCGTGTTCGATCATCCACGCGGCGCCGACCGGCAGCGGAAGGAGTCCACGGCCGCCGCCGAGCGGCTCGTCGAGGGGTTCGAGTCCGGTGCCGTCGGCGACTGCCTCGGCCATCGCCCGGACTGTGCGGAGTTCGAAGATCTCCCTGGGCGACAGGTCCAGCCCGGCCGCACGGGCGCCGGATGCGAGCTGGATCGACATGATCGAGTCGCCGCCGAGTGCGAAGAAACTCTCGGTGACGCTGACCCGGTCGAGCCCCAGCAGACCCGCGACGATCGCCGCGAGCGTCCGCTCCGCGTCGCCGACCGGTTCGACGTATCCCTGCTGCATGCCCGCGAAGTCGGGCGCGGGCAGTGCCTTGCGGTCCACCTTGCCCGCCGTGCTCAGCGGCATCTCGTCGACGATCATCCACAGCGACGGCTGCATGTACGCCATCAGTTTCTCTGCGGCGTACGCCTCGAGCGCTGGTCGGTCGGTGTCGCCTGCGATGTACGCGACGAGGACGTCACCGCCGGTGGGAGTGGCGGCGACGGTGACCGCCGCGTGCAGCACGCCCGGTGCTGCGGCGAGGACCGCCTCGATCTCACCCGGCTCGATGCGCTGACCACGCAGTTTCACCTGGAAGTCGTTGCGGCCGAGGTATTCGATCTCGCCGTTCGGGTTCCACATCGCCTGGTCGCCGGTGCGGTACAGGCGCTCACCCGGTTCGCCGAACGGATCGGCGACGAACCTCTCGGCCGTCAATTCGGGACGTCGTGCATATCCGCGCGCCACGTGATCGCCACCGAGATACAGCTCGCCCTGCACACCGACGGGAACCGGTTGGAGGCGAGAGTCGAGGATGTGCCCGGTGGTGTGCCACGCCGGCACACCGATCGGCACCGTCGCCTCGCCCTGGCGGATGTTCGCGATCGTCGCGTAGATCGTGGCCTCAGTCGGCCCGTACTGGTTGAACAACTGCAGGTGAGGCCAGTTCGCGAAGACTGCTTCGGCTCCGGCGGGGCTGAGGGCCTCGCCACCGGTGTGCACGTAGCGAACACTCGACATCCAGTCGCCCGCACCGAGCTCTCGGACCATCGACGCGAGCATCGACGGGACGAGGACGATCGAGGTGACCCGGTGATCGACGATGTACTGCTGCAGTGCCCACGGGTCGCGGTGCTCGCCGGGCTTCATCATGATCATCCGACCGCCGTCGAAGGCCAGGCGGAAGAACTCGAGGACGGACGGGTCGAAGGTGTAGTCGAGGACCTGCAGGTACACGTCCGAGTTCTCGAACGAATAGAAGTCCTGGTCGAACGTCAGCTGTGACATCACCGATCGGTGCGACACCGTGACGCCCTTGGGCAGTCCGGTGGACCCCGATGTGAACAGCGTGTACGCCGCATTGTCGAGGCGCAGCGGCGCGAGGCGGTCGGTGTCGGTGATCGCTCCTCGGGCCGCACTCAGGGGCGCCGTCGCGCTGATCGCGATGCGCGTCAGTCCGGCGGCGTCCGCGGCGTCGTGCGCCGCCGGGATCGGCGTGTGGTCGGCGGTCAGCAGCACCGCGGCGCCGGAGACGTCGAGCATGTACCGGATCCGGTCGGCGGGAGCATCGACGGCGATGGGGACGTACTGACCGCCCGCGGTGGTCACCGCATAGATCGCGAGCACCATCTCGAGCGACCGCGGGGTGGCGATGCCGACCGCGACGTCCGGGCCGACACCGGCTGCGATCAGCTCGCGGGCCAACACGTTCACTCGGTCGAACAGCTCGGTGTACGTGAGGTCGCGGCCGTCGCCGACCACGGCGATCTCGTCGCCGAAGCGTTCGACTGCGCCGGGCAGCAGGTCTGCGAGTGTTCCGTCCACGCGTCGATCGGCGAGTTGCGGATCGGTCAGATCCACCACGTATCCCTGCGACATCTCGCTGATGACGGCGGCGTCGTCGTCGGTGAGGATCACCGCGTCGCCGACGGGACGATTCACGTCGGTCAGCAGACCGCCGAGCAGGTCGACGAGCCGCTCAGCGAAGACTCTGACTGTGAGTCCGTCGAAGAGGTCTTCGGCGAACGCGATCCAGCCGTGCCAGTCGTGGTCGGTCGGCGCGAGATCAACGCCGAACAGCAGGTCGACCTTGGCGGGTTCGGGAGCGGCCTCCAGCGGTTCGACGACGAGGCCGGCGACCTCGTGTCCGTCGAGGCGCGCGGCGGCATTCGACTCGTTGACCGACAACCACACCTGGGCGAGCGGCGCGAACGCCTGCGAGCGGATCGGGTCCAGGTGCTCGACGAGGACTTCGAAGGGCACGTCTGCGTTGTCGAACGCGGTGAGGTCGACGGTCCGCAGTTCCCCGAGGAGGTCGGCGAACGGCGTCGCCGGATCGATCTGCGCGCGAAGGACGAGCGTGTTGACGAACATGCCGATCACGTCGTCGAGCGCGGCGTCGCCGCGGCCCGCGACGGGCACTCCGATCGCGATGTCGTCGGTGGCCGACAACCTCGCCAGCAGGACCGAAAGGCCCGCATGGAGCACGATGAACGGCGTGACGCCGGACTGGTGCGCGACCTCACGGATCCGGTCGCCGAGCGCGGCGGGGATCGTGTAGTCGATCTGCCCGCCCCGCTGGGACGCCACCTGGGGTCGCGGGCGATCCGATGGCAGGTCGAGGACGTCGGGGAGATCGGCGAGGGCGGTCCGCCAGTAGTCGAGTTGACGGTGCAGCACCGAGCCCGGATCTGACGGATCGCCGAGAACCGTGTGCTGCCACAGCGCGGCGTCGGCCACCTGTACCGGCAGCGACCCGAGCTCGGGGACGGCGCCTTCGACGCGCGCCGCGTATGCGGCGAACAGATCGATCACCAACGGGCGCATCGACTCGCCGTCGGCCGCGATGTGGTGGAGGACCGTGAGGATGACGTGCTCGTCGTCGGTCACCCGCTGTACGCGGACGCGGATCGGGCGGTCGACGGACACGTCGAAGCCGGTGGCCGCGGCTGCGGCGAGTTGATCAGCGGTGTCGACGAGCGCGAAGTCGAGTTCGTCGAATGCAGTGGTCGCATCGCCGATCTGTTGGAGGGGCGCCCCGTCGACGGTGGTGAAGACGGTTCGGAGCACCTCGTGCCGCTCGATCACGTCCGCGAAGGCCCGACGCAGTGCGACGAGGTCGAGTCCACCGGTCACCCGCAGCGGGATCGGCATGTTGTACGCGGGCGACGTCGGGTCGAACTGGTTGATGAACCACATGCGCTGCTGCTGGAACGACAGCGGGATCGTCGCGGGACGCGGGTCGACGGCCGTCACCGCGGGCAGCGCACCGGCCGCCGACACGGCGACCGCGGCGAGATCGCGAACGCTCGGAGCGTCGAAGACGTCCCGGACCGACACTTGTGCCCCGAGTGCTTCCGAAACGCGCGACGCCAACCGCATCGCGGCGAGCGAATTGCCGCCGAGGTCGAAGAACGACTCGGTGACAGACACCGTCGCGACGCCGAGGAGTTCTGCGAAGACCGCGGCGACTGCCTCTTCCTGCGCGCCGTCGGCGGCGACGCTCTCCGCTGCCGACACCTCTGGCGCGGGCAGTGCGGATCGGTCGACCTTGCCGGAGGCGCCCAACGGCAGAGCGTCGAGGAGCGTCCACACGGTCGGGCGCATGTACACCGGCAATCGGTCGGCGGCGAACTCCTTGACCGACGACAGACCGGTGGCGTCGACACCGGTCAGATACGCGACGAGGTGGTCCCCCGCCGGGCCGCCGACGACGGCTGCAGCGCACTGAGCCACGCCCGGCGCACCGGCGATCGTGGCTTCGACGTCTTCGAGCTCGAGTCGCTGACCGTTGAGTTTCACTTGGAAGTCAGTGCGGCCGAGGTACTCGATCTCCCCGGACGCCGTCCAGCGCGCGAGGTCGCCGGTGCGGTACATCCGGGCCCCAGTGGTGAAAGGGTCCGCCACGAATCGGGCCGCGGTCAGTTCCGCTGCGGACGCGTATCCGCGCGCGAGCTGATCACCGGTCACGTACAGCTCGCCGCGGACGCCGGGCAGCGCCGGGCGCAGACGCGCATCGAGGATGAGCACACCGGAGCCGGGAGCGGGCGCACCGATCGTGACGACGTCCGCGGCTTCGCGGTACGTGCGTGTCGTCGAGTCGACCGCGGCCTCGGTGAGACCGTATTGGTTGACGACCGACGCGCCGGGCAGATTTGCCAGTGCGCGGTCAAGCAGAGCTGGGGTGAGGCTCTCACCGCCGGTGAACACGGTTCGCAGGGAGGAGACGTCTCCACTGCCGTCCTCGAGGAACACGGCGAGGACCGACGGGACGAATTGGACCGTTGTGGCGGACGTCTGCTCGACGAGGCGCCGCAGGTAGCCGGGGTCGCGATGGCCCTCCGGTCCGGCGACCACTGCGGTCGCGCCGGAGGTGAGCGGCCAGAACAGTTCCCACACGGACGCGTCGAACGTGAACGGTGTCTTGACGAGGACTCGCTCGTCGGCGGGGTCGCCGAGAGTGCCGCCGAACCACGTGAGGAGTGTCCCCAGCGCACGATGGGAGACGGTGACGCCCTTCGGCACGCCCGTTGATCCCGACGTGAACAGGGTGTACGCGGCATGCTCGGGGCGCAGCGGCGCCGTGCGGTCGTCGTCGGTCACCGGGCCCGGATCTGCCGGCGCGTCACCTGACGCGTCGACTCGGCGGGTGCTGACGTGCGACGGAAGCTGTGCCGCATCCGGTCCGACGAGAGCTGTCGTGACACCGGCGACGTCGACCATGTCTGCGACACGCGCGGCGGGAGTGTCCGGATCGATCGGGACGTACTGGCCGCCGGCCGCGATCACCGCGTGGACGGCGATCAGCTGTTCGGCCGACCGGCCGATGACAACACCGACGGCGGTGTCCGGACCCACCCCGGCGCCGATCAGTTCACGAGCCAGCGTGTTGACGCGCGCACCGAACTCGGCGTAGGTGAACGTCGAGTGCTCGGTGAGCACCGCGATCGCGGCGGAACTCTGTTCGACCGCTGCGGTGAGCAGCGTGTCGACGGTGTGCTCCACGCGGTCCTGCGCCGGACCGGCCGACCAGGAGTCGAGCTCGGCTCGCTCGTCGGAGCCTGTCGCGGACACACTGCCGACCGCAGCGCTCGGATCCGCGGTCAGGGCGTCGAGGACGCGTACGAAGCGGTCGGCGAAGAGCGCGGCGCCGGCCTGTTCGTACAGGTCGGTGGCGTACAGGAGATGCCCGCGCCAGCCGTCGCCGTGGTCGGTGATGCCGACGGTGAGGTCGACGCGCGCTGTGACCTCGTCGGGCTCGGCGACGGTGATCTGCAGACCGTCGATGTCGACAGTGCCCAGCCCTCCGCCCGCGAGTCCCGGAACGGACGTCTGGTCGAAGGACAGCCAGACCTGCGCGAGCGGAGCGAAGGCCTCCGACCGCACCGGGTCGACCCTGTCGACGACCGACTCGAACGGGACGTCAGCGTTCGCGAAGGCCCCGAGGTCCGTGCTGCGGACTCGCTCGATCAGATCGAGGAAGCTCTGATCCGGATCCACAGTGGTGCGCAGGACCAGCGTGTTCACGAACATGCCGATCATCGGGTCGAGGACCGACTGGCCGCGGCCCGCGATCGGCGTGCCGACCGCCACGTCGGCGTCGGCCGACAATTGAGCCAACAGAACGGTGAGTGCCGCGTGCGCGACCATGAACGGTGTCGAGTTGGTGGTGCGTGCCAGCTCGGCGACCCGACCCGAGATCGATTCGTCGACGTCGAAGTCCAGGCGGCCGCCGCGGTACGACGGGTGCGCGGGACGGGATTTGTCGGTCGGGAGCGTCGGCACACCTGCGAGACCGTCGAGCTGCCCCGACCAGTAGTCGAGCTGTGAGCCGATCATCGACTCGGGGTCGTCGGCGGCGCCGAGCACACCGCGCTGCCACAGCGCGTAGTCGGCGATCTGGACGGGCAGCGGTTCCAACAGCGCCGCGATCTCCGAACGCGCCTGTCCACCCGTCGACCGGGCACGGTACGCCTCGGTGAGGTCGGTGACCAGCGGTGCGAACGATTCGCCGTCGAACGCGATGTGATGAAGCACGAGCACCACGACGGTCTCGTCGGCGGTCGAGTGGAGTCGGACGCGGATCGGGAACGACGTCGCGAGGTCGAATCCGGTCGACGCGGCCGAGTACAGTCCGGCTTCGTCGGTCGCCGCCCAGTCGAGTCGGTCGAGCGCGTCCGCGGACGCGGCGATCACCTGCACGCCACTGCCGTCGACAGTCGTGTAGGTGGTGCGCAGCACCTCGTGTCGGCCGAGCACGTCGCCGACAGCGGTGCTCAACGCGTCGACGTCGAGGCCGCCCCGGATCCGGAGGACCAGCGGGATGTTGTAGGCCGCGGACTCGGGGTCGAAGCGGTTGATGAACCACATGCGCTGCTGCGCGAGTGACAGCGGGATCACGTCAGGGCGGACGGCGACGGCGTCGATCGGCGGGAGACCCTCAGTCTTTCCGCGGACGATCACCGCGAGTTCACGGACTGTCGGGGCCTCGAACAGGTCGCGGACCGTCACGTCGACGCCGAGCTCCTCCGACGCCTGTCCGACGATGCGCGCGGCAGCGAGCGAGTTGCCGCCGAGGTCGAACACCGAGGTGGTGACGCCGACCTCGTCGACGCCGAGCACGTCTGCGAAGATGCCTGCCAGCAGCACTTCGTCGGCTGTCTCCGGGGCGACGTACTCGGCTGCGAGGTCACGGTCGGGTTCGGGCAGCGCCGCGCGATCGAGCTTGCCGTTGACCGTCAGCGGCAGCGCCTCCATCACGACGATCGAGTCGGGGACCATGTAGCCGGGAACGGTCGCACCGGCCGCGGAACGGATCTGTGCCGGATCGAGCGTGACGCCTGCAGCGGGCACGACGTACCCGACCAGCATCTCGAGTCCTTCGCCGCCCGATTTGACGGTGGCGGCGGCGCCGTCGACGCCGTCGACGGCCAAGAGCGCGGACTCGACCTCTCCGAGTTCAACACGGAAGCCGCGGAGCTGCACCTGGTCGTCGGAGCGGCCGACGTACTCGAGGACGCCGTCCCGATAGATGCCGACGTCACCACTGCGGTACATGCGGTCACCTGGAACGCCGAGCGGATCGGCGACGAATCGCGAGAACGTCAGGTCTGGACGGCCGAGATAGCCGCGCGTCACCTGTGGGCCGCTCACATAGATCTCACCCGGCACCCCGTCGGGCACCGGCTGCAGGCGCGCGTCGAGGAGGCGAACAGTGAGGCCGGGCAGTCCCCCGCCGACATCGGAACCACGCGCGGCCGCCGCGATCTCCGGGTCGAGGACGCGGATCGTTGTGTGCACCGTCGTCTCGGTGATGCCGTACATGTTGACCAGCACGGGGCCGGGCGAGCTCGGGAAGTCCTCGTACCAGCGTCGGACGTATTCGAACCCGAGCGCCTCGCCGCCGAACACCAGGTATCGGAGTGCGAAGTCCAGGTCGGGTGCGCGACGCCGGGCGTCGGCGAACTGATAGAACGCCGACGGCGTCAACGACAGAACCGTGACGCCTTCGGTTGCGCAGAGCTGGACGAACTCGGCAGGCGCGCGCGCCACGTCGCGGTCGACTATGACGAGCCTGCCGCCCGACAGAAGCGGTCCCCACAACTCCCAGACGGAGAAGTCGAAGGCGTACGAGTGGAACATCGTCCACACGTCGTTCTCGTCGAAGTCGAACCCGAGCTGCGCCGACGACATCAGCGCCACCACATTGCGGTGCTCGACGACGACACCTTTGGGTCGACCGGTGGAGCCCGAGGTGAAGATCATGTAGGCGGCGGACGCCGGATCGATGGTCGGCAGTTCGGCGTCGACCGGTGCACTGAGGTCGGCGACAGTGGCCAGGCGAGTGTTGAGGAAACCGAGCGCTTCGTGTTGGTCGGCGTCGGCGACGATCAGGAGAGGTCGAGCCTCCCCGACCACGTATCCGAGGCGGTCGGCCGGGTGGGACACGTCGATCGGCAGGTACGCGGCACCGGCCTTGAGGACTCCCAGGATCGCGACCGCGACATCAGCGGTGCGCGCGGTGGCGAGTCCGACGACGCTTCCCGGGACGGCGCCCGCGGCGACGAGCGAGCGCGCGACGGCGTCGGACGCCGCATCGAGTTCGGTGTACGTGAGCGTGCGACCGGTGCCGTCAGTGACCGCGGGCCGCGAGCCGAACCGGTGAGCAGCCGACGCGAAGAGCCCGGGCAGAGTCGCGAGATCGTCAGTCCCGACGAGCGCCAGAGCAGCGGAACGAATCGTCGCGACCGCCGTCGCCATCGCATCCGCGATCTCAGTCGGGGCGAGTCCGGCGATGCCGAGGTGCGGGGTCACCGCGCCGCCGACGGCGGCCTCCGTGTCGATGCCCTGCGCTGCGAGCACACCCGCGGTCACGGAGACCTGTGCGTTCAGTGTCGCGAAGAGAACGGGACCGCCCGCCCCCTCGAACGCCACGGCCGCGGGCGCCAGGTGAGCGGCCGCCGCGACCAAGTCCGGTGTCGAAGGTCGTCCGCCCCAGGTTCGAGACAGGACTTCCATTCCCTTACCGCCCTCGGTCACGTGTGATCGCTCCGTTCCCTCGTGCCGACGGTGATCGATTCCGTCACCGATTCGGCGTTCCTACGTAGATTCTCCAGCACTGTTCCGAACACCTCGGGCCCCGCGGGCGCGACTGTCGGCAGCAGGCTCATCAATGCGGTGGTGAGCGCGGAATCGCGATCCGGCAGGGCCGCGGCCATCACCGCGGTCATCGCGCCGAGCGATTCGAACGTGACCGATATCCCGTCGTGAGTCACCGCCTCCGCAGAGGGCGCCGCAGCCGAAGCCCTCTCCACCAAGTCGGGCAATGCCTCTTGCACCGCGGGTTCGTCCTCGACCGGCTGGTTCTCCGACTCGGTCAGGATCGAGATGTCCGCGACGCGGATCTGAGCGTTGTCGGCGATCTGCTCGACAACGGCGACGAATCGTTCGGCGAACGTCTGAACCGTCGCCTCGTCGAACAGGTCCGTCGCATAGAGGAACTGACCGCCCATCGGAACGCCTGATTCGCTGCCCGGAGGCGACGGGAACAGGGTCAGCTGCAAGTCGGCCTTTGCGGGCAGGACCTGCTCGGACACCGGGCTCACTGTGAGTCCGGCGAGTTCGAGCGTCGGGAAGTAGAAGTTCTGATAAGCGAACAGCACCTGGTAGACCGGGTTGTACGACGCCGACGGTGTGGGGACCACCCGGCTTGCGACTGCGTCGAACGGCACGTCGGAGCGACCCATGTCCGCGAGGTCTTCGGTCCGCACACGCGACAGCATCTCGGAGAACTTCTCCTCGTCGTTCACCTGGGTGCGCAGGGCGAGGGTGTTGACGAACATTCCGATCACGTCGTCGAGTGCGCGGTCGCCGCGCCCGGCGACGGGTGTGCCGATGACGACGTCGCGCTGGGTGGTGAGACGCGACAGCAGCACGGCGAACGCCGACTGCAGCACCATGAACGGTGTCGCGTGGTGTGCACGCGCGACCGACTCGATGCGTTCGACGACGTCGGCGGCCAGTTCGAATCGCACGTCGGCGCCGTGGAAGCTCGGCGACTTCGGTCTGGGCCGGTCGGTCGGCAGGAACAGTTCCGCGGGCGCACCCGAGAGCCGCTCCGCCCAGTAGTCGAGCTGGATCTGTTCTTGGCTGCGACCGCCGTGCACCGACGCCAGCCAGTCGTTCTGCCACGTCGCGTAGTCGAGGTACTGCACTGCCGGGGGCGCCCAATCGGGTCGTGTTCCGCGGGCGCGGGCGTCGTAGGCCACCATCACATCTCGTGCCAACGGCAGCAGGGACGCTCCGTCGATCGCCACGTGGTGCACCACCACGACCAGCACGTGTGACGTCGGGCCGGATTCGAGGATGGTGAACCGAACCGGGGGTGCGGCGCTCACGTCGAATCCTCGACCGGTGATGCGTCCGATCGCTTGGTCGACGTCGCCGTCGATCGTCTGCTCGACGAACTCGAGAGTGCTGTAGGCCTCCGCCGTCGCGAGAACCTCCTGGCGCGCGTCGCCGTCGACGAACGGGTAGCGGGTGCGCAACGACTCGTGACGGTCGAGCAGATCACGGACGGCGGCACGCATCGCAGGCACGTCGAGCTCACCTTGGACGTCGAGAGCCATCGCGACGTTGGCGACGGCCGAGTCGGGATCCGCCCGATTGACCAACCACATTCCGCGCTGTGTCGCCGACAGCGGTCCTCGTCCGCCGTGTGGACGACCGGACAACGCCGGGCGAAGCTCGGCGTCGGGCAGACCGTCGACTGCGACGGCGAGCGCTGCCACGGAGGGCGACTCGAACACGACTGCGACGGGGATCTTCCGACCGAGTCGGCCCGATGCGCGTGCGGCCACCTTGGTCGCCGACAGGGAGTTTCCTCCGAGATCGAAGAACGATTCGACGACGCTGACCGGTTCGACGCCGAGGACGTCTGCGAACACCTCGGCCAGGATCTTCTCGGTGTCGGTGCGGGCGTCGACGTGACCATGACTGACCAGTGCAGGCGCAGGCAGCGCCTTGCGGTCGGCTTTGCCTGCACTGCCCAGCGGCATCGCCGCGAGCGGCATCCAGACGGTCGGTCTCATGTAGTCGGGCAACGCCTTCTCGGCGACCGCTCTGAGTTCGTCCGTCGGGACCGTGTCGGGCGCGTAGTAGCCGACGAGGTGATCTCCGCCGCCGATCGTCGCGACCGTGGCGACCGCGTGCACCACGCCCGGAGTGGATGCCAGAACGGCTTCGATCTCGCCGAGTTCGAGCCGCTGGCCGCGGAGTTTCACCTGGAAGTCGTTACGGCCCATGTACTCGAGCTCGCCGCTGTTGTTCCAGCGCGCCATGTCGCCGGTCCGATACAGGCGGCCGCCGGAGTCGGAGAACGGGTCGGCGATGAACCGTTCCGCGGTGAGCGCGCCTCGCGCCGCGTACCCGCGAGCCAGCTGGACTCCGCCGAGGTACAACTCGCCGGGCACGCCCTGGGGCACCGGACGAAGGCTCTCGTCGAGCACCCTGGTCTGGGTGTTCCACACCGGCCGACCGATCGGGACGACGGCCTCGCCTCGCGCCACCGGATGCCAGGTGACGTCGACAGCGGCTTCCGTCGGCCCGTAGAGGTTCGCGAGTTCGACGCCGGGGAGCACCCGGACCACCCGTTGAGCGACCGCCGGAGTGAGTGCCTCTCCAGACGTCACGATCAACCTCATCGAACTCAGCGCGGCGAGCCCGGCATCACCCAGCACATCGGCGAATGCGGCGAGCATCGACGGCACGAAGTGCGCGACCGTCACGTCCCCATCGTCGATCAGGTTCGACAGGTATTGCGGATCACCGTGGCGGCCCGGGTCGGCGATCGTGACACTGGCACCGGTCATCAACGGCCAGAACAGCTCCCAGACCGAGACGTCGAACGTGATCGGAGTCTTGTGCAGAACGACGTCGTCTGCGGTGAACCGGTGCTCGGACTGCGCCCACGCGAGACGATTGACGATCGCCGAATGGGCCACCGTCACACCCTTGGGTCGGCCCGTCGAACCGGACGTGAACAACGTGTACGCGGCGCCGGAGGGGTGGAGCGCGGCGAGCCGATCGGCGTCGGTGATCGGTGTGCTCTGCGCGTCTGCGACGGTGACGTCGGCGAGACTCTCGGCCGTCACAGTGATCGTGTCGACACCGGCGGACGGTAGTGACACCGCCTCCGCGCCGACGAGGACCAGGCGAGCGCCCGAGGTCTCCACCATGTACGCGATCCGGTCGGCGGGTGCGCCCGCGTCCAATGGGACGTACTGTCCGCCCGCGGCGACGACCGCGTGAATCGCGACGTACATGTCGATCGACCGAGGCACTGCGACCCCGACTGCGACGTCCGGCCCCACCCCGCGCGCAATGAGCCGCCGTGCAAGCGTGTTCACGCGAGCGCCGAACTCTGCGTAGGTGAGCCGCGCATCGATCGACTCGAGTGCGACCGCGTTCGGGGTCGCGGCGATCTGCCGTGCGATCTCATCGGCGAGGGTCGACTCGGGGACGTCGACGGTCTCTCCGAGCGCATACTCGGACACCTGTACGAGCTCGGCGTCGGTGAACTGAAGGAGCGTCGACATCGAGGTCGCCGCGCCTCCGTCGACGACGTCGCCGACGATGCGGAGGAAGTAGTCCGCGATCCGGACCACCGTCGCCTCGTCGAACAGGTCGGTGGCGTAGGCGAACTCGACGGACACCGCGTGGGGCCGCACCCCGTCCGGACCGAACTCGGTCACGGCGAGCGACAGGTCGTATTTGACCGCGGAGGTGCGAGCGTCGATGAGGCCGACGTCGTCGCCACCGGTGACGAGTGACGTGACCTCGTCCTGCTGCATCGCCAGCTCGACCTGGAACAGCGGCGAGTGGTCCGTGGACCGCGGGACGTCGAGCGCGTCGACGACCTGTTCGAATGAGACGTCGGCGTTGCCGAGCGCCCGGGCGCGGATGCGGTGCGCATCGTTGAGGAGCGTTCCGAAGTCGGTGGTCTCGTCGATGCGGTGACGAAGGACGACGGTGTTGACGAACATGCCGACCAGATCGGCGAGTCGCGGGTCGTCCCTGCCGAGCACTGCGGTGCCGAGCGCGACGTCGGTCGAGTCGGTGAGCCGGGCGATGACGGTCGCCGTGATCGCTTGGAACACGGTGAACAGGGTCACGCCCTGACTGGCGGCGATCGTGCGCAACGCTTCGGAGGTGTCCGCGTCGAGCCAGACGTCGAACCGGTCTCCGACGCCCGACTGCTGGGACGGGCGCGGGCGGTCGATCGGCAGGGCCGCGAGTTCTGGCAGGCCGTCGAGTTCAGCGCTCCAGAAATCGATCTGCCTGCGGATCAACGACGCCGGGTCGGACGGATCGCCGAGCACGTCGCGCTGCCACAGCGTGAAGTCGGCGTACTGCACCGGGAGCACGCTCCACTCGGGTTCAGTGCCTCGGACATTGGCCCCGTAGGCGTACATCACATCGCGGATCAGCGGCGCGATGGACGCCCCGTCGCCTGCGATGTGGTGCACGACTGCGACCAGGACGAACGACGTGACCTGCTCGTTGTCGTCCCGCACACGCAGCAGTTGGAAGCGGGCGGGCAGCTCGTGCTCGAGATCGAACCCGGCCGAACTGATCCGGGTGACGGCTTCGGTGAGCGCGTCCTCGGCGACGTCGATCACCTGGACGACACCGGACTCGACGGCCTCCTCGACCGACCGGACGTCCTGGATCGGCTCTTCGTCGCGCAGCGGGAACACGGTGCGGAGGGCTTCGTGGCGGCGAACGACGTCGCCGATGGCTCTCCGCATGGCGTCGACGTCGGTGTCGGCGGGCAGGTGCGCGGCCCCCGGGATGTTGTAGGCGGCGGTGCCGGGATCGATGCGGTTCAGGATCCACAGGCGTGTCTGGGGATACGAGAGCGGGATGATGTCGGGACGCGGAGTCACCGCGGTCACCGGCGGGACCGCCGGTCCGTTGCCCGCCGTCGCCGCGACGAGTGCGCGCACGGTGGGCGCTTCGAACACGTCGCGCACCGAGACCGCGGAGTCGAGAACGGCGGACACCCGCGACGCGAGGCGGGTCGCCGAGAGAGAGTTGCCTCCCAGGTCGAAGAAGCCCGTGGTCACGCCGACTCGGTCGAGACCGAGAACGTCCGCGAACACGGCCGCGACGGCGGCCTCGTGGTCGTCGGCGGGTTCCACGTACTCGTCCTGGACGTCGCCGAGCTCCGGCGCGGGAAGAGCCTTGCGGTCCAGTTTGCCGTTCGCCGTCAAAGGGAGTTCGTCGACGGCGACCACGAGGTCGGGGACCATGTAGCCGGGCACGGCCCGTCCGACGACACTCCGGGCCGCCTGAACGTCGAGTTCGGCGTCCGATTCGAGCACGACGTACCCGACGAGTTGCTCGCCGCGCGTCGCCAGGTCGACGACGGACGCCGCAGCACCCGCCACGCCGTCCAGACTCAGCAGTGCGGCCTCGATCTCGCCGTATTCGATCCGATAACCGCGCAACTGAACCTGCGAATCGCGTCGTCCCAGGTAGGCGATGTCGTCACCGGTTCGACGCGCGAGGTCACCGGTGCGGTACATGCGTGACCCGGACGGGCCGAACGGGTTCGCGACGAACCGCTCCGACGACAGGCCGGGGCGGTTCAGGTAGCCCTGCGCGAGCTGACCGCCGGTCACGTACATCTCCCCGACAACACCCGCAGGCACCGGGCGCAGGCGCGAATCGAGGATCAGCAGGCCGAGGCTCGCGAGCGGCCGTCCGACGAAGCTGGCGTCGTCGGCTCGCACCGACGCAGGATCGAGCTCGCGGAACGTGACGTGCACGGTGGTCTCGGTGATCCCGTACATGTTGACCAGGACCGGCCCCTGGCCTTCCCGACTCGGGGTGCCGGCCGGGAAGTCGTCGAACCAGCGACGCACGTACTCGAAGTTGAGTTCCTCGCCGCCGAACACGATGTACCGGAGCGCCAGTCGCACATCGCGGTCGTGGCGCCGCGCCTCGGCGAACTGGTAGAACGCCGACGGGGTCTGTGACAGGACGGTGACGCCTTCGTCGGCGCACAGTCGGACAAAACTCGACGGGTCGCGCGCGAGGAGGCGGTCCACCACATGAAGCCTGCCGCCGGTGAGCAGCGGGCCCCACAGCTCCCACACCGAGAAGTCGAACGCGTACGAGTGGAACATCGTCCACACGTCGTCCGACCGGAACTCGAAGTCGTTCGCGGCCGTGTCCATCAGGGTGACGACGTCTCGGTGCGTCACCTCGACGCCCTTCGGGCGGCCCGTCGAACCGGACGTGTAGATCACGTATGCCCGGCCATCGGCAGGCGTGTCGACATGCGAGAAGTCGACCCCCGCACCGCGGTCGGCGAGATCGGCGACGGTGTGGACGCCCACTTGTGGTGGCACCGACAGCCACAGGTCCAGCTGCCGCGTCGTGTCGTCGACGATAGCCGCCGACGGCATGGCGTCGGCGACGATGAACTGGAGGCGGTCGGCCGGGTTCGTGGTGTCGAGCGGCAGATAGGCCGCGCCGGCCTTCATCACTCCCAGAATCGAGGTGACCAAGTCGACCGATCTGTCCGTGGCTACCGCGACGAGGTCTCCGGGCAGGACCCCCGAGGCTGCCAGGCCGGCCGCCACCGCGTCCGACCGCGCGTCGAGCGAGGCGTAGTCGATGGTCCGTGTGCCGTCGGAGACCGCAGTGTTGTCTGCGTGTTCGGCGACACTCCGCGCGAACAGGTCGACAAGCGACGATCCCGCGTTGACGGTCGCCGTCACCACCTCGTCGACGCCCGACTGCGCGTCGACGACGTCGCGTTCGCCCGGCAGGAACAGGTCCACATCCGACACGGCGGCGTCGAGGTCGTCGATGAATCGACTGACGAACTGAATGAAGCGCCGATGGTGCAGGGTCAGCTCTTCGCGCGTGTAGGCGTGCGGATTCCCGTGCAGGTCGACGACGACCGGCGACGAGGCGCTCGCCTGGTACAGGTTGATCAGCAGGTCTTCGAGGATGCCGGACGACAGGATGCGGTACGAGATCTCCGCTCCGTCGACGTGGATCTGGTCATCGAAGAACACCATGTTGATGCTCGGCCCGAATGTCGTGGACCCGCCTGCGAGACCGGCGTCCCGGTGGATGTCCTCCGAGCGATACCGCTGGTGACGGAGTGCGCCGGTCAGCTCGAGAAGAGCTGCGTCGACCACATCACGCACCGTGCCGTGCAACACGCGCCGGAGTCGGATCGGCACCGCGTTCGACACCATCCCGCCGGAACGCTTGATCTTCGCTGTGGTGCGCGCGGCGACCGGGAGAGTGAGGACGACGTCGTCGGCGCCGTTCATCCGCGCCAGGAACGCGCCGAACGCCGCCGTGAGGAGGACTGCGATCGAACTGTTGGTCTCGCGGGCCAACTCCGCGAGTCGAGCCTGCTGCGCGGCGGGGAGTTCGTTGCTCACCAGGACGTTCTGGAACGACAGCGGTGCAGGCACCGCGCCGTGGGCCAACGTCGCGCGTTCGGGAAGGTCCGCCACCCGACCGGCCCAGTGCTCGCGGTCGGTCTGTTTCCTGCTGCTGTGCTGGTACGCGTCCTCGTAGGCGACGATCTCCTCCAGCGACGCGGACGGCTTGTCGGCGGGGACCTCCCCACGACGCAAAGCGTTGTACCTGGTGAAAGCCTGTTGTGACATCGCCATCGCGGCGTACCCGTCGAGGATGATGTGGTGTGCGCGCGTGTACCAGAGGGTGCACGTGTCGTCGATGCGGAGCACCGCGGATGCGATGAGCTCGTCGTTCACGAGGTCGAGCGGCCTGCGGTACTCGGCGAGCATCCACTCCATGGCGAGGCCGCGAGGGTCGTCGGAGTCGCGGAAGTCGACGAGCTGCATGTGCTGGTCGAACTCGAGATCGACTCGCTGCATCGGGATTCCGTCGATCTCGACCAGACGCGCGTACGGGGTCTCCATGGTCTTGCCGACGTGGACGCAGCAGGCCATGAACAGGTCGATGTCCAGACCGCCCGGCTCGTGGCGGAGCTCGAAGTATTGAGCTGTGTTGACCGAATACCCGTCGGACAATTTCTCGGCGAACCACATCCCTCGCTGCGCAGCGCTCAGCGGCAGCAGCCCGACATCCGGGTCGTCGTACTGCTCACTCATCGCTGTCGCCTTTCGCCTCGTGCGCATCTGCACCGCCTGGCGTGTCCCCTCGGACCCCGCCCGTAGGGGTTTCCACCCCTGCCATCACTCACCTACGAACCTATTGTCAGTGTCTGCCTGTCGGATCTCTTCCCGTCATCATCGTCGTTTGATCATATGAAAACCTCGGAATCATCTCGCCGTCGCCGCCTTCCGATACCCGGTCAGCGCCGGATAGATCGCGGCTGCCACGAAGATCGCCGCCCAGACGGCGACTGTGACAAGCGGTTCGACGATCGGCCCACCTGATGCGAGCGACCTCATCAGCTCGATTGCCGGACTCATCGGTTGATACTCGACGAACGGCTGCAACCACCCCGGGTACGCCTCGAGCGGTGAGAATCCCGAGTTGAAGAACATCAGGACGCTGATCAACAGGCCGAGGTACTGGACGATGGGAGCTCCGGGTGGCGCGTTGACCGCGAGCGCCAGCATCAGCACTGCGAACGACGCGCCGAAGACAACAGCGGTCACGACCATCCCGGCCGCGGCGAGCGGACCATTCGTGAACCGGAAACCGATCGCCATTCCGACTGCAAGGAGGACAGCCGTCGCAGCGATGATGCGAGCGATCTCCGACACGACCCGCGACGTCAGGTCCGCAGCACGATTGATCGGCAGAACATACAGTCGAGCGAGCAGTCCGGTCGAGCGCTCCTTGTTGAGGCGCACCGCCGACACCATCGATCCGCCCATCGCGCCGACGAGGATGATCAGCGGCACGGTGCCGTACAGGCTGTTCTTGCCCGTCGCCTGCCCGATCGCGTCTCCGAGCACCACCTTCATCAACACCAGCGAGATGCCCGGGATGATGATCGACTGCAGCAGGGTCGGCACGTCACGCACGTACACGAGGATCTGACGCCACGAGAGCACCGCGGTGTTGCTCGCCCACGCCCGGATCGAACCCTCCGCGGGCACGACGGTCGGCTGTGCACTTGCCATGACGCTCATCGGTGAGCCTTTCGCAGACCGGCGACGAGCACCACGACGGCGATCACTGCCAGCACGACCAGACAGATGACTGTGCCGGTCGAGTTCGCCAACGTGAGCGTGTCCGATGAGTCCATGGTGCGCATCGTCTCCACGAACTGCGAGATCGGCTGGTTGCGCGCGAATCCTCGGATCCACTCGGGGAAGCGCTCTTCGGGAACGAATCCCGTCGACACCATGCCCAGGATCATCACCGGAAAGCCCATCAACTGGCTGGTGGCCTCCGGCGAACCCGCGAGCATTCCGAAACCGTCGCACAGGGTCGCCAGCACGAGGCCGATCAGAAGGCCGAAGGCGAACAGGCCGATCGTGCCCACGACACCCCCGCCGGGCCGCCAGCCGATGAGGAGGCAGGCGATGGCACCGCAGCAGATCGACACTGTCAGCAGTACCGCGTTGGTGACCATCCGGGCGACGAGCGGCGCCCACGACGGGATCGGCATCACGCGGAAGCGGGCGTTGATGCCCTGACTCGAATCGAACGCCGATCGCATCGCCGCAGAGGTCGCGGCGAAGCTGATCGACTGAAAGATGATGATCGGCATGAGGAACGTGCCGTAGTCCATGCCCGGCGTCGAGTCCATGACCTTGCGCAGCGGCAGGTAGAAGCAGAGTGCGAGGAATGCGGGCGCGATGAAGGCATACACGAACTCGCCGTTGCGGAGGACCTTGAGCAGTCCTCGCGCCGTCAGCGTCCATGTCTGACGGAGCGCACGCGAACCGGCCCCGCCCGCCAGTGCGGCCTCGGAGGCGAGTGCTCCGGCCGACGCAGGGGCGTCCATCTGGGCCGTCACCGTTCGTCGTCTCCCGACTTGGCGGTCAACGCGAGGAACACCTCGTCGAGCGAAGGTCGGCGCAATGCGATGTCGGCGAGCGGGATCTTCGCGGCCTCGGTCCGTCGCATCACTTCGGCGAGCGTCTCCGGGCCGTTGGGTGCAGGCACCGACACGGTCCGCTCGTCGAGGTCGGAGTCGTCTACGTCGGTGGGGCCGATGAGGTCCCGCAGGCGTGCGCGCAGGCGCGGGAGGTACGCGGGGTGAGCCGGTGTCACTTCGCAGTACGCGGCTCCGGTCTCGGCCTTCAATTCATCGGACGTGCCCTCGGCGATCACTCGCCCCTTGTCGATGACGACGATGTTGTCCGACAGCATGTCGGCCTCTTCGAGGTACTGAGTGGTCAGCAGGATCGTGACGCCGCTGTCCCGGAGTTGCTCGACGAGCGTCCACACGTCCTGCCTGCTCCGCGGGTCGAGTCCGGTGGTCGGCTCGTCGAGGAACACCACTTCGGGGGCGGTGACGAGACCACACGCGATGTCGATGCGACGGCGCATGCCGCCGGAGTACTGGCCCACGCGGCGGCCGGACGCCTCGGTCAGGGAGAACTCTTCGAGCAGTTCGTCAGCACGAACCTGCGCCTTCTTCTTCGGCAGTCCGAGCAGCCTGCCGAACAGGATCAAGTTCTCCCGGCCGGTCAACGACTCGTCGAGTGCGGCGAACTGCCCGGTGAGCATGATCGAGGAGCGGACACCCGACGGGTCGTCCACCACGTCGTGCCCCGCGACGGTCGCGCTGCCGCCGTCCGGAGCCAGAAGGGTGCACAGCATGTTGACCGTGGTGGTCTTGCCTGCACCGTTCGGACCGAGGATCGCCACGATCGTGCCCTTGGGCACCTCGAAACTCACGTCATGGACCGCGGTGAAGTCGCCGAAGGTCTTCTTCAGGTTCGTGGCGACGATCGCGTTCGGAACATCGCGCGCGACGTCGAGTGCGGTCGGATCGATGGACGGGAACGCGACTGTCCGCTCGTTCGCCAGGCGAAGTTCGGCTGCCGACTCGATCGGTGCCGGCGGCGCCGCGGACATGACGTTCCATGCGGCGTGTCGTGCGCGCCGAGGGCGCGCCTGAGCCGGCGGTGCGACAGGGACGACCGGTGTCGGCGGTGTGTAGCCCGCGGGCGCGGAGACCGCGGAGTAGGCGAGGTTCGGAGCGTCTGTCCGGGGAGCCGATTCCGTGGAGTCACCGCTGTGCTCGGCCGGACTCGATTCCGACGCGTCAGGCTCACGGGTCGCGAGATCGTCGCGCCAGGCACGCAGTTGCCGCAGGATCGGATCGTCCTCGGGCACCCACGGCATCGTCTGCTCGAGAGGACCCGATTCCGGACGCGGCGCTGCCGAGCGATCGGCCCTCCCGGCCGGACGGCCGCCTGCGTCTGACATCGAGTGATCCCCTCCTGAAGAAGATTCTTAGTTCTTATGACCCTAGTAAAGATCCCTATGACTATCGCCGACGACCACGCCAGCGTTTCGTGGCTCCACAGGGCGAAACTGCACCCCAACCCCTGCCACGAACCCCAGATTCAAGCAAATTCATTGCAGCACAAACACATTCGCCTACGCGACACGCGCGAGACGCAACACGCCGATCCTATCGTGTGGACTAACGGGGTTCGCGTGATCGTCCGCATTGACACCGCATTGGAGAACATGGATCCAATTCACGGCGACCGATTGTCCGAAACATGAGAATCGCCCTTCCCCGAATTCGGGAAAGGGCGATTCTTCATGTCATCGCAGAGGATGAGAGAGGGCTACTTGGCCTTCTCCAGGACCTCGACCAGACGCCAGCGCTTGGTGGCCGACAGCGGGCGGGTCTCCATGATGCGAACGCGGTCGCCGACGCCGGCGGTCTCGTTCTCGTCATGCGCCTTGACCTTGCTGGTCGTGCGGATGATCTTGCCGTAGAGCTTGTGGCTCTTGCGATCCTCCAGCTCGACCGTGATGGTCTTGGTCATCTTGTCACTGACGACGTAGCCGATCCGCTCTTTGCGGCTGGCACGCTCTTCGACGTTCACGTTCTGGTCCTCACTCATGCGTCTTCACCTTCCGGTCCGGACGCCAAGCCCAGTTCACGCTCGCGCATGACGGTGTACACACGTGCGATCTCGCGACGCACGGTGCGCAGACGTCGATTGTTGTCGAGCTGGCCGGTTGCCATCTGGAAGCGAAGGTTGAAGAGCTCTTCCTTCGACTCCTTCAGGCGATCGACCAGATCGGTGTCACTGAGCTCGCGGAGCTCGGCAGCAGCGATTCCGAGTGCCATCAGAACTGCTCCTCTCTGGTCACGATCCGGGTCTTCATGGGGAGCTTGTGCTGTGCGCGGCGCAGGGCCTCGCGAGCGGTCTCCTCATTGGGGTAGGTCATCTCGAACAGCACGCGGCCCGGCTTGACCGGTGCCACCCACCACTCGGGCGAACCCTTACCGGAACCCATGCGGGTCTCGGCAGGCTTCTTCGTGATCGGGCGGTCCGGGAAGATGTTGATCCAGACCTTGCCGCCACGCTTGATGTGGCGGTTGATCGCGATACGAGCGGACTCGATCTGACGGTTGGTGATGTATGCACCTTCGAGCGCCTGGATGCCGTAGTCACCGAAGGTGACCTTGGTTCCGCCCGACGCCTGACCCTTCAGGCTGGGGTGGTGCTGCTTGCGGTGCTTGACCCGACGAGGGATCAACATGGGCTAGCCCTCCTGGTTCTCTGCCTGCGCAGGCGCAGGCGCGTCGGCAGCCGAAGCCTCGGCGGCCGCAGTGCGGCCGGCCTCGGTGCCGGTCGCCGTGGTGCCCGAGGCACCGCTGCGACGCGGGCGGCTGGGACGACGCGGACGACGGTCCTCTGCCGGAGCGGCCGCAGCCAGCTCACGACGACCACCGACGACGTCACCCTTGTAGATCCACACCTTCACGCCGATACGGCCGAAGGTGGTCTTGGCCTCGTAGAGTCCGTAGTCGATGTCGGCGCGCAGCGTATGCAGCGGCACGCGTCCCTCGCGGTAGAACTCCTTGCGGCTCATCTCAGCTCCGCCGAGGCGGCCCGAGCACTGGACACGGATGCCCTTGACGCCCGGCTGGCGCATGGCCGACTGAATGGCCTTGCGCATCGCGCGGCGGAACGCCACGCGGTTGCTGAGCTGCTCGGCGACGCCCTGCGCCACGAGCTGTGCGTCGGCCTCGGGGTTCTTGACCTCGAGGATGTTCAGCTGAACCTGCTTGCCGGTGAGCTTCTCCAGGTCGCCACGGATGCGATCGGCCTCGGCGCCGCGGCGACCGATGACGATGCCCGGACGGGCGGTGTGGATGTCGACGCGGACGCGGTCACGGGTGCGCTCGATCTCAACCTTCGAGATGCCTGCGCGCTCGAGGCCGGTGCTCAGCAGCTTGCGGATCGCGACGTCTTCCTTGACGTAATCCGCGTACTGCTTGTCGGCGTACCAACGCGAGCTCCAGTCGGTGGTGATGCCCAGCCGGAAGCCGTGCGGGTTGATCTTCTGGCCCACGGTTTAGGCTCCCTTCTTCTTCTGCTGGCGCGAACGAGCACGTCCGCCGTTCTCCGCTGCGGACACGACCACGGTGATGTGGCTGGTGCGCTTGCGGATGCGGAACGCACGGCCCTGGGCGCGCGGCTGGAACCGCTTCAGGGTCGGGCCCTCGTCGGCGAATGCCTCCGAGACGATCAGGGTGCGACGATCCTGGCCCTGGTTGTTCTCCGCGTTGGCGATCGCACTGGCGAGCACCTTGTACACGGGCTCGCTGGCAGCCTGCGGTGCGAACCGCAGGATGTCCAGAGCCTCGTCGACGTTCTTGCCGCGGACGAGGTCGATGACTCGACGAGCCTTCATCGGCGTGACGCGAACGAACTTCGCTGTCGCGCGAGCGGTCTGCACTGCGTTATCGGTTTCAGTAGTCATGATTACCGGCGCTTCGCTTTCCGGTCATCCTTGATGTGACCCTTGAAGGTACGGGTGGGGGCGAACTCGCCCAGCTTGTGACCGACCATCGAGTCCGACACGAACACGGGCACATGCTTGCGACCGTCGTGGACCGCAAAAGTGTGACCGATGAAGTCGGGGATGATGGTCGAGCGGCGCGACCAGGTCTTGATGACCTGCTTCGTGCCCTTCTCGTTCTGTGCATCCACCTTCTTCAGGAGGTGGTCGTCGACGAACGGGCCCTTCTTGAGGCTGCGTGGCATTTTTTACCTCCTCCTATTATCGCTTGTTCTTGCCGGTACGGCGGCGGCGGACGATCAGCTTGTCGCTGGCCTTGTTCTTGCGGGTACGGCCTTCCGGCTTGCCCCACGGGCTGACCGGGTGGCGACCACCGGAGGTCTTGCCCTCGCCACCACCATGCGGGTGGTCGACCGGGTTCATCACGACACCACGGACGGTGGGACGCTTGCCCTTCCAGCGCATACGGCCGGCCTTGCCCCAGTTGATGTTGCTCTGCTCGGCGTTGCCCACCTCGCCGACGGTTGCGCGGCAGCGCACGTCGACACGACGGATTTCACCGGACGGCATACGCAGCGTGGCGTAGGGGCCTTCCTTGCCGAGGAGCTGGATCGACGCACCGGCCGAACGTGCCATCTTGGCGCCACCGCCCGGACGCAGCTCCACGTTGTGGATCTGGGTACCGGTGGGGATGTTGCGCAGCGGCAGGTTGTTGCCGGGCTTGATGTCGGCGTTGGGGCCGGACTCGACGATGTCGCCCTGCTTCAGGTTCTTCGGGGCGATGATGTAGCGCTTCTCACCGTCGAGGTAGTGGAGCAGTGCGATCCGAGCCGTGCGGTTCGGGTCGTACTCGATGTGAGCGACCTTGGCGTTGATTCCGTCCTTGTCGTTACGACGGAAGTCGATCAGACGGTAGGCACGCTTGTGGCCGCCACCGCGGTGACGGGTGGTGATGCGACCGTGGGCGTTGCGGCCACCGGTGCTGTGGAGCGGACGCACCAGCGACTTCTCGGGGTGCGAACGCGTGACCTCGGAGAAGTCGGCGCCACTCGAGCCACGACGGCCCGGCGTTGTCGGCTTGTACTTACGAATTGCCATGAGTGTTAGTCCCTAATCCTTCTCGGGCGGTCAGCTGACCGCTCCTCCGAAGATCTCGATGGGCTTGCTGTCAGCGGACAGCGTCACGATGGCGCGCTTGGTGTTCTTGCGCTTGCCGAAGCCCGAGCGGGTGCGCTTGCGCTTGCCCTGTCGGTTCGCGGTGTTGACGCTGGAGACCTTGACGTCGAAGATCTGCTGGATAGCGATCTTGATCTGGGTCTTGTTCGAATCCGGGTGCACCAGGAAGGTGTACACGTTGTCTTCGATCAGCCCGTAGGCCTTCTCCGAGATCACCGGCGCCAGGATGATGTCACGCGGGTTTGCGTGCGTAGCCATGCCTAGGCCTCCTTCTTGTTCTTGTCGACGAACGCTTCCAGCGTCTCAACGCTGAACACGACCTCGTCAGAATCGAGGACGTCGTACGTGTTGAGCTGATCAGCAGTGATGCCCAGCACGTTCGGCAGGTTCGCGATGCTCTTCCAGCCGGCCTGATCCTCACGGGTCAGGACGACGAGGAACTTGCGTCGCTCGCTCAGCAGCTCGAGGAAGGCGCGTGCCGACTTGGTCGACGGCGTCTGTCCCGAGACGAGCTCGGTGATGACGTGGATGCGCTCGCTGCGAGCACGGTCCGACAGGGCGCCACGCAGAGCGGCGACCTTCATCTTCTTGTTGACCTTCTGCGTGTAGTCGCGCGGCTGCGGACCGTGGACGATGCCACCGCCTGCGAACTGCGGTGCACGGGTCGAGCCCTGGCGTGCGCGGCCGGTGCCCTTCTGGCGGTACGGCTTCGCGCCGCCGCCCGAGACCTGTGCGCGCGTCTTGGTCGCGTGCGTGCCCTGACGGCCTGCAGCCTGCTGTGCGACGACGACCTGGTGCATCAGTGCGATGTTGGCGGTCTGATCGAACAGCTCTGCGGGCAGCTCAGCGGTTCCGGCGACGGACCCGTCTGCTGCGCGGACGTCGAGCGTCAACTTGGTTGCGGTTTCGGTGCTCACTTGCTGCCACCCTTCACTGCCTCGCGGACCACCACGACGCCGCCCTTGCGGCCGGGGATCGCGCCCTTGATCAACAGCAGACCGGCTTCAGCGTCCACCTTGTGGACGGTGAGGTTCTGCGTCGTCACCTTGTCGCTACCCATGCGACCCGCCATGCGCATGCCCTTGAACACGCGACCGGGGGTGGCACAGCCGCCGATGGAGCCCGGCGAACGGTGCACGCGGTGCACACCGTGGCTGGCGCCCAGACCGGCGAAGCCGTGACGCTTCATGACACCGGCGAAGCCCTTGCCCTTCGAGGTTCCGGTCACGTCCACCTTGATGCCGTCGGCAAAGATGTCAGCGCCCAGTTCCTGGCCGACCTCGAACTCCGAGATGTCGTTGACACGAAGCTCGGCGAGGTGGCGGCGGGGGGTAACGCCGGCTTTGGCGAACTGGCCCGCGACGGGCTTGGTCACCTTGCGGGGGTCGATGGCGCCGTAGGCGAGCTGGACTGCCGTGTAGCCGTCGCGCTCCAGAGTGCGGAGCTGGGTGACGACATTGGAGCCGGTCGCGATAACGGTCACCGGGACGACCCGGTTGTTCTCGTCGAAAACCTGGGTCATGCCGAGCTTGGTGCCCAGGATGCCCTTGGTTGCGTTCTGCTTGCTCATTTTTTCCGATCCCCCGTCACTGGATGTTGACGTCGACGCTGGCCGGCAGGTCGATGCGCATCAGCGCGTCAACCGTCTTGGGCGTCGGGTCGAGGATGTCGATGAGTCGCTTGTGTGTACGCATCTCGAAGTGTTCGCGGCTGTCCTTGTACTTATGCGGCGAACGGATGACGCAGTACACGTTCTTTTCGGTGGGCAACGGCACCGGGCCGACGACGCGTGCACCCGTACGGGTCACGGTCTCCACGATCTTGCGCGCCGAAGCGTCGATCGCTTCGTGGTCGTAGGCCTTGAGCCTGATGCGGATCTTCTGTCCCGCCACGCTGTGTCCTCTTCCGTCTGGTTTCTCTCGACAGACGAACACCGCGCGGCTCACACCCGTGCATGCACGGGCGGCAACTGGGCCACATGACCACCCCCGATGAGATCGGGTGGATCGACGCTGTTCTTCTGTCGTTGTACGCTGCCGGACTATTTCGTCCAGCTGCCGACTTTCGTCGGCTTCGCCTCCGGTACCCCGCGGTCGGGCGTGTCGAGACCGTGTCAATCAGCAAATTGCACGCGTTACACAACCCAGCCCGCAGTTGCGGCCCTGGAAGTTTGTGCGCCCCAGCCGGGGCAACCTAAATAGTATGCAGCACCTCGGCCCTGATCTCAAATCGTTCCCGCAGGTCGCGCGCAGTGAGATGCGTCTCGTGGTCGTTGCCTGAGACGGCAGCGAGGTTCCCTTTCCGTCACCTCATGGGGTTGTTCGTTTCGACCTACCCGCCTCATCTCGCTCCTACCTGCCTCAATGCGTCCTACCTGCCTGAGCTCAGGCAGGCGAGTCCAGTTGAAGCAGGGAGGAGCGAGATGAGGCAGGTCAGTCGAGCCATCCCCGCAGGATCGCGGCGACCCTGTGGCGCTCCAGGTCGGCCCATACCCATCGGACCATCACCAGCCCGGTGGCCCTCCGCAGTCGGTCTTCCCTGCGCTTTTTCCCGGATGACAGCGCGAGCTGTCGTCTCCCCCGGGCGAAGCAGACGTCCGTATTTGTGAAGACCGTCGTACTCGGCCATCAAGCGGCCGTGCCACTCGTAGTCGACGACGAAGGTGTCGCCGTCAACAGCATGTTCCACCTGCAGATCCGGCAACGCGAGGCCGTCTTCGATCATCTGTGCGCGGCTCCACGACTCCCCGACCGACGCGGAACGGCCGTCAGCGACGACGATCGCCGCCCTCGCCTCGCGGGCACCCTTGGTACGACGACGACCGAGCTCGGACTCGAGGCTCGCGCGGTCTGCGCCCGCCCGCAATGCGGCGTCGAACACCGTCAAAGCCTGAGCAAATGAGCCGGCCTCGGCAACGTCGACGGCAGTCCGCACGACGTCGGTGACTCGAATGCCGTCGACGTCGACGATCTGAGTTTCGTCCAGGTGTCCACCGTGAACGTTTCGCCCACCGCGGATCAGTCCGCCGCCACGCGTCAACGAGGTCACGTGGATGTTCTCACGATTCGGCTTCAACGGAGGAAGACCGTGAACCGCGGCTGCGGATTGATGACTCAGCACCGTCGCACCTCCATCCCGCGCGTTGCTGACCGTTGCGATCGAGCGCAGGCGGTAGAGGCGATCTGCACCTTCGGGCCCGTCGAGGTCGACCTCAGCGATCGCATAAACGCCGATCGCGACTCGGATGAGTTCTCCCCGCCGAACCGCCGCGGACAGCATCGCATCGGTCCATCCGGCTTCAAGCGCGGCCGCGCGCCTGACCAGTCCGAATCGGTCTTGAGGCAACAGCAGTGCAATCGTCATGACGACCCCCCTCGTCTTTGCCCGACCATGATCGGACAAAGACGAGATTCACGCGACCATGTTGTCCACAGGCCGCCGCACGACTACCTCGGCTTCAGGACGTAAGCGGTGTAGCCGAAGTCGGAGGAGTTGCGGTGACGGACGCCGATCTCGGCTGCTGCCGCGTCGAGGACGTCGGGGTCGAAGCCGTCGGCGCGGAGGGAGTCGATTCGTGCGGCGAGGGGTGCGTAGTACTCGTCCCAGTCGGTGTCGGGGAGGACGTAGGTCGCGAGCACCCGATAGCCCGCCTCCCACGCCGCGGCGACGTTGCCAGGCGTCGACCGCATGCCCTCGTAGGCCGCCCAGAAGTCACGGGCCTCGTCGGACGGGGTGTCGGTGAGCCATTCGCATTCGGTCAGGACGAGGACGCCTCGTTCGGAGAGCAGCGGACGCCAGGCGCGGAGCGCCGCGTCGAAGCCCATGATGTAGGCAGAGCCCTCCGACCAGAGCAGGTCGACGGTCCCCGGTTCGACAGGGAGGTCGTCCATCGATGCGGCGACGCCGGTCACCCGATCAGCGACGCCCTCCCGCGCGGCTCGCTCTGCGAGTCCGGCGAGGAACGGCTCATGCAGATCGACTCCGGTCACCGTGCCGCCGGTCGCGACGGCCAACGGCACCGCCGCCGGGCCGGTGCCACAGCCCACGTCGAGGATCCGGGGTTGTCCAGGCAGGTCGCCCGCCAACTGCAAGAGGAGCCCGAGCGTCGCCTGCGACCCCGGAGCCTCCCGAGGAAGCCCGGAGTGGACGTGCATGAACTTCTCGAACTGATCGTCGGTCACACCGAGACTCTAGTGGCGTGCGTTGAAAGTTCCTAGACGGTTGGTGGTGTTCCGCTGTGCAGCTGGCAAGGCGGAGGAGGGAGGGATACCGGCAGGTATCACGACCGACGACAACGCCGCCAGGTGTGCAGCGGGGTGCCGCCAACCATTCAGGAACTTTCAACACACGACACTAGGAGACACAGAGCGTAAGCGGTAGCCTTCACACATGAGTGAGACGTCGAGTAACACACAACGCGGCAGCGCGACGTATGCGCTACGCCGCAAGCTGCCGGACAATCGACTCGGAGACGCACTGTTCTCCCTCGGCATGGTCGCGCGAGTGCCCTACTTCGGGACGATCCTCCCGCTCGTCGAGGAGATGGAACCCGGATACTGCCGGGTGACGGCACCGAAGTGGTTCGGCGTCCACAATCACATCGGCACGTTCCACGCCATCGCAGCCTGCAATCTCGCCGAGACGGCGATGGGCATGCTGATGGAGGCATCCGTACCGACGACCCACCGGTGGATCCCCAAGGCGATGAACACGCAGTACCTGACAAAGGCGAACACACGCCTCACCGCGCACGCCGAGTTCGCAGAACCCGTCGACTTCTCGACGATCACCGAGGGAACCGACGTCGTCGTGTCGATCCGCATCCTCGACAAGGAGTCGACCGAAGTGGTCCATTGCGACATCACGACGTGGGTCACGCCTGCCTGATCGTGGTTAAGATTCGGCCCATGGTCGGAAACTCTCGTGCAGCAATGGCCGTCACCCTCGCAACTGTCGGGTTGCTCAGTGCGTGCTCGATCGACGGCACTGCGGTCCGCGCGGCAAACGAGCCGCCCGTCGAGAACGTTCAGACGACGTCGGCGACTGATGCCCCGCGAGGCGACGAATCAACGACGACAGGCGAGGTCTTCCGGATCTTCGCCGGCACCGGAGCACCTAAGGTGACGGTGACGGTGATCGCCGACCTCGCGTGTCCGGCATGCAAGCTGTTCGAATCGACGTTCGGCCCGGTTCTGGACGCCTATCGCGGCGACCCCGACGTCGCCGTCGACTACCAGGTCATCTCATTCCTCGACCGGATGTCGTCCGACAACTACTCGTCGCGTGCCGCCAACGCCTCGCACTGCGTGTGGCATTCCGCCGAGACGACACCTGCGCACGCCCAGGACTGGCGGAAGTTCCAACGCCTCGCGTTCGAGAACCAACCGAACGAGGGAGGTCCGGGACTCCCCTCCACCGAACTCTCGCAGTTCGCCACCACCGCGGGCGTACCGTCCGCTGCTCGCTGCATCCTGGAGTCGCAACGCGCCACGGAGGTGTCCTCGTCGACCAGGGCGGTGACGAACGACCCGACTTTCCAGGGCACTCCGACAGTGAAGATCAACGGCGCCACATACACGCCGAGCACGCCCACCGCTCTGAAGTCGGCCATCGACCAGGCCAAGCGCGGTTGATGGCCGATCTGACCGACTCCTTGTCGACACCGAAATCTCCGCAACCTGTCATCAAGTTCTCAGGATGATGCAAGTACTCTGACTTCGAAGAACGCTACGTCGCGGACGACGGCCTACGCCCGGCGCGACACGACCCGTGAAGGACCGTCTGCCGTGACCCAGAATCGCCCCAAGATCGTCGATCCCCGTGAGGCCGAACGACGCCGTTCACTGATGTTCAAGATCGGCGCAGCCGTCGTCCTGATCGCCATTGCCGCGGGCATCGCAATCTGGGCGGTTGTGAGTAATCAGGAAGACTCGACGACCGGCGGATCTTCCGTCCCGTCTGTCGTCACCGACAATGGGTCCATCCGGATCTCGGCGGCCCCGAAGAACACAAAGCCGAAGGCAGTCTTGACGATCGTCGAAGACTTCCAGTGCCCTGCGTGCAAGGCATTTGAGAACGGCATGGGCGAAGCGATCGCAAGTTTCGCCGACAACCCCAATGTCGCCGTCGACTACCGCACGATCGCCTTCCTCGACAAGAACTTCGGCAATACCTACTCCGCGGAAGCGATGAACGCCTCTCTGTGTGTCGCCGAGTCGACAGGTAAGGACGGCGACTTCGGCCCGTGGAAGCGCTTCCACGACTCGATGTTCGCGAACCAGACCGAGGAGGGTGGTGCCGGGCTCGGGAACGACAAGATGATCTCGCTCGCCAAGGACGCCGGCGCCACGGGCGTCTCCAAGTGCATCACCGACAATCAGTTCGGCCAGTGGGTCGGAAAGCAGAGTTCCGACGTCATGAGCAGCAAGGACGTCGACGGCAAAGAGTTCAGCGGAACCCCGTGGGTCCAGCTGAACGGCAAGACCGTCCAGTTCGGATCGCCGGAGGAGCTCGTCGCCGCGGTCAACGCAGCTGCGAAGTAGCAGAGACATGGCCGATCAGGAGAACGTCGACGTCGTAGTCGCGCCAGAGCCCATTGCGACCCCGCCAGAAGACACCGACACAGAGCCGTCAGGAGCGTTGATCGAGCGGCTGTCGGTGTCGACCGTCGCCGCGTGGGCCCTGCTGGTCCTGGGCGTCCTCGGACTCGCCGCCGCGGCAATGCTGACGATCGAACGCATCGAGTTGCTGATCAACCCGCAAGCCGACCTGTCGTGCAACTTCAACCCGATCATCTCCTGCGGATCGGTGATGGAGACCGCCCAGGCACGATTCTTCGGGTTCCCCAACCCGATCCTCGGTCTGCCCGCGTTCGCCGTCATCATCACCACCGCGGTCCTGTCGATCGGCCGGGTGAAGCTGCCGCGCTGGTACTGGATCGGTCAGACGATCGGTGCGTCGCTCGGGTGGATCTTCGTCCACTACCTGATCTTCCAGAGCGCTTTCCGCATCGGCGCGCTGTGCCCGTACTGCATGGTGGTCTGGACGATCGTCCCGATCATCTGGGCGATCAGCCTGTCGCGTTCGCTTCCGGACTCCGCACTCGGACGTTCGGTCCGCGAGTGGCTCGCCGTGCTGTTGCCTGTCTGGTACGTCGGCGTCCTGTGTGTCATCGGAGTCAAGTTCTGGGACTACTGGAGCACGCTCTTCTGAGTTCCAGACACGACAGCTTCTCGCCCCGGCCACCCGATTCGTTCAGGTGTCCGGGGCGAGTTGCATTGTCGGTCAGTCCCAGCGAGACGCGATGAGGGCTGCGAGCATCAGGATCGTGGCATGCGGGCCGCTGGAGAGCGGGCCGGGCAGAATCGAACCGTCGATCACGCGGAGTCCACGCACCCCGTCGACGCGACCGTCCGCGTCGACTGCGGTGCCTGCGGGCAGCGTCCCCCACGCATGTTGAGACATCCCGACAGTGGGGTCGACCCGCACCGAGCCGGGCTCGACGAGGTCGACGAATTCTTCTGAACCGAGCATCCGCACCACCGTCTCGACGCCGACTTCCAGTCGTCCCGCTGAATCGGCGTCCGGTTCGCCGAGATCGACGACTCCGTCGGCCACCGCGCCCTGGGTTCCGGCCATGTCCGCCACTCCGATCGGGACACCAGTCTGGGCGAGCGAGGTGAACGAGGCGAAGTCGTCGGAGTACGGTCTGATCTCCAGACCCGTGGAGGTGTGGATCACCGTCTGCAGCAACGCGGTCGACACGAGGGCTCGACGAGGGGTGAACCGGACGATGCGCTCAGCGTGTTCGTGCAACGGCATCGGTCCGACGATCGGTGCCATCAACGACGCAGTGCCTGTCGTTCCAGCGCACACCACGACCTCGCCTGCGCTGATCGCCTCCCCGTCGCCTGTCTCGATCCCGATCGCGCGGCCTGCTCGGACCAACAGACGAGCGACCGGTGTTTCAGCGCGAACAAGGAGGTTGGGGCGGTCGACCGAAAGCACGTTCGCGGTCGTCCACCTGACACCGTCTACGCTGTTGGTCCGGACCCGGTTGACACCGACGCGAGGCCACTCGCCACCCGTTTGCGGCCCCGCCCATGTCTCGGTCGCCCGGGCCACGTCGCCCAGTTCCGCGTCGCTGAACCGATGGACTCGCATGATGCGCTCGACCTCGGTGAACGCCGCCTCGACCTCGTCGATGGGCCACGGCCAGCTGAAGTAGTCGGCTCGATGACCGCGGAGAAAGTAACCGCCGTTGATCGCCGACGACCCGCCGAGCCCGCGGCCGCGGACCATCGGCCGTCCTCGGCGCTCGGGGATCGGCGCCGCGCGCACCGGGTGGTCGATCGGAAGCCGGTCCAGGCGGGACTCGAACACCGCCCCCCGGCCTGCTTCCACCACCATCACCCGGCGGGACGAGTCGCGTGAGAGGAACTCGGCGACAAGACATCCCGCCGATCCGGCACCGACGACGAGTACGTCGGGCGGTGTCATCGGCGCGTGATCACCGGGCGTAGCGCACCGACGTCGCGGCGGACGATCACGCCCTGCCACAGGCCCGCCCCATACGCCAGATCGTCGAGACGACGGAACACCAAGTAGTGCATCGGACTCATCACCGGTGTCTCCGGATCGACCATCTGGTTCCGAACCCACATCACCAAGGCCTCGACTACTGCGACCCACACGAACCACCCCCGGAATCGGCGGCTCACCGCACACGCGAGGAAGGAGATCGGCCAGTAGTGCCGCAGCACCGCAGCCGCGAGCTGAAGTAGCCCGAATCCGAATGCCCGACCCGTGTTGACCGCCGCGATCTTCTCCCGTTGCGGAACATGCGCAACGGCTCGCATCGTGTTGCGGCAGACGATCGCCGCGATCACCGCCGCGACCAACATGCCGATGCGACTCCGTGTGGCGAGTGCGACGACACCCGCGGCGATCGGCGCGGTCATCACGAGAGGCGCGGCGAGTTCGCCGTGCCGGAGTGCGAGCTCGGCGGCACCGGTTCCGTAGAAGCGTCGCCGGTTCAGCATGCCCGACAACGACTCTCGGTGGTCGTGCGCCACCTCGGCAATCGGGTCATAGCGGATGCGCCACCCGGCGCGATGCGTCCGCCAGCAGAGGTCGACGTCTTCGGCGACACGAAGCGACTCGTCGAAAGAAAGGAAGCCGGTGCGGCGCACCACCATTGCCGCGCTCGGCACATAAGCGAGCGGCGTGCCGGGAGCGACCAGTGCCTCACGCGGGCCCATGTCGAGCGAGGAGAAGCGGTTGGCGTAATCGGCGACGAACGACGTCGAGTCGCTGCCCGCCGCCACCGTCTGCAGTCCCACTATCCGCGGCGCGACTATCGCGACGGTCGGATCGGCGAAGTGGCCGAGAAGCATCGTGAGCCAGTCGCCGGTCGGGACGGTGTCGGAGTCGAGGAAAGCGATGAACTCGGTCGATGTCGCAGCGACGCCTGCATTGCGGGCTGCCGCCGGACCACGATTCTCGTCGAAGCGGATCAGCCGTGCGCCGTCCGACACCCGGATCGGGATCTCTGATCCGTCGTCGACGACCACCACCGACACCTCGTGATCGGACAGTGCAGCGAGCAGCCGGTCGACTCCGGATTGATTGCCGCGCACCGGGATCACCACGGTCACATCGGCGACACAGGGCCCCGACATTGGACGAGGATGCGCGATTCCAGCATCGAGCAGGCGGCGGGCCAACACCTGGGTGCCGACATCGGCGACGGCGATCCGACCGTCCGCCGACGTCATGCCCAGGGCCGGGTCGGACAGTTTCATCACCCGCATCGGCGACCCGCCGACGAGGTAGCGGAGGTTTCCGCGACGTGCACACCGCGGATCGATCTGCACCTGGAAACCGCTCGGCAGCACGGTGCTCGTCGGTCCTGACGTCGTCACGCGAGCCGCCCGTCGTCGCCCACGACCCACGACTCCAGCGACGCGGCGAGATCCCGCGAGTTCTCATCGAGCAGCTGTTCGCCGCGGGCGGCGTCGGCGCCGGTGGGATCACCGAGCACTCCGTTCGGGCTCACCGCAGCGACCCCGCCGTCCCGCAGCGCGGGCATCAACGTGGCGATCGGCTCGGTGTTGCCTGGCGCGAGGGTGGACACCCGAACCTGGTCGGGGTCCGCGGCGAGCAGGATCGAGGTCTCGGTGTCACCGGCATGCGCATCCGCACCACGGAACGCGCATGGCCACCATGCGACGTCTCGTCCCTCGTATCGCAGGAGACGCACTGCGGTGGCCAACGCCATGGCGTTGCCGCCGTGTCCGTTCACGAACACGATTCGCTTGGCCCACCGACACGCACTGCGGCCGTACTCGACGATCAGTCGTTCCATCACGTCGGCGCCGATCGACACTGTCCCGGGGAATCCCTCGTGCTCACCGGAGGCCCCGTACGCGATCGAGGGTGCGGTCAGTGCATCGACGGGAGGCGCAGTCTGACCGAGCGCACGGGTCGCGACCTCGACGGCGATACGCCCGTCAGTGTCCATCGGGAGATGGGGTCCATGCTGCTCGACGGCCCCGACGGGGACGAGGATCGTCAGTTCCCTGTCGATCACGTCAGTCCACGTCGACGACCCCAATTCACGCACCGGCGTCATTCGGACAACCCTACCGACCACAACGCGTCTCGTCAGTACCCGAGTGCGACCGAATCGGTGACCGACGCCCAGACAAGTCCACTTATGCGGCGTGTGTAATGCTGAGTGAAACCAGGTGATTCACAGCACTCACCCGACTTCATCGGAGGCACTGCATGACCCCTACGACGAACCGCGCGCCCTCGGGCCGTTCCGGCCCGCTCGCGAACATTCGCGTCATCGAGTTCGCAGGCATCGGCCCCGGCCCCCACGCCGCCATGCTTCTCGCCGATCTCGGCGCCGACGTCGTCCGCGTCCAACGCCCCGGTGAACTGCCCGACCCCAACCGCAACGCCGACGCACTGCTCCGCGGACGTCGTGTCGTCGAGGCGAACCTGAAGAACCCCGCCGACCGGGAGACGATCCTCAACCTCGTCGCCAAGGCCGATGTCGTGATCGAGGGCTTCCGCCCCGGGGTCATGGAACGTCTCGGGTTCGGGCCGGACGACCTCGCGCAGGTCAACAGCAGCCTCGTCTACGGCCGCATGACCGGGTGGGGCCAGGAAGGCCCGCGGGCGAATCTCGCAGGTCACGACATGAACTACATCTCGCTCACCGGCATGCTCCACGCGATCGGCCGCCCGGACGAGAAGCCCACTCCCCCGCTGAATCTCGTCGGCGACTTCGGCGGCGGTTCGATGTTCCTCGTGATGGGCATCCTCGCAGCACTCGTCGAGCGCAGCGTCTCGGGCAAGGGTGAGGTGATCGACGCCGCGATGTGCGACGGCGCATCCGTCCTCGGCCAGATGATGTGGGCCTTCCGCGGCACCGGACTGTGGCAGGACCGCCGCGGCGTGAATCTCCTCGACACCGGCGCCCCGTTCTACGAGGTGTACGAGACCTCCGACGGCAAGTGGATGGCCGTCGGCGCGATCGAGCCGCAGTTCTACTCCGAGCTCATCAAGGGCCTGGGGCTCGACCCGGAGGCAATTCCCCACCAGATGGACTTCTCCAAGTGGCCCGAGCAGCGTGCGATCTTCGAGGAGACGTTCAAGACCAAGACCCGCGACGAGTGGGCCGCGATCTTCGAGGGCACCGACGCCTGCACGTCGCCGATCCTCGACTTCGTCGAAGCCCCGAACGACCCGCACCTCGCGGCCCGCGGCTCGCTCGTCGAGATCGACGGGGTGATGCAGGCTCAGGTCGCTCCCCGGTTCTCTCGCTCCAAGACGGTCACCCCGACCGGTCCGCAGCGCACCGCGACCGATCCCGCCACCCTCTGGCAGGACTGAACCCACGACGACTGCGGCCCACCGGATCACCGGTGGGCCGCAGTCGTCGGTTCAGTCGTCAGACCTTCGTGGCGCCCATGTCGATCTGGAACTCGGCACCGGTGACCGCAGCCGCCGTCGACAGGTACAGGACGGCATCGGTGAGGTCGTCGACGCTGGCGACCGGGTAGTGGTCCATCATCGACGGGAAGTGGCGGCCCCACTTCTCGAACGCGGCGAACGCCGACGGGTCCTCGAGGCCCATCGGGGTGTGGACCGCGTAGGGATGGACGGTGTTGACCCGGATCCGCTGGTCGCCGAGTTCCTTGGCCGCAGTCTGCGCGAGGCCGCGGAGGCCGAACTTCGACGCCGAGTACGACGCCTGGGCCGGCATCGCCTTGATGCCCGCGCACGACGAGACGATGACGATGCTGCCGCCGTTGCCTGCCGCGATCATCGCGGGAATCGACGCCTTGAGCGTCTTCCACGTGCCGACGAGGTTGACGTCGACGACGTCGGTGAACTGATCCTCGGTCATCTCCCACGTGAGACCCCAGGTGAGGATGCCCGCGTTGGCGACGACGTGGTCGAGGCGACCGAACTGCTCAACTCCGTCGGCGACGAGCTGCTGCTGGAACTCGAGATCGCGGGTGTCGCCTTGGCGAGCGAGGATCTTGCCGCCGGCCTCTTCGACGAGCCGGATGGTCTCGGCGAAGTCGTCTGCCGTTGCAGGCGGGTAGGTGGTGTGGTCGGCGACGCGATCGGCGATGTCCATCCCGATGATCGACGCGCCCTCCTTCGCGAATCGAATGGCGTGGTTACGCCCCTGACCACGGGCGATGCCCGTGATGTACACGACCTGACCGTCGAGATTCCCCATTGCCTTCACGCCTTCCTGAATACACGTACGAATGGCCGAACTGTAACACGTTCTAGTTACGCGTTCGGGCCTGAACCGGATCACCGGTGTGCACCACTCAGGTTCGTAGTCGGTTGGCTCTGATCCCACCGCGGCGGGAATCAGTCGTCATCAGCCTGCGGCCACGACGAGGACGAGCAAGAGGACGCAGAGCGCCAGACTTCCGACAACGACTGCGGCCCTCGACGAGAGCGGCTGATTCGGCGGCGGGAGCGGGACCGCAGTCACCGGCGGTCGACTCACCGCAGCGGCCACGACATCGGGATCGATGAGCGTCTTCTTGAGCACATCGGCGCTGTTCAGACGCGGCCGGCCCGCCTCTGGGACGCCGTGCCGGGACGGGACAGCCGGCCGGAGGCGACGGGTGAACGTCAGTGCAGCAGCGAGGTCGGCTGCGAAAGCACGACAGTCGCAGTAGCGGTCGACCGGATTCTTGCTCATCACCCGCCGCAGCACTTGATCGACGACGGGCGCCAGTTCGCGATTGTGCATCGTCGCCGACGGAACCGGGTGCGAAAGGTGCCCGGCGACGACATCAGGGAGATCGTCGAAGTCGTACGGCGGCCTGCCTGTGAGCAGGTGGTAAGCGGTGCAGCCGAGAGAATACTGGTCGGTCGCCGGCACCAGAGGTCCGTCCAGAAGCCGCTCAGGCGCGGTGTAGTCGACCGATCCGACGAGTGAGTCGACGGTGGTGATCCGCGTCGCGTCGTCGACGGGTCGGGCGATCCCGAGGTCGGTGATGTGAACCGACGTGATCGTTCCCTCCTCACCACCGAGAAGGATGTTGGCAGGCTTCACATCTCGGTGGATCACGCCCTCACCGTGCGCATAGTCGAGCGCACTCGCAACGATCTGAATGATCTGGGCGACGGCATCCGGGCGCAACGGTCCATGTTCACGCACCCGACGGAGCGCATCGTCACCGTCGACGTATCGCAGCGCGATCCATAGTCGCCCTCGGTCCTCTCCCCGATCGTGGACTCCGACGATCGCCGGATGCTCCAACCGCGCAGCCAGAGCGGCCTCTCGTTCGAATCTCCTTCGGAACTCCCGATTGTCGGCATGCTCGGGGCGTAGGACCTTGAGCGCGACGATCCTGGGTAGACGAGGGTGATGCGCCTGGTACACCTCGCCCATGCCTCCCCGTCCGACGATTCGCACGATCGTGTGTCCGGCGAACACGTCGTCGGGTGTCAGTTCCGTCGTCGAAGTCATTGCGGTGGGTCCTTCTCACTTGATGTAGTCGCCGACACAGAGTGTGTCGACGGAATGGCTCGGCAGCCCGGCCCGTTGCTCGGACTGCCCGATCGCCGCTTGCTGCGCTGAAGGTCGGTCGAAACTCGTAGCGGCGACATAACCCGGTGTCGCCGGATCGGGGGCGGTCGTGGGCGCCGCGATCGCCGCACAACCGGACGTGAACGAGACGAGAACCCACGACCGAGGGTCGTATCCCCAGCGGCTTTGTGCTGCGGCGGCGAGCGACGACGCAGTCCGATAGTCGCGAAATGCATAGCTTCGCCCTTGAGGGTCGATGGCGAGACCCCACGTCGAGCCGGTGTCTTCCGCCGCCCCTGAATCCGGTGACGTCATCTCGCGGCGGAAGGAGTCCCCGGTCGTCGTCCGGTCCTGCACGCTCCGCGCCAGATCATGCGCGACGAGGTACCCGACCCCCGCCGCAGCCAGGACCGCGGACACCGCGATCCCCGCAGCAACACGCCGCCGAATGTAGGTTCGCCGAAGCGGTCGGCGCTCCCGCTGGTTCCGGGACTGTTGGCGCTGCTGATCATGTCCGTCGACCCCGACGGCGAAATCGCCCGATCTTCTATGGGACGCCGGTCGCAAAGCCCTGGCCAGTGCCTGCGCGAACTCACCGCAGGACGGGTATCGGTCGCTAGGATTCTTGGCCAGCGCCCGAGCGAACACCGGGTCGGCGGCACGATATCGAGGATAGGTATCCGAAATACGAGGGATCGGCGCATTCGTGTGCGCGGCGATGAGTGCGGCCAATGTCGCGTGCGGAAAGGGGAGTTCGCCGGTGAGGAGTTCGAACATCGTGCACGCGAAGGAGTACTGGTCGACGACCGAATCGGCCGCGTCGCCGGCTATCGATTCGGGCGATGCGTATCCGAGAGTTCCCACGAACGAACTGATTTCCGTCAACCCGGTGGCGGAGATGACTTTGGCGACGCCGAAGTCGAGAATCGTGGCCTTTTCGATACGCCCGTCCCGCGCCGTCGCGATATGAATGTTCGCCGGTTTGACGTCACGGTGAATCACCCCCTGTGCGTGCGCGTAGTCGAGTGCCGCCCCCACATCGAGCGCGACCGTGCACAGGTCTACGATCGACAAGCGCTCGGCCTTGTCGAGGTCGGCCCCCGGCAGGTACTGCATGAGAAACCAACTGAGGCCGCCGTCTATCCCGGCTTCGTACACCGTCGCGATTCTCGGGTGATCGAGCGCCGCCATCACGGCGGCTTCTGCAGCGAATCGGTCAGCCGACACTGCGCCGGCGACAAACGGTGCGACTTTCAGCGCTTCCAAACGATTGAGATGCACATTGCGAACGAGGTAGACCTCCCCCATCCCACCCGATCCCAAAAGCTTGATGACCTCTCGACCAGCGAAGCTGGCCCCGATGCGCGCACTGAGCATGCCTTCCCAACGCCTCCTGTCGCAGCCGTGTTTGCCACTGCCGCAAGCGTAAGAGGGTGGGAAGCGCGCCTTTGGATTCGCAGTCGAAGGTGATCAAATGTCGTTGCCGAGACATAAAAGATATGCGCAACGCTGCGTTATCAGATCCAAATATCGACTGATTGGGGGATACCCATTCTCCGCAACGACGATAAAGGATCGTGAAACACCATCGAATCACCGGCGCACTCGGTACGCACACATGTCCGGGTTCAATCGCCGTCACGCGCGGGAAACCGGTAGAGAACAGCGAGCGGAGTCGAGAATTGCTCTCGACTCCGCTCGCTGAGATTCAGCTCGACTTACGCGCCGAACGTGCGCTCGAACCCTTCCGGAATGATCAGATCGTCGCGCGAGAGGTCAGCGACATCCGACTTGCCGAGGCCCATGAGCGATGAGTCGACGCCCATCCGCAGCAGGTCGAGGACATTCTCGACGCCGGTCTGACCGTTCGCGGCGAGCCCCCAGAGATAGGCGCGACCGATCATGACGGCCTTCGCACCGAACGCGAGCGCCTTCGTGACGTCGCTGCCGCGGCGAATGCCGCCGTCGAGAAGGACGTCGAGGTCGCCGCCTACTTCGTCGGCGATCGGACCGAGGACGCGGATCGTCGCAGGTGTCCCGTCGAGATTGTTGCCGCCGTGGTTCGAGACCGAGATCGCGGTCGCGCCGATGTCGCGCGCGCGCTTCGCATCGTCGATGCGGGTGATGCCCTTGACCATGAACTCACCGCCCCACTGCTCGCGCAGCCACTCCAGGTCTTCCCAGGTGGGCGGCGGTGTGTTCATCCAGGTGCCGTAGACGTCGAAGAACGTCGGGCCCGGCTCGCCCTTGTGCGCGATGTTCGGCGCGGACAGGTCGGGGATGGTCAGCTTTCCGCCCGAGAACCAGCTCATCGCGTAGGCGGGCTTGGTGACCATCTCGGGTGCCAGCTTGGCGACCGCGCGCAGATCGACCTGCTCGGGGATCTCCGGGCTGCCCCAGTCGCGGCCGACGTTGAACACCCAGTCGGTGGTGACGATCAGACCCTTGCAGCCGGCTTCCCGGGCGCGATTCGCGCGAGCGAGGATGTCTTCCTTGCTGCCCAGCCAGTAGATCTGGAAGAACACCTTGTCGTTGACTGCGGTGACCTCCTCGACGGGCTTGGAGGCGAAACTCGACAGCCCCATCGCGGTGCCGCGGTCGGCTGCGGCGCGTGCCACAGCCACTTCGCCGTCCGGGTTGACGGCCTGCACACCGGTCGGGCTGATCATCACGGGGAACGGCAGTTCCTGGCCCATCACCGTGGTCGACAGGTTGCGCTCCGGAGTCGCACCGACGACGTGCGGCGCGAAGCCGAGTTCGTTGAACGCCTCGACGTTGTCGTTGACGGTGATACCGGCCTGGGTTCCGGCCACCAGTGACGAGTAGACGGTCTTGGGCAGACGCTTCTGCGCGCGACGCTGGGCCTCACCGACGGTCTCGAACCAGGGGTTCCGACGCCAGGGGTTCTTCTCCATGAGTTCGGAGAACTTCGACATGCTTGTGGTTCTTTCTTCTATGTGTGAATGGCACGACGCTTCGACTCGCTGCGCGGGTCTTGAGCGAGCCTGCGAGCCGAAAGGCGCTCAACGAGCAGGGAGGCGGCGTCAGCAGGACGAGCAGCCGGTGGCTGTTGTCGGTGCAAAACCGGCGAGGGGATTCTCATCGCAGTCGCGCGACGGGGGCCGCGTCATCAGCGTCAACGGGACGCCGCGCGAGTGATCCTTGTTGGCTGTCGGCTTCGACCGCTCGCCCGCGAGCAGTTCTTCGCCGTAGCCCTGCACGCATTCCGGGTCCGGTCCGTCGAGCGGGAGTCCGGTGAAGAACTTGGCCGCCATGCAGCCACCGCGGCACGCGTCGAAATGCTGGCACTTGGTGCAGGCACCCGCGTTCTGCGGCTCGCGGAGCTCGGTGAACAGGTCGCTGCGCTGCCAGATCTCCTGGAACCCACCGTCGGTCGTGATGTTGCCTGCGAGGAAGTTCTCGTGGATCGCGAACGGGCACGCGTACACGTCGCCGACCGGATCGATGAGACAGACGACGCGTCCGGCGCCGCACAGGTTGAGCCCGGGCAGGCCGCTTCCGCCGGAACCGGCGAACGCCGAGAGGTGGAAGAACGAGTCTCCGGTGAGGACTCGATCGCCGTGCTCGACGAGCCAGTCGTACAGTTCACGCTGCTGCTCGGGCAACGGGTGCAGGTCGTCCCACACGTCCGCGCCACGACCGGACGGACGCAGGCGCGTGATGCGCAGAGTCGCGTCGTACTTGTCGGCGAGCGCTTTGAACTCGTCGAGCTGCGCCACGTTCTGGCGAGTCATGACAACGCTGATCTTCGCGTCTTTGAAACCCGCGTTCTTCAGGTTCTGGAGCGCCCGGACGGCCATGTCGAACGATCCCTTGCCGCGCACCGCGTCGTTGACTTCGGCGGTGGCACCGTCGAGGGAGATCTGGACGTCGACGTAGTCGGATGCGGCGAGTCGCTGCGCGACCTTCTCGTCGATCCGGAGTCCGTTGGTGGAGAACTTCACGCCCACCTGGTGGCTGGTCGCATAGTCGACGAGCTCCCAGAAGTCCGGGCGCACCGTCGGCTCGCCGCCGCCGATGTTCACGTAGAACACCTGCATACGCTGCAGTTCGTCGATGATCGCCTTGCACTGCTCGGTGTTCAGCTCGCGCGGGTCACGCTTGCCCGAACTCGACAGGCAGTGCACACACGACAGGTTGCACGCGTAGGTGAGCTCCCAGGTCAGGCAGATCGGGGCGTCGAGGCCCTTCTCGAACTGATCGACCAGGCGTCCGACCTTGGGCGTTGCGGGCGCGAGGTTCAGCGGCGGCGTCGTGGTCGGAAGAGTTGAGGGCCGTTCGATTGTGGTCACGGATTCACTCCTGGGGTGTGGCCTTCGATGATCATCCCCGACTCGGCGAGCGCGGAGAGTGCCTGAAGGTAGAGCGGACGGTCGGCGTCGGCGATGCCTGCGGCCTGCAGCGCGGCATCGGCGCTGGGATGCTCGGCGAGGCTTCGGACCAGGTCGACGACGGTCAGGTTCTTGAGGAACGACAGCTTGCGCGTTCCGAAGTGATACAGCAGGGCGCCGAACGGTTCGGGTCGCAGGGCGACCTTCGGGTTGAGCGTCCAGGCTGCTGCGGTGTCGAAGGCGGGACCGTTCCCGGCGGCAGCGCCGCCGGGAACAGTGGTCGTTGCGGTTGTCATCAGTAGACGCCGCACATCCCGTCGATGGACACTTCTTCCACCAGCGACTCGGCGACGAGCTCGTCGTGAGTCTGGGCTGCCTGTTCGGCCATGTGAACCAACCTCCTGAAGTAGTTCTGTGTGGTTCGCTTCACACCGTAATGGCACTGAGTGCAGAATTGCTAGTGGTTGCCGAGAATTTCTTCGGCGTACCATCGCGACCAGCGACGACACCGCCGGCGAAAGGCTCAGGAATGACGACAGGACGGCCAGGACCGCTCGGAGGTCGCCCCGCGGCGACCACCAGGGGACGCCTGAGCGCTGTCGCGATCGACCTGTTCACGACTCGCGGATTCGACGAGACGAGCGTCGACGACATCGCGTCGGCCGCAGGCATCGCGCGCCGAACGCTGTTCCGCTACTACCCGTCGAAGAACTCCCTCGCCTGGGGAGAGTTCGACGAACATCTCCAAGGCCTGCGCGCGCTCCTCGCGGCGACCCCCGTCGACACCCCGCTCGGCGAGAGCCTCATCAACGCCCTCGTTCAGTTCAACGAAGTACCCCACGACTTGCTCGAGCAGCACCGCAGTCGGATGGCGCTGCTGCTCGGCGTCCCAGCCCTCCAGGCGCACTCGATGATCATGTACGCCGACTGGCGACAGGTGATCGCCGAGCACTGCGCCTCCCGCCTGGACGTGGACGCCGACGGCCATCTACCCCAGACCATCGCCTGGATGACCCTCGGCACAGCGCTCGCCGCCTACGACCAGTGGCTGATCGACCCGACGTCGGACCTCACCGAACTCCTCCAGATCGGCGGCCGCGCGCTCGTCGACGGAGTCGGATCGCTGACGACGACCCGGTCACCCGAGCCGCTCCGTTCGTAGGCTCCTCCCGGACAGCCGATCAGATCACTCCCGCAGGCTGGAACAACGGCTATGACACACTTTCAACCGCTGATATTCTTTTGTAGAACACGTTCTAGTTCCGACTGCCGGTCGGACGTCTCCGCACAGAGAGCGCACCATGACCGATCTGACCCCGCACAGCACGCGCAGCGCGATCCTCACCGTCGCCGAAGTGATCGACGAGACCGCCGACGCGCGCAGCATCGTCTTCGACATCCCGGACGTGCATGCCGAGAAGTTCGCCGACTACCTGCCCGGCCAGTTCCTCACCCTCCGCGTCCCGTCTGATCAGACCGGATCGGTCGCGCGTTGCTACTCGCTGTCGTCCGCGCCGAAGCACGACCAGCTGCCGAAGGTGACCGTCAAACGCACCGTCGACGGATACGGGTCGAACTGGATCTGCGACAACCTCGCAGCAGGCGTCCAGATCGAAGCGCTTCCGCCCTCGGGCGTCTTCACGCCGTCCAACATCCATGCGCCGATGCTGCTGCTCGCTGCCGGATCAGGCGTCACCCCGGTGATGTCGATCCTCAAGACCGCCCTCGCCACCGGCACCGGTCCGATCACGTTCTTCTACGCCAACCGAAGCGAGAACGACGTCATCTTCGCCGCTGAACTGCGCGAACTGCAGGACAAGCATCCGGGCCGGCTCACCGTGATCCACTGGCTCGAGACGGTTCAAGGCCTTCCCTCGGAGAAGAAGCTCGCGACGCTGTTCGCACCGATGTCGCAGACGCACTCCGCGTACATGTGCGGCCCGGCACCGTTCATGGACGCAGTCCACCGAGGCCTCGCGAAGGCGAAGTTCGACCACCACAACGTCCATTCCGAGGTGTACAACTCACTGTCGGGCGACCCGTTCGTCGATGTCGAGCATGCAGAGGTCAGCGCCGAAGAGGCCGCCGACGCCGCGCAGGTCGAGGTGGAACTGGACGGTGAGACCCACGAACTCGCATGGCCACGCTCGCGCACACTCGTCGACGTCATGCTCGCGGCCGGGCTCGACGCGCCGTACTCCTGCCAGGAGGGCGAGTGCGGTTCCTGTGCCTGCACCCTGACCGAAGGCACCGTCGAGATGGAGGTCTCGGGCGCGCTCGATCCCGATGACATCGCCGACGGCTACATCCTGGGCTGCCAGGCCAAGCCGACCTCCGACCGGCTCCGCGTCGAGTTCTAGGCATGCACGGGGCATAGACTCGGGCGCATGATCCATGAACGGCTCACGCGTGTCCTGTCGGCGATCCTGCTTGTGCCCGGAGTACTTCACTTCCTGGCGCCGAAGCCGTTCGACGAGATCGTTCCCGACGAAGTGCCAGGCGACAAGCGGATGTGGACGTACGCGTCAGGTGTCGCCGAAGTCGGCCTCGGCGCGGCAGTCCTGATTCCGCGTACCCGCCGGACCGCAGCCGGTCTCGCGGCGGCGTTGTTCATCGCGGTGTTCCCGGCGAACGTCAACATGATCCGGCTCTGGGTGGACAAGAGCGCCTTCATGAAGTCGATCGCGTGGGCTCGGCTCCCCCTGCAGATCCCGCTGATCGTGCTCGCACTCCTCGTTCGCCGGGGCGCACCGACTCACTCGGCCGAGGCCGCCCCTGTCGACTGACCAGTGCCTCCCACAGCTCACGTGAAATGTGCACGTGAGCGGACACACACCGGCCTATCGAGCCGCGTCCATCGGCTCAGGTACACATTTCACAGCGTCACTTGAGCGAACGGTAGTGGGCTCGGTCTTCGGGCGAGAACTTCTCGACCGCGTACGAAAGCGCGGTCCGGCCCATCTCGGGGGCATGCACGTCCAGGTATCGAGTGAGGAGCTCGACGTCGATGCGTTCGCCGGTCTCACGAAGCATCCAGCCGAACGCCTTCTGGACGAGGTCGCGCCGGTCGCCGATGACAAGTGGCGCGACGTCTGACAGCGCGTCCGGTCGTCGAGCGCGGATGAACGCGTACGTTCCGATGATCCCGACGCGGCGTCGCCACAAGTCGTCCGACGCCGCCCAATCGAGCAGTTCACCGTGGTCCTCCGCCGCGACCAGCCACGCACCCAGGATGTCGGCAGCCGAGCAGTCGACAAGGTCCCAGTTGTTCACTCGGCCGGCCCGCACTGCGTCGCGATAGACCTGGACCCATGCCTCTCTGTCCGAACCGCGCGCAGTGAAGTTGTGCGTCATCGTGAACAGCGCGAGATGACGCACCTCGTGGATGCCGGAGGCGAGCAGATCGACTATCACCGGCGCCGGCAGGCCCCGCAACGTCCGGGACATCTTCCGCAGGTCAGGCACACGGACACCGACGAACTCGTCGCGCTCCCCGTACTCGCCGGGCCCCGTCTTGAAGAACCGTCGCGCCGACGCCGCCTTCTCGGCGTCACCCATCGAAGTGACGGCCGAGACGATCTCGGCAGCTGACGCGTCCGGGCCCAGGGTCATTCGCCGAGCAGTGCAGCGATGGGTGTGGGCGTCAGCAGGTGCGGACGGGTCTTCATGAGCTTTCCGACCCGTCCGGCTCCGACGACTCCCGTGAGGATTCCGCCGCGGCTGTAGTACGCGAGGAAGCGACGCCCGTCGTCGTCGACCACGTGGACGTCGTCGTCGTTCTGCGGCGCTCCGAGCATCTGGATCTTGAGCCCGTACTGGTCACTCCAGAAGTACGGCACGGCCTGATGAGTGATCGGATGGCCGAGGAGTGCGGATGCGACGATCGCCGCCTGATCGACGACGTGATTCCAATGTTCGACGCGCTTGTGGTCACCATGCGCATCGGTCCAGTTCGCGGCGTCGCCGAGCGCGTAGACGTCGTCGGCTGCGCGACCGACACCGTCGCAGGCGATGCCGCCGCCCGCTTCGCGCGGCGCGAGCTCAAGACCGGATCCGTCGAGGTAGTCGAGGTCGGGGTAACCGCCGATGCCGACGACCACCAGGTCGGCGTCGACCGTCGATCCATCGGACAGCACCACTCCGGACACCGCGCCGTCGGCGACGACCAGGTTGTCGACACCCGTTCCGACCCGAAGGTCGACGTCGGCTTCCCGATGCAGTCTGGTGATCATCTCGCCGATCGTCGCGCCAACGGCGACGGCGAGCGGTGTCGGCGCGGGCTCGATGAGTGTCACCGGGAGCTCCAGCTTCCGCAGGCTCGCAGCGACCTCGCAGCCGATGAAGCCTGCGCCGATCACCGCGGCGCGGGTGGCCGATGCCGCGTCGGCGCGCAGCGCGAGAGCGTCCTCGATCGTCCGGATCACGTGGATTCCGCGGACATCGTCGTCGATGCCGGGGAATCGGCGAGCGACCAGGCCGGTCGCCAGCACGAGCGTTCCGTACGAGACTGCACTCGTTTCGCCGTCGTGAACGACCGTCACGGTGTGAGCTTCGGGATCAACCGCGACGACGCGGGTTCCGGTGCGCAGGTCGATGTTCTTGTCGGCGTAGAACTCGCTGGGCTTGAGGTCCACGCGTTCGTCATCGCCGGTGACGACGGTCTTCGACAGCGGTGGGCGGTCGTACGGCGGGTGCGACTCCTGGCCCAGGAGCACCACGTCGCCGTCGTAGCCGCCGTTGCGGAGATTCTCGGCGAGCCGGATTCCACCGAGGCCTGCGCCGACGATCACGATCGGTTCGTTCATGGATTCACCTTCACACTTGTTGCGCCGCCCGGGACGATCATTGGGGTGTAACAGGTTCTAGTTTAGCCAGAAGCCACTGGTCACCCACACGCCTCATCCACGCCCATCGCGATACGCCCGCCTTCGACGGGATGTCCGCGCGCTTTCCGACGACGATCGTCTGATCGGCGAACACGAGCACCCGGGCCGAGCGGTCGCCCTGTGAGACCGTCGCCGCGTCGGTCACGTCCACGGTCATCGTCACCGCGGACTCGACAGCCGACGGGAACACGACATCGGGACCTCGCAGCACATAGTCGGCGGCCAGGACGCCGGTGAGCCTTGCTTCGACGTCGTCCCGCCGCTGCGGAGTGTCTGTCGGAGCGAAAGTCATCAACTCCGTCACCGCCGACGCAGCCGCCGAGGACACATTTCGATCAGGTTCGTCAGGCACCCGGTTCGCCCTGACTCCCAGGACTCCGATGACGATCGCCGCCACCAGGCCTGCGGTCACGACGGCGAGCCATGCGGAGACGCGACGCCGGTCCGACGTCGTGAGTTCAGTCCATCGAGTCACAGTCGCTCCGTGTCTGCGACACGCCAGTCGCCGTCGATTCTGACCATGGACACTCGAAGGGTGACCCGCTGCTGTCCATGCTGACCGCCGACGAGCGTCGGGTCGCTGGCCTGCGCGACGAGGAGCACGTCGACGTCGTCGCCGTCGCGTCCGGCGACGCCTGCCGACACGATTCGTCCCTCCGGTCGGACGGTGAGAGTGCGAACGTACTCTGCGATCGCGCCGTGGTTCTGGTCGAAGCGGGTCCGCTGCGCGCCCGCGCTGTCCCCCGTGACCGCGGCGAGGTAGCCGGTCGCATCCGCCGGATCCGGAGTCAGCATCGTGACGACGGCCTTCGATGCCGCGTCGACGGCGTCGTCCGTGGACACCGCGGTGTCACGGAGCGACGAGGCCGACAGCGTCGCCCACAGTCCGACGCTCGCGGCGACAAGCGTCACGATCAGCGCTGCGACCATCACGATCCGCAGCGCTGCGCGTTGCCGTCGCGCCCGCTCTCGCAGTGCGGGCGCCGCCGCGATGCGCGCACGACGGTCTTCGCGTACCGCGACGTCGAGGGCTTCACGTGCAGCGCGGACACGTTGTGGTTCGAGCGCGCTCATACGATGTCGTCCATTCCGGACAGTCGCCACTGGTCGTCGACGCGAACGAAGTCGGCGTGCACCGACTTCAGGGTCGACGTCGCAGCGCCCGACGTCGGTGTCACAGTCACTCGAACCGTCAGCAGCGCCGCCCCCGTGTCCCCGTCGACATCGACGACGGCGGTGGTCTCGGGCACCCACTCGACGCGCTCGACTCCGCGCGGCGGACCGTCGGCGAGCGCCGGTCGCAGCGTTGTCGCGAGCGGTTCGGCGAGCGCTGCGGAAGCGGCCTTCCGATCGTCGCGCCACGTCTCGCGGTGAACTGTGAACACGGCCGCGACCGCGGTCGGCGCCTGCGCGGCGAGGTCGACGCGCGATTCGCCGGTCGAGACCTCCGCCGACCGCGACCCGAGCGCGACGATGCACCAGGCGAACACGACGACGAGCACAACAACGGATGCGAGGACCGCGATCCCGGTGCGCCGGGTGATCGGCGCTTCCAGCCGTTCGACGAGGCTCACGACAGCACCTCGATTCCGGCGATCTTCAACTCGCCGTCCTCCGGAGCCATCTGCACGCGCATCCGAAACGCGGACGCCGCGTCGTCGGTCCCGTCCGCAGTGGTGATACGAACGCTGGCCGCGACCAACATCAACGCGGACTCACCGTCGCGTCGAGCGAGCGCGACGCCGTCGACCGCTCCAGATCCTCGAGTTCGCGCGGACTCGATGTACTGGCTGTACGCGTCGGCCGACTGGGCGAACGAATCGTGGAACTCACCTGTCGCGCCCGACAGGATTCGCCTGGCTCGCGTGGGATCAGAACTGTCCGCCTCCAGCAGCAGGGACACCCGCTGGGTGGTCGCGGCGACGAACTCATCGTCCGAATAGCGCACCGATGCGGTCGCGAAACGCCACGACGCGACGCCGACCAGTGCCGCCACGACAACGGTGATCACCACGATTGCGGCCATCTGGCGCCGTCCGAGCCCGATGCGACGACCGGCCGCGGCCTCCACGTCGATCAGGTCGTCACGGGCCTCGCGGACCGCGCGCCGTGTGGCGCGGAATCGGGCGAGCGGTCGGGCGTCGTCTGGCACGCTAGCCACCCTATGACACCGTCCCGCATCCACCGCACGTCACGGATCACTCTGCGTCGGACGAACCTTGTCCGATACGCGCGCTGTACTCGGCTCGGGCGGATTGGTCGGCGTGCAGGAACATGGTGTCGGTCTTCGTCAGACGGCTCATCCGCCGCTTGAACCCGATCGGCATGGCCGGGTTCGCGTCCACCCAGCCGAGCGAGCGAGGCGCCGTCACACGCACGCGCGGTGAAGCGATCGAGGCGAGGACCTCGCGTGCGACGACGTCGGTGTCGACCGACCGGACCATCGCGTTCGTCTGCAGCCCGTCGATGAGGCCGGTGTTGGTGAACGACGGGAGCACCGTCGACACTCGGACGCCTCGACCCATCAGTTCGGCGTCCGCGGTCTCGGAGAACTCGATGACTCCCGACTTCGCGCCGTTGTAGACCGACAGTCCCGGTGCGGCGAGGCGGCCGGCGACGGACGCGATGTTCAGGACCTGACCTCGCCCGCGTGCCACCATCCGGCGGCCGGCGGCGCGTGTGCCGAGGATGACACCGATCAGGTCGATCTCGACGGTGCGCCGGATCAACGCCTCGTCGTACTCGAGGAACGAACCGACGGGCATGATGCCCGCGTTGTTGATCAGCACGTCCACCGGCCCGAGGCGTTCCTCGACGGTGTCGAGGAACGCTTCGAACGATGCACTGTCGGTGACGTCGAGGGGGATGCCGTCCACTCCGAGATCGGCCGCGGCCTTGCCCACGGCGTCGACGTCGATGTCGCCGAGAGCCACGCGTCCACCGGCGGCGAGGACCTGACCTGCGATCTCGAAGCCGATGCCACGAGCGCCGCCGGTGATCGCGACGACCTTTCCGGCGACTCCGGCGCGCACCTGCGCGAGACGGTCGTCGGCGCGGGCACGACGAGAGAAGCGATTGAGTAGCGACATGAGGAACAGCTCCTGGAGGCGATCAGTAGATCATCGGGGCGAGGAATTTCGCGGCGAGATTCCGCGCGTACTCGGGTGTTCGGCGTTCGGGTTCGTCGACTGGGACCTCGAGGAACGACGTCACCAGCCGCACGTGCAGTTCGACGGCTTGGCGGAGGTCGTCGTCGGGCATGGTCGCCCCCGCTCGACGCAGCGTGGTCGCGACCCGGTCGGTGATCATCGCGATGAACAGCGAGCTGACAGTGGCGGTGATGCTGCGGATCTCGACGTCCTCGAAAACCACGCGGCGCAACAACGGATCGTTCTCGACCATGTCCGCGCCTGTCGCGAACGCCTCGATGACGGCGTCGGACGGTCCGAGACCCGCGACACCTCGCTCGATCCGCGCCATGCCGTTCTCGAATGTGCGGTTGGCGACGGCCAGCAGCAGGTTGTCCTTGTTGGGGAAGCGACGGTACAGCGTCGACCGGCTGACTCCGGCGACCCTCGCTACCTCGTCCATGTTGGCCCGGCGGACACCGACCGCCGTGAACTCGGCCGCGGCTGCTTCGAGGATCGCCTCCTCTTGGACGGACGGCGACGCGGTGACGCGGGGTTTACGCGTGGACTGGGCCATCAACGACGCCGCATCGTGACGGGCAGCTTGTCCTTCGGAACCGGGAGCGCGCTGTAGTCCATCGGCATGACGTAGTCGGCCGGAACGGACCACTCGTAGCCGCGGAGCAGGTGATGCATGATCGTCTTGATCTCCATCTGCCCGAAGTAGAGGCCGATGCACTTGTGGACGCCTCCGCCGAACGGCATCCACGCCATGCGATGCGCCTTGTCCTCGGCGCGATCGGCGGAGAACCGTTCGGGGTCGAACATGTCCGGGTGCGAGAAGATGTCGCGGCGGCGGTGGTTTGCCATCTGAGGGACGACGACCATCGTCCCCTTCGGGATGAAGAAGCCTTGCACCTGCGTGTCTTTGATCGCCATTCGCGGCTGCGCCGGGACGGGCGGACACATCCGCAGCGACTCCTTCATAATCAGGTCGATCGCCTCCATCGACGCGAGGTCGTCGTAGGTGAGGTGTTCGCCGAGCGCGAGGGACTCCTCCCTCGCGCGCTGTTGCCATTCCGGGTGCTTCGCCATGTGGTACGCCATCTGCGACATCGTGATGGTCGAGGTGTCGTGAGCGGCCATCAGGACGAAGATCATGTGATTGACGACGTCCTCGTCGGTGAACCGGTCCCCGTCGTCGCTCTCCGCGTGGCAGAGCACCGAGAACAGATCGGGCGTCTGCTCGGCCCGCTTGGCCGGGATGTGCTCGTAGAAGAAGTCTTCGAGGATCTTGCGGGACCGGACGCCCTTCCACCACCGGCCGCCGGGCACCGGTTTGCGGACGAATGCGACTCCGGCCCGGACGGTCTCGATGAACGCCTTGTTGAGGCGGTCCGCCTCCGGCTTGGGGAGTTCGAGTCCGAGGAACACTTCCAGCGCGACGTCGAGGGTCAACTGTTTGAACTCGCTGAGCATCAACACCTTGCCCGTCGGGAAGCGGGTCATCCGCTCGGCGATCATCGGCTGCATCTCGTCCATGTAGCCCTTGAGCACCTTCGGTGTGAAGGCCTGCTGCAGGATGTGGCGATGGTGCCGGTGCTCGTCGAAGTCGAGGAGCATGACGCCCCGATTGAAGAACGGGCCGATGAAGTAGCTCCACGCGGGCGCGTTGGCGAACGCACGGTCTTTGTTCATCAGGATCTCGTTCGCCGCTTCCGGTCCGCTGCACGTGACCATGCGGATGCCGAGCGCGTTCATGCCCGACACCTCACCGAATCGGAGCCGCTTCTCGTCGGCGAACGAGAACGGGTCGCGGCGCATCCGCAGGATCTCGAGCACTCCGTTGCGGTTGGTGACGGGCACGGGACGCAAGCCGCTGTCGACGTCGGGCTGCGCGAGAATCGGTGTCGCCATTGAGATCTCCTCCTACGGGCGCGTCGTCACCTGTGACTCCGCTCTCACCCATTGGAACAGATTCTTGAGATTGTTTCTAGTGTTCGTCTCATCGGTGTCCACCGAGCGCAGTCCCCCCCGCCCGTCGAGCGCAGTCCCCCTCCGCTCGTCGAGCGCAGTCGAGACGCCACGCCGTACACCCCTCGACTGCGCTCGGGGAACATAAACAGCGCTCCTAACGCATCAGTTCCGCGTGGCACCGACGAAGACGGTCGTGCCACCAGGCGGTGCGATCGGGCGAAGCGAGCGGCGCGTCGTCCGACGGCGCGACACTCCGCAGTTCGACGGCGCCCTCGTGGACTCGGAACGGAACTGCGACGTCGCGCGTGAACATCGCGCCGGTGCCGAGTCCGCATGCTCGGTGCAGGTTCGGCAACGCGGCGGCTGCGGCGACACCGGCGGACATCCCGACAGCCGTGTCGAGCGCGCTCGATACCACGACGTCCATCGGCAGCCGACCGGCCAGCTTGATCAGTGAACGCATCCCGCCGAGGGGCGCGACCTTGAGGACCGCGATGTCCGCCGCGCCCGCCTTCGCGACGCGCATCGGATCGGTCGACCGGCGGATCGACTCGTCAGCGGCGATCAACGCCTTGACCGACTTCCGCACCTGGGCGAGCTCCTCGACCGTCCGGCACGGCTGCTCGACGTATTCGACGTCGCCGATGGCGGCGATGGCCTCGACAGCCTCGTCGACGGTCCATGCCCCGTTCGCGTCGACGCGCACCGTGGAGACGAGTTCGCGTGCGGCCGCGACTCGGTCGACGTCGTCGGCGAGAGTCTGACCGGGCTCGGCGACCTTCACCTTCACCGTCGTCGCCCCGGGATAGCGTGCGATGATCGCGGCCACCTCATCGGCAGGCACCGCGGGCACTGTCGCGTTGACCGCCACGGTGTCGCGCAGCGGCTCGGGCGCCCCGAGGAAGGCCGCCTCGATTCCGGCCGCGAGCCACATCCTGGCCTCGGCGTCGTTGTACTCGGGGAACGGCGCGAACTCACCCCACCCCGCAGGGCCCTTGAACAGCAGCGCCTCGCGGACGGTGATGCCGCGGAACTTCGTCCGCATCGGCAGTGCGACCACACGTGCCGTGTCGATCAGGTCGTCGGCCGTCGGCATCGACGGCGGAGGCGTGTCTTTCGGCTTCAACCGGAACGTCGGTGTCGGGTTGCGCTTGTCGGACGAGCCGAACAACGACTCCTTGTTCTTCCCTGAGGGCTGCGAGAACACCATGCGCCCAGGGTATCGATCAATACCTCGGCTGCTGCGGCGCCGCGAGTTTGTCGATCCCGACGGCCAGCCAACAGAAGGCGACGGCGACCGCGATGTACGCGGCGGTGAATGTGAAGCAGGAGGCGAGCCAGTCCGCGAGCGACTCCAGATCGAAGTTGATGCTGTAGCCGACCAGATCGTTCACCCAATACATTGCGGCGCCGGCGAACGGGACGATGATCAGCCCGGCGAGGCTGCGCCGATGGCCGAAGATCCATCCGGCGACCAGCGCCGCAAACGTCGTGGCGAGCAAGATCCGATACACAGCGAGACTGCCGTCACTCATGTCGTACACGAAGCCAACGACCGCTTCGACGGTCAGGGCTGCAGAGTGGAATGCGGATACGACCACCGCGAGGGCCGCAGCGCCCGCTGCTGCGCCTCGCGACCGAACCGCCGGGTCCGCTGCGGCGACCAGCCCAACCGCAATCGCCACGACTGGAATCATCCACAACCAGGGAATCACTCGATGCAGGACCGAGTTGCCGATGGGGTCATCCGCGGCCTTAGAGAGGAAGAACGTCCCGACGCTCGTCAGCAGGTCGACGATCATGTACGCACCGAGCACTCCGATCGCAAAAGCCATCGCGCGGCCGAGGGAGCGGCCCGCGCTCGGCGACCGTTCAGCAGCGATCGGATATTGCACACCTGGAAACGGTTGGGGCTCCGACTGCAGGTCCGCCCGCGGGTAAGGGACGGGCGGATAGGGCGATTGCGGCGGGACCGCCGCGTGTCGATGCGTCGGGCGCGTAGCGGCCCACGGCTGCGGCGAGGTCGACTCGGAGGTACTCGCGTGTCGACCGGTACCACCCCGAGAGAACTGGACGCGGGTCTCAGATTCGGACGGCCGACCCGAATGCGGGTCCTGAGGGCTGGTCATGACCGAATCGTAGCGTCGCCCCCCTGGCATATCCGGCCGAAACGCACATTCGTGACCCTCCGGATGGCACCTGCCAGTTTGAAACGAACTCTAGAATTTGTGCCAAAGTCGCGTTACAGTCACGACATGACCTCAACCGACTTCGACACGCACGTCCGTGAAGCGGAGCCCGCGCCGGTCGACGACGTCGACATCGACACCCTCGATCTCCGACTCGGCGCGGACTCGCTGGTGTGGAAGTTCTACGGAGACGTTCGCGGCGTCCTCGGTTTCCAGCGACTCGCCGGCACCGAGAACTGCATCGAGCAGCTCGCCCAGGGCGTTGAGGACCACTCGGTGATCTTCAACGACTTCATCGGTCGCGCCCAGCGCAGCGGGCCGCCGATCATGCGGACCATCTACTCCGACGACCCGCACAAGTGGGGCCGGATGGTTCGCGACTTCCATCGAGACATCAAGGGGACGATCAGCGACGGCTCGCGTTATCACGCACTGAACCCGGAGTTGTTCTACTGGGCGCACGCGACATTCCTCGACCAGGCGCTGTTCATCACCGACACCTTCATCCGACGTCTCTCGTACGACGAGAAGGTGCAGATCTTCGAGGAGAGCAAGGTCTGGTACCAGCTGTACGGAGTGTCCGCGCGAAGCCAACCGCAGACATACGACGAGTTCGTCGAGTACTGGAACTCGATGCTCGACAAGTTCGTGCCGACTCGGACGATCGTCTACGCGACGGGATACATCCGGAAAGGCGTGCCCGGGCCGAAATGGATCCCGGCACCTGTGTGGCGGATCGCGAGCGCCCCGCTCAACGGGTTCATTCGGACAGTCGTCGTCGGAACACTCCCCCAGCAGATGCGGGACGTCTGCGAACTGGAGTGGAATGAGCGCAGGCAGCGCAACTTCGATCGCTTCGCAGGATTCATGCGGTCGATCAACCCCGTGATCAACCGGTTGCCGCGGAAGTGGCTGTACCTGTCGTGGGCCAACGAGGGCTGGGATCGAGTCGGCGTCGACCCACGCAAGCTTCACAACGGCTAGTCAGTCCAAAGATCGGTCCGCTCACCGAGCACCGACGACAATGTGTCGTCGAACATCGATGAACGGACCGATCTCAGGATCATTCGAGCGAAGCGTCAGCTGCAGCCGCCTCCATCACCGCCACCGGAGTCGCCACAGCTTCCGCCACCTCCGTCGCCGCCCCAGCCGCTGCCGCCGTCACCACCCCAGCCCCAACTGCTTCCGGAGTCGGGCCCCCGACGCGCCCCAGAGCCGAACGACCGCCGCGGCTCGGCACGCCCCGCAGCGCTGCCGACGATCGCCGCGAAGGCGAGGATCCCCATCACGACCAGAACCGAAACAAACATCACACACCTTGTTTCTCGACGCCGGAAACTCCAGTGGCTTCCGTCTGCCGTCATTGAATACGACGGACGGACCGCGACATCTGAGGCGAAGGTGTGAAAATCAAAACCCCAGTTCAGGGCTCAATTATCGCTGACCAACTGAATGAAGTTGCCGCACGTGTCATCGAGGACGGCCACCGTGACGGGCCCCGACTCCATCGGTTCGCTCACTACTGCAACCCCCGCCGCCACCAACTCGGCGCAGGCGACCCGAACGTCGTCGACCTTGAACGACGCACACGGGATCCCGTCCGCAACCAAGGCAGCCTGATACGCCTGCGCGGCCGGATGTTCGTTCGGTTCGAGAAGCAGCTCCGGACCGTCGGGAACGTCGCCACTGACCACCGTGAGCCACCGGAACGGGCCGGTGGGGACGTCGTTCTTGACGACGAAGCCGAGCTTTTCTGTGTAGAAGGCCTCAGCCTTGGCCTGATCGTCGACGAAGACGCTCGTGAGTTCGATGCGCGCTTTCATGTTGCTCCATTCGAGTTGATCGGCCAGCGCCGTGAGATGACGCCGAGCGGGGACGTGTCGAGAGTGTGGCGCACGTCAGGCGAGTCTCCGCGCGTACTCGCGAGCCGCGGCGAGGTCAGTTTCCGACGGATGCCCCTTGTTGACACCGCCGATCCAACCCAACGGCCCCATCGTGTCGAGGCCGCGGCAGTGGAACACGTCGTCGACCACCGAGAAGCCGCGACTGGCCAGCAGTGCACGCATGTTCGCCGTGTAGCGGCGCAGCGGAGTCTCCGGCATCCCGCTGGTCGCGAAGACGAACGCCCGACCGCGATCGCGCTCCGACAACGCTTCGACCCTGGCGACCAGTTCCGGCGCGAACGACATCCAGTAGATGCCCGATCCCCACCCCACCAGATCGGCCCGCTCGATGTCGGAGTCGGTGACCGTCTCAGGCGACACGACCCTCGCACCCAACACCGACGCCAGCTCGTCGGCGACGCGCATGGTGCTTCCGTTCGACTTGGACGTGCAGATGATGAGCGCAGTCATGGCTCGATCGTCGCATTCGAACAGCCGAACCGCCACCGTCAGACGTCGAGGTGCGCCACCGTCGCGCCGACGAACTCCCGAGGACGATCCCGATGAACACTGTGACCTGCATCGATCGTCATGAAATCACCGGCGGGGAGCGCGTAGGCGACGTCGCGAAGGTGCCGCGGCGGCAGGAAGCTTCGCTGACCACCGGAGACCACCAGAGTGGGTGCGGTCACCCGCGACAGGGCACACCACCAATCCGGTTCGACAACGGCGAACGCATCGGTCACCGGGCCACCGAGGGCGCGGTCGAATCGCAGGAAGGGCCCTGGGTTGCGAACCAGGGCTCCGACACCGCGAATCCGCTCCCCGAGAGTCGCCGACGGGGTGATCGCTTCTGCGAGATCGTGGTCGTCTCGCGGCATCGGCGGCACTTCCTCGAGCACCATCCGGCGCACTCGGTCCGGCTGCGACATCGCGTATCGAAGAGCCGTGTGTGCACCCAGCGAGTGGCCGACGAGGTCCACCTTCTGCGCTCCGAGGTGATCGACGACGGCACCGAGGTCATCTCGGAAGTCGTTGAGGAGATAGGAGTCGCTCCGGCCGGTCAGCCCGTGGCCACGGAGATCGAAGCTGGCAACCGTCCGTCCACGACCGCGCAGCTCGCGCGCGAGAGGCCTCCAGGTAGACCGATCCCCACCCATGCCGTGGACGAGGATCACCGGGACGGTCCCATCGAGCGGTCCGGACAGCGTCATCGCCAACGGCGGCCTACCGCGACCTGACACCTGATGATCCACACGCATTGCTCAAGCGTAGAACTCGTTCGGACGACACCGCACTTCGGCATATACTGAGTCAATGCTCAGTTCCACATCCCGCCTGACCGCGGGCCTGGCATTCGCCCTCGTGTCGGCCTGCTCGTTCGGGCTGTCGGGGGCGATGGCGCGCAGCCTGCTCGACATCGGCTGGACCGCAGGCGCGGCGGTGACTCTTCGAATCACGATCGGTGCACTGGCCCTGATGATCCCCGCGGCCATCTCGATGACAGGGCGATGGCACACGTTTCGCGAGCCACGCGTCATCGGATCCCTCGTCGGCTACGGCGTCCTGGCCGTCGCCGTTCCGCAACTCTGCTATTTCTATGCGGTCCAGACGCTTCAGGTCGGCGTCGCACTCCTGATCGAGTACACGGCGCCGGTCGTGGTGATTGCGTGGATGTGGATTCGCCATCGCCAACGACCGACTCTGCTCACCTTCGTCGGCGCCGTCGTCGCCGCGGCGGGACTGACACTCGTCCTCCAGATATTCGGATCGGTGTCTCTCGACGCTGCGGGCGTCGCGTGGGCTCTCGGCGCCATGGTCGGCGCCGCAGGGTACTTCGTCATGTCAGGGAACTCGGCGTCCGAGATTCCCGGCATTGCGATGGCAGCCGGAGGCTTGCTGTCGGCCGCTGTGATGCTCGGACTGTCCGGCGCGGTCGGAGTCCTGCCGATGTCGATGTCCACCGACGATGTCCAATTAGCAGGCAACACCACTCCGTGGTGGGTGCCGATGGCGATCCTTGGCTTGGTGACCGCGGCTCTCGCTTACGCGACCGGCATCGCCGCCACCCGACGTCTGGGTCCGCGTCTCGCATCCTTCGTCGCGCTCGCCGAAGTGCTCGCAGCGATCATCGCCGCCTGGATGTTCCTCGGCGAGGTCCCCGCGGCCATCCAACTGGCGGGCGGCGCGCTCATCGTCGCGGGTGTTGTGGTCGTGAAACTCGGCGAGCGGCCCGGTGAACCGGAGCCGGTTCCGGTCTAACCGCTGTCGATCGCCTTCGCTCGGAGGCGGCCGTACTCCTCGCGGGTGATGCGGCCGCCGGAGAAGAGCGCGTCGAGTTCGGTGAGGCGTTGGGTGAGGGTCCGGGTGTCGGCCTGCGGAGTCGACGACGACGGCGCGGCCGCAGGGGTATCGCCGTATCGGTGGACTATCGCCATCACTTCGTCGCGGACGGCAGGATTGCTTCGGACGTCGATCATCGAGTTCAACGCGATGCCGTTGCGTCGCAGCACGTCGACGATCTGCACCAGGGCTTCGGCGTTGCCGGTCAGATCGTATGTGCGTCCGTCTGCGCTCGATTCGAACTTCGCGGGCATCGTCCCCGTGTAGAGACCGGTCGCGTCCCAGTCGATCGATGCACTCGCACCGTCGTCGCCTACGAACACACCCAGCACTCCCTTTGCGATGGCACCCGATGCGATGACGGGCAGTGCCGACGACACCTCGGTCGTGAACTCGGAGACTCGGGGTCCGGTGACCCGCAGCGTGAACTTCACGACGCGGCGATCGTTGATCAACATCCCCGTCTCATGCATGCCGACGATGTGGCCGAGACCCGGGACACCGGACGTCTGTAAGACGCTGGTCCGCGCGGCGCCGTTCACCGTGAAACGCGCAAACGCGTACGCGGCGATGACGTCGACGGCCGTCCAACCGATGCCGTTCCACAGCATCCACGACGGCCCCTCATCACCCAGCAGGAAGTAGATGACCAGGAATGCGGGCCCGACGGCGCCTGCGACGAGCATGAACGCCAACGACTTGAGAAACACTTTCAGGAACGGCGACATCGTTGAAGTGTAGAGCAGCAGAAACCCCGCTCCGACCGAAGTCGGAGCGGGGTTTCGTGTTGCTGACGCTAGGTCAGAGCAAGATCACTTGACGATCTTGGTGACGCGGCCGGCACCAACGGTGCGGCCACCCTCGCGGATAGCGAAACGCAGGCCCTCGTCCATGGCGACCGGCTGGATGAGCACAACGCTCATCTCGGTGTTGTCGCCCGGCATGACCATCTCGGTGCCCTCGGGGAGGGTCACGACGCCGGTCACGTCCGTGGTGCGGAAGTAGAACTGCGGGCGGTAGTTGTTGAAGAACGGGGTGTGGCGGCCACCCTCGTCCTTCGACAGGATGTACGCCTGGCCCTCGAACTCGGTGTGCGGGGTCGTGGTGCCGGGAGCAACGATGACCTGGCCGCGCTCGACGTCCTCACGCTTCAGACCACGGAGCAGCAGACCGGCGTTGTCGCCAGCCTGTGCCGAGTCGAGGAGCTTGTGGAACATCTCGATGCCGGTGACGGTGGTCTTCTGCGACTTCTCGCGGATACCGACGATCTCGACCTCAGCGTTGACGTTGATCTCGCCACGCTCGACACGACCGGTGACGACGGTGCCACGACCGGTGATCGTGAAGACGTCCTCGACGGGCATGAGGAAGGGCTTCTCGGTCTCGCGGACGGGGTCCGGAACCGACTCGTCGACAGCAGCCATCAGGTCCTGGATCGACTTGACCCACTTCTCGTCGCCCTCGAGCGCCTTCAGCGCCGAGATCGGAACGACCGGTGCGTCCTCGTCGAACTCCTGAGCGGCCAGCAGTTCGCGGACCTCCATCTCGACGAGTTCCATGATCTCTTCGTCGTCGACCATGTCAGCCTTGTTCAGTGCGACGAGGATGTAAGGAACGCCGACCTGGCGGGCCAGGAGGACGTGCTCACGGGTCTGCGGCATCGGGCCGTCAGTGGCTGCCACGACCAGGATCGCGCCGTCCATCTGGGCAGCACCGGTGATCATGTTCTTGATGTAGTCGGCGTGACCCGGAGCGTCGACGTGAGCGTAGTGACGCTTCTCCGTCTGGTACTCGACGTGGGAGATGTTGATCGTGATACCACGAGCCTTCTCCTCAGGCGCCTTGTCGATCTGATCGAAAGCGAAGCTCTCGTTCAGGTCCGGGTACTGGTCCGCCAGAACCTTGGTGATGGCAGCCGTGGTGGTGGTCTTGCCGTGGTCGACGTGACCGATGGTGCCGATGTTCACGTGCGGCTTGGTCCGCTCGAACTTCGCCTTCGCCACTTTTTGTCCTCCTGGACTGTAAGAGTGCCGGGTGGTTCCCGACAGTCGTATGGGTTCTCCGCAGTGCGCGGAGAGGCTTTTACTTGTCCCCCACCGGCGACGACAGGGCGTCGCCGGCGGAGATTTCTAGATCTTTCACGCCGAGGCGTGGTTCCGCCGAGGTGGCAGACGAGTGGTTACTCGCCTGTCGCCTTGGCGATGATCTCCTTCGACACGTTCGCCGGAACTTCAGCGTACGAGTCGAAGACCATGGAGTAGTTTGCACGGCCCTGAGTCTTCGACCGAAGGTCTCCGATGTAGCCGAACATCTCCGACAGCGGAACCTGAGCCTTGACGACTCGAGCACCGCTGCGCTCCTCCATGGCCTGGATCTGACCACGGCGGGAGTTCAGGTCGCCGATGACGTCGCCCATGTAGTCCTCCGGAGTCGTGACCTCGACGGCCATGATCGGCTCCAGGATGACGGGCTGCGCCATGCGTGCGGCTTCTTTCAGAGCCTGCGCACCGGCGATCTTGAAGGCCATCTCAGACGAGTCGACGTCGTGGTACTGACCGTCGATGAGACTGAACTTCAGGTTGACCAGCGGGTAGCCGGCGAGAACGCCGTACTGCATCGCGTCCTGCGCACCGGCATCCACCGAAGGGATGTACTCACGCGGAACGCGGCCACCGGTAACAGCGTTGTTGAACTCGTAGGTCGCGCCGTCTTCGGCGTCGACCAGGGGCTCCAGCTTGACGATGACCTTTGCGAACTGGCCCGAGCCACCCGTCTGCTTCTTGTGGGTGTACTCGTGCTTCTCGACGGTCTTGCGGATCGTCTCGCGGTACGCGACCTGCGGCTTGCCGACGTTGGCCTCGACCTTGAACTCGCGCTTCATGCGATCCACGAGGATGTCGAGGTGAAGCTCGCCCATGCCGCCGATGACGGTCTGGCCGGTCTCCTCGTCGAGCTTGACCGAGAAGGTCGGGTCCTCTTCAGCGAGCTTCTGGATCGCGGTGCCCAGCTTCTCCTGGTCGGCCTTGGTCTTCGGCTCGATCGAGACGTTGATGACCGGGTCCGGGAAGGTCATGGACTCGAGAACGATCGGGTTCGCCGCATCACACAGGGTGTCGCCGGTCGTGGTGTCCTTGAGGCCGATCATCGCGTAGATGTGGCCGGCCACCGCGTCGTCGACGGGCATCTCCTTGTTGGCGTGCATCTGGAACAGCTTGCCGATGCGCTCCTTCTTGCCCTTGGTCGCATTGAGGACCTGGGTGCCCGGCTCGAGCTGGCCCGAGTAGACGCGGACGAAGGTGAGCTTGCCGAAGAACGGATGAGCCGCGATCTTGAAGGCGAGAGCCGAGAACGGCTCGTCCTTGCTGGGCTTGCGGATCAGCTCTTCTTCTTCATTGTTGACGGCGTGACCGTGCACCTCGCCGATGTCCAGCGGAGTCGGGAGGAAGTCGATCACAGCGTCGAGCATCGGCTGCACACCGCGGTTCTTGAACGCGGAGCCGCACAGCACCGGGTAGAGCTCGGAGTTGACGGTCATCTTGCGGATGGCGCCCTTGATCTCCTCGACGGAGAGCTCCTCGCCGCCGAAGAACTTCTCCATCAGCGCATCGTCGGACTCGGCGACGGTCTCGAGAAGCTTCTCGCGGTACTCGGCAGCCTTGTCGGCGAGATCCGCGGGGATCTCCTGCACCTCGTACGAGGCGCCCATCGTCACGTCGCCCTTGGCGTCGCCCGGCCAGACCAGTGCACGCATCTCGATGAGGTCGACGACACCGACGAAGTCGTCCTCGGCACCGATCGGGAGCTGGATGACCAGCGGCTTCGCGCCCAGACGATCGATGATCGTCTGCACGGTGAAGTAGAAGTCCGCGCCCATCTTGTCCATCTTGTTGACGAAGCAGATGCGGGGGACGTCGTACTTGGCGGCCTGACGCCAGACCTGCTCCGACTGCGGCTCGACGCCTTCCTTGCCGTCGAAGACGGCGACGGCGCCGTCGAGGACGCGCAGCGAACGCTCGACCTCGACGGTGAAGTCGACGTGGCCGGGGGTGTCGATGATGTTGATCTGGTTCTTGTTCCAGAAACAGGTGACCGCGGCGGACGTGATCGTGATGCCGCGTTCCTTCTCCTGCTCCATCCAGTCGGTGGTCGACGCACCGTCGTGGGTCTCACCGATCTTGTAGTTCACACCGGTGTAGAACAGGATTCGCTCGGTGGTGGTCGTCTTACCGGCGTCGATGTGCGCCATGATGCCGATGTTGCGGACCTTGTTGAGGTCGTTCAGCACTTCCTGTGCCATGTGGTTCCTTCGGAAGAGTTCGGACTAAAGACTGCGGGTGGTCTCCAGGATGCCCGACCGCCGGAGACAGTGAAGTCTCCGGCGGGCCGGCAGTCCTAGAAAGTCACCAACGGTAGTGAGCGAAGGCGCGGTTGGCTTCGGCCATCTTGTGAGTGTCCTCACGACGCTTCACCGAAGCGCCGAGACCGTTCGACGCGTCGAGGAGCTCGTTGGCGAGACGCTCGACCATGGTCTTCTCACGACGCTGACGGCTGAACGTCACCAGCCAGCGGAGCGCGAGGGTGTTGGCGCGACCGGGCTTGACCTCGATCGGCACCTGGTAGGTGGCGCCACCGACGCGGCGGCTCTTGACCTCGAGGGTGGGCTTGACGTTGTCGAGCGCACGCTTGAGGGTGACGACCGGATCGGTGCCGGTCTTCTCGCGAGCCTGCTCGAGGGCTTCGTACACGATGCGCTCGGCGGTCGACTTCTTGCCGTCCAGCAGGATCTTGTTGACGAGCTGGGTGACCAGGGGCGAACCGTAAACCGGGTCGTTGATCAGCGGGCGCTTGGGAGCGGGTCCTTTACGAGGCATGACTTAGCTTCCCTTCTTGGCGCCGTAGCGGCTGCGTGCCTGCTTGCGGTCCTTGACACCCTGGGTGTCGAGCGAGCCGCGGATGATGCGGTAACGAACACCCGGGAGGTCCTTCACACGACCGCCGCGGACGAGCACCATCGAGTGCTCCTGCAGGTTGTGGCCCTCACCCGGGATGTAGGCGGTGACCTCGACGCCACTCGTCAGGCGCACGCGGGCGACCTTACGAAGTGCGGAGTTCGGCTTCTTCGGGGTGGTGGTGTACACGCGAGTGCACACGCCGCGTCGCTGCGGGCTCCCCTTGAGGGCGGCGGTCTTCTTGATCGACGCCTTGTCCTTGCGGCCCTTGCGGACCAGCTGGTTAATCGTTGGCACTGAGTTCTTTTCTCCTTGTGGGCCGGCTCCCGCCGGTCCGATGTGTAGTCACGGTTGGTGCTCCGGGCACGTCAGTCGGTGTCGCATTTCTACGCTCCGAGCGATGTCCGCAACTCGCCCCACCGGCACGTTTGCGCCGGTCAACTATGGAATCGCTACCCCGAGGTCGGGCGTGTCAGACACGCTCGCGCGGATTCGCGACACCCTCGTTCGGTGTTGTCGTCGCCGACCCGATCGAGGGCAGCACCTACCGTGGGCAGGCACCGACGAAATACTTTACCGCCCGGGTTTACCGAGGTCAAAATCATTGACACAGCTCACCCAACGGCTCGTGAACGTCTGACGACAACGGGTGATCAGTCGAATTCCTCAACCCCGGCGAGCAGGTCACGCGCTGCGGCGCGGGCCGCGTTCTCGTCGCCTGCGATCACCGCGTCGACGACCGCGTCGTGCAGATCGGTGTACGACGGCCCGCTCGCGACATCACGCTGCGCCACCGACTGCCGGAGCGCCGGAAGCAGTGAGTCGTAGAACTCCAGATACACGTCGTTGTGACTGGCCGCGACGATGGCACGATGCAGTTGTGCGTCGGTGTCGACCGCGACGTCGGGGTCGACCACACCGGTCCATGCGCGGTTGCGCAGCTCCTGCGCCACACGCAGCGTGTTGATGTCGGCGTCGTCCCGACGCCGGGCCGCCAGACCCGCCGCCGTCACCTCAAGAGCCTCGCGCAGTTCCATGAGATCCTGCCGGCGCGCCGCCGCGAAGAAGTCGGTGAACGCGACCTCCTGCTCGTCGGTGGCGATCACGTAGGTGCCCGATCCCTGCCGTCGTTCGAGGAGGCCGGCATGAACCAGCGACTGCACTGCTTCGCGGACCGTGTTGCGGGCGGTCCCGGTCATGTCACAGAGCGCGGGCTCGGTCGGGATCCGGTCGCCCACCGACCAGCGCCCAGACGCGATCTCCGCACGCAGTTGGTCGGTCACCTGGGCGATGAGACTCTGTCGCTTGATGGTCTGCACACCCTGCAGCGTAAATCACTTTGCAGCAATTCGACCATTCATCCTATGATTTCTGGCATGACTGCGACTGCTTCCACAGCGACCGACGCGTCGACACCGCTCATGGGCGTCTGGCGGGGCCGCATCGTCACCCTGATCGCCATCGTGGTGTTCGCGTTCACCCTTCGGACAGCCGTGACGTCGTTGACTCCCCTCCTCGGTCGGATCTCTGACGACTTGGGATTCAGTGACACAGTCAGCGGTCTGCTCGGCATGCTGCCGACGTTGGCGTTCGGCATCGCCGGAGTCGTGTCGCCCGCACTCGGTCGTCGGTTCGGAATCGAGCAGGTGACTCTGGCCGCGGTGATCATCACCGGCATCGGCATCGGCACTCGCGCCCTCAGCGGCAGCGTTCCCGTCCTGGTCCTTCTGTCGTGCGTCGCGCTCTTCGGAATGGGCATCGGAAACATCCTGATCCCGCCGCTGGTGAAGCGGTACTTCTCCGACCGGATCGCTTCGATCAGCACCGCGTACATCGTGTTCGTGCAGATGGGCACGATGGTTCCGGCCGCCGTCGCGATCCCGCTGGCAGACGCGACGGACTGGCGGACGTCGCTCGCCGTCTGGGCGATCGTCCCGCTCGCCGCGCTCGGCCCGTGGATCTGGGTGGTCCGTGAGCGACGGGCCGCCGTGCGCCGTGCGGCGGAGGCCGACGGCGCACCCACGGAGGCCGCGAAGCTGCCCGTGTGGCGCACGCCCATGGCGTGGGGCCTGACGCTGATGTTCGGCATGACATCCGCCTGCACGTACGCCATGTTCACCTGGATGCCGAAGATCGTGACCGACGCAGGCGGAAGCGAATCGCTCGGCGGCGGAATGGTCGCGACATTCTCTGCGATCGGGCTCGCGGCGACGCTGATCGCTCCATGGCTCTGCACCCGGTTCGCGAATCCTTTCGGGTTCACCGTGCTGTTCGCGGCGTCATGGCTCGCAGGCTTCGCCGGACTGATGTGGGCGCCGCTCTCGGCGCCGTTGCTGTGGGCCCTGCTGTGCGGTCTCGGACCGACGACCTTTCCGATGGCGTTGACACTGATCAACGTCCGCACCCGGACGAGCTCCGGCTCGGCGTCGCTGTCCGGCTTCGGGCAGGGCGTCGGCTACCTGCTCGCCTGCGCGGGCCCGATGCTGTTCGGAGTGCTCCACGATGTCAGCAACGGATGGGGCGCACCGTTCCTGCTCCTCACCGCGATGACCGTCGTCATGCTGGGCGGCGCCTGGATTATCTGCCGTCCGCGGTACCTCGAAGACCAGCTGAACGCCTGAGCGTCAGCCGAGCGGCAGCCTCGCCACCGGGTCGGAGATCATCGTCTCGGGTCGCGCCGCATCGCCGACGGTGAACGCGATCGACGTGGCGTCGCCGAGGTCGTCGACGGTGGCTGTGGTCGACGGCGCGACGTCGTCGGGCGTCATGACGCCGCCGAGGCGAGCCCCGTTCGGTCCGACCAACCACAGCTGGTACACGGTGCCTGCGGCGGGTGGCGGGACGTCGTTCATCACCAGGACACCGGCGCCGGCCGATTCCGAGTACGTGACCGACGCCCGTCCACTGGCCAACGCGCCCGTGGTGGTTCGCACGTCGTCCGCGCCGAAGACCCGCTCGGCAGTCGTCTGCGACGGCGGCTCCTGCCGTGACGCTGCGTAGCCGATGATCCCGCCGCCGATCGCGACGACGACCGCCGCGGCTGCTGCGGCAGCGATCCACCGCGGCCGCCGGGAATCGAGGCGGCGTCCTCTCCCGAATTCGTGTGCTGCCCGATCGAGGACCTCGTCGCGGAGCCCGGCACGTGGCGACTGAGCTGTCGCCTCACTGAGGTCGGCGAGAACGTCGCGAACCGAGGCGACCTCGGCGCGGAACGCGTTGCGCACGGAAGCGTCGGCGGCCGCGACACGGGCCTCGACACGCGCCCTTCCGAGTTCGTCCAACGCATCAAGTGCATAGGGGACCGCCATGTCGAGCAGGTCGTCGTGCTCGTTCGACTCAGACATGTCAGTCATCCCCCAAACACCCCCTCAGTCGCTTCAGTCCATCTCTGATCCGACTCTTCACCGCGGGCAGACCCACGGCCAGCCGGTCGGCGACCTCGCTGTACGAGAGGCCGCCGTAGTAGGCGAGTCCGACCGCTTCGGCCTGCAGCGCGCTGAGCGTGGACAAGCACTGGCGCACCCGTCTTCCCGCCTCTCTCGCCTGAACCTCGTCGCTCACGTCGTCGACGATCGCGGTGATCTCTCGAGCGCCGTAGTCCGATTCGCGGCGGGATGCCGACGATTCCGATCTGACCCGGTCGACCGCTCGACGGTGCGCGATCGACAGAAGCCAGGCGACGGGCGCGCCCTCGGCCGCGTTGTACGTAGCCGCGCCGCGCCACACCTGCAGGTACACCTCCTGGGTGGTCTCCTCGGAGTAGCCGGGATCTCGGAGCACACGCAGCACCATCCCGTAGACGCGTGCGCTGGTCCGGTCGTACAGATCGGCGAACGCTTCGACATCGCCCGCGGCAGACCGCGACAGCAGGTCGGCGAGGAGGGTCGAGTCGGTGTCCGTGCCGGTCACGACGAGGTTCCAGAAGTCATCAGCGACCAGAGTAACCCCGCCGTCCGGTCTCCTGTCGACAGCCACACCGACCATCACTCACCATCCCGGGTCAATTCTTGTTCTTCACGAAACGCAGGTGCACCACATCCAGGTAGCGCGCGGCGAAGCCTGCCTCGGAGTAGGCGAGATAGAACGTCCACATCCGTCGGAAGGTCTCGTCGAAACCGAGATCGGCGATCAGCGGCCACTGCCCCTCGAACCGTTCCCGCCACAACTGCAACGTCCGCGCGTAGTGCATCCCGAACTCCTCGACGGCGTCGAACTGCAGGCCCGCGCTCGCCGCGGCGTCACGCATCGCCTCGCCAGACGGGATCTGCCCGCCGGGAAAGATGTACTTGTGGATCCACGTGTAGGTTCGCGCAGACGAGAGCATCCTGTCGTGCGGCATGGTGATCGCCTGAATCGCGGCACGTCCGCCGGGAGCGAGCAGCCTCTCGACGGTCTGGAAGTAGGTCGGCCAGTACGCCATGCCGACGGCCTCGATCATCTCGACGGAGACGACGGCGTCGTACTCGCCGTCTACGGCGCGGTAGTCCAGCAGATCGACCGTGATGCGGTCGCTCAGGTCTGCCTCGTGCGCCCGGTGCAGGGCGTGCGCGCGCTGCTCGGCTGAGAGTGTCACCGAGCGGACCGTCGCCCCGCGGGCCGCCGCGCGCAACGCGAGTTCGCCCCAGCCGGTGCCGATCTCGAGGACACGTGTGCCCGCGCCGACCTGTGCGTGGTCGAGGAGCCGATCGATCTTGGCGCGCTGCGCGTCGGCGAGTTCGTCCCATCCGGCGACTGCGGCCCGCTCGTCCGATCCGAAATGCGCACTCGAGTAGGTGAGCGTGTCGTCGAGGAATAGCGCGAACAGGTCGTTGGACAGATCGTAGTGACGGGAGATGTTCGACCGCGTGTTGTCGACGGAGTTCTCCTCGTCGGACGGTTGGATCGGGAGCAGCAGCCGTCGCAGTCGTTGCAGGGACCGTGGAACGAGTGTCCCGATTCGCTCGGCGAAGGGGACGAGCACACCGACGAGATCGTCTGCGGTCCACTCCCCCGCCATGTACGACTCGCCGAGACCGATCAGGCCGTCCGAGCCGATGCGACGGAAGAACGCGTCCGGTTCGGTGATCGTCATCGTCGGCAGATCTCCGCGGGCCCCGATGTCCGACGGCCCGTACTCGACGACGATCGGCAGTCGGCGTGCAACGCGCTCGAACAGGACACGCGCCGCGGCGCCCCGCAACCCTGAGGTCGCCGTCGCCGGCGCCTCCGGCAGGGTGAGTGCCGGCCGCCTGGTCCGGTCGGAGAGAACGGTGGACGGGCAGTCGTCTCGGTGGACGGTCATCAGGCGGCCTCTCGGTCGGTGGTTCGGGTTCTGTTTCGGGGGACGATCGGGAGTCCGGCCGCCCACAAGCGGATGCCGTGGATGCGGATGCGCACCGCGACCAGCCATGGGGCGAGCGGAGTGGACAGATTCGCTGTGAGGACGGCGGGGACGGTGGCGGGTCGGGCCCGTCCGGTCATCGTGGCGGTGAACGGCGGCGTCCCGGGACGCTCCAGCACCACCGCGACCGACACCCGCCCGTCCGCGGTGGGCACGGGCAGGCTCAGACGGTAGTCGCCGTCCACATCGTTGAACGGCGAGACGTAGAAGTCCTTGGCGACGCTCGCCCGACCCGCCTGGTCGGTGCGCACCACGTAGCTGTGGCGTTCGCCGTAGGTGTTGTGGACCTCCGCCACCACGTAGTCGAGCCGTCCCGCCCGGTCGTGGCACCAGTAGACGCTCAGCGGGTTGAACGTGTAGCCGGCCACGCGCGGGGACAGCAGTGCGATGACCCGTCCGGTCGGCGCGGGCACGCCCTGCGCGCGCACCGCGTCGTCGAGTTTGGCGCGCAGACTCTTCCCGGGTTCGCTCTCGCGGTCGAAGTGGTCGTCGGCAGCGAACCGGGCGAGTCCGCGCAACCCGAGCGGCAAGCGAGGCAGATCGTCGAGGTCGACGAGCCACTGCAGACTGCGGTGTGTGAACCGGTGATCCACCGGTGATCGGCGGATGTGCGAGATCCGCACCGGAACGATCTGTGCGCGGGTCATCGCACCGCTCCGGCGAGGAGATCGTCGCCTGCTCGGCCCCAGCGTCCACCGAACCGGACAGCAGCCGACGCTCCCGCCGACGCGCCGTCTTCGTGGAATCCCCAGCCGTGATACGCCCCGGCAAAGGCGATCCTCGGCGTGTCCACCTCCGCGAGTCGACGCTGTGCCGACACCGACTCGACATCGTAGATCGGGTGCTCGTACGTCATCTCCGCGACGACGGCGGACGGGTCGACGAGATCAGTTCGACCCATGGTGACCAGCGCCCGCTTAGGGGCGTCCGGCAGACGCATCAGACGGGTCAGGTCATAGGTCACGGCGACCTCGTCTCCGTCGGTCCGGATCTGATAGTTCCAGGACGCGCGAGCCCGTCGTGCCGTCGGGAGGAGACTCTGGTCGGTGTGCAGCACGGCGTGCTTCGACGCGTAGCGAATCGCACCGAGCACGGTGCGCTGCGCGTCCGACGGCTGCTCGAGCATCGCAAGCGCCTGATGCGGATGGGTCGCGACGATCACCGCGTCGTAGACGTCCGTGGAGGTCGCGGTCCGGACTACGACACCACCTGTGTCCTCACGCAGCGCGACGACCGGAGACGACGTGCGCACGGCTCCGCCGGACGCGGTGACGCCGCGAGCGACCGCCTGAACGTAGGTGTCCGAGCCGCCGACGACGGTCCGCCAGACGGGAGACCCGAAGACTGTGAGCATGCCGTGGTGATCGAGGAAGGCGAACAGGTAGCGGGCCGGGTAGTCGGCCGCGGTGGCAGAGTCGCACGACCAGACCGCCGCAACCAACGGGAGCAGGAAGTTGTCGACGAAGTAGTCCGACAGGCCTGCCGTCTGGACGAAACTGCTGAGCGGGACGTCGTCGGAGGGGTGATCGAGAACCTCGCGGGCGAGGGCGTGGAAACGCTTGACCTCCGCGAGCATCCGGATGTGCCGGATGCTCAGCGCGTTGCGGATGCTCGGGAAGAGACCTCCGACGCCGAGCGCGCCGGCGTATTCCAGGCCGGTGACCGCGGACGACACCGACATCGACATGTCGGTGTCCTGGGTGGGCACGCCGAGTTCGTCGAACAGCCGGAGCAGTGTCGGGTACGTCCGATCGTTGTGGACGATGAACCCGGTGTCCACATTGTGGACGCGGCCGTCGGAAGTGGGAAACTGCTGGGTGTGCGCGTGCCCGCCGAGCCGCCCGTCCGCTTCGATCAGCGTGACGACGTGCTCGCGGGAGAGGAGATGAGCCGAGGTCAGACCCGCGACGCCGCTGCCGATCACGGCGATGGAGGATCCTGGCGAGAGTGGTTTCGGAGTGTTCACGCCAGTCGTTCGGAGCCGGGCGGGAATCGGATGGGTCCGATGTCCGCCCGGCCGCTGAGCGCTTTCACCGTCCGAGTTGGTGACGCAACGCCCCCTCGAGGGCGGGGTGCCGGAATCGGTGTCCGACGTCGTCGAGCGCACGACTGTCGACGCGTTGGTCGGCGGCCGCCAGTTCACGAACGCCTTGCCGCCCCAGCAGCAGCGCGGGCCCGAACTCGGGGACGGGAAGCACCGCCGGACGACGCAGCACCCGCCCGAGCGTCTTCGCGTACTCCCTCCCCGTGACCGGCTCCGGAGCGACCCCATTGACCGGACCGTCGAGGCGATCGTCGAACAGGGCACGCAGGTAGACGTCGACGAGGTCGTCGAGGTCTATCCACGACAGCCACTGACCGCCGTCGCCGATGGGCCCGCCGAGGCCTGCGGCGAAGATCGGGCGCTGCAGGCGGAGCGTCCCGCCCGTCGGACTCTGCACGATGCCGGTCCGAACCTGCACGGTGCGCATGCCCGGCACCCGAGCTGCGCGCTCCCAGTCGTTGACGACGTCGGCGAGGAACCCGCCGCCCTTCGACGACGATTCTGTGAGCACTTCGTCCGGTCGGGCGTACCCGTAGAAACCGATCGCCGAAGCGGAGACGAAGGTTCGCACGGTGGACGAGGCAGCCGCCGCCTGTGCGAGCAGCCGTGTCGGCTCCACTCTGGAGTCGCGGATCTTCGCCTTGTGCGAGTCGGTGAACCGGCCGGCGATCGGCGCGCCGGCCAGATGGATCACCGCATCGACCCCGTCGAACAGGTCGGGCGCCGGTGCGGCTGGATCCCAGGCACGCACATAATCCCCCTGCCCGTCGTGCGCATGCCGGTCGAGTCGGATCACCCGATGTCCGCCGGTGGTGAGAAAGGCGCACAACGCGGAACCGACCATTCCGGACGCCCCGGACACCGCGATGACCGACGGCGCGAAACCGCTCTCCCGCGCGGTGCGGTGCGACGCGAGGTCGTCGGCCACCTGCCGGTGCCGGTACTCGAATGTCGACCGCAACAGGGCTTCGGGCACCGGTGTGTGGACTCGGTCGACCATCACTGTTCGTCCGTCCGCAGCCTCGCGGAAATCGTGCACGTGGCGCCACGATCCGGCGAGGGCCGGCGGGATGCTCGTCGCCCCGTCGACGACGCGCTCGTCGACGAACCGGTGCGGCGGTGAGTAGTCGGACCCGACGTGCTGCGCCTGCCAGCGCAGCCCGCCGGGCAGCCCGAGCACCGCCCGACCGTCCGCGAGCGACTCGGCTTCGCTGATCGCGTGCATCGGCTGCCACGGCGGCAGGAGCCGACGGAGCGCGCCGGGCCTTCCGAACCAGGCGAACACCTCATCGATAGGTGCGTCGACAGTGCTTGTGAACTCGATGCTCATGGACTCCAGCCTGCTCGTGGAACGGTGGGACCGCCACCGGTGGTGACTACTTCTTCGCCGGGGGCATGAGCACCTGGTCGATGAGGTAGACGGTCGCGTTGGCGGTGCGGACGCCGCCGCAGATCACGTTCGCGCCGTTCACCTTCAGATCGTCGCCGCTGCCGGTCACCTCGAGCGTGGACCCCTCAACGGTCTTGTGTTCTCCCGCGACCTTGGACGGCGAGGCCTGCCCGCTGACCACGTGGTAGGTCAGCAGCGACGTGAGACCGGCGTCGTCGGTCTTGAGCGCGTCGAGTGTGTCCGCGGGAACCTTCTTGAAAGCGTCGTCGACCGGCGCGAAGACGGTGAACTCGCCGCCGTTGAGGGTGTCGACGAGGTTGACGTCCGGGTTGAGCTTGCCGGACACCGCCGCCGTCAGGGTGGTCAGCAGCGGGTTGTTCGATGCTGCGACGGCGACGGGCTCGGTCGACATGCCGGTCACCGATCCCGGTCCCGTCGGAACCTTCTCTGCGTACGCGGCGCAGCCCGGGCCGACCAGGTCTGCGGCCGGATCCGCCATGGTCCCCGACGTCGACATCGCGCTGGTCGTCGTCGTAGCAGTTGTCGAGTCGGCCGCGTCGGACGAGTCGTCACTGGAGCACGCTGCCATGGTCGCCGTGAGTGCGATGGCGAAGCCCATCGCGGCGATCTTGGCTCCGGTCGTCTGCTTGATGCTCATCGGTTCTCCCTACGTCATTGATCCACGGCCCGTCGCCGAGATCAGTTGGTGTGACAGGAGCCATTCGGAACCGTCCGGAGATCGGATGGGTGCGGATTTCCGACCCATCCGCGACGAGGTCGGCACCGAATGCCGACCATGTACACAGTCGCGCTCATCGGATTCGTCGGAGGCCTGATCACCGGCATCTCTCCGTGCATCCTCCCGGTCCTCCCGGTCGTCTTCTTCTCCGGAGCGCAGAGTTCCCGAGACGAGGGCGACACCGACACCGACGCTCCGGACGAGCGTCCGAGGAAACGCTTCGCCGAGGCGTCCCGCCCGTACCGCGTCATAGCGGGCCTGGTGGTGAGCTTCGCGACCGTGACCCTGGTCGGTTCCAGCCTGCTGTCCCTGCTCCGACTTCCGCAGGACACGTTCCGGTGGGCAGGCCTGATCGTCCTGACGACCATCGGCGTGGGACTGATCTTCCCGGCGGTCGAGCGCCTTCTCGAGAAGCCGTTCTCACGACTGCCGATGCGACAGGTCGGGTCGAACAAGTCTGGTTTCGGTCTCGGGCTGGCGCTCGGGGTCCTGTACGTCCCGTGCGCCGGGCCCGTGTTGGCAGCCATCGTCGTCGCGGGGGCCACCGGAGAGATCGGACTGCAGACTGTCGCCCTGACCGTGTCGTTCGCGCTCGGCGCCGCGCTGCCGCTGCTGATCTTCGCGCTGGCCGGGCGGCGGATCGTCGAACGGGTGTCGGCGTTCCGACGCCGTCAGCGCGGAATCCGAATCGCGGGCGGGGTGATGATGATCGGGTTGGCCGTGGCCCTCGTCTTCGATGTCCCGGCAGCTCTGCAACGGGCGATACCCGACTACACGGGGTCGCTGCAGGACTCCGTCGGAGGCGCAGACGACTTGACCTCACGACTCCAGCTGGGCGGCATCGTCACCGATGAGAACCGAGAACTGTCGAACTGCGACGACGGCGCCGAACAGCTCCAGAACTGCGGCCGGGCGCCCGCACTCTCCGGGATCAGCGAATGGTTCAACACCCCGGGCGGTGCGCCACTCCGCCTCGACGACCTCCGCGGCAAGGTCGTGCTCATCGACTTCTGGGCGTACTCCTGCATCAACTGTCAACGGTCGATCCCGCATGTCGTCGACTGGTACAACCGCTACCGATCGAGCGGGCTCGAGGTGATCGGGGTGCACACACCGGAATACGCCTTCGAGAAGGTCCCGTCGAATGTGGCCGACGCGGCGAAGCGTCTGGACATCTCGTATCCGATCGCACTCGACCCGTCGTTCTCCACGTGGACGGCGTACCGGAACAGTTATTGGCCTGCCCAGTACCTGATCGACGCGTCGGGAACCGTCCGCCACATCGAGTTCGGGGAGGGAGGCTACGCGAACTCCGAACGCCTGATCCGCGAGCTGCTGACGCAGGGCCGACCGGGCGTCGCCCTCCCGGAGTCGTCCGAACGTGGCGACACCACACCGACCGATCCGACCACTCCGGAGACGTATCTCGGAGTCGGAAAGGTGGTCAACTTCGCGGGCGGCGGCTCGTACGAGGCGGGGACGGGCGACTTCACGGCATCGGCCGATCAGGCGGCCGACACGTTCGCATTGAACGGCCGGTGGACCCTCGATTACCAGGGTGCGACGGCGGTGGCCGACTCGTCCGTGTCGCTCCGCTACCGCGCGAAGAACGTGTTCATCGTCGTCGGCGGCACCGGCGACCTGCGCGTCACCCGGGACGGAGTCACTTCGACGGTCCTGATCGACGGTCCGCCGACTCTCCACCGGATCGTGTCCACGGACGACAACCGCAGTGGGCAGGTGAACGTCTCGGTTCCCGCCGGCGTGCAGGTGTTCTCGTTCACCTACGGGTGATCAGTCGGCCACCGTGTGAGGCAGCTTCACCGACCCGGCGGCGACTTTCGCCGGACGCGACGGCGGCGGGACGACGGGGCCGACGTCGCCGTCGGGTGCGGTGTCGAGGTCGGCGAACACGGGCGCGTGATCGCTCGGCTTGGTGCCCTTGCGTGCCTTCCGGTCCACCCACGAGGCCTGCACGCGTTCGGCGATCGGGGCTCCCGCGAGGATCAGATCGATTCGCATTCCGAGGTCCTTGTGGAACATCCCCGCGCGATAGTCCCAGTAGGTGTAGATGCGCTCGTCGGGCCAGCGGTCGCGCATCACGTCGTGCAGGCCGAGCGCCTCGAGCGCGGCGAGTGCGCCACGTTCGCGCGGAGTCACATGGGTATGGCCGACGAACGCCGACGGGTCGAACGCATCGGCGTCCGTGGGGATGATGTTGTAGTCACCGCAGATCATCGTCGTCTCGGCTTCGTCGGCGATGCTCGCGCGGAGCGCTTCGAGCCAGTTCAGCTTGTACTCGTAGTGATCCGAGTCGACCTCGCGGCCGTTCGGCACGTACAGGGAGTGGACGCGGACGCCCGAACACACCGCGGAGATCGCGCGCCCTTCGGGGTCTCCTGCCGGATCGGGGAAACCCGGCGCACCGGGAAACGCGACGCGCACGTCGTCGAGTCCCACCTTGCTGAGCAGGGCGACACCGTTCCACTGCCCCTGGCCCGCATGTGCGAACTCGTATCCGCGCGAGGCCAACTCGTCACCGAGTTCGGCGGCGAACGCCTCGTCGGACACCTTGGTCTCCTGCAAGCAGACGACATCGGGTTTCCGCTCGTCGAGCCACGGCAACAGCCGAGGCACTCGCTGCTTCACCGAGTTCACATTCCAAGTCGCAACACGCATGCCGACCACCGTAGTCGTCGGTCCGACGGCACCCGTGCACGCGACGTCGAGACCGGCGAACCTTCCACGTCGGGTGTAATCCATGCCACAGTGGACACGTGCCGACCGCCCTGCCACACCGTGACGTGATCGCCGCCTCGTGGCGGCGGGTCCAGTCGTCCGGGTTGCTCCCCGACGACCGCCCCGAGCCCGTCCTGTCGGACATCGCGTCCGCCGATCCCCTGCTCGACGCCGCCCGCCCAGTGCTGGCTCGCGCAGCCGAGGTGCTCAGCGGGACGTCCACCGCGCTGCTGCTCGTCGACAGTCAGAGCCGGATGGTGGCACGCGTGTCGTCGGACTCGACGCTCGAACGGAGTCTCGAGGACATCGGGGCGATCGACGGCGCGTCGTTCCACGAAGAGGCGATGGGAACCACTGCACTCGGTACCACCGCCGAAGTCCGGGGCGACGTCATCATCAACAGCGGCGAGCACTACCTGGAGCAGTTCCGGTCTCTGAGCTGCTTTGGCAGACCGATCATCCATCCCGCGACCCGTCGCGTGGCAGGCATCATCTGCATGACTGAGGTCGCCGACCGGATCAACCCGCTGTCAGTCCCACTCGTGCGCGGACTGGTCGACGACATCGCCGACCGACTCCTCAGCCGTTCGCACGCCGAGCACCGCACGGTGATCGCCGCATTCGAACAGGCGTCTGCCCGACGCGACTACGCCGTGGCGGCCGTCGGCGACGATCTCCAGCTCACCAACGCTCTGGCTGCGGGGCTGCTCGCCCCTGCCGACTTCGGCACCCTTCGTCTCCTGCTCCACGATCGCCTCACGCCGTCCACGATCACCCTCGTCTCCGGTGCGGTGGCCCAGATAGCGATCGACCGGATTCCCGGTGTAGCGCACGCAGCCGTGTTCCGTCTGCGCCCGGAGGTCGGATCGGCGCCCGCGGTGTCCCTCACGGTGCCGGTCGCCGTCGGGGCGACCACTGCTGTCTGCGGCGAGCCGGGGACGGGCCGATCGACGCGAGCTCGCGCCTGCCTGCCCGACGATCGGGCGACCATCGTCGACGTCGCCGCGACGATCCTCGACGGCTCACCGGTCGATGTGACGGCCGTCCTGCGCCAGGCTCGGTTGTCGGGCAACGGGGTGATCTTCGACGGGGCCGACCTTCTCGACGAGAGGTCTCTGCGACTGATGCACTCGGTCGTGGCGTCGAACAGCCCGTCTGATCCCCCGATCGTCGTCGTCACCGGCCCCCCGGAATCACTCGCTCCGACTGTCGCCGCGTTGACTGCGTGTTGCGGGCGGCGGATCGTTCTGTCCCCGCTCCGCGACCGGCCCACGGAACTAGCGGCACTCGGGCAAGAGGCTCTCGCTCGGATCGACCCGCGCCTCGATCTCGGGTCCGACGCCGCCGATGCTCTCGTGTGCCAGGAATGGCCGGGGAATCTCACCGAACTGACCAACGTCCTGAGACGGGCAGCCGACGCGTCGACTGCACGCGGCTCGCGCACCGTCGGTTCGATCGACCTTCCCGTCGGGTATCGGGCGTCGACTCGGGCGTCCAAGTTGATGGGACTCGAGCAGGCCGAACGGCAAGCCATCGTGGCGGCGCTGGCTTCTGCCGACGGCAACAAGAGCACCGCGGCCAAGGCTCTCGGCATCAGTCGGACTACGTTGTACGCCCGCATACGGGCCCTTGGAATCACCGGCTGACCTGCTTCGACAGCCGTTCGGACTCGGCGACGAAGCGCCTGTTCAGTCGGAGTGTTCAGTTTCCGTACACGGCGGGTCCCCAGCCTCGTGCGAGAAATGATGTGCGTCACAGTGGCGCGCTTCACATACTCTCGCCAGGAGGTCTCCGATGACCACGACCACGATTCCGGGATTGCTTCCCGCCGTCGCCGACTTCGTCTCCACTGATCGCAAGATGCTGATCGGCGGCCAGTGGGTCGATGCGGCATCAGGACGCACGTTCGCCACCAACGACCCGGCCACCGGCCGCGTCATCACCAACGTCGCCCAGGGCGAGGCCGCCGACATCGATCGTGCCGTCGCGGCCGCCCGCGCAGCGTACGAAGGCCCGTGGTCGCGGATGAAGCCGAACGAGCGGGAACGTCTCATCTGGCGAGTCGGCGACATCCTCTCCGAGCGAGCCGAGATCTTCGGTCAGCTCGAGGCGCTCGACAACGGCAAGTCGGTGGCCATCGCCACCGCTGTCGACGTCGGATGGTCCGCCGACGTCTGGCGGTACAACGCCGGTCTGGCCACCAAGATCACCGGATCGTCGGTCACGCCGTCGATGCCGTTCGCTCCCGACCAGCAGTTCCACGCATACACCCGACGCGAGTCGATCGGCGTCTGCGGCCAGATCATCCCGTGGAACTTCCCCATCCTGATGGCGACGTGGAAGCTGGCACCAGCGCTCGCCGCAGGCAACACCGTTGTACTGAAGCCGGCCGAGCAGACTCCGCTCAGCGCGCTGATGCTCGGCGAGGTGTTCGAGGAGGCCGGATTCCCGCCCGGCGTGGTCAACATCGTGCCCGGCTTCGGTGACGCCGGCGCCGCACTGTCCGCGCACATGGACGTCGACAAGGTCGCGTTCACCGGTTCCACCGAGGTCGGAAAGAAGATCGTTCACGCAGCCACCGGAAACCTCAAGAAGGTCACTCTCGAACTCGGCGGCAAGAGCCCGAACATCGTGTACAACGACGCCGATCTGGACGCCGCCGTCGCGGGTTCGGTCGCCGCGTGGATGTTCAACCACGGTCAGTGCTGCGTCGCGGGCACCCGCATGTTCGTGCAGCGGGACATCTTCGACGACTTCACGCAGGCCGTCGCGAACGCAGCGTCGCAGGCGAAGATCGGTCCGGGGCTCGACCCGACGACCGAGCTGGGGCCGTTGGTGTCACAGGAGCAGTTCGATCGTGTGAGCGGCTACATCCAGCAGGGACTCGCCGACGGCGCCCGGGCGCTGACCGGCGGCGGCCGGTGGGGCGATGAGGGCTACTTCGTCGAACCCACCGTGTTCGTCGACGTGAAGCCCGAGTTCTCGATCGTCGAGGAGGAGATCTTCGGCCCCGTGGTGGTCGCGCTGCCGTTCGACGACGAAGAGGACGTCGCTCGCGCCGCCAACGACTCGATCTACGGTCTCGCCGCAGGCATCTGGACCAAAGACGTCTCGAAGGCCCACCGCACGGCCGCCAAACTGCAGGCCGGCTCGGTCTGGGTGAACCAGTACAACGGCTTCGACACCGCCCTGCCGTTCGGCGGTTTCAAGCAGTCCGGCTGGGGCCGCGAACTCGGCGACTCCGCCGTCGATCACTACACGCAGACCAAGTCCGTCAACATCGCGCTCTGACCCCACCCCACCACCAAGAAGGACACCCCATGAAGACCAAGGCAGCTGTACTCCTCGAAGCAGGCAAGCCGTTCGAGATCATGGAACTCGAACTCGACGGCCCCGGCCCTGGCGAAGTGCTGATCAAGTACACGGCCGCGGGCCTGTGCCACTCGGATCTGCACCTCACCGACGGCGACCTCCCGCCCCGCTACCCGATCGTCGGAGGCCACGAGGGCTCGGGAATCATCCAGGAGGTGGGCCCCGGTGTGACGAAGGTCAAGGCGGGCGACCACGTGGTGTGCAGCTTCATCCCGAACTGCGGCACCTGCCGCTACTGTTCGACGGGCCGCCAGAACCTCTGTGACATGGGCGCCACCATCCTGGAGGGATCGATGCCCGACGGCACGTTCCGGTTCCACGGCAACGGCGTCGACTTCGGCGCGATGTGCATGCTGGGCACGTTCTCCGAGTACGCGACGATCTCGCAGCACTCGGTGGTCAAGGTGGACGACTGGCTTCCGCTGGAGACCGCCGTCCTGGTGGGCTGCGGCGTCCCCTCCGGCTGGGGTACCGCGGTCAATGCGGGCAACCTCCGCGCGGGCGACACCGCCGTGATCTACGGCATCGGCGGCCTCGGCATCAACGCCGTTCAGGGTGCCGTCGCTGCAGGCTGCAAGTATGTCGTCGCCGTCGACCCGATCGCGATGAAGCGCGACCAGGCGCTCCAGTTCGGCGCGACCCACGCCTTCGCGACCGCGGAAGAGGCTCAGGAGAAGGTCACCGAGCTCACGTGGGGCCAGGGCGCCGACGCCGCGCTCATCCTCGTCGGCACCGTCGACGTGCCCGTGGTTCAAGCCGCGACCGCGGCGATCGGCAAGGGCGGACGGGTCGTGATCACCGGCCTGGCCGACCCGACCAAGCTCACCGTCCAGGTGTCGGGCACCGATCTGACCCTGAATCAGAAGACGATCATGGGTTCGCTGTTCGGTTCGATGAACCCGCAGTACGACATCGTCCGCCTGCTTCGCCTGTACGACGCGGGAGAGCTCAAGCTCGACGAGTTGGTCACCAAGCGCTACTCACTCGAAGACGTCAACCAGGGATACGAGGACCTTCGCAACGGTCTGAACGTCCGCGGTGTCATCGACCACGCGTCCTAGACCAGAAACCGAGTGAGCGGGTGCCGCTGATCATCAGATCGGCGGCACCCGCTCTCGCGGTTGTGGGTTCAGAAACGGTGCGACCGACTGACAAAACGGTGAAGGTCGGCATCCGGCGGCGCGTCGCGCAGTCTCTCACTCGCCACGACCATCCGATCGAACAGCGGCAGCCTTGTCGAAACCGCGACGACAGGCGTGTTGTCGACACACCGCATCAGGAACGGCACATCCGAACGCGTCGGTTCGACGACTCGATCGTCGAGTTGGTGACCGGGAGGCTCATGTACTCGACGCTAGCCGCCACGGCCGCGACTGTCGACCGTTTGACCGACAACGTGTGTCGTGGGCACGAGATCCGCTGAGATCCAGGCAATGAGAACACGGCTGCCCCGCGGGCCCCATTCCCGTGCCTGTCTCACACCTCCCTGCTTCGCTCAACCGCTCAGCGTCAGGGCCGTCGTCAGCTGCTCGGTCCAGGTGTCGACCACTTGGGCGCGGCGTTTGGAGTCGTCGGTGAGAGTGTCGGCCAGCCCAAGACCTCGCGCGAGGTCGAGGGTGGCCTGGGCGAGTCGGAAGGCGCGCGGATCGGTTCCATCGGGGTCGAAACCGTTGAGCGTCATGCGGTGCGCGGCACGCGCGAACTTCGCCTCGAGCGGTGTGATCTGTTCACGAAGCAGTTCGTCGGACGCCGCGGCTGCCCACACCTGCAGGGCGGCTTTGAACTCGCGACCGGTGTAGATGTCGACGGCACGGTCGACGACGAGCCGGATCCGTTCGGGCCCAGCCGGCAGTTCGGCGCGGGACTCCGCCATCGAGGTGAGCTGCGTGAACATCTCCTCCAGCGCCGCGGTGATCAACGCTTCCTTTGTCGGGAAGTGATGCTGCGCAGCCCCGCGCGACACTCCGGCCTCCTCAGCGACCCGCGCGACCGTGGCCGACGCCCACCCGTGCTCGGCGAGGATGTCGAGGGTCGAGGACAGGAGCCGCTCCCGGGTGATCCGGGAGCGGTCCTGCTGTGGTTCCCGCGACGGCTGGGTCACGACGAACTCGCGTCCCACGCGGCTTTCCGCTTGGTCAGGAACGCCGTCATCCCCTCGCGCGCCTCGTCGGAGGCGAACAGCGCCGCCGACTCAGATGCCCGCGCGGATGCGCTCTCGCGGAAGTCTGCGAGGAGCGCGGCCGTTGTGAGACGCTTCGACGCCGCCAGCCCCTGCGGCGACGCCTTTCGGATGCCCTCGCAGATCGCGTGCAGTTCGTCCGACACCTCGTCGGTTGATCCGAGGGCCTTGCTGACCAGGCCGAACGACTCCGCCTGCTGCGGGGTGAACGTCTCACCGGTCAAGAAGTAACGTCCAGCCGCACGCGACGTCATCTTCGGCAGCAGCACGATCGAGATCATCGACGGCGCGAGACCCAGCCGCGACTCGGTGAGCGCGAAGGTGGCGGCAGGACCTGCGAGCGCGATGTCGGCCGCTCCGAGGAGTCCGAACCCGCCCGCGCGAACGTGCCCGTTCACAACGGCGATCACCGGTTTGGTGATCTCGAGCATCGCGCTCATCAAACCGATCATCGCCTCGGCGCCTTCGGCGGTGGCCTCCTCGGGACTGAGTCCCCGACCCAGTGCCTCGCGCAGGTCGCCTCCCGCGCAGAACGTTCCACCCGTGTGGGTGAGCACAACCGCGCGAATGTCCTCGTCTGCGGCAGCATCGGCCAAGGCCGACCGCAGTTGGGACACGAGCACCGAGCTCAACGCGTTCCGATTGCCTGGCGAGTCGAGGGTGATCACGGCGACCGCCGCGTCCACCTCGCTCCGGACCAGAATGTCGTCGCCCATCTCAGTACGACTTCGGGAGACCGAGGCACGTCTGCGAGACGAAGTTGAGGATCATCTCGCGGCTCACCGGCGCGATCCGCGTCAGTCGAGACAGCGGAAGCATCGCGGCGAGGCCGTACTCGACTGTCAGCCCGTTTCCGCCGAGCGTCTGCACTGCCTGATCGACGATCTTCGCGGTCGCCTCGCCTGCAGCGTACTTCGCCATGTTGGCCGGCACCGCCGCACCCCAGTCGTCGCCCGCGTCGTACAGCGTCGCGGCCTTCTGCATCATCAGCTTCGCCATCTCGAGCTCGATCTTGCCCTGCGCGAGCGGGTGGGCGATCGCCTGGTGCGCGCCGATCGGCGTCTTCCACACACTCCGCTCGTTGGCGTATTCGACGGCACGTTCGAGTGCGTAGCGCCCCATGCCGACGGCCGACGCCGACGCCATGATTCGCTCCGGGTTGAGGCCCGCAAACAGCTGCGACAGCGCAGCATCCTCGGAACCGACAAGAGCATCAGACGGCAGACGGACATCGTCGAGGAAGAGGGTGAACTGCTTCTCCGGGTTGATGATGTCCATCTCGATCACCTGGGCTTCGAACCCAGGTGCGTCGGTCGGCACGATGAACAGCGCCGGCTTGAGGCGACCCGTCTTCGAGTCCTCGGTACGGGCGACGATCAGGACTGCTTCGGCCTGGTCGACACCGGAGATGAACACCTTCCGACCGGACAGCAGCCAGTCGTCCCCGTCGCGCCGGGCTGTTGTCGTGATCTGATGCGAGTTGGAGCCCGCATCGGGTTCGGTGATGCCGAACGCCATGGTGATCGAGCCGTCTGCCAGCCCCGGGATCCACTTCTGCTTCTGCTCATCGGTGCCGAACCGAGCGATGATGTTGCCGCAGATCGCAGGCGACACGACCATCATCAGAAGGCCGCTGCCACCAGCCGCCATCTCTTCCATGACGATCGCGAGCTCGTACATGCCCGCACCGCCGCCGCCGTACTCCTCCGGCAGGTTGACGCCGATGAAGCCGAGCTCGCCTGCCTCCTTCCAGAGTTCGTCAGTCTTGCGACCGGCGCGCGCACAGTCGATGAAGTACTGGTGGTCGTACTTCTTGACCAGCCCGGCAACGGCCTCTCGCAGGGCAGCGCGTTCTTCTGTCTCGATAAAGCTCATGGGTGTTGTTCCCCTACTCTTCAGTCGTCGGATTCGGACGAGATCACGGCGAGCACATCGCCGACGGACAGTTGACGGCCCACTTCCACCGCGAGCACCGACACGATGCCGTCGGCGGGTGCACTGATGGTGTGCTCCATCTTCATGGCTTCAAGCCATAGCAGCGGTTGCCCCGCGGTGACACGATCACCCTCGCTGACCGCAACACGGATCACGGCGCCGGGCATCGGGGCGAGCAGTGATCCCGGGCGCTCCTGCGCGGCCGGGTCGACGTAGCGCGGGACCCGCGTCAACGACACCGACGCTCCGGGCCAGTCGACGTGTACCGCGTCGCCGACGACAGTGACCCGGTACCGGCGCGTCACGCCCGCCGTTGACAGGACCGCCTCGGTCGGAGCGATCGACACGACGGCGGTGTCGGCGAGGTCGGGCACCTCTGTTGTGGTCCGCCCGATCCGATACCGTGCGACGATCTCGTCGCCCGCAGCGGTCGTGTAGCTCTTCGACTGGAAGTCGGAGGCGATGTTGCGCCATCCCGACGGGAGCGAACCGAGCATGCGGGCCGACGAACGGTTGGCAGCCGACTGAGCGAGAGCGGCTGCCACGGCGGCGACTCGCGTGGCGTCGTCGGAGGCCAGCGGTGCGGACAGGACGTCGAGTCCGACGGTGTCGAGGTACGCGGTGTCGGTGTTCCCGGATAGGAACGTCGCGTCGCGCAGAGTGTTGACGAGCATGTCGCGGTTGGTGACGAGGCCGTGGATCTTCGCGTCCGACAGTGCCCTCGCGAGCATGGCCGCCGCGCGATCGCGGGTTGGCGCGACCGAGATGACTTTGGCGAGCATCGGGTCGTAGAACGTCGAGATCTCACTGCCGTCGGCGATGCCGGAGTCGACCCGCACGCCGGGCCGGTCGAGGAGTTCAAAACGGGCGTCGGCGGGCAGGTCGATCGTGGTGATCGTGCCCGACTGCGGCTGCCAATCGTTCGCCGGGTCCTCCGCGTAGAGACGGACCTCGATGGAGTGACCCGATGTGGTCGGCTCCTGCGCGGGCAGCGCTTCGCCCTCGGCGACGCGGATCTGCCATTCGACGAGGTCGGTGCCGGTGGTCAGTTCGGTGACCGGATGTTCCACCTGGAGACGCGTGTTGGTCTCCAGGAAGAAGAACTTCCCGTTCTCATCGGCGAGGAACTCCACCGTGCCCGCACCTCGGTAGCCGATGGACTCGACGGCCGTGCGCGCCGCGGCGTACAGGCGCTCTCGCATGTCGCCACCGATCCGCTCGACGAGCGGTGCAGGCGCCTCCTCCACCACCTTCTGATGGCGACGCTGGATGGAGCATTCACGCTCGCCGACCGCCCAGACCGTGCCGTGCGCGTCGGCCATCACCTGGACTTCGATGTGGTGCCCACGCTCGATGTACGGCTCGCAGAACACTGTCGGGTCGCCGAATGCCGATTCGGCTTCTCGGCGTGCGCCGGCGACCTGGTCGGCGAGTTCGGACAGGCCGCGGACGACACGCATTCCGCGTCCGCCGCCGCCCGCGGAGGCCTTGATGAGCAGCGGAAGATCGTCGGCGGTGACGTTCTCCGGGTCGATGTCGGTCAGCACGGGGACTCCCGCGGCCGCCATCAGTTCTTTGGCGTTCACCTTGGACCCCATCGCAGTGATCGCGCCCGCGGGCGGACCGATCCAGGTGAGCCCGGCGGCGACGACTGCCTCGGCGAACTCGGCGTTCTCCGACAGGAATCCGTAGCCGGGGTGGATCGCGTCGGCGCCCGCCGCCTGCGCGGCGGCGATGATCTGCTCCGACCGCAGATAGGTCTCGGCCGATGTCGAGCCCGGCAGGTGAACGGCGGCGTCGGCCTGCCGGACGTGCGGGGCGTCGGCGTCGGGATCGGAGTAGACGGCCACGGTCCGCAGGCCGAGCGCCTTCGCGGTGGTGAACACGCGGCACGCGATCTCACCGCGGTTCGCGACGAGGACTGACGTGATCGGCGTCGGGGTGATCGGGTTGGTCATCTGATGCCTCACATCCGGAAGACGCCGAAGTTGCTGGTGCCCTCGACCGGGGCGGTAGCAATGGCGGACAGGGTCTGGCCGAGAATCGTTCGGGTGTCGCGCGGGTCGATCACACCGTCGTCGTAGAGCATTCCGGACAGGAACGTCGGGACCGACTCGATCTCGATCTGAGCTTCGATCATGGCGCGCATGCCTGCGTCCGCCTCTTCGTCGACGACGCCGCCGCGGGCCTCGGTGGCCGCACGGGAGACGATCGAGATGACACCCGCGAGCTGTGCCGCGCCCATGACGGCACTCTTGGCGCTCGGCCACGCGAACAGGAACCGCGGATCGTAGGCGCGGCCGCACATGCCGTAGTGGCCTGCGCCGTAGCTGGCGCCCATCAGGATCGAGATGTGCGGGACCGTCGAGTTCGACACCGCGTTGATCATCATCGCGCCGTGCTTGATGATGCCGCCCTGTTCGTACTCCTTGCCCACCATGTAGCCGGTGGTGTTGTGCAGGAAGAGCAGCGGAGTGTCACTGCGGTTGGCGAGTTGGATGAACTGAGTCGCCTTCTGAGCTTCCTGGGAGAAGAGGACTCCCTGTGCGTTGGCGAGGATGCCGACCGGGTACCCGTGGACGGTGGCCCACCCGGTCACCAGCGATGTGCCGTACTCGGGTTTGAACTCGTCGAAGTCGCTTCCGTCGACGATGCGCGCGATCACCTCGTGCGGATCGAACGGGATCTTGAGGTCCGACGGAACGATGCCCAAGAGATCCTCGGCGTCGTACTGGGGCTCGACGACCGCTGAGGGCGTCGGTCCCTGCTTGCGCCAATTGAGGCGTGCGACGATCCGACGTCCGATGCGGACCGCGTCCTGCTCGTCGGCGGCGAGGTAGTCGCCGAGACCCGACACCCGAGCGTGCATCTTGGCGCCGCCGAGTTCTTCGTCGTCGCTCTCCTCGCCGGTTGCCATCTTGACCAGCGGCGGACCTCCGAGGAACACCTTCGAGCGATCGTCGATCATCACGACGTGATCACTCATGCCGGGGATGTACGCGCCGCCGGCCGTCGAATTGCCGAAGACGAGGGCGATCGTCGGGATGCCTGCCGCCGACAGTCGGGTGAGGTCGCGGAACATGCGTCCGCCGGGGACGAACACTTCCTTCTGCGTCGGGAGGTCGGCGCCTCCGGACTCGACCATCGAGATCACCGGCAGACGGTTCTGCATCGCGATGTCGTTGGCGCGCAGCACCTTGCGCAGAGTCCACGGGTTCGACGTGCCGCCCTTGACCGTCGGGTCGTTCGCGACGACCAGGCACTCGACACCCTCGACCACGCCGATGCCGACCACGACGGAGGCACCGACGGTGAACTGCGATCCGTGTGCGGCGAGCGCACACAGTTCGAGGAACGGCGAGTCCTCGTCGATCAGCAGCTCGATACGCTCACGCGCCGTCAGCTTCCCGCGCTTGCGGTGTCGCTCCACGTACTTCTCACCACCGCCGACGAGCACCTTGCGGAACTCGACGTCGAGTTCGGCGAGTTTGGCGTTCATCGCCTCGACGTTCGCGACGAACTCGTCGGACGTGGTGTCGATCTTGCTTCTCAGAACAGTCATCGTGTGCCCTTTCCCTTCGCCCGTGCGGTCGTGCTCATCCCTGGTACCCCAGCACCTTGGCCGCGAGACCCGTGAGGATCTCGTTGGTTCCGCCGCCGATTCCGATGATGCGGATGTCGCGGTACTGGCGCTCGATCTCCGACTCCCGCATGTAGCCCATGCCGCCGTGCAGCTGGACCCCCTTGTCGATGACCCATTCGGCTGCTTCGACGGCGGTGTTCTTGGCGAAGCAGATCTCCGCGAGCATCGGATCGCCGTTCATCATGTGCCGGTCGACGACAGACCGCGTGTAGGTGCGTGCGACGTCGACCTTGCGGGCCATCTCGGTGACCGTGTCCTGCACCGACTGGCGCTTGATCAACGGCTTGCCGAACGTGTCGCGGTTGCGTACCCATTCCAGGGTCAGGTCCAGCGACCGCTGGGCCTGCGCGTACGCCTGCACGGCGAGCGCGGCCCGCTCGGACACGAAGGCCTGCGCGATCTGCGCGAAGCCCGAGTTCTCCGGGCCGATGAGGTTCTCCACCGGCACCCGACAGTCGACGAACGACAGTTCGCCGGTGTCGGACGCCAACCACCCCATCTTCTCGAGCTTGCGGTCGACGTTGAAGCCGGGTGTCCCCTTCTCGATCACGAGGAGGGACACGCCTGCCGCGCCGTCTCCGCCGGTGCGGACTGCGGCCACGATGTGGTCGGCGCGCACCGCCGAGGTGATGAACGTCTTGGCGCCGTTGACGATGAAGTGGTCGCCGTCGCGCTTCGCCGTGGTGCGCAGGTGGCCGACGTCGCTGCCGCCGCTGGGCTCGGTGATCGCGAGGCTGCTGATCTTGTCGCCGGCGAGGACCGGCGCGACCCACTTCGCGAGCTGTTCCGGGGTCCCGTTGTTCGCGATGTGCGGCGTGGAGATGCCGCACGTGAACAGGCTCGCGAACACACCGCCGGACACACCGCGGTAGTGCAGTTCCTCGCAGACGATGAGCGCGTCGATCCCGTCGCCGCCGCTTCCGCCCTTCTCCTCGGGTGTGCCGAGACCGAGGAGGCCGAGCTCACCCGCCTGCTTGTGGAGTTCTCGCGGGATCAGTCCGTCGCGTTCCCACTGGTCCTGGAACGGCAGGATGTGTTTGGTCGCGAAGTCTGCGGCCAGACTGCGCAGGTCACGACGTTGTTCGGAATCCCAAATGTCACTGGGGATGGGCATGAATTTCCTCTCCCGCTCCACGAGCGAGCTTGTTCCTGCTCCTGGGCGAGTTTTCCCTGCTCCTTGAGCGAGCGTCTTCCCCGCTCCTTGAGCGAGCTTGCGAGTCGAAAGGTCAGCGACCGAACCGCTCAGGCACGTCGACGACGCGGGAGCGGAGCCATTCGCCGAGCCCCTTGGCCTGTGGGTCGAAGCGGACGTTCTCGGCGACACCGCGCCCGAGGACGCCTTCGATGACGAAGTTGAGGGCGCGAATCTTGGGCAGTCGGTATCGATGGACGGTCAGGGCCGCGATCTCCGGGAGGAGTTCCTTGATCCGGTCCACGGTGAGCGTCTGATCGAGCCAGGCGAACTCGTCGTCCGACCTGACCCAGACCCCGATGTTCGCGCTCCCGCCCTTGTCGCCGCTCCGCGCGCCGACGATCTCACCGATCGGAGCACGTCGGGTCGGGCCCCAGTCGCCGATCGGTCCGGAGTCGGGCACGCTCACGTCACGCGTCGGTTCGGTCCGCATTGGCGACGGTTCGATGAGGACGGAGACTCCGTCCGGCTGGGTCACCCGATGCTCCACCACGCCTGCGTCGACGTAGCCGGGGACGAACACGCCGTACGGTGCGCCGTTCCCGGGCGGGGCGGTGAGGGTGAAGCCCGGGTAACTGGCCAACGCCAGTTCAACGGCGGTCGCGCTGAAGGCGCGGCCGACTGCGTTCGGGTCGGTGTCGCGAGCGACGCACCGGAGCAGTGCACTGGCCTGTTCCTCGGTGTCTGCGTCCGGCCGGTCCAGGCGCGACAGTTCCCAGGTGAGTTCGGCGGGCGACGTCGGCAGTGCGGCCTCGAACTGCTCCTGGAACAGCGCGGCCTTGTCTTCGATGTCGAGCCCGGTGAGGACCACGTCGATCTGGTTGCGGATGCCTGCGAGGTGATTCAGCGACACCTTCAGCTCTGACGGCGGGGCCTCGCCCCGGATGCCGCTGACGCCGACGCGGTCGGGCCCTTCTTGCGTCACCTCGATGGTGTCCAGGAGTGCGGTCGCATCGGGGTTGTAGTACCGCGGGCCTTGGATCTCGTACAGCAGCTGCGCCGTGACGGTCCCGACGGTGACCGCCCCACCGGTTCCTTCGTGCTTGGTGATGACCGACGACCCGTCGGCGGCCACCTCCGCGATCGGGAATCCGAGGCGGCCCATCGGAATCTCCTTGAAGAAGGAGAAATTGCCGCCGGTGGCCTGGGTGCCGCATTCAATGATGTGGCCGGCCACGATCGCACCCGCGATCGCGTCGAGGTCCTTGTAGCCCCACCCGAAGGCCGAGGCCGCAGCTCCCACGGTGAGCGACGCGTCCGTCACCCGGCCGGTGACCACAACGTCGGCACCACGATCGAGAGCGGACTTGATCCCGAACCCACCGAGGTAGGCGTTGGCCGTGATCGGGGTTCCGAGACCGAGTTCAGCCGCGCGCGGCTGCAGGTCGTCGCCGTTGACGAAGGCGATCTGTGCATCCACGCTCAGCTTCTCCGACAGCTCACGAAGCGCGACGGCGAGGCCGTGCGGGTTGAGTCCGCCAGCGTTGACGACGATCTTGACACCCTTGTCGACGGCCAGTCCGAGGCTCGTCTCCATCTGCCGAAGGAAGGTCTTGGCGTATCCGCGCGACGGGTCCTTGAGACGGTCGCGACCGAGGATCAGCATCGTGAGCTCGGCGAGGTAGTCGCCGGTCAGATAGTCGAGGTGACCGCCTTCGAGCATCTCGTGCACGGCGGTGAGCCGGTCGCCGTAGAAACCGGACGCGTTGCCGATGCGGACGGCGTTCGTCATGTCAGTTGCCTTCCGTGGAGGGTGCGCGGCCGGTTCCGGGCGGACCGGCGAAGCATTGAGCGATGCGCGACCAGGCGCGCGCATCGTCGCCGATCAGTTCGAGATCGAGGTCGGCCACCGCACGCCTCTGGGTGACCAGTTCGCAGAAGTCCACGGCGCTGCCGCGCACGATGTTCGATGCGTCCTCAGGGCCCCACGTCCAGACCGCGCCGCTGGGACCGGTCATTTCGTAGCGGAACGGTTCGGCGGGCGCGTTCTGTCCGTTCACCATGTACGCGAAGTCGCGGGTGCGGACACCGATGTGCGCGACGTTCCGTATCCGGTCGGTCGGCGTGCGCTGGACACCGAGAGCGTCGGCGACGTCGAGTCCGTGCGCCCACGTCTCCATGATGCGCGCCGTCATCATCGACGGCGCCGACATCGGAGGACCGAACCACGGGAGCTTCACCCCGTCTTCGACGGCTGCGAGCGCGATCAGCAACTGCTCGCGAGTGCGTCGCCAGTCGGCGAGGAGTTCAGCTGGAGTCCGCTGCGCCTCTGCCTCCGCCGCAGCGTCGACGAAGCCGAGCGGATCCTGACCTGCTTCAGCGAGCTGCGCCGCGAACTCGTCCGGATCAGTGGCCGCCAGCAACGAGACGCGATCAGTCCACACGATGTGCCCGATCTGATGAGCGATGGTCCATCCCTCCGCGGGCGTGAGCGTGGCCCACTGGTCGTCGGTCAGTTCCGCGACCAGACCGTCCAACGACTCGTATTCGTCCCGCAGGTCCTCTGCAATCGACATGCGTCGAGCGTCACACAGCCGCCACAATAAATCAAGCACGCCTGATTGTTTCTTCACCGAGTAAGCGTTCGCTCAGGAATGTGCTAAACACGAGACATGACCTTCACGCCCACAGACGCTTTCCACGCCTTCGCCGTCGGGCGTGAAGACGACAGTCCGATGGTCCAGATGACGCAGGCCCTCGGCACGCGGATGACTGACCACCGCGGCCTCATTGACCTGCCCGCTCTCGCGGTGCTGTTCGACGACCTCGGCGGCCACCCGTTCTGGGTCGCCGACCAGAGCGCCACCACGATGCAGGCACGACTGTCCATGTCGATGCTCGACCGACCCGACGTGACCGAGCGGCTGACCGCAGTCGCCGATCTGCGCCTGCACAACAAGCTGTACGGGTCGACGACCGTCGACATCACCGGCGACGCCGGACGACTTCTGTGCATCGGCAATGCCCGCAACGTGCGCGTTCAGCGGGAGTTGGTCGTCGCGGGCGACGGCGTCCCTCACCTGCCGGCACCCGTGACGCCGAACGAGGCGGCGATCGTCGGCGCACCCGACCCCGACCTGTCCGGACGCGCCGTCATCGACCGGATCGTGGCAGGAGACGCGCCGATCGGTCCACTCAGCGAGTTGCTCAACGGGTCGATCACCGCGGTCGCCGATGACGGCCTGACGTTCAGCTGCGTCGGCGAGCAGTGGATGGGCAACGTGATGGGCACCATGCACGGCGGAGTCATCGGCGCGATAGTCGCACAGGGCTGCTCATTCGCCGCCCAGTCCGCGATGCGGCCGGGCGGCCAGTATCAACTCGTCGACTTCACCGTCGCCTTCCTTCGCTCACCAGAGGTCGACGGACGGAGCGTTCACGTCCGCGCCACGCCGGTCAAGCTCGGCCGAAGGCTCTCGATCTTCGACGCCGAACTCCGCGACGACGAGGGGACACTCCTGGCCCGTGCCACCGCGGACGTCCGCTTCGACCTCTGAGCGAGAATCACTCTCCCTGCAGCACCTTCTGGAAACGGCGCATGCCGCGGATCCAGCGGTCGTAGTCCGAACCCTTGTGGCGGTACATCTCGAGCACCTCGGCGTGCGGAAGGATCAGGAACCGCTCCTCGTCCATCGCGGCGAGCACGGCGTCGGCGACGTCGGCGGGTTCGAGGACCGCGCCGGCCGACGTGACTGCCTTGGCCGCGGTTGTCGACAGCGCCGCGTCGTCGGTGAGGAGTTTCGTGTTGACGCCCATCGGGCACAGGCAGCTGACTCGGACGCCTTGATCGCCGTACGTGACCGACAGCCATTCGGCGAACCCGACGGCGGCGTGCTTGGTGACCGCGTACGGAGCCGAGCCGATCTGGGTGAGCAGACCCGCCGCCGAGGCCGTGCTGACGAAGTAGCCCTCGCCGCGCTCCACCCACCCGGGGACCAGCAACTGCGCCGCACGGATGTGGCCGCGCAGATTCACGTCGATCACCAGGTCCCACACGGCGTCGTCCTGCTCGAGTCCGTCGCCCGCCCCGATCCCCGCGTTGGCGAAGTAGAGATCCACGGGCCCGAATCGCTCTTCGGCACGGGCGATGACATCGGCGATGTCGGCCGCCGAGGATGCATCGGCACGCACGGCGACGGCGGCGCCCGGAGCCTGGGACTCGATCCCGGCGATCACCTCGCCCATGCCGACCTCGTCGAGGTCGGAGAGGACGACTCGCGCTCCGTCGGCCACGAGCCTCCGGGCGATGGCGGCACCGATTCCGCTGCCCGCTCCGGTGACGACGGCGACTTTTCCCGAGACCTTCATAACTCCTCCTCCAACGACTGATCCGATGACCGACCGCTCACTCGGCAGCCGTTCCCGCAGCGTGCCACATTCGATCAGCGCAGGTCAATGGCTACAAAACCAATCCTTGACAAACGCGTCAACCGTCTGACTAGATATATGCACCAGCATAGAAACTATGCGTATGCATATTCCACTAGTTGCTCTATCCCAGGAGTCACCATGCCCGAGGCCGTCATCGTTTCCATCGCCCGCTCCCCCATCGGCCGCGCCATGAAGGGATCACTCGTCGGGATGCGGCCCGACGATCTGGCCGCCCAGATGGTGCAGGCCGCACTCGACAAGGTCCCGTCCCTCGACCCGAACGACGTCAATGACCTCATTCTCGGATGCGGCCTCCCCGGCGGCGAGCAGGGTTTCAACTTGGGCCGCAACGTCGCCATCGAACTGGGCTACGACTCCATCCCCGGCACCACCGTCACGCGCTACTGCTCGTCGTCACTCCAGACCACACGAATGGCGATGCACGCGATCAAGGCAGGCGAAGGCGACGTGTTCATCTCGGCAGGCGTCGAGACGGTGTCGCGTTTCGTGAAGGGCAACTCCGACTCCCTCCCCGACACCCAGAATCCGCTCTACGACGACGCGCAAGCCCACACCAAGGAACTCGCCACGGGCGGCCAGGAGTGGACCGATCCGCGCGAGTCTGGCAACGTCCCCGACGCATACATCGCAATGGGCCAGACGGCCGAGAACGTCGCCCAGATCACCGGGATCACCCGTGAAGAGCAGGACCGCTGGGCGGTCAGCTCGCAGAACCGGGCCGAAGCGGCGATTGCGGCAGGATTCTTCGATCGGGAGATCACGCCGGTGACGCTGCCCGACGGCACCGTCGTCTCCACCGACGACGGCCCGCGCGCAGGCACGACATACGAAGGCATCAGCGGACTCAAGCCCGTCTTCCGCCCGGACGGCACGGTCACCGCAGGCAACGCCTGTCCGCTGAACGACGGCGCTGCCGCACTCGTGATCATGTCGGACACGAAGGCGAAGGAACTCGGCCTGACGCCATTGGCGCGCATCGTGTCGACCGGCGTGTCCGGCCTGTCGCCGGAGATCATGGGCCTCGGCCCGATCGAGGCGTCCAAGCGCGCCCTTGCGATCGCAGGGCTCGGCATCGACGACATCGACCTGGTCGAGATCAACGAGGCTTTCGCCGTGCAGGTCATCGGCTCCGCACGCGAGCTGAAGATCGACGAGGATCGACTGAACGTGTCCGGAGGCGCAATCGCCCTCGGTCACCCCTTCGGCATGACCGGTGCGCGCATCACCGCAACTCTCCTCAACAACCTCCGCACGCACGACAAGCAGTACGGTCTCGAGACCATGTGCGTCGGCGGCGGCCAGGGCATGGCGATGGTCCTGGAGCGGCTCAGCTGACCTCCAGCAGCTGACAGCTGACGGCCTCGGCCTCTTCCCGCAGCACCCGGCCACCCCCACCGGCAACATTTAGGCTAGGCTCACCTTTGTGAGCAGAACCGTTGTCGTGACCGGAGCCGCAGGAGGGATCGGGGCCGCGTGCGTCTCCACCCTCAACGACAGAGGCTGGACGGTGATCGGGCTCGACGTCGACGACAGCGACACCTCGTGGGCGTGCGACGTGACGTCGCTGACCGACGTGGAGCGGGTCGCCGCACGCGTCGCCGATCTGGGCGGATGCTCCGCCCTGGTCAATGTGGCAGGCATCCTCCGGCCTTCCCGTGTCGCCGACATCTCCGCCGGCGACATCCGCGCCATGCTCGACGTCAACGTGCTCGGAGTACTCCACGCCCTGCAGGGGTTCGCCGAACAACTCGTCGACAATCGAGGCGCAGTGGTGACTGTTGCGTCAAACGCTGCAGGAACACCGCGCATGTCATTGGGCGCCTACGGCGCGACAAAGGCCGCCGCCACCATGCTCACTCACTCGTTCGCGCTGGAGAACGCGGCGTCGGGCGTCCGAGGCAACGTCGTTCAGCCGGGTTCCACACGAACGCCGATGCTCGAGAGCCTGTGGTCGTCGCCTGCTGACGAACAAGCGACACTTCGCGGCGACCTCGCCGCTCATCGGCTCGGCATCCCACTCGGCCGGATCGCCGAACCGACAGACATCGCAGCCACCGTGGCGTTCCTGATCAGCGACGACGCCCGCCACATCACCCTTCAGGAGCTGTACGTGGACGGAGGTGCAACGCTATGACGGCGGCGATGCGATGGAGGTCGGCGAGCGTCGACCTGTCGGCGAGCGCCCTGCTCAGCGAAGGACCGGCCGCACTCGATCACACCCGGTTCGCACAATCAATGCAGGCCGCGGCCGCCGACGCCCACCGCGGGCGGGTGTTCGCCGCACTTCCCTTCCGTCGTGATCAGGCGTCGACGATTGTTCTCCCGATCGGTCCTGAACCGGAGCGCCGGGCGATCGAGGAATCGGAGTTTCGCGATGGAGGCCAGTCGTCGCCGGACGACTACCGTGACGGTGTCCGCCTGCTGCTCGAGGCTTTCGCCGACGGAGACGTCGAGAAGGCGGTGCTCGCACGGTATCGCGATCTGTCGTGCACCGAGCCTTGCGATCCGCTGGCGATCGCTGGACGTCTGGCCGCCGACAATCCTGCAGCATATGTCTTCGCGTTGCCCGTGGCCGACGGCCGACATCTCGTCGGCGCCAGCCCCGAACTGTTGATCGCCAAATCCGGAACGAGCGTCCGTTCTCATCCGTTGGCCGGCTCAGCGCGACGCTCTCCGGATGCGGCGACCGACCGCGCCCGTGCAGACGCGCTCACGGCGTCCGAGAAGGACCGCCGCGAACACGCGTACGTGGTCGACGCCATCTGCGACGTGCTCGCCCCGTACTGCGCGCGTCTGAGCGCTCCCGAACCGGGATTGCTCGGCACCGACAGCATGTGGCACCTCGGCACCGAGATCACCGCGGAACTCCGAGATCCGGAGTTGCCCGTGGGCGAACTCGCCGCACTGCTGCACCCGACACCCGCCGTCTGCGGCACCCCGCGAATGGCGGCATACGACCTGATCAGCGAGGCCGAATCATTCGACCGCGGCTTCTTCGCCGGTGCCGTCGGATGGTCCGACGCCCACGGCGACGGCGAGTGGGCCGTCAGCATCCGGTGCGGCGACGTGTGGTCGGACCGGATCCGCGCCTACGCGGGCGCCGGGATCGTCGTCGGCTCAGAACCTGACGCCGAACTCGCCGAGACGTCCGGAAAGCTGTCGACGTTCCTCGCCGCTGTCTCGACCTGAACTGGGACGACCCCATTCACCGGTCACCCGGGCAGGAACGCCATCTGCACCCCGCCGGTGGCGAAGTTGGCCACGTCCGCGCCCGCCGCTCGCCCCTCCGGGGACCCGAGGCCCGCAGCCGCCGCTTCGCGCGACTCGAACTGCAACTCGGTGATGATGTAGAACGCGGGTTCACTGCCGTCGAGCGTCTCGCACTTGGTGACCGTCGCGCCCTGCAGTCCGGGCATCTTCTGCGCGATCGGCATGTGGGTGTCGTGGTAGTACTCGTCGAAAGCCGCCGCGTCGGTGGGCTGGCCGTAGATGACTGCGACTCGATACATGGGCGCTCCTGAGTTGTTCGCGTGCGGGCCGGTCAATGCGTGTGCGCGCCGTCGCGCTGCTCCGACCGAAGGGTTCCGACGTCTGCGACGTAGTCGCGGCCGGTCGCCTCCAGCATGAACGGCTGCAGCACACTTCGCTGACTGTCGGTGAATCCCAGCATTCCGAAGCCGAGATGGAGACTGGGACGATTCGCTGGACTACCAGACCATCGCCAGCAGCTGATCGAGGCCGATGAGAACCGCGATGAACACGATCATCGTCAGGATCCGATCCCACCAAGGATGCTCCAGTCTCCAACCCTCATAGCGTCGGACCAACTGTGACGGCCCGGCACCCCCGACCCGGTGCCGCCCGCCGCCGGTCGTGGAACGTTCCGCTGAACTCGAATCCAATTGATACTCCCCCTCAGGATCTGCCCTGCTCGTCGCGACCTTCCCCTGCACGTCGCACGAGCTCCCCCGCTCGTCGTGCGAGATTCCCCCTGCACATCGCACAAGTTCCCCACAGCACGTCGCGCGACGTTTCCTCTGCTCCTTGAGCGAGCTTGCGAGTCGAAAGGTCTCGCCTCACCACGACGGCAGGAAGACTACTACGCCCAAGCCAGTGCCGGGCGCGGACGCCTTTCGACTCGCAAGCTCGCTCAAGGAGCAGAGGGCGAAGCTCCCTCGAGAACCATGGGGAAGCTCGCGCGAGGAGCAGGGGACGCGGGCCCGAGAGCGGGGACCGCTACACGACCGAGAGCGGAAGTGGTCGCGATGGTCCGCGATCGGTGAAGGTGAACGACGATCCCGCCGAGAAGCGGACGATCGCCACCTCACCGCATTCACGCTGCGCTTCGCCACGACCGATCCGGACGACGGTCTCCTCGCTCCCATCGACCTCCGCCTCGATCGACTCCCCGACCACCCACGTCGGGTCGATCGCAGTCGCCGCGGCCTGCAGCGACGCGAGGCGTCCGGATACCAGCAACCGCATCCACCCACCGTCCTCGAGTGCCGCCGACGTGTGCGGGATGTGCACCTCGACGTGCTCGTCGTCGATCAGTTCGGCGCGGAAACCCGTGTACTGGACCGGCCCGAAGACCGGATTCAGGTTGAGCGCGTCGACAAGCGCCGCCGCGTCGGTCTTGCTGTCCAGCACTGCCGCGGCGACCCGTTCGGCGGCGATCCCCGCGATGCCGGTGAGCTGTTTGTCGAAGATGTCGTCGGCTGTGGCCTCGTCGGTCCGTCGACGCACCGAGTCCAAGAAGCCGAGCGCCAGCAGTTGATGCTGCAGTGTCACTTCTTCGACGATCCGAACGAGCGCCGACGTGGACCACTCATCGAACGCCAGGTCGTCCACGACCGGCCCCCGATAGTCGACGAGCCCGTCGGTCGCGTCGGCGTCGATCTGGCTGAGCTCGATGGTCGCGGCCCGCGTGGCGAGCATCGGCTTGGTCACCTCCGGCAGCGGCAGTTCATCGCGATCGGGCTCGATCGTGATGGTCCACTCGCAGTGCGGCGAACGATCCACGGGCACGCGGGGCGGGCGATGGACCGGCCGGATCCGGGCACGACGGTTGGTCGCGATGGCCGTCGCATCGAATGTCGGGTCCTCGATGGTGTGACACATCGTGGTCACGTACTCGTCGCCCATCGGCTCCACGTCGAGCAGCGCACCGCAGTGGTCGAGGACAAACGACCCGTGATACTCGTCGTCGATCCGGTAGCGGAAGTCCATGAACTGCGGAGGAGCCCCGATGTCGAGTTGCAGGCACTTGATCATGTCGGCGACGCCGTCGCCGTCGATCCCCAGCGCCGCCCTGATCCGGCCGGTGTAGACCGGGCTCGCCGCCATCCATTCCTCGATCGCGACCTCGCCCATCCCGTCCCGGCCGAACGCCGCGATCAGATGGGCCATCCCGCTGCGGTCGATGAGCTGGCCGGTCAGGAGCAGTTCAGGGACGATGGTCGCGAGCTGATCGTGCGTCAGGCGGTTCGTCACCGGTTTTGATCCCACAGTTCGACGGGAGCGTCGCCCCGCGGGTACCACCCCGGCAGATCGCCCGGCGCGGACTTCTCGATCCGCTTGAGCATCCCGTCGCTGCACGCCTTGTTCGTCAGCATCTCCAGGAACAGCGCCGAGACGTTGCCGAAGTCGAAGAAGTCGCGCTGCCAGCGGAACTGGAAGTTCCCGCCGTACTTGAACCAGCTGCCGCCCAGACCGTGAACTGCGTAGTGCGACCCGTCTTCACGCGTGCCTTCATTGATCTGCCGCCACAGGCCGATCATGTCGCCGGTCTGCTCGTCGATCACCCACGCTTGATACGGGTACTCCCAGCCCTCGAGGCCCTCCATCTCCTGGCCGAGTGCGATCTCCCGGATCTCGTCACGGCCGACTGCCATGAAGTCCTTCTCCGGACCGTAATTCCAGCCGTAGGTGGCGTCCTCGGTGTAGAACTCCGCGAGCGGGCGCCAGTCGCCTGCCTTCTCCGCCGCGATGTTGGCGTCGAGCCAACGCTGCTTCATCTCGTCCAGTTCACTGCGTTCGAACGGCATGTCAATCCTCCACGATCTTCAGGGCTTGGGTCGGGCAGTATCGGACGGCGGCCTCACATTCGGCGCGCCTCGACTCGTCGGGCGTCTCGTCGAGCAGGTCGACGCTGTCGCGACCGGCCTCGAAGACGTCAGGGGCTTCCAGCTCGCACATCCCGTGCCCCTGGCACAGGTCCAGATCCACGACGACGCGCATCGCTCAGTTCCCTCCGGACGTGGCAGCGCGACGCTGATCGGATTCGGCCCGCTCGCTGCGCTCCCGGCGCCGGTACGCCACGCGGCAGGGCTGTTGAAGTTGGACGACCATCTTCGAGTGGTCGTTTCGGTAGGTGTCCGGATCCTGTGCGAGCGAGAACTCGTAGTTGCGAAGCAGGACCGAGAAGATGGCTTTGAGCTGCATCATCGCGAACTGTGCACCGACGCAGCGATGGCGTCCCGCGCCGAACGGAATCCAGGTCCATCGATTCACCAGGTCTTCCTGGCGGCCGTCGGCGTAACGGTCGGGGTCGAACACGTCCGGATCGGGGAAGTCGTCAGGCAGGCGGTTCGACACCGCGGGCGACACCGCGATGGACTGTCCCTTGGCGACCGTCACTCCACCGACGTCGAACGCCTCCTGGACCACGCGCATCAGGATGATCAGCGGCGGATGCAGGCGCAGCGCTTCTTTGAGCGCGCCTTCGAGTTTCGGGATCTGACGCATAGCTGCAAACGAGTACTCGGTTCCATCGGCATAGATGCCATCCAGCTCGTCGGTGACCTGAGCCAGGTACTCGGGGTGCTTGAGCAGTTCGATCAGCGTCCACGCGGCGGTGCCCGACGTCGTGTGGTGACCGGCGAACATCATCGAGATGAAGATGCCGGTGACGGTGTCGGCGCTGAACATGTACGTGCCGTCGTCGTTCTTCAACGACACCAGTACATCGAGCAGGTCCCGATCGTCCTTGTCGGTGGGCGGGTTCGCGATGCGGCGTTCCATCACGCCGCCGATGAACTCGACGAGTTCCGCACGCGCGGCGTCGCGGCGGCGGAAGCTCTCGATGTCGGCGTGCATGTCCACGTACGCGATCGGGTCGGTGCCCTTCTCGAGCTCGTGGTACAGGTGTGCGATGTGACCGGACAGCTCCTCGCGGAACTTGCGTCCGATCAGGCAGGACGACGACGTGTACAGCGTCAGTTCGGCGAAGAACTCCAGCAGGTCGATCTCACCTTCGTCGCCCCAGTCGGCGATGATTCGTTCCACCTCGTTCGGGATGGTGACGGCGTGCTGCTTCATGTGCGCGCCCTTGAGCGCCTGGTTGTGCAGCATCTCCGACCGGCGTTCCGGGCTGGTGTCGAAGACGACGCCCTCGCCGAAGATCGGGGTCATGAACGGGTACGCGGCACCCTGGTCGAGAACCTCGTCCGGGGCCCGGAAGAACTCTTCGTTGGCCGCGGCGCCCGACACGAGCACCACGTCGCGGTCGGCGAGTTGGAAGTAGCCGACGTCGCCGCATTCGTCGAGGACGCGCCGGAACAGGCCGATCGGATCACTCGCGAGTTCATCGAGATGCCCGTGCTCCCCCGTTCCGCCGGACACGCGCTTGGCGGTCACGCTGTTCATGAGTTCTCCTTCGATCGAGTGAGCTTGCCCTCGGCCTCCACGTCGACGGCCTTCATGTGCGCCCCCGGAGGGAGCGTGACCATGGAGACCACCGCGTGAGCGAGGTTCTCGGGGCTGAGGAAGTGGCCGTGTCGAGCGAGGCCGAACGCGATCCAGTCGTTCAGCATCCCTTCGGTGGCCTGCTGGTCGAGGTTCATGCCCATTCCGGTGAGCGTCTGACCGGGCCGGACGAGACCGGCACGGACGCCGGTCCCCTCGAGTTCCATATGGGCGGTCGCGACGAGTCCCTCCACGCCGTACTTGGCGGCGACGTACGCGGACGACCACGGTCGCGGATGAGCGACGACGTCGGAACTGATGAACACGAAGTCGCCGCGTCGACGTTCGATCATCGACGGCACCGCGGCACGATAGAGGCGGTAGGCGCCTACGAGGTGGATGTCGATCTGCGACGCCCACTCGTCGACCGGCATCTCGTGAGCCCGCCCGATCTGCAGGTCTCCGGCGCCCGCGACGACGATCTCGATGTCGCCCAGGGCCTCAGTGGCCTCGTCGAACGCCGCGACGACGGAGTTGTTGTCGGTGACGTCGAGTGCGACGGCGACCGCTTCACCGCCCGCGTCGACGATCTCCGCGGCGGTCTGCGCACACTTCTCGACGCGGCGCGCGCCGAGCGCCACCGGGTATCCGAGCGCGCCGAGGGCTCGGGCCGTCGCTTCGCCGATCCCCGACGACGCTCCAGCGACCAGTACCGGGCGACGTTCTGGATGTGGCTTGAAACCCATCGCGATCACCGAGCCTTCACGGTCATGGGGAGATCTGCGAAGCCGCGGACGTTCACCGAATGGACACGGACTGACCGTTCGACGTCGACGTCGAACGAGCGGACAGTGCGGGCGATCTGAGCCAGTCCGATCTCGGTCTCGAGTCGCGCCAGATGTGCGCCGAGACAGAAATGGGTGCCGAGGCCGAAGCTGAGGATGGTTCGCGAGCTCTCGCGACCGATCCGATACTGGTCGGCGTCGGGTCCGAACACCTCTTCGTCGCGGTTCGCCGAACCGACGAGCAACAGCACACGATCGCCCGCGGGGATCGTCTTGCCGCCGTACTCCACATCCTCGAGCACCCGGCGCAACAGCATCTGCGTCGACGTGTCGTACCGCAGCGTCTCCTGCACCCAGGGTGCGACGGCGTCTAGTGCGTCGTCGTGCGACGTCGACGCGGCGATCACCGACGCCACCTGGTCGGGGCTCTGCGCACCCCAGAAGATCGAGTTGGCGAGCAGCTTCGTGGTGGTCTCGTTGCCCGCGACCACCATGAGCATCATGAAACCGATGATCTCCTGGTCCGTCAGTGCGGTCCGCTCTCCGCCCTCCACCAGTTCGGCGGCAGTGAGGGCGGAGATCAGATCGTCGCCGGGGTTCTTTCGTCTCTCGGCGAGCAACGACGTGTAGAACCCGTGGAGATCGAGGTACGCATGGATCGCGGCCGGCGGGACGTCGGTGACGCCTTCCTCCCGGTGGATCAACAGGTCGGACTGCTTGCGAAGATGGGCTCGATCGGCCTCCCCGACGCCGAGAAGCTCGGAGACGACGTCCATCGGAAGCAATCCGGCGAAGTCGTGGACGAAGTCGAACTCACCCATCTGCAGGCACCGGTCCCAGTGCTTCGCAGTGAGTTCGGTGATGCGCGGCGCGAGCTCAGACACCCGCCGCGGCGTGAAGCCCTTCGAGACGAGCTTCCGAAGCCGGAGATGACGCGGATCGTCCATCGCGAGGAAGCTCATCGCGTACTCGGCGTTCGGGTTGTACGACGCCGGGTCCATCGAGACGCCCCAGCTGTTGGACAGGCGAACGTTGTCACGGAACGCGTCCGCGACGTCCTCGTGTCGGGCGAGCGCCCAGAAGTCGCCGTCGGTGTTGCGGTAGACGGGGGCCTCGGCGCGCAGACGCGCATACGTTGGATAGGGATCCTCGTGAAAGTCGTAGTCGTACGGGTCGAACGGGATGCTGTTCTGCATCCCCGAGGTGAGGACGGTCATTTCTGTCCCATCAGTAGGTGAGCGGCCGCGACGAGCCGCTCAGAGGTGGCTTCATAGCTGAGGTGGCCCATGCCCGCGGTGACCAGGCCACCCGCATAGAGCATCTGCAGGGCGTCGATCACCTGCGCGGAGTTGTCCAGTTCGTCGCCGACGGCTGCGGCGAGGCGATCGTGGATAAACCCGCCGATGCGCCAACGGAGGTGCTCCGACTCGGGGTCCCCGCCGAGGAGAGCCACCGTGACCGCGGCACCGAGCTGCCCATCGCCCGCCACGACCATCGCGACGCCACGGAGCACTTCGGCGACCCGGTCGTGCGGAGATGCAGACGGATCGGGTTCGGGCACGCCCACTGCGAGCCTGCGCCAGAACACCTCGGCGACGAGGTGGCTCTTCGAGCTGAAGTAGGTGTAAGCCGTCGCAGGCGCGACACCGGCGCGTTTGGCGACGTCTCGCACCGACAGCTTCTCGTAGCCTTCGACGGAGAGGATCTCGATCGCGGCGTCAGCCATTTTGGAGATCTTCTCGGCCTGCTGCGGTGTGAGGCGGCGACGGGTTGATTCGCTCTCGACGGATGCGGTCATGTCGATCACCGTACCCGCAAACTGAAACCACGTCTAGACACGTGTCCAGAATGATTTCCATGCCGACAGAGGGCGACCCGTAGACACGATCGAATCCATGCCGTAGCTTCACTGGAACAACGGTTAGACACCTGTCCAGATTGGATTCCAACAATGGCTCTGCGCCCGGAAACCGCCTCCCACCTGCTCATCGACGGCGAACTGCGCACCGGCGGACGCGGCACGTTCGACGTCGTCAATCCCGCGACCGAAGAGGTGATCGGCCAAGCAGCCGACGCGTCCGACGACGACATGGACGCTGCGATCGCCGCAGCCCGTCGCGCGTTCGACACCACCGACTGGTCGAGAGACCACGCCTTCCGCGCACGGTGTCTGCGCCAGCTCCGAGACGCTCTCCTCGCTCACACCGACGAACTCCGCGACCTCACCGTCGCCGAAGTCGGCTGTCCGGTGTTCCTCACCCACGGTCCGCAACTCGTCGGACCCGTCACCGACCTCGGCTACTTCGCCGACCTCGCGGAGAGCTACGAATGGCGCCGCGACCTCGGAGAGGCGTCGCCGATGGGGATCAAGAACGCCCGTGAACTGCGCTCCGAAGCAGTAGGCGTGGTCGGCGCCATCACACCGTGGAACTTTCCGCACCAGATCAACTTCGCCAAGATCGGGCCGGCGCTCGCCGCAGGCTGCACCGTCGTCCTCAAACCCGCGCCCGACACCCCGTGGTGTGCGGCGCTGGTCGGCAAGGTGATCGCCGAGGAGACCGATTTCCCCGCAGGCGTGATCAACATCGTGACCGGGACCGACCACCGGCTCGGCGCCCGGCTCTCCACCGATCCACGCGTCGACCTCGTGTCGTTCACGGGCTCCACCGCCACCGGCCGCGCGGTGATGGCCGACGCCGCCCCCACGCTCAAGAAGGTGTTCCTCGAACTCGGCGGCAAGTCCGCGTTTCTCGTCCTCGACGACGCCGACCTTCAAGCCGCCTGCTCGATGGCCGCTTTCTCGGTCGTCACCCACGCAGGCCAGGGCTGCGCCATCACCACCCGCCTCGTGGTTCCCCGCGCACAACTCGCCGAGGCCACCGAACTCACCCGCACCGCGATGGCCGGACTCGCCGCAGACGACCCGACCAAGCCCGGAACCATCTGCGGACCGGTCATCTCGGCACGCCAACGCGACCGCGTCGAGGGCTACGTGCAGCTCGCACGAGACGAGGGCGGCACCGTCGAGATCGGCGGGGAGCGCCCCGACCGCCCCGGCTTCTTCGTCGCACCGACTCTCGTCTCGGGCCTGGACAACAGTGCCCGCGTGGCGCAGGAGGAGATCTTCGGCCCGGTGCTCGTGATCCTCCCCCACGACGGAGACCAAGATGCGATCGACATCGCCAACGACTCCCCGTACGGACTGTCCGGCGCCGTCTGGGGTTCCGACCCCGCTCGCATCGACGCCGTCGTCGACGGTGTCCGCACCGGAACCATGGGTGTCAACGGTGGCATCTGGTACTCCGCCGACGTCCCCTTCGGCGGCTACAAGCAGTCGGGAATCGGCCGTGAGATGGGGGTGGCCGGGTTCGAGGAGTACCTCGAAACCAAAGCCGTCGCCACCCCGGTTGGTTGAATCCCCAGCTGCTCATGAACGCCGTACCGGCTGAGCGTGGTGGGGCGGGGAATCGCTTCGTCGGCAGTCCTCGCCCCGCCACGATCTGCCTCGTTTCACCGGCACGTCCCACTGCTCGTTGAGCGCCTTTCGTCTCGCAAGCTCGCTCAAGACCCTCGAAGCGAGTCGAAGCGTCTACCCCTCAAACCCAGCTAGGAGAAGCAAATGACTGATCGAAACAACCGATTCACCGACAAGATCGCGATCGTGACCGGCGCGGCGGGCGGCATCGGCGAAGCCTATGCGCGGGCCCTCGCGGCCGAAGGCGCGACGGTGATCATCGCCGACGTCAACGACGAGGCAGGCCAGGCCGTCGCCGAGTCGATCGGCGGGACCTACGTGCACACCGACGTGTCCGATCCCGACTCCGCGGCGAACCTCGCCATGACCGTCGTCGACGCCCACGGCCGCATCGACGCGCTGGTCAACAACGCCGCGATCTACGGCGGGATGAAACTCGACTTCCTGACCACCGTGCCGTGGGACTACTACAAGAAGTTCATGAGCGTGAACCTCGACGGGGCGCTCAACGTGACCCGCGCCTGCTACCAGCACATGAGGCACGGCGGGGCGATCGTCAACCAGTCGTCGACGGCGGCATGGGTGTACAGCGGCTTCTACGGCCTCGCGAAAGTGGGCGTCAACGGTCTCACTCAGCAGCTCGCGGTTGAGCTCGGCGGGCAGCGCGTGCGGATCAACGCGATCGCTCCCGGCCCCATCGACACCGAAGCGACCCGCAACAGCACGCCGGACGCCATTGTGAAAGACATGGTCTCCAAGCTCCCGATCGGCCGCATGGGCACCCCGGACGATCTCGTCGGGATGTGCCTGTTCCTCCTCTCCGACGAGGCGTCCTGGATCACCGGCCAGATCTTCAACGTCGACGGAGGGCAGGTCATCCGCTCGTGAGCGCAGACGATCAGACTCTCCGCCTCGGCTACGTCGGACTCGGCAACATCGGCCGGCCGATGGCGACCCGATTCGTCGACGCACCCTGTGGCCTGACCGTGTTCGACGTCGATCACCTCGCCGTCGCCGAGCTCGTCGACGCCGGTGCATCCGCCGCCGACTCCCTGTCCAGTCTCGGCAAGGCGTGCGATCTCGTCAGCATCTGCGTGCGAGACGACGCGCAGGTGCGCGACGTCGTCGACGGCCTGCTCCCGACGCTGTCTGAGGGGTCGATGGTCGTCGTGCACTCGACGGTCTCACCCGAGACCGCAGCCGACCTCGCGTCCGTCTGCAGTGCATCGGGCGTGACTCTCCTCGATGCGCCGATCTCCGGCGGCGCCGTCGGCGCGAAGGAAGGCAGACTCGCGATCATGGTCGGCGGCGACCGCGCCGCATACGACCGCGCCAAGCCGGCTCTCGCCCTGGCCGGTGACATGATCGTCCACGCAGGCGATCACGCAGGTGACGGCACACGGATGAAGCTCGCTCGCAACCTGCTGCACTTCGTGTCGTTCACCGCGACCACGGAGGCCGCTCGTCTCGCCGAAGCGGCAGGCATCGACATCGGGAAACTCGGCCGCGTCGTCCGGCACACCGATGCCATCACCGGTGGCGCCGGCGCGATCATGCTGCGAGACACGACCGCACCGATCGCCCCGGACGACTTCTGGTTCGGCGTCTTCACCCACGTCCGCGACCTCGGCGAGAAGGACCTCGGCCTGGCCCTCGCACTCGCCGACGACCTCGGCGTCGACCTCCCGCTCGGTCGACTCGCCCTGCGCGACCTCGCCGCCGGGCTGGGCGTACCCACTACCGACTCGTCTGACCAAGGAGAATCATGACTGAACCGACCGAACTCACCGATCAGCGCCGCAAGGGCCTGGCGATGATGACCGAGGTGTACGGCTGGGAGATGTCCGACGGCCCGGGCGACTTCTTCGCTCACACCGCGGACCAAGTCTTCGGCGAAGTGTGGAGCCGCGAAGGGCTCAGCCACCGCGATCGACGGCTGATCCTGCTCGGGGCACTCGCCGCCAACGGGATGACCGACGTCGCCGAGATCCAGGCGGGAGCCGCCCTCGGCAACGGCGAACTGACCCCAGACGAGCTCAACGAGATCGGGTTGTTCCTCTGCTACTACGTCGGCTGGCCGCTCGGAACCAAGATGACCATGATGTTCGGCGAGGTGATCAAGAAGCACCGACGCTCCCAACGTTCGGAATAAGGTGAGCCCCATGGACTTTCGTTTGGAAGACATCGACGACGCCGAAGTGGAGCGTCGCTTGTCGATTGTCGAGCCTCTCACCGACGCCGTGCGCGAGCTCGTCGACGCCGTCATCCGCACCGAAGTCGACGACGCCGAACTCGTCGCGGCGCGGGAGCAGATCGAGACGATCGTCGCTCGTCTACGCGCACAGCAGAAGGACAAGGGTTACGGAGTCTCGTTCACTCGCGACTTCACCGGCATGCCGTGGGGCAACGCCGCGACCGGCGCGCGCAACGCCGTCGCGCCCCCGTTGCGCATCAAGAAGGTCGACGGTGTGACGCGCGCCGACGTCGTCCTCGGCGCAGCGTACGAAGGTCCCGGCGGGCACGTGCACGGCGGCATCGCGGCGCTGCTCCTCGACCAGTTGGTCGGCGAGACCGCGGCCGCCGACCACATGCCCAGCTTCACCGGGACGCTGACGGTGCGCTACCTGCGCCCGACGCCGCTCGGGCCGGTCACCCTCGAAGGGCGGGTCACCGGCACCGACGGGCGAAAGACGTTTGTGCACGGCGAGTTGTCCGACGCCGACGGCGTGACCGTCGAGGCCGAGGCGATCATGATTCAACCGAAGCACTTCCCGGCACGCGACGCGATCATCTCCACGATCGCGAAGCTGGAGAATGAACGATCCTGACGCTTGCGGCTCCGATTCCAGCCGCTCACGCGGCCTGAACGAACCAGAGGAGACCACCGAATCCTTTGACCCCCAAGGCGACGCCGATCACGAGGACCAGAATCGCGACCATCGTGGTGCTGTGCGCCTCCAGCCAGGCTTTCGCCGCGACGAGTCTGGGCACCATCACTGCGGGCGCGATGAGGAACGCGATTGTCGGGACCAAGACGGACGACCCCGCGAACACCGTGTAGATCATGAGCGCGGTCGTCGTCTGCGGACCGTCTAAGTCCGCTGCCCCGACCGCCGCCCCCGCCGCGGCGAACAGCACCAAGTTCTTGGGATTGGCGATCGTGATGGCAAGTCCCGTCCCGAGGGCTTTGAGCATCGACATGTCGTCGACGGAGGCCAACCACGACGGCGGCTCAGACGTCTTGTTCCGCGTACGCCACGTCCGAACGCCGACGACGAGAAGGGCGAGACCGGCGGCCGCGTCGACCCAGTACATGAAAGTCGGCCGCGACGAGCCGGAGTCCGCGGCGTCGCCGATCACCGTGAAGAGTGTCGTGGCGCTGGCGATCAGTGCCGTGCAGCCCACCGCGAACGCGAGGCTAGCACTCCTTGGCCGCCTACTGAGCAGCATCAACACCACTGCGATGATCGGGAGCGGCGATACGGCCACGCCAACCGCCAACAGCACAACCTCTCCGACCACCGGCCCCATCAGCTCTCCTTGAGTACGCCCGCCCCTCACTGAGTATGCCTCTGTGGGTAGCGTCGATCACATGTGTGACGATCACGATGTCCAGCCGTTCACGACCGCCGAGGTCGACGCCGTCCGCAAAGTCTGGCAGGGCATCGGGCTACCAGGCATCATCGACGTCCACACGCACTTCATGCCGGGCCGCGTCATGGACAAGGTGTGGGCGTACTTCGACTCCGCGGGCCCGATGCTCGGACGCGAATGGCCCATCGCGTACCGCGCCGACGAGGAGGTACGAGTCTCGACCCTGCGTTCCTTCGGGGCTCTCGCCTACTCGTCGATGATCTATCCGCACAAGCCCTCCATGGCCCAGTGGCTGAACGCGTGGGGCGTCGAGTTCGCGGCCACGCACCCGGACTGCCTTCAGACCGCGACGTTCTATCCAGAGCCGGGCGCAGGCGAATACGTCGGCGAGGCGATCGAGTCCGGCGCGCGAGTCTTCAAGTCGCACATCCAAGTCGGGGCGTACTCTCCGATCGATCCGCTGCTCGACGAGGTCTGGGGCCGCATCGACGATGCACAGGTACCAGTTGTGATCCACTGCGGATCAGGTCCGGCCCCAGGAGAGTTCACCGGCCCGGACCGCATCAAGACCCTGTTGTCCCGGTTCCCCACCCTCCCGCTGATCGTCGCGCACATGGGAACACCCGAATACGCGCCCTTCCTCGACCTGGCCGAGCAGTTCGAGAACGTGCATCTCGACACGACGATGTCGTTCACCGACTTCTCAGAAGAGGGCGCGCCGTATCCGCGCGACTTGATGCCGCGGGTCGAGGCCCTCGGTTCGAAGATCCTGTTCGGCTCCGACTTCCCGAACATTCCCTACGGGTACAAGCACGCACTCGACGCCATCATCCGACTCGACCTCGGTGACGACTGGGTCCGCGGCGTCCTCCACGACAACGCCGCACGGCTCTTCGACGTGCAGCCGGTGTGACGCGGGTGTTCGTCGACACGACAATCACGTGCCCGCTGTCGGAGATGGGCGCATCCGCGGCCGCGGCAGAGGAGTCCGGGTACAACGCGGTCTGGACATTCGAGGGCGCCCACGATCCGTTTCTTCCACTGCTGCTGGCCGCCGAGCACACGGATCGTGTGACGCTGGGAACGTCGATCGCAGTCGCATTCGGCCGCAATCCGCTACTGCTGGCGACACTCGGATGGGACCTTCAGGCGTATTCGCGGGGGCGTTTCGTCCTCGGCCTCGGCACCCAGATCCGGCCACACATAGCCCGCCGGTACTCGATGCCGTGGAGCCGGCCTGCAGACCGGATGCTCGACATGGTGACAGCGATCCGTGCCATCTGGGACTCCTGGACGACCGGTGGAAGGCTCGATCATCACGGCGACTTCTACGAGCACACATTGATGCCGCCGTTGTTCCGTCCGAACCCGTCCGACATCGACGGTTTCGGACCACCGCCGGTATGGCTGGCGGGCGTCGGACCTCGTATGACACGCGTCGCGGGCGAGGTGGCTGACGGTTTCCTCTCCCATCCGCTGTGCACGCCGGAGTTTCTCCGCGACACCACTGTGCCGTCGCTGGCGCAGGGCGCGGCGGTGTCGGGCCGGGGACGAACGGCCGTCCATCATTCGGCGATGGTGATCATCGGCGACTCCGATCAAGAGATGGAGGCAGCTCGGGCAGCCGTCCGGACGCAGATCGCCTTCTACGGCTCGACGCCCGCGTATCAGCCGATCCTCGCATCGGTCGGCTTCGCCGACCTCCACCCGACGCTGCACACGATGTCGAAGTCGGGCGACTGGCAGGCGATGGGTCGGCAGGTTCCCGACGAACTCGTCGATTCGATCGCCGTCACCATCGACGATCCGCACGACGGAGCGGTCGAGCTGCTCCGCCGCTACGGCCCGTACGTCGACCGTCTCGGTTTCAACACTCCGTACGCGGCCGACCCGAGTCTTCTCGCGCGGCTCGCCGCCGAAGTCCGCCGCTCCCCCGCCTGACCCCCTGCTCGATAAGCGGGCAAAACCCGTATCCTTTCCGCTTGTTGAGCGCCTTTCGTCTCGCAAGCTCGCTCAAGATCCGCACAACGATCCCACTGCTCGTTGAGCGAGCAGGGGAAGGCCGTTCGGCGAGCAGGAAAAGGCCCGAAGAGCAGGAATGCAGAAGGGCGCTCGCTGTGGTCAGCCGCCGAGGTACGCCTTTTCGAGGCGGCCAGGATCGGCGGCGAGCGACGCCGCCGACTCGTCGATGACGATGTCGCCGTGGACGAGGACAAGCGCTCGGTCGGCGACGTCGAGCGCCAGCCGGACGTGCTGCTCGACGAGCACCACCGCGGTGCCGTCCGACGCCGCGACCTCGCGCAGCACCGGGAGAATCGATTCGACGATCACCGGTGCCAGTCCCATGCTCAGCTCGTCGATCAGCAGGACCTTCGGCCGCTGCAGCAATGCCCGCGAGATCGCGAGCATCTGCTGTTCGCCGCCCGACAGCTGGCCTGCCTTCACTGTGAGCCGCTTCTCCAGCGCCGGGAATCGGCTCACGGTCTGCGCCACCCCCTCGGCGACGCTCCGTCGGTTCGACACCAATCCGCCGATGGTCCGTTGTGGCACGGCGAGCGCCAGGTTCTGCTCGGTGGTGAGGTTCTTGAACAGGGCTCGGTCGTCAGGGACGAGCACCATTCCGGCCCGCACCGCGCGCCTCGCGTCTCCGGATCTCACCGGGGTCCCGGTGACCGAGACCGTCCCGCCGATCCGCGGAACCAGTCCGGCGAGCGTTTCCAGAAGGGTGGTCTTACCCGCACCGTTCGGCCCCAGGAGCGCAACCACCTCACCTTCGTCGATCGTCAGGTCGACGCCACGCACGCACGGATTGTCCTGGAAGTATCCGCAGTCGAGGCTTTCACACGCCAACACCGTCATCACTGAGCCTCCTGGTCGGCGCCGGCCGGGGCGCCCAGATATGCCTGCACCACACGCTGGTCGTTGCGAATCTCGTCCGGCGTTCCGGACGCGATCACCCGGCCGAGGTCGAGAACGATGATCCGATCGCACAGCGACAAGACGAGGTCCATGTCGTGATCGATCAGCAGCATCGAACCACCGTTCGCCCTGACCGCCGACAATCTCTCCCCGAGCCAACGACTCTCCGTGCTGTCCAGCCCGGCGGCTGGCTCATCGAGCAGAGCAACCCGCGGAGACGCGACGAGAACACGCGCGACGGACACGAGTTGTCGTTGTCCTTGAGACAGGTCCGCGGCCGGGCGATCCGCGAGGTCCGTGATCTCGAGGAGCGCCAACGTTCGCGCGATGGCGGCATCGGTGTTCTCTCGTGGCGCGGCGACGAGCACGTTCTCCGCGACCGACAGTTCGTCGTACAGTTCGATGTCCTGGAACGTCCTGCCCAGCCCGGCCCGGCCGCGGCGATGCGGCGCCATCCCGGCGAGGTCGGTCCCGTCGAGAGTGACCGCCCCTGTCGAAGCGGCGAATCCGCTGATCGCGTCGACGAGCGTCGTCTTTCCCGCACCGTTCGGTCCGATCAGTCCGACGATCTCGCCTTGTCGAACGTCGAACGACACCGCGTCGACTGCCCGCACCGGCCCGTAACTGACTCCGACGTCGGTCACGGTGAGAAGCACCTCGCCGACACCATGCTCGTCGGGCGGCGGGTCGAGCTCCACCGCCGGTATTGTTCGCCCGGCAGCCTTCGTCAGGGATGCGGGCAGGTGGATCCGTTGCAGGGCTCCGGCGATGCCGTCCGGGTTGAGGATCACCGTGACGACGAGGAGCGCGCCGCTGACGAGCATGTAATAGTCGCCGAGCGAGAGGTAGCGGTCGACGACGAAGAACACGAGCCCACCAGGTGCCAGGAAGCCCGCGAGAATGCCTCCGGTCAATGACGTGACACCTGCGATGTAGACGACGGCGAACAGCCCGATACCGGCGAAGACTGAATACGTTCCCGCGTTGGCGAGTGTCTGTTGATACGCGATCAACGCACCGCCGAGGCCGACGATGAACGACGAGATCCCGAACGCCGCGAGCTTCGTGACACCGACGTTGATTCCACTCGCCGCCGCCGACCGCTCGTTTGCACGGACCGCGAGCATCGCCGCTCCGAGTCGACTACGGCGCAGGCACGCGACTCCGATGGACACCAGAAGCAGCACCACCAGGCAGAGGACACTGAAGCCCATCCGCGGATAGCCCTCGCCCGCACCGATCTCCATGTTCAACCCGAACATCGTCGCCGGTTCGATCGGCGCTCCCACCATGCCGCCGTTGAGAGAGGGATTCCGGAACCAGAACGCCTCGAGGAACACGGCCAGGGCGAGAGTCGCGACCATCAGCGGCAGCCCCCGCACTCGGAGAGCAGGCAGACCGACGACAACACCGATTGCGGCCGCGACCACCGCGGCGAGGATCGGAGCGAACGGGAAGGGGATCCCGAGGTCGCCGCCGAATCGGCTCAATGCGAACGCGCTGGCGCCGGCCAGGGTCAGCTGAGCGAGCGACACTTGGCCCGCGTAGCCGGTGACGACCACCTGCGAGAGGGCGACCACCGCGAAGATCATCGACGACACGAGGGCGAGCCGCACACTCCCCTCTGTGAGGAACAGCGCTGCCAGCATGATCACGCCGCCGACGACCGTGGGAACGAGAATCCGGTTCGGCCGGGGCGCTCGTCCGAGGTCGCTGCGGATCACCGCGCCGCGGCCCGGCATCGGTTCACCGCGCACGAGCAGGAACACCACGATCAAGAGGAGCGGCACCGCTTCCGCGACACCTGCATCTGGCATCGCGTCTATCGTCACCTGCAGGTACGTCGCTTCCGACGACAGCATCCCGATCACCAGGCCTGCGCCGACGGTGGCCGCGACGCTCGCGAAGTTGCCGACGAGAGCAGCGGCCAGGGCAGGCACGATGAACATCGTGTACGCGACCGGGTTGAGCGGGACGATCGGCGAGATGACAACACCGCCGACTGCCGCTGTCATCGACGACAGCCCCCAGTTGGTGACTGCGATCCGGTCCGGCGAGAGGCCCGTCACCAGAGCACCCTTCTCCGACTCCGCCGCGGCCTCGGTCGCGATCCCGAAGCGGGTGTACTTGAGGACAAGACCCGCGACCACAGCCAGACCGACGATCACGACGGCGAGCCACAGGCGGTCAGTCGGAATCACCGCATCGCCGATCGAGAACGTTCCCTCCGGGAAGATCGGCTTCACCGACGGAGCGTTCTCACCGACCTGCATCGCCAGCAGAGCCTGCAGAATCAGCATGATCCCGATCGACGCGACGGCCTTCGCGAGTACCGGCGCATTCCTCATCGGCCGGAAGACCGCCAGGTAGAGAAGCACTCCGAGGACGCCTGCGAGGAGCACCGCCACGATGAACGCGGGGGCGACACCCCACTTGCCACCGACGTCGACCGTCGGTTCCAGCCCCGGAATGGGGACGAGGAGTTCACCCTTCCGAAGGAACGCGTACGTGTAGGCGGCGTACAGGGCGACGGCTCCGGTCGCGAAGTTCACGACTCCGGAACTCTTGAAGGTCATCACCAGGGCGAGACCCAGTGCCGCGTAGACGGCGCCGTTGCCGAGGCCGAGGACGAAGTTGGCGAGATGAGATGTCATGGGCTCCCTCACATGAGTCCGGGGGCCGCATCGCTGCGGCCCCCGGAGTTCACGATGCTTACTTGTTCTCTACGACGGTGTTCTCGAAGGCCATGTCGGCCCCGATGTCGCTCACCAGGATCGACTTTCCACACAGGGTCGGCATCTGCGGAACCTGCTTGCCGTCACAGGTGAAGGTCAGGCCGGGAGCCGCCGGAACCGGGAGGTCCTTGGCGCCCTTCAGAGTGCCGTGAATCTGCTCGGCCGTGACCGGGCCCGCCGGGAGAGCCTTGCCCGCCTCGGCGATCGACATGATCGGCTGGTAGCCGAGGTACGCGAGGCCGCGGATGTCGGTCGAGGGCGAGTACTTCGCGAGCACGCTGCGGAACAGGTTCACTGTCGGATCGTCGGTCATCGGATTCACTGTCGTGAACGCGACCGAACCCTCGATCGCCTCCTCGCCTGTCGCATCGGTGACGTTGGTGTCGAGGCAACTGGTGATCAGGTACTTCTTGGTGTCGGGCGCCACGGTCTCGAGGGCCTTGATCGCGGTGATGCACTGCTTGGCGTCACCGAGGATCGACACTGCGTCCGGCTTGTCCGCCAGGCCCGCGGTGATGACGGGCACGACGTCGGCCGTGGACGTCGGCACAGTGACGACCTTGAACTCGACACCGACCTGCTTGAAGATCATCCCGCCGAGCTTGCCGATCGACGCCGCTGCGTCGCCGGTGTCGCCGATGATCACGGTGACCTTCTTGTACTTGTTCTTCGCCGCATGCGCGGCCTGGCCTGCGAGCACCGCGTAGCCGCCACCGGAGAGCATGTAGGCACCGGGCAGTCCGTATTCGATCGCCGACACGGGGGCCTGCGAGATGTACGGGATCTTCGCTCCCGCAATGATCGGTCCGATGACGGCGCCCATCGAACTGAACGGGCTGATCACTGCCGCGACTTTCTTCTCGACCATCTCGTTCGCACAGGCGGTCGCCGACGCCGCTTCCTCGTGCTGCTTGCAGACCACCAGGTCGATCTTGTGACCGTTGATGCCGCCCGCGTTGTCGTTCAGGTAGCGAACCGCGGCTTCTGCCGCCTCACGCGGAGCCGGAGCCGACACCGGTCCGCCTTCTGAGCTGATGACACCGATCTTGATCGCTTCACCGGTGGCGGCCTTCTCGGTCAGTTCGATGGTCGGCCCGCTGCTCGCTGCGCTGTTGTCGGAGTCGGACGAGCACGCGGTGAGTCCGCCGGCGACGAGAGCGCCGACGGCAGTGATGACGGCAGCGGATCGGAGTGTTCGCCGAAACGTACGTGGTGAGTTCAAAACGAGCCCCTTCAAAGGTGGGAGGTCGACCTGAACCGCGAGGGGTCTCGCGGTTCGTCGAAGCCGCCTGGAGGCTGCGTGCGACGCGCCTTCCGTTCGACTTAGAGACGGACAGTATCGTGAGGCCCATCACATTCCCCGGGGTATGGGAATATTGGCGGCAGTATCCGACCTGCGTGGCACAAATTCGTCCATCGGCCGGACAGTGCGGCCCTGGCGATTGTTCTCCCGACCTGGTCAGTCCTCGTCCGTCACCGCCCCTGCGACCAGGACGACTGGGGGCCCATCGCGCCGATTCTGATGGCACAGTTCCGACCTGCGGCGCAGTTCGTCTCGACGACGACTGTCTCGGTCGGCCGAATGACGAGGCCCGTGCACCCTCAACACCGACTGCCGTTACTGTCGGCACGTGAGTTACGACCTCTGGTTGATTCCCGCAGGCGAATGCCCGACTCCGACGGCCGCGTTGGCATACGGCGAGGCGGCCATCGCGACGACCGGCGCCGATACTGCACCGCTCGCGACGCAGTTGGCAGCGGCGATCAACGCGGCGGACGATGCCCTCGACGGCGACGGCGTACTGTCCGTCAAGCCCATCACCGCGCAGGGTGACTGCGTGTTCGTGCCGTCGCCGTTCTCGCTCATTCACGAGGCAAGAGACCTCGTCCTCCCGCTCGCGTTCGCCGCAGGCTTTATGGTGTGCGATCCGCAGAACGGGATCGTCCTCGATCCCCGGACATCGGTACCGGCAGCGGTCACAGTGAACGGGGACAGCAGGTATCCGGTGGTCAGTCCCGACCTCGTCGACCACGTCGTGTCCCGCCTCGCGGTGGACGACTTCGTCATCGTCGAGACCGCACCGGAGTTCTATGTCCAGACCCAGCGCCTGGGGCCGGAATCATTCGCGCTCGAGTACCGGGCCGGGTCGGCCGACGAACACTACGGGACCGAAGTCTCATCATCGGCGCAGGTCGCCGACGCGATCTACGGGTGGATCGCAGGCGACGACGCCTCCTACCGCGACCTGACGTGGGAGAAGCTCGACCTCAACTTTCCCTGACGTCTCGCGGAGACAAGACCTGCTACTCCGAGATCCGGATGACGGCCTTGCCCTTCACGCGACCTTCGGCGAGATCGGTGAGGGCGGTCGGCAGGTCCTCCAACGAGTAGAGATGATTCACCGGCGGCCGCATCCCGGCCTCGATCATCTCGACGAGCTCGTCGTGGAGCAGCCCCGGGACGTCCGGGTGAGTGCGGATGTACTCGCCCCACGCCGCTCCGACCACGGAGATGTTGCGAAACAGGACCCGATTCAGTTTGACGGTCGGGATTCCGCCCGCCGCGAAGCCGATGACCACGTAACGGCCGTCTGGGCCCACGGTGCGCAGCGCCTCGTCGAACACCTCCCCGCCGACCGGGTCGATCAGGACGTCGACACCTCCGTCGGACAGTCCGAGGACCTTGTCCTTCCACCCGTCGGTCAGTTGGACCACGTCGTCGGCGCCGAGCGCACGAAGCATCTCTTCTTGGCCGGTGCGATGCACGACCGCGATCACCCTGGCGCCCATCGCCTTCGCGACGAGGATCGACGCGACGCCGACCCCGCCTGCTGATCCGAGGACGGCGACGACTTCGCCGGGCGCGGTCTGCGTGCGGAGCTTGAGTGCGAACAGCGCCGTCTGGAAGTTGATGCCGAGGGCGGCGCCCTCGTCAAACGACAGCACGTCGGGCAGCGGATACAGCTGCTGTTCGACTACCGCGACCTGTTCGCCGAAGCCGCCGAGCATCGACGCGACGACCACTCGGTCGCCCACCTGGTACGAACCGCCGTCGGGCGCGCTTGTGACGGCACCGGCCACCTCGGTGCCGGGAGTGAACGGCAGCGGTGGACGGAGCTGGTACTTGCCCTGGCTCATCAGGAGATCGGGGAAGCACACTCCGCACGACCGGACGTCGACGAGGTACTGTCCCGGAGCCGCCTGCGGGGCCGCCACGTCCTGGAGTTCGAGTCCGGCCGGACCGGTCTCGCTGACAATCACTTGAGCCTTCATGGGTTTCACGGTAGCTGTTATCCGCGCCACCCGTACGATCGATTCATGTCTTCACCCACACGGCCTTCCACGCTGCCCGACGACCGGCGCACCGTCGCCGACGACGCGCCGGGGTTCATGCCGGCCGACGAGGCCGACGCACTGCACTCTGTGGCGGATCATTATCTGTCCCAACCGGATTCGGTCGGGCTGGGCATCGAGATCGGAACATACTGTGGAAAGTCGACCGTCTATCTGGGTGACGCCGCGGAGCGTCACGGCGCGCTGGTCGTGACGGTCGATCACCATCGCGGATCTGAGGAGCACCAGCCGGGTTGGGAGTACCACGACACCGCACTGGTCGACGCTCACGCAGGGCTCCTCGACACGGCGGCCCGCTTCCGCCGGACCATGTTCGACGCGAAGCTGGAGCAGACAGTGCTCGGATTGGTGGCGCCGTCGACCGCGGCGGCGCGCGTGTGGGGCCGCGAGGCCGACTTCGTGTTCATCGACGGCGGACACTCGATGGAGGCGGCACAGAACGACTACGACGGCTGGGCGCGCTGGGTACGTTCCGGCGGCGCGCTGCTCATCCACGACGTGTTCCCCGATCCCGCCGACGGCGGCCGTCCTCCGTACGAGATCTACCGCCAGGCCCTCGACTCCGGCCTCTTCACCGAAGTCGCCGTCCACGGCTCCCTCCGCGTCCTCCAGCGCGCCTGAACTATTGTCTACTGCCCGGTGAGCAAGTACGCGTCCACTGCCGATTCAGCGAAAGCGCGCCCTCTGCTCGTTGACAGGCGCGCGTCCTACTGCTCGTTGAGCGAGCGGAGCGAGTCGAAGCGTCCGCAGATCACGCCGTCACAGTCGACAGCGGAATTGTCACGTCGCTTCGACTCGCTCCGCTCGCTCAACGAGCAGTGGGCGCGACCTCGGGAAATCAGCAGGCGAGACGTTCGGATCGCTCAACGACCGAGGGAGGTCAGAGGGCTAGTTTGCCTGCCAGTTTCTGCAGGTAGGCGCGGGCGGTGTCGGTGTCTTTGTCGGGCAGGCCGTACAGGACGCGGGTGACGCCGAGGTCACGCCAGCGCGCGAGACGGTCGGCGTCGGGACGCATGTCGAGCGCCACCACCTGCGGTTGTCCGTCGCGGCCTGCATCCGCCCAGATCCGGTGCAGGAGGCGGATGGAGTCGTCGATATCGGTCTCGCCGGGTGTGGTGATCCAGCCGTCGGCGCTGCGAGCGATCCACTTGAAGTTCTTCTCGTTGCCCGCCGCGCCGACTGTGACGTCGATCCTGCGCGACGGCTTCGGGAACGCCCAGCTCGGGCCGAATTCGACGAACTCGCCGTGGTACTCGGCCTCATCCTGCGTCCACAGCGCGCGCATGGCTTCGAGGTACTCGCGGAGCATCGTCCGGCGGCGACCTGCTGGAACGTGGTGGTCGGACAGTTCGTCGAGGTTCCATCCGAATCCGACGCCCAGGGCGATGCGACCACCCGAGAGGTGATCGAGCGTGGCGATGGTCTTGGCGAGGGTCAACGGGTCGGACTGCACCGGCAGCGCGACGGCGGTCGACAGTTCGATGCGCGACGTCACCGCGGCGGCCGAGGCCAGCGACGTCCACGGGTCGAGGGTGCGCGTGTACCGCTCGTCCGGCAGCGTCTCGTCGCCGGTGCGCGGGTGCGCAGCCTCCCGTTTGGTCGGAATGTGACTGTGCTCGGGAACGTAGTAGGCGTCGAAGCCCGCCTCTTCGATGAGCGGCGCGAGTTCGTGGGGCCGGAGGCCACGGTCGCTGGTGAACTGCACGATTCCGAAGTCCACGGATTCTCCTTACGTGATGATGCCCGACGCCACTCTGGACGACAGACTAGACACTTGTCCAATACCTCTATCGTAGTCGCGGGACACCTGAAACGACACCCCCACGAACGATGTCGCGGAAGATCCCGCTGCCCGGCGTCGCACGACTGATGGCATCTGCTGCCAGCACCACCGCGGCCGATGTCCAGCAGCTCTGCTCCACCGGCCACCGCTTTCCATCGGAGAACACGAGCCCGGTCCAGTACGAACCGTCGTCGTCACGCAGATGCTGCATCGACTCCACCAGACGCGCCGCACAGTCCACGTCGCCGAGCGATTCGACTGCCATCGCCAGCTCGCAGGTCTCCGCGCCGGTGACCCACGGATGATCGTCCACACAACGCGCACCGAGGCCGTCGACCACGAAGTCGGACCATCGATCGTCGATCAACGCGCGACCCGAATCGCCACGGACCACTCCGCCGAGGACCGGGTAATACCAGTCCATCGAATGGTTGGACGCCGCATCGAGTACCGATCGGTCGACCACCCACCGGTCGAACACGGCGGCCAGTTGGTCGGCGGCACGGACCCAGTGCTCCGCGGGTTCGTCGAGGATCCGCGCGATCTCGACGGCGGATCTCAGCGAGGAGTGGATGCTGGCGTTGCCGGTGATCAGCACGTTGTCGAACATGTCCCCCGTCCGGTGGTCCGCGGCCCACCGGAAGGCGCCGTCGTCGCGGGCGAAACGCATCGCGCGGTCCACGCCTGCACGAACTGTCGGCCACATCCGCCGCAGAAACGCGGCGTCGTCGACGATCAGGAAGTGATGCCACACGCCGACCGCGAGGTAGGCGCAGAAATTGCTGTCGACGCCGGGATCCACGATGTCGCCGCCCCGCAACTCCATCGGCCATGACCCGTCGCTGCGTTGTGTTCGGCGCGACCACTCGTAGGCGTGCTCCGCTTCGGCACGAAACCCGGTGGCGGAGAGCGCCATCGCCGACTCGACGTGGTCCCACGGGTCGGTCTTGCCACCGGGAAACCACGGAAGGGCGCCGGACGATTCCTGCATCGCCGCGATCGCCGCGCCGGTCGCTCGGACCGCGCGCGAGTCGAGGACGCCGTCGACGAACGGAACGCCCATGGCCTATGCGGGTTTGCGCAGGTAGATGGCCACAGACTTGCCGACGATCGGATTGAGCACCTGCTCGCCGACGCGGGTGACCCACGGCTTGCTCATCATGTCCCAGACCAGCATCTTGTGATAGCCCCGGACCAGCGGATTCTCGTCGTTGTCCACTCCGACTGCACATTTGAGCCACCAGTACGGCGCGTGCAGCGCATGCGCGTGCCCGCTGCCCGTCACCTCGAGCCCCGCGGCCGCCAGTTTGTCGGCGAGCTCGGACTCCCGGTAGATCCGGACATGACCACCCTCGACTTCGTGATACTCGTCCGACAGCGCCCAACAGATCTTCTCTGGCCAGAACCGGGGAACGGTCACGGCCGCCAGGCCGCCCGGCTTCAGGATGCGGACCATCTCGGCGATCGCGGCCTCATCGTCGGGAATGTGTTCGAGGATCTCCGACATCAGGACCACGTCGAACGACGCGTCGGCGTACGGAAGGCCGAGCGCGTCGCCGACCTGCGTCGTCGCGTTCCCCGAGTCAGGGACCTCGCCAGCAGCGACAAGAGCGCCGAACATCTCCGAGACGTCGGACATGTCCTTCTCGTTCTGGTCGAACGCGATCACGTCGGCGCCGCGTCGCAGCATCTCGTACGAATGACGTCCCTGCCCTGCACCGATGTCGATGGCGCGGACACCTGGGCCCACCTTGAGTCGATCGAAGTCGACGGTCAGCATGGCAATTCTCCCTGCGTGGATCGGATCGCGGCGCGGTACCGCTCGGCGGTGGCGGCGGCGACTGCGGACCAACTGAACTGTGCGCGAACGCGCTCGCGCCCACCTGCGCCGAGGCGTGCACGCAGGTCTGCGTCGTCCAACAGTCGAGTGAACGCCTCGGCGAGCGCTCCCGCGTCGCCCGGTTCGACGAGGATCGCGGCCTCTTCGTTCTCGCCGACCACCTCCGGGATCGCTCCCGCACGGGTGGCGACCAACGGGGTGCCGCAGCTCATGTGCTCGACAGCGGGCAACGAGAACCCTTCGTACAGCGACGGCACGCACGCGACCTGCGCGCTGGCGAGCAGTGCGGCGAGTTCGTCGTCGTCGATGCCCGACACCACGGACACTCGGTCGGTGATCGCCAGATCGTCGATGAGTCGCGCGGACGGTCCGTCCGGGTCGAGCCTGGACACCAGGGTCAATTCCACGTCCCGTTCGGCCGCTACCTTGGCGACCGCTTCGAGCAGGAACGACACGCCCTTGAGCGGAGCGTCGGCGCTCGCGATGCACACGATCCGGCCGGGAACTCGCTCGCCTCGGGGCGCGAACACCGCGGTGTCGACGCCGAGCGGAATCGTGGCGATCGCACCGTCGGCGACCTTGAAGGCGTGCCTGATGTCCTGGTCACTGCTGCGCGAGACCGTCAACAGCGATGGGATCCGACGCGCGACGCGGCCCTGCATCGCCAGGAACGAATGCCACCGCCATGCACTGATCTTCTTCAGTCCCTTCGCGGCGCGGACCGCTAGGGCCCGGTCCTGCGTGATCGGGTGGTGAATGGTCGCGACCAGCGGGAACCCGGCGCGTTTGACCGACAGAAGCCCGTAACCGAGGCACTGATTGTCGTGCACGACGTCGAAGTCGGCTCGTCGTGCGCGAAGCAGTCGGGCGGCTCGAAGACTGAAGGTGAGCGGTTCGCCGAACGCCGCGGTCCACATGGCCGCCACTTCGATCCAGTCGATCCAGTCGCGGAACGCCCTCAGCTTCGGCGTCCGAAACGGGTCGGGCTCGCCGTACAGGTCGAGGCTCGGCACTTTCGTCAGCGTGACTCCGGCGTCGAGCGCCGCCTGATCGAGTTCGGGGTACGGCTGACCGGAGAAGATCTCGACGTCGTGACCGAGCAGCGCCAGTTCTCGCGACAGATGCCGGACGTACACTCCCTGCCCTCCGCAGTGCGGCTTGCTGCGATACGACAGGAGCGCGATGCGCAGGACGTCGCTGTTGCGAGCGGGCTCGCCGGTCACGAGTCGGCGGAGACGTGCGCCGCGGCCTCGAGTGCTTCCACGGTCACCAGTTTCACCCGTCGACGGCCGGCCTGCTTGCCGGCGTCACGTTCGACGGCATCGATGGCCTTCCATCCGTCGAGGTCGACACGATGCGCACCCCGCGAGGTGACGAGTTCGATCACATCGGACGCGTCGAGGTCCGGGTTGGCGACGGTCCCGTCGGCGAAGTCGGCGATGATCGCTTTCGCCGCCTCCTCGCCGCAGTACCGGTTGCGGCCGATGCCGCCCGTCGGCCCGCGCTTGATCCAGCCCGCGACGTACAGCCCGGGAACCACAGTGCCGTCGGGTCCGTCGAGCACGCGGCTGTCGGCGTTCGGGACCACCGCGCGGTCGTCGTCGAACGGCAGTCCGGGGACCGGGCGGCCTCGGTAGCCGACCGAACGGACCACCATCCCGGCATCGATCTCGCCGGTCTCGTCGGTGGCCTCGATCTTGCCGTCGCCGATGTAGCGGTTGCGCACGAATGCGACCTTCTCGACGCCGTCGGAGCCGACGATCGACGTCGGCGAGGTGAGGAACTCGAAGACGATGCGGCGGTCGCCACCGCGGGGTCGGCCGGCGAACTCGCGAGCCAGGCGCACCTTCGTGGCGATCACCGAATCGAGCGACCCGTCGGCCTCGGCGGCCGCGGCCTCGGCGGACAGGACCAGCTGGTCCGGCATGACGATGTCGACGCCGTCGAGTTCGGTCAACGACAGGAACTCGCTGTTGGTGAATGCGCCGTGTTCGATGCCGCGGCGCCCCATGACGACGACTTCCCGGACCGACGAAGCACGCAGCGCCTCGAGCGCGTGGTCGGCGATGTCGGTGCGAGCCAACTGGTCCGGGTCACTGACGAGGATGCGCGCGACGTCGAGCGCGACGTTGCCGTTCCCGATCACGACGGCGCGTTCGGCCGAAAGGTCGAACGTGTGGTCCGTGTAGTCGGGGTGACCGTTGTACCAGGCGACGAAGTCGGTGGCCGCGATCGATCCGTCGAGGTACTCGCCTTCGATGCCCAGACGACGATCGTGCGGTGCTCCGACCGCGTACAGAACCGCGCCGTAGCGCTCGCGGAGCTCGTCGCCGGTGATGTGCGTGCCGACCTCGACGTTGAGGTGGTAGGTGAAGTTCCGCTTCTTCTCCACTGTGCCGAACGTCGATTCGACCCCCTTGGTCTTCGCGTGGTCCGGCGCGACACCGGCTCGGACGAGACCGTACGGGGTGGGCAGGCGATCGAACATGTCGACATGGATCTGGCGCTTCTTGACCAGTTCCTCTGCGGCGTAGAACGCTGCGGGGCCTGCACCGACGATCGCGACGCGCAGTTCCTGACCTTCTGGCAGCTGTGGAGGCTTCGGATGCCGGACAAGACCGCCCTCGACGTCGTGGTCCTTGTAGTAGTCGGCGTTGATCTGCAGGTACGGCTCGTCTTTTGCTTCGAGCTGATCGTCGGGGAAGATCGCGTTCACGGGGCATTCGTCCACACATGCGCCGCAGTCGATGCACGTGTCCGGGTCGATGTAGAGCATCTCCGCAGTGAGGAAGTCCGGTTCGTCCGGCGTCGGATGAATGCAGTTGACCGGGCAGACTGCTACGCAGGTACCGTCATTACAGCAGGGGCGGGTGATTACGTGCGCCATCGGTCTTCCTCCGTCGGCCGGGTAGCTGCAAGCCACAGGTGAACGTGTTCTAGTTTTGCCTTGAGCCTAGCCTAGCCGCCCACCGGTAGAGCGACCACCGTCACACGCCCGCCCGCGACACGAGGGGGACCCGGCCAGTGAGCACACCATACGAGTACGAGCCGATGACGGTCCGCAAGGACGGCGCGCAGTTCTACGCCGCCGACTACCGTGTCCGGACCGGCGACATCGATCAGGAGATGCGTGTCCGGCTCGATGGCGTCGCCCGCTACCTGCAGGACGTCGCGAACGACAACATCGCGATCACCGACTTCGCGGACACCGACCCCTTCTGGATCATCCGCCGCACTGTCATCGACGTGATCGAGCCGCTGACCTGGCCGTCCGACTTCGAAGTGGAACGCTGGTGCGGCGCACTGTCGACCCGGTGGACCGATATGCGAGTGAGCATCCACGGGACGTCGCAGACCAACCGCTTCAATCCCGATCCCCGTCCGAACGGGCACATCGAGACGAACGCGTTCTGGATCAACATGACCGAGTCGGGCATGCCCGCCCGGATCAGCGACACCGCGATGACGACGCTGACGGCGATGACCGACGAGCACCGTCTCCGATGGAAGGCGATGAATCCAGGCGTGGCGCCGGAGGCGTCTGAGGTCGCACTCCCCGATCGTGAACACGTCTTGCGGATCACCGACTTCGATCCGTTTCGCCATCTCAACAACGCCGCGTACTTCGAAGCGGTCGAGGACGAACTCGTCGATCACCCCGATCTGCTCGACGGCCCGCACCGTGCGGTCATCGAATACCTGCGGCCCGTCACACCCGGCACACCGATCACGGTCCGCCGGACCCGCGACGGCGACTGCCTTCTGATGTGGCTGCTGATCCCCGCCGACGACGGCTCTCTGGTGACCGCCGCCGCCGTCTCAGTCGCAAAGATCCCGCCCACCCCTGCTCCCTGCAGTTGAGTCGAAGCGTGTTGCCGTACACATCCGCGCGACGACGCTTCGACTCGCTTCGCTCGCTCAACGAGCAGTAAAGCGCCACGGAGTTCCCCTGCTCCTTGAGCGAGCTTGCGAGTCGAAAGGTCAGTACGCACCGCTGAGGATGAGTTCCATCAGCTTGATCGGGGCAGCACAGGCGTCGCCGGACGGCGCGCCTTCGGGCTCAACCCACCAGGTGTAGATGCCGCTGCTCGGAGCCTTCGCCGTCACTCCACAGACGCCCGGACGTTTCGGATCGCGAGCGGTGAATGCGGCGGTGCTTCGGACCTGGATGTTCTCGGTGGTGAAGTCGAGCCGTTTTGCAGTGTCCTTCTCCTGAGCGAAGGAGCCCCACTCGAACCAGTTGAACATCACGTTCACGACGCCGCTCTTCGACGCGACCAGCCACCGGCAGTTGGCGCCGTAGAAGCCTGGTTGCGCAGTGCCTCCTCCGACTGCTTTCCCGATCTGCACCGCGGACAGGATGTCGCATTCTTCGAGGAGCCTCTCGAACTTGTCGGTGTCGACACGACCGGTGTCGGTTCCGACGTCACGACCGGGCCGGACCGGCGTTCCCTCGACCGTGCACGAGGCCGCCCCGAGAACTGTCGCGATCGCCAGCGCCGCGGCTGCGGTCGCCCGCCGCAGTGTGCTTGTCATTGCGCCCCCTTCACGACAAAGGTGGCGAGCGCCTTGGTCCCCTCGCACACCTTGTCCGACGGCAGGATGGACTGGCCGTTCGCCGACGGACCGGCGAAGGATATCTCGATGAAGTCGGCTTCCCAGCCGATCCCGATCTCGCAGATACTGCCCGAGTGCGCGATGAACCCGGACTGCCCCGCGATCGTGATGTCCTGGGTCAGGTCACGCGACAACTGCTCGGTACCGCGTTCACGGCCGATCGGCGATCCTCGGTACCAGTTGAACGAAACCGTCGGATTGCGCGTCGAGTCGATCCGCCATTCGCAGGTCGACGGGTTCTCCACATGGAGTTTCAAGCCTTGCACCGTGGTCAGCCGGACGACGTCTTCCGTTGTCAGGCCGCCGCAGCGGTCGAAATCGGGCCCGGTTCCGGTCTTCGGCTCCGGAGTGCTCTCGGCACTGGACGACGAGTCGCTGCTGCAGGCGCTCAACACCAGTGCGCAGACCGCGGCTACGACGGCGAGCAACGTCCCCGTGCGGAACTGATCGAGTTGACGGCGTTCCCGCTTGGTCGGCCTGCCTGCGCCCGCGTCACGACGCGGAACGGCCGCGATCACTTCCTTCGGGGGCGGCGGCGGGCTGTGATCGATGTAGTTCTCGGCTGCGAGAGGCGCGGAGACCCTCTTACTGATCAGGCCGGTCACCTCGACGATCCGTTCGCGCCCTCCTGCGCGATACGTCACGCGGTCGCCGATGGCAACCTGCGCCGACGGCTTAGCAGTTGCACCGTTCAAACGCACATGGCCTGCGCGGCACGCCGCACCTGCGGCCGAACGAGTCTTCGTCAGCCGGATCGCCCATATCCAGCTGTCGATTCACGTCGCCAATGCCGTCCCCTCCCACGAGCCCAGGTATGTGAGTCGATGGGTCAAGACTAGCCGCCCCCGCCGCCTGTCGGACGTTGCGCGACATGTGGTTGAACGACGCGCCCGGCTAATGCAGAACGGCGATCCCCGCAGTGCGGGAATCGCCGTTCGTGCGAGAAGATTCTCAGATCAGGACGCGAGAGCCTTCGCCTTGAGCGACTCGTACTCCTCCTGCGAGACGACGCCCGCATCGAGCAGCGACTTCGCAGTCGCGATCTGCTCGGCAGGCGACGCCTTGCCTGCGGCGTTGCGGATGTACTCCTGATTCGCGCGGTCGACGGCGACGGCCGTCGCACGGCTGCGCTCGGTCATCCCCTTGCCGCGTGCGATCACGTACACGAACGCCGTCAGGTACGGCAGGACGACCAGGCCGATGATCCACAGGACCTTGTAGCCGGCACTCAGCGTGTGGTCGCGGAACAGGTCGGTCAGAACCTGGAACAGAACGATCAGGTAAGCGACGAATGCAAAAACCAAGATGGTGTACCACAGCACACCCCAGAACGAACTCCAGTCCACTTCCGTGCACCTTTCCATTTATAGGGAATCTCAGCTTAGCCTCTGAAAAGCGGCACCGCGTCACTCGGCTCGGACCGGAAGTGAGGGCGTCGTTCGATCAGGTGATGCTTTCGCGGATAGCAGCCCGGCTGCGTGCCGAGACTTCTACCGTCGACGTATGAACAAGATGCGAGCTCTCGCCCTGTCGGCGCTGGTCGCCGCGCCATTCATCGTCTCGTGCAGCGTGTCCGTCGGAGGATCGACTATCGACCAGGACAAACTGAAGAGCGAGATCACCAAGACGCTGGACGCGCAGTACACGACTTTCGGCCAGAAAGTCGACTCGATCACGTGTGACGACCCCGGGGACGACCCAGCCGTCGACTCCACATTCCAGTGCATCGCGAAGGTGTCCGATGCCGACGTTCGCGTCGAGGTCACCGTCACCAGCGACTCGGGAGACGTCAAATACGTCACGTTGGACCGTCTCGTCTCGCTGCCGATCATGTCGAAGGAACTGACGTCGTCCGTGAGCGAGAAGGTCGGCCCGGTGACTGTTGAGTGCGGCACCGGAGTGAAGGCGCAACCCACGAACTCCCAGTTCGACTGCGAAGCGACCGACGACACCGGCCAGACCGGGCGCGTCACCTACTTCGTGACCGACAAGCCCGAGAACGACCACTGGAAGCTCAACTGACGCCCACAGCCCGGGGCTAAAGTCCCAGGTCGGGGATTCGACCGAGAGGGTTGGTTACGCTACCGTATTCTGCGTCGTTCCCCACCAACTCCAGGAGATCCCGACCATGGCAGCTGTCATCCTCTACGGCACCGAGACCGGTACCGGCGAACTCGTCGCCGACGCGATCGCTGACGTACTGGCCGCCGACCACGATCCGGCGATCTACGACATGGCCGAGTACTCGGCGGAGGATCTCGATCCCGCAGACTTCCTCGTCGTCGTCTGCTCGACGTACGGCGAAGGCGAACTGCCGTCGAGCGCGCTCCCGTTCGCCGACGAGCTCGATGAAGACAAGCCTGATCTCGCCGGGATGCGCTTCTCGGTGTTCGGCCTCGGCGACACCGTGTACGACGACACGTTCAACCGGGGTGGCGAGATCATGGCCGAGAAGTTGGTCGCACTCGGCGCTGTCGAGGTCGGCGAGCACTACCGACATGACGCGTCGAGCGCGGAGAAGCCCGCGAAGGCCGCCGAGGCCTGGGCCGAGAACCTGAAGGCCGTCATCGACGCGGGCTGATCGGCCCTCTCACACCATCGAATCCGCGGTGACCGACACACGTTGGTCACCGCGGATTGCTGCATGCTTGGCCAGTTTCACGACAGCCACCACCGACAGGGCGAGGATCAGACCGAGCGCGATCGTGGCGGGCACGCCGACGGTGATGTTCTCCCCGAGCAGCACAACGCCCAGGATCATCGCGACGGCCGGTTCCATCACGTTCATCGCCGGGAAGGACGTCTGCAGGTCGCCGGAACCGAATCCGCGTTGTTGAGCGACCACGGCGAGGACGATCACCGGGACAAGCAGGTACACCTCGTACTTGGTGAACACCGACAGCGGATCGTCGATGATCCGGAACGTCACCGCTTTGATCAGCACCGCCGACACTCCGAACAGCGCCCCGGAGGCCAGTCCGTAGTAAAGCGCCCGGTGGTGCCTGTTGCAGCTGCGCTCAGCGACTGCGACCAAGGCGATGAGGCCCGCGATGATCGCGCCGATCGTGATGCCCATGATCACCACCTGAGGGCGACGGTCCGTGGCGACTGGCCGGGCGATGACGAGAAACGCCACAACGCAGGACACGAGCACCGCACCCCACATCCACTCGTTGGCATGCGGATGTCGGTGGTCGGCCCATGCCTCCAGCGGAAGCGCGAAAAGCACGGCGAGCACGACGAGCGGTTGGACCAGCAGGATCGACCCGAGACCGAGTGCGCTGGCCTGCAGACCGAAGCCTGCCAGCGCGATCCCCGCGCCCATCCACCAGCCGCGGGTGATCGCGCCGCTCGACGCCGAGGACCGCTGCCTCAGCACGGTGCCTCCGGCGATCAGCAGTGCCGCGGCGATCGCCAACAGCGCGGGGGCCCAAGTATGCATCCCCTCAAGCGTATCGGTCAGCGGTCCCCGCTCGCGCCGTGCAACCGGATCACAGCGACGCGGGTCACCGAATCAGGCACTGGCGATTCGCAATTCCGTGGCAACCGGTGTGCTGCGCTGAGTGAGATCAAGGACGGGGCAATGCTTGTCGACGACGTCCTGCAGCTCCCGGTACCGTTCGGGGGCGTCGGGGCCCGCGACGTCGACGGTCACGCGCACCTGTGTGAATCCCGGTCGAACGTCGTCGTCGAGTCCGAAGAAGCCTCGTACGTCCAGATCGCCTTCGGCATGCAGTGTGAGCGAGCTGAGTTCGACGCCGAGACGTTCCGCCCAGAATCGGTACGTCACGACCTGGCAGGACAGCAACGACGCGAGGTAGAACTCCACGGGATTCGGCGCGGTGTCACCGCCACCGAGCACCGGCGGCTCGTCGACGGAGATGCTGAACGAGCGGATCCCGACGTCGCTCGACACCCCGTCTCCGGCCGTCGCCGACGCCGCGAACACGGCGACTGCGTTGGCCGAGTTGGCTGCGACGGCGTTCGCCGTCTGCGCCGCGATCGTGTTGAGCTTGGTGCCGGTCGCCGGGATGCTGTGCGTGGGGCGGATCTCTGTAGTGGTCATGTCGTCGACCGTAGGTCCGGAAGGTCGGGCCGGGTACGGATGCGCCCACGATGATTTCAACGCGCGGTCCGTCGTACGACCGACTCGGCCGCGCCTGGCCGAAAATGTCGGAGGTCGGTTCTACCGTGAGGTCATGTACCACGACGATCTGGAACGTCTGATGACGCTGAGCACCGCCGACATCGCCGACGCCTGCCGTGGCGACCGGCTGCAGGGGTTGATCACCCAGTGCTACGACGAGCACCTCGAGTTGGCCGAACTGGCCGATGACGCCGCCGAGGGCGACCTCGACGCCCACGGCTTCTACTCGCAGGAGAGTGCCGCCTGGCGTGCGACGGCCCAGATCCTGCGGACCATGGCCGCCGATCCCTTGCCGCACCGCACTGCGGGCGCGGCATGAGTCGGACGCTGGTCCTGCTTCGGCACGGAAAGAGCGACTACCCGCTCGGTGTACCGGATCACGAACGCCCGCTCAACAACCGGGGTCGCCGCCAGGCGGCGCTTGCGGGCGACTGGATTCGTGATGACGGCCTCACCGTCGACGCCGTGCTCTGCTCGACTGCTGAACGCACCCGGCAGACCCTCGAGCGGACCGACATCGACGCACCGACCGAGTACGTCTCCGCCATCTACGGGTGCACTCCGGACGAGTTGTTCGAGACGATCCGGGTGTATGCACCGCACGATGCCTCGACCCTGCTCGTCGTCGGGCATTTCCCTGGCATGCCGGACACCGCGTTGACCCTCGATCCGGCGGGCTCGATCGACGAGTTCCCCACGTCGGCGTATGCCGTCGTGAAGGTCGGCGTCGAGTGGGATCGCATCGGCCTGGACGTCGACCCCGACGCATCCCTGACCTCCCTTCGCATCCCCCGATAGCCGGGTCGGACCGGGTGCGCTCCCCCGTCACAACGTGCTGAATCCACTCAGGCTCGGTCGATAGACTCCCCGGCATGGCTCTGACTTCCGCAGATCTCTCGTATCTCCGACGCTGCGTCGACCTGGCTGAAGAAGCTGTCGAAGCCGGCGACGAGGCTTTCGGATCCCTACTCGTGAGCGCCGACGGGGATGTCGTGTTCGAGGACCGAAATCGGGTGTCGGGAGGCGACTCCACGAGGCACCCCGAGCTGACCCTGGTCGAGTGGGCCGTGGCGAACATGACACCGGAGCAGCGTGCCGCATCGGTCACCTACACCTCAGGCGAGCACTGCGCGATGTGCGCCGCCGCGCACGCTTGGGTCGGTCTCGGCCGGATCGTGTATGCGGGAAGCACTGCACAGCTCACCGCCTGGCGCGCCGAGTGGAACCTGCCGGCGTCGCCGGTAGCGCCGCTGTCGATCACCGACGTCGCACCGGGCGTCGAGGTCGCCGGCCCAGCCCTCGAACTCGCCGACAGCCTGCGTGCACTGCACGCGCGTGCGGCGGGAGCAACCCTGTGATGACCCCGCCGCGCTCCGCGCGATTGTCAGTCGCTGCGGCAGCAGCGGTCGCCGTGACCGCTCTGGCCGGGTGCGCCGGATCGGACGAGACGACATCCGATTCCGCGACCGCGACTGTTCCCTCTGTCTCCGCGTCGTCGAGCACTCCGACATCGAACGCTGCGCCTCGCACGTCCACGCGCGTCAACCCCGCGGCGACTGCGCGACTGCATGTCGCTGCGTCGAGCGGCGACGTGGCCGAGGTGCGCAGGGCCATCGCCGACGGCGCGGACCTCGAGTCGCGAGGCGCAGAGGGGCGGACGCCGCTCGTCGCCGCGACCAAGAACCAGGACGCGGCGAGTGCACTCGCGCTGCTCGACGCGGGGGCCGACCCGAACGCCAAGGACGACCTCCAGGACTCCGCATTCTTGTACGCGGGGGCAGAGGGCTTCGACACGATCCTGCACGGGACACTCCGGCACGGGGCCGACGTGACCAGCCTCAACCGGTACGGGGGAACGGCGTTGATCCCGGCCGCCGAGCACGCGCACACCTCGGCGATCTCGATCCTGATCAATGCAGGGGTCCCGCTCGACGTCGTCAACAAGTCGGGGTGGACCGCTCTGTTGGAGGCCGTGGTCCTCGGCGACGGCGACGCCGCCCACGTCGATGCGGTCCGGCAGCTCCTCGACGCCGGAGCAGATCCGTCGATCGGGGATTTCGACGGTGTGACGCCACGGCAGCATGCGGTCGATCGCGGCCAGACCGCGGTCGTCGCCGAATTCGACCGTCCCCGCCCGAAGCGGTAGTCGGCGCGCCACTCCTGCTCGTTGAGCGCCTTCGCTCAGGACCCGCGAAGCGAGTCGAAGCGTCTACACCGGGTCGTCCGACCTCGACCACGCAATGGCGATGAGCCTGCGAAGCACCGCCAGGTCGATGTCATCGAGCTTCTTCACGTACACACAACCTGCGCCTTCGGTGAAGACACCGAGTTCCGGAAGCAAGGCGGCGCCGTCGGGCAGATCCTTGAGCCCGTAGAGCGACAGGCTCGCCTTGCGAGGAGAGAAGGCCACCTTCGGCCAGTCGCCTCGTGTCCGCGGGTTAGCAGGCGAGACGTAGCGATAGCTGCCGTACCCGATCATCGACGGGCCCCACATGACCGGCGCGACACCTGTCACTTCCGCGAAGATCTCGGCAAGGGCAAGCCCGTCCGTACGTCTGCGGACGGGGGTCACAGCGTCGAGAAACGCGTCGACACTCGCATCAGTCGGTCTCGTCTTCGGTTCGTTGCCCACGCCCGCACTGTATCCGCAGACTCCCATCCTCAGGCAACGACCACTTCACGCACCCGCGGCGGTTCTCTGGCTGATCTCCGATGTCAGCGGACACCCAGCGCGCGAGCGATCAGCGGCCAGGAGTTGACGAGGTCGGCGTGGAACAGACCCCAGGTGTGGACGCCGTCGGGGCGGTGGACGAACGTGCGAGGGATACCGAGAGAGGCGAGCCGGTTCGCCATCGTCGTGGTGCAGCTCAGCGCGATCGCCTCCATGACGTTTCCGCCGACGAGACCGCTGCCGTTGATCAGCGGATTGCCGTCGACGGGCCCGGGCACGCCGGATCCGGCGGACAGGTAGATCGCCTTGCCGCGGAGCTTGGATGCGTTGACGACGGGATCGTGGCGGAACCACTCCGAGCTGCCCGGCGGCCCCCACATGTTGGCGACGTTGCCGCCGCCGCGCGTGACGATCGCCGTGTTCGCGACCTGTGCGAGGGGGCTCGTCGTCCCGGGACAGCCCGAGTACGCCGCCACCGCGCGGTAGCGCCATGGTGCGTGAGTGACGATGTCGAGTGCGGGACCGGCGGACATCGACACCCCGGACAATGCGTTCGCTCCGTTGGTGCGGTACGCCTTGTCGATCGCCGACGGGAGTTCGTCGTTGATGTATGTCTCCCACTTGTTGCGCCCGAGGACGGGATCGGGTGTGTTCCAGTCGGTCCACATCGAGAATCGACCGCCGATCGGCAGGATCACGTTCACCCGCTTTCCCGCGAAGAAGCGCGGAGCACCACCGTTGTTGAACCATGAGATCCCGTCCTCCGCACCGCCCGCACCCGGCAGCATGTAGAAGGAGGGCAGCCCGGCGGGGCTTCCGGCTGGATGCAGAACGTGGTTGCGGACCACTCGACGCATCGACGGCGAGTACACCGACACGAGATCGGTCGTGGGATTCAGGTGCGTGACGCCGACGATTCTCGCGGCATCGGCCGCCGGAAGCGACGGAGCCAGGCCGAGCCCGACCAGCGCCGCTGTCACAGCAGTCAGAACGCGCCAACGCCTCGACAGCCTCTTCGTAGCACTGACTGTTGGATTCCAGGACATGAACTCCACCGTAACCGGACATAGACGGCCCGCAATGGTCGTGACCAGCCCGTTGCCCGATCGATGCTCCCCTGCCGCCGTACAGTTGAGGGGTGGCCGAGCAACCATCGACGACTCGCTTCAGGCGTCTGCTCCACATCGACCTCGACCAGTTCCAGGTGTCGGTGGAGCGCCTGCGCCGGCCCGCCCTCGTCGGTGTGCCCGTGATCGTCGGTGGCGACGGAGATCCGTCGCGACCTCGGCAGGTCGTGACGTGCGCGTCCTATGAAGCACGTGCCCTGGGTGCGCGAGCCGGACTCCCGCTGCCCGCTGCCCGACGCAAGTGTCCCGACGCTGTGTTCCTCCCCCTCGACATGCCGCACTACGAAGCGGTGTCATCACAGGTCATGGACGTGATCCGCAGCTTCGGCCATCCTCTCGAGGTGTGGGGTTGGGACGAGGGCTACATCGGCGTCGACCCACTCGATCGCGAACCGACCCTCGACGACTCAGACGTCGTCGAGCTCGCACACCGAATCCGGGGAGCAGTGCTCGAGCAGACGGGGATCAACTGCTGCCTCGGAGTCTCCGACAACAAACAGCGAGCCAAGATGGCAGCGGGGTTCGCCAAGGCCTCGGTACGCGACCCCGAGGCGACCCCGGATCGACGAGTGTTCACGTTGGACGACGCCAATTGGCCGACGCTCATGGGCCCACGCCCGTGCCGAGACCTGTGGAGTGTGGGGCCGAAGACGGCGTCGAAACTCGCCGAGCGTGGAGTGGACACCGTGGATCAGCTCGTCACGGTAGACCGAGACGACCTCGTGTCGATCTTCGGCCCCAGTCAGGGGAACTGGTTGTACGTCCTCTGCCGTGGTGGAGGCGACGATTCGATCGCGACATCGCCGTGGATCGCGAAGTCCCATTCCAAGTCTCGTACCTATCCGAGCGATCTCACGGACCTCGGCGATCTTCACGACGCCGTCGTGGACCTCACGCGCGACGTCCTCAACCAGTCGATCACCGAAGGTCGCACGCCGTTCCGCGTCGGCCTGACCGTCCGGACGTCCACCTTCTACACCCGCACCAAGATGCGCAAGCTCCCCGAGCCGACGACGTCGTTCGACGAGATCGTGGCCGTCGCTCGGGGACTGCTCGACGCGTTTCACGATCAGGAACCGCTCGGACCGGATCGCCCGGTCCGCCTGCTCGCCGTCCGTCTCGAGCTCCTCGACCCGTGACTCTCCCGATCATCGAGCAGACAGGCACCTCGATCTAGAACCTGTTCTAGAATGCCCTCATGCCATTGGTCACCGACAGTTCCCTCACCATCAATGCTCCCGCCGATGTGGTGTGGCGGGTCCTCACCGACTTCGACGCGTACGGCGAGTGGAATCCGTTCCAAGTGGAGTGCTCGTCGACGCTGGTCCCGGGCGCACCCATCGACATGCGGTTCGAGCTGGGCCCCGGTGGTTTGAAGCACAAGCGGGAGTACATCGTCGACGTCACACCGGGATCGACGTTCGCCTACTCGATGAAGCCCGCACCACTGGGCACAGTGCGCAGCCTGCGCCGGCACACCGTCGTCGACCTGGGCGACGGGCGCAGCCGCTACGACTCGCACTTCGAGATCACCGGCCCGGTCTCCGGTTTGGTCAAGCTCATGTTCGGCAAGGAACTCATCGAGAAGTTCGCTGCGGTCACCGCGGCGATCGGTCCGCGCGCCGAAGCCCTCGCGCGGGGCTGACAGCGGGCTGCATCCTCCCAGACCGTAGAACGACATCGGACCTCTGCCTCTCGCGAAGCAGGGGTCCGATGTCGTGACAGGCGACGTGCGATCAGCTCGCTGAAGCAGCGTCGACCTCGGAGCCCGGCTCAGGAGCCCCCACGTCGGCAGAAGGCTCCGCAGCGGGTTGCTCGACGGGTTCCTCAGACGGTCTCGACGGCTCAGTGACCGTCGTGTCGTCGGCGCCGGACTCGTCTGCGCCGGCCACCATCGTCGTAACCTCTGCTTCCGGCGCCTCAGAGTCGTCGGTCGCGTCGGTGGAACCGTCGACCACAGGCGTCTCCGTATCCGTCTCACGCCGGTGGCGGGCTCGTCGACCTTCGGTTTCGCGGTCACCGCACCGACGATGTCACCGACGCCCTTGAGGTCGTCGACGATAGTCACCGACTTGAAGTAGTCACTGAGCATCCCGATCGGGTCGAACGCACCAACGTCGTCCGGTCTGTCGATTCTGTTACCCAACGTCGGATTCCGGCTGGCACAGATTTGCCGACTCCAAGGTTGCATGCACAAATATGTGCCAGAGCCGACTGCCGAGACGAAAGAACCCCCGTCCGACGAATCGGGCGGGGGTTCTTCGTGAACTCAGGTCAGCGGAAGTCGCTGCCGAAGCCGTAGTCGTCCAGCGGAACGGCGGCACCGCTCGGAGCGCCGAAGGGGCTGTCCGGGCTGTAGTAGGTGTCGTCGTACGTAGGCAGCGCGTACGCGGCGGCACGAGCTTCCTCGGTCGGCTGAACCTGGATGTTCCGGTACCGGTCGATGCCGGTGCCGGCCGGGATCAGCTTACCGATGATCACGTTCTCCTTGAGGCCCACGAGCTTGTCGCTGCGGCTGTTGATGGCCGCATCGGTGAGCACGCGAGTGGTCTCCTGGAACGACGCCGCCGACAGCCACGAGTCCGTCGCGAGCGACGCCTTCGTGATGCCCATGAGGACGGGGCGACCCGATGCGGGCTCGCCGCCCTCGGCGACGACACCGCGGTTGGCGGCCTCGAACTCGGCGCGCTCGGTGAGCGAACCGGGCAGGAACTCGGTGGCGCCGGAGTCGATGATCGTCACGCGACGCAGCATCTGGCGGACGATCGTCTCGACGTGCTTGTCGTGGATCGACACACCCTGGCTCCGGTACACCTCCTGGACCTCGTTGACGAGGTGGATCTGCACCTGACGGGGACCCATCACACGCAGAACCTCGTGCGGATCGGCGGCGCCCTCCATGAGCTGCTGGCCGACCTCGACGTGATCGCCGTGGGCGAGCAGACGCTCGGTGCCGTCCTCGTGCTTGAAGACGCGCATGCGCTGACGCTTCGAGATCTTGTCGTAGACGACCTCGTCGCTGCCGTCGTCGGGAACGATGGTGATCTTGTAGAAACGATCGTCGTCCTCGATGTTGACGCGGCCGGACACCTCGGCGATCGGAGCCTTGCCCTTGGGGACGCGGGCCTCGAACAGCTCGGTGACGCGCGGAAGACCACCGGTGATGTCGTCACCGACGCCACCCTGGTGGAAGGTGCGCATCGTCAGCTGCGTGCCGGGCTCACCGATCGACTGAGCCGCGATGATGCCGACGGCCTCGCCGATGTCGACGAGCTTGCCGGTGGCCATCGAACGGCCGTAGCAGTGAGCACACACGCCGGTGCCGGTGGCACAGGTGAGGACCGAACGGACCTTCACCTCGGTGACGCCTGCGGCGAGGAGTGCCTCGATCGCCGGGTCGCCCAGGTCGTGGCCCTTCTCGATGACGACGTTGCCTGCAGCGTCCAGCGCGTCGACCGCGAGCGTACGAGCGTACGCCGAGGTCTCGACGTGGGCGTCGCGGATGATCGAGCCGTCGGCCGACTTCTCAGCCAGCGGGACCAGGATGCCGCGCTCGGTGCCACAGTCGGTCTCACGGACGATGACGTCCTGCGACACGTCGACGAGACGACGGGTCAGGTAGCCCGAGTCTGCGGTACGCAGAGCCGTGTCGGCCAGACCCTTACGAGCACCGTGCGTGTTGATGAAGTACTCGGCGACGGTCAGACCCTCACGGAACGACGACTTGATCGGACGCGGGATGAACTCACCCTTCGGGTTCGTCACCAGGCCCTTCATGCCCGAGAGGTTACGCACCTGGGTCATGTTGCCCGTTGCGCCCGACTTCGGGATCATCGTGATCGGGTTGTCCTCGGGGTAGTAGTCCTCGAGTGCCTTACCGACCTCTTCAGTCGCCTGCTTCCAGATCTCGACCAGAGCGTCACGACGCTCGTCGGAGGTCAGACCACCGCGCTGGAACTTGCGCTCCAGGCCGTCGGCACGCTCCTCGTAACGCTCGAGGATCTCGGCCTTGGCCGGCGGCACGAGGACGTCCGACATCGAGACGGTCACGCCCGAACGGGTCGCCCAGTAGAAGCCGACGTCCTTCATCTTGTCGACGGTCTGTGCGACGACGATCATCGGGTAGCGCTCGGCGAGATCGTTGATGATCACGGCCTGACGCTTCTTCGGCATCTGCTCGTCGATGAACGGGTAGTCGTGCGGGAGCAGTTCGTTGAACAGCACGCGACCCAGGGTGGTGGTGGTCTCCCACGCACTTCCGCGACGCCAGCCCTCGGGGAACAGCTCCGCCTCGACGTCCGCGGACGGACGCTGATCGGTCAGGCGGATCTTGATCGTCGCCTGGATGCTCAGCGCACCGCGGTCGACTGCCATGATCGCCTCGGCCGGGCTGGAGTACACACCGCGCTCGACGTCGTCCGCCGAACCCTCGGTGTACTCGCCGACCTGGCCCGGCTTCTGGGTGGTCAGGTAGTACAGGCCGGTCACCATGTCCAGACGCGGCATGGCGAGCGGACGGCCCGACGCAGGCGACAGGATGTTGTTCGACGACAGCATCAGGATGCGTGCCTCGGCCTGCGCCTCCGCGGACAGCGGGAGGTGCACGGCCATCTGGTCACCGTCGAAGTCGGCGTTGAACGCCTCACAGACGAGCGGGTGCAGCTGGATGGCCTTGCCCTCCACGAGCTGCGGCTCGAACGCCTGAATGCCCAGACGGTGCAGCGTGGGAGCACGGTTCAGCAGCACGGGATGCTCGGCGATGACCTCTTCGAGGACGTCCCACACGGCGGGGCGCTGACGCTCCACCATGCGCTTGGCCGACTTGATGTTCTGCGCCTGGTTCAGGTCGACGAGACGCTTCATCACGAACGGCTTGAACAGTTCGAGTGCCATCAGCTTCGGCAGACCGCACTGGTGCAGCTTGAGCTGCGGGCCGACGACGATGACCGAACGGCCCGAGTAGTCGACACGCTTGCCGAGGAGGTTCTGACGGAAACGACCCTGCTTGCCCTTGAGCAGGTCGCTCAGGGACTTCAGCGGACGATTGCCCGGTCCGGTGACCGGGCGGCCGCGACGACCGTTGTCGAACAGTGCGTCGACCGACTCCTGCAGCATGCGCTTCTCGTTGTTCACGATGATCTCGGGTGCACCGAGATCGATGAGGCGCTTGAGGCGGTTGTTGCGGTTGATCACGCGGCGGTACAGGTCGTTCAGGTCGGACGTGGCGAAGCGGCCACCGTCGAGCTGGACCATCGGACGCAGCTCCGGCGGGATCACCGGAACGGCCTCGAGGACCATCGCCTGCGGCGAGTTGCCCGAACGCTGGAACGCTGCGACGACCTTCAGTCGCTTGAGCGCGCGCAGCTTCTTCTGGCCCTTGCCCGAACGGATCGTCTCGCGCAGCGACTCTGCCTCTGCGTCGATGTCGAACGTCTCGAGCAGCTTCTTGATGGCCTCGGCGCCCATCGAGCCTGCGAAGTACTCGCCGAAGCGGTCTTCGAGCTCGCGGTACAGACGCTCGTCGACGATCAGCTCGCCGGGCGACAGCTTGACGAACTTGTCCCAGATCTCGTCGAGTGCCTCGACCTCGCGGTTCGCGTGGTCGCGCATGCGCTTGAGCTCACGCTCGCCCGCGTCGCGGACCTTGCGCTTGGCGTCGGCCTTGGCGCCCTCGGCCTCCAGCTCGGCCAGGTCGGCTTCGAGCTTGCTCTGGCGCTCGGCCAGTGCCACCTCGAGGTCGTCCATGATGGCCTTGCGCTCGACGCCGATCTCGGCCTCGCGAGTCGACAGTTCTGCGTGACGCAGTTCGTCGTCCACCGAGGTGATGACGTACGCGGCGAAGTAGATGATCTTCTCGAGATCCTTCGGCGCGAGGTCGAGCAGGTAGCCGAGACGGCTCGGCACACCCTTGAAGTACCAGATGTGCGTGACCGGAGCGGCCAGCTCGATGTGGCCCATGCGCTCACGGCGCACCTTGGCCTTGGTCACCTCGACGCCGCAGCGTTCACAGATGATGCCCTTGAAGCGGACGCGCTTGTACTTGCCGCAGTAGCACTCCCAGTCCCGGGTGGGGCCGAAGATCTTCTCGCAGAAGAGTCCGTCCTTCTCGGGCTTCAGGGTGCGGTAGTTGATGGTCTCCGGCTTCTTGACCTCACCGTACGACCAGTTGTGGATGTCGTCGGCCGTGGCCAGACCGATCTTCAGTTCGTCGAAAAAGTTGACGTCGAGCACGTGTTACCTTTCAGAGCTCTCTGGGTTCACCGGGGTGAACCCCGTCGTAAGTGGTGAGGGTCAGTTGGCGAGATCGTCGACAGTGGCGTTCTCGTTGCGCGACAGGTTGATGCCGAGGTTGGCAGCAGCGCGCTCGAGATCCTCGTCGTCCGAGTCGGCCATCTCGATGGCGGCGCCGTCCGACGACAGCACCTCCACGTTCAGGCACAGCGACTGGAGCTCCTTGAGGAGCACCTTGAACGACTCGGGGATGCCCGGCTCCGGGATGTTCTCGCCCTTGACGATCGCCTCGTAGACCTTCACGCGGCCGACGACGTCGTCCGACTTGATGGTCAGCAGTTCCTGCAGGGTGTATGCGGCGCCGTACGCCTGCATCGCCCAGCACTCCATCTCACCGAAGCGCTGTCCACCGAACTGCGCCTTACCACCGAGCGGCTGCTGCGTGATCATCGAGTACGGACCGGTCGAACGAGCGTGGATCTTGTCGTCGACCAGGTGGTGCAGCTTGATGATGTACATGTAGCCGACCGACACGGGGTACGGGAACGGCTCGCCGGAACGACCGTCGAACAGCGTCGCCTTGCCGTCGGGGCCGACCATGACGTCGCCGTCGCGGTTCGGGAGCGTCGAGCCGAGCAGACCTGCCAGCTCGTCGTCCTTGGCGCCGTCGAACACCGGGGTCGCGGTGTTCGTGTTCGGCTCGGCCGAGAGCATGTCGGCGGGCAGGCGCTTGGCCCACTCCTCCTCCAGCTGCGCCGTGTCGATGTTCCAGCCGGCCTTTGCGACCCACCCGAGGTGCGTCTCCAGGATCTGGCCGATGTTCATACGACGCGGAACACCGTGGGTGTTCAGGATGATGTCGACAGGCGTGCCGTCGGGCAGGAACGGCATGTCCTCCTGGGGGAGGATCTTGCCGATGACGCCCTTGTTGCCGTGGCGGCCTGCGAGCTTGTCGCCGTCCTGGATCTTGCGCTTCTGCGCGACGTAGACACGAACGAGCTCGTTGACGCCGGGCGCCAGATCGTCGTCGTCGTCGCGGCTGAAGACGCGGACGCCGATGACCTTGCCGGTCTCACCGTGGGGCACCTTGAGGGACGTGTCGCGGACCTCGCGGGCCTTCTCACCGAAGATCGCGCGGAGCAGACGCTCCTCCGGGGTCAGCTCGGTCTCGCCCTTCGGCGTGACCTTGCCGACCAGCACGTCGCCGTCGCGGACCTCGGCGCCGATGCGCACGATGCCACGCTCGTCCAGGTCGGCGAGGACCTCGTCGGAGACGTTCGGGATGTCACGAGTGATCTCCTCGGCACCGAGCTTGGTGTCGCGGGCGTCGATCTCATGCTCCTCGATGTGGATCGAGGTGAGAGTGTCCTCTTCCACGAGGCGCTGCGACAGGATGATCGCGTCCTCGTAGTTGTGGCCCTCCCACGGCATGATCGCCACGAGCAGGTTCTTGCCGAGCGCCATCTCGCCCTGATCGGTGCAGGGACCGTCGGCGAGGACCTGGCCGGCCTCGACACGCTGGCCTTCGTCCACGATCGGGACCTGGTTGGCGCAGGTGCCGTGGTTCGAACGCTCGAACTTGCGCAGACGGAAGCTGTCACGCGTGCCGTCGTCGGCCATCACGGTGATGAAGTCGGCCGAGACCTCCTCCACCACACCGGTCTTGCCGGTGACGATGACATCGCCTGCGTCGACGGCGGCACGGAGTTCCATGCCGGTGCCGACCAGCGGCGACTCGCTGCGAACCAGCGGCACCGCCTGACGCTGCATGTTGGCGCCCATCAGGGCACGGTTCGCGTCGTCGTGCTCGAGGAACGGAATCATCGCGGTTGCGACGGAGACCATCTGACGAGGCGAGACGTCGAGCAGCTCGACCGAACCGGCCGGCACGAACTCGACCTCGGCGCCCTTGAGGCGAACGAGAACACGCTCGTCGGTGATGCGACCGTCGGCGTCGTAGTTCGTGTTCGCCTGACCGATGAGGTAACGATCCTCTTCGTCAGCGGTCATGTAGGCGATCTCGTCGGTGACGACACCGTCGACGACCTTGCGGTACGGCGTCTCGATGAAACCGAACGGGTTCACGCGGGCGTACACCGACAGCGAACCGATCAGGCCGATGTTCGGGCCTTCCGGGGTCTCGATCGGGCACATGCGGCCGTAGTGCGACGGGTGGACGTCTCGGACTTCGAGGCCTGCGCGCTCACGCGACAGACCGCCGGGGCCCAGTGCCGACAGGCGACGCTTGTGCGTCAGACCCGACAGCGGGTTGTTCTGGTCCATGAACTGCGACAGCTGGCTGGTTCCGAAGAACTCCTTGATCGCCGCCACGACGGGGCGGATGTTGATCAGGGTCTGCGGGGTGATCGCCTCGGCGTCCTGGGTGGTCATGCGCTCACGCACAACACGCTCCATACGCGACAGGCCCACGCGGATCTGGTTCTGGATCAGCTCGCCGACCGTGCGGAGACGACGGTTGCCGAAGTGGTCGATGTCGTCGACCTCGACGGGAACCTCGACGCCGCCGGGGACGGTCATGTTCGAGATGTGGTTCGGATCGGCCTCGTGCAGGCGCACCAGGTACTCGACCGTCGCGATGATGTCTTCGCGGGTCAGGACCGACTCGCCGAACATCGGGTTCGCGGTGAGGCCGAGCTTCTTGTTGATCTTGTAACGGCCGACGCGTGCGAGGTCGTAGCGCTTCTCGCGGAAGAACAGGTTCTCCAGCAGGCTCTCCGCGGACTCCTTGGTCGGCGGCTCGCCCGGGCGCAGCTTGCGGTACACCTCGAGAAGCGCTTCGTCCTGGTTGGACGTGGAGTCCTTCTCGAGCGTCGACATGAGGATCTCGGAGAAGCCGAAGCGCTCGGTGATCTCCTCACGCGTCATGCCCAGGGCCTGCAGCAGCACGGTGACGGGCTGGCGGCGCTTGCGGTCGATGCGGACACCCACGGTGTCGCGCTTGTCGACGTCGAACTCGAGCCAGGCGCCACGGCCCGGGATGACCTTCACGGAGTGAAGGGTCTTCTCGGTGGCCTTGTCGATGCTGGCGTCGAAGTACACGCCGGGGCTGCGGACCAGCTGGCTGACCACGACACGCTCGGTGCCGTTGATGACGAAGCTGCCCTTGTCGGTCATGATCGGGAAGTCGCCCATGAAGACGGTCTGCGACTTGATCTCGCCCGTGTTGTTGTTGATGAACTCAGCGGTGACGAAGAGCGGCGCCGCGTAGGTCATGTCCTTGTCTTTGCACTCGTCGACCGAGGCCTTGACCTCGTCGAAGTGCGGATCAGAGAAGGACAGCGACATCGAGGACGAGAAGTCCTCGATGGGCGAGAGTTCGCGGAGGACTTCCTCGAGTCCGCCGACCGGGTTCTCTTCCCCGCGGGCGATCGCCTTGGCGCGCCATTCAGGCGTACCGACGAGCCAATCGAACGAGTCGAGCTGGACGTCCAGCAGACCCGGAACCTCCAGAGGCTCGTCGATCTTGGCGAATGAGGCGCGGTGCGGTGCGCCCGGGATGATACCCGCTGTGGTTGAGGTGGACTGGCGGTCGAGAGCCAAGATGCGTCCTTCCAACACGAAGTTTCTCGGTGCGTGGCGTAGTAGCCATTGGCCGTGGGGCCACGTGCGTGGCGAAACAACCTGAAGAAAGAACGTGTGACCAGGACGATCACCATGGTGATCGGCGGATCAACGAACAGCAGACAGGAGGCAGCCAGCGCAACGTCCAACTGTATCAGAAGATGTCCAGGGCTTGTCAACCCGGAAAGGGACCGAATTCCAGCGGGCTGCCACCTGCGTGCATTCGGATGGTCACAGAGTGGACCGTGCAGGGGTGTCCCGTCAAGCGAACGCGCGGATTCATCTGGGAAAAACCCGGTGTGATCCGCGCGTCCGCGTGCCGATCAGTAGTTCTGAATCTCGCTGATCTGCCAATCATCGTGTCCGTGATCGGGGTCCCGAACCAGCGCAAATCGCACGTGCGGCATCACCGACTGGTCGATGGCGCCGCCCTTTGTGGTGCTCACGATCAACTTCGCCACTACAACGGCATTGTGATTGTCGAGCTCGGCAAGGCCCATCACGTCCACCCGACAATCGGAACTCGCCTGAGTCTGAGCGGCGAGCTTCTTCGACGTGGGCAGATACTGACGGAAGGCGTCGAGCGCAGCGCCCGTCAGCTGAGTCTCCGCTTCGGACACCCACTTGTCCATCTTCCGGTAGTCGAACTGGAAGGGCGCACACGCTCCGTCTCGGGCGGCGGCCAGAACCCGGTCGCTCTCACCTTGCGCGACGAAAGCCCGGTTGTCGCTGAGCTCTGCGCCCGGATGGAACGCAAGAATGGTCGCGATCACGCCGATCACGACGGCTACCGCCGCGATGATCGCCGCTAGACGGTAGGTACCCGCCGTATCGTTCACTCCCGGCTCCACGTCAGCGGCGGCTTTCGCCCGCTCGGACGCGCTGCGTACTTCGTCCGCTCGTCGCCGCTTTCGCTCGACACCCGAGATGGCGGTCGTCGCCTCTACAGCGGCCGCTGGTTCAACGCTCGCGTCCCGGCGAGCAGTGGCATCCGACGAGATCTCGACACGCGCAGTGCTTCGACCCGCGACACGCGGCGTTCGACGCGACTTGTTGGAACGTTCGGCAGCCATCAGTTTCCACCTTCCTGGCTGGGGCCGGGCACAGGTGTCGAGTCCGAATCGGAGTAGGCGATCTCCGACAACGGGACGATGTCGGAGGCCTTCCACACCCCGTCTTCCTTCACCATCGTCATCAGATACGACAGTCCTGTCGGCTGCTGCGGGGCACTCGACGCAGTCGCCTCCGACAGGACGAACACCTTCGCTGTACCCTCGTCCGCGTTCACCTCGGTCGCGGCGCTCGTGATGATCCGCACCTTGATCGAGTTGGCCTTGTTCTTCGCGTCCTCGACCTGCTGGATGAGCTCCTGGGCCGACTGGTCGACAGCCTGCTTCAGGGCGTTCCCTGTCAAGGACGACGACAGGCGCTTCTGCCATGCGTCCATGTGCGCGGGGTCGACGGTGAACGTGTTGAGGACCGCTTGTTCGGCACCGTCGACCGCACCGATCCTGGCCTGATCCCGCGCAGAGTCGACAGCGTAAGCGCGAATGCCCGTGTAGCCGAAGTAGGCGAGGCAGACGACTGCCACCACGAGCGCAGCCGATGCGCCCGCGAGCGCGAGCGAGGCCAACCAGTGCCTGCTCGACCCGTCGGACGTCGACCCTCCGCCGGCCGACTTCGCCTTCGACTCCGTGGGCGTGTCGGACTCGCTGTCGGACACATCGTCGTCGGAGTCTTCGCCGCCGCCGACCGGATCGGTCTTGGCGAGAGTCACCTCGTCGGCGGCACTCGTGTCAACGACTTCCGTGTCGGCGTCGGACTTCGTCGGACTCATCGTCGGTTCGTCGACAGAGTCGTCAGCGCCGACGTCGTCGGGGTCGGTCCCGTTGTTCTCGTCAGATTTCATCGTGCGCCACTGTACCTTTCCGCAGCAACGAGAACGGCCCGCCGACGCCTGTGATGACTGTCGGCGAGCCGCTTCGCGAACTACTTGGCATGCACTCCCATGAGCCCGGCCAGCTGGGTGGCCAGCGGGTTCAGGTTCAACTTGTCGGGATCCTTCTTCGGCTTGTTGTCCCACGGCTGCGGGAAGTCCGGGTTGGCGAGCGCCGCACGGTTCGCGCTGCGAACACCAGTCGGGTTTCCCACCGGGACGTCACACGTCGCCTTGGTGTTCATCGGGAAATCGTCGTAGTTGATGTCGAAGTCGGGGTTCCGCTTCTTCATCTCCGCGATGATCGCGTCGGTGCCCTCGTAACCGACAAGGCAGCTCGGCGGGTTCTCGGTCTCCAGGACGATGCCGAAGTGGATCTGGCCGTCGCCCGGAGCGGGCGAATGACTGCCTGCGGCGAGCGCCGACAGCAATGCGAACGTGATTCCAGTGGTGAACGCCGCGGGCTCCGTGTAGTGGACAGTCGCGCCCAACTGGTGGATCAGCTTGCTCGCGTCGTCGCCGTTGCTCTGGATGAAGTGCGAGAGCGACGACGCAGCGCGCGGACCGTTCGACAAGATGCGGCGGATCGCCGGATCGGATCCGGCCAGCGTCGCGGTCACCAGCTCGAGGTTGCGCGACCAGGTCAGGATCTCGTCCGACTGCTCGGCCTGCGTGCCGAGGACCACGTTCGAGTTCTTGATCAGCGAGATCGTGTCGTCCAAGTTCTCGACGCCACTCTGAGACAGTTTGTCGAGGGAGTCGACAAGACGGGTCAGATTCTCACCCTGGCCATTGAACGCCTTGCCGAGTTCGGTCACGACGGTCTTGAGATCGTCCACGGGGACGGTCTTCGTGAGGCTGATCGCGTCGGAGATGACGTTCTGCAGCTTCGGCGGCAGCGCGTACTCCTTGATCGTGTCACCGTCCTTGAGGACGGGACCGTCCGCAGACGTCGGCTGCAGGTCGATGAACTGCTCACCGATCGCGGAACGGTTCGTGACGACAGCCTTCGCGGACGCGGGCACATCGGCTGCGCTCGAGTTCATGTTGAGCGTGACCTCGACACCGTCGTTGGTCATCTGCATGTCGCCGACGAGTCCGACGGGCACACCGCGGTACGTGACCTCTGCGTTCGGGAAGATGCCTCCGGCGTCCTCCATCGGCAGAGTCACGTGGTAGGTCGACAATCCGGCGAGTTTGTCCAGTCGCGCGTACTTGCCGCCGACATAGACGATCGCGAGGACGCCGACAACGGCGAACACGATCAACTGGATCTTGACGAGACGGCTGATCATGCGTCGTCACCCTCCACGAGTGCGATGGTTCCGGCCATGAAGTCCGTCTGCGACGGCAGCGTCGCGTACTGGTTCGACGTCCGCTTCTTCTTCTTCGACGTCGGCTTCTTCACGCCGTTCGCGCTAGCCGGGTAAGTACCCCCGGACGGCGGAGTGTTCGGTCCGCGCTTGGAGTTGAGATCCGGCGGCAGCAGCGAGATCGTGGGCCAACCCCAACGCGGGCCGTTGCCGTTGATGTACGGGTTGTTCGGGTCCACCTTCGGCGGATTGACCTTCGGCGGGCTGTACTTCGGGGTGCCCTGACCGACGCCGAGCGCTTCCAACTGATTCAGCAGTCGCAGGTCGAGTGTCATGAACAGGTTCGTCGCATTGCCCTGGACCGCAGGCAGGAGGTCGTCCGGGAACGGGTGCGTCAGCATCAGCGGAACGGCCGTGATCGCGTCCTGGGCCGACTTCGACAGCTCGGTCAGGATCGGGCGAAGCGCCTTGAGGTCGTTGATGATCTCGTCGTGCGCCTTGCCCAGGATGTCCGTGCCGACCTTGCCGAGGTCATCGAGCTTCGTCAGCAGGTCGACGAACTGCGGGCGCTGCTCCTCGAGCACCTGCACACCGGCGGGCAACTCATCGAGGATTCGTTCGATCTGCGTCGTCTGGTTGTTGGCACGCTCCGAGAGCCTGCTGACGCCGTCGATCGCTCGGACGATGTCGTCGCGCTGCGCGTTCAGACCGGTGATCAAGGTCTCCGTCTGGCGAAGCAACGAAGCGAATCGGCTCGGATCCGATCCGATCGACTCGTTGATCGAGGTCACGATCGGCTCAAGCTGATTGATGCCGCCACCGTTGAGGAGCATCGACAGAGCGCCGAGCAGTTGCTCGATATCCGTTGTCGTGCGTGTACGCCCGTTATCCGACTTGATCATCTGCGACTCCGGCTGACGCGGAGTCGACGACGTCACGCCGTCCGGCTCGGACAGCGAGACGAACTTCTCACCGAGGAGGTTCGTCTGCTGGATGGCCGCATGCGACTTGTCCGAGAGGTCCACCGAGTTCTTCACCTTGACGGTGACCACGGCCTCCCACGAGTCCTCGGGCACCTCGATCTTGGTCACCTGACCGACCGGGATGCCGTCCATCTTGACCATCGACTGAGGAACCAGGTCGAGAATGTTCGCGAACTGGATTCGGTACTCACGCGGGTTGTCGCCCACGTCGACGCCGCCGGGAAGCGGCACCGACTGGATGCCTGCACACGCGGACGTCACCGAGACGACAACCGCCATGACGGCTCCGACGGCTGCGGCGCGCGAACGCTTACTCAGCGTCACCTTCATCACTTGCCTCCGGGGAGTCGCGGATCCGGGTTGCCCGAGTTCGTGCCGGGGGCCGGATTCTGCTGCTGCTTCTTCGCGCTGAGGATGCCGAACGGAAGGATCGGCAGCATCGGTTCGAGCACACCGCTGGTGATCTGCTTCGACAGATCCTTACAGCCGTTGATCAGCGGAGCCATCTTCTTGCTGAAGTCGATCGCCAGCGGATTGCCCGGCATCAGATTCTTCAGGTCGAGGAAGCGACACTGCGCTGCGAGCGGATCCTGCAGGTCCGTGAGGTTCAGTCGCATCGCCAGGGTTCCCGACTCCGCGTCGTACGCGTTGATCAGGTTGGAGATGGTGACCGGCAGAACAGTGAAGATCTCCAGCAGGTGATCCTTGTTGTCCAGCAGTGCCTGGCCTGTCGGCTGAAGGCCGCGGATCGCCTTTCCGAGTCGGTCGTTGTTGTCCGAGATGAACGTGGCGACGTCGCCGAGTGCGTACGACAGCGTGTCCAACGCCTTTCCGAGCTGATTGCGCTCGCCGGCCATGAACTGGTTGAACGACGCCATCTGTGTGTTGAACTGCCGCACCTGAGAGTCGTTCTCGCGCAGGGCGCCGACGAAGACGTTCAGGTTCGAGATCGTCGACGACAAGTCGCCTCGACCGTCGGACAGCGTGGTCGCGGCCTTCGACAGATTCGTGATCGCCTCGCCGAGCTTGGCGCCGTTGCCGTCGAGGTTCTTGGCCGCAGTCGACACGAAGTCCGTGACTGCGCCGTTCTTGTTGGCACCGTCCGGCCCGAGCGAGACAGACAACTTCTGAAGGTTCTTGTAGATCGCATCGATCTCGACAGGCACTCGCGTCTTGTCAGTGCCCAGACGAATCTCGCTGTCCGCCTCTGCACCACCGTCGAACGCCGGCGTCAACTGAATGTAGCGGTCGGCGACGATGGACGGGATGATCTGAACCGCGCCGACGTCCTTCGGCAGTTGAACGCCGCGGTTCACCCGCATGTCGACGTCGACGACGTCGCCGTTCGGTGTCACCTTGGTGACTTTGCCGACGTCGACTCCGAGGACACGCACGTTGCTTCCCTCGTAGATGCCGACTGCGCTGCTGAACGTGGCGTGCACGGTGGTGGTGCCGACCAGCGTCGAGGCCCACCAGCCTGCTGTGCCCAGGATCAGCACGAGGATGGTGCCGAGTGCGCCGAAGACGATGTTCCGCTTGTTGAACACCCCGGACTCGTTGTCTGCCGTGGTCATCGGCCCCCCGTTCCGCCGTTGTTGAGGTTCTTCTGCATATTGGGCGGACGAGTGGTGTTCTGCTGCGGCAGTGCGGGCGGCAGCAGGTTGGTGACCGCGGACTCGAACCAGCGACCGTTGCCGAGCACGTTCGCGTACAGGCGGTAGAAGGGCGCCATGTACGTGATCGTGTCGCGCACGTTCTGATTCTGGCGGGTCAGCATGTCCGTGACTCCCTCGAGGGAGGCCAAGGCCGGTCCGATCTGAGCTTCGTTGTCACGAACGATTCCCGTCAGCGCACGACTGAGGGTCGTGGTGCTCGCCAGCAGAGCGGAGATGTTCCGCTGACGGTTGTTGAGTTCTTCCAGCAGCGTGCCGGCGCCCGCGATGAGGCGGGTGAACTCTTCGTTGCGATCGGCCAGGATCTTCGACGAATCCTTTGTCGCGCGCAGCAGTCGCTGCACCTCCTGGTCTCGACTGGCGATGGTGTTCGAGAGCCGCGAGATCCCCTCGAGCGACGGGCCGATGTCGCCCGATGTCCCGGAGAAGGCGTTCGCGAGCGTCCGGAGGCTCTTCGCCACATTGTCGGTGTTGACGTTCTCGATCTGATCCGCCGCATCGCCGAACGCCTCGATGACGTCGTACGGAGCGACCGTGTCGGTGAACGTGACATCCGGGTCTGCGAGCTTGCTGCCACGGGGGTTCAAAGCCAGGTACTTCTGACCGAGGACGGTCTTGATCTGGATGGAAGCCTGGGTCTGATCGCCGATCCACGTGTTGTTCGCGCGGAAGTGGACGTCGACCTTGTTCCCGTTGAGCTCCACTCCGGTGACCTCGCCGACCTTGACACCCGCGACGCGGACCTCATTGCCGGGCTTGAGGCCGGCGGCTTCGGAGAACGCTGCCGTGTACTGTGCGCCCGCACCGAGGAGCGGGAGGTCCTTCAGGTAGAAGGACGACACCGAGATCATGATCAGAATCAGCAGACCGAGGCCGCCGATGCCCGTTGCACTGCGACGGCCGGCGAACCGCCTGCTCTTCTGCGGCGCCGGGGCCTCCTGGTCGGAGGCGTCGGGTGTGTTCGGCTGTGTCGTCATGTCACTCCCCCGGTCGCTTGTTGTCCTTCCAGCACCGCGTTGCGGCACTGGTGTACAGGACGTGGTTGATGTCAGGAAGGCCGACCAGCGGCTGCGTCAGCAGCGTCGACTTGCCGTTGCCCGCGACGACGTCGATGCCGCACAGGTAGAACTGGAACCAGGAGCCGAACGTGGCCGCACGACCGATCTTCTGCAGCTTGACCGGAAGGTTCGTGAGAGCCTTCTCGACCTCGTCGCTGCGATCGTTGAGCTGGTCGGACAGCGACTTGATGCCTGCGATGTCGCCCTGAATCGCAGGACGAGTCTTCGACAGGATCGAGCCCATGACCGTCGTCAGGTTCGAGACGGACGCGACCGCCGAACCGACCGAGCCACGCTGTGCGGCGAGACCCGTGACGAGCTTCTCCGTGTTGTCGAGCAAGCTCGTGAACTGGTCGTCATTGCGGTTCACGGTGTCGAGGACCTTCGTCAGGTTCGTGATCATGTCGCCGATCACCTGGTCCTTGTCGGCCAGCGCGTTCGTCAGCTCCGACGTCTGGGTGATCAACTGACTGATCGTCGTGTCCATGTCGCCTTGGAAGACCTTGATGACGGTCTCGGCGAGCTTGTTCATGTCATCCGGGGTGATCTGCTTGAACAGCGGACGGAAGCCGTTGAACAGTTCCGTGAGGTTCACGGCTGGATGCGTGTTCTGCACCTTCGGATCCGTACCGAACGTGAAGTCCTTGCCGACCGTCTGGGTCGCATCGCCGACGCCCTTCTCCAGAGCGACATACCGGAGTCCAGTGAGGTTGCGGTAACGGATGTACACGTTGGTACTGGCAGGCAGCGAGTCGCGGTCGACGTTGAAGGTCACGAGCGCCTGATTGCGGTTCGTGATCTCCACGCTCTCGACCTGACCGACACGCACACCGGCGATGCGGACGTCGTCACCTGCATTGAGCATCGCAGCGTCGTTGAAGACTGCCTTGAAGCCCGTTCGGCCGCCGCCGCCGGCGTTGGCGATGGTCAGTCCGAGCATGGCGGTCGCGATCGCAGTGATCACCGCGAACACAACCAGCTTGATGAGGGGTGCTGTCAACGATCTCACTTGATCGCCACCTCGGTTCCCTGCACTGCTCCTCCACCGATGTAAGTGACCCACGTCGGGACGTCTGCAGGCTGCACGCCGCTCGAGGCGCCGTACACGATCTGCATCTGCTTGACGTAGTCGGGGTCGTCGTAGACGGTTCCGGACGGGCTGCTGCTGAACTGCGGCTGGGGCAGTTCAGGCCACGTCGTCGGACCTGCGTTGCGCGACGGCGGCTGGTACGAGCCGTCCGGCACGCCACCGCCCGGGTACTGCGGGAACGGGCGACCGTTGGTCGCGGGCTCGTAGCAGCGGGCTGGCGGGTCGCGCCACAGCAGACGCGGCTCGTCCTGATTAGGCAGGTAGCGTCCACGCGGGTTCACAAACTGCAGGTTCACGCGGACACCGGGATTGTCGGTGCCCTTGCCGACGATGTCGCCGACCTTCGGGACGATCGTCGCGAAGTTGTGGAACATGCAGGTGAACGTCGGGGACTGCCGTGCGAGCGGGACCAAGAACTTCTCCGAGTCGATCGCCAGGTTCAACAGGTCGCGACGGTTCTTCCGCAGGAACTTCGTGGTGTCCGTCGCCGCGACGCCGAGAGTCGAGATCAGCGTGCTGAAGTCGCCCTGGCGCTCCACCAGCGTGTTGCCGGTGACGCGAAGCGAATCGAGCGCGTCGATCACGTCGGGAAGCGCCTCGGAGTAGGTCTGCGAGAACGAGGCGAGGCCGCGCAGCGTGCCCTGCAGGTCGTCCATGTTCGCGTTGACGCGCTTGAAGATCGTGTTCAGCCGGTCGATGGTGCCGCCGAGCTGCTTGCCCTTGCCGCCGATGGCCTGCGAGATCGATGTCAGCGTCACGTTCAGGTCCTGCGGCGGAATCGCCTTCAGGACCGGCATGAGCGCGTCGAACAGATCCTCGACCTCTGCGGCGCTGCCACGGGGGTCAGTCTTGATCGTCTCACCGTCGGTGAGCGATCCGTGGCCGTTGGTCGGCACTGTCAGCGAGACGAAGCGCTCACCGAACAGCGTCTTCGGCAGCACTCGGCCCGTGGTGCCCTGCGGCAGTTCCTTGGCCTTGTCGGGATCGAGCCCGAGTTCGACGAGTGCCTTGCCGCCCGGCTGCACCTTGATGCTTCGGACGGTGCCGACGATGACGCCGCGCGCCTTGACGTCGGAGTTCTCCGCGAGAGCGTTGCCCGCGTTGTCGGTCTGCAGGGTGACCGTCGTGTACTTGTCGAACGTTCCCTGGAACTTCAGAATCGACGCCGCCAGCAGTCCGAAGACCACGACGAAGAACACCAGACCCAGCAGCCTGCGTTTTGCAGTCGCCACGTTTTCCTAACCTCCGACTCGGACCGACGTGGTGGTTCCCCAGATCGCCAGGCCCAGGAAGAAGTCCATGACCGCGATCAGCACCAGAGCTGCGCGCACCGCGTGTCCCACGGCCACGCCGACGCCTGCGGGACCACCGCTCGCGTAGTAGCCGTAGTAGCAGTGCACCAGGATGATGACGAACGCGAACACCAGCACCTTGCCGAATGACCACAGCACGTCGGCCGGTGGCAGGAACAGGTTGAAGTAATGGTCGTACGAACCGGTCGACTGACCGTTGAAGACCGTGTTGATGGTGCGCGAGGCGAGGTACGCGGCCATCAGGCCGAGCACGTACAGCGGGATGACGGCGACGAAGCCCGCGATCACGCGCGTGCTGACGAGGAACGGGATGGACGGGACCGCCATGACCTCGAGGGCGTCGATCTCCTCGGAGATGCGCATGGCGCCGAGCTGGGCGGTGAAACCGCAGCCGACCGTCGCCGACAGTGCCAGGCCCGCCACCAGGGGCGCGACCTCACGCGTGTTGACGTACGCCGACAAGAAGCCGGTCAGTGCCTGCGAACCGATCTGATCGAGGGCCGCGTAGCCCTGCATGCCGACCACGACACCGGTGAAGCCCGACATCAGGACCATCACGCCGACGGTGCCGCCGATGACCGCGAGGCCACCCGAGCCGAATGCGACCTCAGCCAGGAGGCGCATCACCTCGCGGGTGTAGTGAATGAGCGTCTTCGGAATCCACGCGAGCGTGCGCCCGTAGAACGACATCTGTTCGCCGGCGCCGTCGAGGATCTTCAACGGCTTGCCGAGCTGCTTGCGCGCCTCGTACAGGTAGTACTCCGGGCGGCTCTTGGAGACTGTCACACCACGTGTCATGGCTAACTCACCTTCGCCGGGACGATCTGGAGGAACACGGCCGTGATGATCAGGTTCGCGAAGAACAGGAGCAGGAACGTCACGACGACGCTCTGGTTCACCGCGTCGCCGACGCCCTTCGGGCCGCCCTTGGGGTTGAGGCCCTTATATGCGGCGATGACACCGGCGATGACACCGAAGATCGCGGCCTTCAGCGTCGAGATGTAGAGGTCCGGCAGCTGCGCGAGCGCGCCGAACGAGGCCAGATACGCACCGGGCGTTCCGCCCTGCACGATCACGTTGAAGAAGTAGCCGCCGCCGATGCCGACGACTGCGACGAGTCCGTTGAGGAGGACGGCCACCAGGACCATAGCCAACACGCGTGGCACGACGAGGCGCTGGACGGGATTGATTCCGAGCACCTCCATCGCGTCGATCTCTTCGCGAATGGTTCGCGAACCGAGGTCGGCCGCAACGGCCGATCCTGCGGCGCCAGCGACAAGCAGCGACGTCACCAGGGGCGAACCCTGCTGGACGACGACGAGCACGCTCGCCGCGCCCGTGTACGCCTCAGCGCCGAGTTGCTTGATCAGCGAGCCGGTCTGCAGCGACACGATCGCACCGAACGGGATCGCGATGAGCGCCGTCGGCAGAATCGTGACGCTGGCGATGAACCAGGCCTGCTGAATGAACTCGCGCAGCTGGAACGGCCGCACGAAGAGCTGGCGGGCGACGTCGACGAACAGCTGAACGATGTTGCCGGTCTGGGTGAGAGCACCCTCCCCGGCCTTCGCGAGCTTGTCGACGCCACGCGTGGTGGCACTCGTCATGCCTGGTTACTCCCCTGTCCCTTGGACTGGTCGATGATCGCCGTCTCGATGGCCGAGGTGTCGATCGGCTGCGTGAACGCGTCGTCGCCCGCGGGCTGAGCGACGGCGGTCTTCGCCAGATCCGGGCGAGTGACGACGTCGGTCGCCTGGTTCGCCTGAGCGTTGCCGTGCACGTCGGTCGGAGCGACGTACACGCCCTCCGGGCCGCCCGGGAGTCCGGTGTAGACGGCGTTCGGATCACTGAAGTCGGTCTGCGACAGCGCGACCAGCGTGGTCGACGTCTCAGGCGACTCCGCTGCACGACGGTCCTCTTCGGCGATCGAGTTGCGGATCGCGTGCTGCGCATTCTCCGGGAGGGTGTGCAGCATGTTGAGGACGTTGGCGCGGTGGCGGATGGCGGCCTTGCGGACGGGCATGCCCGGGTTCGGCTGCACCTGCGGGATGATCTCGGAGAAGTCGTCCGAGGTACCGCCACCGGAGATGCCTGCGGCCTGCATCGCGGCCTCTGCGGCTGCGACCGACTCGTCCTTCTCCTCGGACATGCCGATGGGACCGAAACGGTCGCCGGAGAGGAACTGCTTCACAACCGGCTGCTCCGAGGTGAGGAGCTGCTCGCGCGGACCGAACATGACGAGTTCCTTGCGGAACAGCATGCCGATGTTGTCCGGGATGGTGCGGGCGATGTTGATGTTGTGCGTGACGATGAGGATCGTCGCGTCGATCTCCGCATTGATGTCGATCAGCAGCTGCGAGATGTACGCGGTGCGGACCGGGTCGAGACCCGAGTCGGGCTCGTCGCAGAGGATGATCTGCGGGTCGAGCACGAGGGCGCGGGCCAGGCCGGCACGCTTGCGCATACCGCCGGAGATCTCGCCGGGGAGCTTGTCTTCGGCGCCCGCCAGACCGACCAGCTCGACCTTCTCCATGACGATCTTGCGGACTTCGTCTTCCTTCTTCTTCGTGTGCTCACGAAGCGGGAAGGCGATGTTGTCGTACAGACTCATCGAGCCGAAGAGCGCGCCGTCCTGGAACAGGACGCCGAACAGCTTGCGGATCTCGTACAGCTCCTTGGCAGAACACTGGGTGATATCGGTGCCGTCGATGATGACGGAGCCCTGCTCGGGATGCAGGAGGCCGATGAGCGTCTTCAGGAAGACCGACTTACCGGTACCGGACGGACCCAGGAGAGCGTTGACCTCGCCCGCAGGCAGCGTCAGGCTGACATCTCGCCAAATGTTCTGTGAGCCGAACGACTTGGTGAGTCCCTCGACTGTGACCTCAACTCCCACTGCGTCCCTCCAGACGTTTCAGATACCGAATGGCTTCTGTTGTGCCCATCCGTGGACACGAAACCTGCGAGCTTTAGCCCCCGCTCACTCCGGTGTGCCGTTTGTGGCTGCGGTCACTGTAACCCACCGCGTGGTATGACACACCTTCGGATCACTGTGGTGACCAGCCCTGCGATGCCATTACTCAGCGGTAACTTTTGTTTTGTGAGCTGAGAATACTCGAAGAAGCGGGTTAGGCCAAAGTGAACGCGGTCCGATCCGACACGCCGATGTGGCCTGCTTCACATAGGTGGATTTACGGACACCGAATACGACGAAAAGGGCCCGCAGGGAAGTCCCTGCGGGCCCGATTCGAAGCCGCCTAGGCGGCCTCAGCGCCGTCGTACGACGGCATCAGATCACTTGAGCGAGATCTTGGCGCCGGCCTCTTCGAGCTTGGCCTTGGCAGCCTCGGCGTCGTCCTTGCTGACCTTCTCCAGGAGAGCCTTCGGAGCACCCTCGACGAGATCCTTGGCTTCCTTCAGGCCCAGACCCGAGACGACCTCACGGACGACCTTGATGACCTGGATCTTCTTGTCGCCGGCCGACTCGAGCACGACGTCGAACTCGTCCTGCTCAGCAGCGGCGTCGGCGCCGGCAGCCGGAGCACCGGCAGCAGCGACGGCGACCGGAGCAGCAGCGGTGACCTCGAAGACCTCTTCGAACTTCTTCACGAAATCGCTGAGCTCCAGCAGGGTCAGTTCCTTGAACTGCTCGATGAGCTCGTCAGCGGTGAGCTTCGCCATGGTGGCGTCCTTCCGTAATTCCCCGCCGGTGCGGGGGCGCCTGCGATGCAGGCCCGATCATGGGTGTTCGACCAGCTCGCGCCGGTCTGGGTGGAGAGCGTGAGGTCTCAGGCGGCGTCGCCCGAGGCCTCCTGCTTCTCCTGCAGAGCCGCGGCGAGACGCGCGACCTGCGACGCAGGCTGGTTGAACAGCCCTGCAGCCTTTGCCAAGTTGCCCTTCATGGCACCGGCGAGCTTTGCCAGCAGAACCTCGCGGGACTCGAGATCGGCGATACGCTCGACCTCGTCCACGGACAGCACACGGCCGTCCATGTAGCCACCCTTGATGATGAGGTTCTTGTTCTCCTTGGCGAACGTCTTCATCGCCTTGGCAGCTTCGGGAAGCTCGCCTTCGATGAATGCGATCGCTGTCGGACCGGTGAACAGCTCGTCGAGGCCCTCCACGCCCGCCTCTGCGGCGGCACGCTTGACGAGGGTGTTCTTGGCGACGGAGTAGGTTGCACCTTCACCGAGCGTGCGACGCAGGGTTCCCAGCTGGGTGACGGACAGACCACGGAATTCCGTGATGACCGCCGCGTTGGAGCCCTTGAACTGCTCGGTGATCTCTGCGACTGCAGAAACCTTTTCGGCCTTAGCCATACTTCGCCTCCTCTCGTGTCACTTCACGTCGACCCGGTTCCACCGAGTCGAATCGGACCCAGATTCCGTTGGTTCGCAAGAAAGCGAAAACGCCCCGGGCACAGGAGGCACGGGGCGTACAGAAGCCAACTCGAGAGTGTGGCGGCGGTATTCCTCGTTCATCCTGCGTGGGTCGCCGGCCGGAGCCGGACCTTCGATCGGGACTCTCGTCCACGATGACCAACGGTCTCTGGTTGAACTTTGATGCACCGAGCGGACTCGGTGCGTCGCCCAATAGGCTAACGGCTATGACCGACGATGTCGAATCGACGCGGGCCGCCGCCGCACAGGAGGCCCTTCGGGCCCGCCACCTCCGCAGACTCGGCGGCTGGGTTCCGTTCACCAGGATCGGCGTCGTCGCATGGCCGCCCGCTGGTCGGCCCCTGTCCAAACAGCGCATCACGTCGTCCTGGAACTACTGGTGGCAGGCACACCTGGTGGACACCCTCGTCGACGGCGCGGTCCTGCGCGATGACGAACGGTGCGGCGCCGACGCGGTCCGACTCCTGCGCGGCATCCGGATCCGCAACGTCGGACGCTGGACCAACAACTACTACGACGACATGGCGTGGCTCGGCCTCGCGATGGAACGCCTCGACCGGCATCTGCCGGGCCGCACCGGCACGGGTCATCTTCGTGGGCTCCGCACCCTTCGGGACGTCATGTACGACGGCTGGTCTCCCGAGCTCGGCGGCGGGATCCCCTGGCGGACCACCGATCACTTCTTCAATGCGCCTGCGAACGGACCGGCCGCGATCCTTCTCGCGCGCGCCGGACGTCCCGAGCGCGCGATCGAGATGGCGAATTGGCTGCACGAGAACCTCACTCTCCCGTCCGGTCTGATCGGCGACGGCCTGTGGCGACGGGCCGACGGCACCCGCGAGTTCGACGACGCAGTCTTCACCTACTGCCAGGGCGTCGTCCTCGGCGCCGACGTCGAGGCCTATCGACTGAGCGGCGATCCCCTCCATCTGTCACGCATCGACACGCTGCTCCACGCGGTGTCCGACCGCATGACCGTCGACGGCGTCATCCGCGGTGCCGGCGGAGGCGACGGCGGACTGTTCGGCGGAATCCTCGCCCGCTACCTCGCTTTGGTGGCGACTGATCTTCCAGACACCGCATCGGACGTCCGCGCCCGCGCCGCAGCGATCGTCACTGCGAGCGCCGACGCCGCGTGGACTCACCGCGCCGAGGTCGACGGGCTCCCGATTTTCGGCCCCGACTGGTCCACACAGGCCGTTGTGCCGTCCACCGAAGGGCCGACGGCACAGAAATTCGGCGGCGCGGTCGCATCGTCGAGGACCCCCGAGAGAGACATGTCTGTGCAGGTCGGAGCCACGATGCTCCTCGAAGCCGCAGCACGCGTAACGAACCGGTCACCGGAGCACAACGGTTACGCCACTCCCGATTAGGCATCTGGAATGCCTTCGTTTTTAATGGAATGACGTTCGCGAGTGATGTGGGACACAGACGAGAGGGTGATCGAGCGTGACTCTGGAGTTGAGCGCCGGCCACGGCGAGTTCGCCGGGCTCCACCGCAACGGTGTTCCCGCCTACCGCGACGCCGACGGCGGAACCGCTGCGCGCGAATGGCGAGCGGCAGTCGAAGGTCGTCAGCCGTACCCGCGGGTCCACATCGACCGCAGCATCACGCTCGACATGAGCGACGGCACTCGCCTGCGCGCCACCGTCGTCCGGCCGGCGAACGTCCTCGGCACACCGGTCAAGACGCCGTTCCCCGCCGTACTCAACGTGAACCCGTACAACCGCGCGGTGCTCGACGCGATCGACCACGGTCTTCACGCACCGGTCATCGGCAACGCCGTTCGGACCGCGAGCAACGCGATGACCGCCGACTCCGGCGCCCTCGGCGGCGTGTCCCGGATCGGCAGGACATTCGGCACCGGGCTGTGGGACGTGTTCGGCATCAACCGGAATCTGGTCCGCTCGGGCTATGTGCAGGTGATCGTCGACGTCCGCGGCACCGGCTCGTCGCACGGCAAGTGGGAGATCCTCTCGCCTCGAGAGCAACAGGACTCCATCGAGGTCATCGACTGGATCAGCAAGCGGTCATGGTGCGACGGAAACGTCGGCATGACCGGATGGTCGTACTCGGCGATCAACTCACTGCAGGCCGCCAGCCATCGCCCGCCCGCCCTCAAGGCGGTGTTCGCGGTCGAAGGCAGCGAAGACGTGGTCCGGGACGTCTACATCACGGGTGGAATGCCATCGGCATTCATCCCACTGTGGTTGGCGCTCGTCAACGGCCTCAAGTGGCTGCCGAATCCGGCGACCGGCGTGGCCGACCTGCTGCGCGGCGACGCCTATCGGTGGCTCCGAGATCGCGTGAAGTCACCGGCGTCTGAGATGCCGTCCCTGATGTGGGGCTTCCTGACGGCACGCGACGACCGCATCTTCGACGACCCGTATTTCACCGAACGCAATCCGATCATCGAGAACATCGAGTGCCCCACGTTCACGATCGGCGGATGGCACGACCTCTTCGGCCGCAGCGCGACCCGCGTCTACCAGAAGCTGCAGATGGCGCCCGGTCGCAAGCAGATGCTCGTCGCCGACGGCTATCACCTCGATCCGGGATGCGATCACGGTGCACCGCACCGTCCGCCTCGCCTCGACGTGCTCGAGCGCGCGTGGTTCGACAAGTGGCTCAAGGGCATCGACAACAGCGTCGAGGACTACGGCCCGGTCACTATGGAGCAGCAGGGCGGCATGTGGTCGTGCGGCACCGCGTTCCCTCGTTCAGAAGTGACCCCGCGCAGACTGTTCCTCACCGAGGACTCGTCCGGAACCGCAGCGCACACCCGCCACGACGGAGGGCTGTCCGCCGAACCCGCTCATCGCCGTCGCGCCCTGCACGTACGCCCGGATCTTCGCGGATTCCGGTCCCGAGACCTGGCACAGGTCACTGCCGGAGCCGCGATCGTCCTCGGCGACGATTTCTCCGTCGACGCCCGCTATCAGGAGCACGGCGCACTGTCGTTCACCAGCGAGGCCGTCGACGAGCCGACCCAACTGTCCGGCGAGATGAACCTTCGTCTCAACGTCGCCACCACCGCGCACGAAGGCATCTGGGCGGTCACCGTGAACGACGTGGCGCCGGACGGCACGTCCCGCGTGTTGACCAATGGAGCGTTGACCTCGTCGAATCGTGCTCTCGATCCTTCGCGGTCCACGTACACGCCCGACGGTGTGCTTCTCGACGCCGTGCACTACCTCTCCAGAGAGCGGCGTCTTCCGGTCCCGGCGAACGAGCCGGTCCGCATCGACATAGATCTTGTCCCGACCGACGCCGTGCTCGCGCCTGGGCATCGCCTGCGGGTGGACGTCTACGCCGCCAGCCTGCCCCGTTACCTGACGATCGTGCCGGACCTGATCAAGGCGCGCGGCCGTCGTCAGCAGTTGGTGCTCGACCCGAACAAGCCGAGCTACCTGACCTTCCAGACCGACGGCGCTCTCGGAGCCGATCCGGTTCCGGTCGTCAGTGCACTCCGGCCTCTGTGAACAGGATCCGGTAGACCAGACCCACCTCCGGTCCGAGGACCAGTCCGACGAGGTCGATGAGCGTGTCGACGAACGACACTCCGTGCATCTGACCGTCGTCCCTCGGATCCAGGTGATGCGCCACTTCGTGCAGCACCACGAGTTCACGCAGGGCCCAGGTCCCCTCCGCGGAGTCGGGGACTGCGATCACGTTTCCTGACGCTTCGTAGTGCGCTGCGCGGCTGCCCCTTCTGCGACGGACCCGTACCGGCGTGGCCGCGTTCACGAAGCGCTCGCGGACCGGACGGAGAGCAAGGACGCCGTCGACGTACCGGGCTACCGCGTCGACGTCGCCGAACTTGGCTTCCGCGGGGACCGTGAGCGTTGTGCCCGCGATCTGGACCGTATGCGCTTCCCCACCGGGACGGTCCATCAGGCGATGCGCGATCCGCTCCGTCTCGTACACCCTCCCCCGGTTCGCATCTCGCACCCGCTCACCCTACCGACGGCCCCTCGGATTCCGAGCGCGAGTCCACCCCGGGGCGATCGTCACAAGTCGAAGTGCGCTTGTGTCCGGTGCAGGGTGTCAGCGGACGCACGGAGTCCGGCGGCCTCATCGTCTGAGAGCGACACCGCCAGCCGCTCGCCTGCACCTCGCGCGTCCACGATCGTGGGCAGGGAGAGACAGACGTCATCGATACCTTCGGGGCCGTCGGCGATCAGCGTCGAAACCGGCAGCACGCGGTGTTCGTCCCCGAAGATCGCCTCCGTGATTCGGACGGCGGCGAGCCCGATCGCATAGTTTGTGGCGCCCTTGCCTGCGATGATCCGGTACGCCGACTCGACGACATCACGTCGGATCTGCTCGCGGACTGCGGCGTCGAGCGGGTCTCGTCCCTCCAACGGTCGCCACTGGTCCAGCGGGACCGCGCCGATGGTGGCGGTCGACCACAGCGGTATCTCGCTGTCTCCGTGCTCGCCGGCGATGTACGCGTGGACGTTCTGGACCGCGACACCGCAGTGGATCGCCAGCAAGTGCCGGAGCCGCGACGTGTCGAGTACCGTTCCCGACCCGAACAAGCGGTTCGGCGGGAGACCGGTGAACTTCAACGCCGCGTACGTGACGACGTCGACGGGATTGGTGACCATGATGAACACGGCGTCGGGCGCCGCCGCCACGATCGGCGGAAGTGCGCGACGAGTCAATTCGATGGTCGCCTCAGCGAGTTCGAGACGGGACTGCCCCGGCTTCTGTTTTGCACCGGCCGTGAAGATCACGACGTTCGAGTCGGACGCCACCGAGGGGTCGCTGCCACCGATCACCGTGGCGCCGGGCACGAATTCGAGGCCGTGCCGCAAGTCGAGCACTTCCGCTTCGACCTTCGCCTCGTTCACGTCGAGCAACGCAACGGTCCGGGCGACTCCCCTGATCAGCGCCGCGTACGCGATCGCGGTTCCGACTGCACCTGCTCCGACAACAGTGAGTTTCAGCCTGCTGACCTCCATGCTCAGACGGTAGCCGCGATGAGACCGCTTGGCACGAGTTACCGCCGAACCCCTCAGCGTTCGATCCTGCGGCGACCGCTCGGCAACGTCGGTTCGCCGGGGCCCAACCGCGCCCTGCGACCGGCCCGATCGCCCGCCTGCCGAGCCGCCGACGAGTAACCCGAGCGCGCCGACGTCGGACGCCAGGTGCCGCGCGCCGTCGTCGCCTGTGAATAGAAGTCCTTGACCTCCAGTTCTTTGTTCCGCAAAGCGAGCGCCGTGGATCCCGATCTCTCGTCTGCGACTGCCGACTCCACGGACATCGCCTCGGCGCGCTGTTCGTCCCGTGCTTCCTGAAGCCGACGTCCGATCCGTTCCGCGAACGCCGACTGGAAGTTGAGCCGGGCGGTGATCGGCGAGAGCGGCTTCTCTTCGACAGCTTTCCGACGGAAGTACCCGGAACCGACGGTGACCACCTGCCGAGCCGTCTGCCCTTTGTATCCACCGGACTTCAGGTACGCGTCGCTGGCCGCGACCATCTGAATCACCAGCGACGAGTACAGCGCCTCGGTCGCGTCGATGTCGGCCTCGAACCCGTACGCGATGACATATGTCGAGTTCGACGCCACGTCGCACGTCAGGTCGTTGGCACGGGCTATCTGCACGAACAGTTGGACGTAGGTCTTCAGTCCGCGTTTCCCGGCTTCGCCGATCGTGATCTGTCGGGTCAGTGGGACAGCGGCCGCTCGTGCCGCCGGGTCGTGTGCCCGCGCCAACGCGAGGTCGATCGACGACGCCGTCGCCAACCGCTGAGCGGCGGCCATGAAGGCCTCGGCCTCATGCTCATTATCGGTTCCCTCCGCCTGCCGTAGCAGTCCGGCGATGCGGGTGAGCAGCTTGTCGTCGCGCATGTCCCACAGGTTATCGACGTCCCCCGACACCGTCGATCGCTCTGTCCACAGGTCCGCACATCTCAGTCCAACCACACCTGCGCGGGCAGGTCCCAGCGCTCGAGTTCGCCGAGAACCAGATCCGTGAGGCGCTGTCGATCCGGAATCGCCAGCGGATCAAGGCCGGCGAAGCACAGGGTGACGACGCCGGGCGTCCGGGACGACCACGCGCTGACGCCGCCGCCCGCCGCCGCCAACTGCGCGGCCGACGCGCCGACAGTCGTCGAGCGCATCGCCACCGGCCCCGTCGTCGCGCCGCCGAGTGTCGCGAACGACGACGGCAGGTCGCCCAATGCCGACGCGAGACACAGCGGAGTCCCCGCACCCGCGGCGAGCCGCCGGACGACTGCGTCCGGCAGCGCTTGGGCGACGACGACCGTCGAAACGAACGGGTCGACGTCTCGTTCTCTGCGGACGTACGCCTCTTTGCACGATGCCCGCAGCTCACAGAGATCGTCATATCGGTCGTCGGACACCGTCACATCCGCGGTCGCGGCCGACGACGCGTTCGACCGCAGGTCGTCCTCGCCTCGAGTCGACACCGGCAGATTGATCTGCACGGCGTCACCGGTCGCCACGCGCCCCGACCGCTCGAGCACACCGAGCACAAGCGCCACGAACAGCGTGTTCGGTGTACCGTCCGCTCCCCGTGCGGTCGCGTCGAATAGATCCGAATCCACGGTGACGGCGATCGTTGGACACGTGAACGGTACGTCGTCGGCCATCGGCCTGGGTTCCCGCGCCGCGCTCGCCCCCCTGTTCCGGAACAGTTCGCGTGCGGCCGAGACCGTTGCTCGGCTCAGGCTCAGCGCGTCGGCGACAGGACGTCCACCGTCGACATCCAGGGGCCGCGGACGTCCACGAACAGCCTCGTCGACCGCGGCGAGGATCGCACCCCCGTCCGCGACGACATGGGAGAACACCAGCGAGACCAGCACCCGACCGTCACTGGTCGGCGCCGCAGTCAGCCTCCACGACGGCCCGGCGACGCTGTCGACGGGCGCCTCGAGCTGTGTCCGTGCCCAGTCGCCCTCTCCACCCGGGCGGACCTGAAGTTCCGACGTCGCGACGACTCCCGCGTCGGGCGTGAATCTCCAGAGATCGCGCGTCGGGCCTGCGGTCCGCACCGCCAGCCTCGACAGTCTTCCTGCGCGCAGGCCGTCGCCGAGCCGATTCACCAGGTCGGCGTCTACGTCGGACTCGAGGCGCCACACCACCTGGTTGACAACCGGGAGGTCGACTACGCGTTCCATCACCAAGAACAGGTTGTCGTCGGCGGTCAATCGCCCCGCAGCGGCTCCGGTCACCGCTGGTCCACCGACGCCAGCACGTCGCCGAGTGTGTCGAAGTACTTCGCGACAGACGCCTCGGCGATCGGATTGTCCGGCCGCTGGGTGGCCGCGAACAGCCCGTCGTCGGTCCGACTGATCCAGATGGACGCGTGGTCGGTGACGCCCTCCCCGGTGAAGATCAATGCTTCCCGCAGGCGGTCGGCCGCCGGGAACCACCGGAAGTCGAGGTACGAGACCATCTGGGGGTTGGTGATCACCGACGGGTCCAGGACCCCCTTGCCGATCAGCACTCCGAGAGCGCCGTGGACTGGGTCAGCGGACATCTCCTTCGCCACCGCCAGTCCACGCGCCGCGTCTGGAAGGACGTCGGCGAGATCGTCGGTACGGACGTCGAATGCGACCGGGACGAAATTGATGTACCACCCCTGCGCGGCGACGTGATCACCATGTCGTGTGCTCAGCACGGTCGCCGTCAGATAGCGCTCTCGCCCCACCAGCCTCCGCTCGGTGACGCCGAGTGCCGCGAACACGAGCGCCGACAGCCCGCTGCCTGACGCCTTCGCCCAGCCGGAGAGTCGCTCGGCGAGATCTGCGTCGGCGATCCGGACCTGATCGATCCGCACCGGCTCCGCCCGCCCGTCGACGATGCCGAGATCGAGGGGGAACGGCGGTATCGCCGGGGTGGCCCCGCCGAGGATCGACTCCCAGCGTTGAACCGACTCCGTCTCGGTCGTCATCCCTGCGGCACGGGCGTATTCGGACGCAGTGTGCTCGATGTGGCTCGCGCCGACGACGGGCCGTGGTCCGTCGTCTCCGTGATACCGCGACAGGATCTCGGCGAGGCCGATCGCCTGCGAGCTGGCGTCGCCGAACGCGTGATCTATCGCGAAGTAGAAGTCGAACGAATCGTCGTGTGCCACCGCTCCGAATGCGACTGCGGGGAACACGTCGAACACGGCTGTTGCGGGCAGGCGCCGGTGCAGGTGATCGATCGGATCGGTGCCCTGCGGCAACAGATGCGGCGCCACTTCGATGTCGGATGCGTCGACCAGTCCGCGCTTCACGTCATCGCCGTCGAAACGAAACGTCGATCGCCACCCGTCGTGATCTCGGAGAAACCCGTTCAGGGCCGCCGTCATCCGGTCGAGATCGAGGACTTCGGGGACCGGGACCGTCGCGCAGGTGAAGGCGTGATGCTCTCGGCCTGCCAGGCGGTCGGCTCGAACGGCGACGATGTGGTCCCGTTGCAGGAACGACGGGCCCACCGGGTGCGGATGAGCTGCCCGGCCCGCGTCCACGGTGGCGTCGGTCGGCGTCCAGTCGACGACAGTTCCCGTGGCCGGTCGCCATTCCCGTCCGGCTGCGATCCTCACTGGACGATCCGGACGGGACGACCGAGCGCTGCATCGCCGGTCTCGACGACTTCGCTGAGGACGGCGGCGAACTCGGCGACGAAGGCGTGGACCGACGACGCGGCGATCTCGTTGTTCGGGTACCGCATCGACAGGTTGAGTCCGCCCGCAGCGCGGTTGATCCACAGGTACACCTCGGAGCCGCTGCGGACACGGCTTCGGAGGGCTCGCTCGTGTTCGGTCCAGGCGTCGGCGCCCGGGACCGCGCGTCCGTCGACGAAGGAGACCACGAACTCCGGCGCTCCCGGGACGTCGAGAATGCTTGTCACCCGTGGAAGCGAGAAGGGGACGACATCCCGGTTGGCGCGGATCGCGGCCGACGTGCCCCCGATCGTCTCGCCGAACGACGCTGCATGTCCGATCGGGTCGTCGACGGGCATCACACCGACGAACCAGCCTGCCGCGACGGCGAACTCGGGAGCATTGCGCGTGTGCATCGGCATGATGAACCGCAGCCCGTCTGCGCCGAGCCGACCGAGCGCGGTCTTGACCGCGCTGAGGAATCCACTGGTCTGCGAACCGCCGAATCCCTTCGCCGCAGCGACGAACGCCTCAGTTGCGTCGTCGTCTAGCAGCCACCTCGACAGGCTCGCCTGGAAGTCGGGGGCCGTGTCCCCAGTAGGACGGCTGACCGGGAGCGGGAACGCAGGAAGTCTGCGGTCTGCACCGAGGAACCCCGCCCACCGCTGGACCACAGGGTGATCATGGTCGAGTGCGTCGTCGACCGCGCGTTCGAAGGCGCTGAAGTCGACGTACGACCCCACCGGCGGCAGGAGCGGCGCACGGCCCTGGACCCGGGCCCGGTAGAGCTCGGTGAGCTCGGCGATCGCGATGACCTGCGTGTACGCGTCCATCACGGCGTGATCTGCGGCGAACACCACGGTGAACCAGGGCGATGCGGGGGCTGGTTCGACGGTGACGACCGCCAGGTGGGGCCACCGGACGGCGGACACGACATCGGCGAAGAAGGTCTCGATCCGGCTGCAGATCTCGGCGCTTCCACGCGGCTCCGGTGCGCGCCGCGCCTCAACGGCGATCGCGTCTGCGGGCACTGTGGCGCGCGTGAAACCGCGACCGCCGACGGCGGGGACCGCGGTGGTGCGGTAGGCCTCGTGACGAGCGATCCACTCACCGATCACCGCCCCGAAGGCATCCGTGTCGAGGGGTTCCTCAACGCGGAAGGCGGTGCCGATCCACGAGCCCGCAGCCGCCTCGGGAGCATTGGTCGCGCACGCCACATGTGCCTCATGGTCTGTCGAGAGCGGCCGGTGATCGTTTCGCCATGCGTCGGCGTGCGCTGTCGGCACCCAGCCGATCGTCTGACCGCCGTGCAGCGGGTAGTCGGCGAGTTCGCTGTACTCCATTGTGTCCCCCTCGTGAGTCTGGCCCGGATCTAGAGAGATTCGCGAGTTCTCGCGGCCCCCTGAGAAAGGATCTACTCCTCGACGAAGCGTCGTTTCAAGACTCGTGACAGGCGTCATCGGGCCGCCGAAGAAGTCCTGGAGATCACAGTCGGTGCGCCCTCGCGACGGCCTTCCGCGACGTGTGCACACGTCACCGGAGGCGGCCATCGGAGCAGGTGAACGGCCCGGAGCATCGTCTGATCAGACGACATTCGGCGCGGCGACTGTTCTGCTCGCCGCGCGCAGAACGGGCCAGCTCGGCGACCGAGGTGCTCGGTGGCCATGTCCCGTTAACAAAGAATTATCGGTACTCGGCACACAAAAAGGCGCCTCCCGCTTCACGCGGGAGGCGCCTTATGCAGCTACTGCTCGAACCAGACCTGGATCAGGCCTCGTCGAGGAAGTTGCGCGACACGGCCGGGTCGACGGGCACACCGGGGCCGGTGTTGGTCGAGACGGTGACCTTCTTGATGTAGCGGCCCTTGGCTGCCGACGGCTTCGCACGCATGATCTCGTCGTATGCGGCGCCGTAGTTCTCGGCGAGCTTGGCAGCGTCGAACGACGCCTTGCCGATGACGAAGTGCAGGTTCGCTGCCTTGTCGACGCGGAAGTTGATCTTGCCGCCCTTGATGTCGTTGACGGCCTTGGTCACGTCGTTGGTGACGGTGCCCGTCTTCGGGTTCGGCATCAGGCCACGCGGTCCGAGGACACGCGCGATACGGCCGACCTTGGCCATCTGGTCCGGCGTCGCGATCGCGGCGTCGAAGTCGAGCCAGCCGCCCTGGATCTTCTCGATCAGGTCCTCTGCGCCGACCTCGTCTGCGCCTGCAGCGGCGGCCTCGGTGGCCTTGTCGCCTGCGGCGAACACGATGACGCGCGCGGTCTTACCGGTGCCGTGCGGCAAGTTGACGGTGCCGCGGACCATCTGGTCGGCCTTGCGGGGATCGACGCCGAGACGGACGGCGACCTCGACGGTGGCGTCGGTGTTCTTCGACGACGTCTCCTGTGCGAGCTTCACAGCCTCCAGCGGACTGTAAAGGTTGTCGCGATCGATCTTCTCAGCTGCGGCCACATAGGCCTTGCTCTTCTTGCTCATGCTCTGTTCCTTCTCCCCGCACGGGGCGGGAGTTAGTGGTTAATGGGCCGAGCACGGCCCTCCCACGGATGTTCTGGTGGTGCGATCCGAGTCGGGATCAGCCTTCGACGACGATGCCCATCGAGCGGGCGGTGCCTGCGATGATCTTCGCTGCTGCGTCGATGTCGTTGGCGTTCAGATCCTCAGCCTTGGTCTTCGCGATCTCGCGGACCTGGTCCATCGACACCTTGCCGACCTTGTCGGTGTGCGGCACGCCCGAGCCCTTCTGGAGGCCTGCGGCCTTCAGCAGCAGCTTGGCTGCCGGCGGGGTCTTGAGCTTGAAGTCGAACGAACGGTCTTCGTACACGAAGATCTCGACCGGGATGACGTTTCCACGCTGGGATTCCGTCGCGGCGTTGTACGCCTTGCAGAACTCCATGATGTTGACGCCGTGCTGACCGAGAGCCGGACCCACGGGCGGTGCCGGGTTGGCCTGGCCCGCCTGGATCTGGAGCTTGATGATCCCGGAGATCTTCTTCTTCTTGGGAGGCATATCCTCTTGTCCTTTTTCCTACAGATCCGCGCACGCTGGATACGCGGAAGTCATTGCACGCTTGGCGGTGAGGCCTGTCAGATCTTCTCGACCTGGTTGAAGCCGAGCTCGACCGGAGTCTCGCGGCCGAAGATCGACACCAGGACCTTCACCTTGCGCTGTTCGGTGTTGACCTCGCTGATGGAGGCCGGCAGGGTCGCGAACGGGCCGTCCATGACGGTCACCGACTCGCCGACCTCGAAGTCGACCTCGACGAGGTTCGACGCGGCGGCTGCGGCAGCCTCGACGCTTTCGCCCGCCTCTGCGGCGGCCTTCGCGGCCTGCGCCTTGCGGACCTCGGCTCGCGGAAGCAGGAACTGAAGGACTTCCTTCAGCGACAGCGGCGACGGACGCGAGGTCATGCCGACGAAACCGGTGACACCCGGGGTGTTGCGCACTGCGCTCCACGACTCGTCGTTGAGTTCCATGCGGACCAGGATGTAGCCGGGAAGGACCTTGCGGTTGACCTTCTTCTGCTGGCCGTTCTTGATCTCGGTGACCTCTTCGGTCGGAACTTCGACCTGGAAGATGTAGTCGCCGACGTCGAGGTTCTGAACACGGGTCTCGAGGTTGGTCTTGACCTTGTTCTCGTAGCCCGCGTACGAGTGGATGACGTACCACTCGCCGGGCGCGCGGCGCAGTTCAGCCTTGAGCTGGGCGACAGGGTCGATGTCGGCTTCCGGCTCCGGCGTTGCGGCGGTCTCGGGCGTGGCGTCCTGCGTGGTCTCGTCAGGCGTCACGTCACCGACCTCCGGCGATTCGATGTCGTTCTCCGGGGTGCTCACTGCGCCCAACTCCTTCATTGCTCACCCGGGCCGTCGGCCCGTCAGTACTACGGGGTGTGCCCCCGCAGTGTCGCGGGCGCAAACGCCCGCTCTCGCACGTGTCAGCCGAATACGAGAAGCGCGAGCTTCGCGAATCCGATGTCCAACCCGGCGATGATCGCTGTCACGACCACCAGGAACGCGAGGACGGCGATCGAGTAGTTGACCATCTCGCTGCGCGTCGGCCACACGACCTTGCGCATTTCGCTGATGACCTGCTTGAGGAACGCCCAGATGCGCACAAACGGGTTGCGGCTCGTCGACGCACCGGTGTCGGTGCTGCGAGACGAAGTCGCGACCGTCGTCGATGCGGCTTCCGCGCGACGTCCACGTGCCGAACGCTTACCGCTCGGACGAAGCTCGTCGTCGGCCCGGATGTCGTCGACCTCGATCGCGTCGTCGACGTCGCCAGCCTTGCGATCCCGCTTGGCCACCTTCTCACCGATCCCTTCGTATGCAAACTGCCCGAGGGCAGGGGCGACAGGACTTGAACCTGCAACCTGCGGTTTTGGAGACCGCTGCTCTGCCAGTTGAGCTACGCCCCTTTGTACCGGACTCAGGCCCGATACGGTCGTCGCTTACAAAACCAACGCGCCACCCTCAGGGCAGCGCGGAAGTCTGTGAAAGCTCAGACTCACTTAGTGTAGAGCAAACCTGCGGTCGGCCCCAACTCGGCTGTCGATCAAGCGAACTGAACGAGCGCCTGCGCGCGTCCGAAGATCTTTCGGTCGCCCTGTTTCGCGACGAGTGCGATCACTCCGCGACGTGTCTCAGGATCGAGGGACCGGACCTTTCCGGTGAACTCGACCTCGGCGTATCCGACCGGCGGAACGTACACGGGGCTGGTGAAGCGGACGTTGAATTCGTAGATGGCGGCCGGGTCTCCGACGAAGGAGCTGACGACGCCGGCAGCCAGCCCCATCGTCTGCATGCCGTGCGCCACCGGCTGTTCGAGATCGATCGCACCTGCCACCTCGGGCGAGAAGTGAATCGGGTTCGGATCACTGGCGACGCCGGCGTAATTGACCAGGTTGCCGAGGGTCAGCACCTTCGTCACCGCGGGAAGCTCCTGCCCGACGGTCAACGAGTCGAAGTCGACGGCCCCGTACGGCTTCGGTTCGACCTGCGGGTCCGGGTCGGAGTACCTCGCGAACGGCCCGAACACCGTCTGTGCCGTGCGCGGTTCGTTGTCGACCTTCATCATCACGTGCTCGAGCTTGTCGAGCATCGCCGGGTCCGCTTCGACCGACGGTCGCGCCACCACCGAGGTGAACGTGGTCATCACCGGCTCATCGTGCTGGTTCCAGACGATGTTCTTCGTGACCATCATGTCGGTGCCCATCGACTGCCGGAACGACTCCAACGACACGTCGCAGATCAACCTGTCGCCGACCTTGATCGGCTGATGGAACACCAGTCGTTGGTCGGTCTGCATCACTTGCCACACGTCGTACCCGGTGACCACCTCTTCGAAGAGACGTCGCTGAGCGATGATGCCGAGCACGGAGATAAAGGTCGGAGCCGCGATGAGCGAATCGTGGCCGAGCTCGGCAGCCTTCAGCTCGTCCCAGTGCACAGGGTGGTCGTCCTGCACTGCACGCGCGTGCTTGCGGATCTCCTCACGGCCGACCTCGTAGTAGTCGTCGACCGTATAGCTGTAGCCGACGACCGACTTGGAGTGCGCCGCGATCTCCTCCGGCGTCATCTTGGTCGCGATCTGCTGCGTCATCTGGTGAACACTCCTCACACGGCCCCCCGCGGGCCGTCTCACAACACCGCGGCCTTCGGGCTGGGCCTGCGGCGGACACAAGGTCTCATCTCACAAACGGATCGATACTCGATCGTTATATACGATTGTCACTCCCCCATGGAGTGCAAACAAAATCAAGCGGGCCACCTCACATGGAGGTGGCCCGCTTGAAGGGGTCTGTATCACGTCACGCGCAGGCGCGACGAAGAGTCAGCGCGACTCCTTGTGAGCCTCGTGCTTGCCGCAGTTCGGGCAGAACTTCTTCAGCTCGAGACGATCGGGGTCGTTGCGACGATTCTTCTTGGTGATGTAGTTGCGGTGCTTGCACACCTCGCATGCCAAGGTGATCTTCGGCCGCACATCGGTTGAGGAAGCCACTTTGTTTGCCTACTTTCGCGTCTAGCTTGTAATCGGGCCCGTATCGCGACCCAGGCTCTGGGCCGGGGCGTGCACCGGGTGTTCGATGTGTAGCGGTGGGGGGACTCGATCCCCCGACCTCACGATTATGAGTCGTGCGCTCTAACCAGCTGAGCTACACCGCCCTGTCGGTCCCACAACTCGCGAAGCGAAACCAGCGAGCCCCCTGACGGAATCGAACCGTCGACCTTTTCCTTACCATGGAAACGCTCTACCGACTGAGCTAAGGGGGCGTGCCTCACTACCCGACGACATGTCGTCGCCGTGACGTAAGAGCCTCAACGAGGTTACACACAAGCAGGTCCGATAACCAAAACCGCTGGTCAACTGTCCTGCATGCGGGTACCGCGTCAGTGGCAGATACAGGATTCGAACCTGTGTAGCTTGCGCGACGGATTTACAATCCGCTCCCTTTGGCCGCTCGGGCAATCTGCCATGCTGCTGCCCGAAGGCAACGGGAGAAAGAATACAACGAACCTCCCACCACCACACAAACGTGCAGTTCAGAGACGGTGTAGTGTGCCCAGCATGGCTGATTCTTCGTTTGACGTCGTGAGCAAGGTCGACCGCCAGGAGGTCGACAACGCACTGAACACCGCAGGCAAGGAGCTCTCGCAGCGATACGACTTCCGCGGCACCAACACCACCATCGCCTGGTCCGGCGAGGAGAAGATCGTGATCACCTCCGACACCGAGGAGCGGGCCCTCGCGGGTCTCGAGGTGTTCAAGGAGAAGCTGATCCGCCGGGACATCTCCCTCAAGGCGTTCGACGCCGGCGAGCCCGTCGGCTCCGGCAAGACGTTCAAGATCTCCGGCGACATCGTCCAGGGCATCGACTCCGAGCACGCCAAGAAGATCTCCAAGAAGATCCGCGACGAAGGCCCGAAGGGTGTCAAAGCGCAGATCCAGGGTGACGAACTCCGCGTCTCGTCCAAGAAGCGCGACGACCTTCAGGCGATCATCGCCCTCCTCAAGGGCGAGGACTTCGGCATCGCTCTCCAGTTCGTCAACTACCGCTAGTCCGCCCGTGACGCCGCGCTGAAGCGTGGGCGGGGATTCTCACTCCTCGGCAGTCCTCGCGGGCTCGCCTAGCGGCTCGCGCGCTGTGGAGGGCTCGTCGTGACAATCCCCGCCCACGCTTCAGTGCTCGCTTCACCGCGAGTGCCCTCGGCTACCCAGGATTGACGATCAGAACGACTGCCCTTGATCGCGGGCCATCTGCTCCAGTCGGGCGATGCGCTCGGCGGTGGGTGGGTGCGTGGAGAAGAGACGTGAGAGCTTCTCACCGGCCCGGAACGGGCTCTCGATCATCAGATGCGACTGCGACGTCAGATCGGGCGTCGGCGGCAGCGGAGCCGACGCGATCCCGCCCGAGATCTTGCCGAGCGCCGAGGCCAGCGCCAGCGGGTCGTTGGTCAGTTCCGCGCCCGAGGCGTCGGCTTGGAACTCCCGAGACCGTGACACGGACATCTGGATGACGCTCGCGGCGATCGGTCCCAGCAACGAGACCAGAATCATGGCGAGCGGGTTCGGACCGTTGTCCCGGTTGCCGCCGAACATGCCCATCCACATCGCCATGTTCGCCAGTCCGGTGATGACGGCTGCCATCGCGCCCGCCACAGAGCTGATCAGGATGTCGCGGTTGTAGACGTGCGACAGTTCGTGACCGAGCACCGCGCGGAGCTCCCGTTCGGTGAGGAGGTCCATGATGCCGCTCGTGCAGCAGACGGCGGCGTTCTTCGGATTGCGTCCGGTCGCAAACGCGTTCGGTGATTCCGTCGGGCTGATGTAGAGCGCGGGCATCGGTTGATGTGCCTGCGTGGCGAGCTCACGGACGATCCGATACAGCGCGGGGGCCTGCACCTCGGTGACGGGCTGCGCGTGCATGGCTTTCAACGACAGCTTAGCGCTGTTGAAGTAGGCGTACGCGTTCGTTCCGACCGCCAACAGCACCGACACGAACAGGATCGTCGTGTTCTGGAAAGCAGCACCGATACCGACGATGATCGCCGACATCAGACCCATCAACGCAGCAGTCTTGAGCCCGTTGAAATGCACGCCAGCCTCCTATGGTTCCTTTGAGACGTTCATACACTCAAACGCTCAAGCGACGGAGAAAAGTTCCAGACGCAACCATCGACGGCGTCCGACGTCAGCCGATCCGTTCCACGGTGTACCGCACCAGCGATGCGAAGGCGTTGTTGGCATCACCGGCGGGCAGGGTGGCGAGAAGGCCGTTCGCCTCGTCAGCCATCTCCTGCAGCTTGGCGCGCGCCGCGACCATGCCGTCGGACGCCACCAGCAGGTGAAGCGCCTCGGTCACCTCGGCGTCGTCGGTCAGCGGACGGGCGGCGCCTGTGTCGGCGTCGACCAGCAGTTCGCGCAGACGGACCGAGTCCGGCCCGTCGCCCTGCAGCGCGTAGATGACCGGCAGCGTGTGGACACCCTCCCGGAGGTCGGTGCCGGGTGTCTTGCCAGAGTCGCCGGTGACCGACGCGATGTCGATGACGTCGTCGGACACCTGAAACGCCGTGCCGATGATGTCGCCTAGACGCTGCAGAGTGGCTGCGCGCTCCGAGTCGGCGCCCGCGGACATGGCGCCGAAGCGACCCGCGGATGCGATCAACGACCCCGTCTTCTCCCACACCACCCGCAGGTAGTGCTCCACCGGATCTCGGCCCTGAGCGCCGACAGTCTCGCGCATCTGGCCGGTCACCAGTTCGGCGAACGTGTCGGCGATGATCCGCACCGCGTCCGGGCCGAGCGTCGACACGAGGTGCGACGCGCGAGCGAACAGGAAGTCGCCCGCGAGGATCGCGACCGAGTTCGACCACCGGGCATTCGCGGACTGCGCACCTCGGCGCAGCGGAGCCTCGTCCATCACGTCGTCGTGGTACAGCGTCGCCAAGTGCGTCATCTCGATGACGGTGGCCGACGTGATGACGTCGTTGTTCTCCGGGTCGGGTCCGAAGTGCGATGAGAGGATCGCGAACATGGGACGGAAACGTTTGCCGCCCGCTTTGGCGAGGTGAGTCGCGGCCTCGGTGAGGATCTCGTCGCCCGACGAGAGTTCACTCAGCAACAGATCCTCGACGCGGGCCAGTGATGTCTGCACCTGCGTTGCGAACTCGTCTGCGCCGAGGTCCAGTCCGGCGAATGTGGACTTCACGGGTGTCGTGCCCCATCTCGTCTTCTCGGGTCGCCGCGTGTTCGGCGAGAGGTCGATGACACCGCCCACCCTATCGTCCGACTCCGCCCGACATACTGGTCGGGTGACGAGCGCAACCCCCGGTGACCACCACGGCCCCAGCGGTCTCCCCTCCGACGCCGACCTCCTTGTCGTCGGCGCAGGTCCCGCAGGCGCGGCGGCGGCGGCACATGCGGCTCGACGTGGACTCGACGTCGTCCTGTTGGACGCCGCCACGTTCCCCCGCGACAAGACCTGCGGCGACGGCCTCACGCCGCGCGCCTATTCGGCGATGCAGCATCTCGGCATGGGCGATTTCCTCGCCGATCGCCCGGTGATCCGCGGCCTCGAGCTGAACGGCTGGGGCCGACGCCAGCAGGTCGCCTGGCCGTCGTCGACTTTCGGCCCGGTCGGAAGCGCCGTGTCGCGGTGGGAGCTCGACGACGCGATCCGACGGTTCGCCGTCGCACGGGGCGCCCGAATGGTGGAGGGCACGAAGGCGGTCGGCGTCCAGATCACCGGCGGCCGGATCGAGTCGGTGACCGTCGAACGCGGTGGCGAGCGCTCGGCGATCGCGGTGCGAAACGTGATCGTCGCCGACGGCGTCCGATCGGGGCTCGGCAAGTCCCTCGGCCGCGAGTGGCATCGGGACACCGCATACGGGGTCGCTGCGCGCTCGTATGTCGCATCGGACCGGTCCGACGCGGAATGGATGGGTTCTCACCTGGAACTGCGCGGACCCGACCGCGAACTGCTGCCCGGGTACGGCTGGGTGTTTCCGCTCGGCGACGGAACCGTCAACGTCGGCGTCGGGGCACTCGCGACCGGAAAGCGTCCGGCGTCGATGGCGCTGAGGCCAGTCCTCGAACACTATGCGCGGATGGTGTCCGACGAATGGGTGCTGACGGGCACGCCGGAACGCATCGCATCCGCGTTGCTTCCGATGGGCGGTGCGGTCAGCGGCGTGGCAGGCGCGAACTGGATGCTGATCGGCGACGCCGCGGCATGTGTGAATCCCCTGAACGGCGAGGGCATCGACTACGCGTTGGAGACAGCGGAGCTCGCAGTCGCGATGCTCGACGACGAAGCCGACTTCACCGCTGCCTGGCCGGAGTTGCTCCGTCGTGAGTACGGTCCAGTTTTCGCGGCCGCCCGGCGTGCGGCGGGCCTGCTGACCATGCCGAAGACGGTTCCCGTCCTCGGGCGTCCCGGGATCCGGTCGGCGGCCTTGATGTCGACCGTGGTCAGGGTGATGGGGAACCTGCTGACCGCCGACGACTCCGACCTCATCGCACGCGCCTGGCGCGGCGCGGGGATCGCCGCGTCACGATTCGAGTCGCGCCCGCCGTTCTCCTGAGCCTGAGCCGTACCTCCACGCACTCGCGGACTTCGATGACGAACGCTGCATCCGACGACGCAGACCGACGCCTCGTTCGCAGCCGCGGCCTTCGTGAAGGCCGCGTCTGTAAATGGAGGTCGCGGCGGCGCCCTCCCTGCGGGAGCCGCCCAAAGGCGCCATGACCAGATCGAACTGGCCGATTCACGCTCAACCGGCCACCTCCCGTCGTCCCAAGCACCTTTTCGCCAGACCCACCCACAACGACACCGCACAACATCCTCGCGACCCTCACTGACAGACGCGTTGACCAGCGACAAACCGGCCGATTCCGTTGCCCGCCTACGACGGGCGAATCGCGTGATGGATGGCGGCGATGCCGCCGGTCTGGTCGATCCAGCCGACGTCGGCGAAGCCCGCGGAGGAGATCAGCGACGCCAGGCCGTCCTGGTTCGGCCACTCGCGGATCGACTCCGCGAGATACACATAGGCGTCCGGATTGCTCGACACCTTGGTGGCGACGGCAGGGAGCGCCTTCATCAGGTACTCCATGTAGACGGTCCGGAACGGCCGCCAGGTCGGCGTCGAGAACTCGCAGATCACCAGTCGTCCGCCGGGCTTGAGCACGCGCTTGAGCTCCGACAGCGCGAGCGGGACGTCGTTGACGTTGCGGAGGCCGAACGAGATCGTCGCGGCGTCGAACGACGCATCGGCGAACGGGAGATGCAGCGCGTCGGCCGCGACCTTCGGCACGGCGCGTCGGACACCTGCCCGGAGCATTCCGAGGGAGAAGTCCGCCGCGACGACGGTGGCCCCTGACGCGGCGAGTTCCGTCGTCGACACGGCGGTTCCGGCGGCGAGGTCGAGGACCACGTCGCGAGGGCGCAACGCGAGAGCACGGCGTGTGTTGCGACGCCAGAGACGGTCCTGGCCGAACGAGAGCACCGTGTTGGTGATGTCGTAGCGGCGAGCGACTCCGTCGAACATCTCGGCGACGTCGGCGGGCTGCTTGTCGAGACCGGCGCGGTGGGGACCAGTAGTCATGCCACCGAGACTATCCGCGGCGAGTGCGCCGTCCCACTTCGGCCACGGCGAGCATGAGCATGATCACGACGATCCATCCCGCGGCGACGATCGACACGGCCGGTTTGATCGACAGGTCGGCGCCGCGACCCGCAGGCCTGGCGAGGGTGTCGGGATCGGTGGAGTCGTAGTCGACGAGGATCCGCTGCCCTGTCGACAGTTGGGTCGGGTACAGGAGCCCGAGTTTCGGGTTCCGCAGCACGCCGTCGGGGGTCACGAAGTTGACCGCCGCGTGGAGCCGATCGGCGGCGATCACCTCGGCGACCGCGGTCGCCTTGTTCGCATCGATCTTCGCGTCGTTGCGATAGGCGCCGGCGACGATGACCGCCCCGATGAGCGTCACGACGACGCCGAGCGCGGCGAGCGTGATCTGCACGCGCCTGACAAGGATCGGGGTCATGGGGTGAGAGATTACCCCGCCAGTCGAGCGAGGATGCGGTCGTGGACCGGTCGCAGACCTTCGCGGCTGGTCGCAACTTCGATCACTTCGATGCCGCCGTCGGGCGCGGGTTCGTCGAGCATCGCCCCGAGGTCGGAGAGGTTCGCGCGACGATGACCGATGTGGAAGCCTGCGCACAACGCAGCGAGGTCCGTGCGGTGCGGCGTGCCGAAGATCCGGTCGTACACACCCGTGTAGTCACCGGTGTCGAACCGCGGATCACCCTGTTCGAGGAGGCTGAAGATCCCTCCACCGTCGTCGTTGGCGACCACGATGCGGAGGTTGTGCGGGCGTGGTTCAGCAGGTCCGATGACAAGGCCGGTCGCATCGTGGATGAATGTGAGGTCGCCCATCAGGGCGATGGTCCGGGCGTCGGCGTCAGCGGTGAGCGCTACGCCGATGGCGGTCGCGTTGGTGCCGTCGATGCCGGCGACGCCCCGGTTCGACATGACTGCCACACCGTCGACCACCCGGCCGGTGAGCGCGACGTCGCGTACCGGATTCGACGCTCCGACCACCAGCCGGTCCCCTGAACGCAGGGCCGATGCCACGGTGCGGGCGACGTGCAGGCCGGTGGTGACGTCGGTGGCGTCGAGTTCGGCGTCCACCGCCGCAACGACACGGTCGTGGATCTCGGCAGCCTGCGCCAACCAGTCGGCGCGTGGCGCGCCGGCAGGTTCGGCGCGGGTACCCGTCGCCCGGACGTTCCCAGACACGTCGGGCCACCGCGGACCTGTCGTGAGTGCGTAGACGTCCACGCCGGGGTCGGCGAGCAGTTTCGACACCGAACGGTGCAGTGTGGGCCGCCCGCAGATGATGGCCTGCTGTGGTTTCAGTTCGCGCAGGGCCAGCGGGTGAAGCGGATTGGCGGGACGCGGCGCGGTCGGCTCCGCAACGGTCGGGAGGGCGGCGAGCTCGGGATGGACTCCGGATCCGTGCCCCGACACGACGACGGTGTCGCGCGTCAGGTCGATGTCGAGCGGGATCTCTAGTCGTCCGCCTGGCGAGTACGTCCACGGCTCACCGTCGGGACGGCCAGCGAACTTCCCGCCTGCCGCATCGGCCAGATCCGCCGTCGGATCGTCCGACGCATCGGGGACGAGCGGCTCGCGGAGGGGGATGTCGAACTGGACGGGCCCGGGGTTGCCTGTGCGTGCACCCCTCGCGGCCGCGACCACACGTCCGACCGCGGAACGCCACTGTGAGTTGGTGTCGAGGTCTTCCTCTGCGAGGCCGAGGCTGATCGCAGCTCGGACCTGGGTGCCGAAGATTCCGAACTGTTCGATCGTCTGGTTGGCGCCCGACCCGAGCAGCTCGTACGGCCGGTTGGCGCTCACGACGATCAACGGCACACGGGCGTAGTTCGCCTCGAACACGGCGGGGCTCATGTTGGCGACGGCGGTCCCGCTCGTCATGACGACGGGCACCGGCCTGCGGGACGCGACCGCAAGCCCGACCGCGAGGTATCCGGCAGACCGTTCGTCGATCCGCACATGCAGTCGGAGTCGTCCCTGCTGGTGGGCAGCGTGCAGAGCGAAGGCGAGCGGCGCGTTGCGCGAACCGGGACACAGGACCGCTTCGTCGATGCCGCTGCGGATCATCTCGTCGACGATCACGCGAGCCTGCAGAGTGGACGGATTCATAGCGTGAACCCTATTACCGTGAGCCCATGGGCCTTTATTCGGAGCGGGTGCTGCCGCGGATCATCACCAAGACCTGCGGGATGCCCGCGATGGACAAACTGCGTCGAGCCACATGCGAACCGCTGTCCGGCCACGTCGTGGAGATCGGGTTCGGCTCGGGGTTCAACGTCGGCCAGTATCCGGATTCGGTGCGGCGGGTCTCGGCGATCGAGCCCAGCGATGGCGGGTGGGCGTTGGCCCACGACCGCGTCGCGTCGTCATCGATTCCGATCGACCGCGCGGGACTCGACGGTCAGCGTCTCCCCTTCGACGACGACACGTTCGACTCCGCTCTCTCCACGTTCACCCTCTGCACGATCCCCGACCTGGCCTCGGCGCTCGCCGAGTTGCGCCGCGTGGTCCGGCCGGGAGGGGTGTTCGCGTTCCTCGAGCACGGGACCGCGCCCGACGACGGAGTCCGCCGCTGGCAGCGCCGACTCGAACCCGTTCAGAAGAAGCTCGGCGGAGGTTGTCACCTGACCCGCGACATCCCTTCGGCGATCGCTGACGCGGGCTGGGACATCACCACCGTCGATGCGTTCTACGCCAAGGCCTCACCGAAACCGTTCGGCGCGTTTGTGATCGGCGCCGCCAGTAACCCCTGATCCGTGTGGCGTGACGTCCCCCTGCCCCTTGAGCGAGCGACGCGAGTCGAAAGGTCACGCCCACAACCGAACCGCGCAGTGGCGGGCAGAATTGCCTCGTACCCTTCGTCACACATGTCGACTAACCTCGTTTCCATGAGTCGCGAATTCGACGTCGTCGTCTTCGGAGCCACGGGCTTCGTCGGCGAGCTGACCGCCCGGTACCTCGCCCAGCACGCCCCGGCCGGCACGCGCGTCGCGCTGGCCGGACGTTCGGAGACCAAGCTCGCCGCGGTCCGACGCAGGCTCGGCGAGAACGCGGCGGGTTGGCCTCTGATCGTCGCCGACTCTCAGTCCCCGTCGTCGCTCGACACGATGTGCGCCCGCACCCAGGTGGTGTGCACCACGGTCGGCCCGTACCTGAAGTACGGCGAGAATCTGGTGATCGCCGCCGCCACAGCGGGCACCGACTACGTCGACCTCACCGGCGAGGTTCCGTTTGTGCGTTTCGCCATCGACAAAGCCGACGACACCGCTCGCGGAACCGGCGCGCGCATCGTCAACGCGTGCGGCTTCGACTCCATCCCGTCGGACATCGGCGCCTATCTCCTTCACCGCCAGATCACCGAAGACGGCGAGGGCGAGATGACGGACACGACGATGGTTCTGACGTCGATGCGCGGCGCCGCATCCGGGGGCACGATCGATTCGGTGCGTGTGATCACCGATCAGGCGAAGGATGCACAGACCCGTCGACTGCTCCTCAATCCGCAGGCCCTGTCGGGCGGCCCCGGGGAGACTCCACGGGCAGGCATCAACTCCGAGCCGAGCGACATCTCGCCGGTGGACGCCCGCAAGGTCGACAAGTCGCTCCGCGGGACTTTGGCGCCGTTCTTCATGGCGTCGTTCAACACTCGCATCGTGCGCCGGTCCAACGCGTTGCGCGACGGCGCCTACGGCGACGCCTTCCGCTACCAGGAGACGATGGCCGTCGGCAGCATCCCGGGACTGTCCGCGGTTCTCGCGGGAGCCGTGTCCGTGGGAACCGGCCTGTTCCTCGGTGCGATGAGTTTGCGGCCCACCCGCAAGGTCCTCGACTGGGTGCTCCCCAAGCCCGGGGAGGGACCGGACGAGAAGTCGCGCGAGGCCGGTCACTTCGTGACCCAGACGTTCACACAGACCACGACGGGACGCCGGTACCGGTCGCAGATGCGGGCGCACGGCGACCCCGGTTACAAGGCCACCGCCGTCATGCTCGGCGAAAGCGCATTGGCGCTCGCCCTCGACCGTGACAAACTGCCGGACCGTGCCGGCGTCCTCACGCCGAGCGTCGCCATGGGCGACGTCCTCATCGAGCGACTGCGCGCCGCAGGCTTCGTCGTCGAGGCTCACGCACTCGACGACTGATGGACGTCGCCTCGCTCGTCTCCGGCGAGTGGTACTTGGACAGTCCAGCGCTGCGCGCGCTGCGTGACGAGTGCGGAACTGCGATGGACGCGTTCAACGCGCTCGGCGCAGCGGACCACGCCGGCCGAGTCGCGGTGCTGCGCTCGGTGTTCGCCGAGTTCGGCGACGACGCCGAGATCGTTCCGCGACTCCGCTGCAGCTACGGGTTCAACATCCGCGTCGGACGGGGAGCGTTCGTCAACGCGGACGCCTTCTTGATGGACGACGGCCCGATCACGCTCGGAGATCACGTCCGCATCGGCCCCTCCGCTGTGCTCGCCACTGCACTTCACCCGATCGACGACCACCGGCTCCGTCGAGAGGGCTGGGAGCGGACAGCTCCGATCATCATCGGCGACAACTGCTGGCTCGGCTCCAACGTGACCGTCGGCGCGGGCGTCACGATCGGCCGGAACACTGTCGTCGGTGCGGGCAGCGTTGTGGTGCGCGACCTGCCGGACCACGTCGTGGCCGTCGGATCGCCTGCCGTCCCTATCCGGGACCTGCCCACAGAGTGATCAGGCCTGACCCGGCTTCAGTTCGATGAAGAGTGCGTCCATGTCGGCGCAGAGCCGGTCGCCGTCGTGCAAGGTGCCCTTGACGAACAGTTTGCGGCCGTCGCGGCGCTCGACCCAAGTACGCAGTGACAGTGCCGTCTCCAGCGGAGTGAGCGAGCGGTAATTGACCGTAAGGTACGCAGTCCGGGAGACGCCGCCGATCTTCAGGGCCGCCGCCATGCCGCCGAGGTCGTCGAACGCGACTGCGACGTGACCGCCGTGCGCGACTCCGTTGCCACCGAGGTGGAATCGACGGAAGGTGACGGTCGCGTCGACGCTGTCGGGGCCGCCCGCACTGATCTCGTACGGCGGCAACGTGATGTTGCCGCGCGAGGGAAGGTCGATGCGGGTGCCCGACGGGCTCGTCCACTCGTCGACGAGCATCGTGTCGAGCTTCGCGTTGAGCTTGACGAGGTCTTCGATCACCTCGTCGGCCAACGCGTGGGTCGGGCTCGCGTATCGGACCTTGTCCATGAAGCTGCGAACCTGTTCGATCATGTCGCCGTACGTCGGTCCGCCGCGCTCTGTGGTGACCTGCAGGTCGGCGCGGAATCCGCCCTCGTGGGGCGAATCCTCCTTCGCCGGCACGTTCCAGTCCTGCTTCGAGATGTCCGTCATCGTCTCACCGTATCCGCACGACTGGACGCCCTCGCCGTCGGCCGGTCGTCGCGTCCCCACGAATCGGGCACATGAGACGCCTGGTGAGGCATAGTCTGTGCACCACAACAACTCTGGACGAAGGCTATGACATGTCGATCAAGAACATTCTCAGTGAATCCGACTACCGACTCGTCCTGTCGACCGAAGACGATCAGATCTCAGGTCTGTCGGAGGAGAAACTCCTCAAACTCCATCGTCGCACTCGTCGGGCACGTAACAAGCACGTCGGTCAGTATCGCCGCGAAGGCGCGGCAAAGGTGTCGAAGAAGGGCGCCCGGGGCCAGGCCAAGAAGGCGAACGTCAAGCGAGCCGAACGCGCCGAGGTGTTCGAAGAGGCCTTGAGTCGGGTCAGTCGTCAGCTCGGCGTCGTCGCGCACGAGGCGGCCGAAGCACTCAAGGCCGAACGTCTCGCCGCAGCTGCGGGCGGATCCGCCGGTCCCGGCAAGGACGGAAGGAAGGGATCGGGAAAGGTCTCTTCGAAGGGCAAGGCCAAGGTCGACGACACCCGTGACAAGTCGGGCCGAAAGAAGTACGAGGCGTCGTCGATCGCACAGGGCAAGCGCCGCCAGGCCAAGCGCGACAAGCGGTGACCCCGCACTAATCTGGACCACATGACTTCGAACCCGTTCGACCCGACGCAGTGGAAGCCGGTCCCCGGCTTCTCCGACCTCACCGACATCACGTATCACCGCCACATCGGTGAGGGACGGGCGAACGGGATCGTCCGCATCGCCTTCGACCGACCCGAGGTCCGCAATGCGTTCCGCCCCCACACCGTCGACGAACTGTTCCGGACGTTCGACCACGCTCGCCGCTCCCCCGACGTCGGCACGGTCCTGCTGACCGGCAACGGCCCGTCGAGCAAGGACGGCGGATGGGCGTTCTGCAGCGGCGGAGACCAGCGCATCCGAGGTCGCAGCGGCTACCAGTACGCAGCCAGCCACGACTCCGACGTCGCCGCCGCGACTGTCGACGGTGTCGACGAGGCTCGGGTGAAGGCCGAGGGCGGGCGTCTGCACATCCTCGAGGTCCAGCGGTTGATCCGCACCATGCCCAAGGTCGTCATCGCCGTGGTCAACGGCTGGGCAGCGGGCGGCGGTCATTCACTGCACGTGGTCGCCGACCTGACACTGGCGTCGCGCGAGCACGCTCGCTTCAAGCAGACCGACGCCGATGTGGGCAGCTTCGACGCCGGCTACGGCAGCGCGTACCTCGCCAAGCAGGTCGGGCAGAAGTTCGCCCGCGAGATCTTCTTCCTCGGCGAGGCGTACGACGCGGAGACGATGCACAAGATGGGTGCCGTGAACCGCGTCGTCGACCACGCAGACTTGGAGAACACCGCGATCGAGTGGGCGCGCGCAATCAACTCGAAGTCGCCGACCGCCCAGCGCATGCTGAAGTTCGCGTTCAACCTCACCGACGACGGCCTGATGGGTCAGCAGGTGTTCGCCGGCGAAGCGACCCGCCTCGCATACATGACCGACGAGGCCGTCGAAGGGCGCGACGCCTTCCTCGAGAAGCGGCCCCCGAACTGGGACGACTACCCGTATTACTACTAGAACCCCGAGTCGAACCTGCATCCGCTCACTTCGTCGACATCTGCTCACCTCTGGAGGTGAGCAGATGTCGATCAGGTGAGCAGATGGTCGGCGAAGTGAGCGGGTGTCAGAACCACGGGATCTTGGCGAAGAGTCGACCGATCCAATCTAGGACGCCGAAGAGTATGCGGCCCGGACGTGTGGACCGCAGACGATCTTCGTTCAGATAGACCAGACACAGGCCGCCGACAAGAACGACGACCCCTGCGATGACCGCACCCGCGATCACCAACGCGAGGACGGTGCTCGACATCAGCCGATGATCTCGGCGAGTTCCCGCATGCTCTCGACGCGCTCGGGGTGCGTGTGGGCCGCGGGCGACGCGAGGAGGACTCCGACGTCGGCGCCACGGAACGCCTCGACACGCTCCTGCACATACGAACGCGGACCGATCAAACTCATCTTGCGGATCAGGTCGTCGGGCACCGCTGCGGCCGCTTCGTCCTTGCGGCCGTCCAAGTAGAGGTCCTGGATGAGCTTGGCTTCGTCGACGTAGCCGTAGCGCTGCACCAGCGAGTTGTAGAAGTTCTTGCCGCGCGCGCCCATGCCGCCGATGTAGAGCGCGGCGTGATGGCGGACGCCGTTGAGCGCGTTCTCCGCAGCGTCCTTGTCCTCGGTGATGAGCGTCGACGTCTGGACGACGATCGAAAGGTCGCCCAACGACGGGTCACGCTTGGCCTTGCCCGCCGCGAGTGCCGGGCCGAAGGCTTCTTGGACGTACTCGGGGTGGAAGAGGAAGGGCTGGAACTCCTCGAACAGTTCCGCGGCCAGCTCGACGTTCTTCGGGCCGATCGCTGCGAGCAGCATCGGGATCTTCTCCCGAACCGGGTGGTTGATGATCTTCAACGGCTTGCCGAGGCCCGAGCCGCCGTCTTCCTGCGTCAACGGCAGTTGGTAGTGCTTGCCGCGGTACTCGAGGCGTTCGCGACGCCACACCTTGCGGCAGATCTCCGCGTTCTCCCGAGCGCGCCCGAGCGGGTAGTCGTACTTGACGCCGTGGAAGCCTTCGATCACCTGCGGCCCCGACGCGCCGATACCGAGGATGGCGCGACCACCGCTGATGTAGTCCAATCCGGCGGCAGTCATCGCGAGGTTGGTCGGAGTGCGCGAGTACATCGGCAGGATGCCGGTCTGCAGTTCCATCGTCTCGGTGCGAGCCGCGATGTACCCGAGTTGGCTGACCGCGTCGAAGCTGTACGCCTCCGGCACCGTCACCCGTCGCACACCGACCGATTCGAAGTCGCGGAGATTCTCGATCGTCTCCCGGAAGTCGCCCGCGTAATTGATGGGCATGCCCAGCTTCAGCGTCATGCCGCGATTCTTGCACACCGCGTCCAGACCCGATCGGAGACGGGAGCGGCCACCCGACTCGGCAACTCGTTAACCCGCGCGACACCTTGGAGAAAGCTGAGCGTCAGTCAAGAAGTTCACCGTTGGTGAAGCACTCGGATCACGACGGTGAACTTTACGTGAATAGGCTGATGATTTTCGGAAACCCCCAGGTCAGACGCCACAAATCGGGTTGCTGCGAGTTGACGGGGTGTACCGTTCGTCGCCCATAGTTATGCCCATGACCGCAGAGATGATCATTCTTGTGCTGTTGATCGTCACAGCCCTGGGCTTCGACTTCACCAACGGCTTCCACGACACCGGCAATGCCATGGCAACGTCCATCGCAACCGGCGCACTCAAGCCGAAGGTGGCCGTCGGCCTCTCGGCGATCCTGAACCTCGTCGGAGCGTTCCTCTCCGTCGAGGTGGCGGCGACCATCACGAAGGACGTCCTCAAGATCCAGACGACGTCCGGTGACGCGAAGGGCGCCCTCATCGAAGGGCTCGACGCCAACAAGGCGTTGATCATCATCTTCGCGGGCCTCATCGGCGCCATCCTCTGGAACCTCTTCACGTGGCTGTTCGGCCTTCCGTCCAGCTCGTCCCACGCACTGTTCGGCGGTCTGATCGGTTCGGGTCTCGCAGCACTGGGCACCACCGGAATCAACTGGCACGGCATCCTGGGCAAGATCATCGTCCCGGCACTGTTCGCGCCGCTGATCGCCTGCGTCGTCGCCGCGGTCGGCACACTCCTCATCTACGCGATCACCAATGGAATGTCCGAAGCCAAGAAGGAGACGGGCTTCCGTCGCGGTCAGGTCGCATCCGCATCGCTGGTGTCCCTCGCACACGGCACCGGTGACGCACAGAAGACGATGGGTGTCATCGCCCTCGCGCTCATCGCCACCGGCCACCTCGACGCCGCATCGGTCTCGCACGGACTCCCGATCTGGGTCGTCGTCACCTGCGCCTCGGCCATCGCACTGGGCACCTGGCTCGGCGGCTGGCGAATCATCCGCACCCTCGGCAAGGGCCTCGTCGAGATCAAGGCGCCTCAGGGCATGGCCGCCGAGGCCTCGTCAGCCGCGATCATCCTGACCAGCTCGGCTGCCGGCATGGCCCTGTCGACCACCCACGTCGCCACCGGCTCGATCCTCGGTTCGGGCCTGGGCAAGAAGGGCGCCGAAGTCCGATGGGGCGTCGCAGGCCGCATGGCCGTCGCCTGGGTCACCACCCTTCCCGCCGCAGCACTCGTCGGCGCGATCTGCTTCTGGATCGCCCACCTCATCGGCGGCGCACCGGGCGCGATCGTCATCTTCCTGATCCTCGCAGCGCTCTCGGGCTACATGTACTGGCGCGCACAGCAGCAGAAGGTGGACCACAGCAACGTCAACGCCGAGTGGGACACGGAGACCAACTCTCCGGTTCCTTCTGCGGACGACGCTCCGACGACCACCAACCAGGCCTGAGCGGCCCAGAAGTCTAGAAAAGGCTGCACCTCATGGACATCATCTCCTCCATCACCAAGGTCCTCGCCGTCGGACTCATCCTCGGCGCAGGCCTCCCGGCCCTGTTCGCACTCGGCATGCGCGCCGAAGCCGCCGGAGACGGGACTCTCGAGCGACCGGCGAACCCGGCCCTGAAGTACCTCGGCTACATCCTGATCGGCCTGACGGCCATCGTCATCGTCGTCGGCATCCTGTGGATCACCCGCCAGACGCTGAACTACTACTTCGACCTCAAGATCTTCCCCGACTTCGCGTACAAGAAGTGAGCTGACACCACCATGGCACCCACACTGTTCGAGAACGTCGTCAACTGGATCCGCGCGGGCTACCCCGACGGAGTTCCCGCTGCCGACTACCCACCCCTCCTCGCCCTGCTCACGCCGGTCTTGACCGAGTCGGAGATCACCGACATCGTGCTCAAGCTCGCCCTCGAACACGGCGCCGAGAGCCCGGCCACCCCGGAACGCATCAAGGATGCGATCCACGCCGTCACCGAGCAGGCGCCGTCCGCGGAAGAGCTGCGTCAGGTCTCGGCCCGTCTGGCCGCGGCCGGGTGGCCGCTCGCCGTCTCCGTTCCGGCAAGCGAATAATCGTCGCCATGGAACGCCATTCGTTTCTCTCCACGATCCGGACCTGGCTGCGCGCCGGGTACCCGGAAGGCGTGCCGCAGAGCGATTACGTTCCACTCTTCGCGCTGCTGCGTCGTCAGTTGAGCGAGGAGGAGATCCGGCAGGTGGCGATCGACATGATCGCCGACAGCGAGGTCGAGACGATCAACCGTGTCGACGTCGGAGTCGAGATCTCCAAAGTCACCGACGAACTCCCGCGAGACGAAGACGTCGCTCGGGTCCGCACCACACTCGAAGCGGCGGGCTGGCCGTTCGACGACGACCCGTTCTCATCGGATGACACTCCGGAGGACCAGCCCTGAGACTCCTCGAACCGCTGGTTCTTCCCTCGAATCCCGCCGTGCTTCACGCCCGGCGGGATTTGTCGGCTCTGCTCGCCGGCGACGCCGCGTATCTGCCGTTGCCCGACCTCGACTCGAACGAGTCGTCACGGCTCCGCGCTCACCTCGGCGTCGGCGAGCCGGTCGACGACAGGTGCTGCCTCGTCGTGTCGACATCGGGCACCACCGGTGTTCCCAAAGGCGCCGTGCACACCCGCGACACGCTGCGCGCATCCGCACAAGCCACCGCCGAGGCTCTCGGCGGGCCGGGAGTGTGGTTGCAGACGCTGCCGCCGCACCACATCGCCGGCCTGCAGGTGATGCTCCGATCACTCGCCGCGGGCTTCGACCCAGTGATTCTCGATCTGACCGACGGATTCGACGTCTCGGTCCTCCCCGCCGCCGTCGACGCGCTCACCGGACCGCGCCGGTACACCTCACTCGTGCCCGTACAGCTGCGCAAGGTTCTCGGAGACCCGGCCGCGACCGCCGCGATGCGGGCGTTCGACGCGATTCTCGTCGGCGGTGCCGCCACTCCCCCGTCGCTCCAACAGTCGGCACGCGACGCCGGACTGCAGATCGTCACCACCTACGGAATGAGCGAGACCGCAGGTGGGTGCGTCTACAACGGCGTCCCCCTCACCGGCACCACGATCCGCATCGACGACCCCGACCCGGACGGTGTCGGACGAGTCGTCCTCGGCGGATCGACCGTCGCACTCGGCTACCGAAACCTCCCCGAGCACCCTGCATTCGTCGAGCCCGGATGGTTCCGCACCGACGACCTCGGTGTCGTGGCCGACGGCGTGCTGCGTATCGTCGGCCGCGCTGACGAGGCCATCTCGACGGGCGGACTCACCGTGGTCCCGCAGGTCGTCGAGGCGGTGATCGTCGAACTCGACGCTGTCGCCGACTGCGCCGTCGTCGGGGTGCCCGATGAGCGGCTCGGCGAACGCATCGTCGCTGTCGTCGTACCCGCGGCCGGACACGACGCTCCGAGTGCCGACGAGATCAAGGGGATCGTCGTCGAACGCCTCGACCGCTACGCCGCGCCACGCGAGGTGATCGTGGTCGATGCGCTGCCTCTTCGCGGTCCGGGGAAAGTCGACCGTGCGACTCTACGCGATCGGTTCGGACCGAGAACCAACTGATCTCGCGGCACTGTCACTGATCGACCGGAGCCGAGCCCTCGTCGTCCTGGGGAACGTCTGCCGGAGCATCGACCGGTGCCTGATCAGCGACGTCAGCCGAATCCTCGGGAACTGCTTCGTCCACCGGAGCAGTGTCCACCGGGGCGACGTCACTGGAGCCGGCGTCGGTCTCACCTTCACCGGAATCGTCGCCGCTGACGACTGTGCTCACCTCGACGGAGTCGTCCGGTGCCGCATGCGCGGGCGCACGATGTCGGGCGTTTCCGGCGTCCGGAGCAGCCCATTGCCCGCTGTCGTCGAGGAGCCGATGCCGCCCCTGCGGAATGTCTCGAACCATCGGGGCATTCGGGTCCGCGGTCTCGGGAGTGAGGTCCTGCGTCGGGTAGAAGCGCTCCGCCTGCCGGTCCCATTCGCGCATGGTGGCGTCGCTGACCTCGATACCCATGGCGTCGGCGATCGTGTACTGGAGCAGTGCGAACGGGTGGTAGGTGTCGTACACCTCGTACGTGGTGTTGCCGTTCTTGCTGTAGTAGGTCGCCTCGTGGTCGAGGTTCTCCAGGTGCACGTACGAGTACTTGCCCGTTCCCGCATGGATCACGAGAGAGCCTGCACCGTTCACCAGCAACGACGACACCGGGCGAACGGAGTCCCACTGCCAGCCCGCGACCGGATCGCCCTTGACGACGACCTGCACGACCTTCGTGTCTCCGGTCCGCCCCGGATCACGTGCGCCGTTGCTCTCAGCCCCCAGGGAAGCCATCACCGGCGCACTGAACGGGAGGTCCTGCAGTCCTGACTTGATGCCCCAGGGCGATCGCGGGTCGGACATCAACAGAACCAGGGTGTTCTCACCGGGCAGCCCCCGATCTGCCGCGATCTCCGCCGCGTTGCCCAACGCTTCGGCGCCCTGTGAGAAGCCGGTGAACACGACCACCCGGTCGGCGTTCTGGAAGGCCTCCATGATCTGCAGGTTCCGGTCGACAGCGATGTCGCGCGACTCGTCGTAGCTCGGCGCGAAGAACGGCACCAGGTGGCCGGACCTACCGCCGATGAACGGCCCAAACGACTGCGGGTACTGAACGATCTTGCTCTGCCGGTCGCCGACCAGGCCGTTGTTCCGGGGGAACACTCCGTCATCGTCTGTTCCCGGCGTGACGACGACGAAGGCGTCGCCGAGCAGGTCCGACGGCACCCACGTGCCGAGCACGTCGTGGTGGTCCCCGATCGTCGGTCCGTCGACGGCGACGCCTGAGTCGATCGACGGCATGGTCGCAGCCAGTGCCTGCGCGGGCACACCGGCGGCGACGATTCCGGCCATGGTCGTGATGGCGACCTTCCCCCTGAGTCTCACCAAGCGATCAGGCCACTTCGTCGGCACGAATGCGTCCACCAAACGGTGGAAGTGTGCCGGATTAAGCCGATCGGGCTACCTTCCAGCGCATTCACGGGGCGGGCGCCGATGGAACGAGGAAAAGGCCGGGCTCCGGCCTGATGAGGCGCCCGTGACATGCTTGATCACGTGGCAACGGTCAACGAATGGATCCAGGGCGCACGACCGCGGACGCTCCCGAATGCGATCGCTCCGGTGGTGGCGGGCGTCGGCGCGGCAGCGCGGATCGGCGACGTCGTGTGGTGGAAGGCCGGCCTCGCCCTCGTCGTGTCGTTGGCGTTGATCATCGGCGTCAATTTCGCCAACGACTACTCGGACGGCATCCGCGGCACCGATGACGATCGGGTCGGCCCGATGCGCCTGGTCGGGTCGAAGGCGGCGTCGCCGTCAGCGGTGAAAGCCGCCGCCTTCACGTGTTTCGGGATCGGCGCGGTGTGCGGTCTGGTCCTCGCGGCGACCACCGCGTGGTGGTTGATCGCCATCGGCGTCGTGTGCATCGCTGGCGCCTGGTTCTACACCGGAGGAAAGAAGCCGTACGGCTACCTCGGCTTCGGCGAGATCGCGGTGTTCGTGTTCTTCGGGCTCGTCGCAGTCTTGGGAACTCAGTTCGTCACAATCGGTCGGATCGACTGGGTCGGCGGAGTCGCCGCTGTTGCCGTCGGATCGTTCTCCAGCGCAGTCCTCGTCGCGAACAACCTCCGCGACATCCCGACCGACACCGAGTCGGGGAAGGTCACCCTCGCCGTCCGGCTCGGCGACCGCGGCACCCGCGGCCTCTTCGTCTTTCTGATCGCCGTGCCGTTCGTCGCGACGATCGTTCTGCTTCCGGTGACGACGGCCGCACTCGCCGGCCTGATCGCCGCACCGCTGGCCGCGGTCGCGTTGCGTCCAGTGGCATCGGGAGCCAAAGGCCGCGACCTGATCCCGTCACTCGCGACGACGGGCCTGGCGATGCTCGCGTGGTCGGTCGCAACCGGATTGGCCCTCGCCTTCTCCTGAGATCGGTACGACCATCGAGGTCCGCAGACACAGTGTCCGCGGACCTCGATGGTCGGACGAATCCTGGGAACGCGTCAGACAGCGGCGCGACTGTCGAGGAGTTCCGTCACCGCACCGCGCAGGCTGTCGACGTCGGTCGCCGATTCGATCACCGCACGCGATGCGGGATCACCTGCGTCGAGGATCCCGAGGAGCAGATGCTCGGCGCCGATGCTGCGGTCGCCACGAGCCCTCGCCAGAGTGACAGCGGAGTGCATGGCGTCCCGGACCGGGCCGTTCATGCGTGCACGACCTCTCCCACGGGGACCACGACGGCCGCGACCGCCCTCCCACGGACCTTCGCCGTCCCAGCCCGGCCCACGGGGTCCACCCGGTCCGCCGAACGGTCCACCGAATCCCGGCCCACGGCCGTGCGGACGGTGGTGACCGCGACGGTCGTCGCATCCGTCGCCACGACGGGCACCGCGACCACGGCCGCGGCGTTCGCCCCAACCGTCCGCGAGATCGTCGCCGAACTTGTCCCGGACCGCGGCGCGCACGCGGTCCAGATCGATGCCGATGCTGGCGAGGGCGTCTCGGTCCTCGTCGTATCGGTTCTTCTCGTCCGACTCTGCGGTCGGCTCGTCGGACTGGTGGAACTCACGTACGACGCCGCGCGCAGCGTCGAGGGTGAGACCCCGCTCCCCGAGCAGGGTGAAAATGGGGCTCCGCGCGTTGCAGAGCATCCCGAGGATCAGATGGTCGTTGCCGAACGACGGGTGGCCCAGGTCGCGGGCCTCCTGCGTGGCGAACATGAACAGTGTGCGGTCTTCCCGCGAGAAACGGTCAAACATCGTTGCCGTCCTTTCCAGCTGCTGGTGCAGCCTCTCGATACGAGTGCTTCTGGTGCACGGCCTGCCGGCTGACCTGTAGGACGTCCGCGATCGCCTGCCAGCTCCAGCCCGCGGCTCGGGCGGAGGCGACGTGAACGTCTTCGAGGCGGTCCGCGAGAGTCCTCAGCGCCCGGACTGTTCCCAGTCCGACTGCAGGGTCGGAGCTCGCTGCGGTTCCCGTCATCGAGTCGGTGTCGGTCGGCATCTCTTCGTCGTGCATGGTGTCAGGTTATGTTGACAACGAAGCCGTTGTCAACATTTATTGACGACCAAGTTGATGGAACTACTCGGAAGCGATCGATTCGCTGATGTTCTGACGCGACGCCCGGACCGCGGGGACGACGGCGCCGAGAAGGCAGAGGGCAGCCGACACGGCGACGTACCAGCTCGACGACCAGAGTGGGCTGTAGACGATGTCGATGGACGTCGTCTCGGTGAGGATCGCATCCGCGAGGACGTGCAGTCCGGTACCCATGACCACACCGGTCACCGCTCCGATCACTGCGATGGCGCCCGCTTCGGCGAGCACCATGCGGAAGACGAATCGGCGAGAGGCGCCCATCGACCGCAGCACGCCGATCTCTCGGCGTCGTTCCAGCACCGACAACAGGAGCGTGTTGAGAAGGGCGATCGCCGCGGCCCCTGACACGATCCACTGGATCGCGACAGTGAACCCACCCGACTGCTCCGCGGTGCGCTGCGCGGCGGCCAACCCCTCAGCCCCGGTGTAGACGTTCACCGGCGAGCCGCCGACTCCGGGATGCGCATCGGCGATCTCAGTGACCGCGCGACGCACCGCGTCATGATCGGCGTCGTCGTCGAGCGTCACCTGGAGATAGGTGTCGCCCGGGCGGTTGAACCACGTGTGCAACAGGTTGATGGACACGGCAGCCACCCCGGAGTCCATCGACACGTAGTTCACCGTCTCGAGGACTCGCAGCCGCCGGGGTCCGGTGGGCGTGGCCACCGTGAGCTCGTCGCCGACTTCGGCGTCGAGTGTGCGGGCCAACGTGCGCGACAACAGGATTCCCCGACCGTTCAGGACCTCGTCCGCCGCCTCCGGCGACGCCTTCCGCAGGAACGGAGCCGCCGCTCCCCGCTCGAGTCCCTGCAGGACGATCCGAGCGTCTCCGAGGTTCACATTCGCCCATTGTCCGCCGACCACCTGCTTCACGCCCGGTGTCGCCGCGACTTCACGCCGGACGGCCGGGTCGAGTATCGGCCCGGTCGGAATCGACTCTGCGTCCTGCGACGACACGTAGAGGTCTGGTTCACTCAACCCGTCCAGCGACGACGACAACGACCCGACGAGGTTGTTCAGGGCACCCGATATCCCGATGCCGACCGACACTGCGACCGCGACGGTCATCACCGTCGCCCACACTCGCCGCGGCGCACGTTCGGAGTTCACCGCGGCGAGCCTTCCCGGCCCGGCGAATCGGGCGGCCACCGCTCGCACTCCGGCCACCAGCAGTGGGCTGAGGGCGAAGCACAGGATCAGCCCGCCGACGGCGTAGACCGCTCCCGCGAGAATCGCGGCACGCCCGTCGACGATCTCGACGATGAGCCACGCCCCCGCGATGCCGATCACGCCGACGACGCCCGACGCCCACAGAAGCCGTCGCGAGATGCCCGCAGCCTCGGTCACCTGCCCCGGAGCCATCGCTTCCACCGGTGTCACCGAGAAGACTGCCTTCGCTGCGAGCGCCGTCGCCCCGACACAGGCGAGAACTGCAGCGCCGATCCCCGCCACGGGAACCAACGCAGGCAGCGTGTAACTGACGTCCATCCCGACCGAGGACGATCCACCCGGCACCCGGCCCAGTGCCCAACGGCCGGCGACGATTCCGATCGGGATGCCCGCAACGCCTCCGACGACACCGAAGAGCGCGGATTCGCCGAGTAGATCGCCTGCCAGATGCCGGCGTCGTCCGCCGAGAGCGCGGATCATCGCGAGACTGCGTCGACGGGACGCGACCGCCATGTTCATCGTGTTGAACACCAGGAATGCTGCGATGACCAACGACACCATCGACACGAGGAGCGTCGAGTCACGGACGACGGAGCTCGCGACCTCCGCCTGACGAACACGGAAGTCGGGATCGACGACGCTCGCCCGATCCCCAACCACCTCTTCGACCGACTCGCGCAATGCACCGGTGTCGGCACCTTGTGCGGGGACGATCAACAGAGAGTCGACGGCGTCGACCAGTCCGGAGAGGCGTTGTGCCAACGGCAGATACGCGAAGACGAATCGGCCTCCGTTGAGCGACGACGCCTCATCGCCGAGCACTCTGCGGACTGTGAGACTCTCGCCGCCCACCTCCAGGGTCTGCCCCACGGACAGTCCGACCGCCGGCCCGACCACGATGCCGTCGGAGAGGTCGTCGATGCTCAACCCGGAATCGTCCGACTCGGCAGCGGCCCCGAGCTCCGGCGACAGCATCGAGGCTCGATAGTCCGACCCGAGGAGCACAGTCGGTCGGTCGTCGATGACGACCGACCCGCGGACGATCGGCACCACATCTTCCGCCAGCGGAACGCGTGCGCGGAGTTCGCCCGCGATCGACGCGGGCACACCCGAATCGGTGATGCCCGCGACCTCGACGGTCGCGACGCCGGCGATCGCTGCGTTGAAGTCACGTACCGACGCGGTCAACGAGCCGTACACCGACAGCACAGCGACGAGCAGTACCGACGACACCGTGACGACGAGCAGCGACGTGACCACCCGGAGTCTGTGCGACGTCAGCTCACGCAGGCCCAGCACCCTGATCCGCGTCAAACCGGCTCCGAGGCCCGGCATCAGAGCGACCCGTTGATCACTCGTCCGTCCCGGACTGTCACCACCTGGTCACACGCTCGAGCGGCGGCGGCGTCGTGCGTCACCATCAGCACCAGCCTGTTCACGTCTTCGTGTGCGACGTCGGACAACAGCTGCAGAACGTCGGCACCGGTGTGGGAGTCGAGGTTGCCCGTCGGTTCGTCGGCGAGGACGATCGTCGGCTCCATGATCAACGACCGGGCGATGGCGACGCGTTGCATCTGGCCGCCGGACAGTTCAGACGGCCGGTGATCGATCCGATGCCCGAGACCGACCCGTTCCATGAGTTCGACCGCACGCGGCTTGGCCTTCGCCAGCGAGCGCGAGTCGAGCAGCATCGGCAGCGCGACGTTCTCCCACGCCGACAGCGTCGGTACGAGATTGAAGAACTGGAAGATGAATCCGACTCGATGCCTGCGGAACTCCGACGCCGCATGGTCGGACAGCGAGGTCAGGTCGACTCCGTCGACCTCGATCGACCCGGACGTCGGACTGTCGAGTGCACCGATGATGTGCAGCAACGTCGACTTGCCCGCCCCGGACGGTCCGACGACCGACACGAACTGACCGCCGTCCAGGCTCAGCGACGCACCGTCGAGCGCGCGGACCGTCTCCGTTCCCATTCGGTATTCACGGACCAGGTCGACGGCGTCGACGACGGGCATGGCGTCTCCTTCAGGAGTTCCAGACTCCCGTGGCGAAGTATTCGGTGAGCACGGCGGTGGGCGGCGCGAGGTCGAGCTCCTGTTCGGCGACCCACTCGTCGTTGTAGTAGGTGTGATCGTAACGGTCGCCACTGTCGCACAGGAGCGAGACCACACTGCCCGCACGGCCTGCGTCCGCCATCTCCGCCATGATCGTGCACGCCCCCCAGAAATTGGTTCCGGTGGACCCGCCGACCCGGCGTCCGAGGCGTGAGCTGAGGAACCGCGCCGCGGCCACCGACGACGCGTCGGGCACACCTATCATCCGATCGATCACCTGCGAGACGAACGACGGTTCCACCCGGGGGCGGCCGATCCCCTCGATCCGGGATCCACCCGTCGACGTGATCGTTCCGTCGCCTGCCTCGTAGGCGGGGAGGAACACCGAGTTCTCGACGTCGACGACGGCCAGGCGTGTGTCGTGCTGCTGGTAGCGGACGTACCTCCCGAAGGTCGCCGAGGTGCCGCCGGTGCCTGCGCCGACAACGATCCACTCCGGCACCGGATGCGGCTCACCGGCCATCTGCGCGAACACCGATTCGGCGATGTTGTTGTTGCCCCGCCAATCCGTCGCCCGCTCGGCCATCGTGAACTGATCGATGAAGTGACCGTCCAACTCGGCTTCGAGGCGCTGTGCGACGGCGTAGATCTCCGACGGCGAGTCGACGAAATGACAACGGCCGCCCTGCGCTTCGATGAGTTCGGTCTTGCGGGGCGAGGTGCCCTTCATCATCACCGCGACGAACGGCACGCCGATGAGCTTGGCGAAGTACGCCTCCGACACTGCAGTCGATCCCGAGGACGCCTCGATCACGGTAGTGCCTGGACGAATCCATCCGTTGCACAACGCGTACAGGAACAGCGATCGTGCGAGACGGTGCTTGAGGGACCCCGTCGGGTGCGTCGACTCGTCTTTCAAGTACAGGTCGATCCCACCTGCCTCGGTCCGCGACCACGACGGCAGGTCGACCTTCAGCAGGTGAGTGTCGGCACTGCGCAGACCGTCCGCCCCGATCCGGCGGACCGCTTCCGCCGTCCACGCACGATCGGAGGTGTGCTCGACGATCCGCGTGTCAGTCATTCGCTGTCGCCCCGCAGACGCGACTGGAGTTCGTCATGACGAGCACTGCGCGCGGCGTCGATGCGGGTGATCTGGTCGTTGACCCGGAGACGAAGGGTCTTGAACGCGACCATGCCGACCGGCAGTGCGATCAGGACACCGAACACCGCAGCGACGACGAGCGGAACGTCGACGCCTGCAGCCTTGCCGACGAAGAAGATGACGGCCGCGATCGCCACGACCAACGCGAGACGAGCCGCGGTGTACAGAACGATCGCGGTGATCAACGTTCCGGTCGTCGCGGGCTTCTCGCCCGTCCCGGCGTTCTCGGCGCCGGCGTTCTTCATGTCCGCTTCCACGGGGAGGTCTTCACTCATACTTCCTAGGATACGGCCCGTGACGTGGGACGGATGCCGCGCCAAAGGTCCCTCAACGGACATTACGGCCTCTTTACCTACACCTGACTGTTCGAGCAACCACCCCAAGTGCGTGTACTAGTGGAGCCAGGACGGGGAATGAACCGACACGACGCAGACCGCGTCGTCCCACGACTCCAGGAGGGTCCGATGACCACAACCGCAGAGCACGACGAGCAGGCCTCAGAGTTGATCACTCCGGCACTCGCCGCACAGCACAACCTGACACCCGGCCAGGTCGCCGCCATGTTCAACGTGAACCCGAAGACCGTCGCCCGCTGGGCGTCGTCCGGCGTCCTCAAGTCGATCCGCACCCCGGGCGGCCACCGTCGCTTCCGCGAGGCCGACGTCGTCGACCTCCTCAACCGCGGCTGACGCTTCCCGCACACCTCAGCAGCAAACCGCTCCCCTCAGCGACATCTGCTCACTTCTACAAGTGAGCGGACGCCGGCGAGGGGAGCGGTTTGTCGTTGAGAGGCTCAGATCGCGCGGCTCACAGGCCCGCGTACGAGTGGAGGCCGGAGACGATGAGATTGATGGCGAAGAGGTTGAACAGCAGCGCGATGAAACCGGCCACATTCACCCAGGCCGCCGCCTTGCGCCAGCCCGCGGTGGCGCGGGCGTGGAGATAGGCCGCGTAGATGACCCACGCGATGAACGAGACGCTCTCCTTGGGGTCCCAGCCCCAGAAGCGGCCCCAGGCGGCTTCGGCCCAGATGGCGCCCAGGATGATGCCGAGTCCGAACAGCGGGAATCCGACGACCACGCACTTGTACGCGACCCGGTCGAGTGCATCACTCGACGGGAGAACACGATTGAGGAATCCGGTTACACCGTCTGAATCAGACTCGAGATCAGTCGCCCACCGCTGTCGGACGAGGTAGAGGACACTCGCGACTCCCGAGACCAGGAGGATGCCCGACGCGATGGAGATGATCGAGACGTGGATGATCAGCCAGTACGACTTCAGCGCGGGCACCACCGGCGCAGGCTGCGTGTACAGGTAGCGACCACCGATGAACATGAGAAGCACCACGGGCAGCAGCACGAAGCTGAGGAGCGGCCGGTAGGTCGGCTTACGCAGTGAGACGACTCCGGCGACGACGCAGGCGAGCATCGTCAATGAGATGAACTCGTACATGTTGCCCCACGGCGCACGGTCGGTGGCGACGCCGCGAAGGATGATCGACACGAGGTGCGCGATGATGCCGACGAACGCGACTGCCCAACCCATGCCGGACAGCACGTCGCCGAGCTGGCGGCGCGGCGTCGAATCGACGACACGACCGGGAACTCGATCGCCGGGAACTCCGGCGGCGGGGACGAGTTCCTTCTGCTCCGCACGCTGAGCGGCGGCCACCTTCGTGTAGAACATCGGCGCGAGGGACAGCAGGAACATCACCATCGCGAGCACATACACCACCATCGAGGTGCCGTACAGCCAGTCCGAGAGCCGGGCCAGATCCATGTCGACGTATCCGTTGTCGCCCATCAATGTTCCTTCGTGTTGTGCTCGCGTCGGGTCACAGTCGACCGCGTCCGCGCTTGTCGGCGTCGGTCAACAGACCGTGCGCCTGGTCTTCGAAGCCTTCGCCCCAGCCCGCCTGATCGGTCCGGGCCAGTCCGGCCACTTCTACTACAGTACGTCGGACTTCCGTGTCTGGCACCAGCCGAGCCCAGATACGGCGACGGCGGATCAGCAGCGACACGAGCAGTCCGAGGACCATGACGACGGCCGAGACGAGTACTCCGCCCTGCGCCGGGTCGTGCGACACCTGCACGGACACCCACCGCTTGTAGCCGTCGAACGAGACGCGTGTCCCGTCGTCGAGCACGGTGTCCTGGCCCACTTCGAGGTTGACTGACGCCTTCTGTGTCAGTCGTCCCTGATCGATGAGCTTCTGGTCGAGCGTGTACACGTTCTGCGGTTGACCGGTGTCGATGCCGGTGTCGCCGCGGTACACGCGGATCGCCACTGCGGGCGAGTTCACGACGGGCGACTGCGAGTCGAGCAGGTTGTGCATGAACACCGGGTCGGGCGCGAACAGACCTTCGATCGCGATCTGGTTCTTCCGGCGGACGTCGGCGTCCGGGAACATGCCCGCGGGTGTGTCGAAACGGACTGCGCCCTCGGACAGCATCGTCTGAGTGGATTGGGGGATGAACGGCGCGGTCTGCGTTCGCTTCTGACCATTGGGGAACGTGACCGTGAAGGTCGGCGCGAAACCGTTGCCGAGCACGTAGACGCGGTCGCCCGAGACGCGCAGCGGCTTGTTCACCTGCACGGAGGTCTTGTCCCACGTCGCGGGGTCGGACGCCGGATCGTCGGTGTACGCCACCTTCGCGTCGTACATGTCCGGCTGACCCGACTCGAGGAACGTCGCGGAGAAGTCGTCGACGCGGAAACAGAACGGCGCCAGCTCGGTGCCGTCGACCATCGCCCCCGAACGGAACGAGTCGTAGACGGCCGTCGACGTGTTGCAGAGGACCTGCTCGCCGTCAGCGACCAGTGTGCGAGTGCCCTCGTAGCCGAACATCTTGCCCACCGCGATCGTGACGAGCAGCGACAAGAGCGCGAAGTGGAAGACGAGGTTGCCGAACTCGCGGAGGTAGCCCTTCTCCGCCGACACCTCGACGGCGCCGTCGGGATACCGCTTCGACGGTTCGACGACGACGGTCCGCGTGCGCCACCCGCGAAGGTTCCCGGTGATCCGTTCGGCGATCTCGGCAGGCTCGCCGTCGACGGTCTCGGTGACGTGACGCGGCAGGCGCTTGAGGTTGCGCGGCGCGGCGACGGGCGGAGTCCGCATCGCCTTGTAGTGCTCCCAGATGCGCGGCGTCAGACACCCGACGAGTGAGACGAACAGCAGCACGTAGATCGCGGTGAACCAACTCGACGAGTACACGTCGAACAACTGCACCCGGTCCATCCACACACCGAGTTCACCGCGCTTGGCGATGTAGTCGAGTGTCTTCTGCTCGTTGAGGTCACGCTGCGGCAGGAGTGCGCCGGGGATGGCGGCCAACGCCAGCAGGAACAGCAGGGCGAGTGCTGTCCGCATCGACGTCAGACCGCGCCAGGTCTTGCGGAGCGGCGCGATCACAAAGCGCTGCACCGGATTCGGCGTACTCATATGCCCACTTCCCAGTCGCTGATCAGATGGAGGCGGATCCAGTTGACGAAGTCCATCCATGCTCCGGTCACCATCAGTGCTCCGAGGATGATCAGTGAGACACCGCCGATGATCTGGATGACGCGAGTGTGCCTGCGCAGGAAGCCAAGGCTCCGCACCGCCCAAGCCGACGAAGCCGCCATGATCAGGAACGGCAGACCGAGGCCGAGGCAGTAGGCGGTCACCAGCAGCGCCCCGCGCCAGGCCGACGACCCTTCGGTCGACATTCCGGCGACGACGACCGCTCCGAGTGTGGCGCCGGTGCAGGGGACCCAACCGATGGCGAAGACGCCGCCGAGGATCGGCGCGCCGATCACGCCGGAGTAGCGGCGCGGGGCCATTCGGCGGTCACGCTGCAGAAACGGGATCATGCCCAGGAACACCAGGCCCATGAGGATCGTGATGACACCGCCGATGCGCTGCCACAGCTCGAGTCGCTCTGCGTCGAGGAACGTCGCCGTGAGGCCGAACACCGCCGCCGTCGCAAGAACGTAGACGACGGTGAAGCCGAGGACGAACAGGCCTGCCGCGCCGACTACTCGGTACCGCCCCTTCTTCCGTCCCTCGGTCGCCGTCACCGCGGGCGCGTCCGCGCCGACGAGGCCTGCGAGGTACGACAGGTATCCGGGGACCAGCGGAACCACGCAGGGTGACGCGAACGAGACGAGACCTGCGATCATGGCCGCGCCCATGCCGAGCAGGAGCGGGCCGGAGGTGACGGTCGTGGCGAACGTCTCGCCGACCGACGCCAGGGGCGTCACAGTCATTTCGATTCGCTCGCGACGCGAAGCACGGCTGCCTTGAGCTCGTCTGCGGTGATCGACCGCAGGTACACCACGGCGGGTCGGTGCTGACGATCCAGGATCACCGTCGTCGGGACTGCGCCGACCGGAACTCCGAGGGAGGCGAGTGACGCTCCGCCGTAGTCGAAGATGGATCGGTACGCGACCTTGTTGTCGCTGACGAAGTCCTGCGCGCTCGATTTGCTGTCCCGGAAGTCGATTCCGAGGAACGCCACACCCTTGTCCCGGGTCGCGAGGTACGCCGCGTCGAGTTCGGTGAACTCCTTGCGGCACGGCGCGCACCACGACGCCCACACGTTCAGCACGACGACGTCGCCCTGGAACTTCGAGATCGAGATCGTCTCACCGGTCAACAGATCCGGGCCCTTGACGTCACCGACGGTGCGCCGCTGGTCGATCGGGTACTCGATCACGATCTTGCCGTCCGGCGACACGAACTGGTTTCCCTGTGCCGGGACGACGGCGTCGTCGCCGGTGCTGCAGCCCGCGATGACGGCGACAGCGGTGAACAGCGCGACGGCGGCAGCCGTGACGCGGCGAAGTCGAGCCATCGTCGTCACGCGCCCGTGATGCGGGGGTCCGACGCTCCGGCCGGCTCCGAGTACACGATGTCGATGAGCGCGTCACCGTCGTAGACCAGGCTGGTCAGCGAGGCCAGCGAGCACTGGCGCACCCGCGGGTCGTGCCAGAGCCGCTGACCTTCGAGGAATCGACGGAGAGTGTAGACCGGGAGCTGATGGCTGACGCACACGGCTTCGTGGCCGCGAGCGGCGTCACGTGCCTCGCTCGCCGCGGCGAGCATGCGGTGAGCGATCTGGATGTAGGGCTCGCCCCACGACGGGGTGAACGGGTCGCGCAGCTTCGCCCAGTGACGCGGCTGGCGCAAGGCGCCGTCGCCCACTGCCACCCGCAGACCCTCGAACTGGTTTCCGGCCTCGATGAGGTCCGGAATCGTGATGATCTCCTTGCCGTGCGCGGCGGCGATCGGAGTGGCGGTCTCCTGCGCGCGTTGCAGCGGCGATGCGAACACGTGGGAGATGTCGTGATCGGCGAGTGCGTCCGCAACACGTTGCGCCTGGTCGCGCCCGTTCTCCGCCAGGCGGAAGCCGGGCAGGCGGCCGTACAGGATGCCCTCGGGATTGTGGACTTCGCCGTGGCGCATCATGTGGACGATCGTCTTCATCAGTTTCCCTCTCCGGGGGCGAGCGCTGCGGCCGCGGCGGCGGCAGCTGCGGGCAGTGCGTCGGCGATGCGCGAGAACGCGTCGTCGTCCAGCGCTGCGGACACGAACCACGCTTCGAAGGCGCTCGGCGGCGCGTACACGCCGCCCGCCAGCAGTGCGTGGAAGAACGGCGCGAAGCGCCAGGTCTGCGTCTTCTTGACTCCCGCATAGTCGACGATCGGCTCGTCGCTGTCGGTGAAGAAGAAGCTGAACAGGTTTCCGGAGAACTGCACCCGGTGGGCCACGCCCGCGGCGGTCAACGCGTCGCCGACCATTCCCGCGATGCGATTCGCGTTGGCGTCGAGGGTCGCGTACACGTCGGCGGTGGCGTTTCGGAGCGTGGCGAGGCCGGACGCGACGGCAACGGGATTGCCGGACAGGGTTCCGGCCTGGTAGACGGGCCCGAGGGGGGCGAGGTGCTCCATGATGTCGGTCCGCCCGCCGAACGCGGCGGCAGGCAGTCCACCGCTCATCACCTTGCCGAAGGTGTAGAGGTCACCAGCCACACCGTCGAGGCCGTAGTAGCCGGCCGGGCTCACCCGGAAGCCCGTCATCACTTCGTCCATGATCAGCAGCGCGCCGTGCTGTGCGGTGATCGCTCGCAGACCCGCATTGAATCCGGCGATGGGCGCGATCGCGCCCATGTTTCCCGCGGCGGCTTCGGTGATGACCGCGGCGATGTCTGCACCGTGCTCGGCGAACGCGGCCTCGACCGCGGCCAGATCGTTGTACGGAAGCACGATCGTGTCGTGCGCGGACGCTCCGGTCACACCGGGCGAGGTCGGCAGCCCGAGCGTCGCCAGGCCTGAGCCCGCGTCCGCGAGCAGTGCGTCGACGTGACCGTGATAACAGCCGGAGAACTTCACGATCTTGCTTCGACCGGTGAATCCGCGAGCGAGTCGGACCGCCGACATCGTCGCCTCGGTGCCCGAGTTGACGAGTCGGACGCGGGAGACCGGGTCGACGCGGTCGATGATCTCTTCGGCGAGTTCGATCTCTCCGACGGTCGGAGCACCGAATGAGAGACCGCCGGCGGCGGCTGTGCGGACTGCGTCCACGACTGCCGGATGGGCGTGCCCAAGGATCATCGGACCCCAAGAACACACCAGGTCGACGTAGGTATTGCCGTCGACGTCGGTCAGCGTGGACCCGGAGGCCGAGGTGATGAACCTAGGGGTGCCTCCGACGGCCGAGAACGCACGGACCGGGGAGTTCACACCGCCCGGCGTCGCATGTGCGGCACGGGCGAAGTACTCCTCGCTGCGAGCGGTGGACGGTGCGGTGTTCTCGGCTGGTGCGGCCATGACTTCCAGTGTCCCAAAACCTCAGCGATGCACCCAATCCGCTGAGGTTGTTCTCAGGTTCGACAGCGGTTCATCCGAGCGCGGACTCGACAGCGTCGGCGATCGCTCGCTGCCCCGCCGCATTGGGGTGCATCACGATCGGCGACGACCCGCCGACCATCGGTTCGATCCAGCGGATGCCCTTCGCCGCGCAGGCGTCGTGGCCGCGGGAGCGGACCGACATGTCGACGAACGTCGCCCCAGCCGCAGACGCGGCTCGTGCGATCGCCGCGTTGAGCCGCGACTGCACTCGTCGGACGTACGCGATGTCTCCGTCGGCGATCCGGACGGCGGGCCTGCACGACGTCGACGGCGGTACCAGCCACGGGTATCCGACGATCACGACCTTCGCGTGTGGAGCGCGGGCCGCGATGTCGCGGAGTCCCTTCTCGACGGCCGGAGCGATCTCCTCCCGGATCGAGTCCGCGGGACCGGAACCCAGTTCGGTTCTGCACGGCGCGCCGGACGGGTCGGTGTCGGCCACGTCTGCGCAGTCCCTGATCAACGATGAGTAGAGCGACGCGTCGTTACCACCGATCATCAGTGTGACGAGATCCGTGTTCGGAGTGACTGCGTCGAGCTGAGGTCCTGCGCCCTCGTACTGGGCCCGGTACAGGTGTTCGGTCCGCGCGCCCGCGCAGGCGACGTCCACGAGGTGGTGACCACGGCGGGCGGCGAGCACGGTCGCGAAGTCGGACGACGACCGTTGGCAGGTGAACTGGGAGTCTGGCTGAAGCGGCAGGATGCCGGTTCCCGCAGCGAAGCTGTCGCCGAGATTGACGTGCTGGATCACCCGTGCAGGAGGTTCAGCGGCCCGGGAGGTGTCGTCGGGCCCGCCGCGCGAGTTCATCCACACCACGCCTCCGACGATCACCGCGAGTGTTGTCAGAACCGCGGCCGCCGCGACGCCGGGGCCGAATCTCCGGTCACTCACCTGGCGACTTCGTCCCCTTCGGCGGAAGACCGAGTTTCACGGCCAGATGTGCATCGGTCAGTTCCGAGCGGAAGCGGTCGACGTCGCGTGCCCACGCCTGCGCCAATTTGCCGTTCTTCAGTTTGACGCCGACGCCCTTCCGACGACGCGGCACCGCGTGCAGCTCGCCGAGTGCGGGAGCGCTCTCCCAGTCCTGGAAGTCGCCGCCGCGGTTCTCCGGGTACACCGTCACGATGTCGGATAGAGCGATGGTTCGAGTGCCCTGCTGCAGCGTCTGCTCGGTGAGGCGCACCGAGACATGGCGTCGAGCGGCCTTGACCTGCAGTATCGAGAAGCCGATGAGCACCACGCCGAAGATCGTGAGGACCTCCCAGTGGATGCGGCCCTTGCCAGCGATCTCGAGCCACAACGTCAGCGCCAACAACGCCGGCCCAATGACGACCACCCACCAACTGCCACCGGGTTCGTAGAAGAGCGTCTCCCCCACGTCCTCCGGAAGCGGATCGAGCGCAACAGCGGGTTCGGTCTCCGCGTCGGCGGGCCGGGTGTCCTCAGCCTCGACTGTGTCGACCTCGGGTTCGTCCGTCTGGCGCTCGTCCGAACTGTCGGTCACGAGACGGAGCCTGACGTCGAATCGGGTTCGCAGTCGCCGCTGAGCTTGCAGTTGAACCACTTGTCGGCGCGCGGCCGATACGCGAGCAACGAACCGGCGAGGCCGATCACCGCGCACGCCAGGACAACAGCGAGGCCGCCGCTCTGGAAGCCGATCGTCAGCGGCAGCAGCATGGCTACGACAACGCATGTCAGCGCCGACAGCGACGACCGCCACTGCAGCTCTCCGCGATACGTCTTCGCGCCGAGCAGCAGATATGCGACGCCGAGCAGAATGATGAGCACGCCGATCGCGAGCGGACCGAACTCGAGTCCGACGTTCACCGACTGGTCGACGACGGTGAGGACGCCCAGTGCGATCAGCAGCGCACCGGAGATCATCCACAGCCGCATCGCCCACACGACGAGCGTCGGACGGTCCTTCGGATCAGGCTTCGGGCCTCTGGTTCGGGCTTTGATCTCGATCACCGCACACCGCCGTTCTGTCGATTTCCGGACCGCCACGCCGCGACGTCACGACAGAAGACGGTGGTGTCTCGATGCATCAACGCGACAAGCGCGCCGATCGCCGCGACACCGCCGATGATCACGAAGATCGTCGCCCATGCTGGAACGGTAGCCCCGTCGTTGCCGTCGGTGGTGATGAACAGGGAGATCACCCCGAAGACGAGCTGAACCGCGAGGAATGCGCTGAACACACCAAGTGTCTGACGGGCCCAGTTGCGCCCGTCCCAGGTGAACTTGAGGACCACTGCGGTGATGGCCGTGATCACGGCGATCGACAGAACTGTCACAACCACCGCGAGCGCGGTCGCGCTGAACGGAACGTCCTCGCCTGCCTTCTTCATGTCGTCGAGGTAGTCCTCGGACACCTCGAACGCGATCGGATAGCGGGCGATCATCACGATCGCCATGGCGACGATCACCACGGCCCAGAGTTCAACGGCCAGCCTCACACTCTCCGGGCGGTTGGGAGCGCCCGTTGTGTCAGGTACGGGTGGGGGGACGGTCATGCACTCCAGAGTAATTGGTCTAGCTGAGACCGGTTCACAGCGAAGCCTCAGAGCCGACGTGCGAGGTCCACGGCGGCGTAGGTCAGGATGATCGAGGCGCCCGCGCGGGCGATCGACAGGACGGACTCGTAGAACGCGGCGTCCGCGTCGATCCAGCCCTGTGCGCCTGCTGCGGCGATCATCGCGTACTCACCGCTCACCTGGTACGCGGCGACGGGAGCGTCGGACCGGTCGGCGACGTCGCGCAGGATGTCGAGGTAGCTCATGGCCGGTTTGACCATCACCATGTCCGCACCCTCGTCGAGGTCGGCGAGGAGCTCGCGCTGCGACTCCAGTCTGTTCGCAGGATCCTGCTGGTAGGTCCGACGGTCGCCCTCCAGCGACGATCCGACGGCCTCGCGGAACGGGCCGTAGAACGCGGACGCGTACTTGGCCGTGTAGGCGAGGATCGAGACGTCTGCGAAGCCCGCCTCGTCGAGGGCGGACCGAATCGCAGCGACCTGGCCGTCCATCATGCCGCTCGGTGCGACGACGTGTGCGCCCGCTCGAGCCTGCGCGACGGCCATCGACTCGTAGCGAGGCAGGGTCGCGTCGTTGTCGACACGACCGTCGGCGTCGAGGACGCCGCAGTGCCCGTGGTCGGTGAACTCGTCGAGACACGTGTCGGCCATCAGAACCGTGGTGTCGCCCAGGTCGTCACGAAGTACTCGAAGCGCACGGTTGAGCACACCGTCCAGATCGTCCGCGCCGGAACCGACGGCGTCCTTGTCGTCCTCCTTCGGGACTCCGAACAGCATCAGCCCACCGACGCCTGCCGTGACGGCCTCGGCGGCAGCCATGCGGAGGGACTCCATCGTGTGCTGGTAGACGCCGGGCATCGACGTGATCTCGCGGGGCGCGTCGATGCCGTCGGCGACGAACATCGGCAGTACCAGCTGCGCAGGATCCAGGCGGGTCTCCGCGACGAGCCTGCGCATCGCCGGGGTGGTCCGCAGACGACGCAGACGGGTGAAACCGGTGCTCATGCCGACCTCCTGTGTCACGAACGCGAGCGGCGGGACTTCTTACGCGGGGGCGGCAGCGCACCTTCTGCACGCAGTTGCGCCGCGTGGGCGGCGAGTGCGTCGACCAGGTCCGGAATCGACGCCGACTCGGGCTGCACGTCCACGCGCAGACCGAACTCGACTGCGGTCTCGGCCGTCTTCGGGCCGATGCAGGCGACGATCGTGCGCGCGTGAGGCTTGCCCGCGATTCCGACGAGATTGCGGACGGTGCTGCTCGAGGTGAAGCAGACGGCGTCGAATCCGCCGGTCTTGATCATCTCGCGCGTCTCGACTGGCGGCGGAGCTGCCCGGACCGTGCGGTACGCGGTCACGTCGTCGATCTCCCAGCCGCGCTCACGCAGGCCCTCGGAGAGCGTCTCGGTCGCGATGTCGGCGCGCGGAAGCAGAATGCGGTCCACCGGGTCGAACACCTCGTCGTACGGCGGGAACTCGTCGAGCAGGCCGAGCGACGACTGCTCGCCGCTCGGGAGCAGCTCGGGGTTGACGCCGAACGAGCGGACCTTGGCCGCGGTCGCTTCGCCGACGCAGGCGATCTTCACACCCGAGAACGCTCGGGCGTCGAGCCCGAACTCCTCGAACTTCTCCCAGACTGCGCGAACGGCGTTCGTGGAGGTGAAGACGACCCACTGGTAACGACCGTCGACGAGGCCCTTGACGGCGCGTTCCATCTGCGCCGGGCTGCGCGGCGGTTCGACGGCGATGGTCGGAACCTCACGCGGGATGGCGCCATGCGATTCGAGGCGCTCGCTCATGTCGGCGGCCTGGTCCTTGGTGCGGGGCACCAGCACGGTCCAGCCGTACAAGGCGCGCGACTCCCACCACGAGAACTTGGCGCGCTGGGTGACGACCTTGCCGACAGTCAGGACGAGGGGTCCGGTCAGGGCGTTCCCGAGGTCGTTGACGGTGGCGAGAGTGGCTTCGATGGTGCGCTGCGCGCACGTGGTGCCGTTGACGGTGATCGCGACCGGCGTCTGCGGCGCCACACCGTGCTCGGTCAGCGCGCTGGCCAACTCGGCGAGGTGACCGGAGGTCGCATGGAGGACGAGCGGTCCGGGTGCTGCGGCCAGAGCCGCCCAGTCGACGTCGCCACGGACGTCGGCCACGGTGTGTCCGGAACCGATCGGCATACCCGCGAAGCTGGGGACGACTGCGTCGGACGGGATGCCTGGGAGCACCTCGAACGAGACGGATGTGCGCGCGACGGCACTGATCTCGGCGAGGACGGAGTCGGCGCTCATCGGGTCGCCTGCGACCACGCGGACGACGTTGACGCCGGTCTTCGCTTCAGCGACGAGGGTCTTCGCGACCTGGGTGGGATCGCCGAGTGCGGGGCGGACGACGTCGACGGCGTCCTGCTCCGCGGCTTCAGCGGCTGCGGCTTCGGCGGCTTTGCGACCCGCGCGTGTCGGCACGGGCTCGACTTGTGCATGGGCTGAACCGATCAGTTCGACGACAGCGGCGGGAACGTCCGGGTCGACGAATGCCGACGTCGCGTTCACCAGCACGTTCTGTGCCTTGACGGTCAGGAGGTCCGGGTTACCGGGACCCGACCCCACGAACAGGATTCGGCCGGGTTTAGCATTCTTCGTACGGCTCATGCGTTCGCACTCTCCTGCCCCCGCCCAGGGGGCTGCAGTTCGTTCGACGGCCCGGTCCGCCCGGCCCGTCGACTTCCTCCTGCTGGCGCGTGGACGGCCCGTGTCCGGGCCCAGGCGTCACTTCCTGGGCACGTAGTCGGCCGCGCCGAGCTCCAGCAGTTCGGCGGCGAGACTCTCTCCGAGTTCAACGGCACGATCCACCGGGCCCACCACCGAAGCGCGGATCACATCGGATCCGTCCTCGGCCGCGACTCCCGCGCGAAGCGAGAGTTCGTCGAAGATGCGCCCACCGGAATCGATCGACTCGACCACCTCGGCGATCGCTCCGACCGGGGCGGTGCATCCGGCCTCGAGGGCCGCGAGCACTGCGCGTTCGGCGTCGACCGCTGCACGTGTGGACGGGTCGTCCAACTCGGCGAGTATTCTCACCAGTTCGGCATCGTCGGCGAGACACTCGACGGCCAGGGCCCCCTGTGCCGGAGCAGGCAGCATGACCACGGGATCAAGCGCCTCGGTGACTGCATCGGCTCGGCCGATGCGCACCAGTCCGGCTCGGGCGACCACTACCGCGTCCAGTTCCCCGTTCGCGACTCTGCCCAACCGAGAATCAAGGTTGCCTCGTAGGGGGCGAATTTCCAAACCGAGACCCAGTGCTTTAAGCTGCGCGGCGCGTCGCGGGGACGAAGTGCCGATCGTCGACCCTGCAGGCAACTCGCCGAGGACCATTCCACCCCGGCTGACCAGCGCATCTCGCGGATCGACGCGCTCGGGGACAGCGGCCATCGCAAGGTCCGGCTCGGGTGCCGTCGGGAGGTCCTTGTAGGAGTGGATCGCTACGTCGCATTCACCGTTTCGCAACGCGAGGCGGATGGCGGTGGTGAACACGCCGATGCCGATCTGTGCGACCGGAGCGGTCGACGTGTCGCCCGCGGTGCTGATGATGACCAGTTCTGCGGGGTGCCCGTTGGCGGTCAGCCGATCCGCGATCCCCTGCGCCTGCGTGGTCGCCAGGAGTGAACCTCGCGTCCCGATGCGGATCACGCCCCGCTCCCCGAGCGAGTTCTCAGTCGGGGGGATATGCGCAGAATTAGACACGTTGAAGCCGTCCTGTCGTTCGTGATCGTCGAGTCGAGCCCAGGTCAGTGGGAGTCGGAGTCGCCGTGTGCTGCGATCCCCGCTTCGGAGGCCGAGACCGACTCGGCTGCACCGGGTTTGAGTTCGAAGAGTTCGCGGAGCGCTTCGGCGTAGTGGTCGCCTCGACCAGTGGACGCGAGTTGTTTCACGCGCACCGTCGGCGCGTGAAGGAGTTTGTCCGCAACGCGTCGCACCGTCTTGGCGACCTCGTCGCGTTGCGCAGTGTCGAGGTCGGGCAGTCGCGACTGCAGGCGCAGGATCTCCGCTTCGACGAGGTCCGCTGCCCGTTGCCGCAGCGCGGCCACCGTCGGCGTCACTTCGGCTTGACGCTGGGCGGCGAGGTAGTCGGACAGTTCGGCCGCGACGATGCCGCGCGCAGCGACGGCGTCGTCCTGCGCAGCCTTGGTCTCCTCGTCGTCGCGGAGTCCCTCGATGTTGATGACGTGAACGCCGGGCAGCGCAGCCACCACGGGATCGACGTCCCGGGGGATCCCGAGATCGCAGAACATGAGCGGGGCGGGGTTGGTGCGTTGTTTGAGCGCCGAGTGCACGTCGGCCACACCGATCACGGAGCTGACCGATCCGGTACATGTGACGACGACGTCGGCGTCGGCCATGACCTCGGCCATCGAGTCGAACGACGTGCCGTGCGCGGTCACCCCGTACCGCTCGGCGACACCCTCGGCGAGTTCAGTCGCACGAGCCGCAGTCCGATTGACGATGGTGATCTCGTGGACACCGTCGCGAGCGAGTTGGCTGGTGGCGAGCGATCCCATCGCACCGGCACCGAACACCACCGCCGACCGCATCGGCGGCTGGTCCGCGCCCGCGTTCCGCGTGGCCTGCGCTCGATGCAGCGCGACCGAGACGACTGAGGCGCCTGCTCGGTCGATGCCGGTCTCGTGGTGAACCCGCTTCCCGACCCGCAGAGCCTGTTGGGCGAGTTCGTGAAGCGTGCGGCCTGCGGATTTGTGCTGGTCCGCCTCGGTGTACGCGGTACGGATCTGCCCCAGGATCTGCTGTTCGCCGACGACCATGGAGTCGAGCCCGGCAGCGACTGTGAACAGGTGCTCCACTGCCGCCTCGGAGTACCGCACGTACGCGTGGCCGGTGAGCTCGGAGACGCTCATCCCGGTGTGCTGACCGAATACGTCGCCGACCGCTTCCAACGCCGGGTGGAACGCCTCGACGACCGCGTAGACCTCAACGCGGTTGCACGTCGACACGAGCATCGCCTCGGAGACCGCAGGCGATCTGACGAGCGCTTCGACGATCTTCGGTCGGTCGGTGTCGGAGACGGTGAGTCGTTCGAGAACCGACACCGGAGCGCTCCGATGGGACACCCCGAACAACAAGACACTCACTGCATCGCCCGTTTCCAGCCAACCGGTTTCCCGGCACCCCTGTGATGCCGATCCGATGGGCACATGTCTTCTCAGGCTAGTTCACACGTTGGTACAAATGCACCTCTGTCGTCTCGATGTGGGGAGTCAGACATTCGATCGACAGCCCGTCAACGGAGCCTGTCCAGGTCAGCGCGCAGTCGCGGCTCATCGACCTCCCAGTATCCGTGCTCCTCGCCGTCGACGACGACGACCGGCACGCGGTCCCCGTATTCAGCACGCAACGCCGGGTTCCCCGCATCTGCGGCGGCGTCCACGTCGACGATCCGGGCGGTGAGCCCGTAGTCGGCGAGGATGCGGTGCAGGTCCTTCTCTGCGGCGGCGCACGCATGGCAGCCGGCCCGCGACATCAGTTCCACAGTGACGTCCATGACGTCCAGTCTGCCAGTCCTGCGAGTTCTCTCACGGCGACCGCTTGTCACGGCATCCCCGTCGGCGCCCCGCGATAGGCTGGCAGCATTCCACTGTGGAGTGAGCACTCGTGACGAACGGGAGGTGGCCGATGAGCCGCGATTCGATGGAACCTGATCATGAGCACACGCCGGAGGAGGCCTCCGATCACGAGGCCGACCTGCACGAAGCCCGCGAGCTCGAGTCTGAGCAGTTCGACGTCGATCACACCGCAGACGTGGACGGGGACGACGTCTTGCACGACCGCGACGGCGCCCGCCTGTCGGACGACGCTGACCTCGCCGAGTGGGACGGCCCCACGGAGGACGACGAGTTCCACCGGATGAGCGCGTGGCTGAACCGTCGCGCAGGGCGATTCCTGCAGACGGCTGAAGAGCTTCGGCAGACTCTCGCGGGTGAGGCGTCCGCCCGCGCCGCGATCGAATCGCTCGGCAACCGGATCCCCGTCGACGAGACGCAGAGCCGCGACCTCACCGCCGCCGCCTTCTTCGACGTCGACAACACGTTGGTCCACGGCGCATCGATCGTTCTGTTCGCGCGCGGCCTCGCGTCGCGCAAATACTTCTCGTACGGCGACATCGCGAACTTCGCGTGGCAGCAGGCCAAGTTCCGCGTGACCGGCAAGGAGAACGCCGAGGACGTCGCACAGGGCAAGGACAAGGCGCTGTCGTTCATCGCGGGACGCGAGACGTCGGAGCTGGTCGAGCTCGGCGAGGAGATCTACGACGAGTTCATCGCCGATAAGATCTGGCCCGGCACCGCCGCTCTCGCCCAGCGACATCTCGACGCAGGCCAGCAGGTGTGGCTGGTCACCGCGACGCCCGTGGAACTCGCACAGACGATCGCCAAACGGCTCGGCCTGACGGGCGCGCTCGGCACGGTCGCCGAGAGCGTCGACGGGAAGTTCACCGGACGACTCGTCGGCGACATCCTGCACGGGCCGGGCAAGGCCCACGCGGTTCGATCGATCGCCGTTCGCGAAGGGCTCGATCTGAAGCGCTGCACCGCCTACTCCGATTCGCACAACGACGTCCCGATGCTGTCGCTGGTCGGCACGGCGGTCGCGATCAACCCGGACACCGATCTCAAGGAGATCGCACGGGTGCGCGGGTGGGAGGCCTACGACTTCCGCACGGCCCGCAAGGCCGCCAAGTACGGCGTCCGTTCCGCCGTCGTTCTGGGCGTTGCGGGCGGCACCGCAGCCGCAGCTTCCCGCCTCCTCCGCCGCAAGTAGCGCCACGTACATAGCCAACAGGACGACTTTCCGCCGGTTGTGACGACATGTTCGTCACAACTGGCGGAAACTACCGGCGGCTTTGTCCACAGATCGCGAGATGGCCGGGATATCCATGATTTCCGGCCCATCCTGTGGGCATGGGGACAGCAACGAAGTCGCTCGTCGCGTCGAGCGGCTGGCACGCGAACAATCCGGGGTCATCAGCAGGCGGCAGGCGCTCGACTGTGGAGCCGACTCTGCGTTCGTTCGGCGCCGCGTGTATCGGCGCGAGTGGGTCGCGGTGCACCGCGGCGTGTACGTGACGCACACTGGGCCACTGACCTGGGAACAGCGAGCGTGGTGCGCAATCCTGTACGCCGCACCTGCGGTGCTCGGCTATCAGTCGGCGATACACGCGACACTCCGGTCCGGCGATCCGAACGGTCCCGTGCACATCGTCGTCGACAGCCGACGCAGCGTGGAATCACGGCCGGGGCTGATCATCCACTACCGCTCCGGGTTGGACGACGTCGCGATGTGGAACGCGAACCCACCCCGGATGCGGGTCGAGCACGCAGTGCTCGACTGCGCCGCGCACGCTCGGAACGTCGTCGATGTGATCGCCGCCCTCACTGATCCGGTGCAGTCGCGGATCACCACAGCGGACCGTCTGCTCGGGGCGCTGGCGAACCGTCCGTGCATCAAACGGGCCACGTTCCTCGCGAAAGTGCTTCTCGATGTCCGCTCCGGAGTCTGCTCGACCCTTGAGCATCGGTATCTCACCCATGTCGAGCGTGCTCACGGCCTACCTCAGCCGATCCGACAGTCTCCGACCGCAGTCGGTCGACCGGGCTTTCGCGATCTCGAGTATCGCGACTACGGGCTCATCGTCGAACTCGACGGCCGACTCGGCCACGACGACGCGCACTCGCGTGACGCTGATTTGGAACGTGATCTCGACGCGGCTGTTGGGGAGGGCAAGCGCACCGTGCGTGTCGGGTTCGGGCAGGCGTTCGACCGACCATGTGAGACGGCCGCGAAGATCGCGCGGCTCCTTCGTCGACTCGGCTGGACGGGCCGTCCTCGCCCGTGCCGACAGCCGGACTGCCCACTTCGCGTGGACTTCCGCCGGTTGTGACGAAATACTCGTCACAACCGGCGGAAACCCAGCCGTTCCGAAGGCAGATCAGCCGAGGTAGACGCTGCCGCGGCGGGAGAGCATCCGGAACAGCGTCTGCTGGATCTCCTCGCGGACGTGATCGGTGAGGTCGAAGACGACAAGCGGATCGTCCGCGGCCTGCTCGTCGTAGACGTCGGTCGCGATCGGCTTGCCGAAGTGGATGTGCCACTTGGACGGGAGCGGAATCATTCCGAGCGGACCGAGCCACGGGAACAGCGGCGTCACCGGGAAGTACGGCAGGCCGAGAGTTCGCGCGAGCGGTTTCAGGTCGGCGACCATCGGGTAGATCTCTTCTGACCCGACGATCGACACCGGAATGATCGGCGCCTTGGTGCGGATCGCGGTCGTCACGAAACCGCCGCGGCCGAAACGCTGCAGCTTGTAGCGGTCCTTGTACAGCTTGCCGATGCCCTTGAAACCCTCCGGCCACACCGCGGTCAGCTCACCGCGACGCAGAAGCGCTTCGGCGTCCGCGTTGCATGCCAGGGTCGCGCCGATGCGCCGGGCGAGATCGCTGATGACGGGCGTCTCGAACGCCATGTCGGCCGCGAGAACACGCAGGTAGCGCTCGTTCGGGTGATTGTCACGGACGGCGAGCGACGTGATCAGCGCGTCCACCGGGATCGTGCCGGCGTGGTTGGCGACCAGCAGAGCGCCGCCGCTCGCCGGGAGGTTCTCGATTCCGGTCACTTCGACGCGGAACCATTTCTGGTATACCTGGCGCACCGCCGGGAACCACACGGATTCCGCGAAGTGCGGGTCGAAACCGAAGTCGTCGACGGCGAAGTCGCCGGTCATGCGCTCGCGAATGAACCCGGACGTCGCGATCAGGGTGTCGGCGACGGCGCCGCGCAGACCGCCGAGGCTGAACAGCGGCGAGTTGCGGTTCGGTGCGATGGGCAGCGGCTCGTCGTGCAAGTCGATGCCGTCGTGGATCGGCGTGACGGGCGCTGCGGGACGGCCGAAGCCGTCGGTGTTCGGGTGCCCGACGTCGGTGCGTCGGCCCAGTCGGGGATCGGTGTAGAGGGCGATCACCTTGGCGGTACGCGAATCGGTCGGCTTCTCTGCCGCGGCCATGGGTTTCTCCTCTCACTCGTCGACGGCGGCGGCCGTCGAACTCGACAAATGTCTCGCTCACATACTACGGGCGGACGGGCCCGTCATTGCAGTGCCGTGGCGGTCGCCACAGCCCTGGCCTCGAAGCCGCGCCACGCGTCGGCGGACAGCACCGGTTCGGTCTTTCCGCGGGTGATGAAGTCGTCGAGGGTCTCCAGCGTGGTGAACTTCGGTTCAAAGCCGAACTCGGTGCGCATGCGGGTGTTGTCCAGGACACGCCCGTAGGTGAGGTAGGCGGTGTGCTCCGACCGGATCATCGGGACTCCGCCGTCCTGCAGAACGCCGATCAACGGGGGAATCAGACTCGGCGCCACCGGCAACTGGATGTGGCCGGCACGATGAACCGCCTGGCCGAGGCTCACCACGCCGTCACCCGCGACGTTGAACGTTCCCGGTGTCCGGTTGAGCGTCGCGTGCTCCATCGCGGCCAGCGCGTCCTCTTCGTGCAGGAACTGCAGGCGCGGTGAGAACCCGAACGCGGTCGGGACCAGCGGCATCGACAGGTATCCACCCATGCGCGTCTTGATCCGCGGCCCCAGCATCGACTGGTAGCGGAGAATCGTGACGTCGATGTCCTGGCGACGACGCGACAGGCCGCGCACGTACCCTTCGACGTCGATCAGATCGCGGCCGTAGCCGTTGCGCGGCTCCTTGCGGGCGCGGGTGCCCTCGGTGAACGACGCCGGGTCTTTGGACGTCGCGCCGTACACCATCGAACTCGACCGCAGGATGAGCCGCTTGACCGATGGGCTGCGCTGACACGCGGCGCACACCTGCATCGAGCCGACGACGTTGAGTTCCTTGATCGCCGCCGAGTGCTCGACGTTGTCCATGATCGACGGCGCCGCGTGCACGACCGTGTCGACGTCGTACGTGGCGATCGCCTTCGCGATGGCGGGTCGTCGGATGTCCAGGCGCAGGAACTCTGCGCGACCCATGCGCCGCAGAAGGTCTTTGCGCGGCACCCGCGAGTCGACGGCCACCACCCGGTCGATCTCCGGGTTCGCCGCCAGCCTCGCGACGAGGTAGCCGCCGAGGAACGTCGACGCGCCGGTGACGAGCACAGATCGCGGCACGTGCTTCTCGGTGTCTTCGCTCATGGGCTAAGGATAGTGCCGAAACGAAAGAACCCGCCCTCGCGGGCGGGTCCATCGATCACTTGCCGAGTTTACGACGCTGCACACGTGTGCGGCGGAGCAGCTTGCGGTGCTTCTTCTTCGACATGCGCTTGCGGCGCTTCTTGATAACGGAACCCATGGGGCTCTCCCTCACGATCGATGGTGTGTCTCCCGCCCCACAGGGGGCCGGCATTGTTGTCCGGGGCCGTCGCCGACTCTTCAAGCTCATACGAGCCCAGGGGCGACAGCGACCTGATCGCCAATCCTACCGCCCGAATGAACACGAGGCGAAATCGGGCGGTGAAGCGTCCTTGCTCAGACACGATCACACCGCCCGGCGTTGATGCACGACGGGCGGTGTGATCAGTGAAGAGCAGGAAAAACTATCCGGCGTCGAAGTACGACGTCTCGAGGTATTCGTGAACTGCCTTGGCGTGCACGCGGAACGAACGTCCCACGCGGACGGCAGGGAGTTCGCCGTTGTGCACCAGGCGGTACACGGTCATCTTGGACACGCGCATGAGCGACGCGACTTCTGCGACGGTGAGGAACTGCGAGGCGGACGATGCATTCGCAACTCCACGATCGGCGAAATCGTTCCGTTCACCCGGCTTTTCTGCAGCCATGTATTCATAACCTCCGGTGCACGCATCGCGGCCACCGGCTTCCCCTCCGGCGGACATCAGACACGTACGTGCTGGTTGTACCTTAGCGTGGCGGATGTGAATAGTGCGACGTGAGAGAAAGAATGAGTTCCGTCTCTTTGCCATTCACCGCGTGTTCACCACCATTGCCGCTGGCAGCGGCGCTACCACGAGTACTGGGCGAATCCACGGCAACGACACGCGGTGGCGGATCAACCCTCAACTTCGGGTCGACGTGCCATGCGCGCGCTGGTCTTCGCGCAGGCCGCAGTGGCCTCGTTCACCGCGTGCCGGAGGCCGTACCGTTCGAACTCACGAAGCGCAGCGGCCGTCGTTCCACCTGGTGAGGTGACCGCCGCGCGCAGATCGACGGCGGTCAGGCCCGACTCGGCCAGCAGCACACCGGATCCCTTGACCGTCTGCACCGCCAGTTCCGCCGACTGCTGACGCGTCAGGCCGAGAGCAACACCCGAGTCGATCATCGCCTCGACCATCAAGAAGAAGTACGCGGGTCCCGACCCGGAGATCGCAGTGACCGCATCCAGCGACTTCTCCGGGACCACCATCACCTTGCCGACAGACTCCAGCAGACGTACCGCGACGGCCACCTGATCGTCGTTCGCATAACGGCCGGGACTGACCGCGCACATGGCCTCGTTCACCAGCATCGGCGTGTTCGGCATGACGCGGATCACCGGCGAGCCTGCGGGCAGCGACGCCTCGTAACGCTCAGCGGGAATGCCTGCGACCAGAGTGATCGTGATCCGTTCGTCGTCGCCGGAGTCGTCCGCCTTCGCCAGCGGCGGGAGCACCGAGTCGACGGCATCCGGCTTCACCGCGATGAACACGACCTGCGCTCCGCTCGCGGCATCGACGATGTCGGTGGTGACGCGGACCCCGTAGTCCTCGATCAGTTCCGCGGACCGGGCCTTGGAACGCTCGACGACGACGAGATCCTTCACCGGCTTCCCCGCGTTGATCAGGCCGGCGAGCAGCGCCTCACCGATCTTGCCGCCGCCGATGATCGCTACCCGCTCGCTCATGTCAGTTCACTGTCCTTCATTGTCGTTTCGTCTTGTCAGGGCGGCCGTCATCGACGAGCCGGAATCAGCGCGAGCTGTCGCGACTGAGCGACCACCGCACCGGTCGAGTCCACCACGAGGTGGTCTTCGGAGAACATGCCGCGTCCCACTTCGACGGTCGACGCCTCGTACCGCAGCCATCCCGGCGCCGGGAGCCGTCGGACGTAGGTGGTCAGCTGGACGGTCGGCGCCCAGCCGAACAGGCCGAGATTCATCACCACCGGCGGTGAGATGTCGCAGACCAGCACCGGAAGGTCCAGGCCGAGGTCGGTGGGCTGCTGATCGACGTCCTTGGCCCGGACCCACCCGCGGATCACCGGATCGCCCTTCTCTCCGCGCGCGACGGGGAACGATGCCGCGTCGAGCACGAAGTCTGCGGCGACGCCGAGGTGCATCACCTCGCCGACCGGGCTGTTCGCGACTCCCAGACCGTCGGATGTCGGCTCCACCGGCATTCCTGCAAGCAGGCCGTCGGCGCGATACGTCGACTCACCCTCGTCGAGCCGCCCGAGAGTGACAGTCGAGGTGACCATGGTCCGCTGGTTCTGCGTCACTTCGACGCGGGCGAGGGACACCGTCCGTCCGCGCTTGATGATCGAGACGTCGACCGAGACCGCTGCCGGATCGGGCGCAGCGAGGAAATCGCTCGCGACCGCGATGGCGGTGACGCCCTCGACGAGCGCGGGATCGGCGTCGGGCGCGGCGAGGTCGACGAGCGCGGCGCGGGCCGCTCGCGTGATGACCATCTGCAGACTGCCGCCGTGCACCTTCGGACCGATCGTGAACGCCTCGTCGATGACGGCCCCGTAGGTGACGGACGAGCCGTCCGCACCACGGGCGAGCGTCTCCAGACGCAGGAGGTCGGCGAGCTTGGTCATGGATTCCTACCTGTCGCGGTTGAGGTGGGTGCGCGCGAATTCCAGAGACCTGGCGAGCATCGCGGCCCTGTCGTTCTTCGTCTTGGCGCCCGACGTGTGCACTTCGAGGACCACGGCGCCGTCGAAGTCGCTCTCGGCGAGCCTTCGGCACACTTCGATGCACGGCTGGGTGCCGTCGCCGGGGATCAGATGTTCGTCGTGGGCGGCGCCTGTGCCGTCCGTCAGATGCAGATGTTTGAGGCCCCGGCCCATACGGTCGGCCATCGCGAGAGCGTCATCACCCGCCGTCGCGACGTGCGACAGGTCGAGTGTGTAGTTGTCGTACCCGACCGCAGTCGGGTCGATCGGCTTGCCGAACGCCGAGGCGCTGACGCCGGGGCCGCCACCGCGTTGTGCCATCCGCTGCGCAGGCCGCGTCCCGCCGCCGAACAAGCGATCCGCGCGCATCGGGAACATGTTCTCCACTGCCACGGACACGTCGGACGTCGACTCCAGTTCGGCGACGAGATCGTCGAACGCGGCGACGTAGTCCCGCTGCCACCGGAACGGCGGATGCACGACGACCGTCGAGGCGCCTAGTTCCTCCGCCGCGCGCACCGATCGGGCGAGCTTCGCCTTCGGGTCCCGGCCCCACACTCGCTGCGAAATCAGCAGGCATGGTGCATGCACCGACAGCACGGGCACCTGGTACTTCTGCGACAGCCGAGCGACCTGCGGAATGTCCTGACTGACGGCCTCGCCCCACACCATCAGCTCCACACCGTCGTAGCCGAGTTCATTGGCGTAGGCGAAGGCCGCCTCGGTGTTCTGCGGGTACACGGACGCCGTCGACAGGCCGATCGGAATCGGGAAACGCAGTTGGCTCACCGGATCCTCTAGGGTTGCGCCGCGAGGAAGACGAGGGGCCCGATGGTCACGAGCATGCCGACGGCCAAGGCGAGCAGTGTTGTCGGCAGGTCCCGCTTGCGCAGCACGTGTGCGAAGGTGACGATCGCGAAGATCACCACGATGGCCAGCACCAACGCCAGATAGACGTACTTCTTCCAGAGCTCGGTGAAGCCCCAGAACAGCCCGGCGCCCACGCCGAGGCCGAGGACGATCTCACCCGCGAACGCTGCCCACCCTGCTGCGGCGGACGGTTCGGAGTCTTCACGTTCAGCGGCCCGCGCCGCCTTCGCTTCGGCTTTCGCCGCCTTCTTGGCGGCCTTCTCGTCCGCCTTCGCCGCCTTGGCGGCCGCCTTGGCTTCGGCCGCCTCATCCGAGTCGTCGAGGATCTGATCGGCGACGTCATGCGCGTCGTCGTCGAGGTTCGACTCGTCCGACGCGTCGGCCGGTTCGTCGGCGTCCGCGTCGACGAAATCGTCGACGAGCGGGATCGACGTGGTGTCCTCGACTGCGTCTGCGGTTCCGTAGGAGTCGACGGCCGACGTGTGGATCACCGCGGGCGGCAGGTCGTAGTCGAAGACGTCGTCGGCCTCGACCTTGCGGAGCGATCCGGTGTCGGCATCGTCGAACACCACCGGGATGACGCCGGTGACGTCGTTCGATTCGGGTTCGGAGGGGGTCGACGGAGGCGTGTAGCCCGGCATCCCGCTCGCGCCGACGCTTCGCGGGGCATCGACCGCCGACCGCTTCGTCGGCGCCGTGTACGACGGCATACCCGACGACGTGGTCCCGGAGGTGTCACTCCCGGGGCGCCGGACCGACACCGACTCCGATCTGGGGAAGGCGTCGTCGCCCCCGGATCGTGCGATCAGTTCCGATACGGTGATCGGCTTCGACTCCGGCTCGGCCTCGTCCGCCATACGGTCGCACCGTCCCTTCGTGCAGTCAGTTGGTGGTCATCGCGCCTGCGGGCTCGGAATCGAGACGGCGCAAAATGACACCTTCCCGCAGAGCCCACGGGCAGATGTCCAGTGTATCGACTCCGAGCGCCCGCATTGCGGCCTCCGCCACCAGCGCGCCTGCGACGATCTGCGGTGCACGGTCGGCACTGACACCTTCGAGTTCGGCGCGGTCGGCCGTGGTCATCCGGGAGATGAAGGCCGTGAGCTGCCGCAGTCCGCTGACGGTCAGGGTCCGCTTGACGCGTGGACCTGCACCGGAAGGCGCGGCACCGGTCAGGCGAGCGAGGGACCGGAACGTCTTGGACGATCCGACAGCCAGGTCGGCCTTGCCTGCCGCACGCAGTTCCTTCGCAGGTTCCTTCAGCTCGGCGTCGAGCCAGTCACGCAGAACTGAGACGCGCCGCTTGCTCGGCGGGTCGCCCTGCAGCCATTCGCGGGTGAGTCGACCTGCGCCGAGCGGCAGCGACAGCGCCACATCCGGTTCTTCGTCGACGCCGTTCGACATCTCGAGGCTTCCCCCGCCGATGTCGAAGGCGAGGATGCGTCCCGCGCTCCACCCGTACCAGCGGCGGACCGCAAGCGACGTCAGACGCGACTCGTCGATGCCCTCGAGGACCTGCAGATCGAGGCCTGACGCGTCCTTGACTTTGCGGAGCACTTCATCGCAGTTGGTGGCGTCCCGGACCGCCGAGGTGGCGAACGCCATCACCTGTTCACAGCCGGACGAAGTGGCGATGCGGGTGAAGTCCTCGATCGTGGAGACCAGTGCGCGGGAACCGGAATCGCGCATGCGGCCGTTCTCGTCGATCTCCTCCGCGAGCCGCAGCACCGCTTTGGTCGAACTCATCGGGTTCGGATGTCCACCCCGATGAGCGTCGACCACCAGCAGGTGCACGGTATTGCTGCCAACGTCGAGCACTCCAAGTCTCACCGGTCAAAAGTACTCGGCGAGTCCGATCCGCGCGACTCGGTCGGCGAGCGGGCAGCTACCGTTGAGCCGCACGTCCAACAGGAAGGGCCCTTGTGTCCGACGATGAGCGGAAGTCCTCCCCCGCCCCCGAAGTGAGCCTCGACTTCCCGCGCGAGTGGTACGAGTTCTTCGACCCGGCCGATCCCGAGCACCTGATCAGTGTGGACCTGACCTGGATGCTGTCGCGCTGGACCTGCGTGTTCGGCACTCCCGCCTGTCAGGGGATCATCAGCGACCGACAGCCCGACGGATGCTGCACGCACGGTGCGTATCTGACCGACGACGATGACCACGAACGGCTCGCCGCCGGCGTGGCGATGCTGACGCCGGACGATTGGGAGTTCTTCGCCGAGGGTTCGGCGGACGACCCGCTCGGACCCGGCGGCTATCTCGAGGAGAACGAAGACCTCGAGGGCGAACCGGCGTTGAAGACCAGACTCCACGACGGTGCGTGCATCTTCCTGAATCGGCCCGGATTCCCTGCCGGACAAGGCTGTTCGCTGCATGGGATGGCGCTGCGCAAAGGCATCGAGCCGCTGACTGTGAAACCAGACGTGTGCTGGCAACTGCCGATGCGGCGAGAGCAGGACTGGGTGACGCGCCCCGACGGCACCGAGATCCTCAAGACCACGCTGACCGAGTTCGACCGACGCGGCTGGGGCGAGGGCGGCCACGACCTGGACTGGTACTGCTCGGGTTCACCGGACACCCACATCGGTGCGACGCAGGTGTTCGAGTCGTACAAGCCGGAACTCATCGAGCTCGTCGGCGAACCCGCCTACGACGTCATCGCCGCCGCGTGCGGCCGCCGCAACCAGTTGGGGCTCATCGCCGTCCATCCGGCGACTGCGTCCGCCACCTCCCGCCGCGCCACCGACCTCAAGTACGAGCAGTTGTAGCCCGGCCTTTCGACACCGATCAGATCACGGCTCGAACTTGTAGCCGAGACCGCGGACGGTGATGAGGTGACGGGGCTGCGAGGAGTCGGGCTCCACCTTCGAACGCAGCCGCTTGACGTGCACGTCGAGAGTCTTGGTGTCTCCGACGTAGTCGGCGCCCCACACCCGGTCGATGAGCTGACTTCGGGTCAGGACACGACCGGAGTTGCGCAGCAGGTACTCCAGGAGGTCGAACTCCTTCAGCGGCAGGGTCACGTCGGTGCCGCTGACGCTCACGGTGTGGCGCTGCACGTCCATGCGCACGGGGCCGACCTCGATGACGCCGATCGCGGCGTCCTCGTCGTCGGCCACCACTCCCCCGCGACGCAGCACGGCGCGGATGCGGGCGATCAGTTCTCGCGCCGAGTACGGCTTGGTGACGTAATCGTCGGCGCCGAGCTCCAGGCCGACGACCTTGTCGATCTCGCTGTCTCGGGCCGTCACCATGATGACGGGCGTCGCCGACTTCGCGCGGATCAGCTTGCAGATCTCGGTGCCGGACACGCCGGGCAGCATGAGGTCGAGCAGGACGATGTCCGGGTTGATGCGCTCGAACGCGGGCAGCGCCTGCGTCCCGTCGTTGACGATGCTCGCTTCGAAGCCTTCTTTGCGGAGCAGGAAGGCCAGTGGGTCGGCCAGCGATTCTTCATCCTCGACGATCAGTACGTGCGTCAAAGCGAAAGTTCCTCTTCTTTGTCCGGGTCGATGGGGATGTACAGGCTGAACGTGGAGCCGGTGCCCGGCTTGCTCCACAGCCCGATGTGACCGCCATGGCTGGCGGCCACGTGCTTGACGATGGCGAGACCGAGTCCGGTCCCGCCGGTTGCGCGCGACCGGGCCTTGTCGACACGGTAGAAACGCTCGAACACTCGCTGCTGATCGACCGGAGCGATACCGATGCCGCGATCGGTGATCGCGATCGCGATCATGTCGAGATCGTCGATGACGACCCGCTTGCGGCTCACCGACACCACTTCGCCGGTGGGGGAATGGTTGATCGCATTGACGAGGAGATTGCTGAGGGCGGTGAGCAGCAGGGTGCGGTCCGCCTGCACCGACACGTGCGACGGGCTGTCAGTGACGAGATCGATCTCGGCGATCTCCGCGGTGACGCCGGCAGCGGCGACGGCGTCGTCGACGAGGGCGTCGATGTCGACGCGCACGAAGTCGGCGATCGCACCGTCCTGCAGGCGGGACAGGCCGATCAGCTCATTGACGAGCGACCCCATCCGAGTGGCCTCTTTGAGGACGCGTCGACCGAAATGCTCAACGGCCGCCGGGTCGTCGCGGGACTCGAGCATCGCCTCCGCCATCAGACTGATCGCGCCGAGCGGCGTTTTCAGCTCATGCGAGACGTTCGCCGCGAAGTCGCGGCGAGTGGCCTCGACCCGCTGGTTGGTGGAGTCGTCGTCCCCGTACACGAGGACATAGCGCTGGCCGGTGAGGGCCGCGAGGCTCGCGACACATCGCACAGTCTCCACCGGGCGGTGGACCGTTCGACCGGTCGAGACGAACCCCAGCGACGACTGCGGGGGCGAGAAGTCGAAATGTCGGTCCACCCCGGTTGTGAAGACCTCGGAAACGGCTTCGGCGACTCCGTCGGCCAGCACGTCGCGGACCATGCCGAGGTCCGCTGCTCGGTCGTTGTACACGACCACGTTGTGGTACTCGTCGACGACGATGATGCCGGTCTCGGAGTGCGCGACCATCAACGTCAGCAGGTCACCCCGCGAGACGTCCTCGGGTTGGAGGGCGTGCAGGTAGGAGGCGTCGACATTCGCCGGGCCGAAGCGGCCGGCTGCGGCACCATCGATCAAGCGGTCACCGCTGGTCTCGGACACACCCGAATCCTACGTGTCATCGCCTGGAGTTCGCAGCCCGGGAAGCCACTCTTCGTGCAGCATTCACTGCCGGTCCACGTGGGTTGCGACGAGGTGAACCGACAGTGTGCGGAGCGTGTCAGGATGCGACGAGATCCGAGTACTCCGGATGCTTCTCGAGGTAGCGCACCACGTACGAGCAGACGGGCACGACGGTCTGATTGTTGGAGCGCACGTCGTCGAGGACGTGCTTGACGAGGTCTGCAGCGAATCCGCGTCCACCGAAGCGGTCGTAGACCACGGTGTGCGTCAAGGCGAGGCGATCGCCGTCCTGCGTGTAGTCGACGTAGCCGACCTCCTGCGCGTCGCCGTCGTCGTTCTCGAGGTCAGCGCGGTAGCGCTCCCGCTCTGCCAGATGCGTCACCGAAATCGTCCCGTCAGCCATGCTTCCAATGTAGCCCAGGCCACACCCGTCTGCACACAATGTCCGATGTCGCACAATCAGGCCACGGCCCGACATACAGAAATCGCGCCACCTGCAGGTTTACCCTGCAGGCGGCGCGATGTCCGTGGTCGGCGAATCCGACGAATCGACCGTTCGATCTACTTCGACTCGCCCTGAGCAGCCACTGCGGCGGCGCCTGCCGCGGCGGCCTCGGGATCGAGGTAGACGCCGCCCGGCGTGATCGGGCGGAGGTTCTCGTCGAGGTCGTAGCGGAGCGGGTTGCCAGTCGGGATGTTCAGCCCGGCGATGTCGTCGTCGGAGATTCCGTCGAGGTGCTTGACGAGTGCACGCAGCGAGTTGCCGTGTGCTGCGACGAGGACGGTCTTGCCCGCACGGAGATCCGCTTCGATGGTCTCGGTGTAGTACGGGATGAATCGCTTGACGACGTCGAGCAGGCACTCGGTGAGCGGCACGTCGATGCCGTCGTAGCGCGGGTCGCCGGTCTGGCTGAACTCGGCGTCGGCCTCGATGGCGGGCGGCGGGGTGTCGTAGCTGCGGCGCCACAGCATGAACTGCTCGTCCCCGTACTTCGCCTTGGTCTCCGCCTTGTTGAGGCCCTGCAGTGCACCGTAGTGACGCTCGTTCAGGCGCCAGTCGCGGACCACCGGGATCCAGTGCCGGTCGGCGGCGTCGAGCGCGAGCTGCGCGGTGGTGATCGCACGACGCAGCAGCGACGTGTAGAGCACGTCGGGGAGCAGATCATGCTCAACGAGGAGCTCACCCGCGCGGACCGCTTCAGCGCGGCCCTTGTCGGTCAGGGCGACGTCGACCCAACCGGTGAACTGGTTGGACGCGTTCCATTCGCTTTCGCCGTGTCGCATCAGAATCAAAGTGCCGTTGCTCATGGCAGCTAGTTTCTCATACGCCTTCCCAGGTCGTTGAGCGAGCGAAGCGAGTCGAAGCGCCGCGACTTGAGCACCGACCGACCATCGCGCACGCCGCCGACACGCTTCGACTCGCTTCGCTCCCTCAACGAGCAGGAGGGGGACGCCGACGCCCGTGGAGCAAGGGGCGGAGACCTACTTGCGGAGGTCCTTGCGCAGGATCTTGCCCGACGCCGACTTCGGGACCGTCTCGATGAACTCGACCGCACGGACCTTCTTGTACGGTGCGACCCGCTCGGCGGTGAACGCGATGACCTCGTCCTCGGTCAGCTCGGCCCCCGGCTGGGTGACGACGAACGCCTTCGGGATCTCCTCGCCGTCAGCGTCGTTGACTCCGATGACGGCGACGTCGGCGATCTGCGGATGCGTCAGCAGCAGGGCCTCGAGTTCGGCGGGCGGAACCTGGTAGCCCTTGTATTTGATGAGCTCCTTGAGGCGGTCGACGATCGTGATGCAGCCGGACGCGTCGACCGTCGCCATGTCGCCGGTGCGCAGCCATCCGTCGTCGGTGATTGTCTCGGCGGTCGCGGCGTCGTTGTTGAGGTAACCGACCATGACGTTCGGGCCGCGGACCCACAGTTCGCCCGGAGCCGAGACTCCGTCGGCCGGCTGATCGACGTCGGCGCCGGTGGCCGGGTCGACGATCCGGTTCTCCGAATTCGGGACGGCCCAGCCGACCGACGCGAGGGGCGCCTCGACTCCGACGGTTCGGGTTCCGCCGTCGAACGGGATCAGGTGACTCACCGGTGACAGCTCGCTCATGCCGAAGCCCTGCAGCATCCGCAGGTTCAGGCGCTGCGCGACGGCGTTGCCGAGTTCGGAGTCGAGAGGTGCGGCGCCGGACACCATCGTGTGCAGCGACGAAAGGTCGTAGTCGTCGATGATCGGATGCTTGGCGAGCGCAACGGCGATGGGCGGCGCGATGAACGCGTAGGTGACTTTGCGTTCTTGAATGTTCTCTAGGAACTCGACCAGGTCGAAGCGCGGCATGATGACCAGCGACGCCCGCGCTCGAAGTGCGGCGTTGAGCAGCACCGTCATGCCGTAGATGTGGAAGAACGGGAGAACGGCGATGATCACGTCGTCTTCCTTCATGCCCTGCAGCGGCCGGATCTGTGCAACGTTCGACACCAGGTTGGCGTGGCTGAGCTTGACGCCCTTCGGGTTGCCGGTGGTCCCCGAACTGTACGGGAGCGCAGCGATGTGAGTCGACGGATCGAAGGTGACGGCGGGCGCTGAGAGTCCGGCGCCGAGCAGGTCGACGGCGTTCGGATGGCCGCTGGCGGCCTGCCCCTCACCGTCGAGCACCACGACGTCGGCGTCGTCGAAGCCGAGTTCACGCGCGGCTTCGAGCGCCTGCGGCGCCATCAGCGAGATCGTGACGATCATCCGCGCCTTCGAATCGACAAGTTGCTTGCGGATCTCGTTCGCGGTGAACAGCGCGTTGAGCGTGGTCGCGGTCGCGCCGGCGCGGAGCACCCCGTGGAACACCGTCGCGAAAGCCGGAATGTTCGGAGACAGGATCGCGACGACGTCGCCCACCCCGATCCCCCGCGCGGCCAACGCACCTGCGGCGGCGTCGATCTGTGCGACGAGTTGCCCGTACGTCGTCGTGGCGCCCGACTTCGGATCGATGAGCGCGGCACGCTCGCGATCGGCGTCGGTCAGGTCCGAGAACAGGAAGTCGTAGACACCGACTTCCGGGATCTCGACGTTCGGGAACGGGGAAACGATGGTCATGTGGGGCCCTTCGATGTGGGAGGAGTCACCGACGACCTTACCAACATCCGTTGTCAGAATTAGGGCAGCCTCCCTGCGCCGGGTCAGTCGTCGAGAGGAGCGATGTCCGGGAGGTCGTCGGGATCGATGAGGTGAGCGAACGCTTCGAGGTTCTTCATCGGCTCGCCTCGCGCGGTACGCCACGCCCACTCGCGTTTGATCGACGTCAGAAAGCCGATCTCGAGGATCTGATTGAAGTCGCCGTCCGCCGCCTCGAGGACCTGACCGAGGACACGGTCCACTTCGTCCTGTGTCACAGCGTCGGCCGAGATCCGGCCGATCAAGTAGATGTCACCCGCATTGTCCAAGGTGTACGCCACCCCGTACAGGCGACGGTTCCGCTTGAGCAGGTAGCGGTAGACCGCCTCGAATTGCTCGTCGGGTCGGCGGCACACGAACGCCTCGACCCGCACTCCGTTTACAGCCGCGGTGAGTAGGACAGTCGTCTTGAGTTTGCGCTCACCGGGCAGTTCGACGACAAGATGCTCCGATTTGGCGCCGCCGGACGACTTGCGCGCATAGTCGATCCCGGATGCGTCGAGTGCTGCGCGCAGCGGCTCGGAAAGGTCGTTCGCGTCGGATACGGGCATGTGGGATCTCTCCAGTTTCGTTTCGGTGCGTCAGACGGTTGCGCGCGGGCGAGAGCGACGCCTCCGCAGACCGAACATCCCGGGCGGGCGGCCCGCAGCACGCCGGTAGGCGGTGGTCGCACGTTCGTAGCTGGCGAGAAGCGCGTCCGTGGTGTGGTCCCAGGAGAATCCCTGAGCGTGCACCGCGGCGCGCGAGCCGAGGCTGCGCAGTCGGACCGGGTCAGCGAGGAGTGCGGCCAGCCGTGAAGTCCACTTGTCGATGTCGTGGCCGTCGACGAGTTCGCCGGTGACCCCGTCGTCGACCGCGACTCCGAGTCCACCGACATTCGCCGCGATGACCGGGACGCCGCATGCCTGCGCTTCCAGCGCCACCAGACCGAAGCTCTCCGAGTAACTCGGCACCGCCACCAGGTCGGACGCGCGGTACACGTCGGCAAGGTCGGTCGGAGACTGAGGCGGAAGGAAGGTGACGCCCGCGGTGATCCCGAGGCTCGCCGCGAGCTCGATGAGCGCTTCGGGCAGTCCGAGGCCGTTGCCGGACGGCCCACCGACCACGAGCAACCGGAGCCGCCCCGTCGAGTCGGCCCGGATCAGGGGCGCCATCGCGCGCATCAGCACGTCAGGCGCCTTGAGCGGCTGAATCCGGCCGACGAATGTGACGATCACATCGTCGGAGGCCAGACCGAAGCGCGCCCGAGCGGCGATCTTGTCCCCCGGCGCATAGCGATCCAGGTCGGCTCCCGGGACGACGACATCCACCCGCTTCGGATCGGCCCCGTACAACTCGACGAGCTCGGAGGCCTCGGTCGGAGTGTTGACCACCAGCAGATCGGCCTCGTCGACGACTTGCTGCTCGCCGATCACCCGCAGTTTGGGTTCGGCGGTGTCTCCGTCGGCGAGCGAGGCGTTCTTCACGGCGGCGAGCGTGTGTGCGGTGTGGACGAGCGGAACACCCCAGCGGTCGCGGGCCAACCAGCCGACCTGACCCGACAACCAGTAGTGCGAATGAATCAAGTCGTAGTAGCCGGGCTCCTGCGCGGCCTCGGCACGCAGCACGTTCGCCGAAAAGGCACACAGCTGACCAGGCAGGTCACGCTTGTCGAGGCCGTCGAACGGACCGGCGGGCACATGCCGGACGGTGACGCCGGGTGCGGCTTCCACGCTCGGCTCGTCGGACGACGACGTCGCTCGGGTGAAGATCTCGACCTCCACCCCCCGCTTCGCGAGTCGAGTGGCCGTCTGCCATGCATAGACATTGAGGCCGCCCGCATCACCGGTGCCCGGTTGGGCGAGCGGCGACGTGTGCACGGAGATGAGTGCCAAGCGTCGCGGAAGATGTCGACCGGTCATGCCACCAGGGTAGTGAATCCGCGGCGCGAGCTCCCCCGCGCCCGCGATCGCATGGCGACAGATGCAGGTTCGCGCATCGCTTCGACAAACGCTCGGGGAGCGCTCTACGATTTGTCGGTAACGATTTTCATTACCTTCTGATCGTTCAGTCCTCACCATCAAGAGAGCCACGGACTTTTGATCCGCAGCTCGTAGAATCGAAAGTCTTTCTGTCGACATGTCTTCCGTCCGTTCGTTCCGCGCCGTCGCGGCGCTCATCGCGGCCACCGCTCTGGTCGTCTCATTGGTCGCCTGCTCCGAGGAGTCCGGCCCGAAGGACACCGACCATCCCGTCGTCGTCGCGTCGACCGACGTGTGGGCCTCCGTCGCCGCCGCGGTCGGCGGAGAGAACGCCGATGTCAGCGCCCTGTTCTCGGTTCCCGGCGGCGATCCGCATGAGTTCGAGCCGACAAACGCCGACACCGCCCGTGTGCTCGATGCGAATGTGATCGTCATGAACGGCGGCCACTACGACGAGTACATGGAACGCGCCGCCGCCGACGCCAAGGGTGTCAAGGTGAGCGCACTGGACGGCGAATCCGACTCAGGCGACCACGAAGGGCACTCCCACTCGCAGGAGCATGCGTTCTACGACCTCGCCGTCGTCGCCGACACCGCCGACCGCATCGCGGACGCGTTGGCCACGGTGGCCCCCGCTCACGCCGACGCCTACCGCGCGAACGCCAAGTCGTTCCGCGCCGACATCGACGCACTTCGGGCGCGGATGGCCGTGATCGGCCGCACCCACCCGAACACACGCGTCGCGGCGACCGAACCACTCGCGACGGCTCTTCTCGAGTCCGCAGGCATCTCCGATGTGGCGCCCGCCGGGTTCACCGCAGCCGTCGAAGAAGGCCAGTCACCGTCGGCCGCCGACCGCGCCGCCTTCGACGACCTGCTCACCGGCCGCAAGGTGTCCGCGCTGATCTACAACGTGCAGGCCGTCGATCCCGCAACCGAAGCCGTGCTCGCCACTGCGAACAAGGCCGGAGTGCCCGTCGTCCAGTTCACCGAGACTCTTCCCGACGGCGTCACGGATTACATCGCGTGGCAGTCGGCTCAGATCGCCGCGCTCGAGAAGGCGCTGATCAAGTGACCGAACCCGTACTGCGGTTCACCGGATCGGAACTCTCATTCGGGTCTCGAACTCTCTGGCGCGATCTCGACCTCGACGTCGAGCCCGGTGAGTTCATCGCGGTGCTCGGCCCGAACGGGTCCGGTAAGACGACTCTCCTGCGCACCGTCCTCGGTCAGACGTCGACGACGGCAGGAACGATGACCGTCAACGGCAGGCTCGGATACATCCCCCAGCAGCATGCGGACGACTCCGACACGATGATGCTCCGCGGCCGCGACCTCGTCGGGTTCGGCGCGGACGGCAGTTCGTGGGGCCTGGGTCTCCGAGGGTTGCGCTCACGGCGGGCCCGGGTCGACGCGGCACTCGCCGAGGTCGACGCCACGCGCTACGCCTCGAGCCCGGTCGGTCTGCTGTCCGGCGGCGAGCAGCAGCGGCTGCGCATCGCGCAGGCCCTCACTCGCGATCCAGCGATCCTGCTCTGCGACGAACCGCTCGCCAGCCTCGACCTGAAGAGCCAACAGCTCGTCGTCGACCTGCTCGACGCACGGCGACGCCGCGCGAACACCGCGATCCTCTTCGTGACGCACGAACTGAACCCGGTGCTCCCGTTCGTCGACCGCGTCGTCTATCTCGCAGGCGGACAGTTCCGCGTCGGAACCGTCGACGAGGTGATGAACTCGGAGACCCTCTCCGAGCTGTACGGCAGCCCGATCGACGTGCTTCGCGTCGGCGGTCGCCTTGTCGTCATCGGCGGCGAGGACTCCCACCACTGCATCGAGCACGGGTACGCCGACGAGGCCGCCTCGTGACGACAACCGTCCTCGCCGCGGACATGGGCAACTTCTGGAACTTCACACAGACCGGCGATCTGCTCTCGCGTGCGTTCGTGCAGCAGTCGCTCGTCGCCGTCGCGCTGCTCGGCTTGATCGGCGGTGTGCTCGGTCCGATGATCGTCGCCCGTCAGATGAGCTTCGCAGTACACGGAGCAGCGGAGTTGTCGTTCACCGGCGCCGCGGCCGCGTTGCTCGCCGGGATCGGGGTGAACATCGGTGGTGTGATCGGCGCCGTCGTCGCCGCCGCCGTGTTCGGTCTGCTCGGACGACGCGCACGCGAACGGGACTCGGTGATCGGCGTCGTGATGGCGTTCGGGCTCGGCCTCGGTGTTCTCTTCCTGAGCCTCTACGGCCGAGTCGGAACCGGATTCGCACTGCTGACCGGGCAGGTCGTCAGCGTCGGACGTGACGGACTGATCGCTGTCGGCATCACCGCCGTGGTCGTCCTCACCGTGTTCGCGATCATCTATCGACCACTGCTGTTCGCCAGTCTCGACCCGCGCGTCGCAGAGACCGCAGGCGTCCCCACTCGCCTGCTGTCGGTGGTCTTCGCCGTCCTCGTCGGCCTGGCCGCCGCTCAAGGCGTGCAGATCATCGGAGCGCTGCTGGTGATGAGCCTGCTCATCACACCTGCTGCGGCGGCGTCGCGACTGTCGGCGAATCCGACAGTTGTGCTGATGTTGTCCGTGGTGTTCGCCGAGACCGCCGCAATCGGCGGCCTGGTGCTTTCACTCGCCCCGGAGCTTCCCGTCTCGGTGATGGTCACGTCGATCTCATTCGCGATCTATGCGGCCTGCCGAGTCCTCGGGATGCGCCGACGCGACTGACCAGACGATTGATTCCCGGCGGGACCCCGCCGAATGGCCTCGCGCGTGGGCCGCCGCTTCCCGCTCAGAGTCTGATTATGAGCGGGAACCGACTCCTATAGCGGGAGTCCAAAACGGTTCGCGGACCTGATCTCAGTCGAAGAACTCCGCTGACGCCCGCAGGGTCAGTTCGCCTCTTCCTTCGCACCCGGATTGCAGCGCGACGAGATCATCTCGGTCTCGGAGACGACCGGCCGTGAGGGTTCCAGATTCCAGCTCGGCTTGTCCGGTTGAACGATTCTGGCGAACGTCCAGTGGCAGTCGAACTGCGCCTTCATGCCCGGTGTGTCGCCGTCGGGCGCGATCGCGAGGACTTCACGCCACGCCTCCTCGCCCGCGGTCACACCGACGACCCGACGGCCGTTGGCCGTCGGACGGATCTGAAGGCTCGCACCGACATCGGTCTGCACCCAGTCGGCGCCCGCGATGTACGGCGCCGGCAGGGTGTTCGGGATCGAGGAACTGCCACTGCTCGACATGTCCGAACTCGACGAGACCGGCGTCGAGGACGCCGTCAGCGTGGGTGACACCGGAGTGACCGGGTCCGTCCCGCACGCGGCGAGGACGACGGCGCCTGCCGCCGCTGCCGCCACCACCAGGGAGGTCGGGCGCAGACGCCTCATCGCGTGGCCTCCACGAGCACCGCGGCCGGCACATGGACTCGCTCCCACGCCGCGCGACGTGCACCATCCGGGTCCCGGACCACGCGTGACGGGTCGTCGAGGATCATCACGCGACGGTCGTCCTTCCGGTACGCGGGCCATGCGGGTGACGGCACGCCCTTTCGCGCGAACCACGTCCAGTTCGACTGCATGGTCGCGGTGATCCGCTTGGTCGAACCCCAACTGCCCGCGGCCGCGAGACCGACCCCGATCGGATCGCGGTAGATGCCGAACACCGCGAGGAGCTCCGTCGCATGTGTCGCGCCGATGCCTGTCGCGTTGAGGACGGCCGGCGCGTAGTCGTAGCGGTACACGTAGGTCGGCGCCGTCTCGCTGTGGTAGCCGGCGAAACGGATCGTCGGCTCCCAGAACGTCGCGTCAGCGGACATCCGCACCTGGTCGCGCTCCCCCGGATACAAGAGTTCGAGCTCCATCTTGATCTCCGGATCGTCGACGCCGACAAGAGCCTGCGCCGCGTCGGGCATGATGTCCCAGAATCTCGCGAACAGTTCGCCTTCGTCCTTGTTGTTGCCGATGATCGTCGGAATCGGGAGCGTGTTGCCGTCACGGGCCGCGTCGAGCGGCGTCTGCGGCAAGTACTCGCCGTCAACGGTCGGCGCGAACGGCATGGGGTTCGACAGGTTCGCGGCTCGCGCGAATCCGAGCAGTTTGTTTCCGATTCTCAGCAGTTCGTGCGCTGAGGCGCCGTCGACGATGCGCGCGACGTCTGCCGGGTCGAGCGGCTCCTCGGTGCGCTCGGGTCCCCGTCTGCGGGTCGGGTCTGCGACGAGGCGGACGAACTCGTCAGCGAAGATCTGCGCGTTCTCCTTCGACACGATCAGCTCCGGCGCCGGGCTCTGCGAGATGGCCCGCGAGAACAGCCCCTGCGCTGCGGGCGTGGACAGCAGAGTCAGGACGGCCGAGCCGCCCGCGCTCTCGCCGAAGACGGTCACTCGGTCCGGATCGCCTCCGAAGGCGCCGATGTTGCGCTGCACCCACTCCAGTCCGGCGATCATGTCCCTGAGCCCGACGTTCGAGTCGAAACGACGCTCGGGGGTCGAGTAGTCGCTGAGATCGAGGAATCCGAACGGACCGAACCGGTAGTTCACAGTCACGACGATCACGTCGCGGCTCCGCGCCAGGTAAGAGCCGTCGTAGATCGGCGTCGACGTGCCGCCGAGGATGTAAGCACCGCCGTAGTTGAAGACCATCACCGGACGCGGAGTCACCGATTCCGTGGTCGGCGCGAACACGTTGAGTGTCAGGCAGTCCTCGCTGCGCGGCTGGAACCGGCCCGAGGCGCGCGCGGTGAACAGCTTCTCCTGCACCGGTGCCGGTCCGTAGTCGAAGCATTCGAGCGTTCCGGGCCACGGTGTGACCGGTTCCGGTGCATGCCAACGCTTCTCGCCGACCGGCGGGGCCGCGAACGGGATGCCTTTCCAGGAGATCGTGCCGCGACGCGAGCCGCGTCCACGCTTGCCCTGCACCGCGCCCTCGACGAGCGCCACCACCGTGTCCATCACTGCCATGACGCCAAGGGTATCCGGTGGGCGATCGACGCAGGCGACACTAGGCTCGGAGCATGCCACTGCCCCGGATCGATCTCAACGCCGACCTCGGAGAAGGCGTCGGCGACGACACAGCGATGATGCCGCTGATCAGCAGCGCGAACATCGCATGCGGATTCCACGCTGGCACCCCGACCGTGCTTCTGCACTCCTGCCGCGAAGCGGTCCGATACGGCGTGCGAATCGGCGCGCAGGTGTCCTATCCCGACCTCGCGGGGTTCGGACGACGTTTCATCGACGTCGCGCCCGAGGACCTCATCGCCGACGTGCTGTACCAAGTCGGGGCGCTGACGGCTCTCGCGGCTGCGGCAGGCGGTGAGGTCTCGTATGTGAAGCCCCACGGCGCGCTGTACAACACGGTCGTCGACCACGAGATGCAGGCTCGTGCACTCGTCGACGCCGTCGCGCGTACCGGCCTCGCGTTGATGTGCCTGCCGGGATCTGCCGCGCAGCGTTTCGCACGGGAGTCGGGCATCCCGGTGATCACCGAGGCCTTCGCGGACCGCGGCTACACACGGACCGGCACTCTGGTTCCCCGTTCGGAACCGGGGGCCTTGCTGACCGACTCCGACGAGATCGCCGCCCGCGTCGTCGAACTCGCCAGAACCGGGCGGATCAGCGCGGTCGACGGCACGGTGGTGGAAGCCGACGCCGAATCCGTCTGCCTCCACGGCGACACTCCCGGCGCGCTTGCACACGCCCGCGCCGTGCGTGCCGCGCTGGCCGAGGCCGGTGTGGACGTGGCTGCTCGATGAGGTCCGAGTCGTCGAAGGGGCTCGCGGCGGGTCTACTGGCGTACGGGACGTGGGGCCTGTTCCCGCTGTTCTTCGACGCACTGCGTCCGACCGGGGCGTGGGAGATCCTCGCCCATCGCATCGTGTGGACGCTCCTGTTGTGCCTCGTGGTCCTGCTCGTGATGAGAGATTGGCGGTGGGTCGCCGATCTGCGCGGACAGTGGCGTCTGCTGGCGGGCGTGAGCATCGCGGCCGTCCTGATCGCGATCAACTGGGTGGTGTACGTCGCGGCGGTCACGTCGGGCCACACCAGCGACGCCGCGCTGGGTTACTTCCTCAATCCCCTCGTCACGGTGGCTCTCGGGGTGATCGTGCTGCGCGAACGACTCCGGCCGCTGCAGTGGGCCGCGGTCGGGGTCGGGGTGGTGGCCGGCCTGTACCTGTCGATCGCGGGTGGACACTTCCCGGCGACGTCCCTGGCTCTGGCCGGATCGTTCGCGTTGTACGGCTTGGCCAAGAAGAAGGTGGGGGCCCACCTGTCGGCGTTGCGCGGACTCACGCTGGAGACGGCGATTCTGACGCCCGCCGCGGTGGTGATACTCGGAGTGGTCGGAATGTCCGGGGCGGGTCTCGACTTCGGTCGGCACGGTCCGGTGCACACGGCACTGCTATGTCTGGCAGGCGTCGCCACCGCCGTTCCTCTGTTGCTGTTCGCGGCTGCGGCCCGGCGGATCCCCCTGGTGACGATCGGCCTGATCCAGTTCATCACGCCGGTCATCCAGTTGTTGTGCGCCGTCCTGGTGCTCGGCGAACACCTGCCCGCTCACCGGTGGATCGGTTTCGGCATCGTCTGGGCCGCACTGATCCTGCTGTCGATAGACAGTGTGGCGGCCCTGCGGACCGCGCGCACGCCTCAGACTTGAGAACGCTGCGCGAAGATTCTCCGGCGGCGACCCGGAAACGTCGGCCCACCGGGGCGATCCTCGACGGACAGCAGTTCCGGCCGTTCCACGAGAAGGAATCCCGCCGCGGTGATCACGAGAGGGGCCAGCAGGAGCGCCGTCGCGGCGGCTCCTCCGGTCGCGAGTTCCATCGCGGCGTATCGCGTCAAAGCGAGGAGGCCCGCGAACATCGCGGCGCCCATCGCGACAACGCCCATCCGGATCCTGGTCCATCCGGTCTCCGGGCGCGTGAGTGCGGCTTCGAGGGTCAGCGTGAACACCGCACCCGCGAGGACGTCGACCGCGTAGTGGAAGCCGAAGCCGAGGGTCGCGCCCGTGGTGGCGATCAGCCAGAACGTTCCGAAGATCCGTGACGCGGTGGAGCCCCGCCAGCCGTGCAGGAAGATCGCCATCGCCCACGCTGTGTGCAGACTCGGCATGCAGTTCCGAGCGATGAACTGGCTGTAGGGAGCGGCGACCGGCTCGGTGATGTCGGGGCTGACCCACGGCCACACGTCCTGCCAGCCCGCCCCGGCGAGCTCATGTCCGAACGCGTACGTCGGACCCACGACGGGGAAGATGAAGTAGACGATCGGACCGATCATGCCGATGATCAGAAAGGTCCGCACGATGTGGTGTCGCGGGAAACCGTCGCGAGCGACGTTCCGCAGTTGGAAGAACGCGATCACCGCGGCGCCGACCGGCAGGTAGACGTACACCCGGCTGCACACCTCGGTGAGGAACGCGCTGTCGGTGACCACTCGCCCGACCGCCCAGGACGGCGATCCGAGTGCTCGGTCTGCGAGTTCGACGTACTCGTCGAGCACGGTCGCGTTGGCCTTCGTCGACAGGACGAGCCAGGCGTCGCCGACACGGCCCATGACGATGAGCATCATTCCGAGGCCGACGGCTTTGAGCGTGGCGGGCCTTCTCGGCGCCGCGCAGCTTCCAGAACGCGAACACGGCCGTCCCGACCAGACCCCAGAGGATGCCGTTTCCGATGGTTCCAGGGTTGCCGACGATCACCCGCTGCAGATTCCAGACGCCCTCGAGCGCAAGAACTCCGCCGAGGACCCACCAGCGGAGACGTGCAGGCATGCAGACGAGAGCGAGGATCAGGCCTGCCATCTTGATCTCGCCGATTCCGGGGCGTCCGACGAAGTCGTGAGCCAGCAGGTCCACCGGCCCACGGATGTCGAAGTTCAACGACACGATCTGGATCACGACGACAAACGCCGCGAGAACGCCGACCACGAGGGACCATCCGCGCACGCCGAGTTCCACGCGCCGCTTCGTCAGAACGCGGACGCGATCAAGAATCCCGAGCCGCGACTGGTACAACACGGGTTACAGGCTAACGAACAATCAGGAAAATCCGAGAATCCTGTTGCCCGAATGTCATTCAGATGACACCTTGTGCGCGCCCTCTGCGCGGAAAGTCCTCTATGCCAGGCGACGTTGACGCGCGAACTCGGCCAGAACAACACCCGCCGCGACCGATGCGTTCAGGCTCTCCACATCACCGGCCATCGGCACCGACAGGATCGAGTCGCACGTCTCGCGGACGAGGCGGGACAGTCCCTTCCCTTCCGATCCGACCACGACGACGACCGGGCCGGTGCCGTCGTACTCGTCGAGCGTCACATCTCCGCCTGCGTCCAACCCGACGATCTGTGCACCCGACTTGGCCCACTCGACAAGGGTGCGAGTCAGGTTCGGGGCCTGCGCGACGGGCAGTCGTGCCGCGGCGCCCGCGCTGGTGCGCCAGGTGACTGCGGTGACCCCGGCGCTGCGACGCTGCGGAATCAGCACACCGTGGCCGCCGAACGCGGCGACCGAACGGATGACGGCCCCGAGGTTGCGGGGATCGGTGATGTTGTCGAGCGCCACGATCAGCGGCCGTTGCGACGACGCCTGCGCCGCGGCCATCAGGTCGTCGGGGTGCGCATAGCGGTACTCCGGGACCTGAAGAGCCAGACCCTGGTGCAGACCGTTCGGCGACATGCGGTCGAGTTCGGGCTTGCCGACTTCGAGGATCGAGATGCCGCGATCTCCCGCGGTCTGCACGGCTTCGCGGACTCGCTCGTCGGCCTCGATCGACGTCATCACGTACAGCGCCGTGGCGGGAACCTTCGCCCGCAGGCATTCGACGACCGGGTTGCGACCGAGGACGTACTCGGGGCCGCCGTCCTCGGACTTCCGCTGGTTACGCGGCCGACCGGCCGCCGCTTTCGCGGTGGCTTTCGCCTTCTTGTGCGCCACGTGATAGACGCGGTCCTCGGCTTTCGGGGTCGCGCCGCGCCCTTCGAGACCACGACGTCGCTGACCTCCGGAGCCGACGCTCTGGCCCTTCTTGCTGCCTTCCTTGCGGACGGCGCCCTTACGCTGCGAATTGCCGGCCATGCTTTCAGTCCTTCGTCTTCAGCGCCCACTGGGCGCCGTCGGGTGTGTCGGTGACGTCGACGCCTGCTGCGGCGAGGCGGTCACGAACCTCGTCGGCGGCGGCCCAGTCCTTGGCGGCGCGCGCGGCTGCGCGCCGATCTAGTTCGGCGCGGATCAGCACGTCTAGTGCTTCCGTCGCCGCGTCGTCGGAGTCGGCCGACGACGCCCAGTGCTCGTCGAGCGGATCGGTGCCGAGGATCGAAGTCATCGCCCGCACCGACGCTGCGACCGCAAGCGCCTTCTGAGCGTCTCCGGCTTCTAGCGCGGTGTTTCCCTCACGCACAGCGTTGTGGACGGCGGCCATCGCCGCGGGGACACCGAGATCGTCGTCGAGAGCCGCGGCGAAATCGTCGTTGACGTCGCCGACCGGCACATCCGCGACACGTTCTGCGACACGCTTCACGAACGACTCGATGCGACGGAAACCCGCCGCGGCCTCATGCAGGGCGCCCTCGGAGTACTCGAGCATCGATCGGTAGTGCGCACTGCCGAGGTAATAGCGAAGTTCTACGGGCCGCACCTTGGTCAGCATCGCCGGGATGGAGACGACGTTGCCGAGCGACTTGCTCATCTTCTCGCCGCTCATCGTCACCCAGCCGTTGTGCAGCCAGTACCGCGCGAAGCCGTCGCCTGCGGCGTGACTCTGCGCGATCTCGTTCTCGTGGTGAGGAAACACCAGATCCATGCCGCCGCAGTGGATGTCGAACTCCGGCCCGAGCAGCGACGTCGCCATCGCGGAGCACTCGAGATGCCATCCCGGGCGGCCGTGTCCCCACGGGGTGGGCCACGACGGCTCGCCGGGCTTAGCCGCCTTCCACAACGTGAAGTCACGCGGATCGCGCTTGCCCGTTCCCGCGCTCTCACCCTGGTGGACGTCGTCGAGCTTGTGCCCGGACAGGCTGCCGTAGTCGGGTTGGCTCATCACGTCGAAGTAGACGTTGCCGTCGGCCACATACGCGTGGCCTCGGTCGATGAGTCGTTCCATGTACTCGACCATCTGCGTCACGTAGCCGGTGGCACGCGGCTCCGCCGACGGCGGCAGCACGTTCAGTGCGTCGTACGCCGACGTGAACGCGCGCTCGTGGGTGGTCGCCCACTCCCACCACGGTCGTCCGGCCTCATCGGCTTTGCGGAGGATCTTGTCGTCGATGTCGGTGATGTTGCGGATGAACAGGACGTCGTACCCACGGTGGGTGAGCCACCGGCGGAGGACGTCGAACGCGATCCCACTGCGCACGTGCCCGATGTGGGGCACACCCTGGACCGTCGCGCCACACAGGTACACGCCGACCGTCCCCGGTCGAAGGGGAACGAAGTCGCGGACCTCGCGGGAAGCGGTGTCGTACAGGCTAAGCGTCACGGCCTGCGATTCTACTTGAGCGCGAGCAGCGCGGTGGCCACTGCGGCGACACCCTCGCCGCGTCCCGTCAGACCGAGGCCGTCGGTGGTGGTCGCAGACACCGACACCGGTGCGCCGAGGAGCTTCGACAGGACCCCTTGGGCCTCGGCCCGACGCGGGCCGATCTTCGGCCGGTTGCCGATGACCTGCACTGCGGCGTTCACCGGTGTGAACCCTTCGTCGTCGAGCAGTCCGGCCACATGCCGCAGCATCGCCTCACCGGTCACGTTGCGCCATTCCGGGCGGTCGACGCCGAACACCAGACCCAGATCGCCGAGTCCGGCGGCCGAAAGCAGCGCGTCGCAGAGCGCATGGACGCCGACGTCGCCGTCCGAGTGACCGGAGCAGCCGTCGGCGTCGGCGAAGAGGAGTCCGACCATCCAGCAGTCACGGCCGGGTTCGATCGGGTGGACGTCGGTTCCGATGCCGACTCGCATGGTGATGGCCTCCTGAGCCGTACTCGCGGTGTGGGTCACGCCAGCAGTCGTGCCAGGCGCAGATCGAACGGGGTTGTCACTTTGAACGCCATCGCGTCGCCGTCGATCACGTGGACTCCCACACCGAGAGCCTCCACGAGGCCGGCGTCGTCGGTGGCGTCCTGCGCGCCCGCATGGGCTCGTCGCAGCAACTCGGCGGCGAAGCCCTGGGGCGTCTGCACTGCCCGAAGTATCGACCGGTCGACGGTGTCCGTCACGAACTGGGCGTCGTCGACTCGTTTGAGAGTGTCCGCGACGGGAAGTCCCGGCACGACTGCCGCGTCACCGCAACGCAATGCGTCGACGACGGCGACGAACAGCGCCGGCGGCGTGAGTGGGCGGGCCGCATCGTGCACGAGGACCAGTTCGGCATCGGTCACGGCGAGCGCCGCCCGGACCGAATCGCTTCGTTCGGCGCCGCCTACGACTACGCGCGCAGCAGGAACGAGCTGCTGCGCGCGGTCGAGAAGTTCTTCCGGGACGGCGACGACGATGTCGTCGATCACCCCGGATTCGCTGGCGGCGGCGACGCTGCGCTCAAGCAGCGTCGACCCGCCTACCTCTACGAACGCCTTGGGCTTGGACTCACCCAGACGGGTGCCCATGCCTGCGGCGGGGATCAGTGCGGCCACGCGGCGGTGGCCACTGTGTGCGATCAGGACGCTGCAGCCAGGATCTCGTCGAGGATGCTGTCGGCCTTCTCGTCGTCGGTGTTGCGAGCGAGCGAGAGCTCGTCGACCAGCACCCGACGCGCACGAGTCAGCATGCGCTTCTCGCCCGCAGAGAGTCCGCGGTCCTGCTCACGACGCCACAGATCACGCACGATCTCGGCGACCTTGATGATGTCGCCGGAGTTCAGCTTCTCCTGGTTCGCCTTGAAGCGGCGAGCCCAGTTGGTGGGCTCCTCCACGTTCGGCGCACGCAGTACCTGGAAGACTTCGTCGAGCCCCTCTTCGCCGACCACGTCACGGACGCCGACGTACTCGAGCTTGCTCGAGGGAATCTGCACCGTCATGTCGCCGTCTGCGACTTTCAGGACCAGGTATTCGACTTCTTCACCCTTGATGGTCCGAACAACGATGTTCTCGATCCGAGCAGCACCGTGATGGGGGTACACAACGGTGTCGCCAACTTTGAAATTCAATGTTTCCCTACCCTTCCGAGTGTTACCAGTGTAACACCCGCCCTCTGACACCTTTTCCAACGGTGCAGGTCAACACTGGTCCGACCCGATCAGCGACACATTTATCGGCCGATATGCCTACCCGAGGGAACTTTTTCCCGCCGCGCCCACTACGCTGCGTAGTGAAGGTTCGCCGGCTGGCGGACAGTGCGACGACCACCCGGAGGAAAAGGTGTCAGTGCTCAATCGGACCACCGGCCGACTGGCCAAGGCTGCAGCCGTCGGCGCCCTGGGCGCAGCAGTCGTCCTCGGCGCTTCGGCCTGCGGTGCAGGCAAGATCTCGCAGACCAACAACCAGCTCGCCGCCGTCAACGGTGCGGGCGGTTCGGTCACGCTGAGCCCGGATGCGGGAACCGACCTGGCCAACGGCGCGGTCGCCCTGCGCAACGTCCAGATCGTGTACCCGACGGACAAGGCCGAAAAGACGTTCAAGGACGGCGGACCGTTCGACGTCTCGTTCGCGATCTCGAACGACAGCAACACCCGCTCGGTGAAGCTCGTCGACGTCGTCGGACCCGAGGGTTCGAACATCGTGCTGACGCCGCCGTCGACCTCGAAGAAGGACGGCGAGAAGACCGCTGATCCGAGCATGATCGGCCCGAACGGCGTTCTGCTTGCAGGGACCCCCGCGAATGTGAACACGTCGGTCGCCGAGGAAGCCGACATCTACCGGTTCACCGCGACGATGACCAACGCGGGCACCTCGGTCGCGTCGGGCGTGACCGTGCCCCTGACCTTCAAGTTCGAGGTGTACGACCTCAGCGGCAAGAAGGTCGAGGACAAGCAGGTCGTCATCGACACGCCCGTCGACAACGGCACCCTCGCGCATCGCCTCGACGTGGTCCGCGACCCGCAGGCCCACAGTGAGGGCTCCGAAGAGGGACACTGACCTCTGATCGACTTCGAATCGACCCCCGACCGACAGGTCGGGGGTCGATTTGTCGGACGAGACGTTTAAGGTCGGGGCGTGGCGAAGACAAAGGCGATCTACAGATGCACGGCCTGCGGACATCAGGTCGCGAAGTGGGTCGGTCGTTGCCCCGACTGCGGTGAATGGGGTTCGGTCGAGGAAGGTGCACCCGTCGTCGCTGCGGGAGCCGCGTCCGTCGCTCCTCGCAGCCCGGCTCGACGCATCACCGAGGTCGACGCGGGGACCGCTTCCGCGACGCCCATCGGGATCGCCGAGTTCGACAGGGTGCTCGGCCGCGGCATCGTGCCCGGATCCGTCGTCCTCCTCGCAGGTGAGCCCGGCGTCGGGAAGTCCACGCTGCTGCTCGAGACGGTCAAACACTGGGCGGCGGGAGGCCGCGTCGCGCTCTACGTCACGGGCGAGGAGTCGGCAGGCCAGGTGCGGCTACGCGCGGAGCGGACCGACGCCGTCCACGAGAACGTCTTCCTGGCGTCCGAGACCGACCTCGGAACCGTTCTCGGTCACGTCGACGAGGTGCGGCCGACGCTGCTCATCGTCGACTCGGTGCAGACACTCGTCGCGTCCGGCGTCGACGGCGTGACCGGCGGCGTGACCCAGATCCGTGCCGTCACCACCGCGCTGGTGTCACTCGCGAAGACGAGCGGCGTCTCGGTGATCCTCGTCGGCCATGTGACGAAGGACGGCAACGTCGCCGGTCCCCGTTCGCTGGAGCATCTGGTGGACGTGGTGCTGTCGTTCGAGGGCGACCGACACTCGTCGCTGCGCATGGTCCGCGGCATCAAGAACAGGTTCGGGCCGTCCGACGAAGTCGGCTGCTTCGAGCAGCGATCGGACGGGATCCACCAGGTCAGCGATCCGTCGGGGATCTTCGTGCACGAGCACCCGTCAGACGTTCCGGGCAGCGTCGCACTCGTCGCGATGGACGGTCGACGCGCTATGGTCGGCCAGATCCAGGCGCTGCTGAACAACTCCGAGATGACCTCGCCACGGCGCGCGGTGTCCGGCCTCGACCCGGCGCGCGTCGCGATGATGCTCGCCGTCACTGAGAAGCATCTCGAGGTCAAGACAGGCAAGCAAGAGGTGTACGCCTCGACAGTCGGCGGTATGAAGGTCACCGAGCCGGCCGCCGACCTCGCGATCTTCCTCGCGATCATGTCGTCGGCGAAGAACAAGCCGGTTCCGTCGACGACAGTCGCCATCGGTGAGGTCGGGCTCGCAGGCGAGATCCGGCGAGTGTCGTCCACCGCGCGGCGGGTGGCCGAGGCCAAACGCCTCGGCTTCCGCCACGCGATCATTCCGGCGGGCACGGACGAGGAGCTTCCGAAAGGAATCCGGATCACCAAGGTGTCGCAGCTCGACGAGGCGTTCGCCGCCATCGGTCCACGGCGCCTCGAGGCGGTCGACGCGCCGTTCTGAGGCGGTTCTCCTGCTTGGCTCCGACCCAGCGAAGGTCATGGCATTTCGACAAGCCCTCCGCTGGCGCTCCGGGCTGCTCAATGAGCAGTGGGGATCGCTCCGGGCCGCTCAATGAGCAGTGGGGATCGCTCCGGGCTGCTCAATGAGCAGTTGATGTCACTCGATGAGCTGTGGGGAGTCAGAGAATGACGCGCTTGTCGTAGTGCTCGGCGAAATGCTTCTGGACGTCGATCGTCACGAAGAGCGCGTGTGCGCTGGCCACGACCTGCTCGGGATCTCCCAGATGCGCCGATGCGGCGAGGTAGATCTTGCGGCCCTGTTTGCCGAGGATCCGAGCCTCGAAGTGGAGAGTGCTTCCGAGCGGAATCGGCTTGGCGAAGTCCACTTCGAGATGGACTGTGACGACCGGCGCGCCGATCAGCAGCGGCGCGGTCCCCGTGACCTCATCGAACGCGGCGGACAGCACGCCCCCGTGGATCACCCCTGGTCCACCTTGCATCCAGTCGACAACGGGCATCTGCGCGGTCACCGACAGGTCGTCGCCCGCGATCACCTTGAGGTGCAGGCCGAGCGGGGTGTCGTCGCCGCAGCCGAAGCACGTGCTGTGGTGCAGCCCGATGTGCTGCCCGGGCCCGGTGGCCTTCGGGTGGCGGACAAGTGGCTCGAGGTCTGCGGGCGGAACAAAAGCATGCTTCACGTCCAGTTACGCTAGTACGGTCCCGGCGTTCGCCGGAACCTCAAGTCCCACGATTGCCGAGGTGCGATGAACGACACGTCAAATGCCGACGCCGACCGCGCCGATCTGACGCGCGAGACGCTGCGTCGGGTGGCGCCGGGAACCGCACTGCGCGACGGCCTCGAACGCATTCTGCGCGGCGGGACCGGCGCCCTGATCGTCGTCGGATACGACGACGACATGGAACGCATCTGCGACGGAGGATTTCACCTCGACGTCGAGTTCGCTCCCACCCGACTTCGTGAGTTGGCGAAGATGGACGGCGCGGTAGTGCTGTCCGCCGACGGCCGCCGCATCGTCCGCGCGAACGTCCAGCTGGTGCCCGATCCGTCGATCCCGACCGAAGAGTCCGGCACCCGCCATCGTGCCGCCGAGCGGACCGCGATCCAGATGCGGGTACCGGTCATCTCGGTGAGTTCGTCGATGTCGATCGTCAGCGTGTACGCCGACGGGCAGCGTCGAGTCGTGGAGAACCCCGACGCCATCCTGTCGCGTGCAAACGTCGCACTGTCGACGTTGGAACGGTACAAGTCCCGCCTCGACGAGGTGTCTTCTCAGTTGTCTCGCGCGGAGATCGAGGACTACGTCCTGCTTCGCGACGCGATGAGCGCCGCGCAACGCATGGAGATGGTCCGGCGCGTGTCGGTCGAGATCGAGGAGTACGTGCTCGAGCTCGGCGTCAACGGTCGCCAGGTGGCGCTGCAGCTCGAAGAGTTGATCAGCGACAACGACACGATGCGTGAGCTGCTGGTCCGCGACTACCACGCATCACCGGAAGCTGCGGGCACCGAACAGGTGCGCCAGATCCTCGAATCGGTGGAGTCGTTGTCGGATGTCGATCTCCTCGACCTGACCATGGTGGCGGGCGCTTTCGGCTACCCCACGACTCTCGAAGCGCAAGACACTGCGATGAGTCCGCGCGGCTACCGCCTGCTCGCACGCATCTCGCGACTCCAGTTCGCGCACATCGATCGCCTGGTCCGTCACTTCGGCACCCTGCAGGCGCTCCTCGCGAGCAGTGCCGCCGACCTGGAAGCAGTCGAAGGCATCGGCAGCATCTGGGCCAGGCACATCCGAGAAGGTCTCTCACGCCTCGCTGAGAGCTCGCTCGAGCGGTTCGACTAGAACTTCCCTACTGCTGGGCGGGTTTGACGACGTTGAACGTGATCGGCGCGGACTCCTTCTCGCCGATCTTGGCGACGGCCTGGTAGCCGCCTGCGGGGATCTGAACGCGGGGCTTCTTGCAGCCCGCGCTGCTCGTCGTGCCCGACCAGGTGATGGTGTCGCTGAACTGCTGGCCCGGCTGCAGAAGCTGGTTGTTCACCGTCTTGTCCGGGGCGCAGTCTTGTGCCGCCCACAAAGTCCGCGCACCGTCCAGTGAGCGGACGACCACGTTCTGTGCGTTCTTTCCCAGATCGCGCGAGCATTCGCTGAGTCCGCCGTTGGTCACGACGACGGTGAACACCGGCTGATCCCCGACGGTGTACGTCGGCTTGTCGGTGTACAGGACCACCGAGAGACTCTGATCGGCGCACACGTTCTGCAGCGCCGGGTCCGCGGGCGGAGGCGGCGCGGGTGCAGTGCTGCTCGGGCCCCCGTCAGAACCGTGGTCTCCACCGCCGGAGACCGGCTCACTCGTTGTCGGTCCCGGAGTGCTCGACGCAGGCGGCGGCAGTGGCGCCACCGCGCTCGACGACGTCGACGATGCGGCGGCCGCGTTCTTCGGCGCCGAATCGTCGGAGGAGCTGCCCGCCCAGATGATCAAGGCGATGACTACGACGATCGCCACCACTCCAGCGGCGACCGCCACGAGGCGGCGACGCCAATACACCTCGGAAGGCAGGGGTCCCTGTGGTTCGATCACGATTGCAACGGTATCGCCGCCGAGCCTCGCACGGCGGCGTCGAACTTCGGCGTGTCGCGGATTCGTCGACGCCGCGGCGGGTTATTCTCCCGCGCCGGCCTTCCGCGGGTCGGTCTCGGGCTGTTCGCCGATGTCGCCGATGACCTCGACGAGGTGCACCTGGCCGTCTTCGAGACGGTAGCTGAGACCGACGATGGCGAGGTCGCCGTCCTTGACCCGCTTGGCGATGATGCGGCTGCGCTGCATGAGGACACGGCTGGTCTCCTGCACGTGGCGGGTGACGAACTCGAAGTACTCGGTGAGCCCTTCGCTGCGGCCGACGAGGATGCTCGGCGCGACCTTCTCGACGACGTCGCGGACGTAGCCGCCGGGCAGATTGAGGTTGTCGAGGGCGTCGAGGGTCGCACCGACCGCGCCGCAGCTGTCGTGACCGAGCACGATGATCAGCGGCACGTTCAAGATGTCGGCCCCGTACTCGATGGTGCCGAGCACCGCCGAGTCGAGGACGTGACCCGCAGTTCGGACGACGAACATGTCGCCGAGTCCCTGATCGAAAATGATCTCGGCGGCCAGGCGCGAGTCGCCGCAGCCGAAGAGCACCACGTGCGGCGACTGGCCGTCGACGAGCGCCTCACGGTCGGCGATACCCTGGCTCGGGTGGATGGGGCGACTCTCGACGAATCGCTGGTTCCCTTCCTTGAGAACTGTCCAAGCCTGCGCGGGGGTGAGATCCTTCATGACATCGAGTGTGCCACCGGCCACAGTCCTGGATTGGTTCGGGTCCGCCGAACGCGACCTTCCGTGGCGTTCGACGGATCTGACCGGTTGGCACGTCCTGATCAGCGAGATCATGCTTCAGCAGACCCCCGCCGCACGGGTGATCGAACCGTGGACGCGATGGGTGGAGCGCTGGCCGACGCCGTCGGCCATGGCTGCCGAGTCGACGGGCGAAGTGGTCCGCGCGTGGGGGAAGCTCGGCTACCCGCGCCGCGCGATGCGACTCCACGAATGCTCGAAGGTCCTCGCCGACCAGTACGACGACGTGGTTCCGTCCGACGTCGACACCCTTCTGGCGCTCCCCGGCATCGGTGACTACACGGCACGTGCCGTCGCCTGTTTCGCGTACGGGCAGTCGGTGCCGGTGGTCGACGTGAATGTGCGCCGCGTGATCGCCCGCGCCGTCCACGGCAGACAGCATCCCGGCAACCCCGGGCGACGCGACCTCACCGACGCAGAGGCACTGTTCCCGCGGACCGCGGACGGCGACCCCGCACCCGAGACTCCACGGTTCTCGGCCGCGCTGATGGAATTGGGCGCTCTGGTGTGCACCGCACGTGAAGCTCGCTGCGACGAGTGCCCGCTCGAACCGACATGCGAGTGGGTTCGGCTCGGTCGCCCCGAGCACGAAGGCCCCGCACGGAAGGTCCAGAAGTTCGAGGGCACCGACCGCCAGGCGCGTGGACGACTCCTCGACGTGCTCCGCGGAACGTCCGGACCGGTGGAACGAGCAGCGCTCGACCTCGCGTGGGAGCGTGACCCCGGCCAACGCGCTCGCGCCCTCGACTCCCTGCTCGTCGACGGTCTCATCGAGTTGACCGACGACGGCCTGTTCGCCCTCGCAGGCGAGGGCTGAGACTCAGCCGAGGTCGCTCAGGAACGCCTCCACAGCGCCTCGGTACACGCCGGGCGCGTCATCGTGGACCAGGTGACCCGCTCCATCAACCCGGACGTACGACGCCGACGGCTTACGCGCGGCCATTTCCGCCATCTGCCCCGGCGGCGTCACCGAGAAGCCAGCTTCGAGGAGGAGCGTCGGAACTGCGAGATCATCCCATTGATCCCAGAAGTGCCTCGTCCCCCACTCCTCGGCGATGTCGGCCCAGACCGGGATCGAGCCGTGCAGTCGTCCGTCGTCGAAGGCCTCGTAGAAGTAGCGACCCGCGACGTCCCCGAACATGTCCACGGCCGACTGCAGATCGGGAAACCTGTCGGGCCAGCTGTTGAACCACGGCTGCCAGGTGCCGGTGGTACGTCCGCGGAAATCGGGCGCCATGTCCTCGACGACGAGCGCCGACACGAGCTCCGGGTAGCCCGCTGCCGTGCACCAGGCGTGCAAGCCGCCCATGGAGTGCCCGATCAGCACTGCGGGGCCACGATCGATCCACGTGATCACTTCGGCGAGATCGGTGACGAACCGCTCGGTCGAGATGTCTGACGCGTCGATCGAATCGGCGCCTTGGTGGTTCGCCGAGTCGAACGTGAACACCCGCCCGTAGTCGCGCAGCCACGGGATCTGACGTCGCCACGTGCGGCCGCGTCCCATCAGACCGTGGACCAGGACTATTGCTCCGAAGCCTCCGTCAGCGACGTCGAGGCCGCCGTGATCGAGCAGGCCGGTGTCGGCGATCGCGGGCGCATCGAGCGAGTCGGGGTTCACAGCGTTCGACCCTATCGGCCCGCAGCGGCTGCGCGTAGCGTCGGCTGCATGGCAATTGTGAAGATCAACGCGATCAGCGTCCCCGAAGGTGCAGGCCCCGAGTTGGAGAAGCGCTTCGCCGCGCGTGCCGGCACCGTCGACGGCGCGGCAGGTTTCCTGGGGTTCCAGCTCCTCCGGCCGGTGAACGGTGAGGACCGCTACTTCGTCGTCACCCAGTGGGAGGACGAGGCGAGTTTCCAAGCGTGGGCCGGCGGCGACGCACGCGCTGCACATTCCGGTGATCGCAAGCCCGTCGCGACCGGCGCGAGCCTGCTCGAGTTCGAGGTTGTCATCGACGTCGAACCGACTGCCTGAATCGACCTCACCAAGATTTTTCTAGAACGTGTTCTAACTGTGCTCTAGTATCGGAGGAAACCCCTCGCGATCCCAGGAGCACGCATGATCGACCCGATCGAGACCACACAGCTGTACATCGGCGGAAAGTGGGTGGACCCGCACTCCACCGAAGTGCTGGAGGTGTTCTCGCCCGCAACCGGCGAGAAGGTCGGGTCGGTCCCGTCCGCGGATGCGACGGACGTCGACAACGCCGTCCGCGCAGCGCGCGAATCGTTCGACGCGGGCGTTTGGCGAAACACCCCTCCGGCCGAGCGAGCTGCCGTTATCCGTCGTGCAGTCGAGCTGATCAACGAGCGCGGCGCAGAGATCGGCGCACTCGTCTCGGCGGAGATGGGCGCCACCCCCGGCGACGTCGCCACCCTCCAGCAGCTCGCCGGAACCGGCTGCCTCGCGGCGTATGCAGACGCCGCGGAGTCGTACCAGTGGGAAGAGACCCGCACCGGCATGTTCGGCGAGACCCTGGTGGTTCGCGAGGCCGTCGGCGTGGTCGGCGCGATCATCGCGTGGAACGTTCCGCTGTTCCTTTTCTGCAACAAGTTCGGCCCGGCCCTCGCCGCGGGTTGCTCGGTGGTCCTCAAGCCCGCCCCGGAGACCCCGCTGAATGCGAACATGCTCGCCGAGATCTTCACCGAAGCCGGCGTTCCCGAGGGAGTCATCTCGATCGTCCCCGGCGGCGTCGAGACCGGCAAGGCCCTCGTCGACCATCCGGACGTCGACAAGATCACCTTCACCGGCTCAACGCTCGCCGGACAGTCGATCGCCGCGCGCTGTGGCGAACAGCTCAAGCGTGTCTCACTGGAACTCGGCGGCAAGTCGGCCGCCATCGTCCTGGAGGACGCCGACGCGGCCGCCAGCGCCCCGATGCTCGTCTTCTCCGGCATCCTCAACTCGGGACAGGCCTGTGTCGCCCAGACCCGCGTCCTGGTCCCCCGTTCGCGTCACGACGAGATCGTCGACGCGATGGTCGCCGTGGCATCGACCTTCACTCCCGGCCTGCCCACCGATCCGGAGACCAAGCTCGGCCCGATCATCAACGAGAAGCAGCACGCGAAGGTGACCGGCTACATCGCGAAGGGCAAGGAAGAGGGCGCGACCGCAGTCCTCGAAGTCGACGCTCCCACCGTCGGGACCGGAAACTTCGTCGGCCCGACCATCTTCACCGGCGTCACCAACGACATGACGATCGCTCGTGAGGAGATCTTCGGCCCGGTCATCAGCGTCATCGCGTACGACGACGTCGACGAGGCCATCAAGATCGCCAACGACTCCGACTACGGACTCGCGGGTTCGGTCTGGACTTCCGACGTCGCGAAGGGCGTCGAGGTCGCCAAGCAGGTTCGCACCGGCACCATGGGCATCAACTGGTACGCGATCGACCCGTCGTCGCCGTTCGGCGGTTACAAGAAGTCCGGCATCGGCCGCGAGAACGGCAAGGAAGGGCTTGAGAGCTACCTCGAGCACAAGGCCATCCTCATGCCGATGGGCTACACCTCGGCGTAAGCCTCACGCACAGGAATCGCTGCGCGGCACACCACCCGGTGTGCCGCGCAGCGTTCGTTCAGGCTCGCTTCAGGCGTTCTCGGTCAGACTGGTGATCATGCGGATCCTTCTCGTCGACGACGAAGTCCGGCTCGCCGACGGGATCCGTCGCGGCCTCGAGGCAGAGGGGATGGTCGTCGACGTCGCACACAACGGACTCGACGGTGTCCGCCGCGCGACCGACGGCGACTACGACGCGATCGTTCTCGACGTGATGATGCCCGGCATGAGCGGCTATCGGGTGTGCCAGACGCTCAGGGCAGACGACGTGTGGACTCCCGTCCTGTTCCTCACTGCGAAGGACGGCGAGTGGGACGAAGTCGAGGGACTCGACACCGGCGGAGACGACTGGCTGACCAAACCCTTCTCCCATCCCGTACTGGTCGCCCGGCTCCGCGCGCTCGTGCGCCGCGGCGGCCGAGAGAGGCCACCGATCCTCACGGCTGGTGATCTGCGGCTCGATCCGGCTGCGAGACGCGTCTTTCGGGGCAAGGTCGAGCTGTCGCTCACCGCCCGTGAGCTGTCTGTGCTCGACTACCTCCTCCGACGCCGCGGCGAAGCCGTGTCCAGGCGCGAAGTGATCGCGAACGTGTGGGGCGGCGACTTCGACGGTGACGAGAACATCGTCGAGGTCTACGTCGCCCATCTGCGGGCGAAGATCGACAGGCCGTTCGGCCGCGAGTCGATCGAGACGGTCCGCGGAACCGGCTACCGATTGTCAGCGAACGGGGGCCAGAAGTGAAAGCCCGTCCGCGGATCACCCGATCGATCCGCGCGAGGGTGACCGCCGGCGCGTTCGCGGTGACCGCCGTTGTACTCGGCGTCGCAGCCGTCTCGACTGTCATCATCGTCCGGGACGCGTTGACGGACGGCGTGGCCGTCGCGCTGGAGCAGGATCTCGACTCCATCGGCGACCGCGCAGAGGCAGATCCCGACACCGTCCGGTCGATCGACGACGATCTCCTGGTCAGGCTGGACGGCCCGACTCCAGTGGCTAACGACGACGACGCCTCGTCGATTCCCTCCGTCAGCGAGACACCGTCCCGAGTGACTGTCGACGGAGATTCGTTCCTCGCCGCATCCGACGACACCGAACGCGGACGCCTGACCGTCGCACGGCCGCTCGATCACGTGGACGATTCCGTCAGCACGACCACCGTCCTGTTGGCGGCAGGCGTCCCGGCGGTCGTCGTATTGATCTGCATCGTGGTCTGGGTGGTCAGCGGGCGTGCACTCGCCCCCGTCGAGCGCCTCCGCAGGGAAGTCGACGCCATCGGCGCCGACGATCTGGCGGATCGTGTCGAGGCGGGGCGAGACGACGAACTGGGCGAACTCGCGTCGACCATGAACCGACTCCTCGACCGGATCGAGCAGGCTCGGCTGACACAACGGAGGTTCGTCAGCGACGCGTCGCACGAACTGCGGTCTCCGCTGGCCACGATTCGACAGCACGCAGAGGTCGCTGATGTTCACCCGTCGTCGACGTCCCTCTCCGAACTCAGCGGAGTGGTGCTGGCGGAGGGCGCCCGGATGCAGGATCTCGTCGAGGGACTCCTGATTCTCGCGAGACTCGACGAACATCGAGGTCACACGGTCAACGCGGTCGACCTCGACGACATCGTACTCACCGAAGCGCGTCGGCTCCGGGGCATCGGCGTCGATGTGGACACGCGAGGTGTCGGGGCCGCGCGGGTCGAGGGAAACGAAGCTCTGCTCAGTCGTGTCGTGCGCAACCTCGCCGACAACGCCGCCCGCCACGCGTCACAGACGGTCACGCTCCGGCTGAGCGCAGGCCCCGGGAACGTACGTCTCGAAGTCGAGGACGACGGCGCCGGCATCCCGCTCGAACACCGAGAGCGGGTCTTCGACCGGTTCACTCGTCTGGACGAGGCACGAGCTCGCGATTCCGGCGGCAGCGGTCTCGGCCTCGCGATGACCAGGGAGATCGTCCGCAGTCACGGCGGCGACGTCGTGGTCTCCGACGGTTCCGGCGGAGGCGCGCTCCTCACGGTGACGCTTCCCGGCGACGGTCGACCCTGAAAAGACCTTCAGGTCGCTTCAGAACTCGTTAAGCGCGTCGACGCGAGGATGGACGCATGAACGAGAACGAAGACACCCGCCCTCTGCCCGAAGCAGACCCCACGACGACTCCGAACCCAAGCGGCCCGGGACCGACGTCGCCCGCATCGGGATCGACTCGACGACGCACTGCGCTGATCGGCTCGGCAGTGGTCGTCGTGCTCCTGGCCGGTGGCGGTGTGGCGTATGCGCTGTCCTCCGACTCGGACGACACCGCGGTCACCGTCTCCGAGACGTCGAGCATCGCCGACGACGTTGATCCAGATGACGTCGACGACGGATCGGCGCATCAGGAGAAGGCCACGACAAGTGTCGCCGCGTTGCGGGACGCCGCGCGGGCTGCGGTCGCCGCGACCGGCGCCGACGGCGCCACATCCGTTGACGTCGAGAGGAACGGATTCGACGTCGAAGTGCGCCTGCCGGACGGCCGTGAGCAGGACGTGCACGTCCGCGCGGACGGCGGTGTCGCGAAGGAGCCGCTCGACTCGACCGACGACCCCGGCGACGTGCTCGACCTCGACCGCTTCGATGCAGTCGCCGCGGCCGCGACGGCCGCCGTCGGACGTGGCAGCGTGGAGTCGATCTCGTCGAGCGACGACCGAGGAGTCCGGTACGAGGTCGGTGTGCGACTCGCTGACGGACGCGACGCCGATGTGGAACTCGCGGACGACCTCAGAGTCGTCAGCAGCGACATGGACGATTAGTCGGAACGCGGTATCCGACGACAAACGAGGCATGCATGCATGCCTCGTTTGTCATTGAATGCTGCGGGAACGCCTGCCAAGAGTCAGGACGTCGGAGCGGGCGACGCCGGTGCGCTCGGCGCCGCGGACGGGATGGGAACAGCGCCCGACGGCGGCTCGTCCGTCTTCTGGACCCGCGAACTGAGCGAATCGTCGCTCAGGATGTCCATGCTCGTGATCAGCCACTTCCCGTCACGGCGGACCATGTCGTACACGATACGACTCGGGTCGATCTGGACGTCTTCGACAGTGTTCCGGGTACTCGACTGGTTGATGAAGACCAGGACCTTCGCAGTGTCACGAGTGTTGGTCATCACGGCGGCGCCCTGCACGGTCACCGTGGTGACGATCTTCTGCGCCTTGACGGTCGTCGCGATGTCGTTCTCGACGACCTGCTTCTGGTACTCATCTTTCGCGGTACCGGTCATGAAGCCCATGGCCTCGTTGATGTTTCCGGACACTGTCTTCGAATCCCACGAGAACATCGTCACCGAATACTCGGTGGCCGCGGACAGTGCGGTCTCGCGCGCCTTCTCCTCGGCGTTCAAGCTCCAGTAGCGGACACCGGTGAAGACCGCCGAGGCGACGAAGATCAGCGTGAGGACCACTCCGCCGATGATGAACATCTTGGACTTCGACATCAGTTGACCCACTCGATGTTCGTCATTTTCAGCGCGTCGTTGATTCGGGTGATGGAGACACGCGAGCGGAACGACTGCATTTCGGGCTTCTCGGGCGCTTCGGGGGCAGTGCCCTCCCAGACGAACACCACAAGCACCGAGCCGGAATCTTGGTCGGCCTTCTCAACCGCCGATGCAACGATGGTGGTCGTCGTCTTCATGTTGTCTTCGCGAATCAGGTCGGTTGCCTGTTTCATCGACTCACGGAACTGTTGCTGCGCACGGCCGCTCGTGTTGTCCTTCATGAACTGGAGCATCTCGTCGGCGTTGTCTTTGGTGAGCGTCGTCATCTTGACGATCACCTCCTGCGCGAACTGGTCGTAGCTCGCGCGGAGTTCACGCTCATCGTTGATCTTCGACGACTCGTTCAGGAACACCGCCGTCAGCACGATCGACACCACGACGAGAACCGCGGCCACGGCCATTCCGATGGCCGGAAGCCACCCGCCCTTGATGGACGGTGCCGCGACCGAGGACTTCGTCGATGCACGACGAGCCCGGTACGACACGCCCTGCGCGGGAGTGAACGCAGCATCGTCGCCGTCCTCATCGGACGCCACGTCCTCCGACGTGTCCGGGCCCGCCTTCTCCAGGCTCGGCTTCTCGACGACCTCCGCTGCGGCGTCATCTGCCACCACGTCGTCGTCGGAGACCTGATCAGACACGTCGTCGTCGCCAGAGGGTTCAACGAGGTCAGTCGTCTCCTCGGGGACTGCCGGAGCCCCCTTGCCGGACGACTTGCGTCGCCGCGAGACAGGGCTTGACTTGCGGACCGTTCCCGCAGTCTTCTTGGCGACGCCGTCGGATTCCGGCTTCAGGACTTCACCGTCTTCGTGATCAGTTCGTACCATTTCGTCTTCTGGTTGCTGTTGTCAGCTGCGGACTGCGTCTTGTACTTCTTGCCGTCCGGGCCGATGAACTCCCCCGTCTCCGGATCGTACGTGGTCGCGTACGTGGCAGGCGAAGCGTCGTAGTCGGACGGCGTCGCAGGCACCACGTGACCGGCGGGCTGACGCGGCAGGTCGGTTCCCGGGAACCCGTTCGGAAGCGCGACGTTGTCGCGCTTGGACGGAACAAATCCGGTCCGGCACTCCGCGGGCGTCGGAGCACGACGTCCGGGGAACTCGACACACGGGAAGTTGCGGGCGCCGCGAACCGAGCTCTGTGCGTCCTGCGGGAGACGGCACAGGAGTCCCGGCGGAAGGTCCTGCGGTGTCGTCGCCGACGGGAAGCGCCACTGGTCGGCAGGAAGGAAGCCGACAGTACAGGTCGGCGGGTCCTGGAAGCCGAGCGTGAAGTTCACGTTGGCGCCGTGCCGGTTCGAACCGGTGTTGATGGCCGTGATCAGCGCCGACAGCACCCGCGGGTACAGGACGATCGTCTGACGAAGGTTCGGCAGATACACCGCCATCGTCTTCGCTGCGACGCGCAGATTCGACATGCCGAGTTCAAATCCCGGCCCCATGTCGTCGAACAGACTCTTGGCCTGATTCGCGACACCCGGGCCCTTCTGCAGGATGTCGGTGATATCGGGGTTGTTCGCGCGGAGCTGATCGGTGACCTTGGTCAGATCGGCCGTCCAACTGCGGATCGCGTCTGCAGTCTGGTTCTGCGTCGCGAGGATCGGACCCGCCTGGCGCACCAAGTCGAGGGTGACGTCGACGTTGTCGTTCATCGCGCCGACGAACAGGACCATCGAGTCCATCAGCCGCTGCAGCTCGTCCGCGGTGCCGTTGAACGCTGCGAAAGCCTCGTCCATCACCGCCCGAACCTTCGAATTGTCCACGTCGGCCAACAGGTTGTCGGCCTGGTCGAGCATCGCGGAGATCTCAACCGGGACGTCTTCGGTCGACACCTTCGCGCCGTCGGACAGCATCGATCCGGACGGGTCGGCCGGCGGCGTGAAATCGACGAACTGCTCGCCGACAGCGGAGACGCTGCGGATCGCGACGGCCGAGTCGGCTGGAATGTCGGTACCCGAGTCGATGGTCAGGTCTGCGACCACGCCGTCAGAGGTGAGACGCACCCCGGAGACCTTGCCGACGTTGACACCGCGGAAGCTCACGTTGGCGTTCTGGTACAGCCCACCGGTGCTCGGCATGGCCACCTGAACGGAGTAGCTTCCGACACCGAACATCTGCGGGATGCGGATGTAGAACACGGCCATCACGATCAGCGAGATGACGGTGACGACGCTGAAGATCGCCAACTGCATGCGGACGAAACGAGTGATCTTCATCAGTTGCCACCGCTCTTCTTCGTGGTGGACGGCGTCTTCGACGACTTCGGCGTCAGTTCACCCGGTGTGGGATTCGCCGGGTCCTTGATCTTCGGCTGTGTGATGCCCGGGATCAGCGGCGCCTTGAACGGATCACTGCCACGCTTTGCGCCGTTCGCAGGCTTGCCGGTGACACCCTCCGGGTTCGTGACCGAGGCGACCATCGTCTTGTTCAGGCGGCTCCACGTCAGGTCGAGAACGAGGTCGGAGTTCACATAGTCGCCCTTGACGATGGTCGGGATCTTGTCTTCGAGGAACGGGAACGTGAGCAGGATCCGCAGTGAATTCGCGAGCGCGGGCCCGGTCATCGACAGCTGCTGCATGAGCTTGCGCATGTTCGGGACGATCGTCTTGATGTCGTCGCCGTTCTCACGAAGCACGTCGTTCACCGTCGCCGACAGGTCGCCGACGTTGTCGAGCGCAGTCGTGAGGTTCGTCCGCTGGTCGACGAGCAACTGCAGGATCTCCGGACCCGCATCGAGCGCACGCTGGACGGTCGGCGTCTGATCGTTGATCGCCTGCGTGAGCCGGTCCATCCCCTCCATCGCGGAGATGATGTTGTCGGTCTGACCGTTCAGATCGTTGACGAGCGTGTTGATCCTCGGGATGAGGGAACGGATCTGCTCGTCGTTGCCGCCGAGCGCATTGCTCAACTCATGGACGATGTCGCCGACCTGCGAGAGGCCGCCACCGTTCAGCACCACCGACAGCGAGCTGAGAACCTGCTCGGTCGTGGGGTACATGCACGGGTCCACCTGCTGGGCCGAGTTGATGTCGGCGACCGGCTTCGTGGCGGGCTTGGTGATGTTTCCCTGCTTCGGGCAGTTCGGCAGCGAGAGGCTGCCACCGGCCGACAAGTACTGTCCGGTCTTCTTCTCCGGCGGCACGATCGCGATATGCGACGAGCCGAGCACACTCGTCATGCCGATCATTGCGTGCGAACCCGTCGGGATCTTCACACCCTCGTTGAGGCGGAGCGTGATCTCAGCACTCCAGTCCTTGATGGCGATGTCACCGACACTGCCGATGGTCGCGTCGCTCATCATCACCGGGGCGTTGCGGACGAGACCCGCGGCGGACGGGATCCGCGCGCTGATCGTGTACGCGCCCGCACCGGTGCCCTCGGCGCCGATCGACGACAAGGACGTGACGGGATTGCCGCTGCACGCTGTGGCAACCGGTGCGAGGAGCAGGAGTCCGGCAGCCAGAGCGACGACGCGAGTACGTCTGCGCATCATCCTTCACCTCCGAACGGGACGAGCAGCTTGGTCAACGGGTCGGGCATCGCGGCACGACTCGCCTTGTCTCGCTCCACCACACCCTGGCGAGCGCGCGCCCGCACATCGGCGTTCTGATAGGTGATCTGGTCGGGCCTCGCGGTCCGGCCGATCACCGGATTCGCCATGAACGGCGGGTAGTTGACGACGATGTCCTTCATGATCGGCCCAAGCAGGTCGACGCACTGCTCCACATCGACCTTGGTGTCGCCGGGGCGCGCAGTCGACTGGAACGTGCCGCAGAGCAGCGAGATCAGGTTGTTGCCCATGCCGAGCCCGAACACGCCGTCGAGAGAGCCCGTCAGCGGGTTGTAGATGTTGAAGAAGTTCGCCAGCTGAGTGGGCGCCGAATGCAGCAGGCCTCGCAGCTGTTCGTCCTTCTTCTTCAGGGTTCCGGTGAGCTGCGCGAGCTTGTCGACAGTGGAGACGACCGTTGAGCTGTTCTCCCCGAGGAAGCCCTCGAGGTCGCTGATCGCGCCGTTCAGATTTGTCATCGCGTCACCGAGTTCGGTGCTGCTGCCCGCGAGGACGGAGCTGACCGACGCCATCCGACCGTTGAACTGAACGAGCTGCTCGTGACTCGTCGACAGTTGCTCGGTGAGCTTCTGCAGGCTCTTGACCGCACCGAACACGTCGTCGCGGTTGTCCGAGAGTGTGCCGACGACCGTCGACATCTGACGGATCGACTCTGCGATCGCCTCGCCGTTGCCCGAGAGATTCTTGTCGAACACGTCGACGGCGCGCGAAGCGGCACCACGATCGGCGCCCTTCGGACCGAGTGCGGTGCTCAACTCCGACAACTGCTTCTTGACGTCGTCCCACTCCATGGGGACGGCAGTCCGCTCCATCGGAATGTCGGCGTCGCCTTCGAGTTCCGGCCCTTTCGTGTAGCCGGGGGTCAGCTGGACGAATCGTCCGGACACCAGCGACTGCGCGACGACCACGGCTCGGACGTCTGCGGGAATGGGAGTGCTGCGATCGATCCGCATCGTCACCTTGACATCACCCGAGCGGGGTTCGATCGACGTGACCTTGCCGATCGGCACACCGATGACACGGACCGAGTCGCCCTCGAAGAGGCTGGCCGCGGTCGCGAAGTACGCGGTGATCGTGCGGGTGGTGGCGCGTTGGACGCCGAACCACACACCACCGGCGACGAGAGCTAGAACGACGACTGCTGCGACGGTCGCCCATACACGGCGAGAGATCCGCATGTCAGTTCCCTCCGTTCTGCGGTGTCGGGTAGGTGCGCTTGGGCTTGGGGCGGCTCACGTCCGGAGCGCCTGCGTTCGGTCCCTGGTTCCAGTTGTTCGGGAACAGCGGGTTTCCGGAGAACTCGTAGAAGTACTTCCACGCCTCGGGGTACTTGCGCTGCAGCACCTTCTGGAACGCTCCGAAGTAGTCGCCGAAAGTGGCGACGCCGACGAGCGAGCTGAAGTACGGTCCCGAGCTGACGGCCTCGCCGAGGATGTTCGCGTAAGGACCGAGGTTGTCGATGGCCTTGCTGAAGTTGTCCTCGTTGTCGTTGAGGATGTCCATGACCCTGTTGAACTTGTCCAGTACCGGGCGCAGCTGTTCGCCGTTGTCGTCGATGAATCCGCTCACCTCCGCCGTGAGGTCACGGGTCCCGGAGATCACCTGACGGACGGCGGCACGACGCATCTCGAGTTCGCCGAGCAGCGCGTTCGCATCGATCAGCATCGTCCGGATCTGCTCGCTGCGCTTGCCGACGACGTCGCTGACGCCTTTGGCGCGCTCCAGCAGGTCGTTGAGCGCGTTGTCGCGGTCGGCGATCGCCTTCGACACCCGGCCGACGCCCTCGACAGCGCCGCGGACGTTCGCGGGTGTCTTCGAGAACGTGTCGGTCATCGTCTCGAGGGCCTTGTTGAGCTGATCGGTGTCGGTCTCGCCCAGAGTGGTGGTCGCCTGATCGAGCGCGTCGGTCAACGAGTACGGCGACGCCGTGGACTCGACCGGAATAGATTGCCCCGGCTTGATCCGGCCGTCGCCGATCGGCGTGAGCGTCAGATTCCGGCGTCCGAGAACCGTCTCAGTCTTGATGGCCGCACGAGTCCGGTCACCGAGGGCGACGGTGTCGTCGATGCGGAAGCCGACCTTGGCCTGCAGACCGCCGTCGTTCTGCGCGATCGAGATGTTCTCGACCGTGCCGACCTTGACGCCCGCGACCATCACGACGTCGCCCGCGACGAGGCCGCCGGCATCGTCGAAGTATGCGTCGTACGTGCTGACCTGCGTGAAGAACGGCAGGCGATCCATGTTGAGTGCGCTGATCACGAGCATCGCGGTCAGCAGGAAGCCGATGACACCGACCGATGCCTTCGACCGCTTGGTCTTGCGGTCCGGAGTCTGTTCGCCGCTCACGTCGCGCACCTCCCGCCTGCGGTCGTCTTGTCGCCCATCACGTCGATGGCCGTGAAGTAGTACTGCGTGTTGCCCGGTCCGGGGAGGAGCAGGCGGATGCGGCAGAAGTAGATCTGCAGCCAGGAGCCGTAACTGCCCAGGTTGGAGAGCGTCTTGAAGTCCCCCGGGAGCCGTCCCAGCAGATCGCGGATGAACGGCTCGGCTTTGAGCGCTTCCTCCGACGTCTTGCCCAGTCCGGTGAGCGCCTTCTTCATATCGGGGCGGACGGTGCTCATCAGGTCGGCGAGGCCGGTGGTGGCCTTCGCGCTCTCGCTGATGGCGCGTCCGATGACGTCCTTGTCGCCCGCCAGGCCGCTGATCAGCTGCTGGAGTCGGTCGACGCTCTGGTCGAGTCCCTTGTGGTCGGCCTGCAGGGTGCCGAGCGTGGTGTTCAGGTTGTCGATGACCGAGCCGATCAGCGCGTCGCGGTCGGCGATCGTGTTCGTGAACTCAGCAGTGTTCGCGAGCAGCTTGTTCAGTGAACCGCCCTGCCCCTGGAACACCGCGATGAGAGCCGACGAGAGTTGATTGACCTCGTCGCCGCTCATGGTGCGGAACAGCGGCTTGAAGCCGCCGAGGAGCTTGTCCAGGTCGAGTGCTGGCTCGGTCTGCGAGATCGGGATCTCGTCTCCCGGCGACAGGGTGTCGCTCAGGGATCCATTGCCCGGCTGCAACTCCAGATAACGGTCGCCGGTGAGGTTCTGGTAGCGGATGAGAGCCACCGCGGTCTTCGGCAGACGGTAGTCGTCGTTGACGTTGAACTCGATCCGCGCCTGGTTGTCGCGTGTCAGTTCGATCTTGTCGACGGTTCCGACGTCGACGCCTGCGATCTGGACGACGCTTCCCGACTTCATCGCCGACGCACTGGCGAACATCGCCGAGTACGACTCCGAGCTGCCGCCTTGGTAGCGGCTGAACACCAGCACCAGTCCGGTGAGGACCAGCAGCATGGCGACGGCGAACGTCGTGAGCTTGATGACGGTGGCGCGGAAGGCGCGTGCGCGGCTATCCACGTGGCGTACCTCCGAACAGCAGATTGAAGAGCTTGCGCGACTCCACCTTCGGGGTGGTGCGCGGCTGGTAGGGCTGGTCCGCGTTGTCGATCACGTAGAACGGGATCTTCTCCTTGGACTGGATGTCCGACAGACCTGCCTGGCAGGTCGGCGGACCGTCGCCGCGGACCTCGGGGAGGTCCTGGGGGTACCGGTACGGGTCCTGGCCGGGGATGAGGCCTGCGTCGAGCAGAAGCATGCCGTTGCGATCTCCGAGAAGCGGTCCGGCGATGTCGACTGCGTCGCTGGCTGCGGTGATGAAACACCGCAGGCCGGGCGCCTGGTACCCGAGAAGCGACGTGACCGGGCTGAGGTCGCTCAGCGTCGAGATCAGGTCCTTCTTGCTCTTGGACAGCACACCGTTTCCACTGCGCGCCATGCCCGTGACGTTGATCAGCAGGCTGTCGAGGTTCGACGCGTTGTCGACGAGCGTGTCGCCGAGCACGGTCGCGTTGTCGACGGTCCGCATGAGATTCGGCATCGCGTCGGCGAAGACGTCAGTGGCCGACGCTGCTTCGGTGAACAGCCGATTCAGTTCGGGCAGGCTCTTGTTCGTCTTACCGAGGACGTTGTTCAGCTGGACGAGGGCGGTGCCGATCTTCTCGCCGCGTCCGGACAGCGCGTCGTTGACGGCGCCGAGGACCACGTTGAGACGATCGGGCTGCACCTGGGCCAGCACGTTGACCAGCTGCTGGTACACGGTGTTGAGTTCCACCACGACGTGATCGGTGTCGATCACCGCGCCCTTGCTCAAGGAGCCCTTCGGCCCCTCCTTCGGGACGACGAAGTTGACGGCTTTAGCTCCGAACACCGTGTTCGACTTGATGTCCGCGCGGACGTTTCCGGGAATCTTCGACAGTTGGTCGGTGTCCATGTCGAGGACCAGTCGCGCGGTGTCGCCGTTGTTCTCGACGCTTGCCACACGTCCGACGGTGACGCCGCGGAGTTTGACCTTCGCGTCCGGGTTCATCACCAGGCCGGCCCGCGGTGCGTTCAGGGTGACGGTGGTGGTGCTGTCGAACCAGCCGAGGAACTGACCGGATGCGAGTGCGACGATGCCGACGAGCCCGCCGACCATGATGGTGGCCGCGAGCTTGCGCACGCCGTTGCCACGAGTCTGCTTAGCCATGTCTCACCCGGCCAGGTTGAAGTTGCCGTCGGCGCCGTAGATGGCGAGCGACGTGAGGAGGGTGATGACGACGACCACGACCAGCGACGCGCGGACGGCGTTGCCGACGGCGACGCCCACGCCGACGGGGCCGCCGGAGGCGTTGAAGCCGTAGTAGGTGTGGATGAGCATCACGGCGACGGCCATGCAGATCGCCTGGACGAACGACCACAGGATGTCCGACGGGATGAGGAACGTCGAGAAGTAGTGGTCGTAGACGCCCGACGACTGCCCGTACAGCACCACGGTGGCGAATCGGCTGGCGATGAACGACGCGAGCGCGGCCAACGAGTACAGCGGGATGATCGCCACCAGGCCTGCGATGATGCGCGTGCTGACGAGGTACGGGATCGACGAGATGGCCATGACCTCGAGGGCGTCGATCTCCTCGCTCACGCGCATGGCGCCGAGCTGAGCCGTCGCACCTGCGCCGATGGTCGCCGCCAAGGCGATGCCCGCGATCACCGGGACCGCGATGCGGACGTTGATGAATGCGGAGAAGAAGCCGGTGAGGGCCTCGACGCCGATGTTGGCGAGCGAGCTGTAGCCCTGGACGGCGATGGTGCCGCCGGTGAACAGCGTCAAGAAGCCCACGACGACAACCGTGCCGCCGATCATCGCGAGGGCGCCGGTGCCCATGGAGATCTCTGCGATCAGACGCAGGGTCTCCTTCTTGTACAGACGGAGTGCACGTGGGATGGACGCGATCGAGTCCCAGTAGAAGAGCGCCTGGTCGCCGATCTTGTTCCAGTCGTCACCCGCACGCTTGAGTGCGACACGGGCGGTGAGAAGTCGTGTTGTGCCTGGAAGAACCATGTCAGCCCATCGTCGCTTTCAGTCCGACCGCGGTCACGACGACGTTCACCACGAACAGTGCCATGAAGGAGTAGACGACAGTCTCATTCACCGCGTCGCCGACGCCCTTGGCGCCGCCCTTGACGTTGAGTCCGCGGTAGCAGCCGACGAGGCCGGCGAAGAGTCCGAACAACGCGGCCTTGATCATCGAGATGACGAGCTCGCCGAGGCCGGTCAACAGGGTGAGGTTGGCGATGAACGCGCCGGGGTTCACGTCCTGCAGATATACGGAGAAGACGAACCCGCCCGCGATGCCGATGGTGCAGACGAGGCTGTTCAACAGAAGTGCGACGCCCGTCGACGCGATGACGCGCGGCACGACGAGTCGGTGGATCGGATTGATGCCGAGCACCCGCAGCGCGTCGATCTCCTCACGAATGGTTCGGGCGCCCAAGTCGGCGCAGATCGCCGTGGCACCCGCACCCGCGACGATCAGCACTGTCACGATCGGACCGATCTGGGTGATCGTACCGAGTGCTGCGCCTGCGCCGGAGAGGTCCTGCGCACCGATCTCGCGCAGCAAGATGTTCAATGTGAAACTGACAAGAACGGTGAACGGAATCGCGACGAGCAGCGTCGGGACGAGGGAGACGCGGGCGATGGCCCACGACTGCTCTATCGTCTCGCGCCACTGAAAGGGACGGCGGAACAGCTCCCTGGCTGATTCGACACCCAGTGCGACGAAGTCCCCCACACCGTTCATCGGGGCAGCAAGCTTGGTGAGCAAGTCCCCTCCTCCCACTTGTGCACGCAATCTAACACGCGTACCGGGCACGTCTGTGCCACTAATCGACATAGTTCCTGTTGACGCGTACTTCGGTTCAGCCGGTCAAGTCCGACGCCGAGAACGAGCCGCTACTTGTCGGTAGCGAGAAGTACTCGGACAGTGAACCGGACAATGCGTCGACAGTCCAGTCGTCTCCGTCGGCCTCGAACACCTCGCGAATGCGCGGTGCGGCCATCAGGGTGACCTTCGGGCCGTAGACGACGAACACCTGGCCGTTGACGGCCGCGGCCGCGGGGCTGGCGAGGTAGCGGACGAGCGTCACGACGTGCTCGGGCGACAGCGGATCGACGGTGCCCTCCGGAGCGTCGCCGAAGACGTCGGCAGTCATCGCGGTGCGTGCACGAGGGCAGATCGCATTCGCTGTGACCCCGTACCGGGACAACGCACGGGACGCCGACAGTGTCAGCGCGGTGATGCCGGCCTTGGCGGCGGCGTAGTTCGCCTGTCCTGCGGGGCCGAGCAGTCCGGCTTCCGACGACGTGTTGATGAGGCGGCCGTACACAGGTTGGCCTGCGGCCTTCGATGCTGCGCGCCAGTGCGCCGCGGCGTTGCGGTTGAGCAGGAAGTGGCCGCGCAGATGCACGTTGACCACGAGATCCCACTCGTCGTCGCTCATGTTGAAGAGCATGGTGTCGCGGGTGATGCCCGCATTGCTCATGACGATGTCGAGGCCGCCGAGGTCTTCGGTGGCGGTGCGCATGATCTCGCGCGCGGTCGCGGCGTCGGAGATGTCACCCGCCACCGGAACGGCCCTGCCGCCTGCCGAGGAGATGACGTCGAAGACGTCGCTGGACTGCAACGACCGATCCAGATCGTTGACGATCACGGTGGCGCCGTCGGCCGCAAGACCGATCGCCTCCGCACGTCCCAGACCTGCACCGGCACCGGTGACTACGGCGACTTTGCCTTCAAGCGACTTACCCACGGCGGACTCCTACTCTCCGGCGTCGCCCCGCGACGCTCGGTCTCTGACCCGAACAAGATTAGAACACGTTCTAACACTTCAGGTCGAGAAGTGAAGAAAGTACAACGCCCCGGACTAGTCGGGGATCATTCGATCGACAGCGCCGACCGAGGGCAGGAGGCGACCACCTGGCGCATCTCCTCGACCCGCTCGTCAGGGACGTCTTCACTGAGAATCACCAGGTAGTCGTTGTCGTCGAGCTCGAAGACGTCGGGAGCCATCCCGACGCAGACGGCGTTCGACTCGCACAGATCGAAATCGGCCTTGATTCGCATTGCATCCTCCTCGCGTCGCGTGCCCGGCGGTTGACGGACTCGGTGATTACACGTTAGAACGTGTTTCAGAAGTAGCCAAGCACACCGACGCCACGAGCGCCGGAAGATCGCAGGAGACACCGCATGCGGATCGCATACACCACCGAGCAGGAGGAGTTGCGCCGCGAACTGCGCAACTACTTCACCGGGCTCATGACCACCGAGCGCCGCGCCGCCCTGACCGGCGGAGACGGTGAACTCGGCGAGGGCGACGCGTACCGCGACGTGGTCCGCCAGATGGGCCGCGACGGCTGGCTCGCACTGGGTTGGCCGACCGAGTTCGGCGGTGCCAACCGGTCGATGATGGATCAGTTGATCTTCACCGACGAGGCGGCCATCGCAGGCGCACCGGTGCCGTTCTTGACGATCAACTCGGTCGCGCCGACGATCATGCACTACGGCACCCCGGAGCAGAAGGACTTCTTCCTCCCGAAGATTGCGGCAGGCGATCTGCACTTCTCGATCGGATACTCCGAGCCCGGAGCGGGCACAGATTTGGCGTCGTTGCGCACAACTGCGGTCCGCGAAGGCGACGAATACGTTATCAACGGCCAGAAGATGTGGACGAGCCTCATCCCCTACGCCGACTACGTCTGGCTCGCGTGCCGCACCGACCCGGAAGCCACCAAGCACAAGGGCATCTCGATGCTCATCATGCCGACGACTGCGGACGGCTTCTCGTACACGCCGGTCCACACGATGTCGGGTGTCGACACCAGTGCCACCTACTACCAGGATGTCCGTGTGCCCACCAGCGCACTGATCGGCGAGGAGGGCGGCGGCTGGTCGCTCGTCACCAACCAGCTCAACAATGAGCGCGTGGCGCTGTGCAGTGCGGCGCCCATTCAGACCGCGTTCAACGAGACGCTCGCATTCGCCCGTGAACAGAGCTACGGCGGCGGACGACTCATCGACGTCCCGTGGGTCCAGGCGAATCTCGCCCGCGTGCACGCCAAGGTGGAGTTCCTCAAGCTCGTGAACTGGAAGATCGCATCGATCGCAGCGTCCGGCGGGTCGCCGTCGCCCGCCGACGCCTCTGCCACCAAGGTGTTCGGCACCGAGTTCGCGACCGAGGCCTACCGCCTCCTCATGGAGGTCGCCGGGCCCGCAGCGACGCTGCGGCAAGGCACACCGGGCGCGCATCTCCAGGGTCGCCTCGAGCGGTTCGCCCGTACCTCGCTGATCCTCACCTTCGGCGGCGGAACCAACGAGATCCAGCGCGACATCATCGGCATGCTCGCTCTGAAGCTGCCCCCGGCCCGGCGCTGACCCCCGAACTTCCCCTCGACCAAGGAGCACTCCATGGACTTCACTCCCACCGAGGCGTCGGGCGATCTGACCGGCCTCACCACAGACATCGTCACCCGCCTCGCCACGCCGGAACGGACCGCGCAGCTCGAGGCGGACAACGCCCCGATCGATCGTGATCTGTGGCGCGAGATCGCGGCGTCGGGCTTGCTCGGCCTCGCCGCATCGTCCGCCACCGCCGGCGATTCCGCAGCAGACCTGACCACGCTGGAGACCACCGCGGTCGCGACCGCACTCGGTCGGGCGCTGGCTCGCGTGCCCTATCCGCAGCACGCCGTCGCCGCGGTTCCGCTGATCGACGCACACGGCCCGGCCGAGCTGACCGAGCTGTTGGTGCGTGCGGCCTCCGGCGACGCGGTGCTGACCGCGGCTGTCGAGGAGGACCTCAATTACGACCTGCTCTCACCGGCGACAACGATCACCGACGGCCGGGTGTCTGGCGTCAAGGTGAACGTGCCGTTCGCGTCAGCCGCCGACGCGTTCCTCGTCATCGCAGCGGGCGCCGACGGTCCGGTCGCCGCAGTCGTGACCGCCGGTGACGGTGTGGACCTCGTCGAAGTCCGCTCGACGGGCCTTGCTCCGACGTTCACCGTCAAGTTCGCCTCAGCCGAGGCCGTTGTCCTCGACGGCGGCGCCGCCACCGCCGAACTGGCGCGCGATCTGCTGCGTCTCGGCGTGGCCGCGGATCAGGCAGGTGTTGTCGCAGGTGCGCTCGATGCAACGGCCGAATACGCCCGCGACCGCGAGCAGTTCGGCCGCAAGATCGGCTCGTTCCAGGCGGTCGCGCAGCGTCTCGCCGACGACTACATCGATGCGCAGGCACTGGCACTGACCGTCGCGCAGGCCGCTTGGCTGCTGTCCGGTTCGGACGACGCCGACGCGGCCGCGGCATCGGATGCCGTCGGTACGGCCGCGTTCTGGACTGCTGAGGCCGGCCACCGCGTCGCCCACACCACGGTGCACGTGCACGGCGGCGTCGGCCTCGACACCTCGCATCCGGTGCACCGCTTCTTCCTTCGCGCCAAGCAGAACGAGTTCACCTACGGCTCAGCGCCCGTCGTCCTCGCCGAACTGGGCGGAGCTCTGGCGTCACGATGACCGGTCCGGCCGTCACTGATCCACGCACCATCGGCGAACTCCTCGAACCGCTGGCCGAGGTCGACGACCGCGGTGTCTGGTTCGAGGGCGAGTTCACCTCGTGGCGGGATCATCTGCTCGACGCCCGGCGTCGAGCAGCGGCCGTGCGGTCGATGCTCGATTCGTCGAAGCCGACTCACGTCGGCATCCTCCTGCCGAACTCTGTCGAGTTCTCCAGCCTCTTCGCGGCGGCTGCGCTCGGCGGGTTCGTGCTGGTCGGACTCAATTCGACGCGCCGCGGCGCCGCGCTGACGGCGGATGCGGTCCGGTCCGACTGCCAGTTGGTCCTCGTCGACTCGGTATCATCGGACCTGTTCGACCCCGCGCCCGGAATGACGGTGATCAACGTCGACTCTCCCGAGTGGTCCGACCTCGTCGCCGCGACGTCGGGGGCGGATTTCGTTCCCGCACGCACCTCGCCCGACGACCTGGTGATGCTCATCTTCACCTCCGGAACGACGGGCGATCCGAAGGCTGTCAGGTGCAGTCAGCGCAAGTTCGCCGCGGCCGGGGTGATGCTCGCCGATCGGTTCGGCATCGGGCCGTCGGACGTCGCCTATCTCGCGATGCCCATGTTCCATTCCAACGCGCTGATCGCGGGCTGGTCGGTCGCCGCCGCGGGCGGCGCGTCGATCGCGATCCGGCGGAGTTTCTCGGCCCGAGGGTTCGGCGACGACGTGCGCCGCTACGGCGTCACCTACGCGAACTACGTCGGCAAACCGCTCCACTACATCCTCGCGACCGAGGAACGTCCCGACGACCACGACGTGCCGCTGCGCATCATGTACGGCAACGAGGCGTCGGCGTCCGACCGCGCCGAGTTCAATCGCCGCTTCGGCGCACGGGTGATCGACGGGTTCGGTTCCACCGAGGGCGGCGTCTCGATCTCCCGGAGCCCCGAGACTCCGAACGATGCGCTCGGTCCGCTGGCCGCGCCGAACGCGATCGTGGATCCCGACACCGGCGAAGCGGTGCCGCCCGGTGTGGTCGGGGAGATCGTCAACACCTCCGGCCCCGGACTGTTCGACGGCTACTACGGCGACCAAGCCGCGACCGACGAACGTCTCCGCGGCGGGATGTACCGAACCGGAGACCTCGGATGGGTCGACGACGGCGGGTTTATACACTTCGCCGGCCGCATCGGCGACTGGCTGCGGGTGGACGGTGAGAACCTCGGAACTCGTCCCATCGAGACTGTGCTGCGCCGGCATCCCGCAATCCGCGAGGTGGTGGTCGTCGGCGTCCCGACCGAGATCGGCGACGCAGTCGGCGCGGTGCTGGTCGCACCGGGACTCGACCGTCCGGCACTGGACGAGTTCCTCGACGCCCAGTCCGATCTCGGACCGAAACAGCGCCCCACCCGTGTCTGGTTGGTGGAGGCGCTTCCCGAGACCGCGACGTTCAAGACCGCACGCGCCGCGCTCACCGCCTCGCTCGGCGCTCCCTCCTGGGTCGTTTAGAGCGCGCGACCGAACGGAAGCAGCGCCATCTCGCGCGCATTCCGGACCGCTGTCGCGAGTTGCCTCTGCTGCTGTGGAGACAATCCCGTGACATCGCGACGCCGGATCCGTCCGCGGTCGTTGAGGAAGCGCCTGAGCGTTTCGGTGTCTTTGTAGTCGAACGTCAATCGGGGATCGGCTCTGCGCCGGGCCTTGATCGACTTCGGAGTGGTCCTGGTCTTCTTCACCAGCTCGCCTTCCTGATTCCGGGGAGTTCACCGCGGTGCGCCATCTCGCGGAACCGGACCCGCGAGATGCCCGCCTTGCCGATGTAGCCGCGCGGCCTCCCGTCGACGGCGTCGCGGTTCCGCAGCCGAGTGGCACTGGCATCGCGCGGCTGACGCGCGAGTTCGGCGCGTGCGGCCTCCTTCTCCTCTGTCGACGCCGCGGCGTCTGCCATCAGCGCCTTCAGCTCGGCGCGCCGGGCCGCATACCGCTCGACGATCACCCTTCGCCGTTGTTCTTTGACGATCTTCGACTTCTTCGCCATCAGCGGCTCTCCTTGAACTCGACGTGCCGTTTCACGATCGGGTCGTACTTCCGCAGCGTGAGACGGTCGGGATTGTTCCGGCGATTCTTGCGGGTGACGTAGGTGTATCCGGTACCGGCGGACGACGTGAGTTTGACGATCGGACGAAGGTCGGTAGCGCGACTCATCGAAGCCTCCCCGCAGCAGCGATGCGCCCGACGACGGCGTCGATGCCGTCTCGGTCGATGATCTTGATCCCCGTCGCGCTGACCCGGAGCGTCACCCGGCGCCCCAGCGAAGGAACCCAGTAGGTCTTGCGCTGCACGTTCGGTCGCCACTGGCGCGACGTCCGACGATGCGAGTGCGACACCTGCTTTCCGAAGCCCGGGACCTTACCCGTGACCTGACATACGGCCGACACATTCACTCCTTCTTATTGGTAACGATTCGCATTAGCACTGGGAGCGAGGCTACAGTCGGAATGAAATAAATGGAAATCGTGTTCATTAACACGTGAGGAGGAACCACATGGCAGACGCACTGCAGCGCACCCCGGTGACGCTGGTGACCGGCCTGCACCGAACGACGAATGCGCGTATCGCGTACACCCTGCTGAGACCGGGCACCACCGTCGTCTCTCACGACCTCCGCGACGTCGCCACTGGACGCGTCACGCGGATCGAACATCGGATGGCGCCAGACGGCGTCGACAGCCTGATGATCGACGACATAGAACTCGAGCACGGCTGCGTGTCGTGCACTCTGCGGCTCGACCTGTTGCCGATGCTCAGGGCGCTGCACCGCGATCCCGATGTGGAGTGGATCGTGGTCCTTCTCGATCCGGCTATCGAACCCGAGACGCTGAGTGTCGAGATCCGGCACACGATCGTCGAGGCTCATGGAGCCGTGCCCGCACCCGCGGGGACCGACGTCGAGATCGTCGCCACCGTGTGCGGGATCGACGCACCGACCTGGCTCGCCGATGCGACCGGCGACCTGACGCTGCACGAGTCCGACCTCGTCGCGTCTGAGGACGAGCGCACCATCGCCCAGGTGACCGTCGGACAGACTCGCTTCGCCGACGCGATCATCGTCGACAATGCGGACAGCTCAGACAGCGCATACGACCTCGCCCGCCTGCACGCGACACTGCTCCGGCTGGCACCGGCGGCCGGTATGCGGACTCTCAACAGTCAGCAGTCGTTGACCCGGGACATCGTCGAATCGTCGATCAGCACGGCGCAGCCGGAGTCGCCCCGAGGACGTCCGACTCACCCGTTCGACCCACTGCTCGCAGGCAGCCCGGAACTCGACTCGGACTGCGGGGTCGCACTGGTGCCGTTCGAGGCAGACCGACCGTTCCACCCGACACGACTGCACGACGCGCTAGACGTCCTGTTGGACGGAGTCGTCACAGCACGAGGCCGACTGTGGCTCGCGTCGGACCCGGACGACGTCATGTGGGTGGACTCGGCAGGAGGGGCACTCGGGATCCGGCACGTCGGAACGTGGATCGCATGCGCCGACGACTCGGCGCGCGTTGCGCCCGAGCACCGCGCGCTGGCCGCTCTCCGTTGGGACCCGGAGTACGGCGACCGGCACACGTCATTGACGGTGCTCTGCCACCGCGCCGATCCCGACACCATCGTCCGCACGCTGTCCGCAGCCCTCGTCACCGACGACGAGATGGCGCGCGGCCCGGGCTTCCTCGCTGCGTTGCCGTCCCCTTTCGGGCATGCGCACCGCGACCCGTGCGACGACCTGGACCGCCCCGGCGACTCGGCGGCCGACCCGATGACCACGACTCGAACCGAGTCGAGAACCGATCGAGAAGGAGAATGAAATGAAGACCGGAATCCACCCCGCATACGGCCCCGTCGTGTTCCGCGACGCCGCCACCGGCAAGGAGTTCCTGACCCGTTCCACCGCGACCTCGGAGAACACCGTCGTCTGGTCGGACGGCAACACCTACCCGGTGATCACCGTCGACGTGACGAGCGATTCGCACCCGTTCTGGACCGGCGCGCAGCGGGTCATGGACACCGAGGGCCGCGTCGAGCGGTTCCGTCGCCGGTACGGGCTCCCCACTGCTCCTTGAGCGCCTTTCGACTCGCAAGCTCGCTCAAGGAGCAGGGAAGCGAGTCGAAGCGCAGACGGCCGGACGATCGCCCTGTTCGATCGTCCGGCCGTCTGCGTGCGCTCGGTCGAATTACTCGACGGTCGCGTTCATGCGGGCCACCGCGTCCTTGTACTCGGAGACGAGCCCGTCGATGAGCTCGGCCACCGGAGTGATCTCATTGCACCGCCCGACGATCTGACCGGCAGGCATCGCGACTACACCGGGATCGTCGGCGAGCGAGATCCGGGCGTGCGCCTCACCGACGAGCAGGTTCTGCAGCGGCATGGGCAGAGCGTCCGGCGCACCCGGGGCGTCCCACGCGTCGGTCCACTTGGTCTTGAGCAGTCGTGCCGGCTTCCCCGAGTAGATGCGGCGTCGAACGGTGTCGCGCGAGGTCGCCGCGAGCAGCGCTTTCTGCACCGTGGACGGGCCGTCACCCGTCGCACCGAGGTTGTACTCGGCTGCGGTCAGCCAGTAGGTGCCCATCCAGACGCCCTGCGCACCCATGGCGATCGCCGCGGCGATCTGCCTGCCGCTGCCCACACCGCCTGCCGCGAGCACCGGCGCCGAGTCGCCGAGGGCGTCGACGAGCTCCGGCCACAGGATCATCGACGTGACCTCACCCGTGTGGCCGCCGCCTTCGTAGCCCTGGGCGATCACGATGTCGACACCTGCGTCGACGTGGCTCAGTGCGTGCTCTTTGGCCCCAGCGAGGGCCGCGACCTGAACGCCGTTCTCGTGCGCGAGGTCGATGACGTCCTTCGGCGGTGAGCCGAGAGCATTGGCGATCAGCTTGATCTGGCCGTACTTGCGGGTGTGCTCCATCGCGACGTCGACGTGCGAGCGAGCCACCGAGTGCAGCCAGCCGAGAACACCCGTGTTGATGCGATCGCCGCCGTCTGGCAGTGCCGGAACGCCGAGATCGTCGAGCGTCCGCTCGACGAATGCGCGGTGCTCCGGCGGAATCATGGTGTCGAGGTCGACTTTGGAGCCCTCGGTCGGAATCTTGGCGGGCATCACCACGTCGACGCCGAACGGCTTGCCGTCGGTGTTCTCGTGCATCCATTCGAGGACGGCGTCGAGCTCTTCGGGCTCGTTGAACCGCACGCAGCCCAGCACGCCGAGCCCACCCGCGCGGCTGATCGCCGCTGCGACGTGCTCACTGGGCGTGAAGCCGAAGATCGGGTATTCGATGCCGAACTTCTCGGCGAGATCAGTCTTCATGAAAGTCCTTCGTTGTCGGGGCACTGCGGGGTCTAGAGAGCTTCGTCTGCGGGACGCGACGTGGTGACGCTCGACGCCCAGCGGTAGTCGGGCTTGCCCGCGGGCGAACGCTTGAAGTCGTCGACGAACCACACGCTGCGCGGGGTCTTGTACCCGGCGAGTTCGGCGCGGACCACCTCGTTCAGCGCGGTCAACGAGGGGCGAGCCCCTTCGCGCGTGGCGATCACCGCAGCGACGCGCTGCCCGAAACGGTCGTCCGGGACGCCGACGACGCTGACATCGAACACCTCCGGATGGGCTTTCAGAGCCGCCTCGACCTCTTCGGGGAACACCTTCTCGCCGCCGGTGTTGATCGACATCGAACCGCGGCCCAGCATCGTGATGGTGCCGTCGGCCTCCACTCGGGCGTGGTCGCCGGGAAGGGAGTACCGGACGCCGTTGAACTCGACGAACGTGCCGGCGCTCTTCACCGGATCGTTGTGGTAGCGGAGCGGGATGTGCCCGGTCCGGGCCAACATGCCGGTCTCGTCGCTGCCGGGCTCGATCTGGGTGCCGTCCTCGCGGAGCACGTGGGTGTTGGGGTCGGCCTTGACCGTCGGCGCGCCGACCCTGCTCTGGCCCTTGACCGCCATTCCCATGCCGCCGAAGCCCGTCTCCGATGAGCCGATGGCGTCGACGATCACCGCGTTCGGGAACGCCTCGAGGTAGCGATCCTTGACCGACGGCGAGAACAACGCCGCCGACGACGCCACGGAGAACACCGACGACGTGTTGTACTCACCGGCTTCGAGCGCGTCGATCATCGGACGACCCATCGCGTCTCCGGTGATGAAGACGACGTTCACCTGGTGCTTCTCGACAGCCCGCCAGACGGCTTCGGCGTCGAAGTCGGGGTAGACCACGGCCTTGCCGCCGGCGAACAGCGACTGGAAGATGGCCCACTGGCTACCACCGTGGATGAACGGCGGAATCGGGAAACGCACCAGCTGGCCGCCGTCGGCTCCGGTCTTCGCGTGTTCCCACTCGTCTTCGATCGGGCGGCCCGAGTACCAGTCGATGCCGCCGCCCAGCACGCGCCACACGTCTTCCTGCCGCCAGACGACACCCTTGGGCTTACCCGTGGTGCCGCCGGTGTACAGCATGTACAGGTCGTCGTTGCTGCGCTCCTCGAAGTCGCGTTCGCTGGACGACGACGCGATCGCATCCTCGTAGTCGAGGACGGTCACCCCCGCTTCTGTTCCTTGAGCGGAGTCGTCCTCTGCTCCTTGAGCGGATTCGTCTGCTCCTTGAGCGGAGTCGTCCTCTGCTCCTTGAGCGGAGTCGAAAGGGATCACGATGCGAGCAGTGATGTCGTAGCTCGAATTCGAGAACACGTTGCAGACGCGGTCGGAGTACAGCCCCTCGTGGATGAGCACCTTCATGCCGGAGTCGGCGAAGATGTGCTCCAGTTCGGCTTCCACGTAGCGGTAGTTGACGTTCACCATCACCGCGCGCGCCTTGAAGATGGCGATCATCGCCTCGACCGACTCGATCGTGTTTCTGCTGTACAGACCCACTGCGTCGCCGGGCTGCACACCCAGCTCTCGAAGCTTGTGGGCGAGCGCGTTCGAACGCGCCTCCATCTCGGCGTACGTGCGCTGCTGGTCGCCGGATTCGAGCGCGATGCGGTCGGGCATCAAGTCGACGGCGTGCTCGATCAAGTCGGCAATCGTGAAGGCCATACGTCAAAACTAGAACGTGTTATCGTTCGCGGCAAGGATTTCGTGACACTCGGCGCATCCCGCCCAGTCGACCACAGGAGCAACCATGACCACCGAGACCCAGACCGCGCCGGAATGCCTCGTCGAGAAGCGCGGGCACGTCCTGATCGTCACGATGAACCGCCCGCAGGCGCGCAACGCGCTGTCGGGCGAGATGATGCGCATCATGGAAGACGCCTGGGATCAGGTGGACGCCGATCCGGACATCCGCGTCGCGATTCTGACCGGAGCAGGTGGGTACTTCTGCGCAGGCGCCGACCTCAAGGACATGAACAAGAAGGCGCCGGGCGACAAGTTCGCCGAGGGCGGCTGGGACTTGACGCGACTTCCCGCACTGCTCAAGGGTCGCCGACTGACGAAGCCGCTGATCGCGGCCGTCGAGGGTCCGGCAATCGCGGGCGGCACGGAGATCCTGCAGGGCACCGACATCCGCGTCGCGGGTGAGAGCGCCAAGTTCGGCGTCTCCGAAGCCAAGTGGGGCCTGTTCCCGCTCGGCGGCAGCGCCGTCCGCCTCGTCCGGCAGATCCCGTACACGATCGCCGCCGACATCCTCCTGACCGGCCGTCACATCACCGCGGCCGAAGCCAAGGAGTACGGCCTGATCGGCTACCTCGTCCCCGACGGCTCCGCTCTCGACAAGGCCCTTGAGATCGCCGATCAGATCGCCGCCAACGGCCCTCTCGCCGTGCAGGCCATCCTCAAGACCATCCGCGACTCCGAGGGCCTTCACGAGGAAGAGGCGTTCAAGATCGACGCCGAACTCGGTGCCGCCGTGTTCAAGTCCGCGGACGCGAAGATCGGCCCCCGCGCGTTCGCGAATCGCGAGAAGCCGGTCTTCACCGGCGAGTAAGACTGTCGTAGGGCGTCGATACGCTCCTGGCCACACCTCGATGAGAGAAGTGGAAGGAGACCTCGATGACGCCCGTTCCGACGGCGATCCCGCTGGCCGCAGGCGTGATCATGCCGCGTGTCCTGCCCGTCCACGACGTGCATCTCGCGGTGATGCGCTTCGACGCCGACCGTTGCCGCTACCTGGCGATGTCCGGACTCGGCACGTGGTCCGCCGAAGTGCACACGCGGTGGCCGCGGGTCGCGGCGATCGATGCGCTCCACGCTCTGCGGAGTTCGATCAGCTCCGATGTCTCGATCCGAGTTGTCGCCGACATCGAACGCCCTCGACCTACGCCCGGTCACGCCCGCGAACTGGAGGCCTGCTTCCCGCGTGTACGTCTCGAATCGGCACACGCCGCCGACCATCGGCCGCTTGAACTGGTGGCGTCGGCCCTTCGCAAATGGCTCCGTCGGGCAGCCGCGACCCTGCCGGCGATCGTCGTCGCGACCGACGGCTCGGTGAAGGGTGCCGCGATCGGATCTGCATGGTTGGCCGCGAACGGTGAGTACGGATCACTGGGCCGGGTCGACCGGAGTCGCCACCCTCACATCCGTCGGGTTCTGATCGCCGAGCTCGAGGCTGCGGCAGCGGCGGTCGACGCGATTCCCAATCGACGCCTGGACGTGCTGATGGACTGCAGCGACGCACTCGACGTGATCGCAGCGTGGCGTCGAGGCGGCCCCGGCCCGGCATGGTTGAGCGCCGCGTCGCCGGACATCTCTGCGTTCCGCAGAGCCGTCGCCTCCGATCGGGGCCGTCTGGCATTCCGCTGGGTGCCCGGACACGACGGCATGCTGCTGAACGAGGGTGCGGACAGTTTGTCGAAGATCGCGCGGCGTCGCGCCGAAAGAGTTGTGACCACGTCCGACGCCCGTCGCCGGTCGGCCGACATCGCCGCCGCGTTCGCACCGCAGGCGCTCGTCCCGGAAGCATCCTGACTGAGAATCCGACGAACGGACTAACAAATCCGTGCCAGGCGACGACAATCAGGACATAGGCCGTTCAACCCAGGAGGTCCCCTCATGTCCGTCCGCACCCGACTCGCCGCGGGAGCCGTCGCCGCGGCCGGTGCCGCAGCTCTGATTCTCGCCCCCGCGGGCGACGCGTCGGCCGTCACCAAGACCTACCCGATCGGCGACTGCACCAATCTGAGTCCGAACGTCGTCGACATGCCGTACCAACCGAACCGAGTGTTCGTGTCGGAATATGCGGGGACTGTCTACATGCAGATCACGTACGGCAGCCTGTGGCTCGGGCTCGGCTACGACTCCCACGCACGTCTCGCGTGGAAGAACCTGCAGACCGGCCGCAACGGCGTCCTCGTCGACAACAGCATCGTCCGCCCGCCGAACACCGGCGTCCACAACTTCACCGTCAAGCGCTCGACGTTCGGCCCCGGCAAGGTGCGTCTGACCCTGACGACGACAAACCGGAACGCCGTCTGGGCCGTTCCTGCCCGCACCTGCACCTCGACCGTCGTCGCGCCGTAGGGCCGGCTCGAAGTCGGACACCGGGGTGCGGCTCTCGTCATCAGCACAGCGAGGCCCGTCACCACACGAGAGGAACCACCGATGCCCGAACACGACACAATGGCTGACGCCTAGCCTACGAGGCCAACCCTGCCGACAGCCGACGAGGTTCTGTCTGTGACTGTCGAAGACTAGTGCCGACGGCCCGCCGCTGCGCAATGTTCCCCAGTTCGACCATCAACCGCGATATTCGGTGCGTGAACGACGGAATCGGGGAACATTCGGCGCTGTCGTCGCAGTCGCCGGTCAGACGAGGGTCGCGAGCTCCCGGATGGTGTCGGTGTCGCGGGCGGTGACCATGAGCGTGGTGACGCCGGAGGCCTCCCATTCCTTGATCTGCTCACGGACCTGATCCTTGGTTCCGACGAGCATCGTCTCGCGGACCATCTCGTCCGGCACTGCGGCGACCGCCTCGGCCTTCTTGCCGGAGAGGAAGAGTCGCGTCACCTCGTCGACCACGTCGCCGTAGCCCATCCGGCGGTACAGGTCGGCGTGGAAGTTCTTCTCTTTGGCGCCCATCCCGCCCACGTACAGGGCGGCGGAAGGCCGATAGCGATCGAGAGCGGCGGCGACGTCGTCGGTGATCACGCACTGGGCGTTCGCGGCGATCTCGAAAGTCTCACGCGTGCGCCGGGCGCCCGGCCTCGCGAAGCCCTCGTCGAGCCAGCCGTTGAACATCGGCGAGATGCGCGGGGTGTAGAACACGGCGAGCCAGCCGTCGGCGATCTCCGCCGTCTGCGCGACGTTCTTCGGCCCTTCGGCGCCGAGCCAGATCGGGATGTCCGCACGAAGCGGATGGGTGATCGGCTTGAGCGGCTTGCCGAGACCGGACACGCCGGGCCCCTCGGCGAGCGGCAGCGGGTAGTGCGGGCCGTCGTTCCGCACAGCGCCTTCACGCGCGAGGACGTCACGGATCACCTGAACGTACTCGCGGGTGCGGGCGAGCGGTTTGGCGAACGGCTGGCCGTACCATCCCTCCACAACCTGCGGACCCGAGACGCCGAGTCCGATGATGTGCCTGCCGCCGGAGAGATGGTCGATGGTCAATGCGGCCATCGCGAGCGCGGTCGGCGTGCGGGCCGACATCTGTGCGACAGCGGTCCCGAGGCGGACCCGGGACGTCTGCGAACCCCACCAGGCGAGCGGGGTGTACGCGTCCGATCCCCATGATTCGGCAGTGAAGACCGAGTCGAATCCAGCCTCCTCGGCGGCACCGACGAGTTCCGCCGCGTTGGGGATGGGACCTTGGCCCCAGTAGCCGAGTTGCAGACCGAGTTTCACGCGCGCTCACCTTTCGCAGAACATTCCTTGCCAGCAATACTAGAACGTGTTCTACTTCGAAGGTGACCACTAGTGCAGAACACATAAGCCCCGAAGTGGCGGTGCCCGACCCGGAGTCGGTGATCCTGTCCGCCGAGCTGAAGAACTCCTTCGACTACACGAGGTCGCTCGGCCCCGTCCTGTCGCAGTTCGCCCTCGCACTGCGCGACGGCCGAATCGTCGGAAGCCGCGGATCCGACGGCCGCGTCAGCGTCCCTCCGACAGAGTTCGATCCGACGACGGGCGCCGCTACGTCCGACATCGTCGACGTCGCCTCGGTCGGAACCGTCCAAACCTGGACGTGGCAGCCGTCGCCATCACCCGAACAGCCCCTCGACCAACCGTTCGCATGGGCTTTGATCAAGCTCGACGGCGCCGACACCGCACTGCTGCACGCAGTCGCCGCCGACTCGGCGTCCGAGTTGAGCACCGGCGCACGGGTCCACGCCGTCTGGCGTGAGGTCCGCACCGGCCGCATCGACGACATCTCGCACTTCGCGCTGGGCGAACCCCTCGACTCCGCTCGGGGAACGGGAGACGACTCCGCGGCGGGCTCGGAATCGATCGCCGACGCCGACGGCAACGTCGTCATCACCACGCCCATCGGCATGACCGTCAAGCACACCGCGACCGAGTCGGAGTCCTGGTACCTCGAGGGTCTCAAGGCGGGCAAGCTCATCGGCGGACGCGTCGAGACCGGCGAGGTGTACTTCCCTCCGCGTGTCGTGTCGCCTGCCGACGGGTCGCTGACCACCGAGCGCGTCGAGCTCGCGGACACCGGCACGATCACCACGTTCTGCATCGTGAACGTGCCGTTCCTCGGCCAGCAGATCAAGCCGCCCTACGTGGCGGCCTACGTACTGCTCGACGGTGCCGACATTCCGTTCCTGCACCTGATCCTCGACGTCGAGGCGGCGGAAGTCCGAATGGGCATGCGCGTGAAGGCCGTCTGGCGGCCCGAGGAGGAGTGGGATCACACCCTCCGCAACGTCAGCCACTTCGCGCCGAGCGGCGAACCCGACGCCGACTTCGAGTCGTACCGAAACCACCTGTGACCCGCGAGAGGAGAGAAACACACATGAGCACGAACTTCCCGCGGATCGCAATCGTGGGCTTCGCCCACAGCGCCAACGTCCCGGAGAGCACCGGCACCACCAACGGTGTCGAGATGCTGATTCCCTGCTTCAACAAGCTCTACGCCGACCTCGGCATCAGCCGCACCGACATCGACTTCTGGTGCAGCGGCTCGTCCGACTACCTGGCAGGCCGCGCGTTCTCATTCATCTCGGCGATCGACGCCATCGGCGCGGTCCCGCCGATCAACGAGTCGCACGTCGAGATGGACGCCGCTTGGGCGCTCTACGAGGCATGGGTCAAGATCGCCACCGGCGAGGTCGACCTCGCCCTCGCCTACGGCTTCGGCAAGTCGTCCGCAGGCGACATGGACCAGGTTCTCGCCCTGCAGACCGACCCGTACACCGTCGCTCCCCTGTGGCCCGACGCACCGTCGCTCGCCGGACTGCAGGCACGCGCGGGCATCGATGCCGGCGCATGGTCGGAGGCCGACATGGCCGCCGTCGCCGCCCGAGCCACCGGCGCGCACGTCGACGAGCTGCTCACCGCCGAGTATGTCCGCGAACCTCTGCGCGGCAGCGACATCGCACCATACGCGGACGCCGCAGCGGCAATCGTCCTCGCCAGCGAGGAGCGGGCACGCGAACTCGTCGAGAACCCGGCGTGGATCACCGGCTGGGATCACCGGATCGACACCCCGAACTTCGGGGCGCGCGACCTCACCCGGTCACCGTCGACGAAGCTGGCGGGCGACACCGTCTTCGGCGACCGCAGCCGCGACGTGGACGTCGCCGAGATCCATGCGCCGTACACGCATCAGGAACTGATCGTCCGCAACGAGCTCGGTCTCGGCGAGCGGACGCAGATCAACCCGTCCGGCGGCGTCATGGGCGGCAACGCGCTCTTCTCTGCGGGCCTGCAGCGGATCGGCTACGCCGCGCACGCGATCCACACCGGTCAGGCGCGCACCGCATTGGCGCACGCCACCAGCGGACCGCTGCTGCAACAGAACATGGTCGTCACTCTGGAAGGCGGAGACAACTGATGGGCCGCAATCGCGCCGCCGTGCTGGGCACGGGGCAGACCAAGTACGTCGCCAAGCGGAACGACGTGACGATGGCGGGCATGTGCCGCGAGGCCATCGATCGCGCGTTGGCCGATGCCCAGGTGAGCCTGGAGGACATCGACGCCATCGTCATCGGCAAGGCGCCCGACCTGTTCGAGGGCTCCATGATGCCGGAGCTCGCCATGGCCGAAGCCATCGGAGCCGTCGGCAAGCGACTGATCCGCGTCCACACCGCGGGGTCTGTCGGAGCGTCGACCGCCGTCGTCGGAACGTCGCTGGTCACCAGTGGTGTGCACCGCCGCGTGTTGGCCGTGTCATGGGAGAAGCAGTCCGAGTCGAACGCCATGTGGGCGCTGTCGATCCCGGTGCCGTTCACGATGCCGGTCGGCGCGGGCGCGGGCGGGTTCTTCGCCCCGCACGTCCGTTCGTACATCCACAACTCGAAGGCGCCCGGACACATCGGTGCGATGGTCGCTGCCAAGGACCGACTCAACGGTTCGCTGAACCCGCTGGCGCACCTGCAGCAGCCGGACATCACCGTCGAGTCGGTCCTCGCCTCGCAGATGCTGTGGGATCCGATCCGCTTCGACGAGACGTGCCCGTCGTCCGACGGTGCGTGTGCCGTGGTGATCGCCGATGAGGCCGCCGCCGACGACGCCATCGCCGAAGGCCGACCTGCCGCATGGATTCATGCGACCGCCATGCGCACCGAGCCGCTGTCGTACGCGCATCGCAACGTCGTCAGCCCGCAGGCGGGCCGAGACGCCTCGGCCGCCCTGTGGAAGGCCGCGGGCATCACCAATCCCCTCGAAGAGATCGACACCGCCGAGATCTACGTGCCGTTCTCGTGGTTCGAGCCGATGTGGCTCGAGAACCTCGGGTTCATGCCCGAGTACGAGGGCTGGAAGCTGACGGAGGCCGGCGACACTGCAATCGGCGGAAAGCTGCCGGTCAACGCATCGGGCGGCGTTCTGTCGTCCAACCCGATCGGCGCGTCAGGAATGATCCGCTGCGCCGAAGCCGCAATTCAGGTGATGGGCAATGCCGGGGCACACCAGGTCGCGGATGCCCGCAAGGCCTTCGGCCACGCCTACGGCGGCGGATCGCAGTACTTCTCGATGTGGGTGGTCGGCGCCGACAAACCGGAGCACTGATTCGCCCCCTCGACTCCGCTCGGGGAGCGGGAGGTGAATCCGCTAGGGGAGCTGGAGACACATGATGCGCGGCGTCGGAGTTCAGGCTCCGGCGCCGCGCGTCATTGCGTTCTCGACGGAGGCGATGAGGGAGCGCACGGCGAACGCGACGTCGTCGCCCGCCTCGGTGAGCTGGTAGACGGGGTGTCCAGGGCTGTCTGCCGGAACACTGCGGACCACGAGGTGATCGTCGCACAACGTCCGGAGCGTCTGGGTCAGCAGGCGATCGCTGATCCCGTCCACCTGCGCACGAATCTGACCGAAGCGCTGAGGGGTCCGCGTGAGACGTCCGAGGACGAGTGCGCCCCACTTACCCGTGACGTGTTCGAACACGCTGCGTGACGGGCACGCCTTGGCGAACACGTCGTACGGGAGGGCTGCAGATTCGGACACGCCGATCAATCTACGCCTCCGACTTGAACTTACAAAAGGTAAGTGGTGAGATCATGGCATGAATCCCCTCAAGCACGCGCAGGGCCTCTCCACGGCGATCGCCCGCATCATCCTCGGCATCATCTTCCTGGCTCACGGCTGCCAGAAGTTCTTCGTCTACGGCATGGACAACGTCGCCACCAACTTCGACATGATGGGCGCGCCGTTCCCGACACTGTCGGCATGGGTCGCTGCGATCCTCGAGTTCGTCGGCGGCATCGCCCTGATCGCGGGCATCGCGGTCCCGCTCTTCGCTCTGCTCCTGATCTTCAACATGATCGGTGCGATCTTCATCGCCCACATCGACTTCGGCTTCTGGGCCGGCGACGGCGGCTACGAGCTCCCGCTCGCCCTGATCGCGGGCCTGATCGCCGTCGCGATCGCCCAGCAGGGCGTCCTCTCGGTCGACGGCCACGTCGCCAAGCGGTTCACTCCCTCGCAGAAGTAGCCCGACCCCGCGACAACAGACATGGCGTGGAATCGACTCTCACAGGTCGATTCCACGCCATGTCTGTGTCTCACTCCATTCCGATGGCGACGTTCGCGCCCGCCGCAGCGGCACGTTCGTAGAAGGCCACGAGCAATCCGAACACTTCCGGGAGAACACCCTCGAGGCCCAGGTCCCAGATCCCGTCCGGGTACGTCGCCTCCCGAACCTTCTCCGACGGATTCAAGTGAGCGATCGTGCCATCGATGTCGACCGACCGCAGTGCAGCCAGGATCCGAGGCACGTCGCCCTTTCCGATCACCGCGACGAACTCGGACTCGTTGTCCTCGTCCAACTCACGCACACCGAGGATCGCCTGACTGAGAGGATCGCCGTCGTTGGCATCGAGGGTCGTCACTCCGGTCAGCGCGACGTGGAGTGCGTCCCAGAACTTGTCGAGGTCTTCCATCTCGTCGTCCCCGTACTCGAAGTCGTCCCAGCCGTCGGACTCCGGGCCGGCGAGCAGGCGGTCGAGAGCGCCGTCGTCGAGCATGACGTAAGAAGCGACAATTCCCATGCCTCGTAATGTAATCGGGCATCGACCGACGACGGAGCCCCGCCCATTCAGGTGAATGGGCGGGGCTCCGTTGCAGAGACTTCAGTGACGCATCAGGCCTTGCGCAGCGACTTCATCGTCGCCTCGACCTCCCAGAACGCGCGGAGAGCGAGCAGGTCGCCGTTGGCGTCGGCCTTGTAGGTGAAAACACCTTCGGCCTCGGAGATGTGGCCTGCGATATGAGTGACGATCTTGCCGATGTACGCCACCTCGTTGCCGCAGATCACCTCCTTGTCGAAGAGGAACTCGAGCTTCTCAGTGGTGCCGATCGTCTTGTCCCAGAACGCGGACAGTCCGTCCGCTCCTCGGTGACCGACGCCGTCCTCGTCGAACATCGACGGCCCGACGGGATCCTCGACGGATCCGTCGGCCGCGAAGTTCGCCAGCCACGCCTCCTTGTCGCGGGCCTCGACCGCTTCACGCGATCGGCGTCCGGCGAGCACCGCGGGATGATTCTCGCGGTCGATGTTCAGGTAGGCGGGAGCGTCGCTCAAGACTTCGTCCCGTAGTCGACCTGGAGTTCCTTGATGCCGTTGATCCAGCCGTGGCGGAGACGGTTCGGCTCCGCGAGCTTGGTGATGTCCGGAACCATGTCGGCGAGAGCGTTGAACATCAGGTTGATCTCCATGCGGGCCAGGTTGGCGCCGATGCAGAAGTGCGTGCCGTTGCCGCCGAAACCGACGTGCGGGTTCGGGTCGCGCAGGATGTTGAACGTGTACGGGTCCTCGAAGATGTCCTCGTCGTAGTTCGCCGAACCGTAGAACAGACCGACGCGCTGACCTTCCTTGATCTCCTGGCCGCCGACCACGGTGTCGCGGATGGCGGTGCGCTGGAAGCAGTTGACGGGTGTCGCCCAGCGGACGATCTCGTCGACTGCCGTCGCGGGGCGCTCCTTCTTGAACAGCTCCCACTGGTCCGGGTTGTCGAGGAAGGCGTTGATGCCGTGCGTGATCGCGTTACGCGTGGTCTCGTTGCCCGCAACCGTCAGCAGGATGAAGAAGAAGCCGAACTCGGCCTCGGTGAGTCCCGCGCCGTCGATGTCGGCTTCGACGAGCTGCGTGACGATGTCGTCGGCCGGGCACTTGCGACGCTCTTCGGCCATGTTGTAGCCGTAGCCGAGGATCTCCATGTTCGCGGTGAGCGGGTCGATCTCGAAGTCGGGATCGTCGCCGTTCATCATCGCGTTCGACCAGTCGAACAGCTTGACGCGGTCCCCTTCCGGGACGCCGAGGAGATCGGCGATCGCCAGGAGCGGCAGGTCGACGGCGACCTGCTCGACGAAGTCTCCGCTGCCGGCTTCAGCAGCCTTGCGGACGATCTCGCGTGCCGCGTCGTCGAGCTTCTCTTCGAGCGCGTGGACCGCCTTCGGGGTGAACGCACGCGACACGATCTTGCGCAGGCGGGTGTGCTCCGGCGGATCGTGGTTGATCAGGAGAGCCTTGGTGACCTCGATCTGCTCCGCGGGCATCTCGTCGTCGAATCGCATGATGACGCCGTTGGCGTTGGCCGACCAGTCGTCCGCGTTCTTGGAGATCTCCCGGATGTCGTCGAGCTTGGACACCACCCAGTAGCCACCGTCGTGGAAGCCGCCGCCCTTGCCGGGAAGCTGCGCGTTCCACCACACGGGAGCGGTCTTGCGGAGCTCCGCGAACTCCTTGACCGGCAGACCCTGCTGCAACATGTCGGGGTTGGTGAAATCCCAACCCTCTTGATGCATGAACGGGCACTTACCCGCTGATTCCTGGGACGAGCCCGCCGCATCGATGTCCTGTGCCTGGGTCACGCCATCACCTCATTCCAACGGTCGCGGGTCTCGCCCCTGTCAACGAGAACCCGTTACAATTTGCTGTAGGTCACACTCTGCCACACTGGATAGACGCGAACAAGAACTTGTTCTAGTTTTGACGCAGATAGTCATTCAGAGAAGAGGTCCTGTCATGGGTGTACCCGTCATCGTCGAAGCCGCACGCACGCCGATCGGCAAGCGCAACGGTTGGCTGTCCGGCCTGCACGCCGCCGAGATCCTCGGCGCGGCACAGCGCGGCGTCATCGATCGCGCAGGCATCGACCCGGCACTCGTCGAGCAGGTCGTCGGCGGCTGCGTTATGCAGGTCGGCGAGCAGGGCAACAACGTCACCCGCACCGCGTGGCTGCACGCGGGACTCCCCTGGCAGACCGGCGCGACCACCATCGACTGCCAGTGCGGTTCGGCCCAGCAGGCCAACCACATGGTCGCGGGTCTGATCGCGTCAGGCGCCATCGATGTGGGCATCGCCTGCGGCATCGAGGCGATGTCGCACGTTCCGCTCGGCGCAAACGTCGGCACCGACGCCGGCCCCCGCCGCCCGGAGTCGTGGGACATCGACATGCCCAACCAGTTCGACGCCGCCGAGCGCATCGCCAAGCGCCGCGGCATCACCCGGGCCGACGTCGACGCCCTCGGCGTCGCCTCGCAGGCCAACGCCAAGCGAGCGTGGGACGAAGGTCGCTTCGACCGCGAAGTCCTGTCCGTCAAGGCGCCCGAACGCACCAAGGACGGCCAGCTCACCGGCGCGATCCTGGACGTGAACCGCGACCAGGGTCTGCGCGAGACGACCCTCGAGTCGCTCGGCAACCTCAAGCCCGTCCTCGAAGGCGGCATCCACACCGCAGGCACGTCGTCGCAGATCTCCGACGGCGCCGCCGCTGTCCTGATCATGGACGAGGAGAAGGCGAAGGCCCTCGGCCTGCGTCCCCGCGCCCGCATCAAGAGCCAGGCCCTCGTCGGAGCCGAGCCGTACTACCACCTCGACGGCCCCGTGCAGTCGACCGAGCGAGTGCTCGCCAAGACCGGCATGAGCATGAACGACATCGACGTCGTCGAGATCAACGAGGCCTTCGCATCCGTTGTCCTCAGCTGGGCTCAGGTCCACAACGCCGACATGTCGAAGGTGAACGTCAACGGCGGCGCCATCGCCCTCGGCCACCCTGTCGGCAGCACCGGCTCGCGCCTGATCACCACCGCGCTGCACGAGCTCGAGCGGTCCGACAAGCAGCACGCGCTGATCACCATGTGCGCAGGCGGCGCGCTCTCGACCGCCACCATCATCGAGCGCATCTGACGTCATGGATGCCAACGCCCGTCCGGCGCAGCTTGATTCACCGATCGTCGGACGAATCATCAAGATCGGGTCGCGCCTCAACACGCGGCTGTACAAGCTGACCGGCGGGCGTCTCGGCGGGACGTGGCGGGTCGGCGCGGCACTCAAGAAGCCGACGCCGGTCTGCCTGCTCACGAGCACGGGCCGCAAGTCGGGCGAGGCCCGCACGGTTCCGCTGCTCTACCTCACCGACGGCGACGACATCGTGGTCGTCGCCTCGCAGGGTGGACTGCCGAAGAACCCGGCGTGGTTCTACAACGTTCGCGCCGACCCGTCGGTTCAGATCCAGATCGGCCCCGACTCGAAGGCGTACATCGCGCGCATCGCCGATGACGTCGAACGCGCCGAACTCTGGCCGCGCCTGGTGGAGTTGTACGCAGACTTCGACACCTACGCGGCGTGGACAGACCGCGTGATCCCGGTGGTCATCTGCTCGCCTGCTTGACGGCGCGGGTGGGCATCAGTCGTGTCGAGCGATGAATGCCGCCGCCTGCGCACGCTGAGTCCGCGTCGCCTGCGGATTGAGTCCGTCGACCCACTCCGGGTACACCCGAAAGCCGCGCTTTCCCGGAGACGTGGGTGATGCCGTGATCTTCAGACGTTCAAGATCGTTCAAAGTGAATGCGAATACACCCTCGTGATCTCCGTCCTCGACGAACACGAGAAGCCCAGTGATCGGTTCGTCTGAAGGAAACGGTTCCGTGCCACCGTCTGCTGCACGCCTCCAGACCGCGACGAATGCTCCCGGCTTCGTCGGAGTGATCCGCGCAGTCCGGACTCGCCACACCTCGCGACCGACTCGCGCAATCCGCCCCGCGTAGTCGATGTTGCTGGTGTCCGGAGTCAGTTCCGCATCGTCTCCGAAGTACCAGTCGCTCACCGTCGACCTGTCAGCTCCGCTACAGTGCCGTCTTCGGAACCGAGGACCAGCGAACGCTTGTCGGGTGTCAGTGCCACCGAGGTGATCGGACGGCCCGCGTTCACAGCGCAACGCTTGCCTGTCGGCAGATCGACGACGATCAATTGGCCGGTGGTGGTGGCCGCGGCGATCGTGCTGTCGCCCACGAGAGCGATGTCGTCGACAACTCCCGGCCACGGCGAGGTCAGGTCGGCCGCGACGCTCGTCTTACTCGGATCTTCTAGTGGAATCCGCAGGACACGACCAGTGAGACTCTGCGTCATCGTCACGTACGCGACTCTGCCGCTGATCACGATGCCGTTCATGCCTGTGCCGTTCACCGTTGCATTCGGCGCGAGGTTCTTGGGCGCGCGGGCAGTCCAGGTGCGGTCGATCGAGCCGTCCTTGCGGACCTTGACCACGCCGAGGTTCGAATCGGCGACATACATGGTTCCGTCGCGAGTGATCGCCATGCCGTTCGGCATTCCCAGGCCGCGCGCGACAGTGCGTGCCGTCGGCTTCGCCGCTGTCGGATCGAACGAGATGATGCGGCCACGAAGCGGCAGACCCGGAATCATGTTGATCGTGGTGTCTCCCGACGTCACGTACATCCGGCCGTTCGGGCCGAGCCGGACCGCTCCGGGCGAGTCGACACGAACCGTCCCCGTCTTTCGGCCCCGGGCGTCGTACCGTTCGACGACGTTCTGCTGCACCCTCGAGACCCAAAGGCTTCCGGCCTTGTCGTAGCCGAGGTTCTCCACCCAGCTGAGCACTGGAACAGGCGCCGGGATCAGAGTGCGGACAGACGACGTGGTGCATGCCGGCGACGCTGATGCAGTCGGCGCCCCAACCGTCGCCGCGGCCAGACTCGCTACCAGTACCGATGCCGCAATCGTCTTCCGCATGCCGCCCCCTTCGTCGCCGTCGACCCGAAAGGGACTGTACTGCGGTCGGCACGCCCCTGCACGGGCGTAGAGCGCGTCGTCCGACATGCCAGGATCAAGTGACGACTACAGGAGGCAGACGTGGATCCGACGCTCACCGACGGGCGGTACCGCAAAGCGACCGAACTCAGCTACGAACAGTGGTGCGAGGTAGGTGCCGCCGTCGTGGAGATACTCCGCAACACCCAGCGCAGCGACCTGCAGATTCACCGAGCCGAGATCATCAATACCGACCTGTATGTCCTGTTCACATACCTGAGTCACGACGACGGCGGCCGAATTCGAGGTATGCACACCGACATCACCCTCGGCGACTACGACTACGGTTACCCCGGCAGCCCACAAGAGTTCGCACAATGGCTCATCCTGATCGACGTCATGGAACCGGGCAAGACCCATCCCGCCGAACCCGGCGACATCGTCTGGTGGCATGTCCCCGCATTTCCTCCGGGTCCGAAGACGATGGCCGACTTCGACAGGATGTTTCCGCGGTAGTCCCGAAGGTCGGTCTATCCATTGAGGTCCGCCGGCACAGTGCCAGCGGACCTCAATGGATAGACCGATGTTTGGATCGTCAGCCGACGGAGCGGCCCTGGCCTTCCCAGAACTGAGCGCGGAGGGCCTTCTTGTCGGGCTTGCCGAGCGCGGTCAGCGGGAGGGCGTCGGCGAAGACGACCTGCTTGGGCGACTGCACAGCACCCTTGCGGTCCTTGACCGCCGACTGAACAGCAGCGGTGACCGCGGCCTTCGCGGCGTCGGACGAGTCGGCGTCCGGCCTAAGCACCACGACGGCGGTGACGGCCTCTCCCCACTTCTCGTCGGGAACTCCGATCACACCGACCTGCGCAACCGACGGATGCTCGGCGATCACGTCCTCCACCTCGCGGGGGAAGACGTTGAATCCGCCGGTCACGATCATGTCCTTGGTGCGGTCGACGATGAACCAGAAGCCATCTTCGTCCTCGCGAGCTACGTCGCCGGTGTGCAGCCAGCCGTCACGGAACGTCTCGGCGGTCTGCTCCGGAAGGCCGAGGTAACCGCCCGCGAGCAGCGGCCCGGACACACAGATCTCGCCCGGTTCGCCCTGCGCGACCGGCTCGCCGTCCGGTCCGGCGAGCTTGGTCCGCAGGAACGCCGAGGGCCGGCCGCAGCTGCCGAGTCGGGCCTTGTCGTGCTCGTCCTTGCGCAGATAGCTGATGACCATCGGACTCTCGGACTGGCCGTAGTACTGGGCGAAGATCGGGCCGAAACGCTCGATCGCCTCCGCGAGACGGACCGGATTGATCGGAGAAGCACCGTAGTAGACGGTCTCCAGCGACGACAGGTCGCGAGTCTGGGCGTCGGGGTGATCCATCAGCGCGTACAGCATCGACGGAACGAGCATCGTCGCCGTGATCCGTTCACGCTCGATGGTGGCAAGGACCTCGGCCGGGTCGAACTTGGCGAGCACGATCATCGTGCCGCCCTTGATCAACGTCGGCACGAAGAAAGCCGCACCCGCGTGCGACAGGGGCGTGCACATCAGGAACCGCGGACGCTCCGGCCACTCCCACTCGGCCAGTTGGATCTGCGTCATCGTCGACATCGCGCGGGCCGTTCCGACGACGCCCTTCGGCTTGCCGGTGGTTCCGCCGGTGTAGGTGATGGAGACGACGTGCTCGGGGTCGAGGACCTTCGCAGTCAGCGGCTGGACCGGGTATTCGGCCGCTGCGGCTATGACGTCGACAGCCGATCCGACAAGAGCGTCCGGCACGGGTCCGAGCGTGAGGATCTGGGTGAGGCTGTCGACCTTCTCCAGAAGTGCGACGGCGCGGTCGACGAACATCGGAACCGGGTCGATGATCAGCGTCGAGACACCCGCGTCCGAAAGAACGTACGCGTGGTCGTCGAGCGAACCGAGCGGGTGCAGTGCGGTGCGCCGCCAACCCTGCGTCTGACCGGCGCCGATGACGAACAGGACCTCTGGACGATTGAGCGCGAGCAAGCCGACGGCGGTACCGGTACCGGATCCGAGCGCCTCACACGCCTGGACGTACTGACTGATCGCATCGGCCATCTGACGGCCGGTGAGCTCAACGTCGCCGAGTTGCAGGACAGGACTGTTGGCGTGCCGTTTGAGTGCGGCGACCATCAGGTCGCCCAGATGCACGGGTGTATGCAGCAGCTGATCGGCTGCCAGGACTGACTGTTCTCCACTCATGAGATCCACACTAGAACGTGTTCTAACTTTGCGGAAGGCGAGACCGAGAACCCGCCACGGAACCGGCATGTTGCGAGCAGGTCAGGGGCCGGAAAACTACTCGTGGGTAGACGTGCAGGTAACCGAAGAAGCGTGTAACTATCGGTGACATGACTGATGTAGACCAGGCCACGACCCGACGCGACATCACCGACGCCCTGCTCAAGGCATTCGAGCGCAGGCACGAAGTCTTGGACGCGATCTTCGACGCCGACGATCGCGAGTCCGCGGCCGACGCGATCGCGACCTTACTCGACACGTCACGTCACGGCGTCGACGCCGTCCTGCACATGTCGCTCGACCAGCTCACCAAGGACTCGCGACGCAAGAACCAGGCGGCACTCGACGATCTGAACTCGGAGATCACGTTCACGCTCGCCGAGCGCCCGGCGAGCAGCGGCGACACTCTCGATCTTCGCCCGTTCTCCGCCGAAGACGACGCCGACATCTTCGCCGAGCGGACTGCCGAGCAGGGTGTGGCCGGCGACGGTTCGGGTGCTCCCGCCGGCGAACTGGGCGCAGAGATCTCCGCCGCATCCGACCGCGTCGACGCCGAGGACGCGGTCTGGCTCGTCGCCGTGGACGAAGGCGAGAAGGTCGGCATCGTGTTCGGCGAACTGACCGACGGCCTTGTCGACGTCCGCATCTGGATCCGGCCCGACAGTCGAAAGAAGGGCTACGGCGTCTCGGCACTCCGCCGCTCACGCAGCGAACTCGCCGGCTACTTCCCCGGCGTTCCGCTCACCATCCGCGCTCCCGGCGCCACCGCCTGATCTCCCGTCCGCACGTCGCGGAGACGATGAAGGCCGGACCCCTCGGGGTCCGGCCTTCATTCATTTCCGCACTTGATCAAGCTCGCCACTCACGCCGGACCAGGCGGTCGTGGAGATTCTCCCGACGAGCCCTCCGCAGCGCGCGAGGCGATAGCCGAGCCCGCGAGGACTGTCGAGGGAGGGGGAATCTCCACGACCGCCGACCAACGACAAACGACAAACGCCCAAGAGACCGAAGAGGTCAGCGAGCGCCGTAAGCCTTCACCTGCTGAGGAGACTCAGCAATGAGTCCGCGGACGACGTCACCGAGCTCCGACGGCTCCCAGCGAGCGCCCTTGTCCTTGCTCGCGGCGCGCTGCCAGCCGTCGAGGACGGTGACGGTCCCACCCTCGACCTCGAACAGTCGGCCCGAGATGTCGCCCGACTCTGCGGACGCCAACCAGACGACGAGCGGCGAGATGTTCGCCGGGTCCATCGCGTCGAACGATCCGTCGGCGGGCGCCGCCATCTGCTCGGCCATCGCTTCACCTGCGCCCAGCGTCATCTGCGTGCGCGCCGCCGGTGCGATGCCGTTGACCGTGATCCCGTACCCGCCGAGCTCCGCTGCGGCCTGGATCGTCAGCTCTGCGATAGCGGCCTTCGCCGCGGCGTAGTTGCCCTGGCCGACCGAGCCGAAGATGCCTGCGCCCGACGAGGTGTTGATGATGCGGGCCTGCGGCTTCTGGCCCGCCTTGGCCTGAGCGCGCCAGTACTCGGCGGCGTGACGCAGCATCACGAAGTGTCCCTTCAGATGCACGCGGACCACCGCGTCCCACTCGTCCTCGCTCAGTGAGACGAGCATGCGGTCGCGCAGGAACCCCGCGTTGTTGACGAGCGCATCGAGTCCGCCGAAGGTGTCGACAGCGGTCTTGACGATGGCGGCGCCGGTCTCCCAGTCGGCGACGTCCCCGGCGGCGACAACTGCTTCGCCGCCTGCGGCGACGATCTCGTCGACGACCGATGCGGCAGAGTCGGCGGCGTAGTCGTTCACGACGACCTTGGCGCCGTCAGCTGCGAACGCGAGTGCGTGCGCGCGGCCGATTCCCTGGCCTGCGCCCGTGACGATGATGACGCGACCGATGTTTGTCTTGCTCATGTGGGTGTTCGCTTTCTTTCTCAGACTTGGTTGTCGGTGTTGCCCGCGGAGAGGAAGGCCGGCTTCTCGCCGCCTCCGTGGACGGTGAGTGTGGAACCGGAGATGTACGACGCGAGAGGCGAGAGCAGGAACGCGACGGCGTTGCCGACGTCGGTCGGCTGCGCGAGACGGCCCATCGGAATGGTCTTGCCGACGGCCGCGACCCCGTCGGCGTCGCCGTAGTGCATGTGCGAGAGCTCGGTTTCGACGGGTCCGCAGATCACCGAGTTGAGGCGGACCGCGGGCGCCCATTCGACGGCGAGCGACTCGGTGATGTTGTCGAGGCCGGCCTTCGCCGCGCCGTAGGCCGACGTGCCGGGGGACGGGCGGTGGCCGCTGACGCTCGACACGTTGACGATCGCACCGCCGCCTTCCTGTCCGGCCATCACCGCGTGCGCGGCACGCGACACGATGATCGGCGCGAGCAGGTTGAGCTCGAGGATCTTCTGCGTGAAGCGGTCGGACGCGTCCGCGGCCATGGCAAACGGCGAACCGCCGGCGTTGTTGACGACGCCGTCGATCCGGCCGTGCGTGGCGACGATGGCGTCGATCATCGCGGCGACCGCGTCGGAGTCGCGGACGTCGCAGGAGTGGAACTCACGATCGGAGCCTTCGACCGGCCTGCGTGCGCAGACGACGGGGGTGGCTCCGAGCCCTTCGAGGACGTCGGCGATTCCGGCTCCGACGCCGCGGACGCCGCCGGTGACCAGGACGATTCGTCCGGTCAGCCCGAGGTCGACGGATGTGTGCGCTGCTGTGGACATGGTGCTACCCTACCAAACAACCAAGCATTTGCTTGGGTGAGCAGAATGTAAGGAGCAGGTGTGCCGATCACCACGGCCCGCGCCGAATCGGGCATCGTCACCGTCACGGTCGACTTCCCGCCGGTCAACGCGCTGCCCAGCGCAGCATGGTTCCAACTGGCCGACGAGATCCTCGCCGCAGGCGCCGATCCCGAGACCACCGTCGTGATCCTGCGTGCCGAAGGCCGCGGCTTCAACGCTGGCGTCGACATCAAGGAGATGCAGGCGACCACCGGCTTCGACGCCCTCGTCAACGCCAACAAGGGATGCGCAGCCGCGTTCTCCGCCGTGTACGACTGCGCCGTCCCGGTGATCGTCGCCGTCAACGGCTTCTGCGTCGGCGGCGGCATCGGACTGGTCGGCAACGCCGACGTGATCGTCGCCTCCGACGACGCGATCTTCGGACTCCCCGAGGTCGACCGCGGCGCCCTCGGCGCCGCCACTCACCTGGCCCGGCTGGTCCCCCAGCACATGATGCGCACCCTGTACTACACCGCGCAGAACGTGACGGCCCAGCAGCTCGTCCACTTCGGATCGGTGTACAAGGCGGTCCCCCGCGAAGATCTGTTGGAGACCGCCCTCGAGGTGGCCCGCATGATCGACGCCAAGGACACCCGCGTGATCCGCGCCGCGAAGGCGGCGATCAACAACATCGACCCCGTCGACGTGAAGACGAGCTACCTGCTCGAACAGCGCTACACGTACGAACTCAACCTCGCAGGCGTCGCAGACGAGCATCGCGATGCCTACGTGGAAACCGGCAAGACCCTGAAGGAGAAGTGACCGTGGCAACCGACAAGACGAGCACGCTCGACGACGTCGTCGCCGAACTGCGCGACGGCATGACCATCGGCATCGGCGGCTGGGGTTCGCGGCGCAAGCCGATGGCCCTCGTTCGTGCGATCGCCCGCAGTGACGTCAAGGACCTCACCGTGGTGACCTACGGCGGCGCCGACCTCGGCCTGCTGTGCGCGGCAGGCAAGGTCCGCCGCGCCTACTACGGTTTCGTGTCGCTGGACTCGGCGCCGTTCTACGATCCGTGGTTCGCGAAGGCCCGCACCAGCGGTGTCCTCGAAGCCCGTGAGATGGATGAGGGCATGGTCAAGTGCGGCCTCGAAGCGGCCGCTGCTCGCCTCCCGTTCTTGCCCATCCGCGCAGGCCTGGGCTCAGACGTGCTGAAGTTCTGGGAAGGTGAGCTCAAGACGATCGAGTCGCCGTACGCAGACGCCGACGGCCGGACGCAGACCCTGATCGCTATGCCCGCGCTCAAGCTCGACGCGGCGTTCGTCCACCTCGACGTAGCCGACGTCCACGGCAACGCCGGCTACACCGGAGTCGATCCCTACTTCGACGACCTGTACCTCGCCGCCGCCGACCGTCGCTACGTCGAGACCGACCGGCTCGTGAGCACCGAAGAGCTCGTCGCCGAACTCCCCGTGCAGCGCCTCATCGTCAGCCGCATGAACGTCGACCGCGTGGTCGAGACACCGAACGGCGCACACTTCACATTCGCCGGCGGCTACGGCCGCGACGAGGCGTTCCAGCGTTTCTACGTCGAGTCAGCCGGCTCGGACGACACCTGGGCCGCCTTCAAGACGCGCTTCCTCGACGTCGACGAAGCGACCTACCAGAACGAAGTCACCAAGTGGCAGTCCGAGCAGGAGGAAGCCAAGTGAGCACCCCTGACAGCACCAACGCAGCCAGCACCGATACCGAGATCACCCGCGCCGAGTACTGCGTCGTGTCGTGCGCAGACATCTTCACCGGCGCAGGCGAGATCATGGCGTCGCCCATGGCGCCGACTCCGCTGCTCGGCGCACGCCTCGCGCGTCTCACCACCGAGCAGGATCTGCTGATCACCGACGGTGAATCGCTGATCCTCGCGGACACCCCCGCCATCGGGAAGGTCGGCCCGATCGAGGGCTGGATGCCGTTCCGGAAGGTGTTCGACGTCGTCGCGTCGGGCCGCCGCCACGTTGTTATGGGCGCCAACCAGATCGACCGGTTCGGCAACCAGAACCTGTCTGCGTTCGGCCCGCTGCAGCAGCCGACCCGTCAGATGTTCGGTGTCCGCGGAGCCCCCGGCAACACGATCAACCACCCGACCAGCTACTGGGTGGCGCGTCACTCGTCGCGTGTGTTCTCGGGCGACGTCGACATTGTGTCAGGTGTCGGCTTCGACAAGGTCGATGAGCGCAACCCCGCGTTCGACTCGCTCAACATCCATCGTGTCGTCACCAACCTCGGCGTGTTCGACTTCAACGGCCCTGGCCACACGATGCGTGCTCTCTCGCTGCATCCCGGCGTGACCGCCGACGAAGTCGCCGAGAACACCGGCTTCCCGATCGCCGGACTCGACAACGCGCCGGTCACGGCCACCCCTAGCGACGAGCAGCTCCGGATCATCCGTGAGGTCCTCGATCCCAAGGGCGTCCGCAACCGCGAGGTGAAGTCGTGACGGCCGAGGGTTTGAGCACCCGTTTCACTGAACTGGTCGGCGTCAAGTACCCGATCGTGCAGACCGGCATGGGATGGGTCTCGGGGCCTTCGCTGACGGCGGCCACCGCCAACGCCGGCGGTCTCGGCATCCTCGCATCGGCGACGATGACGTACGACGAGCTCGAGTTCGCGATCAAGAAGACGAAGACGCTCACTGACAAGCCGTTCGGCGTCAACCTCCGCGCGGACGCGTCCGACGCGAACGAGCGTGTCGACCTGATGATCCGGGAAGGCGTGAAGGTCGCATCGTTCGCGCTCGCTCCGAAGAAGGAGCTCATCGCGAAGCTGAAGGATCACGGCCTCGCCGTGATCCCGTCGATCGGCGCCGCGAAGCACGCGGTCAAAGTCGCCTCCTGGGGTGCGGATGCGGTCATCGTGCAGGGCGGCGAAGGCGGCGGACACACCGGTCCCGTCGCGACCACGCTCCTGCTTCCGTCTGTGGTCGACGCTCTCGGCGGTGCCGGTGAGACGTCGATCCCGGTGGTCGCCGCAGGCGGCTTCTTCGACGGGCGCGGTCTCGTCGCGGCCCTGTCGTACGGCGCCGAGGGTGTCGCGATGGGAACCCGTTTCCTCCTCACGTCCGACTCTGCGGTGCCCGACAGCGTCAAGCAGGAGTACCTGCAGCGCAGCCTCAACGACACCGTCGTGTCGCTGAAGGTCGACGGCATGCCGCACCGCGTCCTGCGGACCGAACTGGTCAACGCACTCGAGAACGGATCGCGCGCCAAGGCCCTGATCGCCGCCGCCCGCAACGCCAACGAGTTCAAGCAGATGACCGGCATGCGGTGGACCACCATGCTCCGTGACGGCGCGTCGATGAAGAAATCGGGCGAACGCTCGTGGCAGCAGATCATCATGGCGGGCAACACCCCGATGCTCCTCAAGGCGGGCCTCGTCGACGGCAACACCGAAGCCGGCGTTCTCGCGTCGGGTCAGGTGGTGGGGATGATCTCCGATCTCCCGTCGTGTGACGATCTGATTCAGTCGATCATGACTCAGGCTCATGCCCGTCTGGATGCTCTGGCGTCGTTGCGTTAGTTCCTGATTTCGCCCGCGATGCGCCTCCACTGCTCCGTCGGTAGAGCGACGCCTCCACTGCTCCTTGAGCGAGCTTGCGAGTCGAAAGGTCTGCACGTCAAGGCCTTTCGACTCGCTTCGCTCGCTCAAGGAGCAGTCGGGGGCGCACGCTCAAGGAGCAGTGGGGGCGCACGCTCGGGGAGCAGTTGAGCACTCGGTCAGGGAGCAGTCGGACCCAACACCGACGGCAACCCGGCCAAGTCGAACAGAGACCGCTCGAAGAACGCACCCACGTGAACGATCTCGCCGTCGACGAACGTGACGACATCCATCTGAAACGGCCTCCACACCTCGCCGTCGCGCATGTACATGCCTGCCGCGGGCTGGCCGTTGCAGGTGGTCGGGACCATCTTGATGTCGCCCGCGGCGGCCGCGGGGCACTGGGTCGCGGTGAGCACTCCGATCTCGGTGTTGCCCTGGTACCAACCGGGGAACGGCGGCATCTCCCAGACCGCGTCTGCGGCGAGGACTTTCACCACACCGTCGATGTCGTGGTCCTCGAAGGCGCGGCAGAATTCGGCGAACACTGACCGTTCGCGGTCGGTGAGTTCAACGGCGCGGCGTCCATCGCGGGTCGTGCCGTCACCCATCGTCTTGCGGGCCCGAGCCAGGGCGCTGTTCGCCGACGCCACAGTGATGTCGAGCATCGCCGCGGTCTCCGCCGCGCTGAAGGCGAGGACGTCGCGGAGGATGAGCACGGCACGCTGACTGGCCGGCAGGTCCTGCATCGCCGCGACCATCGCCAGCCCCATGCTCTCGCGCCGAGTCGCCGCATCGGCCGGGTCTCCGAGTGCCGCGTCGGGAAGCGGCTGCAGCCAGAGTCGCTCCTCGTCGGCGACGACCGGTTCCCTCGGGTCGGACGCATCGGTTCCCAGGCCCGTCGGAAGAGGCCGCCTGGCGCGCCCTTCCAGTGCAGTGAGACAGGTGTTGGTGGCGATCCGGTAGAGCCACGTCCGCACCGACGACCGACCTTCGAAGCGATGGAACGCCTGCCACGCTCGGAGGTACACCTCCTGCAGCACGTCCTCGGCATCGGACGCCGAGCCGAGCATGTGATAGCAGTGCGCCAGCAACTCGGCGCGAAACTCAGACGTCGCCGCATCGAACGTCGTGTCTTCTGCGCGTGTCGTCATGTCCTCATCCTCGCATCGTGTCAGCCGCCGGCGGCCGGTTTCCAGGCCGATCAGCCCTGCTGGTCGGCGAACGCTTCGGGCCCGACTTCGGCGGCGGCCTGGTCCATCCACATGACCTCCCAGGTGTGACCGTCGAGGTCGTCGAACGCGCAGCCGTACATGAATCCGTGGTCTTCGGACCGACCGATGGTCGCGCCGGCAGCCTCCGCCTTGGCCTTGATGGCGTCGACCTCCTCGCGGCTCTCGGCGCTCAGTGCGACGAGGACACCGCTGGTGGAGGTGGCGTCGACAACAGACTTGCCCGGCACGAACGTCTGGTAGAAGTCGCGGCGCAGCAGCATGGCGACGATGTTGTCGCCGAGGACGAGGGCGGCCGCGTTATCGTCGGAGAACCGATCGTCGAACGTGTAGCCCATCGACTCGAAGAATGTGCGCGAACGTGCGAGGTCGGCGACGGGCAGGTTCACGAAGATCATCTTGTGCATGGGAGCCTCCAAGGTCTGCGGCATCTCTTCTCGATGCCGTCACAGATATAGACCGGCGGAGTCCCCGGAACTGATCGGTCGCAGCGAAAGAAAAGCCGAACTCTACGAAATTCCCAGGTCACGGATGGTCGGTGCGTCGTCCGGGACACTGATCACTACGATCTGATCACCCGCTGCGATCGATCCGCGGCGGATCACCCGAAAGTACGGACCGAGTCGATTCTCGGTCGCGAAGCGTTTCACCCAGCCGTGCCCGTCGTCGCCCATGCGTCGTGCGAAGGTCTGGCATGGGATCCGCGGACTCGTCACTTCGACGACGACGGTGTCGCCGATGCGCCACTGCTCGCCGACGCGGGCGGCGTTGACGTCGATGCCGACGGTGCGGAGGTTCTCCCCGAAGAATCCTGCGGGGATGTCGCGGTCGAGTTCATCAGCCCAGAAATCGGCGTCCTCCTGCGCGTATGCGTAGAGGGCCTGGTCGAGGCCACCGTGGTGTCTGCGGTCGGCCTGGACGTCGGCGTACGCGCCGTAGTCGCCGATGCGGACAGGACCGTCGACGGGTCGCTTGTCGATGGCGGTGACCCCGACCTGTCCGGAGTCCGGCAGGAGTGCATGGACGACGCAGATGTCGGACACGTGAGGCATGGCGTCATCGTACCGAGGGTGTGTACTCAGGTGGTGCCGCGGACGATCAGTTCGACGGGCAACCGGATGGTGTTCACCGGCTGCCCGTCGACGGCTTCGACGAGCGCTCGGCACGCTGTTGCACCTATCTCACGCGCCGGCGACCGCACGGTGGTGAGCGGGACCGGCAGTTGGGCGACGATCGGGATGTCGTTGTATCCGACGAGTGCGAGGTCATCGGGAAGGGAGAGTCCGAGGTCGCGCGCGACGCCGAGGACTCCGACGGCCATGACGTCGGAGACGGCGAAGATCGCTCGTGGGCGGTCAGGGGTGTCGAGCAGGGCCCGAGCAGCGCGCACGCCGCCGTCGACGTCGAGTGTCGACGGCACCACACGATCGGGTCGCAGTGCGACGCCGAGGTCGGTGAGCCCTGATTGGAAGCCGTGCACTCGGTCGAGCGCAGTGGTCGCATGTGCCGGCCCCGCGATCACTGCGACGTCGCGATGGCCGCGGTCGAGAAGATGCCGGGCGGCGAGCGCACCTCCTTCGACGTCGTCGGCCACCACAAAAGGCAGGCCGGACTGGCCGTGGCGCGTCACTGCGATCATCGGGATCGAGCCGACCGACAGTTCGTCGATGAACGGTTGCGCAGGCGCGTGGAGGCCGCCGAGGAGAAGGCCGTCCACCTGGCGTCCGACCAGAAGCTCGATCGCGCGCCGCTGCGCCTCCGGGTCGTCGGGTGGGCTCGACAGCAGCACCGAGTAGCCGGCGAGAGCCGCGGCCTCTTCGATCCCCTGGTAGGTGGTCGCGACGACGCCGTCGGTGAGCCGCGTCATCACCACACCGAGGGTGTTCGTCTTTCGTGTGCGCAGGCTCGCCGCCCATTGGTTCCGCTGGTAGCCGAGTTCTTCGGCGACCTCGCGCACTCGACGGGCCGCGTCGGACCATCCATCGGCGGGCTCGCTCTGGCGAAGGACGCGGGACACCGTCGAGGTGTGAACGCCCGCGATCCGCGCGATCTCCTTGAGCGTCGCGACCCGTTCGTCGGCCATCGTCGACTCCCTCGTCTTGTGGTTGACCAATCGTCATCCACACCTTAGCGTGTGCTGTGCAATCGTTTGCGCAATCGTTCTCACTAGGAGTTTCGGCCATGTCTCAGTCCATCGAATCACTGTTCGCCATCGACACCCTGATCGACGACGAAGAGCGCGCGATCCGCGACACGGTCCGCAAGTTCGGCGTCGACCGACTGCGACCGCACATCGCCGACTGGTTCGAAGACGCACGACTTCCTGCCCGTGAGCTCGCCCAGGAGCTTGGAGCGCTCGGCGCACTCGGCATGCATCTCGACGGTTACGGCTGCCCGGGTGCCAGCGCAACCGCCTACGGCCTCGCGTGCCTCGAGTTGGAGGCCGTCGACTCCGGCATCCGCAGCCTGGTCTCCGTGCAGGGCTCGCTTGCGATGTTCTCCATTCACCACTGGGGCAGCGAGGAGCAGAAGCTCGAATGGCTGCCAGGCATGGCGGCAGGCGAGAAGATCGGCTGCTTCGGCCTCACCGAACCCGACTTCGGCTCCAACCCCGCCGGAATGCGCACCAACGCACGACGCGACGGCGACGACTGGATTCTGAACGGCACCAAGATGTGGATCACCAACGGATCCATCGCCGACGTCGCCGTCGTCTGGGCCCAGACCGATCTCGAGGTCGGCGCCCGCGGCATCCGAGGGTTTGTGGTTCCGACGAACACGCCGGGATTCTCCGCACCGGAGATCACCAAGAAGATGTCTCTGCGGGCGTCGGTCACATCCGAACTCGTGCTCGACGACGTTCGGCTGCCCGCGGCCGCGATGCTGCCGAAGGCCGAGGGACTCCGCGGCCCGCTGACCGCACTCGGCGAGGCCCGGTTCGGGATCATCTTCGGAGCGACCGGCGCGGCACGCGACTGCCTGGAAGTGGCGGTCGACTACGCCCAGAGCCGTGAGGTGTTCGACAAGCCGCTCGCCGGCTACCAGCTCACCCAGGCGAAGATCGCCGACATGGCCCTTGAGGTCGGCAAGGCGAACCTCCTCGCACTGCACCTCGGCCGGTTGAAGGATCGCGGAGAGATCACCCCGGCCCAGGTCAGCACGGGCAAGCTCAACAATGTCCGGGAAGCCATCAAGATCGCCCGCCAGTGTCGGACCATCCTCGGCGCCAACGGCATCACCCTGGAGTACCCGGTCATCCGGCATGCGAACAACCTGGAGTCGGTCCTCACGTACGAGGGCACGTCCGAAGTGCATCAGCTCACCATCGGTCAGGCGTTGACCGGAGAGAGCGCCTTCCGGTGACTCTCGCTCCGTCGGAGTCCGCGCTCGGAGGGCTCGTCGTAGCCGACTTCGGACGAGTCCTCGCCGGACCGTACGCGACGATGCTGCTCGCCGACCTCGGAGCCGAGGTGATCAAAGTGGAACGCCCTGGCGTCGGCGACGACACCCGTTCGTGGGGACCACCGTGGGTGGGCGACGAATCGTCGTACTTCTTGTCGGTCAACCGGAACAAGACATCCGTCTCCCTCGATCTCAGGGATCCCGCCGACCTCGACCGCGCCCGCGAACTCGTGGCCCGCGCCGACGTCGTCGTAGAGAACTTTCTTCCCGGGACCATGGATCGCCTCGGCCTCGGCTACGGCGACGTGGCGCAGGTCAATCCGGGGGTCGTGTACTGCTCGGTGACCGGCTTCGGCGGCGAGAACAACCTGCCGGGTTACGACCTGCTGATCCAGGCCGTCGGCGGTCTGATGAGCATCACCGGACCCGACCCGCAGACCCCGACCAAGGTGGGTGTCGCCATGGTCGACGTGATCACCGGATTGCACGCGGCCGTCGGAATTCTGGCGGCACTGCGGCATCGCGACCGGACGGGAGAGGGCCAGCGGGTCGAGGTGAACCTGCTGTCGTCGCTGCTGTCGGCGCTGGTCAATCAGTCGTCCGGATTCGTGACGGCCGGTGTTGTGCCGAGCGCGATGGGCAACAGCCATCCGAGCATCGCGCCCTATGCGGTCTTCCATGCCGCGGACCGGCCGTTTGTCCTCGCGGTCGGGAACGATCGCCAGTTCGCGGCGCTCGTCGACGCATTCGGGCGCCCCGAACTCGCCGATGATCCACGCTTCTCGACAAACGCCTCACGTGTTGCGAACCGCGGCGAGCTCTCGCACATCGTCGACGCCGAACTCGCGAGCGACACCGCCAATCAGTGGTACAGCATGCTGACCGAGCGCGGCGTGCCGTGCGGACCGTTGAACGACCTGGCGGACGCCTTTGCTCTCGCCGAGCGCCTCGGACTCCAGCCGGTCACGACGATCGACGACCCGGGACGACCCGACCCGAGCCGGACCGTCTCCAATCCGATCCGGTTGAGCCGCACTCCCCCGACATACCGCACCGCACCGCCCCGCCTCGACTCGTGAGCCTCCTGCTCGGCGAGCGCAGTGTCCGCTCACGCCGATGCGGCCAGGATCTCTCGGGGATCGAAGGTGACGTTGACAGCCGTGATCAGTCCGTTCTCGACGTGAGTCCAGTTCGCGACGGCGGTGGCCGGTGCTCCGCCCATGCCGAGGTCGAACCAGGTGATCACGTCGGTCTCGTCGGATATCCGCTTGCGGACGTCGAGCGAGTCGGTTCCGGCGGCCATTCCGGTCAGCCCGCGGAGGAACTCGTTGGGTCCCTGTGCGACGCCGAACACGCCGGTGAACGTGCAGTCGGGTGACAGGTGCGGCGCGAGGTCAGTGAAGTCTTTGCGCTCCCAGCAGTCGAAGTAGAGGGCGGCGATGGAAGCTGGAGTTGTTGTCATGCATCCACTCTCACCCCGCAACCACCCAGCAGTCCAACAGATAGTTCTACTAGTGGCTAGCATTGTTGGTTATGGAGCTGCATCAACTGCGATACCTCGTCGCCGTTGCCGACTCCGGTTCGTTCACCGCCGCCGCAGCGAGTCTGCACGTGAGCCAGTCGGGAGTGTCGGCGCAGGTCGCGAAGCTCGAGCACGAGGTCGGACACCGACTCCTCGAGCGCGGAGGGCGAACCGTCCGGCTCACCGACGCCGGCACGCAGATCCTCCCGCACGCCCGCGCGGCACTCGACGCGGTCTCGACGATCGGCTCCGTCTCCGACGAACTGTCCGGAGTCGTCCGCGGCAACCTCCGCCTGGGCACGGTGATCGGATGCACGATCCCCGGCTACCTCGCAGGCTTCGCCGACTTCCGCCGAGCCCACCCCGGCGTGCACGTCTCCGTGATCGAGGACAACTCCGACCGACTGATCGCCGACCTCGAGAGCGGCAGGCTCGATGTCGCGCTCGTTGCGCACGCCGAGCGCCTTCCGGGGGCTGTCAGCGCTCAGACCCTGGTTCGGGAGCCTCTGGCAGCTGTGGTCCCCGCCGATCACCCTTGGTCGTCGAAGACGTCGGTGACCTGCGCAGAGCTGGCAGCAACGACAGTGCTCAGCCTCCCAGTCGGCACCGGTGTCCGGTCCGCGTTGTCGTCGACGTGCGCAGTCGAACGTGTTGACGTCGTCCCGGCCGTGGCCGCTCACTCCCCCGAGTCGATCCTGTCGCTCGTTGAACTCGGCAGCGGTGTCGGGTTGCTGACCCCATCGATGGCGAGCGGGCATCGAACACTGGCAGCGGTTCCGGTGGCGCGGTCCACCCGGTCGATGCTGTCTCTCGCGATCGGCCCGGCGCCCTCCGCCGCCGCTCGGGCGATGGCCGCCGCCCTGGCCGCCCACCTGTTGCCGACTCGGTAGTCTTTCAGGGTGGATCTGCAGGATTTGAGACGGTTTCCCGACGTGGACGGGCCTGGGCTCGCCGCATCGGATGCCGCAGACCGGCTGATCCTCGACGAGGCCGCAGAGTGTCTGGCAACTGCCCCGGACGGATCGGTCGCCGTCATCGACGACGCGTACGGCGCGCTCGCGCTGGGCTCGCGGGCCGCCGGGGTCCGAGTCCATCAGGATCTCGTCACCGGCGAACGAGCGCTCGCCGCCAACGCGGCGACCTTCGGTGTCACCGACGTGCGGTCCCTCCCGTTCGGATCGGAGGTCGTCGACGGGGCGCGGGTCGTCCTCGTTCGGCTTCCTCGGTCGCTCGACCGTCTCGCCGAGGTCGCGGCGTTGATCGCGGCCACCGCCGACGACGAGGTCGTGGTCGTCGCAGGAGGTCGGATCAAGCACATGTCGGTCGCGATGAACGATGTGCTGCGCGAGTGCTTCGACCGTGTCGACGTGAGTCACGCCCGACAGAAGTCACGTGTGCTGTTCGCTCGCGGCCCCCGGCGCGCTCACGCCGAGAATCGTCTCGCCGCGTGGCCCCAGACCCAGACGCACACCGATCCCGCGGTGACTGTGGCGGCCCACGGCGGGGTGTTCGCCGGTACCCGCATCGACATAGGCACACGTCTCCTCCTCGGCGTTCTCGACGCCGCTCGCCCCGACGCGGACAGCATCATCGACCTCGCCTGCGGCACCGGCGTCATCGCGGCATCACTGACTTCGGCCCGACCGTCGGCGTCCGTCCTCGCAACAGACAGGTCGGCGATCGCGGTGCGGTCGGCCCGCGCCACTGCTGAGCTGAACGGCGTGGGCGACCGAGTGCGCGTGGAACAGGCCGACGGGCTGGAGAACGTCGCCGACTCATCCCAGCACCTGATCGTGTTGAACCCGCCGTTCCACAGCGACGCGGCGCTGTCGACGGGGATCGCGCATCATCTCTTCGCCGACGCGTCCCGTGCGCTCGCACCCGGCGGCGAACTGTGGTGCGTCTGGAACTCGCATCTCGCCTACCGTGGTTCGCTCGGCCGGATCGTCGGGCCGACACGCCAGATCGTGCGGAACGCCAAGTTCACCGTGACGGCGTCGACCAAGGTCTGATCCGACGCTCTCGGCCGTGCGACAGTCGAGGGATGGACGTCACCGAACTCATCGACCGCCACCAGATCACCGCCTTGATGACCGCCTACACCAGGGCCGTCGACACCAGCAGCTGGGACGACCTCGACTGCGTGTTCTCCGCGGACGCAGTCCTCGACTACAGCGCTCCGGGCGGCCCCGTCGGGCCACTCACCGAGGCGAAAGCGTTCATTCGCAGCCTCGAAGGCTTCACTCGATGGCAGCACATGCTCGGGCAGTTCGACATCACCCTCGAGCCGGGGGCCGACACCGCTTCCGGCGTCACCTACTTCTTCAACCCCATGATCGCCACCCGAGCCGACGGCACGGAACAGTTGTGGGAGGTCGGCGGCTACTACCACTTCGACGCAGTCCGCACGTCCGACGGCTGGCGCCTGTCCAAGCTCGTCGACGACATCGTCTGGACCCGCGTGCAACCCTGACTCACTCCGTCCGCCAGTTGTGTCACGTATGTGGTCACAACTGGCGGACGGGGAACGTCACTTCGCAACTAGGGTCGCCGCGACCAGCTTCGCTTCGAACCCCGGTCCAATCAATGGATTCAACAGCATCAGCCGGCGCTTGCTCTTCAATTCGACGAGCAGTACCTCGTCGATCCAGAACACAGCCCTCACCGTCGAGGCCCGCAATATGAGTTGCCCACTCGCGTCCATGATCCGGAGCACGCCTGAGTCAAGCCCGACCGCCGCCTCGCGGCCTGGTTCCGCCCACCAGAACGCCTTTCTCATGCGGTAGGCCGTCACGACGAAGAAGAACAACGCCATTGCGGGAATACCCAGCAAATACAGCAGTTCGTCGAACTGTATCGCGCAAAGCCCGAACGCCACGGTTTGCACCGCGATCATGATCCAGAGCCCACGGTTGTGCGACAACCACAGAATCCAGGCCACGCGGCGCAACTTCGCTCTGTCGCCCTCCACGTACGTGTACTCGTGGTCGAACTCGGGCACATAGCCCTTCGTAGTCGTCATCGCCGCATACCTGCGTACACACGGTTGTACGCTTCGGGCGGCATAAGCTCGGGCCCTGCGATGAGCGTCACACCTCGGAGGTGCTTCGCGCGCATCGCCGTGGCCCGCTTGTATGCACGCAGCGAGACGACGTCGGTGTACGGGATCTCAGCGGGGAGCTTCTCTGCGCGCGGACCGTAATAGGAGAAGCCGTTCTCACGGAAGACGAGTTCCTGTTGCCCAGGCTTCCTGTTGACGCGTCGAACAGCGACCAAGAAGACCAGTCCGAGCACGATCGGACCGACAAGCAGGTACCCGAATCCGACCAGTGCGAACAGCCCGTCGAATGGCGAAAGCACTGTCGTCATGAGAATCATGATGATCACGCTCCATGCCACCGCGGGGCGTCGGAAGAACTCGGGAATCAGGACTGTCACGATGATCGCCAGCGACTCGGACCAGTCCCACTCATCAGGACCGAGATTCTCCCGGTAGCGAAGCTCCGCGACCCGTGACTGGCCCATAGTCGTCCCCCTGAACAACCCAAAGCGCGCAGACCCCCTGCGCCGTTGATTTTTACCACATAGTGGTCACGATCAACGGCATAGCGGACACGAGCGGGTCAGCGCGGGAGGATTCCGTCGAGGACGATGGAGAGGTACTGGTCGGCGATCTGCTCGACGGTCTTGGCACCGCCGGGGCGGTACCAGCGGACGGCCACCCAGACGGTGTCGCGCATGAATCGGTAGACGAGGTCCACGTCGAGGTCAGGGCGGAAGTCGCCCTCGGCGACGCCGCGGCGCAGGACCGAAGCCCACAGTTCACGGTTCTCGCGATTGCGATCGTTGATGTAGGAGAAGCGTTCCTGACCAGTGAGTTGACGCGCTTCGTTCTGATAGATCGCCACTGCCGTGTGTCGAGTGTCGATCGCCTCGAACGAGGCGATCACCAGCTGCCGCAAGGTCTCGGCAGCGCTCAGGCCTGCGGCGTCGATCTCGCGATACCGGGAGAACAGCGCGTCGAGGAAGTCGCGCAGCAGCTCGTCGACCATCGACTCCTTGGAGTCGAAGTGGTGATACAGACTGCCGGACAGTATCCCCGCGGTGTCGGCAATGTCGCGGACTGTCGTCGATCGCAGGCCGCGCTCGGCGAACAGTTCACCTGCGATCCCGAGCAGTTCTTCGCGTCGGGACGAACCCGACGTCGTCTTCGACGTCAATCCAGCCTCCTCACTACACTGCCTCCACCCTAGCAAGTGCTTGGTTTTCCACGACGCCGCAGGTGATCGCCCGCAACTTGTCATAGCCTCATGCGAGAGTCGGTGCATGGCTCGAAGTCGCACCTTCTACACGTCCGACCTCCATCTCGGGCATCAGTTGGTGGCGGATCTTCGCGGATTCACCACAACCGACGACCACGACGCATGGATCGTCGACATGTGGGCTACATCGGTCACCGACAACGACTGCGTCTGGATCCTGGGAGATCTGACCGGAGGCGGACCCGGCAAGCAGTTGCGTGCATTCGAGATCCTCAATTCACTTCCGGGAAGGAAGTTCCACATTCTCGGCAACCACGATCTCGCGCACCCGATGCACAAGCGGGCCCGCAGTTGGACTGCGAGATACAACGACGCCTTCGACTACGTCGGCATCGCAGCGCAGGTCCAGGTCGACAACACCTCGGTGATGCTGTCGCACTTCCCCTACGCCGCCGCCGACGCTGCGAGTTCACGTCACACGCGCTACCTCCAGTGGCGGCTGCCCGACGTCGGAGCGCCGCTCCTGCACGGTCACACGCACCGGGAGACCGCGACCCACCCCGACGCACCGCGGCAGTACGACGTCGGCCTCGATGCACACCGGTCGCTGGTGTCCGAGGCCGCCGTCGCGAACGCCGTCGCCACGATGACCCGGTGAAAACAACGAGGGCCGCCCGCACAAGCGGACGGCCCTCGATGGGGATGCGTGAGATCAGCGCTTGGCCGACTTGCGGCTGGCGCGACCCTGGATGAAGTTCCACATCTTCATCTGGGCGTTGGTCAGGCGGGTGTCGCTCTTGGTGAACGGCGCGGAGACGAGCTCGGCGAACTTGATCGGCATCGTCGAGACGGTGACCGCACGAGCATGGCTGAACGTGTCGAACCCGAACTTGCCGTGGTAGTTGCCCATGCCCGACCGGCCGACGCCGCCGAACGGCAGACCGTGCGAAAGCAGATGCAGCGCGAAGTCGTTGCCGCTGATCGACCCGCTGCGGGTGTTGTCGGCCACGCGCTTGAGGTTCTCGTTGTCGTCACCGACCCAGTACAGGGTCAGCGGGTGTCCCGCCGAGTTGATCTTGTCGATCGCCTCGGACAGGTTGCGGTACGGGTAGACGGTGAGGACGGGTCCGAACACCTCGTCCTCTTCGATCTTCATGCCGGCCTTGACACCGGTCAGGAGGGTCGGCGGGATCTTGCGTGCCTCGGCGTTCGGCAGCGACTCGCCGGCCGGGATCACCTGGTGCTTGGTGGCGCCGAGTTCGACGGCGTCGTCGATCAGGCCGGTGATGCGCGTGTAGTTCTTCTCGTTGATCGTCGACGTGTACTGATCGTTCTTCTCGATCGTCGGGAAGTTCTTGGTCCAGCGGGCGATCACCTTCTCGGTGAACTCGCCGACCTTGCTCTCCGGCACGAACACGTAGTCCGGGCACAGGCACACCTGACCGCCGTTGATCATGCGGGCGTCGGCGATGAAGTTCGCGGCCTCGGTGATGTCCTGAGTGGCGTCGACGATCACCGGGTTCTTGCCACCGAGTTCCAGGGTCACGGGGACCAGGTTCTTCGCGGCCTCCTGCGCGACCGACGCACCGACCTCGGGTGAACCGGTGAAGAACATGTGGTCGACCTTCAGCTTCGCGAAATCGGAGCCGCCGCCGTGGGCGGAGGTGACGACAGCGAGCTCTTCGATCGAGAAGTAGTCGGGGGCCACACGCGCGATGACGGCGGTCGTCTTCGCGGTGATCGACGACGGGCGCAGCAGCACGCGGTTGCCGGCGGCGAACGCCGAACCGGCGGGGACGATCGTCAGCTGCAGCGGGAAGTTCCAGGGACCCATGATGCCGACGACGCCGAGCGGATCGTGGCGCAGGCGCTGCTTGTAGCCGAGCGCTCCCTGGATCTTGGAGACGTTGGTCTCCTTCATCCATTTCTCGGCCGAACGACGCTGGTGGGTGAGGTCGATGAGGCAGCCTGCGACGTCAGTGGCGATCGACAGTTCGCGGGGACGGGTGCCGAAGTCCTCGTTGAGCGCGGCGGTGATCTCGTCGGCGTTGTCGAGGAGCATCTGACCGAGACGGTTGATCCGGTCGACGCGGGTCGCAGCGTCAGGGATGCCGTCGCGCAGGAAGGCAGCCTTCTGGATCTCGAGGAGCTCGGTGAGACTGTGCGATTCCGACGAGACCTTGTCGCCGGCGCGCACCGGGGTTTCTGCAGGCTTGGTCATACGACCCTCCACTTCATGGCGAACTGCTCGATGTTGAGACGAATTCTGAATGTCATCCCATACTACCGGCCGGGTGGCCCGAATCACAGGGCCGCCCGGCCGGTGAGCGCGAGAGCGAGTCAGGCGCCGATCGCGCGGCCGAGCTGCGGCCACGACTTGTGCAGCTGGTCCTGCCAGTAGGGCCACGAGTGTGTGCCGCCGACCGGACGGTCGACCGTGGCCGGGATGCGCAACTGCTGCAGACGGGAGGCCAACTGTTCGGTGCACACGCGCGTCGCGGTCTCGATCGCGCCGCCGACGACGAGCCGGTCGGCGAGAGTCCCCACCTCCGGCACCTCCCGGAGGTTGTCGTGTTCGCCGGGAAGCCCTGTCGCCGCACTCAGATAGAGCGACAGCCCACGAAGCCCTTCCGCGTGACGGATCGGGTCGTTCTTCTTCCACAGCGGGCCGCGGAGTTCGCCCCACATGTTCCGGACGTCACCTCCGCCACGGGTCTCGACGACGATCCGCATGAACAACGTCCCGTGCTCACTCGACGTGCTGGCACAGCCGCTGTACGAACCGACCGCACGGTAGAGGCCCTTGTTCGCGATCGCGAGATTGAGCACCGATGTCGCCGACGACGAGATGCCCGCGATGGCGTTCTTGCCGGTCGTCTTGTACGAGCCGTCGATGGCGGGCGGCAGTTCGTCGGCCAGGAACGTGCCCCATTTGTTGACGCCGAGCTTCTCGTCGGCCTTGATCCAGTCGGTGTAGTACGAGAAGGCGCCCTGCATCGGGATGACCACATAGACGTGCTTGTTCGCGAAGAACTTCACGATGTCGGTGTTGAGCTGCCACGTCGCCGAGTCCTCGCCTCCGCCTGCACCGTTCAGCAGGTAGAGCACCGGCGCGGGCTTCGACGTATCCTTCGGCTTCAGGACCGTCAGCGGGATGTCACGCCCCATCGCGGCCGAGTGCACCATGATGTCGGACATCTGGGTCGTGACATCGGTCGAGGTGACGACGCTGCTCGGCGCCGCATGCGCGATGGAGGGAAGCCCGGTCAGCGTCATCGCCGCCGCGGAGGCGAGCGCGGCCGCGCGGAGGATGAGTCGCGAGCGCGTCATGGTGACTCCTTCAGAAGTTGGTGGGTGGTGGACGATCAGGAATGGGTGAGTCGTGCGGAGAGCGCCGGCGGCCGAGTCGAGGCGAGTCCGTACAGACGCGTCTCCTCGTCAAGGCGCCGCTCGGCGAACGGCGTGAGGTTCCACGCCGCGCAGTACAGGTCGCGGAGGTCCTCGCGGGCAGTCCACGCGCAGAACTGGACGCCGTCGGCGATGCACGCCTCCTCGACTACTCCGACGAGCGACCTGAGGACACCGCTGCTCCGGCGCGTTTTCGAGACGGCAGCGACCGAGATCGTGACCGCGTCCGGCTCCGGAATCGGGAGTGCGGGTTCGTTCACCCGAGCGAGCAGTCGGGTCGCGATATCGGGATGAGCCCGGAGGAACTCAAGGTCGCTGGCCGCGGACTCCATGTGGGGATCAAGCGAACCGGCCGACGGTCGATGCATCACGAGCAGCCCCGCGAGGCCGTCGCCGTCATCGACGCCGACCACACAGCCGGCGTTGATCAAGGGCCGCAGAAAGACTCGGGCAAGGGAGTCGCACACGGATGGGTCCGCGGTGTGAGCTCCGAGAAGTGCGGCGTAGTCCGGGATCTCGGGAAGCCCTTCGGCCAGCACCGCGGCAGCCGCCACGAGATCATCGGCGACCAGCTTCCGGGCTGCAGACATCTGTGCTCCTGTGCGGGATCGTGAGCGGACGAAGGGTGCCGGGCCGCGCAGTGCGCGGCCCGACGTGCGGGCACGCGGCCCGCTGTGCCAGTCGTCAGGCGGACGGAGTCTGGCTTCCGCCGTTCTCGTTGGAACCGGCCTGGTTGAGAAGCGCGTTGAGCGTCTTCATCAGATCGTTGATGCCGGAGATGTCAGGGATGTTGCCCATGATGGAGCCCTTTCGCGGGGTGAGGATTGAACAATTGAGACTCAGACTCGTGGTCGCGCGCACATGACACGCGGGACGTGACCAAGCTCTCGTATCGCAGTCAATCAGTTGATCAGATGAACCACTAATTGAGTTATTCAATCGTTACTGAATGGTCACTCAGTGCCATTGGGCATATGCGGCAAAACGTGAGCGTTCTCGGCCGAATCGGTCGATTCTTAGGTCGATCAGACGATAATTTCATCCCATGATCGGACTACTTGTCGGAGGCGAATCCACTAGTGGGGCACCGCGACACGACCCAGAAGCGATCGATCACACGTCGGAGACGACAACAGCCCGGGCAGTATGTGCCCGGGCTGTTGTCAAACGTCAGATCTGTGCCAGCTGAAGTCAGCCCAGTCGCTCGATGATCGTGACGTTGGCGGTTCCGCCGCCCTCACACATCGTCTGTAGTCCGTAGCGTCCACCGGTGCGCTCGAGCTCGTTGAGGAGCGTTGCGAACAGCTTCGCACCGGTCGCGCCGAGAGGATGGCCCAGCGCGATGCCGCCGCCGTTCGGGTTGACGCGGGCCGGGTCGGCGCCCGTCTCCTTCAGCCACGCGAGAACGACCGGCGCGAACGCCTCGTTGATCTCCACGACGTCGATGTCATCGATGCTCATGCCGGTCTTCTCCAGCGCCCACTTGGTCGCCGGGATCGGCGCCGACAGCATCATCACCGGGTCGTCACCGCGGACCGACATGTGGTGGATGCGGGCACGAGGCGTGAGGCCGTACTCCTTGAGTGCCTTCTCCGACACGACCAGGGTCGCCGACGAGCCGTCGCAGATCTGAGAGGCGACGGCGGCGGTCAGATCGGAGCCCTCGGCGAGAACGTTCAGGGACGCCATCTTCTCCAGCGACGTCTCACGCGGGCACTCGTCGACGACGCAGTCGCCGAGCGGGACGTACTCTCCCGCGAAACGGCCTGCTGCGATCGCGGCGCGGGCGCGCTCGTGGCTCTGCAGCGCCCAAGCCTCCATGTCACCGCGGCTGATGTCCCACTTCTTGGCCATCATGTCGGCGCCGACGAACTGACTGATCTCCGCATCGCCGAAGCGCTCGACCCAGCCCTTCGACTCCGCGGTGGGGGTGGTGAATCCGAGTTCCTGGCCTGCGATCATCGCCTGGCTGATCGGGATGGCGCTCATGTTCTGAACGCCGCCCGCGAGGACGACGTCCTGCGTCCCGCTCATCACTGCCTGGGCCGCGAAGTGGATGGCCTGCTGGCTCGAGCCGCACTGGCGGTCGACGGTGGTGCCGGGGACGCCGAGCGGCATGCCCGCGGTGAGCCATGCGGTGCGTGCGATGTTGCCGGCCTGCGGGCCGATGGTGTCGACGCAGCCGAAGATCACGTCGTCGACGATCTCCGGGTCGATGCCGGTGCGCTCGACGATCGCCGAGATCACGTGCGCGCCGAGGTCGGCGGGATGGACGGAGGCGAGTGAACCGCCGCGCTTGCCGACCGGGGTGCGGACGGCGTCGACGATGTAGGCCTGAGGTGCGGTCATGGTGGTTGGCTCCTTGCTATGCGCGCTGGCTGGAGATCGACACGATCTCGCCGGTGAGGTAGGTGGTGTAGTCGCTGGCGAGCATCGCGATGGTGGCCGCGATCTCCCACACTTCTGCGGCGCGGCCGTACGCCTCGCGGGAGGCGAGTTCGTCGAGCAGGTCGTCGCTGGTCACCTTCGCGAGGAACGGATGACGGGCGATCGACGGTGCGACGGCGTTGATGCGGACGCCGTAGTCGGCGGCCTCGACTGCAGAACAACGGGTGAGGGCCATGACACCGGCCTTGGCAGCCGCATAGTGCGCCTGACCCCGCTGCGCGCGCCAGCCGAGGACGGACGCGTTGTTGACCAGGATGCCGCCGTGGCCGGCGTCCCGGAAGTAGCGGAGGGCGGCGCGAGTGGCGCGGAACGTGCTGGTCAACGTGATGTCGACGACCCGGTCCCACTGCTCGTCGGTCATGTCGGCGACCGGGGTCTCCCCGCCGAGTCCGGCGTTGTTGACCAGGACGTCGATGCGTCCGAGCTTCTGCGCCGAGGCGGCGATCAGATCGTCGACCTGTTCGGTGGACGACACGTCGCAGACGTGGGACGTGACTCGCTCGGCGCCGAACTCGGCGGCGAGCTTCTCGACGGTCTCGCCGAGGCGACGCTCGTGGAAGTCGGAGACCAGGACGTCGCCGCCTTCGAGGAGCACACGGCGTGCGGTCGCGAAGCCGATGCCGGTTCCCGCGGCTGCGGTGACCACGACCTTCTTGCCCTTGAGCAGGTCGTGGCCCGCGATCTCCTCGGGAGGGGTGGCGAGTGGGGAAACAGGACGGGTCATGGACGTGCCTCTCGGGGAAGGCCGAGGACGCGCTCGGCGATGATGTTCCGCTGTACTTCGTTGGAGCCGCCGTAGATCGTGTCGGCGCGGGTGAACAGGAGCAGTCGTTGCCACTCGTCGAGTTCGACGTTCTCCGGATCTGAGATGTTGTTGGCTCGCCCCTCGGTGGTGGCGGGCGGCCCGATGAGGGAGGGCGCGCCGGCGACTGCCACCGCGAGTTCACCGAGGTCGCGGTGCCAGTTGCCCCAGAGCAGCTTGGTGACCGACGCGGCCCCGGCTTCGGAGACGATGTCGCCGGCGAGGGTGCGCCGCGCGTTGGCCTCCATCACCGAGAGGCCGACCTTGGCGCGCCGCAGGCGGGAGGCGATCTCGGGATCGGACGCCGCACCGTTGCGTTCGGCGAGGTTGATCAGGTTGTCGAGTTCGCGGTGGAAGCCCACCTGCTGGCCGAGTGTGGACACACCGCGCTCGAACTGCAGGAGGCCCATCGCGACCTTCCACCCGTCGCCCGGCTCGCCGACGATGAGGTCGGCGGAGGTCTTCGCGTCGTCGAAGAACACTTCGTTGAACTCCGACGTTCCGGTGATCTGTTGGATCGGCCGGATGGTGACACCGTCGGCGTCGAGAGGAACGAGCAGGAAGCTCAGGCCCTTGTGTCGACTCGAGCCCTTCTCGGTGCGAGCGATCACAAAGCACCATTGGGACAGGTGAGCCAGCGACGTCCAGATCTTCTGGCCGTTGATCACCCACTGGTCGTCGTCGAGCACAGCGGAGGTCGCGACGCCCGCAAGGTCACTGCCCGCTCCCGGTTCGGAGTAGCCCTGCGCCCATAGCTCGGTGACGTCGACGATGTGCGGCAGGAAGCGAGCCTGCTGCTCCGGCGTGCCGTATTCGATCAGTGTCGGGCCGAGAAGTTCCTCACCGAGGTGATTCACGCGCGCGGGTGCGTTGGCCCGCGCATACTCCTGGTGGAAGATGATCCGCTGCTCGATGGTCGCACCGCGGCCGCCGTGTTCAACGGGCCATCCGAGGCATGTCCAACCCGACGCCGCGAGGTGGCGGTCCCACTCGAGTCGTTCGGCGAAGAACTCGTGTTCACTGCCCGGTCCGCCGCGTCCGCGTAGGGACGCGAAGTCGCCCACCAGGTTGTCGGAGAGCCAATCGCGCACGGCCTGCGCGAAGACGGTTGCCGCATCAGGGGTGCGGGCCGCCCATTCGCCGAGGTCGACGGCCCGATCGGCGAGATTGATCGTCGTCATGACCGCTAGCTTAACCTACCAAGCATTTGCTAGGTTTTGTTCATGCTTCCGACTCCGCTCACCACTCCCGCAGCACTCCACCGCGCGGAACAGTTGTGGCCCGATCTTCCGGCGATCGTCGACGAACAGTGGGCCGAGCCGGTCCGACTCACCTGGAGCGAGTTCGCCGACCAGGTACGACGCTTCGCCGCGGGCCTGATCGACCTCGGCGTGCAGCACGGCGACCGCGTCGCCGTGTGGGCCCCCAACAGCCATCACTGGCCCATCGCCGCACTCGGCACTCACTACGCCGGAGCCGTCCTCGTCCCCCTGAACACGCGCTACACGATCAGCGAGGCGTCGGACATCGTTGAGCGCTCAGGCGCACGAGTCGTTGTGACGTCCGGCGTGTTCGCGGGCATCGACCGTCTCAGCGAGGTGCTCGACTCACCGATCGCGCAAGACCGCACGGTCGTCGGGATCCCTCTCGAGCAGGCCGTCGATCCGGCGACCGGCGCGGTGCCGTGGAACGACTTCATGAACGTCTCCGAGGCCGCCGCGGAGGCCACCCGCGAACGGGCGAACGCCGTCACCGGAGATGACCTGTCGGACATCCTGTTCACCTCCGGCACCACCGGCGCACCGAAGGGTGTGCTCGCCGAGCATCAGCAGACCGTTGCCGGCTCGCATGCCTGGGGCGCGAACGGTCGTCTCACCGAGACCGACCGGTACCTGATGGTGAATCCGTACTTCCACACGTTCGGCTACAAGGCCGGCATCCTGCCGTGCGTGTTGTTCGGCGCCGCGATGCTCCCGCTCGCCGTCTACTCCCCCACTGAGGCCTGCAAGCTGACGGCGGCCGAGTCGGCGACGGTCTTCCCCGGAGCCCCGACGATCTTCCAGACGATCCTCGACGACCCCGCCCGGGCCGACTACGACCTGTCGAGCCTGCGTCTGATCGTCACCGGCGCCACGATCGTCCCCGTCGTCCTGATCGAACGCCTCCAGTCCGACCTCGGCGTCGAAACCGTCGTCACCGCCTACGGCCAGACCGAGACCAGCGGATTCATCACCACCTGCAGGCCGGACGACGACGCGGTCACCGTCGCGACCACCTGCGGTCGGACCTTCGACGGCATGGAGATCATGCTGTCCGACGCAGGCGAGATCCTGGCGCGCGGCGCGATGGTGATGCGCGGCTACCTCGACGACCCGAGGGCGACCGCCGAGACCATCGACGCCGACGGCTGGCTCCACACCGGCGACGTCGGCACCATCGACGACCGCGGCAACCTCAAGATCACCGACCGCCTCAAGGACATGTACATCTGCGGCGGCTTCAACGTGTACCCCGCCGAGGTGGAGCAGGTCCTGTCCCGCATCGACGGTGTCACCGAGGCGGCCGTCATCGGAGTCCCGGACGAACGCCTCGGCGAAGTCGGCAAGGCCTTCCTGACCGTGCGGGACGGCGCGAACGTCACCGCGGAGCAGGTGACCGCTCATGCCCGCGAGCACCTCGCCAACTTCAAGGTCCCGCGGTCCGTCGAGTTCGTCGACGCGTTCCCCCGCAACCCGTCCGGAAAGATCCTCAAGCGCGAACTGTCGTAGGCGGCCGATCGCCGGAACGACGACCACCGGCGGCACGCTTCAACGCGTCAAGCACCCTCGCGACGCAGGACGAAACGCTGCACCTTGCCGCTCGGCGTCTTCGGCAACGACTCGACGAAGTGGACGGTCCGCGGGTACGCGTGCTTCGAGTACTCGTCGCGGACCAGATGCTTCAACTCCGTCGCGAGGTCGTCGCTCGCCGTGAAACCGGTGTTCAGGACGGCAAACGCTTCGACCACCTCGCCGCGAATGCCTTCGGGGTCCGGCCTGCCGACGACGGCGACCTCGGCGATCGACGGATGCACCGCCATCACGCTCTCCACGTCGAACGGTCCGATGCGATATCCGGCGGCGAGGATCACGTCGTCATCGCGGGCGGTGAAGGAGAAGTACCCCTCGTCGTCGAGCTTTCCGGTGTCGGCTGAGAGGTACCACGCACCGTCCTCGGTGAACCGTTCGGCGGTCTTCTCCGGTGCGGCGTCGTAGCCGGTGTACCAGAGCAGCGGGCTGCCCTTCACGTCGAGTGCGATCTGGCCGTCGACGATGCCCGCCGCGTACCCCGGCATCACCTGCCCCATCGATCCCGGCTTGAGCGGAAGCGCGACGTCGGACTGCCAGTGATTGCCGATGACCATCCCCGTCTCAGTCTGGCCGTAGTGGTCGCGGACCTCCGTGCCGAGCTGGGTGAGACCGAACTCGACGATGTCCGGGGTCAGCGGTTCACCGGCCGACGAGGCACGGCGCAGGGTCACCCCTGACATGTCCGCACCCGCTCGCAGCGCCCGGTACATGGTCGGCGCGCCCGCGAAGTTGGTGACGCCGAAGGTCTTCACGACGGCGACTGTCGAATCCGGCGTGAAGCCCGCGTTGAAGAGCAGACTCGTCCGGGCACCGACGAGCGGACCGAGAATCGCGTAGTAGAGACCGTACGCCCAGCCGGGGTCGGCGGCGTTCCAGAAGACGTCGTCGGGTGTCACGTCCAACGAGTAGTGCTGATACGTCTGGAACGCGGCGAGCGCGCGCAGCGGCACCGGGACGCCCTTGGGCTTGCCGGTGGTGCCGCTCGTGTAGAGCTGGACGAGTGTTCCGTCGCCGCCGATCACGGCGTCGTCGGAGAACGGCTCCGCACCGACCGACTCGGCAGCCAGATCGTCGACGTCGAGCACCGTGACGGCGTCGATCGGATCGACTTTGTCTCGCTGCGACGCATCGGTGATGACGACCTTCGCAGACGCCCCCTCCACCCGGAGCAGGATCGCACCGGTCGCGAAGGCCGTGAAGAGCGGTACGTGGACGGCGCCGATCCGCCACAGCGCCATCAGCGCGACGATCAGCTCGCGCCGTTTGCCGAGGAGAACCGGGACCCGATCGCCGCGCTCGACGCCTTTGGCGACCAGGACCGTCGCCATCGCACGCGACTCGTCGGCCAACTCGCCGTGGGTGAACGGCGTCGACGTCAGATCGGGTTCGACCAGCGTGAATGCGACGGCGTCGCGGTCGTATCGATCGCACAGCAGGTACGCGGCGCTCGCATTCGGCGCGCTGTACTCGTCGAGCCACTGATGCACCTGCCGCTCGGCCGCCTGGCGTCCATCGGTCATGTCTTGCACTCCATCGTCGTCGTGTGATCACGGATGGAACAATGATGTGTGTGACCCCCGCCACCGACAACCCTCCGAAGAGGGGTACGCCATCGGACGAGCTGGCTCGTCGATTGCGCATGCCGCTGGAACGACTGCGGCTGCGCACTGGTGCCGGGCTGGCGTTCGCGGGCCGAGTGCTGCCGGGAACCGCCGATCACATCGAGCTGTTCGCGTTCGACGGCGATGTCGTCGGACCGTTGCGCGGCGCCAATCTCTATCCCGGACACGGGCTCGGCGGTCGAGTGATCGGCCGCAGGCGGGCGGCCGCTGTGCACGATTACGTCCGGTCGCCGCTCATCACGCACACGTACGACGAGATCATCCGCGCCGAGAATCTGCGGGCGATGGTCGCAGCGCCGATCATCGTCGGACGCAAGCACATCGGCGTTCTCTACGCCGCTCGGCGCAATCCGCACGATCAACTCGGCGTCTCGTTGGACGCCGTCGCCGACGAGGCCCGCGGAGTGGAGCAGCAGCTCGCAGTGGCCGACGTGCTCGCCACTCTCCGCACAGACGACGAGGAGCGCGACCTCGCCGCATGGCGTGCACAGATCCAGGACTCACATGCTCGCCTGCGCGCCCTCGCCGACACCACGTCCGACGCTGCACTCCGCGATCAGATGCTCGACATCGCGGACGGTCTCGCCCACGACTCCCCGTTCGACGAACCGTCCGTCCACCTGACCGCACGCGAACAAGACGTGCTCGGCCTGCTCGCCGCAGGTCTGCCGAACGCGACGATCGCCGACCGCCTGGGCATCGGCGTCTACACGGTGAAGGACCACGTCAAGCGGTTGCTGGTGAAGCTCGACGCGTCGACGCGGTTCGAAGCCGTCGTCAACGCCCGGCGTGTCCGCCTCATCCCCTGACCTAGTGTCATTCGTTTGGACTACACACCCCTAACGGTCCGCGCATGGACGTTCGACATACCAGGTAGCGGTCGAGCACACCCGACAACGCAGCGCACACCGCGGCCTGACCGCTACCGCTCGCCTGCGAGAGGACGTGAACATCATGCGCAATCGAACTCGAGTCATCGCCGGAACGATCGTGGCAGCCGGACTGGCCGGCGCGAGCCTTTCGGCTGTGGGAGGTGCGGCCGCCGACGGTTTTCCCGGCGGTCCGTACTGCCGCGGGCCGGCGAAGGTCATGGCCGAATCGGCACTGTCGCAGGTCGTGATCTGCCCAGTGCAGGGACCGACCGGCTGGGGGTACAGCGGCAAGGCCAAGACGACTGGCAACTGGATCGACGTGAACGGCGCCACGCAGGACCAGTTCGGCAGGTTCCACGCCTACAACAACGGCTACACCTATCACGTCCACCGCGAGTATCTGCACATCACGGCACCGGACGGCACCACCGTCTCGTACGAGCCATGGACGTTCTACACCCAGCGCTGAGCGTCAATGCTCCTGAGATCGGTCGAATCATCCGGGTCCGACGGCACTACGCCATCGAACTTCGCTGATCCGACCGATCTCAGGACCACATTCGACTTATCGTCGACGAATGACTGAGATCACCGACCTCGTAGCCCTTTTCGACGACGAATCCGCAAACTTCCGCATCGCCGTCGACGGCGTGACCGAAGAGCAGGCACGCGCCACGCCGACCGTGTCCGCCTTGAGCATCGGCGGGCTTCTCAAGCACGTCACCCTGACACATGAGGGTTGGTGGAAGACGATCACCGACGCCGACCCGAACGCCGAGTTCGACATGGCCGGCGCGGCCCACGCCTATGAGCTCACCGACGACGAGACCTTCGCCGAATGGGCCGAGAAGTACGACGCGCAGTACGCGAGCACCGTCGCCGCGCTGAAGGCGACGTCGGACCTCGACGCGTTGATCCCACTCCCCACCGCACCCTGGGCGCCAGAGCGGGAGTACCGGTCGGTGCGGTGGATCGTCCTGCACATGCTGCGCGAACTGGCCCATCACGCAGGACACGCGGACATCATCCGCGAAACCCTGGATGGCCAGAGCACCACGATGACCCACGCCCGCAACGCGGGCATGGACGTGTGAAGTGCCGACGGCGACCTACTGAACCGGCTTGACCAGCGGGAAGAGGATCGTCTCGCGGATGCCGAGTCCGGTGATCGCCATCAGGAGACGGTCGATGCCCATGCCGGTGCCTGCGGTCGGGGGCATCGCGTACTCCATCGCGGCGAGGAACTCCTCGTCGAGGACCATCGCCTCGTCGTCGCCTGCGGCGGCGAGGCGGGCCTGGTCGACGAAGCGCTCACGCTGGATCACCGGGTCGACGAGCTCGGAGTAGCCGGTCGCCAACTCGAAGCCGCGGACGTAGAGGTCCCACTTCTCGACGACGCCCGGGATGCTGCGGTGCGCGCGGACCAACGGCGAGGTCTCGACCGGGAAGTCACGGACGAACACCGGCTCGTCGAGCTTGCTGCCGACCATGTGCTCCCACAGTTCTTCGACGAGCTTGCCGTGGCCGTAGCCCTTGTCCTTGGGGACGTCGAGGCTGACTTCTGCGGCGATCGCCAGCAACTCGTCGACGGTGGTCTCGAGCGGCACGATCTCGCGGCCGAGCGCCTCCGACAGCGACGGGTACATGGAGACGGACTTCCATTCGCCCGACAGGTCGTAAGTGCTGCCGTCCGGCATCGTCGGGGTGAGCGTTCCCGCCGCCGCCAATGCCACCGCTTGGACGAGTTCACGCGTGGTCACGGCCGCGTCGTCGTACGTCCCGTACGCCTGGTAGGTCTCGAGCATCGCGAACTCCGGCGAATGCGTCGAGTCGGCGCCCTCGTTCCGGAAGTTGCGGTTCACTTCGAAGACTCGTTCAAGGCCGCCGACGACGGCGCGCTTGAGGAACAGCTCCGGCGCGATTCGCAGGAACAGGTCCATGTCGAAGGCGTTCGAATGCGTCACGAAGGGGCGCGCGGCGGCGCCGCCGTGCAGCGTCTGCAGCATCGGCGTCTCGATCTCGAGGAAGTCACGCTCGGTGAGGAAGCGGCGAAGCTCGGCCATCGCCTTCACGCGGGTGCGGGCGATCTCGCGAGCGTCAGGATTGACGATGAGGTCGACGTACCGCTGGCGGACGCGCGACTCCTCGTTCATCTCCTTGTGCGCCACGGGCAGGGGCCGCAGCGACTTCGACGCCATCTGCCAGGCGTCGGCCATCACCGACAGTTCACCGGTGCGGGAGGAGATGATCTCGCCGTGCACGTAGACGATGTCGCCGAGGTCGACGTCGGACTTCCAGCTCGCGAGCGAATCCTCGCCGACCTTGGCCTGGCTGAGCATGGCCTGCAGCTGTGTGCCGTCACCCTCCTGGAGGGTCGCGAAGCAGAGCTTGCCCTTGTTGCGGATGAAGATCACGCGCCCGGCGACTCCGGCGATCACCCCGGTCTCGGCTCCCGCTTCGAGGTGGGAGTACTCGTCACGGACTGCGCGCAGCGTGTGGGTGCGAGCGATTTCGACGGGGTACGCCTCGCGTCCTTCGGCCAGAATCCGTTCGCGCTTCTCGCGGCGGATCCGCAGCTGCTCGGGGGTCTGGTCGTCGTCGCGGGTCGTCTCGTCGTTCTGGTGCTCGCTCACGCCTCTAGGTTAAGTGTCCGGCCAGCGCAGACACCAATCGAGACGGCCAGGTCAGCGCGGGTCGTACAGACCGAGCGCGTCGGAGCCGATCGAGCCGGTCACGCCGCGGCTGCGCAACGCCCGATGACCTCCCACGACGAACCGCGCACCACGCACACCGCGCGCCTGCAGGTGCCAGGCGAGCCACTCGGCGTCGTAGCCGTCCTCGGAGACGAGGATCCACTCGGCGTCGACAGTGGCCGCGCGGAGCGCGACGGGGGAATCTGGGCCCAGGAGATCAAGCGCCTGATCGGAGGCGACGGCGACCGCTCCGAGCAGTGCGCCGTGCGCACGGTGCTGGGCGGCGTCACGCAGGTCGACGGCGACGGCGCCTGCGGCAAGCGCGGCACGGAAATCGTTCGCCTGCACAGAGAGGGGAACGGAGACGAACGGAGCAGAGACGGGTGCGGTGAGCGCAGTGGTCATGAGGGATTCCTCGAATGGTGATCGAACGTGCAGGGAGGCTGAAGAACAGGGCCGTCCTCGCTCAAAGGCGGGACGTCAGCCCTGACAACACTCCTGACAGCTCTTGATCACGTCGACCACTCTGCCACACCGGCACGCGAGGCGGCCAGAGTTTTGTGCAGGCCCGCGCGAAATCCGGCAAGCGAACTCTGGCGGCGATTCTTGGTAAAGGGCCAAGAATCGCCGCCAACGTTCAATTGCAGCTACAGCGAGCGGCCGATCAGTTCCTTCATGATCTCGCTGGTGCCGCCGTAGATGGTCTGAACGCGGGTGTCGGCGTACATGCGGGCGATCGGGTACTCGGCCATGTAGCCGTAGCCTCCGAACATCTGCAGGCAGCGATCGACCACTTCCTTCTGCTTCTCAGTACCCCACAACTTGGCCATCGACGCCGTCGCCGGGTCCAGACGGCCGGCGATCTGCTCCGAGATGCAGTGATCCATGAGCGTCTTGCCCGCAAGAACGTCGGCCTTGCATTCCGCGAGAACGAATCGGGTGTTCTGGAACTTGAGGATCGGCTGCCCGAACGCCTCTCGCTCCTTGACGTACTTGAGGGTCTCGATGACGGCGGCTTCGGCGACGGCGACGGCCCCGACGCCGATGATCAGACGTTCGCGCTGCAACTGACTCATCAACTGATAGAAGCCCTGGCCTTCGACGCCGCCGAGGAGATTCGCGGCAGGCACCCGCATGTCGGTGAACGACAGTTCGCGCGTGTCCTGGCCGTGCTGCCCGATCTTGGCTAGGACGCGTCCGCGCGCGAAGCCGGGAAGGTCCTTCGTCTCGGCGACGATCAGCGAGACCCCCTTCGCACCCTGGGTCGGGTCTGTCTTGCACACGATGACGAGGAGGTCGCAGTGGGAGCCGTTCGAGATGAACGTCTTCGATCCGTTGATCACGTACTCGTCGCCTTCGAGGACGGCGGTGGTCCGGACGGACTGGAGATCGGAACCGGTGCCCGGTTCGGTCATGGCGATCGCGAGAACCGACTCACCGCTGGCCGCGCGCGGCAGCCACCGGCGCTTCTGCTCGTCGGTGCCGTACGCGTTGATGTAGTGCGCGACGATCGTCGAGTGCACGGCGAAACCGAATGCCGAGTCGCCCGCGAAGGCGAGTTCTTGCTGAACGATCGCCTCGTGCCCGAAGTCGCCGCCCGATCCACCGAACTCCTCCGGCAGATCAAGGCAGAGCAGACCCGCATCGCCGGTCTTGGTCCAGAACTCACGGTCCACCTGGTGCTGTTCCGCCCACCGTTCCTGATTCGGGGTGGCCTCCTTGGTGAAGTACGCGCGAGCGTGTGCGCGGAGCGCGGCCTGGTCGTCGCTCTCCCACGATGCGCGGTAGTCGGGGAACAGTGTGGTCATGGGCTTCTCGATTCCGATAGGGGTGGGTGGCGTCGCGAGCCGGCAGAGGAGCATCTCCATCCAACATCGCTATACAGCCGTATAGTAAGCAGTGTGCGTGTATCGGTCAATGGTCCCGCCGTAGACTCATCCACTGACGATCGGAAGGAGCCGACATGAGTGATCCCCGCACGTCCGCCTCCGATCTGACCGCTCGCGCGAAGATCCGGAACGCGGCGCTCGACCTGTACTCCGAGCACGGCGAGGACCGCGTGTCGATGCGAATGATCGCGGCGCAGGCCGGGGTCACCGTCGGTCTCGTGCAACACCATTTCAAGACCAAAGACGGTCTTCGTGACGCCGTCGAGCAACTCGTGGTCGACTATCACGCACAGGCGATCGCCGACGCCCCCTCAGGCGACTCGCCGGCCGAATCGGCTGCGGCTCGTGATCGTGCGGTCGCACAGATGCTCCACGCGCACCCGCCGGTGGTGAACTACATGCGTCGTGTGCTCCTCGACCCGCACAACAGCGGCGGCACTCTCCTCGCGCGCCTCACCGAACTGAGTCGGCAGGGTGTCGTCGAGATGCGTGGAGCCGGACAGGCGTCGACCGACCGCAGCGTCGCCGATCAGACACTCGGGCTCATGATCAAGCACGTCGGCCACCTGTTCCTGCAGCCGATGGTCGACGCGATGTGGGCCCAACTCACCGCGGACGACGAGCCGCCCGCCGACAAGCCCGTGCTCAGCGTGACCGCTCGTACGACGGATTAGCGCCCACTTCATCAGCTACGACGCGTCTCCGGTTACAGTCGCTTCATGTCGTGTTCAGAATCACTTCATCTGAGCGAGGTCGCCCGATGAGCATGTCCCGCCGTTCCTTCTTGCGTCGCAGCGGTGCTGCGGCCGGAGCCGTCGCCGCATCGTCCCTGGTCTCCGGTGTGGCACACGCAGAGCCCGGCGCGACGTCGTCCGCGAATGCGGCGGGCACCACGCTGGAGAAGGTCGGCGTCGGAGGACGCGCGAATGCCAAGGGCTACCGCAAGCTGGTGCAGGGCAAGGGCTGGCCGCTCTTCATCCGCGAGGAGCTCGCGACGGCGAAATCGGGCCGCGACGACCGTCGGACCGCGGTCGCGTCGTTCGTGCAGCTCACCGACATCCACATCACCGACGTGCAGAGCCCCGCACGATTCGAGTACGTGCACCCGATTCAGGGCCCGGCGTTTCGTCCCCAGGAAGCCCTCGGCACCCAGGGCGCCGTCGCCTTGATCAACCGGATCAACGCACTCTCTGGTGGACCGTTCACCGGTCGCGCGTTCGACTGCGTCGTCTCGACCGGAGACAACACGGACAACCACGAGATCATCGAACTCGAGTGGTACCAGCGACTCCTCGCAGGCGGTGCGATCACCCCGAACACCGGCTCGAAAACCCGCTTCGAGGGTGTCCAGGCCCTCGGGTCCGCGCTCTATTACCGACCTGAGCTCGACAAGCCCGACATCTACAAGGACCGCGGATTCCCGACGATCCCCGGGATGCTGCACGCCGCGATGCGCACGCACACCAGCCCGGGCCTGAACATGCGGTGGTACTCGGTCTTCGGCAACCATGACGACCAGTTGCTCGGCACCGTTCCCAACGGACTCGTGGACTGGCTGTACCTGTCCGACGTGAAGTACGACCTTCCCGGCTCCGACCCGACCGCGCAGGCGATCGGCCAGGCGCTCGGCTCCGACCCGGCGGCGGTCGCCGGGATGCTGGCGAAGCTCAAGACCACCGGCCCGACACTGCCGGCCACCCGAGATCTGCGCCGACGCCCGTACTCGCCGCGAGAGTTCGTCCGCAGGCACTTCGATCCGGCGTTGACCGGAGCGGGTCCGGTCGGCCACGGATTCGCCGATCCGGAGGGCCCCACCTGGTACAAGTTCCAGATCGCGCCCGGACTCCTCGGCATCGCGATGAACACGACGAACAGCATGGGCATCGCCGACGGCTCGATCAGCGAGAAGCAACTCGCGTGGATCGAACGCCAGATCTCGTCGCACAGCGACCAGCTCGTCATGGTGTTCAGTCACCACACGTCGTCGACGATGACCGCCAAACTCCCCAACCCGGAGACCCCGGGGGAGCGGACGTTCGACGGCACGCACCTCGTCGAACGACTGAAGTCGCACTCCAACGTGATCGCGTGGGTCAACGGCCACACGCACCGCAACGAGATGATCGCGCACCGCGGGTCCACCGGAAAGCACAGCTTCTGGGAGATCAACACGGCGAGTCACATCGACTTCCCTCAGCTCGCACGCATCATCGAGGTGTCCGACAACAAGGACGGCACGCTCAGCATCTTCACCCCGCTGATCGAGGCCGACAGCCCGTATACGGCAGACACGTCCGACCTGTCACAGAAGGGTCTGGCCAGCCTGTACCGCGAACTGTCGTACAACGACATCCACGCCGACCTCGAACTCCTCGGCAAGGCGTCGGACCGCAACTGCGAGCTCCTGCTCACTCACCCTCTGCGCTGACTCGCGACGCGCAGTTCGGCGTCCGTCGCCGAGACGACGTGGTCGACGGTCACTCCGGGAGCGGTCTCGCGCAGGACGAGCCCACTGCCGGTGACGTCGATCACGGCGAGGTCGGTGATGATCCGGTCGACCACTCGCCTGCCGGTCAACGGCAACGTGCAAGTCGGAACGATCTTCGACGATCCTGCGCGGTCGCGATGTTCCATGACGACGATGACGCGAGCAGCACCGTGCACGAGGTCCATCGCGCCGCCCATGCCCTTGACCATCTTGCCGGGGACCATCCAGTTGGCCAGGTCGCCGTCGGCCGACACCTGCATCCCGCCGAGAACCGCCGTGTCCACGTGACCTCCGCGGATCATCCCGAACGACAGTGCCGAGTCGAAGAACGCGGCGCCGGGTTCCACGGTGACGGTCTCCTTGCCCGCGTTGATCAGGTCCGGATCGACGTCCTCGACAGTCGGGTAGCCGCCGGTGCCGAGTATCCCGTTCTCCGAGTGGAGCACAACGTTCACCGAGTCGTCGAGGTACGTCGGAATCAGGGTGGGCAGACCGATGCCGAGGTTGACGTACTCGCCATCGATCATCTCTGCCGCGGCACGTTGCGCCATCTGCTCACGTGTCCAGCCTCGTGCGACGGTGGTCGTCATGCTGCGGCTCCTTCGGTCGTGACGGTGAGTTTCTCTATCCGTTTGGCCTGCGGTCCGGTGTCGACGATGCGCTGGACGAAGACACCGGGAAGGTGCACCTCGCTCGGGTCGATGACGCCGGGCGCCACCAGCTCCTCGACCTGAGCGATCGTGATGCGCCCGGCCATGGCGGCGAGCGGATTGAAGTTCTGGGCGGTCTTGTCGAAGACGAGGTTGCCGTCGGTGTCGCCGAGCGCGGCGTGGACAAGCGCGTAGTCCGCGGTGATCGACCGTTCCATCACGTACTCCCGACCGCCGAAGGTGCGAACCTCCTTCGCGGGCGACGCCACCTCGATCTCTCCGCCCGGCGCGTACCGCCAGGGCATCCCGCCTTCGGCGACGAGGGTGCCGACTCCGGCCGGGGTGTAGAACGCGGGAATCCCCGCTCCACCCGCGCGGAGTCGTTCGGCGAGTGTGCCCTGCGGGACCAATTCCACCTCGAGCTCGCCTGCGAGGTACTGCCGCGCGAACTCCTTGTTCTCACCGACGTAAGAGGCGGTGACCCGCCTGATCCGCCGTTGAGCGAGGAGGATTCCGAGGCCGTAGTCGTCGACGCCGCAGTTGTTGGTGAACACCTCGAGGTCGCCGACGCCCAGATCGTGCAGCGCCTCGATCAAGGCGTCCGGCACACCGCAGAGCCCGAACCCGCCGACAGCGAGCGTCGCGCCGCTGGTGATCACACCGACCGCGTCAGTCGCCGACGCACACACTTTTCTGGACATGTCCAGCCTCATTCCTCCGTTGAACAAACACCTCAGCATCGGCTTCGAGTGTCACTTTCTGCACGTCAACAGTTCAAGAGGTGCGGTCCAACCTCTCTCTGGGCGGTCGCCGGATGAACCTTGCGTTCATTGAGTGAACGCCTTAGCGTCGAGGCCATGGCGTCGACAGACAAGTCAGGACAAGGCGTTGCGCGGATCGCCGCGCTGCTGCGGGCCATCGGCTCGAGTTCGGCGGCGACGTCGACGACGGCGCTCGCCGCAGCCGCGGGCCTGGCACGCCCAACCGCGCACCGTCTGCTCACCGCGCTGGCGGCCGAGGGCCTCGTCGATCGCGACAACAGAACCGGCGATTGGTCGCTCGGGCCGGAGCTCTATCTGCTCGGCGCCACCGCAGCCGCGGCCTACGACATCAGGGACGACGCCCAGTCCGTGCTCGATCGACTGGCCGGCGAGTCGGGCGAGTCGGTGTTCTTGAGCGCCAGGCGCGGTGACGAGACCGTGTGCGTCGCAGGTCAGGAAGGAAGCTTTCCGGTCCGTTCGCACGTGCTGTACGAGGGCATTCGGTTCCCTCTCGGCGTCGCCTCGGCCGGGCTCGCGATCCTGAGCCATCTCCCGGACCGCGACATCGACGACTACTTGCGAAGGTCCGATCTGGGTGCCACGTGGGGCCCCGAGCATGCGCACGACATGATCCGCCGCCGCATCGCTCGAACTCGCCTCGACGGGTACGCCACCAATCCAGCCCTGCTCGTCGAAGCGAGTTGGGGCATGGGCGCAGCAGTGTTCGATTCCGACGGCCGTCCCGCATGGGCCTTGAGCCTGACCGGCGTGGAGGCTCGATTCCAACCAGAGCGCAGGACCGAACTGGGCCGACTACTCCTGGCTCAGGCACACGAGTTGACACGAAAACTCCAGGTCAGGCGTAAGTCCAGCACGCGGCTCGTGTGACGCGTCTCAAAAACGACGCTTCAGGCTTTGCCGCCGACAACGACGAGCAATAGGGTTGGCTGACCTTACTAGAGAATTGTGAAGGACGGCCATGCGACGCCCGATCATCCGACTGTCCGTCGTGACGACGTCTGTTCTGCTCACCGCAGCGCTCGGCGTCGCACCCGCGTACGCCTCACCGATCGACGACGGCCTCGCCGCTGTCGGCAATCTACTGCCCGGTGCGCCGCACCCCGACAAGCCGAAGCCCACGAAAACCGCTCCCTCGACACCGAAGGCCCGACCGACCACATCGTCACCCAAGCCTTCAACGACGACGTCTGCGGCGCCCACACCGGCCGCCGCTCCAGCCGGTGAGCGTGTCGACCTGGTGGACGGCACGTCGATTCTGCTGCCGCACAACGCATCCGCCGCGACCAAGGTCTCCATGCTGACCGACGTCCGCGAACGTCTCACGGCACAGGGCATGGACCTGCTGAACCGGCTGATGTCCCTCCTCCCGGGAACGAACGGTCCCAGCCGTGGAACTCCGGTCCTCACAGTGACGCCCACGACCGGTCTCCGGTCGGGCGCGACGGTGACCGTCAGCGGCAAAGGATACCGCAGCGGCGAGAACGTGTACGTCACCCAGACGATCGCGAAGCCTTCGTCGGGCTACCCGAGCACATACGCCGACGCCAAGAAGGTCACGGTGGGCTCCACCGGGACCTTCAGCACACAGATCGCCGTCACCTCGACGTTCGGCAAGGTGAACTGCCTGCGCACGGCATGCTTCGTCGCATCGTTCACGGCATTCCCGAAACTCGCCGACCGTAGTCAGGACGCATGGGTCCCGATTTCGTTCAGCGCGGCGGGCGGCCCGGCGGAAACCGCTCCCAGTGCACCCGGCCGGCCGGCCGCACCAGTGGCTCCCAGGCCGGGCGCAGGTCCGTCCGTCAGTGTCGATCGAACCTCCGGACTCAACCCGTCGGGCGATTCCGTCACCGTCTCGGGCTCGGGATTCTCCACCAGCGGTCCCGGAGTCTACGTCGGCATCGCGCAGTCGAACCAGTTCTCAGTCACCGACCAGTCGTCGTTCGACGATCGTGCAGTCTGGGTGGCCACCAGCAACGGGCGCATGCGCGCCGACGGCTCGTTCAGCGTGCAACTCCCGGTCAAAGCGAAGTTCGGCCGCGCCGACTGCACCACGTCGCCGTGTGCGGTCTACACGTTCGCCGCACACGGCTCATCCGACCGCAGTCAGGACACCGCGACCGGTGTCTCGTTCACCGGAGGGCCCGCCGCCGACCGCGCCGTGGCGGTTCCGACCGACGGCGGCCGGTCGCGCCCCGCGCCGCCTGCGGAGAACCGCGGCACCGGCACTGCCTCGACGTCCCTGTCCACATCGACGATCGCCGCGACCGGCACCACGTCGGTCACCGTGAACGGCACCGGTTTCGCGACCACCGGTCCGGGTGTCTACGTCGGTGTCGCCGAGACCGGCAAGTACTCGACCACCGACTCGAGTGCGTACAACCCGGTGACATGGGTGCCGTCGACCCAGATCTCCGCCGACGGCTCGTTCTCGGTGACCCTCGACGTGGCCCCTGTGTTCGGTGCGGGCAACTGCATCAAGAACGCGTGCGCCGTGTACACCTTCGCCGCCCACGGATCATCTGATCGCAGCCAGGACACCTCGTCGCCGCTGACCGTCGCAGGCACTGCTGCCGAGAAGGCGCGCGCGCTCAGCGACGGCCCGAAGCCCGGCGCCCCGTCGTCAACCGCTCCCGGCTCGTCGACGGCGCCCGCCGTCGCTGCGGCAGGCGACCCGTCCACACCGACCACCACGGCGTCCGCACAGGACGATTCCTCGACCAACTGGTGGGCGTGGGGAGGCGGAGCACTCGCCGTGGTGATCGCAGCGGCTGCAGGCTACGGAGCCGCTCGACTCCGCAACTGATCTCCAGAGGTGGGCGCCAGGTGCACGTAGAGGGTCGTCGACACGGCCAGCACCTGGCGTCCCGTCTGGTTCGTGAGCGTCCGCTCGACCGCGACGAATGCTCGTCGACGATCGGGCTCGTGGTCGATCCGCATGATCTCGCCCTGACCGGACAAGACGTCACCGACGCGCACCGGACGCAGAAATCGCACGTCGACGCTGCGTCCAGCGATCACGTGCCAGTGCCGGTACATCGCTTCGACGGACAGTCGTTGGTTGATCGCCATCGTGTGGACACCGGACGCGATCAGCCCGTCGTATGCGCCGTCGTCGGCCGCCTCCGCGTCCGAGTGAAAGTCTTGCGGGTCCCACTTCTGCGCGAACTCGACGAGTTCGTCGTGCGTCACCTCGTGTCGGCCGAACCGGTACACGGTCCCGACCCGGAGGTCGTCGCCGTAGAGCTTGTCCATCGTCCGACCGTATCGGACGAGTTCGACGTCAGACCTTGCGGCGGATGAGTCCCTGCATCATCTTGTGGTGACCGAGGACCGCGCGGGCACGATCGGGCAGGCCGGTGACGACGGGACTGTCCTGATTCGGCGAGACGACGTGCACCGGTCCGGCGGCGAGATTCGCCAGCCCTTCACGAGCGACGTCGCTCGGCTGCCCGACAGCGAGGCCCGGCATGTCGAAGTCGAGGCCCCCGCGTCGCATCGCAGGAGTGTCGGTGACTCCGAGGACAAGATGGAGGACGTCGACGCCCGCATCCCGAAGCTCCAGCCACAGGCCTTCCGTGAAGATCCGCATGTACGCCTTCGACCCGCCGTAGACCGTGTGCTCCGCCGATCCCAGATACCCGCTCATCGATCCGATCGTGACGATCCCACCGGAGCCACGCTTGCGCATGCGCGCGCCGAAATGGTGAGCGAGCGCCATCGGCACGGTCACGTTGAGCGTCAACACGTTCATGAACTCGCCGAGATCACCTTCGACGAACCGCGAGCCGTAACTGTTGGCGCCCGCGTTGCAGACGAGCAGCCCGACGTCGAGCCCGTGAGTCTCGTCCATGACGAGTTGGAGGTCGGAGGGAACTGTGAGGTCGGCGCTGATCACGAGGACATCGGCGCCGAGCGCCCGGCATCGCTCCGCAGTCTCCTCGAGCGGAGCCTTCTTCCGTGCGACCAGGACGACGTTCAGACCAGCAGCGGAGACCTGTTCGGCGAACTCCGCGCCGACGCCTTCGGAGCCCCCGACGATCACCGCCCACGGGCCGTACTTCGCGGCGTCGATTCCTGGCACGTCTGACATCGCTCTCCCGTCGTCGAAGGCTTGCATCACCTTCGACGCTACCTGTGCGGTGAGACTCGCTCAGCGCTTACGGGACCGTTCATGGACGCGACGCAGGCCGTCCAGGGTGAGATGGGGCCTGTGGTCGGTGAGCGTGACGCATTCGCCGAACATGAGCGGCGCCAGGTAACCGGTCGCGACGACGGCGACGTCCGGACCGTCGAAGCCGGGAACGTCACGGCGGATCCGCTGGACGAGACCGTCGATCTGACCTGCGAATCCGTAGAGGATGCCCGACTGCAGCGCTTCCACGGTGTTCTTGCCGACGACGCTGCGCGGGGGTCGGAGTTCCACCTTGCGCACAGTCACCGTGTGGTCGCTGAGAGCTCCGACGGCGAGGTCGATGCCCGGAGCGATCGCGCCTCCGAGGAACTCGCCGTTCGCCGACACCGCGTCGACGACTGTCGCCGTTCCGCAGGCCACCACGATGCACGGGCGGCCGGGGAAGTTCTCGTGTGCGGCGAGCGCGTTGGCGACCCGGTCCGTGCCGACTTCCTTTGGGTTGTCGACGAGCAATGGGACACCCGTCCGGACGCCCGGCTCGAGCAGCACATGCGGCCCGTTCCCGAAGTACCGCGGCAGCATCACGCGCATCTCACGCAGCAGCGACGGGACCGTCGACAGCACTGCCACCGCCGTCACCTGCTCGACGTCGCGCCCGAGCAGGCCGCGCAATGTCAGCGCGAGTTCGTCAGCGGTGTAGTTCGGCTGGGTGTGGATTCGCCAGTCGCGCACGAGTGCCGCATTGTCACCGACACCTGCGAACACTCCGAGATGGATGTTCGTGTTGCCGATGTCGACCGTGAGGAGCATCAGGCGGGGGTGGTGACGAGTTCACGCTCGGGGTGGCGCGGATCCTTGAGGCCGGAGTCGGCGGGGACGTCCGCCGGGTCGTCGCCGACGCTGATCTGTCGGTTGTCGGCGTCGACGAACACCACGCGCGGGGAATAGGCGGCCACTTCGGCCTCGTCCATCACGCCGTAGGCGATGATGATCACCAGATCGCCAGGGTGGACGAGATGGGCTGCAGCACCGTTGATCCCGATCACGCCGGTGCCGCGTTCGCCTGCGATGGCATACGTCTCGAGGCGGTTGCCGTTGTTGATGTCGACGATCGTCACCTGCTCGCCCTCGAGGATGTCGGAGGCCTCGAGCAGGTCGGCGTCGATGGTGACCGAGCCGACGTAGTGCAGGTCGGCCTGCGTCACCGTCGCCCGGTGGATCTTGGACTTCATCATGGTGCGGAACATGCTCAACCTTCTTCTTTTCCGATGAACCCGGTACCGATCGCGACGCCGACGTTGTCGAGCAGTCGTGTGGATCCCAGTCGGGCCGCCACGAGCAGCCGCCCGTCCCCCACCTCGGGGGGATCTTCCAGTCCTCTGCCGCGCAGCGCGAGGTAGTCGACCTCGATGCTCGGCTCGGTGTCGAGCACGGCCCGGGCCGCCGCGAGAATCGCGGCCTCCCCGTGCTCTGCGGCGTGCGTGCCAGCGAGCAGAGCCGCCGACAGCGTCGTCGCCAGCTCGCGATCCTGCGCCGACAGGTACCGATTGCGCGACGACAGGGCGAGACCGTCCGCCTCGCGGACCGTCGGGACACCGACGACCGCGACGTCCAGGTTCAGATCGTTGACCATCTGGTTGATGAGAACGAGCTGCTGGTAGTCCTTCTCGCCGAAGTACGCGACGTGCGGGGCCACGATGTTGAAGAGCTTGTTGACGACGGTGAGCATGCCCGAGAAGTGCGTGGGACGCGCAGCTCCCTCGAGTATCTCCCCTGCCGGGCCCGGGTGGATCGTCGTCCGCGGCCCGATCGGATACATGTGCTTCGCGGTGGGCGCGAACACCAGCTCGACGCCGATCTCGCGGAGCTTGGCGACGTCGTCGTCGAACGTGCGTGGGTACGCGTCGAGGTCTTCGCCCGCGCCGAACTGCAGCGGATTGACGAAGATCGACACGACCACCACGGTGCCCAGGTCCTGTGCGGTCCGCACCAACTGCAGGTGTCCCTCGTGGAGGGCGCCCATCGTCGGGACGAGCGCGACGCGCTTGCCGGTGCCGCGCAGGGCCTTGGTGATGCGACGCATCACCGCGGGTTCGCTGTGCACGGTCAGCTCGCCGGGCGTGAACAGGGGTGCATCGGTCACGGGTGTGCCTCCAGCATTTCGCGGAGGGCCTGCGGCGAGTCGTGCTGGGCTGCAGCTCGACCGGCGAGCACACGGTAACCGTGAGCGATGCCCTCGTGGACGTCGGACAATTCATCGAGGTGTCGGGCGACTGTGTCGATGTCACCGCGGGCGACGGGACCGGTCAGTGCGGACCGCCCCTGTGCAAGCACGTTCTCCAACGACGCGGTGACCAGCGGTGCGAGGAGCTGCTCGGCGAGACCGATGGATCCGCCGTCTACTGTCGCGGTTCGCGCGGCGTGACCGCCGGGCCCCGCGATCGCCGCCTGTAATGCCGTGACGGCGTCGATGATCAGTGCGTTCAAATTGTTCGCGCCGTGCGCGAGGGCCGCGTGATAGAGCGTCCTGCTCGTCTCGGCGATGCGGATGGGCGTCGCTCCCAGTTCCAGCACCAGAGCCATCGCGATCGCGTCGCCGATCTCATCGGCCGCCGTGACGCCGAAGCACGACGCCGACAGCCGAGCCGTGTCGTCGCGGGTGCCGACGAATGTCATGGCCGGGTGGGTCGCGAGAACGATGCCGCCGCGGCGGGCGATCGGGCCGAGGACATCGACGCCGTGGGCGCCTGCGGTGTGGGTGACGATGATTCCCGGTCGAAAGGCGTCGGCGGCGGCGATCTGCGATGCGACGTCGGCGAGAACGGTGTCCGGGACGGCGACGACGATGAGGTCAGACGCCGCGACGAGCGAGTTCAGATCGCAGATCTCAGCGGACGGCAGTCGATCATGGACGCGTGCCGCAGACTGCGGGGAGTTCGCGACGACGGAGTTCACGTGGTGACCTGCGGCGGCTAGGGCCTCGCCGAGTGCAGTACCGACACGTCCCGCACTCACGATCCCGACGCGTAGCCGCGCCGACGCCGTCGGTGAATTCACCGCTGCCTCCAACTCGATGTTCCAGTCCCTCCCACATGCGGTGCGCATGCTCCGGGTACCAGACGTCCGGACACCACGATAGGCGTCCCGCCACGACCTCGCCAGACGCCTGTGACTGGCTTCACCCTGAAGTGGTGTCGCCGTGGTGAGTCCTGACGCAGATCAGTCGCGGCGGCGGCGGCCTCCGGACTTGCGTTCGCCGTCGTTCGCGCCTTCGCGAAGTCGCGAGAACAGTTCACTCGCGGGCCGGCCTGCGGCGTGCGCGCCGTCTTCGTTCGGATGCTGCTGCGGCTGGGACTGCGGGGGCTGGGGACCTTGCGGGGGCTGGGGACGCTGCGGGCGAGCGGGCGTCTGACGCATCGGGCCCGACGGCGGTTCGTACGCGCCTGCGGCGAACGCGGCACGCTGATGTCCACCGGTCTGCGGGCCCGCGGGAAACTGCGGCCGTGGTCCGGGTCCGGTCTGGTGGGGACGCTGGGGCGCCTGCGGGACCGGCGGCGGCTGCGGGAACCTGCCCGATGGAGCCTGTTGGGGCTTGGCCTGAGACGGCTGCGGCTCTGCACGGGCAGGTTCGGGTGCCGGTTCCTCGGTGACCACCGGGATGATCTCCGTCATGCCCGACGGCGGGACGTCACTCGCGGGGGCATGGCGTCCCGACTCGACGGGCGGGGCCGTCGAGGCGAAGTCTCGCTCAGCGGCGGCACGGTCGTCCGAGTCTCCGGCGTATGTCGCTCCCGCAAGGCCCGATCCGAGTTCGCGGGGCCGTTCGAGGCCGATCGCGATCCGCGACGCAGGCAGTGGCTCGCCGAGCAACTGCTCGAGGCTCGACCGCAGCGCCAGTACCTGAATCTTGAGGTCTTCGAGTTCGTGGTTGGTCTCCGTCGACATCTCGTGCCGGATCGACGCCTCGACGTCCGACTCGTACTGACGACGGGCCGCGATCTCACGCTCCAACTGGAGCTCGTAGACGAGTCGCAGATCTCGGGTGCGCCCTTCGGCGACGTCTGCCTGGCGTCGGTACTTCGTCACCAGGACCGCGCCGATCACCGCCGCCCACAGAGCCGCGATCACGGCGAGAGACGCCTGCATCGACAGGTCGTCGCCCAGGACCATGAGCAGACTCGCGACCAGGGCCAGCACCACGAAGAGCGCGATCACCCACTGGCCTGCGGAAGTACGCGAACCCTGATTGGAGTCGGACTGTGCCTCGTCGGTCATGCACGCCAACTTACCGGCCCGTAGACGCGTACGGACGTACCGGACCTCGGAAAGTCGTCCCCGTCGCCTTCGTTCGCCGTCCGACGCCCCCATCGAGGCGACGCTGTCAGGCGGGAGCGGGGTCGGAGGCGTCCGATTCGGAGTCGGGATCGTCGGGTGCGCGGCAGCAGTGCTCCAGCCACACTGCGGCGGCCGCGAGCAGGACACCACCGACGGCCCCGACAATCGCGGCCGGACGGTCGGCGCGCGCAGCGTCGAGCAGGCCGTTGTCGAGCAGGAACACGAGCACACCGGTCCACCCGCCTGCGGCGATCGCACCGAGGATGGCTGACGCCTTCGCCAGCACCATCACTCGGGCGACGGCGATCGGGTGCAGTTGTCCGCGTGCCCGACCGATGTCGCGTCCGGCGACGCGCGCTCGAACGATGAAGCCCGTGATGAACTCGAACACCGCGAGAACGTACAGGGACACTCCGGCGGGCCACGGCAGCGACGGAAACGCGCCGTAGTTGTAGCGGATCAGGATCCACAGTGCGAGTCCGGCGACCACGGCGATCAGAAGCAGGTCGCGGACGCGAGTGAGGGTCATCCGCTCTTCGTCGTCGCCGGTCCCCTTCATCGCAGCGCTCCCGCACGGCGGACGCCCGCCGCTTCGGCGGAATCCAAACCGCTGATCAGGTCGGCGACTGCCCGCGGACCGACCTCTGTGACGAGCACGGCGTCGGGGTCGACTGCGAGCCACGGCACGAGCACGAAAGCACGCAGTTCGGCACGCGGGTGCGGGAGCGTGAGGTCCGGGTCGTCCGCGACGACTGTCGTTCCGTCGACGTCGACGGTGATCACGTCGACGTCCAAGGTCCGCGGCCCCCATCGCACGTCGCGGACCCGTTCCGCGGCCTGCTCACACGATCGGCAGAACTCGAGCCACTCCGCCGGAGTCCGGTCGGCTTCGACGATCAGGGTCACGTTGGCGAAGTCGTCTTGTTCGACGCCGCCCCACGGCGCGGTGAGGTAGACGTCGGACACCGCGACCAGGTCGTCGCCCGCAGCGTCGACCACCGACCGCAGGAACGCCTCGCTGTCGCCGATGTTCGACCCGGCGGACAGGACTGCGCGGCTGGTCACGCTCCGCGCGGCTTCCGTGAGCGTCGTGCGACGACCGCGACGTCGTCGAAGGTCAGTGGGATCGGCGCAGACGGCTTGTGCAGAGTCACTTCGCACGCGACGATCCGTTCATCGTCGGCCATCACCGTGTCGGCGATCTCGGCGCTGACCGTCTCGATGAGGTCGCGCGACGGACCTGCGATGATGTCGTGCGCACGCTGCGCGAGCGTGCCGTAGTCGACGGTGTCGGCGAGGTCGTCGGACGCGGCGGCGGCCCGCAGGTCGACCCACAGTGTGACGTCGACGATGAACTCTTGGCCGTCGCGCTTCTCGTGGTCGAAGACGCCGTGGTTGCCGCGGACCCGCAGTCCACGGAGTTCGATCCGGTCAGCCATGAGTTCCCCTCCGTCCCCCGGCACGCCATGCGGCGGCCACGTCGATCGCGTCACGGCTCGCCGCGACGTCGTGCACTCGCACTCCCCACGCGCCCCCGGCCGCCGACAACGCCGAGACGGCCGCGGTCGCGACCTCACGTCCGGCAGGCGGGCGGTCACGCCCGTCCGCAGCCAACAGGGACCCGAGGAATCGCTTGCGTGACGCCCCGATCAGAATCGGGAAACCCAGTCCGACAAGCGTTGGAAGCGCGTGCAGCAAGGCCCAGTTGTGCTCCGCGGTCTTCGCGAAGCCGAGACCCGGATCGAGGACGATCCGATCCGGATCCACTCCGGCGGCGACTGCCGCGTCGACCTGACCGAGGAGTTCACCCGAGACCTCGGCGACGACGTCGCGGTACCCGACCGCGTCGTCGACCCGGTGGGTGAAGTGACGGTCTCCGGCCGCAGCCTCACCCGCTGGTCGCCAGTGCATGAGAATCCACGGCGCGCCGGCGTCGGCGAGGACACGACCCATGTCAGGGTCGGCACGGCCACCCGACACGTCGTTGACGATGCTCGCACCCGCTTCCAACGCCGCCGCCGCGACCGACGCACGCATCGTGTCCACGGACACGCGAACCCCGGCATCGGTGAGCGCCGAGATCACCGGGACCACCCGCTGAGCCTCCGTACCGGGATCGACGCGAATCGCGCCCGGCCTCGTGGACTCCCCGCCGACGTCGACGATGTCGGCGCCGGCCGAGGCGAGAGCCTGGCCGTGCCGAACCGCGTCGTCCACGTCGAGGTACCGACCGCCGTCGGAGAACGAGTCGGCCGTCACATTGAGCACACCCATCACCAGGGTGCGCTCATCGACGGGCTCGTCTGCGAGTGGTCGGCCGGTCACCGAGTGATCAGGTCCAGAGCTTCGCCGCGCGAGGTCGCGCTGGTCTTGAACAGTCCGCGCACGGCGGACGTCGTGGTGGTGGCTCCGGGCTTGCGGATGCCTCGCATCGCCATGCACAGGTGCTCGGCCTCGATCACGACGATCACGCCGCGCGGGTCGAGTCGACGCACGAGCGCGTCGGCGATCTGACTGGTCAGGCGCTCTTGAACCTGCGGACGCTTCGCGTACAGGTCGACGACGCGAGCAAGTTTCGACAGGCCGGTGACCTGCCCCGACTCACCCGGGATGTAGCCGACGTGCGCAACGCCGCGGAACGCGACGAGATGGTGCTCGCACGTCGAGTACATCGGGATGTCCTTGACCAGGACCAGCTCTGAATGACCCTCGTCGAAGACTGTCGCGAGGACCTCGTCGGGCTCGATGTAGAGCCCGGCGAACATCTCGCGGTAGGCGTTGGCGACGCGGTGCGGCGTGCGCTTGAGCCCTTCGCGGTCGGGATCCTCGCCCACTGCGATGAGAAGCTCGCGGACTGCGGCCTCCGCGCGAGCTTGGTCGAACTCTCCGACCGCACCGTGTCCCGGCGCAGTCACGCCGTCCACCGCGTGGGTGTCGTCGACGCTGGTCATTGTCTCTCCTCGAGTCACCGGCGATCGGACGAGCCGTCGCCGTCAGTCTGGTTCTCCGGCGGCCATCCGGGTGCCGACCAGTCACGCGGAGCCCCGTAATCGGGCCGCGTGCCGTGCGTGGACTGACCGTTCGGGGCGGCAGGCGGTGTCGTCCCCGGGTACAGGTAGCCCTGGCCTGCCTGTGGCTGTGGTCCGGTGGCCGGCTGCCCGCCCGCAGGTTGCCCGTACGACGGCTGCCCAGCCGGAGGCTGCCCGTACTGTGCAGGAGCACCGTACGCAGGCGGCTGCTGCGGGTACGCCTGCCCGTCGTACGCGGGCTGCGGCTGGTACTCAGGCGCCTGCTGGTACTGGGGCGGCTGTTGCTGGGGAGCCTGGTACTGGGGCGGCTGATTCTGCGGTGCCTGGTACTGGGGCGGCTGATTCTGCGGTGCCTGGTACTGGGGCGGCTGATTCTGCGGAACCGGTGCGACGGGCTCTGCAGGCTTCGGCGGCCACTCCTCCCCACGCTCGACTGCCAGCTCACCCGGCGTCTTGATCGGCGGCTTGGTGCTCGGCGTGCGGTCGCCGAAGACGTCGAACTTGGTGATCCGCGGACGTTTCACGACGCCTTCGAGGATCTCTTCGAGGTCCTTGCGGAGCAGCGTCTCCTTCTCCAGGAGAGCGCCCGCGAGAACGTCGAGGACGTCACGGTTCTCGTCGAGGATGGCCCACGCCTCGGTGTGGGCCGCCTCGATGAGGTCACGGACCTCGGCGTCGATCTCGGCCGCCACGCCGGACGAGTAGTCCACGCTGTTGCCCATCCCGCGCCCGAGGAACGGGTCGCCCTGTTCCTGGCCGTAACGGACGGCGCCGAGCTTGGCGCTCATGCCGTACTCGGTGACCATGGCGCGCGAGATCTTGGTGGCCTGATCGATGTCAGAGCTCGCTCCGGTGGTCGGTTCGTGGAACACGAGTTCCTCCGCGGCCCGACCGCCCATCGCCATCACCAGACGCGCAAGCATCTCCGAACGGGTCATCAGTTCCTTGTCCTGCTCGGGCACGGCGAGCGCGTGTCCGCCGGTCTTGCCTCGGGCCAGGATGGTGACCTTGTAGATCGGGTCCAGATCCGGCATCGCCCACGCGGCGAGCGTGTGACCGCTCTCGTGGTAGGCGACGACCTTCTTCTCGTGCTCGCTGATGATGCGGCTCTTGCGACGCGGTCCGCCGATCACGCGGTCGACCGCCTCTTCGAGCGCCTCGCCGGTGATGACGTTCTTGTGCTCACGGGCGGTGAGCAATGCGGCCTCGTTGATCACGTTCGCGAGATCCGCGCCCGACATGCCGGGCGTGCGCTTGCCGAGACCGTCGAGGTCGGCGTCGGGCGCGATCGGCTTGCCCTTCGCGTGGACGGCGAGGATGGCGCGACGGCCCGCGATGTCCGGGTTCGAGACGGGGATCTGACGGTCGAAGCGGCCCGGCCGCAGCAACGCCGGATCGAGGATGTCGGGACGGTTGGTCGCGGCCATCACGATGACGCCGGACCGGTCGCCGAATCCATCCATCTCGACGAGCAACTGGTTCAGCGTCTGCTCGCGCTCGTCGTGACCGCCACCCATGCCTGCGCCGCGCTGGCGTCCGACGGCGTCGATCTCGTCGACGAAGATGATGCAGGGACTGTTCTCCTTGGCCTGTTCGAACAGGTCACGGACACGCGACGCACCGACACCGACGAACATCTCGACGAAGTCGGAGCCGGAGATCGTGTAGAACGGCACGCCCGCCTCGCCCGCCACTGCGCGCGCGAGGAGCGTCTTGCCGGTTCCCGGAGGACCGTAGAGCAGGACGCCCTTCGGGATCTTCGCGCCCAACGCCTGGTAGCGGGCCGGATTCTGCAGGAAGTCGCGGATCTCGTCGAGTTCTTCGACGGCCTCATCGGCGCCGGCGACGTCGGCGAACGTCGTCTTCGGCATGTCCTTGCTGAGCTGCTTGGCCTTCGACTTCCCGAAGCCCATCACGCCGCCGCGTCCACCGCCCTGAGCCCGGTTCATCAGGAAGAAGAACAGGCCGAACAGGATGATCATCGGTAGGACGAAGATCAGGATCGACTGCCAGATCCCCGAGTCCTTGGTGATGTTCGTCTGGTAGGTCGCCCCCGACTTCTGGGCTGCGGTGAAGATGCGCGACGAGACACCCGACGGGTACTGCGTCGTCACCTTGGTCTGGTCGGCGTCGTCGACCTTGACGGGCTTCTTCAACTCCATCCGGAGTCGTTGTTCGCGGTCGTCGATCTGAATCGACTTCACGTTCTTCGCGTCCAGCTGCGCCATGGCTACGGACGTGTCGACGCCGGTGTATTCACGGTCGGAGTTCCGCATCACGCTCCAACCCCACAGGGCGAGCAGCACCACGGCCACGATGGCGAGGTTTCGGAACAGTTTCTTACGGTTCATGGGTGTGCGCGTGGACCGGTGCGTGAGGTGGCGTACTCGCCGCGCATGGGCACCGGACCTCTAGTCCTTCCCGTCGTTCGACGAATACGAGGCTACCTGTCAACGCTCGGGCGACCCGCGGTGTTCCCGGCGACGCCAGATCAGGACGAGTAGACGTCCGGATGCAGGGTGCCGATGTACGGCAGATCGCGGTACCGCTCGGCGTAGTCGAGTCCGTATCCGACGACGAACTCGTTGCCGATGTCGAAGCCGACGTCTGCCACGTCGATCACGGCGCGCATCGCATCCGGCTTGCGCAGTAGGGTGACCACTTCGAGTGACCGCGGTGAACGGGTCGCGAGATTCTTCATCAGCCACGACAACGTGAGTCCGGAGTCGATGACGTCTTCGACGATCAGAACGTCACGCCCCGCGATGTCCCGGTCGAGGTCCTTGAGGATGCGGACCACACCGGACGACGACGTCGACGAGCCGTAACTGGAGACCGCCATGAACTCCATCTGCGACGGGATCGGTAGCGCACGAGCGAAATCGGTCATGAACATGATCGCGCCCTTGAGGACACCGATCAGGACGAGGTCTTCGTCCGCGTCCTTGTACCGTTCGCCGACGGCCTGAGCCATCTCGACCGTGCGTGCATGAATCTGCTCACGGCTGATCAGGACGGACTCGATGTCTCCGCCGTAACCGCTGTCTGAACCCAAGGCGTTGTCGTCACGTGCCACGTCTCTAGCTTGTCACGCCGACCATCGGTGCGGCACATCGGCACCGATCCGATCGATCGAAGGCTGCGAATACCACTGATTCAGAGAATCAGAAGTCTCTTCCATCACAGTTGTCACAACTTTGCCGAAAGCGAGGAATCCATCATGTTTCGTGTGGCACGTTCAGACGACACTCCGCGCTCTCGTGCGCGCTCCATCATTGAAATGAGGCTCATGCCCACCCCAAGGCTCAACCGTGTCCGAATCACGGTCATCTCACTCATCGCAGCCGTTCTGACGATCCCCCTCGTCGCCGGACCGGCCGCAGCAGCACCCGCGAACACCACTGTCCAAGCCACCGTTCAGGCGAATCAGAACGACATCGTCGTCCGTATCGCGGACGGGTCGCTCGCCGTCGAATCCGGTTCGCTCGTCGTCCGCGACGCGGCCGGGTCCGTACTCGAAACGGTTCCCCTCACATACCTGAACACCGACAAGCGCGCGTACCCGATCGATGCGACGGTGAAGGGCCGTACCGCCACCCTGGTCCCGTCGACCGACGTCACCCGTTCGGTCGCCGCTCCGGCGCGGGTCCGGAACGCGGCCGAGGTCCGACAGTCGGTGGCTGACGAGAAGCAGCTCTGCGGCCCGCAGACACGCAAGCAGCGCGATCTGGAGGCACTCAATCGGATGAACTCCGAGCTGGCGACAGCCACCACCATCGGCGGTCTCGCCGGCGCGGTGATCGGCGCGGTCGTCGGTCTTGTCGGCGGCCCGCTCGCTTTTGCGGGCGCAGCGATCGGCGTTGTCGTCGGCGTCGCACTCGGCCTCGGCGGCGCCGCCATGGCAGGCACCTTCACCCGCTACTTCGACACCATCCACTCGAAGTTCACGCCGAAGTTCTGCAAGGTCACCTAGCGGCACGCTCGACGACGAGCACTCCGGCCCGTCTGGTCACGACCAGGCGGGCCTCGTCGTCTCCCCCGACTGCGATCGGCCCCTGTCCGCGCCAGTCGGAGACCAGTGCGTCGACGGCCGTGACAATTCGGTGCGACGGCGTCTCGATCCCCCGCCGCTGAAGCCAGAAGCGCACCGCACGGGTGCGAACGGCAGGTGGCGCGTCTGCGATGCCGCCCACCGCGAGCCCCTCGTCCGCCTGCCGGTCGAGGAGGCTCTCAGCGAACCCGTCGAGGGCGTCCGAGTCGGCGGTGAGCTGATCAGCGGTGCGCGCGAGGGCTTCGGCGACCCCGGACGCCAGCACGTCCTCGAGCAACGGGAGCACTTCGGTGCGCACCCGGACGCGGGTGAACCGCGGATCGTCGTTGTGCGGGTCGTCCCACACCGGCAGCCCCCAGCCCGCGCACGCGGCAGCGGTCTGCGCGCGACGGATGCCAAGCAGTGGGCGCCCCCACGGAGCCGACCACGGCCGCATTCCCGCGAGCGACCTGCCGCCCGATCCGCGTCCGAGACCGAGGAGAACCGTTTCGGCCTGATCGTCGAGGGTGTGGCCGAGCAGTACCGGCCTGCCGTCGCGTCCCGCCCGCAGCGCGGTGTAGCGCGCCGTCCGGGCAGCCGCTTCGAGCCCTCCGCCGCCGTCGACAGTCACTCGGCGGACCTCGGCGGTCGCCCCCAGCCTCCTGGCCGTGGCCGCAGCCGTTTCGGCGACGACATCGGATCCGGTCTGCAGGCAGTGATCGACGACGATCGCGTGGACGTCCAGTCCCGCGCGTGCCGCACCCGCAGTCAACGCGAGCGAGTCCGCACCTCCCGACAATGCGACGCAGACGGGACCGCCGTCGAGGTGGGCCGACACGAAGCCGCGGATCGCGCCGATCACGGCGCGTTCCGCGGGGCCGGTCAGAGAACCCTGTCGATCCACTTCGACGGCTCGTCGATCTCGCTCATCTTCGGGAGCGTGTCGGGTGAGGTCCAGACGGTGTTGAACCGCTCCATGCCGACGGTCTCGACGACTTCGTCGACGAACGCCTTGCCGCGCACGTACTGTGCGATCTTCGCGTCCATGCCGATCAGCGCCCTGATGAGCCGCTGCAGCGGATTGCGCGGCGCACTGCGCCTCGCATCGAATCCGGCGCGGATCTGCTCCACGGTGGGAACGTGGGCTGGCCCGACGGCGTCCATCACGTGATCTGCGTGGCCTTCGAGGAGAGTCCCGAGCACCAGGACGCGCTCGAACGCTTCGAACTGTTCCGGCGACTGCAGCAGCTGCATGACACCGACCATGCCTTTCTCACGGGGCTTCCCGCTCCGCACCGCGTCGGTGACGCGTGTGAGGACCTCGGTCACCGAGTCCTCGTCGCCGCCCGCGAGTCCGCTGACGTTCTCGCGCATGTAGCCGGTGAGCCAGGGGTTGGCGGAGAACTGCACGCGGTGGGTCACCTCGTGCAGGCACACCCACAGCCGGAAGTCGGACGGCACTGCGCGGAGCTGCCGTTCGACCGCGATGATGTTGGGCGCCACCAGCAGCAGCACTCCGGGTTCATCGGTGTCGGGGTCGGTGCTGAACGGGTCGTACTGTCCGAGAATCGCGCCCGAGAGGAACGCCAGCAGACCGCCGGCCTGGACACCTGCGATCTTCGCTCCCAGCCCGGTCTCGGGTTGCGGGTCGTCAGTCAGCATCGCAGGCATGGACCGCGACGCCGCGTCGATCCATCCGGCGCGGTCGACGATGCGCGCCGTCGGCACGCGCAGTCCGTCGGCGAGTCCGGTGACCTCCCGGACCGGGCCCTCCGCGCGCACTGCGGCGGCCGCCAGTTCGGCGCGCGCCTGGTCCATCGTGTATCGGGTCACGCGCGGCCCCGGCCGCGCCACTCGTCGCCCGATCGAGGCCGCGAGCTCCCAGTCCACGCCGACCGCGAGCGCAGACGTCTCGGCGGTGACGATCGATTCGTCCCGGGTGGTCTCGGCCATGTCGCGGCTCCTGGTCTGTGGGTCGGTCATGTCAACTCCGGCATCCGCATTCGCGGAGCGCGCCGGCGACGGTGTCTATCGCGGGCCGCGCGTCGGCCGGTGAGGTGCCGCCCGACATCAATGCGAACGACAGCACTCGACCATCGACGGTCTGCACTATTCCGGTCAACGACGTGACACCTGTCAATGTTCCGGTCTTCGCACGCACCCATCCCGCACCGGGCATCTCGTCCGGATCGAATCGGTCGGCGAGCGTTCCGGTGCCATGCGCCACTGGAAGCGTGTCGAGGAGCGATCGCAGTTTCGGCGAGTTGTCGCCGCCCACTGTCGCGCCCATCACTGCGTCGAGAACACCGGCAGGCACCTTGTCCGCGTACGACAGTCCGGACAGGTCGGACAGCTTCACGTCGTCTACGTCGAACCCGGCGGTGCGCAGGGCCTTCAGGACGGCGTCCACACCGCCGCTTGTGCTCGCCTCGCCGCCGGTCGCTGCGGCGAGTTCGACACCGAGCATCTCGGCGAGCACGTTGTCGCTGAACCGCATCATGTCGCCGACCCGCACGGAGAGCGGAGCAGATTTCACCGACGCGATGGTCCGAGCCCCCGCCGGGGCGTCGACCTCCGTGACTGGACTGTGCACGCCGAGCGCGTCGGCGAGTGCACGGCCTGCCTCTTCCGCAGGCTGATCGGTACGCGGCGAGTACTCGTCCAGCGGATCGCGGCGGCCGGCGTCGACCATCAGTGACGTCAGCGGGGTGATGTCCCCGCCCTCGATGTCTCGGCGATCCCACGTGCGAACCATCGACGGCCCGGTGAAGCCCGGCGTCGCGAACGCCACCGAGGTGACCTCCACTCCGGACCGTTTGATCTGCGTCGCCAGGTCGGAGATGCGACCGGGATCCGAGTAGAACGTCTGCTCCCCGTCGCCGGAGGTGAGTGTCGGATCGCCCGCGCCGACGAGAATCGCCTGGCCGTCGTCGCCGAGGACGACGTTCGTGGTGATCCGCTTATCATGGGGAAGCGTCATCAGGACCGCCGCCGCGGTGAGGATCTTCGCATTCGACGCGGGGGTCCGCGCTTCGTCGGCGTCACGACTCCACAGCACCTTGCCGGTCAGCGGGTCGGTGACCTGCCCGGTGAACTCACCGAGTGCATCGGCCCGCGACGGCTTCGACAGCACCGCGCGGACACCGGCTGCCGTCGGTGCGGGTGCAGTCCCGGACACGGCTGTGATCACCTGGTCGACGGTGACCCCGGCCGGCTGCGCGGGGGTTCCGTCCGGCACGGGGTCCGGTCGCTGCGTGTAGAACCACCAGCCCGCCGTTCCGCCGCCTGCGAGCAGTGCGACGAGCAGCAGGATCAGCGTGATGCGCAAGCCTTTTCGGGACTTCCGAGTGGGCTCGCCCGTCGGCGGGATCACGGTCGGCGGGATGCGCGAAGCCACGGAACCTCCGGTCTGGGAAATACAGGGGACGGAACTAACAGTATCGTTGGAGGCCGTCGCACGTGTTTTCCACCGGCGCTGGGCCCACACGCTTTGATGCAGGGTCCCACACACGAGATGAAGGAGTGAACGCATGGAGTTCGAGGTCACCGTCGAGATCCCCAAGGGCGCACGCAACAAGTACGAAGTCGATCACGAGACGGGCAAGGTCTACCTGGACCGCTACCTGTACACGTCGATGGGCTACCCGGCCGACTACGGCTACATCGACCACACCCTCGGCGAGGACGGCGACCCGCTCGACGCGATGGTCCTGCTCCCCGAGTCGGTGTACCCCGGCGTCATCGTCAAGGCGCGCATCGTCGCGATGTACACGATGACCGATGAGGCCGGCGGCGACGACAAGCTGCTCGCGGTGCCCGCAAGCGACCCGCGCTGGGACCACATCCAGGACGTCGGGGACGTCAACGAGTTCGAACTCAAGGCCATCGCCCACTTCTTCGAGCGCTACAAGGACCTCGAGCCCGGTAAGTCCGTCACCCCGGGCGGTTGGGTCGGCAAGGACGAGGCGATCAAGGTCGCCGAGGCCGCTGTCGCCCGCTACCAGGGCTGACACTCCTCCCGAGATACACCAAGACGCCGCGAACCTCTGAGGTTCGCGGCGTCTTTCTTCTCACTCGGCAGCCGGAACCTCTGCGGGTTCGGATTCCTTCTTCGGGCCACCGCGAAGAGGCACTTCAGTCCAGGTGATGGTGCCGATGATCGCGAGAAGCGACAGAATCGACACCGACAGGAACACCTTGTCCATCGAGTCCGCAAAACCCTGCTTGATCGGGTGCGAGATGCCGTGAGGCAGCCGTTCGATGATCGTCGTGTCCTTCATCAGCCCATCGCTGTCGCCTCCGCCGGCTTCCGGGTTCTTGGCGGACGCGATGAGGCCCTTGCCGAATGCCGCCACGTCGGGGTCGTCGCTCTGCGCGGCTTCGACCATCGCCTGCTGAAACTCCGGGGTTCCGGCGGCGGCACGCATCTCGTCGGAGATGTTGGTTCCCATCGTCGAGAACAGCAGCGAGAAGAACACCGCCACGCCGAGCGTTCCACCGATCTGACGGAAGAACGTCGCCGTGCCGGTCGCCATGCCGACGTCGCGCATCGGCAGGATGTTCTGCATCGCGAGCATCATCGGCTGCATCAGGTTGCCGAGGCCGAAGCCGAGGCCGAACGCCGCGAGCATCACCAGGTACAGCGGTGTCTCGGTGCTGAGGTAGTGCAGGAGGAACGCCATCGTGGTGATCAGGATCGAGCCGATGATCGGGAACTTCTTGTAGTGCCCGCTCCGGGAGATCAGCTGGCCCGACAGGATCGAGGCGCTCATCATGCCGAGGACCATCGGCAGCATCTGCAGACCGGCCATCATCGGGCTCGAACCGCGAAGCACCTGGAAGTACTGCGGCAGCATGGAGATGCCGCCGAACATCACGGCGCCGACCACCAATGAGATGAAGACGCCCTGCGTGAACACTCGGTTCTTGAACACGCGCAGCGGGATGATCGCCTCGTCACCCATCCGGGATTCGACGAGCACGAACAGCGCGATGCCGATGAGGCCGATGGCGTAGCAGATCATCGAGTTGGTCGACGTCCATCCCCATGTGCGGCCCTGCTCGGCCACGATCAGGAGCGGAGTGACGGCCACGGCGACGGTCGCCGCACCCCAGTAGTCGGTGCGGTGTCCGACGAGCTTCTGCTGCGGGTAGTTCAGGACCTTGTAGACGACGACGAGTGCGATGAGGCCGATCGGCACGTTCACCAGGAACACCCAGCGCCACCCGGACACACCGAGGATCGAATCGGCTCCGGCGAACAGGCCGCCGAGCACCGGTCCCAGGACGCTCGAGGTGCCGAAGACTGCGAGGAAGTAGCCCTGGTACTTGGCTCGTTCCAGCGGCGGAACGATGTCGGCGATCGTGGTGAGCGCCAACGTGAACAGACCTCCGGCTCCGAGACCCTGCAGTGCGCGGAAGCCGGCGAGCTCGTACATCGACGTCGCCATGCTGCACGCGAGGGAGCCGATCACGAAGATCGTGATGGCCACCAGGAAGAACGGCTTGCGTCCGTAGATGTCGGACACCTTGCCGTACAGCGGCGTCACGACGGTCGACGTCACGAGATAGGCAGTGGTGACCCACGCCTGCATGTCGTAACCGTTGAGGTCGTCGGCAATGGTGCGAATGGCCGTCGACACGATCGTCTGGTCGAGCGCGGCCAGGAACATGCCGATCATCAGGCCGGCCATCACCGTGAGGATCTGACGGTGTGTCAGACCCTTTCCGGGGAAGTCGGCCGAAGCTGCGGAGGTCATCGGGCGTCTCCTTTCTCACTACAGGGATCGATGCGGTCTTCCACCGCGTCGACGAATCGGGTCAGCAGAGCTGAGAAGGTGTCGAACTCTTCGTCGGACCAGTCGGCCACCATCTCGCCGACCACCTGGCGACGACGTGCGCCGAGTTCGCGGACTCTGACGTGACCTTCGTCGGTGAGGATCAAGCGGAACGCGCGGCCGTCTGCGGGATCCGGTTCTCGCCGAACGAATCCTTCGGAGACGAGCTTGGCGACATGCCGGCTGGTGGTGGACGGGTCGGCGGCCATCGCCGCGGCGAGCTCACTCGCGCGCATGGGGCCGTGTTTGAGGACGAACAGCCCACGGTAGGCCGCTGTCTCGACTTCGCCTTCCGGTGAGCGAAAGGACGTGTGGATGCCCCGGTCGCGGAGTCTGATGAATCGTCCCAGCGCGAGGAACACCTCGTCGATGCGTTCGGGCGCGGGCATGGTTCGACTCCAATTACTTGCGTTGTGCAACTAAGTTCAGGTCCACCAGCATGCGCCTAGAACTATCGGCATGCAACCGCCGGAAAGCCACCGAACCACCTGAACGCCGCCAACTCGCCCGGCACACGACGCGACCCTCCCCGCTCAGTGAGCGGAGAGGGTCGCGTTTGGAGAAAGTCAGGCCAGTTCCGCCAGAGCGTTGAGAAGGCGATCGACGTCGTCGGACGTGGTGCCCACACCGAAGCTGGCGCGGACGGCGCCGTCCGGATGACCCAGCTTGGCCAGGAGCGGGTGCGCGCAGAACTTGCCGTCACGAACGCCGATGCCGCGACTGCTCAAATGCTCGGCCACAGCACGAGGCGTGTGGCCGACGACAGTGAAACTCGCGATGGCGACCCTGTCGAGGCCGTCGTCGAACGCGCGGAGCGGACGCACGTGCGGGAGCGCTGCGAGACCCGCGTCGAGGCGGCGGATCAGCACGTCGTCGTGAGCCCCGATGTTCTCGAAGCCGACTCGGCGCAGTTCGTCGGCCGCCGCGGCGATGGAGACGGCGCCGAGCACGTTCGGCGAACCGGCCTCGTGCCGAGCGGCCCCGGCATGCCATGCGACGTCGTCGATCGAGACGTCGGCGCTCGCTCCCCCGCCTGCGAGGTAGGGAGGTGCGCTGTCGAGCCAATCCGGACGACCGACGAGCACTCCCGCGCCGAACGGCGCGTACACCTTGTGGCCGGAGAACACCAGGTAGTCGATGCCGAAGCTCGCGATCGACACCCCGCGGTGCGCCACCAGCTGAGCTGCGTCGACGAGAATTCTGGCCCCGTGGCGATGAGCCAAACCTGCGAGGCGCGCGAGCGGGAGCACCTCGCCGGTCACGTTCGACGCAGCGGTGACGGCGAGGAGCGCAGCGGGCGCCGAGGCGAGCTCGTCCTCGAGAGCGGCGAGCGTGGCGTCGATCGTCGACTGCGATTCGACGATGCGGGCCCGACCGGTTCGCGTCCACGGCAGCAGGTTGGCGTGATGCTCGATGTCGAGGACGACCACGTCGCCCGGCACGATCGATGCGGCGAGGTTGATCGAGTCGGTGGTGTTGCGGGTGAACACGACGGTGTCGTCCGCACGACCGCCGACAAACGTCCTGACCGTTTCTCTGGCCTGTTCGTAGCGGGCCGTCGTGACCTGCGACAGGTGACCTGCACCGCGGTGCACGCTCGCGTACTCCGCGAGCGCACCCGCGAGTCGATCCGCGACTGCGGTCAACGCGGGAGCAGACGCCGCGTAGTCGAGATTGGCGTACGCGACGCCCCCGGAGTGTCCGGTAGCGGGCACCGTGACATCGGCGCCCACCACCGGGGCCAGAGCGAGAACAGAGGAAGGACGGCACACGGGCGCGTCGAGAACAGCGGTCATGGTGAAGACTCCTTGAAATCGCGCTTGCCGCGCACTCCTTGCGCGCGGCCAGGTCGTCACCCGGAGCACCCCACCGCGGAGGAGGGTTGCCGACCAGCTAGCCGGGGCTTGTCGCTGATACTCGTGACCTGCCGACCACTATCCGCGGCCTCGTGGGTGCAGACGAGGGTTTGGCGCGCGGTGGTTTCAACTTCCGGGTCATTCGTTCACTCGTCGCCGACTCCTCCCCGCCCCAGTCGACAGATAGAGTCGTCAGCAGACACTTCGGGCATCGCCCGACCGCGATGGAAGGCCCGAACCCGTGACGTATCCGCAGGACCCGCGCTTCGGCCATCCGGGCAGCCCGGCGGACCCGCACGCACGGCCGGGCTTCGGCGGTCCGGCGGCGCAGGCGCCCCATCAATACACGCCTCCCCGATACGCACCTCCCCGGTACGGGCAGCAGCCCCCGCAGTTCGGCCAAGCGCCGTTCGGCCCGCAGGCTCAGTTCGGCCCGCCCAACCCGTTCGGGTACCCGCCGCTTCCGAAGAAGTCGCGGACCGGGCTGATCGTCGGCCTCACCGCGCTGGTCGCGGTGATCGGCGTCGGGGTCGGCGTACTCATCTGGCAGCCATGGAAGTCCGAGGCAGAATCCGGCCCGCACACCGAGACCGCGATGCTCAACGACAGCATCGCCCTCACCGTCGAAGTCCCGGAGGGGTGGACGCTCACCACCGGCACCATCGAGGACAAGGACGTGACGATGATCGTCCCCGACTCCGAGACCCGCTCCCCGGCCCAGATCGACTCCGACGGAAAGTCGCTCGCCAGCGGCGGCCGAGGCGTACCGATCCACGCGCTCATCGCCCGATCCGGGACGTGCCCGCGCGACGAGTCCCTGCAATTGGGCACGTGGTCGCAGGACGTCGATAACAGCTCGTCGCATGCCAAGGCATCGCGCCGCGGTGCGACCACCCGGGTCGACGACACACACTGTGTCCGCGTGGTCGGCGTCGATTTTGCGCACTCTGCGGACACGCTCAGCACGGAGGCGTCCGAACTGCTTCCCGAACTCGTCAACAAAGAGAAGATCACCGCCGCCCGCGCGGTCTGACCTGCACCATCTGCGAACGGAGACTTCACATGGGCATCATCGACAAGATGCGTGGCGAACTCGTCGACATCATCGAATGGGTCGACGACTCGCGTTCCACCCTCGCGTGGCGCTTCCCGCGCTACAACAACGAGATCAAGAACGGCGCTCAGCTGATCGTGCGCGAGGGCCAGCAGGCGGTGTTCGTGTACCGCGGGCAGCTCGCGGACACCTTCGAGCCGGGCCACTACGAGCTGACTTCCGAGAACCTGCCGATCATGAGCACGATCCAGGGGTGGAAGCACGGGTTCAACAGCCCGTTCCGCAGCGAGGTGTACTTCATCAACCGCAGGCCGGTCACCGACCTGCGCTGGGGCACGCCCAACCCGATCACGTTGCGCGATCCCGACTTCGGCATGGTCCAGGTCCGCGCCAACGGACTGTGCGTCATCCGCATCGCCGACCCGGCGATCTTCCTCCGCGAAGTGATCGGCGCCGACAGCCAGGTGAACGCCGACGAGATCGCCGAACTGCTGCGTCGCGTCATCTCCACAGCGTTCTCGGACATGATCCTCGAGACCGGAGTCGGAGCGATCGATCTGCAGGGCAAGCAGGTGGAACTCAGCGACAAGCTCCGCGAGTACGTGCAGACCCGAGTCGACGACGAGTACGGACTGGCCATCGAGTCGGTGACGATGAACATCTCGCTGCCCGACGAGATCACCGCCGCGATGACCCGCGGTGTCGCCCGAGGTGTCGAAGAACGCGGCTTCCTCAACAACGTCGGCGACATGAATCGCTTCCAGCAGGGTCGTGCGGGCGACGCCATGCTCGCCGCCGCCCAGAATCCCGGCGGAGGCACCGCGGGCGACATGATGGGCATGGGCGTCGGGATGGCGATGGCCGGGCAGTTCGCCAACCAGTTCAATCAGCAGCAACAGCAGGCGCCTGCCGGGCCGCCACCCGTTCCGTCGGCGCAGACGTTCCACGTGGATCAGAACGGCACCGCTGCAGGCCCGTTCACGATCGACCAATTGCGCGGCTCACTCACGCCGACCACACTCGTCTGGTCCCAGGGCATGGCCGGCTGGACGCAGGCGGGCCAAGTTCCGTCACTCGCACCGCTGTTCGCCCCGGCCGGGCCTCCGCCCCTGCCGCCGCAGGCTCCGCCCGCACCCCCTGCGCCCGGGCAGTGACCCGATGACCCAACCGCCACCCATCCCGCCGACCGGCGGGCCCTCTGGCGCGCTACCGCCGATCCCGAGGGCCGCCGCGCCTGCGCCCGCACCGCCCTCGACGCCCAACGCCGCCGACCGTGCGCAGCGTCAGGTGACCGAGCAGACCCGCACCTACCCGTGCGGGAACTGCGGGGCGCCGCTCGCATTCGTCCCCGAGCGGCAGTGTCTCGGCTGTTCGTCGTGCGGAACGTCGTACCCGATCGAATTGGATCAGTCGGCGCGCATCGTCAAACACGACCTGCAGTCGACGATGAACCAGCTCGCGCAGCGTGCACCCCTCGGCCTCGCGTCGATCGGCGGAAACGAACACGTCGTCACGTGTCAGGCGTGCGGCGGCAAGACCATCTTCAACGGCAGCCTCACCGCAACCCGCTGCCCGTACTGCGCCACTCCGATTCAGCGCGACGACGTCCAGGACGCTCCCGAGCGTCTCGCGTTGGACGCCGTCCTGCCGCTGCAGGTCGGCGAGCCACAGGCCCGCGACTCGATCGAGAAGTGGATCAACAGCCGCTGGTTCGCACCGACCGAGTTCAAGAAGTATCGGACGCTCGGTTCGTTCACCAGCGTCTACATGTCGTATTACACCTACGACGTCGAGGCGACGACCGGCTACTCCGGGCAGCGAGGCGACAATTACACCGTCGTCGTCGGATCGGGCGACAACCAGCACACTGAGACACGCATCGCCTGGCGGTCGGTGTCCGGGGTGGTCCACAACAGCATTCGCGACCTGCCCGAACTCGCCAACACCGGAATGGACGAGCCGCGCGTGCGGGAGCTCGAACCGTGGCCGATCCAGGCAGCGGTGCCGTACACCCCGGAGTTCGTCGCGGGACATCTGTCTCGGACCTACGACCGCGACCCGGGCGACGTGTTCGACCGCGACGCCCGCCCGCGCGTCGACGCCCAGGTGGAGAGCTCCATCCGCTACGACATCGGCGGCGACCACCAGCGGATCAGCCGCAAGCAGACGTCGTTCGACATGTTGCAGTTCATGTATCTCCTGCTGCCCATGTGGCTGCTCACCGTCAACTTCGACGGCAAGCCGTTCCAGGTGGTCGTCAACGGGCTGACCGGCGAGGTCCAGGGCCAGCGACCGTGGAGCAAGGTGAAGATCGCCGCCGCCGTCATCGCCGGGCTGATCCTGATCGGCGTCATCGTGTTCCTGTATCAGAGGATGAGGTAACTCCATGATCGTTGTCGTGATCCTGCTCGTGCTCGTGGCGATCGCCGGCCTTGCGACCGCGTTCGCCGTCGCACTGGCGAGATCGGGGAAGAAGTCGCAGGCAGCGGCGATCCACATCCCCGGAGTGGACGTCGCCGTCCCCGCGTCCTGGGCCGGCTCGCACGATCCGGAGGCTCGACTGCATCGCCGGATCCGCGATGCCGCCAAAGCCCTCGACGCGACGATCGGCAACGCCGACGTCACTCAGCTCGACGAGCGCGCACGCCTGCTGATCACGGCGCGGGAACTCGATCAACGCCTGGTGACCATCTGGGCGCTGCCTGCGAACGCGAAAGCCGATCCGCTGGCCGCCGTGGACCGCGGCATCTCTGATTTCGAGAAGGCCGCCGCGTCGATCACGCTCGCTCCCGGACTCGACTCCGGTCTTTCGACGCCGCCGACGCTACCGCCGATCCCACCTCTCCCGCCCCAGCCGGCGGAGCGCCGCGACCAGCCCGAGCCACCTGCTGGTCTGGCTCAGTGACCCTCAGTTCGTTCTTCTCCTCACCCACCCTGACCCTGCGAGGTTCCGGCGTGTCCGCCGAGTTCAGCAGCGTCGGGCAGGCCCACGACGCGATGGCCGCCGGTGCGGTCACCACGGTGACCGGCGCGTTCGGATTCGACCCGACCGGCGACGCCGCGTTGATCGCGCCCGAGACCTTCGGCCCCGCCGCACCCCTGTCCGTCGTCACCTCCGGGTTCGGTCGAGCCGTCTCCACGATCACTCCGGCCGACGTGCACGCCGACCGCGTGCGGTCCGCTCTCGCCGCCATCGGTCAAGGCCGAGTCGGCAAGGCGGTCCTCGCACGCACCCTGAATCTCCGGTTCGACGATCCGATCGACCCGGTTGCACTCGCGTCGCGGTTCGTTCCCGGCCGCGATGCCACCACCACCACCGCGTTCGCCGTCCCCCTGGACGCTGCCGGCCGCCGTGGACACTGGTTGATCGGCGCGAGCCCCGAACTCCTCGTCCGCCGGTCCGGCCGAGTGGTGACCTGTCACCCGTTTGCCGGCACCGCACCTCGCGGGAGCGACGCCGCATCCGACCGCGCAGCCGTCGAATCGTTGCGCGCCTCCGACAAGGACCTTCGCGAACACGCCTTCGTCGTCGACTCCTTGGTCAACGCGCTCCGTCCGCTCTGCACCGAGCTCGACGTACCGGATGGGCCGCAGATCCAGTCCACGCCCGCTGTGTGGCATCTCGCGACGCCGATCCGCGGTGTGCTGGCGGACGCCTCGATCACTTCGCTCGACCTCGCAGCTCTGCTGTCCCCGACTCCCGCAGTCTGTGGAACTCCGACAACGGCGGCGGCCGAGTTGATCGCAGAGATCGAAGGCCCCCGAGACTTCTATGCCGGCGCAGTCGGCTGGTGCGACGCCTCGGGCGACGGCCAGTGGCTGGTCTCGATCCGCTGCCTCGAACTCGACGCGGCGCACACCGGTGTGACGACGTGGGCGGGCGGCGGCATCGTCGCCGGTTCCGATCCGGACGCCGAAGTGGCAGAGACAGAAGCCAAGTTCCGAACCGTGCTGTCCGCCCTCGGCTTGTCCGACTGATCCCAACGCGCTTGCTCCAACGACCTTTCGACTCACTCCGTTCGCTCAAGGAGCAGTGAAATTCCCCTGCTCGTTGAGCGCCTTTCGTCTCGCAAGCTCGCTCAAGACCCACGAAGTGAGTCGAAGCGTGCCCGCTAGACGACGATCAGGCTGCTCACGGAATCAGCCGAGAGCCTGGTCGAGGTCGCGAAGGAGGTCGTCGGCGCCTTCCAGCCCCACCGATAGGCGCACCATCGCATCGGTGAGACCGATCGAGGCGCGTCCCTCCGGGCCCATCGCCCGGTGGGTGGTGGTCGCCGGATGCGTGATCAGGCTCTTCGCGTCGCCGAGGTTGTTCGAGATGTCGATCACCTGCAGCTTGTTGAGGACCTCGAAGGCCCGCTCCTTGCCCGTCTTCCCCGGCTGCGCACCGAGTTCGAAGGTGATCACGGTACCGCCGCCCGCCATTTGGGCACGCGCGAGATCGTGCTGCGGATGAGAGGTGAGGAACGGGTAGATCGCGTTCGCGACGCGGGGGTCGGCGTCGAGGAACTCCGCGATGCGCAGCGCAGACGACACCGACTGGTCGAGGCGCACCTTCATCGTCTCGAGACCCTTGAGCATGGTCCACGCGTTGAACGGACTCAGTGCAGGCCCGGTGTGCCGCATCAGTTCGCGGACCGGCCCGTCGATGAACTCCTGTGTGCCGAGCACCGCCCCGCCCATCACCCGGCCCTGGCCGTCGATGTGCTTGGTGCCCGAGTAGACGATCACGTCGGCGCCGAAGTCGAGGCCGCGCTGCAACAGCGGCGTCGCGAAGACGTTGTCCAGCACCACCTTCGCGCCTGCAGCGTGCGCCATGTCGGCGACCGCGCGAATGTCGACGAGCGTCTGCATCGGGTTGGACGGCGTCTCGAAGAACACTGCGTCCGTCGGTTTGGACAGCGCCTCCTCCCACTGGGAGAGGTCTTCACCGTCCACGAACACCGTCTCGACGCCCCACGACGGCAGGATCTCGTTGCAGATCACGAAGCACGACCCGAACAGACTGCGTGCGGCGACAAGGCGCGTCCCCTTCTTGCAGATCGCACCGAGTGCGACGAAGACCGCAGCCATGCCGCTGGCGGTGGCGAACGCCGCCTCCGTGCCCTCGATCTGCCGGAGGCGTTCCTGGAACATGGCGACCGTCGGGTTGCCGTAGCGGGTGTAGACGAAACGCTCGTCTTCACCGGTGAACGCGCGTTCCGCCGCCTCAGCGGACTCGTACACATAGCCGCTGTTCAGGTACAGCGCCTCCGAGGTCTCGAAGAAGCCGGAACGCATCAGCCCGCCGCGGACGGCGAGGGTCTCCGGCGACACCCAGTCGGGAAGCTCGTTGCTCATGATTGATGCTCCTTACGGCTGTCGCCAGGGAAGAGATTCTGCGCGCCACCCGGCGCCGCCGCGATGCCCCTCGGCGTCGGTCGCGCCTTCGAAGCCGTCGCTGATGTTGAACGCCGACTGGAAGCCCGCGGCAGTCGCGGCTTCAGCGGCGCCGATCGACCGTTGGCCGGACCGGCACAGGAAGAGCACCTCATCGTCGTCCGCCAGTCCGGCGGCGCGGAGTTCGTCGACGAAGTGCGGGTTGCGGGCGCCGTTCGGGTAGTCGACCCACTCGACGAACACCGTCTGCTTGCCGAGCGATGTGATGTCGGGGACACCGACGAAGTTCCACTCCGCACGGGTGCGGCAGTCGACCAGCACAGCCTTCGGGTTGTCGCGGAGCCTGACCCACGCGTCGCTGACCGGGATGTCGCCGGAGTACGTCATGCTGCGCACACCTTCCACTCGTCACCCTGCTTGATCACGGTGAGTTCGGTCTTGGTCTCGACTCCCTTGTTCTCGCGCTTCTCGGTGACAGTCACCGCGGCACGGTCCCCGGCCACTTCGACGTCCATGTTCGGGACGATCAGCTTTCCGTCGCGATCTCGCTCGGCCCGGTTCTGGTTGGCGAAGTCCAACGACTTCGGGAATGCGGCGTCGGAGAGGTTCTTCTCACACTGGGTGCTGCGGTACTTCTCGTAGTCGAGCGAGTTCCGCGCCGTGTACATGTCGTTGACGACGTTCTGAATCTGAGCGGAGTCGGTGAGCCGCTCCTCCGCGGGGTTGGTCCAGTGACGGATCCCGATGAATCCGACGGCGAGCAGCACGACGACGAACGCGATGATGAAAGGCAGCGCGTCCCGCCACGTCTTCGGGGCCTGCTCCTCGGCGGGCACGTCGGTGCTGTCGGGCTGTTTCGCGCTCATAGGTCCTGAGTCTATCGAGTTGGGCGTCGGTGGTCGGCGGGGCGTCCCGCCCAGTTCAGCGCGGCATACCGGGTCCAGATCGTCAAGAGTTTCCCTCACGCCCAGGACGACTGAGGTTCACCTCACTTAGAGATTTTGGCAGGGACCGCACACGACCTAACGTTAGAGACGACAGCATTCCAACCAGTGCGAGGAAGCACGAGCACATGACTGACACCAACCGCCCGTTGCGGGTCGCCATCGTCGGCGCCGGACCGGCAGGCATCTACTGTGCCGATGCCCTGATGAAGTCGGACACCGCCGGTGAACGCGGCGTGAGCATCGACCTCTACGAGCGCATGCCCGCTCCGTTCGGCCTGATCCGCTACGGCGTCGCGCCTGACCACCCGCGCATCAAGGGCATCATCAACGCCCTGCACAAGGTCCTCGACAAGCCGCAGGTCCGCCTGCTCGGCAACATCGACTACGGCACCGACATCACGCTGGACGACCTGCGCGCCCACTACGACGCCATCGTCTTCTCGACAGGTGCCACCGACGACCGCGGCATGGACATCCCGGGCATCGATCTCGAGCGCAGTTACGGCGCAGGCGAGTTCGTCGCCTGGTACGACGGCCATCCCGACTTCTCGCGCACCTGGCCGCTGGAGGAGGAGAAGGTCGCCGTCATCGGTGTCGGCAACGTTGCACTCGACGTCGCACGTGTCCTCGCCAAGACCGGCGACGAACTGCTGCCGACGGAGATCCCGGACAACGTCTACCAGGGTCTCAAGTCGAACAAGGCGATCGAGGTGCACGTGTTCGGCCGTCGTGGTCCGGCGCAGGCCAAGTTCACGCCGCTCGAGCTCAAGGAACTCGACCACTCGCCGAACATCGAGGTGATCGTCGATCCCGAGGACATCGAGTACGACGAGGGATCGGCCGTCGCCCGCCGCAGCAGCAAGATCACCGATCAGGTCGCGACGATCATCGAGAACTACGCGATCCGTGAGCCGAAGCAGGGCGCGATTCACAAGCTGTTCCTGCACTTCTTCGAGAACCCCGTTGAGGTCCTCGGTGAGGAAGGCAAGGTGGTCGGTCTCCGCACCGAGCGCACCGAGCTCGACGGCACGGGCAACGTGAAGCCAACCGGCGCGATCCGCGAGTGGGACGTCACCGCCATCTACCGCGCGGTCGGATACCTCTCGGACAATCTGCCAGGTCTCCCCTTCGACAGCCAGGCAGGCGTCATCCCGAACGAGGCCGGGCGAGTGTTCGACGACGGCGCTCATCTGACCGGGCTGTACACGACCGGATGGATCAAGCGCGGGCCCGTCGGTCTCATCGGCCATACCAAGGGCGACGCCAACGAGACCGTCGAGTGCATTCTCGACGACATGAAGGCCGGCACGTTGAACACGCCTGCGACCCCGGCAGACGGCGCGATCATCGCGCTGCTCGAAGAGCGCAAGATCCCGTTCACCACCTGGGACGGCTGGAACCGTCTCGACGAGCACGAGCGCGCTCTCGGCGCCGAGCAGGGTCGCGACCGCATCAAGGTCGTCGAGCGCCACGACATGCTGGCCGCATCCGAGCCTGACAAGGTCTGATCTGCACAGACGACAAAAGGTCCGTCCCGAAAGGGACGGACCTTTTTGTCTGTTGTAGAAGTCTACGGCTTCGGCTGCGAACGCTTCACGTTCTGCCAGTAGCCTGCGTTGTTGAACGGGTTCTCGACCTGCTGGCCGATCGTGTAGCCGGAGATCGACGCGGGCCAGCAGCCCTTCCACTTGTCGTTCCACAGGATCGCGGTCTGACCGGGCTTGAGCTCGCCGGTCTTGGTCTTCTTGTCCTTGTCTGCCTTGACCCACCGGGTCGGTCCGCCGAACTCGGTGACGGTCACGCCGGTCATCGTCGAGCCGCCGATGTTCTTGACGCCCATGAAGCGGTTCATCTGCCAGACGGGGCCGTCGGACCAGTTGGGGCCCCAGAGTTTGAACGTACAGGTGACGCCGCCGATGATCTGGAGATCTCCGGGGCCTGCGGCCTGAGCCGGAGCAGCGACAAGCGAGCTTGCACCGATTGCGCCCGCCGCGGCGATGCCGACGGCAGCACGTGTCAGGGTCTTCTTCATGAGGAGTACCTTTCGTTTCGTCTGATAGAGCAACAGGTGGAAGCGTGTCCGCCCTTAACCGGTCTATCGGGACCCGCATACACGGGTGTTACGAAACTGTTCAGGTTTTCCTCAGGTGGGGCACGGATCAGGCGGGTGGGGGTCCCGGCCTGCGGGGCGGAGCGGGGTGGCCGCCCGCACCGGGCGGAGGCGGGGCGACGGGCCTCGGGCCTGCGGGTCCGGCTGGTCCGGGGCGCGGTCCTCCTGGACGTCCCATGGGTGGGCGCGGAGGCTGGCCCATGGGACCTCCGCGTGGCATCGGCGGCCGGGGCTGCGCGGGTTGCGGACGTTTGACCGCGACAGTCTCCTGCGCGACGGTCGGCGGCGCCGTGGGTTCGGCCGCGTCGGCGACGAGTGGCTGAACGAGTTCCGCCGCGCGTGTCGCCTTCTGACGCGCGATGTCGGTGGTCTGCGCGGTCGCGACGGCGACGCCCATCCGACGGCGCGCGAAGCTCTCCGGCTTTCCGAACAGTCTGACGTCGACGGCCGGGTCGGCCAGCGCCTGGGCGACGCCGGCGAACTTGATGCCGACGGCTTCGTGCCTGCCGTAGATAACGGCAGACGCGCCCGGCGACACCGCGGTGGTGTCGACGGGCAGCCCGAGGACCGCTCGAGCATGGAGTTCGAACTCGGAGAGTCGCTGAGTGGCAAGGGTGACCAGTCCGGTATCGTGCGGGCGGGGGCTGACCTCGGAGAAGTACACCTCGTCGCCCTTGACGAACAGTTCAACGCCGAACACACCGCGGCCGGTGCTCTCGCCGTCGCCCATCGCGGTGGCGATCCGCGCTGCCACCGACCGTGCGGTGCCGTAGGCGATCTCGCTCATCGGCTGAGGCTGCCAGCTCTCGACGTAATCGCCGGACACCTGACGGTGGCCGATGGGATCACAGAAGTAGGTTGCGAGCTTGCCTGTCGACGGATCGACGGCGCGCACGGTGAGCATGGTGATCTCGTAATCGAAGTCGACGAAGCCCTCGATGATCACGCGGTTGTTGTTGACTCTGGCGCCGGTCCGCGCCGCTTCCCATGCCGCATCGATGTCGTCGGGGCCCTTGAGCACGCTCTGGCCCTTGCCCGACGATGACATCACCGGCTTAACCACACATGGGAATCCGATGCTCGTGACGGCGCGACGCATCTCCTCCAACGAGCCCGCGAACAGGTAGGGCGACGTCGGGAGCCCGAGTTCCTCGTCGGCGAGGCGACGGATCCGTTCACGATCGAGCGTGGCCGACACTGCCTTGGCACTCGGGATCACCTCGGCCAGGCCTTCGCTCTCGACCGCTTCGAGAGCGTCGGTCGCGATCGCCTCGATCTCTGGGAGCACGTAGTGCGGCTTGTGCTTGTCGATCACGGCACGGACCTGCGCGGCGTCGGTCATGTCGATCACTTCGGCGTGATGTGCCACCTGGTGGGCCGGAGCGTCGGCGTATCGATCGACGGCGACGACCTCGACGCCGAATCGTTGCAGAGCGATCGTCACTTCTTTGCCGAGCTCACCCGAACCGAGCAGGAGGACTTTGACCGCGGTCGGACTCAGCGGGGTGCCGATCACTGTAGACGCCATACCCGGCAGTTTACGGGCATCCGCGCGTGCACCACCCACGGCGGCATTCGATGGAAGCACGCTCGGTGAATGGGCGTGTTCGACTCCGTGAAGAAGGCATCTCAGAATCTCGCAGTGAAGCAGTCCGCAGAGGACAACGCCCGCGTCGCGACGATGTTCCCCGGCGTTGAACTGCCTCGAGTCGACTACATCCCGAAGTCGCGCGAGTACGGCACCGCGACACCGACCGCGTACATCGCGACTGTCGGACTACTGCCGGAGGACGTGTTCGGAATCCTCCCGGTCAACTCGGAGAGTGCAGCACAGGGTTTCGAGTTCGTCTACCGAGACCGGCCGGAGTACGCACGCGGGCGAGCCGCGTGGCATCGACATCACGGATAGGAATCATGAGTCTCGACATCCAGGTCACCTTCGACGCCCACGATCCGCGGAGTCAGTCGCGTTTCTGGGCGGCAGTGCTCGACTACCGCGTTCCGGGCCCACCCGGAGTTCAACTCGGACCGGGTGACGACCCGTTCGACGCGTGGGACACGTTCCTCACAGGCCTCGGCGTGCCCACTTCGCAGTGGAACTCGCGGTCGGCGGCGGAGGATCCCGACGGAGTGGGTCCACGGCTGTTCTTTCAGCAGGTACCGGAAGACAAGGTCGTCAAGAATCGTGTGCATCTAGACGTGCGCGGGGCGCCCGGCCTGGTCGGCGACGCCCGCATGGCCGCGCTGGAGGACATGTGCGCTCGCCTGACGTCGCTCGGCGCACAGCGTGTGCGCCGCCAGGATCCCGTCCCGCCGATGGAGGGCGGTTACATCGTCATGACCGACCCCGAAGGCAACGAGTTCTGCCTCGACTGAGGAAACGCTGCACTCCTCGACACCGACCGACACCTCGTTGGCAAACGCGGCCTCCCTGAAAGCCGCGTCTGTGAGTGAAAGTCGCGGGCGACGTCCAGCGCGGCCGCTCCCTACGGAGCAACACCCAAAGCCATGTCCACGACGAGAACGGGCTGATTCACGCCGAACCGGCCATCTCCCTGCCGAGCACAGGCGAACGAAGCCCCTCACACCCACCACAACCCTCGCCGCGACCCTCACAGACAAACGCGGCCTTCACAGAGGCCGCATTTGCCAACGAAGCGTCGGTTTACGTCAACGAAAGCCGCGTTCGTCGACGAGGGCCGCGGCTCGTTGACGACGGAGGCCCTACTGCTCGTTGAGCGAGACGCAGCGAGTCCTAGTGCTCGTTGAGCGAGCGCAGCGAGTCGAAGCGTCTGGCGTCGGCCACGGGTTGAGTGGGCACGGTGGGTACTGCGGCCGCTCAAGGAACAGGGTGGCTACTGTGCGCGGTAGACGGGCGTCGATTCGGTCCGACCGCGGAGGGTCATCTCACGAAGCAGCGACCAATGCGCGGCCTCGTCGGGTGATGCGGCGCCGATCGCACGAGCCGACGCGACGGGGTGGCGGGGATCGTCTTTGGCGACCTCGGAGAGTCGAGCGCTCTCATTGACCGGATCACCGATGACCGTGTACTCGAACCGTTGAACCGCGCCCACGTTGCCTGCGACGACTGTCCCGTGGCTGACGCCGATGCCCGCCGTCAGTTCCGGCACGTCGGCGGCGAGGCCGTCAGCGATCTCCCGCGCTGCGGTGAGCGCTGCGGTGGCCGGCTCATCGAGCGCGACCGGCGCACCGAAGATCGCGAGAACCGCGTCGCCCTCGAACTTGTTGACCAGTCCACGGTTGCGTTCGGTGGCGTCGACGATGACGGCGAAGAACCTGTTGAGCAGGGCGACGACCTCTGTCGGTGAGCGCTTCTCGGCGATCGTCGTCGACCCGATGACGTCGACGAAGACCACGGCGACCACTTGCTCGGTTCCGCCTAACTCTGGGTCGCTGCGCAGAGCGGCGGCGGCGACGTCACGCCCGACGTGCCGTCCGAACAGGTCTCGCAGTCGCTCCTGCTCCCGAAGCCCCGAGACCATCGTGTTGAATCCGTACTGCAGTTCTCCCAGCTCTGAGCCGTCGTAGACGACGAGGTCGACGTCGTGATCGACGGCTCCGCCTCGGACCTGCGCCATCCCTGCACGTACGCTCTGCAGCGGCCCGGTGATGCTCCAGACGAACAGCGACGTAGTGAGCAGACCGACCGCTCCCGCGATCACCGCGAGCACGGAGACTGAGATGAGGACGCTGGTACTGCTCGTCTCACCGCGTATCGCACCGAACAGGACGACGAATGTGATGCCGAGCAGCGGCACGCCCGTACCGATGAACCAACTGGTGAAGGCGCGAGACCGCACCGTGCCGCCGCGCATGCCGAGGCCTGCCTGCATCATCCTCGCCCACACCGGCCGCAGCAGTATCTCGGTGAACAGACTCGCGATCGACACGACGACGAGTCCGCACATCAGGATGATCAGGACCGTCTTCGGGATCAGCTCGGGATCGGCGAGCCCGTACAGCAGGCCGAGCACACCCGCGCCGCCGATCCACAGCACACCTTGCAGAAGGACGAGGCGTCGTTGTGCACGACGCGCCCGCCTGGCGTCGTCGCGAGACGGGACCTCCCCGTCGATCGACCACCGGACGGCTTTGACAGTCGACGCCGTTCCGACGACCACACCGAGCAGGAGTGCCACTCCGATGTAGACCGGCACCGCGAGAAAGTTGATCAGGACCAGATCACGCCGCAGGAACGACGGTTCCGGGATGCCGAACAGCACCAGGCAGATCGCGATCACGATGCCGATCACGTTCGCAGTGACGATCGCGATGGTGAGGAAAGTCTGGATCCGCACCCGCTGGCTGCGGCTCGACTGATCAGCCGACCCCAGCAGCACGGAACCGTAGTCCCTGCTGATCCCCGGCATCCTCATGAGAGGACTCTAGCCAGTCTCAGACGATCTCACGACGGACGATGGTCTGGTCACGACCGGGACCGACGCCGATGCACGAGATGTGTGCGCCCGACAGCTCTTCCAGACGCAAGACGTAGTCCTGTGCGTTCTTGGGCAGATCCTCGAACGTGCGGCAGCCGGAGATGTCCTCCCACCAGCCGGGCATCTCTTCGTAGATCGGCTTCGCGTGGTGGAATCCGGTCTGTGTCATCGGCATGTCGTCGACACGCTCGCCGTCGACCTCGTACGCGACGCAGATCGGGACCGTCTCCAGGCTCGACAACACGTCGAGTTTGGTGAGGAAGTAGTCGGTGATGCCGTTGACCCGCGTGGCGTAACGCGCGATGACGGCGTCGAACCAGCCGGTACGCCGTGCACGGCCGGTGGTGACACCCACCTCGCCGCCTGTCTTGGCGAGATACGCGCCCCACTCGTCGAACAGCTCCGTCGGGAACGGCCCCTCGCCGACGCGGGTGGTGTATGCCTTCAGGATGCCGAGAACGGTGTCGATGCGGCCCGGGCCGATGCCCGCGCCGACGGCTGCGCCGCCCGCGGTCGGGTTGGACGACGTCACGTACGGGTACGTGCCGTGGTCCACGTCGAGGAGCGTGCCCTGCGAGCCTTCGAGCAGGATCGTCTCGCCGCGCTCGAGCGCCTGGTTCAGCAGCAGACGCGTGTCGGAGATGCGGTGCTTGAAGCCTTCGGCGAGTTCGAGCGTGCCGTCGACGACCTCGTTCGGGTCGAGGCCCTTGCGGTTGTAGATCTTGGTGAGGATCTGGTTCTTGACCTCGAGGGCCGCTTCGACCTTCTGGGTGAGGATCTTCTCGTCCAGGACGTCGGCGACACGCACGCCGACGCGAGCGATCTTGTCCTGGTAGCAGGGACCGATGCCGCGGCCGGTGGTGCCGATCTTGCTGTTGCCGAGGAATCGCTCGGTGACCTTGTCGATGGCGACGTGGTACGGCATCAGCAGGTGCGCGTCGGCCGACAGCAGCAGTCGTGACGTGTCGACGTCGCGGTCTTCGAGGCCCTTGAGTTCAGCGAGCAGAACGCTCGGGTCGACGACGACGCCGTTGCCGATCACGTTGTTGACGCCCGGGGTCAGAATGCCGGACGGGATGAGGTGGAGGGCGAACGTCTCACCGTTCGGCAGGACAACCGTGTGTCCCGCATTGTTTCCACCCTGGTAGCGGACCACCCACTGCAGCTTCTCGCCGAGCAGATCTGTCGCCTTACCTTTGCCTTCGTCGCCCCACTGGGCGCCGATGAGCACAATCGCAGCCATGTCTGGTGCTCCTCCTGTTCGGCACTACCCTATCGGGTCGCGGGCCGCGAGCGCCTATTGGTCGCCGAGTGTCTTCGGCAGCGACTCGACAGGCGTGGCGTGAGCCGCTGGTTAGGCTGGTCGAGTGGCAGCAACACATCTCACGCCGTCGAGGCCGGAAGACGGTGGCCTCACCGCGGCTCAACTCGTAGCCGACGCCGTGACCGACCCCGACCTGACGCGCCTCATCGTGTCGCCCCCGGCCGCAGCCGAGTCGGGCGTCGACCCGGACGTCTTTCTGTCCCAGGTGGTGGCGGCGCTGATGAAGAACGACCGCCTCGACGTCGAGATCGCCTACATCGCACCGCATTCGACACGGGCGACCAAGGTGTACGGGCTGAAGCACGGCGCCAGGGCGATCGCTCTCGCCGAGTCGGGCGTGGCGCGGACACTCCCCTTGATCCGCGACGACGCCGCCACCGTGCTCGTCGGACGGGCTCGGCATCTGGGTGCGGAGGGCGCGCGGCTGCACGGCGAGACGTACGTGGACTCGCATCGTCTGTTCGACGGGGAGACGACGGCCGTCGAGATCGAGCCCACCGTTGACGAGCCGGGAGTCCGCGGGCGTGTCGCGCGCAGGCTGCCGGGCGGCTGGCACGCCGGGCGCGCCGTCCAGACGGGCGGGACCAACGTGGTCGTCGAACGCGAAGGTGTGCTCACCGAGCGGGTGGTGAAGCGGTCGACCTTCTACCGCCACCACATCGACTGGAAGCTGGTCGCGACGTGACGACACCCACCGCGGCCGCATTGAAGTCGGTCCGTCCCGGACCCGTGTTCCTCGGCTTGTGCGCCGCGTTCGGCGTCGGTGTCTACCTGCTGATCGACTCGGGCAAGGACGACACCGCCACCGCGACGGTGGGCACGGTGCTTGTGGTGTTGAGCGGTTGGGTGATCTCGTTGTCGCTGCACGAGTTCGCGCACGCGTTCACCGCATTCAGGTTCGGCGACCGCTCGGCCGAGCTCCGCGGGTATCTGACGTTGAATCCGCTCAAGTACACCCACCCGGCGATGTCGATCGGCTTCCCCCTGCTGATCATCGCGCTCGGAGGCATCGGCTTCCCCGGCGGAGCCGTCTACGTGAACGAGGCCGGTTTCACCCCGGAACAGCGGACCAAGGTCTCACTCGCGGGCCCGGCGGCGAACCTGATACTCGGTCTGGTGCTGTGTGCGGCGCTGATCGGTCTCACCCCCGGCGACGACCTCGCAGGCCTGAATCTGTACTCTGCGCTGACATTGTTGACATTCCTGCAGTTCACGGCCGTTCTGCTGAACATGCTGCCGGTCCCCGGACTCGACGGTTTCGGCGCGATCGAGCCGTACCTCTCTTACGAGACTCGTCGCTCGGTCGCCAAGGTCGCGCCGTTCGGTTTCCTCATCGTGTTCGTCCTGCTCTACATTCCCGTGCTGAACAGGACGTTCTTCAACATCGTGTACACGGTGATGGACACGTTCGGCATCGACTCGGCGTTCATCAGCTACGGCTGGGCGCTGTTCGAGTTCTGGCGGTAACGCTCCACCAGCGTCCGCCTCAGCAGTTTCCCGGCGGCGGTGCGGGGCAGTTCGTCGACGAAGTGCACCTCACGCGGTGTCTTGTACCTCGCCAAGTTCTGCTTCACGTGGGCTCGGATCTCGTCCGCGGTCACCGTGGATCCGGCCCCGCGGACGACAACTGCCACCAACCGCTGGCCGAAGTCGTCGTCGGGCGTTCCGACGACCGCCGCGTCGAGCACGTCGTCGTGCGCGAGGATGAGATCTTCGACTTCGCCGGGATACACGTTCTCTCCGCCGGACACGATCATGTCGTCGTCCCGGCCGTCGACGAACAGCCTGCCGTCGGCATCCCAGTGGCCGCGGTCGCCGGTGGCGAGCAGTCCGTCGATGCGGTCTTTCGTGCCGCCACCGGTGTAGCCGTCGAAGGCGAGCGCGCTTCCCGCGTGAATCGATCCGATCCGTCCGGGTTCGGTGATCTCTCGACCGTTCTCGTCGTAGATCCTGGTGCGGACGACGGATGGCGGGCGGCCCGCGGTGGTCGGGGCCGCCGCGAGGTCCTCGGGTGTCGCGACCGAGACGACGCTGACCTCGCTCGACCCGTAGAGGTTGTAGAGCACCGGGCCGAACCGTTCGAGCGCCGCGACCGCGACGGGGCCTGGAAGCAGGGAGCCCGCCGTGAAGATCACTTCGACCCTCGACGCGTCGAACCTGGTGTGATCGGCGACGGCGAGGAGTCGTTGGAGGATCGTCGGAACGAGGACGATCGACGTCGCGCGGTGCCGCTCGATCAGTTCCCACAGTTCGTCGGACGAGTGGCCCGCCGCGGGCACGATGGTGCTGCCGAGGGACATAGAATACAGGACCTGGCTCAGCCCGGTGCCGTGGAACAGAGGCGCCGCGCACACCACGACTCCGCAGCGTGGGAGCGGGATCCTCTCGATGAGACCGGCCGCGTCGAGGGGATTGCGCACACTGCGTTCGGCGCCCTTCGGAAGCCCCGTGGTGCCGCCGGTGAGCAGCACCATCGAGCCCGGACGCTTCGGCCGCGGCGCGGGCGCCGACGTGACGCCCTCTGCGATGAGGTCGGCGACGCTCTCCTCCCCTGCGGTGTCGCCGTTCACGACGAATCGGTTCGGCACCGCGCACATCTCGGCGATCGGCGAGAACTCCGCGTCGTACGCGAGCACCGTGACGTTCTCGCGCGCCACGATGTCTGCCACCTGGGGACCCGCCATGGCCGTGTTGAGCAGGACCACCCTCGCGCCGGTCTTCGACGCCGCGATCATCGCCTCCATCGAGCCGATGCCGTCCCGGCACAGGACTCCGACGGTGCGTCCCTGCGTGCTTCCGCGTTTCACGAGGGAGGCGGCGAGGGCGGACGACGCCGCGTCGAGCTCGGCGTAGGAGATCGATCGGTCACCGTCGATCACCGCGGTGCGGTCCGGGTACCGGCGGGCACTCGAAGCGACCGGGGTGGCGAGTGGACCGATCGTCGGCATGTCGATGACCGATGCCAGTGCGTGGTCGGGTCGGGTGACGTCGGCGACTCCGGACCGGGCCACGACAAGCGCCGATCGTGCGGTTCGCGCAGCCGTGTCGAAGAGGTCTGCCATGCGAGTCAGCATCCCGCCCCCTCACCCGTCGCGCGCTTCTCGTACGCACGGCGTTCTGGCACGCCCGCCGAGTCGAGGATCTGGTGATCCGCGCCCAGCCGTCTGAGCAGGCTGTCGCCGACGCGCGTGGGCAGTACCGAGTGCAGTGTGTTCATCGACCCCAACCAGTTCGGAACGGTGACGTGCCTTCTCCGGTGCCGCACACCGTCGACGATCGCGGTCGCGACCTCGGTCGGCTCCAGGGTCCGCAGCAGTCGATGCTGGGGGACGCCGGAGGCGAGGTCGGTGTTGACCAGACTCGGCATGACGCAGGTGAATACGACTCCGGAGTCAGCATATTCTCGCGCGAGCGTGTCGGTGAGTCCCACGACGGCGAATTTGGTGGCGCTGTAGGTCGCGACGCCCGGATAGCCGATCCGACCTGCAGCCGACGCGACGTTCACGACGGCCCCGGCTCCACGGGGCGTCATCCGCCGCAGTGCCGCTTGGCAACCGTGAACGACACCTTCGACGTTGATCGCGAGCTGCCGGCGGACCGACGCTGCGGACTCGTCGACGAACGCGGCGATCGGCATGATTCCCGCGTTGTTGACCACCACGTCCACGGGACCGACCTCCAGTTCCACGCGGTCGAACACCGCATTCACCTCGTCGGGGTCGGTGACGTCCAGGCGGTACCCGAACCCGTATCCGGCCCCGAGCTCCTCCACCAGTGCCCGAGCCGCCTCGTGGTCGACGTCGGTCACGACGACGCGTGCGCCGCGTGCTGCGAACGCACGGGCGGTCGCCGACCCGATGCCGCCGGCCGCACCGGTGATCAGCACGGTGCGGCCGGTCAGGTCGAGTGTTCGCGTCACCGGAGCGCCACCTGTCGGATGCGCGGGAACCGTCGCCTGGGCGGGGTCGGCTTGCCGAGCCTGCCGGCCCGGTGGTCGTCGATGAGCGCGGTGACCGTCTCGCGGGCGCACGCCCGATTGGATCCGATGACACCCTGCGCCCCTCGTTTGATCCACCCGACGCAGTACAGACCGGGGACGGTCTCGCCTGCGGTGTCGATCACCCGCCCGCCTCGGTTGCCGACGGTCTGCGTCGCCGGGTCGAGGTCGACACCGTCGAGAGGTGTCCCGACGAATCCGATGGCGCGGATCACGAGTTCGGCATCGATGACGCCGCTGCCGATGCGCACTCCGGTGACGGCCCCCTCGCCGACGAAGCCGGTGGCCGACGTGTGGAATCGCAGGATCACCCGACGTGCGGAGCTCGGCCGAGCGCGAGCGGCGGCGCCGAGCATCTCCAGCATTCGACGCATCGCCGGGTCGTCCGACTCGGTCGGCTCCAGTTCCGCGGCGGTGGCGTTCTCGACGACGAGGTCGACGTCGTCGAGGGCGGCGAGTTCGAGCAGTTCGCCGAGCGTGAAGGACGCATCCCGCGGTCCACGACGACCGAGCACCACGACCTCCGAGATCCGGCTCGTGGAGAGAGCGCGTTCGACACGAGCGGCGAGTCGCCCGCGCGCAGTCCGTCGGCCGGCGACGAGCATCCGCGCCGAGTCGAGCGCCACGTTTCCATTGCCGATCACGACTGCGCGTGCAGACCGCATGGGCGGGCCGTCGTGGTTCTCGTCAGGGTGCCCGTTGTACCAATTGGCGAAGCTCATCGCGCCTATCACGCCGTCGAGGCCCTCGCCGTCGACATTCAAGAAGCGCTCTCCATGAGCGCCGTGAGCGAGGACCACTGCCTGATGGCGTCGGCGCAGTTCGGCGACACTGACGTCGACTCCCACCTCGACCCCGCTGTGCAGAGTGAGCCGTGCGGCCTTCGACGGAGAGAACACGAACTGCTCGGTCACCCGTTTGGTCTCGGGATGATCCGGCGCCACCCCGTAGCGCACCAATCCGTGCGGTTCATCGAGCCGCTCGTACATGTCGACCACAACGCCGGGATGGTGCAGCAGTTCCTTGGCGGTGTAGAAGCCCGCAGCGCCCGAGCCGACGACCGCCACCCTCAGCGGGTCACGTGAGGTGACTGTCGGCTCCGGCGCCGTGCCGACCGAGAACACTGGCGAATACGTTTCGCCGGACCCGTAGTGGTCGGCGTTGATTGCGACGTACGGTTCGGAGTCGGGGCCGAGTGCGCGATCCGACACGATCGCGTTGACGGGACACGCGTCCGCGCATGCGCCGCAGTCGATGCAGACCTTCGGGTCGATGTACAGCATGTCACTGGTGGCGAAGCCCGGTTCGCCGGGTGCCGGGTGGATGCAGCCGACCGGGCAGGCCGCGACACACGCAGCGTCCGCGCAGCAGTTCTGGGTGATCAGATACGGCATCGAGCAATCCTGTTCAGTAAGGCATCGGATAGGGGCTGGCGCCGTCGCCCGCCACGTGAACGCCGCCCCACGGGTCGCCGTCGACGAGGAGCGCAGGCACGGGCTCACTGCCCGGAGTACTCAAGCGCACCGGCTGCCGCAGACGTGTGTGAAGTGACGAGATCGCGGCCGACGGTTCGAGGCGGCCGGTCCATACGACGGAGTTCGCGACGGGCTGGTACTGCGCGAGGAGATGAGCGGTCACCGGATGTGCGACGCCGTTGTCGTCGATGACCGACGCTGGACCGTGATACTCGTCGTCGTCCTCGCGGTCGTCGGCCGTCGTGAACTCGAAATCGGCGAGACGCGGTCGGGGCGAGCGGAGAGCTGCAAGCAACGAGCTCGGCGACGCCGCCCTCGCGAACTGGCCCTGGACATGGCGTTTGACCTCGACACGGGAGAATCCTGCATCGCGCATCGCCTGGACCGCGTCGCCGACGAACGCCACCTGTCTGTCGAGCCGCAGCGGACCGGTTTCGTCGACTATCCACCGATTCGGTGCGCCGTTCTCGGCGATGCCCAGATACGGGGTCGGCCCATCACCGACGGCTCGCTTCGAGCTGACGACGATTCGCGCTCGAACGGTGCGCCCTTCTGCGCTCGTCACGACCCAGCAGTCGGCATCGGGATCAAAAGCCTCGGCGGTCACGTGGTCCACCACCGCGGAGGGGTCGAGTCCTCGCTGACGCAGGCGTCGACCGGTGTCGACTCCGACAGCCAGCACCTCGCAGTCGACACTCATCAGAGAAATCCGTGGCTGCGCCACATGAGCCGGGAGATCGGATTGAGCAGACCGTTCTCAGTGAGGAACCCGTGGAGCCCTTCGAACGACTCTCGACGCCTCGCTCGGACCTGTTCGTTGTTCCGCGCCTGCCGCATCGCCTCCCGAACCGGCAGCCCACAGCGGCGATAGACCTCTTTGTCGTAGTAGAGCCGTCGCAGGATGAAGGCTGCCCCTCCGTTCGCCGTCGCCACGAACTGCCGCTCCCACCAGGGAGCCCGCGCGATTCGCCTGCGAACTCCCTCTCTCGCGTACCGGATGTGGCGAGCTTCCTCAGTCACATGGATGCGGAACACCTGCAGCATGATCGGTTGGACGTCAGGATGCCTGGCGTTCTGCTTCTGGCTCTCGTCGATCACCTCCTCGCCGCACAGCGCGGCGACCCACAGCATGAGACCCCGATACGCGAGCGGCATCGCCTGAACGGCGAGAGTTTCGCGACGCGACAGGCGGTACGGGAGTGCGCCGATGGCGGACACTGCTCGCCCGAACATCACCATGTGACGGGTCTCGTCGCCGATCTCGGTGAGGGCGTAGTGCACGTTGCGCGATGTCGGGTCCTGGTGGAGCATCGCGCGCAGGAGCCCTTGGTTGAGGGTGTTCTCGAACCACACCGCGCGGGTCAGGGTGTTCGCGGCCTCCTGCCGAGACAGCTCCACTCGTTGGCGATGTGTCATCGACTCCCAGAGCGGGGTGCCGTACAGCGACATCATCTCCGGCGGCAGATAGAACAGATCCGGATCCTGCGGTGCGTCCCAATCGATGTCGATGTTCGAGTTGAACGACCGACGCATCGATCCCTGGATGAGTCGATCTCCCAAGGCGTCGCGATCCGCTGCGTTCGCTGCCGCAGAGGTCGCCCCTTCTGGGTCGAGCGCATCAGGTTTCAGTGATTCCGGTGCCGATGTTCTGGTCGAGACCATGGCGGACACTCCTTCGTCTCGGTCGGGCGATCACCCGACCCTGGTGTATGACTACCCTCACACAAGAGTAGACACTTTCCGTATTTTTGTCTCCCCCTAAGCTTGGGGCATGGTCCGACTCGCTTCACCGACGCCGAGTACTGAGGCAGGGGGCGCGAAGGCGCGCATCCTCGACGCCGTCGTCGCCATCGCGCACGCCACCGGCCTGCGGAAACTCGCAATGGACGAGATCGCGCGCGAAGCCCACGTGGGCCGGGCCACCCTGTACAAGCACTTCTCCGGGCGGGATGCGCTCGTGAAGGCCGCGGTCCGCGCAGAGCTCGACAAGTTCTTCCGAGAGTTGGAAGGGACCGTCCGCCGATACGACGATCAGGACGAGCGGATCGTTCACAGCTTCGCGCACGCGTATCGCCTTCTCGACGAGCATCCGGCCCTCGCTCCGATCCTCCGCCTCAATCCCGATCTGCTGCTTCCCTATGTGGTCACGCCATCGAGTTCGGCACTGAACCGCGGCACGGAGTTCATCACGTCGTTCCTCGACGACGGGTACCTCTCCCCGCGGCAGGCGACGCGGTTCGCCGAGCACACGGCCCGGCAGTTCCACACCCTGACACTCATCTCGGAGACCGACCTCGGCCTCCGCGACCCAGGCGGGGCGGAGCAGTACGCGCGCGATTTCCTGCTGCCCGTGCTGCACCGCCTCCACCTGGACGACACTCTCTAACCAAGCAGCCCCTTGGCGATGTGCGTCACCTGGACTTCATTGGTGCCCGCATAGATCATCAACGACTTCGCGTCTCGGGCGAGTTGCTCCACCCGGTACTCCGACATGTAACCGTTGCCGCCGAACAGTTGCACCGCGTCCATCGCCACCTCTGTCGCGATCTCCGACGAGTAGAGCTTGGCTGCCGACGCCTCGGCGAGTGACGGGAGTCGGCCCGAGCTCAACCCTTCGATGGCGGCGAAGACCATGTTCTGCACATTGATCCGCGCCACCTCCATCTTCGCGAGCTTGAGTTGGATCAGCTGGAACGATCCGATGTTCTGACCCCACAGCGTCCGAGTCTTCGCGTAGTCGATCGACAGGCGGTGGCACTCGTTCACGATGCCGAGCGCCAGCACCGCGACACCGATGCGCTCGACGGTGAAACTCTGTCTCGCGCTCTCTCGCCCGTCACCTCCGCCGTGATCCTCAGTCTCTCCGAGGAGACGGTCGGGTGTGAGCCGGACGTCGTCGAAGAACAACTCGCCCGTCGGTGACGAGTGCATGCCCATCTTGCGGAACGGTCTACCCTGCGTGAGGCCCGGCATCCCGGAGTCGAGCACAAAGGTGAGGACCTTGCGATCCCGCGGCGCGATCGACTCGTCCCCTTCGTCGAGCTTGGCGTAGACGACGATCGTGTCGGCGTACGGACCATTCGTGATGAACGTCTTCTGCCCGTTCAGGATGTAATCGGAGCCGTCTCGTCGCACGTAGGTCTTCATCCCGCCGAAAGCGTCCGATCCCGAGTCGGGCTCGGTGATCGCCCACGACGCGATCTTGTCCAGGGTCACCAGATCCGGCAGCCATCGTTCCTGTTGCGCGAGAGTCCCGCGCGACATGATCGTCGCCGCTCCGAGCCCCAACGACACACCGACCGCCGCGACGGACCCGAGGCTCACACCGGCGAGTTCGGCGAGGATCGCGGCACCCATCGACACCTGCGCGCCGACGTCGCCCAGGCCGCCTCCTTTCCCTTTGGCCGCAGTGTCGCTCGGAGCCTCCGCCTTCGTGCGCTGCTTCGCGAGGTACCCGGACAGGGCTTCGGAGGCCATCACATCGAGGCCGAACTCGCTCCACAGCTTCCGCATCATCGGATAGGGCGGGAGATCACCGTGCTCGAGGTCGTCGAGTTGAGGACGGACGTGCTCTTTGACGAAGTCGCGCATCGCGTCCCGCATGATGACGTCGGTGTCGGACCACTCGATCATGGGAGCCTCGCCGCGATGTCGTCGACGGTCCACGGACCGTCGGTCTCGATCGTCTTCACGTCGTGCCAGCCCGCCAGTTCGGATATCGCGCCACCTTGCACGGCGAACACCTTGCCGGTGATGGCACACAGATCCGACGCCAGATAGGCGACGACCGGCGAGATGTTGGCGGGACTGAACGCGTCGAAGCCCTCGTCTTCCATCGCGGCCTCCATGATCGCTCCCATCCCCGGCGTCGCGAGCGTCAGCCGGGTGCGTGCGATGGGCGCGATCGCATTCACGCGCACGCCGTACCTGTCGAGTTCCTCCGCGGCCACCTGCGTCAACGCGGCGATCGCAGCCTTCGCCGCCCCGTAGTTCGACTGTCCGGCATTCGGGAGGGTCACACCAGAGGCGGACGCCGTGTTGACCACCGCCGCTTGCGGCTGCCTGCCCGCCTTCGACTCCGCTTTCCAATGGGCCGCCGCATGGCGGAGCACATTGAAGTGCCCTTTCAGGTGGACGCCGATCACCGCGTCCCACTGCGATTCGTCCAGCGAGGGGATGAATCCGTCCCGCAGGATGCCCGCATTGTTGACGACGACGTCGAGGCGGCCGAACTCTGCGAGGGCCTGATCGACAAGCGCCTTCGCCCCGTCCCATTCGGCGACGTTCGCCCTGTTGGCCACCGCACGTCCACCTGCGGACTCGATCTCGGCGACGACGTCCGCCGCCGGGCCCGCGTCCGCGCCTTCACCGGCGTTGCTCGATCCGAGATCGTTCACGACGACGCTCGCACCGAGCGAGGCGAACAGGAGCGAGTGCTCCCGCCCGATTCCCCGGCCTGCGCCCGTGACGATCGCGACCTTTCCATCCAATGCGCCCATGGCGTCTCCTTCGTGAGTTGTGCTTGTCAGTCCGCGACGACTGCGAGGCCGTCGGTGATCACGACGTCGCTTCCGCGAGTCGTCTGGAATCCGTACTCGGTGGCGCCGTCCGCCGATCCGCTGCGCCAGATCCGAGTGGTGAGGTCGTCGCCGGGGAGGACCATCGTCGAGAAGCGGACTGCGAACCGCCTGAGCCGATGCACATCGGACGCGGCCACCTCGGTGAGCACCGCCCACGAGGTGAACGCCATCGTGCACAGCCCGTGCGCGATGATCCCGGGCAAGCCCGCGTCCTTGGCGACCTCTTCGTCGAGGTGGATCGGCATCGGGTCCCCCGACGCGGGCGCGTAGCGGAACGTCTGGTCGTCGTCGACGTGCGCCTCGACGACGGCCACGGGCTCCCGACTTGTCGTGGTGGTGTCGAGGCGATGACCGGGGACTCGCTCTCCGACGTTCCGGCCCGCATCGACGCCGCGGAAGAACCCGATCAGGTACTGCTCGTTGACCAGGTCGTCCTGCGCGTCTCGCGTCTCGATCTGAATAGACAGGCGGGTGCCGGAGTCGACGGTGTCGTATCCGATCACGCGGGCCCGGGTCGTGAGCACGTCGCCGGGCACGATCGGTCGGTGGAAGTGGAAGTCCTGCTCCCCGTGGACGATCCGTCCGAAGATCTCGATCGGCACCACGTCGACGGCGGGTGACATCATGGCGTCGAACGCCGGAACGATCCCGAACACCGGCGGCGCGACGTCGCCCCGCAGATGAGCTTCGATGGGATCGTTGGTCGCGGCGGCATATGCGGCGATCGACTCCCTCGTGACCGTGACGACCTCGGGTTCGGCCCAGACACCGATCGCGGCGTCGTCGAAGCCGTTGTCGACGACAGTCATGCCGAGGCCAGTGCGTCGAGCTTCTCGAACGTCGCAGCGATCTGGCTCCGCGCGTCCTTCTCGACCGCCTTGGACAGCGCGCCCTTGAGCAGCGCTCCTTCGAAGTCGCCGGTCACCGTGAGGGCACTGCCGCCCTCGTCCTCTGCCAGCGTGAACACGAACTCGGTCTTGACTCCTGCCATCCCGGTTCCCCGGAGCACCATCTTGGTTGGGCTGACGAGTTCGCCGACTGTCCATTCGATCTTGTTGGCCATGCCGAGCATGACGATCTTCGCGGTGAGGTGCGCGCCCTCGGTGAGCTCGGCCGGGGGCTCCTCCATCCACCGCTCGTGGATCGTGAACCAGGAGTCCCACGTGGACGGGTCGGAGATGACTCGCCAGACCGCGTCCGGAGCTGACGAGAGGGTGGTGGTGGTTTCGATGTGTCCCATGATCGTTTCCCTGTCTTGTCGGTGTTCTGTGTCGTGCGGGTGATTGTGCGGTCAGTCGCCTGGTGTCGATCAGCGGTTCGCGCGCTGATAGGCGGACACGACGGCGGCGCCGCCGAGGCCGATGTTGTGTTGGAGCGCCGCTGTGACGCCGTCGACTTGGCGTCCGTCGGCGTCGCCGCGGAGTTGCCACGTCAGTTCTGCGCACTGAGCGAGCCCGGTCGCGCCGAGTGGATGCCCCTTCGAGATGAGACCGCCTGAGGGGTTGACCACCCACTGTCCGCCGTAGGTGGTCGCGCCGGCGTCGATGAGCGTGTGCCCTTCGCCTTCGCCGCACAGGCCGAGTGCTTCGTACAGAAGCAGTTCGTTGGCCGAGAAGCAGTCGTGGAGTTCGATCACCTGGAAATCGGCCGGTCCAAGGCCCGCCTGCTCGTAGACCGACTGTGCAACCTGAACATTCATGTCGTGTCCGATGAGGTTCTTGCAGGTGCCGTTGAACGACGATCGGTAGTCGGTGGTCATCGCCTGTCCGACGATCTCGACCGCGCGGTCGGCGAGATCATGCTCATCGACGAACCGCTCTGACGCGAGCACGGCCGCGCCGGAACCGTCCGACGTCGGCGAGCACTGCAGTTTGGTGAGCGGATCGTAGATCGTCCGTGAGTCGAGGATCTCGTCGAGCGTGTACTCGTCCTGGAACTGGGCGTACGGATTGTTCGTCGAGTGCCGGTGATTCTTCTCGCCGATCTTCGCGAAATGCTCGGCTGTCGAGCCGTGCTCCCGCATGTGCTCACGCCCGGCGGCGCCGAACATCCACGGCGCGGGCGGGAACAGGACTTCGCTGATCTCCGCCATTGCGAGGATGTGCTTCTCCATCGGCTGCGCACGATCGTCGTACGTCGATCCGAGCGAGCCCGGCTGCATCTTCTCGAAACCGAGCGCCAGCGTGCAGTCGGCGAGGCCGCCGCGGATGGCGCGCGCTGCCAGGTACAGCGCAGTGGAGCCCGTTGAGCAGTTGTTGTTCACGTTCACCACCGGGACACCGGTCATGCCGAGTTCGTACACGGCTCGCTGACCCGATGTGGACTCTCCGTAGACGTAGCCGACATAGGCCTCCTGGATCTGGTCGTACGTCACTCCGGCATCGGCGAGCGCCTTCGTTCCAGATTCCCTGGCCATGTCCGGGTAGTCCCAGTCGGATCCGTCGTCGTTCTTCCGACGGCCCGGCTTCTCGAATTTCGTCATGCCTACGCCGATGACGAACACTCTCTGTGTCATGTGCATCACACCTCCTGCCACATACAAACATTCGTGAATGTATGTAAGCAAGCGATGTGTGACCACTGTCACTTTGAAACGGGTGTGGAGTCAGGCGCGGGCCGAGGCGGCCCAGTCGAGAAGACGCGGGTCGGCAGCCGCCCGGAGCACTTCCTTTGCACGCTGCCACCTGCGCAGAGGCCGATCCGAGCCCGGCGTGAGGAATCCGGACACGAGCAGTCCTCGCAGCGCGTCCATCGCCGTGTACGCGAAGTCGAGCATCGGCCGCGCCAACTCAGACGGCACATGAGCGGCGACCGCCTCACCGATCGTCTTGTCCACGAGCGACTCGAACTCGACAACGTCCACGCGCAGATCGGCGTCCGTCCGCGCCGCCACCCAGAGTTCGACGCTCGCCACGAACAGCGGCCCGTCGTGAAGATCCCAGAGCAGGTCGAACAGTGAGTCGAGGGGATCGAGCGACTCCGCGATCCGACCGACCCGCTCCACCGCCTCCGCCGACCGCCGTTCAGCGAGGTGCCGGATCGCGTGACTCACCAGTTCGTTCCGCGACCCGAAATGATGCATCTGGGCGCCGCGGGTCACCCCGGCGCGTTCTGCGACGCGAGTTGTGGTGATTCCGCTGTAGCCGAACTCCACGAGGCAGTCGATGGTCGCATCCATCAGAGCGGCACGCGTCTGCGCACTCCGCTCCTCCTGTGTCCGCCGAACCGGTACAGACATTCCGCCGTCGCCCATTCACAGGAGGCTACACAGCGACGCGGCACAAACAGTGCCACATGCGATCACCAGGTCAGTTGGCCGGCGCACGCGCCACTGCTGCCGCTCGACTCGATCTGAACCGTCGCGTGTTCCAGCCCGTGACCGTCGAGCACACGGCGAGCGTCCACCAGCACCTGCTCGTGATCGCCCGAACTGGTCAGATGCACGGTTGCGACGTCCATGCCGGTGGTCACCGACCAGACGTGCAGATCGTGAACATCGTCGACACCCGGCAGATCTGTCAGTTCGGCCCGCAGCGCCGCGAGGTCGAGATGAGCCGGCGCCTGCTGGTTGAGGATCTTGAGCGCGTCTCGAGCGAGCTTGACCGCGCGAGGCACCACCCACAGGGCGATGAGGACCGCGACGAGCAGATCCGCGTATCCCCACCCGGTCGTCATCGCGATGACGCCTGCGACGAGGACTCCTACGCTGCCGACGGCGTCCGCGAGCACTTCGAGATACGCGCCACGGACCGCGATGGACCCCTCCGCGTCGGCACGCAGCAGGAACATCACGACGATGTTGGCGAGCAGCCCGAGACTGGCGACGATGATCATCGCGCCGCCGGGAACTTCGGGGTCGGTGCCGATGCGGCGGATCGCCTCGACGAGGACGAACACGCCCACACCGATCAGGAGCACCGCGTTCACCACCGCGGTGAAGACCTCCGCGCGATACCAACCGAAGCTCCGACCGTCGGTCACCCGACCGTGTCGCGCCAACAACAACGCGGACAGACCCATGCAGAGCGCAACCACGTCGGTGAGCATGTGCCCGGCGTCGGCCACCAGCGCCAACGAACCGAACACGAGTCCGGCGACCAATTCGACGACGAAGAATCCGCCGATGATGACCACGGAGACGACCATCGGCCACAACCTGCGGTTGACCGCACCCGAAGCCAGGTCGGCGGCCGTCGGCCCGTGCGAGTGCCCCTCATGCCCATGCTCACTACCCATGACCTCAATATATGCGCATTATTGAATATGTCAAGAGTTTCTGCACTCCGTGTTCAGAGGTCGCGGACCAACACCGCGGCGGGCCACCCCTCAAGGTCGAGGGTCTCGACGAGCACATACCCGCACGATCGGTAGAAGTCGACGAGCGCCCCCGAACCTCCTGCATAACAGTCCAAACGGAGGCGTCGACTGCCCGCCTCCCGCGCGTGTCGTTCAGCCGCGGCCAACAGTTCACGACCGACTCCCCGCGCGCCGTCGACCCGCGATCCGACGAGCACCCGGACGTAGGTCTCGGAGACGGTGGAAGCCTGCACGTACGGCATCGCCGAGCCGAGGACCATCCCGCCACACACCCCGAGCCCGGGCCTCTCGGCGATCCAGGCGCCGTCGGTCGCGAACTCCCGCCTGACCCGATCGGCGCTGGCGCTCTGCTCGGACCACGGCACCGAGCCCCATTGTCCGGACAGCCCGGCGGCTGCGAGCCACGCGATCGCATCGTCGAACAATCCGAGTACAACGTCGGCGTCGTCGGGCCGCGCCGCCCGAATCGTCGTGGTCACCGGTTGAGATGGAGTTGGGCGATGGCCGACGACCGCTTCAACCCCGCGACCATCAGCATGTCGACGAGCAGGGATCGCAACTCCACGAGAACCGCGGTCTCGGAGATGTCCTCCACGTTGTCTGCGATCGAGGTTCGTGCTTTACGCACGATCGACCTGATCTCACGAGCCGCGTCGGCCTGGTCGGGCGACTCCCCGGGCTCGGCCATCATCATGGCTCGCAGCATCTCGAACCCCGACGACATCGAGTCGATGATCTCGACGATCGCCGGCTCGATGGTCACCCCGCGCTGGGTGACGCCGAGGCACCGTCTGGTGATCACCCTGAAGTTTCGGACGGCATTGTCGATCGGATCCGCAGTGGCGGCGATCCGCTTGAGACGGTCGCGCGACGACCAGTAGAGGGGAGACAGCCGTCCTACCTCACGTCCCGCGGCAACGTCGTTCCGCAGCGCCTCAATCGACGCTTGCGTGCCGCGCGCGGACGCGAGAACGCGATAGATGGCGTCTTCGTCGTTCGTACGGAGCCCCACGGCCAGGTCGGCCGACAGGTTCTTGAGCGTGTGGAGGATCGCAGCGGCGTCACGGCGTGCTCGTCGAGCAGGGTTCACGGGCGCCACTGCCACCACCAGAATGCCGAGGCCGCCGCCGATCAGCGCGTCCACCGCGCGGTCCAGGCTGCCCGGTCCCGGTGGGATCAGCGTCGCAATGAGAACAGCGGACGATGCCGCCTGGATGGGAATCATCAGACCGCCGTCGAGGAACACCGCGATCGACATCGCGACGGCGACGACCACACAGATCTGCCAGGCACCGGAGCCGATCGTGGAGATCAAGAGGTCTCCGACGAAGATGCCGATGAGCACTCCGCCGATCAGCTCAACAGAGCGGCGCCATCGTTTCGCCAGGGAGAGACCCAGGGAGACCACCGCGGCGATCGGCGCGAAGAACGGTCTCGAGTGTTGGAGCAGGTCCGCGGCCACCCACCACGCAAGACCCGCCGCGGCCGCGCACTGCGCGATGGGGACCAGCGACAGCCAGAGCCGGCGGAGTCGCACGAACAACCACCGCGGGATTCGCCTGGCGATGCGGGCACGCATCGTCCGCAACGCCTCGTCACCGGCGTGATGAGCGTCGCGGAGCGAACGCGCAGTGCTGCTCAGCGGGACCTCCGGTCAGTCGAGGCCGAGTTCGGAGATCGCGCGGGGATCACTGTCGTTGAGCAGGTCGAGGCAGCGGAGGTGCTCGTCCTCCTCACCGATCGCCCCTGCGGCCCGCGCGAGGGCGCCGACGCAGCGCAGGAACCCCTGGTTCTGCTCGTGGCTCCACGGCACCGGACCGAAACCCTTCCAGCCGTGTCGACGCAGCTGGTCGAGTCCACGGTGGTAGCCGGTGCGCGCGTAGGCGTAGGCGGCGACGATTCGTGCCGTGTCCGGCTCGGCGCCGTCAGTCGCACCGTCCAGTGCAGCTTCAGCCAAGTACGCCCACGCGATGGACGCCGTCGGGTGCTCCGCCGCGACAGCGGCCGGGTCGGCCCCGTTGAGCAGGTCCGATTCGGCCTCATCGTCTCCGGTGAGGAGCGTGGGCTGGGGTCCGAGGAGGTCTCCGAATGACGTCACACCACCATTGAATCATTCGACTGGACTCTCCGAAGAGACCGTTGCCAGACTAATTCGATAGTCTCAGGCGACGCGCGTATGCGCGTTGCACCATTTTTCACCACACGGGATTGAGCCGCATGCCTGACTCAGACAACGACAAGTCCACCCCCGACGCACCCACGCGCGTCGTGAAGCTGGGCGACGACGCCCCGAAGGCTCCCCAGCCCCAGGGCAGCGACTCGGAGTCGCCGACGAGGGCGTTCGCCGTGCCCGCAGATGTGGCTGCGGCAGCCGCAGCCGCGACATCCGGCGACGAACTTGTGGAGGAGAACGTCGTCGGCGATCCAGTCGAGGCACCCGAGCCCGCAGTCGAGGCAGACGAGCCCGCGGCCGAGGCAGACGAGCCCGCGGCCGACGATGCGGCGAGCTCGGACGTCGTCGAGGAGTCAGTCGATGTGGCCTCTGACGCCAACGATTCGACGGAGGGTTCCGTCGAATCGACCGCTGACGTCACTCCGACCGTCCAGATCACCAAGCCCGCTGCCGCCGCCGCGCCGGTTGCAGCCGCCACCGCGGACAAGACCGAGAAGTTCGCCGCTCAGCAGCCTGCACCTGCCGCACCTGCGGCTCCCGCTGCCCCGGCGCCCGAAGCTCCGGCACAGCCGGCGGCTCCGCAGGTGATCGCCCCCGCCGCCCCGGCCGCTCCGAAGAGCAAGCGCGGCAAGCTGATCGGCCTCGTGATCGCAGCTCTCGTCGTGATCGCAGCCATCGCAGTCGGCATCTGGTACATGACCATCGGCACCTCACCCGAGACGAAGGCCGCGGACGCCGCGAAGTCGTACCAGCAGGCGATGAACGACGGTGACCTCGCGAAGCTCCGCGACATCACCTGCGGCGAGGAGAACACGACCTACACATCGATGGACGAGGCCGAGTTCAACAAGGCCTACCAGGCTCAGAAGGCCAACGACCAGCTGATGAAGTTCGACGACGTGAACGCGGTCGCGATCGACGGCGACACCGCCCGTGTCGGTGTCGACATGTACCCGTCCGGCGACCCGTCGAACAAGGCTCCCGCGCAGATCACCCTCCACAAGGTCGGCGACGACTGGAAGGTCTGCAAGAAGCCGTAAAGGCGGAACGAGACGAAGAAGGGGCGCCCGGAATCATCCGGGCGCCCCTTCTTGTCAGTGCCGCGGGTCAGCGACCGATGGTCTTGCCTGCCGAACCGAGGTCGTTGCACGCTTCGACGACACGCTCGGCCATCGAGGTCTCGGCCTTCTTCAGGTAGCTGCGCGGGTCGTAGACCTTCTTGTTGCCGACCTCTCCGTCGACCTTCAGGACGCCGTCGTAGTTCGCGAACATGTGCGCCGCGACCGGTCGCGTGAATGCGTACTGGGTGTCGGTGTCGACGTTCATCTTGATGACGCCGTAGCTGACGGCTTCTTCGATCTCACTCTTGAGCGAACCCGAGCCGCCGTGGAAGACGAAGTCGAACGGCTGTGCATCGGCGGCGAGGCCGAGCTTGTTGATCGCCGCGTCCTGGCCCTCCTTCAGGACCGCCGGGCGCAGCTTGACGCCGCCCGGCTTGTACACGCCGTGAACGTTTCCGAAGGTCGCAGCGAGCAGGTACTGACCGTTCTCGCCGGTGCCGAGGGCGTCGACGGTCTTCTCGAAGTCTTCCACCGAGGTGTACAGCTTGTCGTTGATCTCGTTCTCGACGCCGTCCTCTTCGCCGCCGACGACGCCGATCTCGACCTCGAGGATGATGTTGGCTTCCTTGGTCTTGGCGAGGAGTTCCTTGGCGATCTCGAGGTTCTCGTCGATCGGCACGGCCGAACCGTCCCACATGTGCGACTGGAACAGCGGGTTCTGACCGTTCGCGACGCGCTCGCGCGAGATCTCGATGAGCGGGCGGACGAAGCCGTCCAGCTTGTCCTTGGGGCAGTGGTCGGTGTGCAGGGCGATCGTCACGTCGTACTGCTCGGCGACGACGTGTGCGAACTCTGCCAGCGCAACAGCACCGACGACCATGTCCTTGACGTTGAGACCCGATCCGAACTCCGCGCCGCCGGTCGAGAACTGGATGATGCCGTCGCTGCCCGCGTCGGCGAAGCCCTTGATGGCTGCGTTGATCGTCTCCGACGAGGTGCAGTTGATGGCGGGGAAGGCGTAGCCCTCCGACTTCGCCTTCGCCAGCATCTCGGCGTACTTGGCGGGTGTTGCGATGGGCATGCGCATGTTCCTGTCGAGCCGGTGGATGTTTTCCACGCTTGAAATAGGGATCGGCATCCAGTCTGCCAGGTCGCTCTCGACGTCGGGGCGGTCCCCCGTCAATCGTCTATAAGGGTTCTTGAAGGTTTCACCGGTATCGTGTGGGCCTGTGATCGACACACTTCTTGCCGAGTCCACCTCGACCGTCGCCCTGATGCCCGGATTCATGGATCCGTTCAACTTGATCGGATACTTCGGGCCCGTCGCGTTCTGGGGCCTGCTGCTCGTCATCCTGATCGAGTCCGGCGTCCTGTTCCCCGTGCTACCAGGCGACTCGTTGCTGTTCGTGGCGGGCCTCATCGCTGCGGGCAGCGCAACCGCGGAGAACGCGGAGAAGGTGGCCGACGCGAACTTCAACATCGTGCTGTTGTGCATCGCCGTACCGATCGCCGCTATCATCGGCGGCCAGATCGGGTACTGGATCGGCCGCTACGCCGGAACCTCCATGTTCAAGCCCGATGCGCGCTTCCTCAAGGAGAAGTACCTGGACGAGGCGCATGCGTTCTTCGAGAAGCGTGGCCCGATCACGATCCTGCTGGCACGCTTCGTGCCGATCGTGCGCACTCTCGCTCCGATCGTCGCGGGTGCCGCCCGCATGAAGTTCGCGGTGTTCTCGCTGTACAACGTCGTCGGCGCGATCATCTGGGGCGCAGGCATCACCCTGCTGGGCTACTGGCTCGGCCAGTTCGAGATCGTCCAGAAGCTCATCGAACCGATCTTCATCCTGATCGTTCTGATCTCGGTGCTGCCGATGGTGTTCGAGTGGCTGCGCCGTCGCCGCAACAACCCGTCCGACGCCGAAGCCGCCTGACGGTCTCGCAGGCCTGGCGTCAACGCTCACAGGCGACTCCCACGTCACTCGCATCGGGGCTCCAACTTCGCGAGCCATTCTCGGTGCATGAGAAACCGACGGAAGATCACTCCCACCGACATTCCACTCATCGTCCTCGACGACGAGACGACCGAGTACGCGAGGCGCCTCGCCGAGGCGGGCACACCGATGGCCGTGGTCAGCGACCAGTACGCCCCGGTGCTGCCGTTCATGGTCGGCAACAACGGCTACACGGTCGCGATGGTCGCCGATGTCGAGGATCCGATCCAACTCGCCGACGTCCTGGGACGGGTCGAGTCGCGGATCGGGCCGGTGACCAGGACCGTCCGCGGGCATCGTTCGACGCCCGCGGCGTGACCCTCAGATCGTGACCCCGACGTCGTTCGCGACGATGTCGTCAAGCGCCCGTTCGGCGATCGCCGCAATGGTCATCGACGGGTTGCAGGCCGCGGCGGTTCCCGGAATCAGTGCTCCGTCGATCACATAGAGGCCCTGCTGACCGTGCACCCTGCCGCTGAGGTCACAGACGGCGCCCATCGCCGCACCGCCGAGCGGATGCCAGGTGGTGTCGACAAACCTGTTGGAGTCGGTGAGGACCGACCCCGGCCCGGCGATCTTGAGTGCAGTCGGATGAATATGGCGCCACTGAATCCTAGTGTCACCACTGGCCGGCCAGACCAGCCGTGCGTCGCCTGTCGACGCATCGTACCGGAACCGGCCCCGCGATTCGCTCACGCCGTAGCCGACCATCATCGTGCTGTGCACGTCCACGCCGAACGGCGGGATCGACGCCTGGATGACGGTGTGTGCGGTGGACGGCGAGTCCCAGTTGAGGCTGCCGAAGACGACGGGTCCACCCTGTTTGATCCCGAAGTCCAGGCCCGGGTTGCTCCACACGTAGATGCGGTCGGCGTTGGTTCCCCACCCGCTGCCGATGGCGTCGGGGAGGTCCCGCGCCGAGTTCGCCCGAGCACGAATGAGCAGGCGCGTCGTGTGGACACTGCCTGCGGCCATGATCAGCGACGGCGTGACGAGCTTCTTGCGGGCGACGGTCGTACCGTTGACATCGGTCTGCACGACGTCCAGGCCCCACTTCCCGTCGCTCAGACGCTCCACGTCGAGCACTTCGTGCAGGGTGGCGACGGTGAGCAGCCCGGTGGCAAATGCTTTCCGAATGTATGTGGTGTCGACGCTGTGCTTGCCCCCGTTGTTGACCCCGAGGGCACCGGATCCGTCGGTGTAGGACGGCTTCATCCTTCCGTCGATCTCGGCCTGCGCGTAGCTCCAGTCGATGGGCATCGGAATCTTGGAGATCGGGAGTGCCGCTTTCCTGGCGCGGTCGGCGAAGATGCGCGCTGCGCGGTACTCCGGTCGCCGTACAAGGGAATCCGGCGCCGTCTGGAGACCAAGCATCTTCGCAACGCGGGGATAGTGGACGCGATTCATCGTCGGCCAGTCGAGCGACTCGGGAAGGCACTCGTTGAAGATCTCCTCCTTCGGCTGCAACGACATGCCCTGGTAGATGAGGCTTCCGCCGCCCAGTCCTGCCGCAGTCACCGCAGTCATACCGTCTCCGACGACGGCGTCGATCAGGCCGACATAGGGATCGAACGCTACAGGCCTGCCGAACAGTTGGGGATCGCCGCGATGCCATAGCGCCCGCTTGTCGGGTGAGGCCGGGTCAGGGAAGGTGTCTGCGTTCGGCCCGGTCCTCCATGCTCGACCACGTTCCAGCAACAACACGGGCACTCCCGCCTGAGTGAGACGCAGTGCCGCGATCGCTCCCCCGAAACCCGAGCCGACCACAATCACACGATGGTCCGACGTCGACGTGCGAACACGACTCGGCGATGCACCAGCCTTTCCGACAGCCGCCAGTCCCGCTGCACCAGCCACCAGGGCCGCCGTTCCGGCAAGGAGACTGCGTCGGCTGATGCCCTCCGATGTGGGTAAGAGCATGAAGCACACCTTTCAACTATTCGGTCAGATGACTTAAAATTCGACCGGCGGCGTCGGCCGACACTCAGTGAGGGATCATGGTCCGGTGAGCGCCGACCGCAGCAGCAGGGCAGACGAGACTCGCGCGCGTCTACTGAGCGCTGCCGAACGCCTGTTCGCCGAGCGCGGCCTGTCCGCCGTCTCAAATCGACAGATCAGCGAAGCAGCAGGTCAAGGCAACAACTTCGCCGTCGGCTACCACTTCGGCACCAGGGCCGATCTTGTACTCGCCTTACTCAAGGCGCACCAGGAGCCGATCGACGTGATCCGCAAGCGGATGGTGGCCGACATCGGGTACGTCGCCGAACTCCGGGACTGGTTGAGATGCCTGGTCCAACCCCAACTCGAGCACATCGGAACAAGTCCCGACCCAACGTATTACGGACAGTTCTGGCGTCAGTTGTTGAATGATCCCATCTCGGTCGCACTGGTGCACCAGGAAGCGTTCACCTCGGAACCGTTGGCCACGATTCTCGACGGCATGTACCGCAGTCTTCCGGCATTGCCGGCGTCGACCGTCCATGTCCGGAATCTGATGTCACAGAACACCCTGATCGCGACTTTCGCCGACTTCGAACGCAACAGGAACGAACTCGGCGCCCTCGACACCACGTCGTGGTCAGAATTCTCCGATTCGATGGTCGACAGCCTCGTCGGCCTCTGGCTCGCGCCGGTCACCACTCGCTGACCGGACGTCGCATCGGCGATCACCTCCCTCTCAGGACTACGTTTGCCCGCAACACGTTCGTCCATGTTCAGTCATGCGACTTAGAAATGGAAGACCGCGCCGGCAATGTGACACGCATCACCATGTGTGCATCGCTGCTCGACTGAATCCGTCTACGCTGGTGTCGTCGACGAACGAACGGGAGACTGCTGTGAGTGACTGGAACGCCGGAATCATCGACGAGTTCCGCGCCAACGACGGGCACGTCGGAGGCCCCTTCGAGGGCACCCCGATGATCCTGGTCCACCATGTCGGACGGAAATCGGGCAAGCAGAGCATCGCGCCGATGATGTACTTGCAATCCGACGACGACCCGTCGACGGTGTACGTCTTCGCGTCCAAGGGCGGCGCCCCGACGAATCCGGCCTGGTACTTCAACCTCGTCGCAGCCGGAAGCGCAAGCGTGGAGCGCGGCACCGAGACCTACGACGTCACCGTCGCCGAGGTGACGGGAGCCGACCGCGACCGCATCTTCGCCGAGCAGGCGAGCCGCTACCCCGGGTTCGCCGAATACGCGGAGAAGACGGCAGGCATTCGCGTGATCCCGGTGCTGGCTCTGACCCGCGTCTGACCCAGGAGCTACCAGGCCTGATCGAGGTCTGCGTGACGGGCGATCCAGGAGTGCATGACGATCCCCGCCGCCACACCCGCGTTGACGCTGCGCGTGGACCCGAACTGCGCGATGGAGACGGTGAGATCGGCGCGCGCCTGCGCATCGTCGCTGACACCCGGGCCTTCCTGGCCGAACAGCAGGACGCAACGACGTGGGAGCTCAGTCGTCTCGAGACGGACCGATCCCGGCGTGTTGTCGACGGCGACGACAGCCAGGTCGTTCTGCCGCGCCCACACCATCAGCTCGTCGACGGTGTCGTGATGCCGTAGGTGCTGGTAGCGGTCGGTGACCATCGCTCCACGACGGTTCCATCGGCGGCGGCCGACGATGTGGACCTCCGCAGCCAGAAACGCATTGGCAGTACGGACGACCGTCCCGATGTTGGCGTCGTGCGCCCAGTTCTCGATGGCCACGTGGAAGTCATGGCGACGCGTGTCGAGGTCGGCGACGATGGCCTCACGCCGCCAGTACCTGTAGTCGTCGACTACGTTGCGCCGGTCCCCGTCCGCGACGAGCTCCTGGTCGAGCCGCGGATCGTCGGGAGACTGACCCGGACGTTCGACTGCCCACGGGCCAACTCCGACTGCGGGGCCGACGCCGGTGACCCACTCGGTTGGTCCAGTCGTCTCGACTGCGCTCGACGAGCAGGAGGACTCGCTCGACGGGCCGGAGGACTCGCCCGACGCGGCGGAAGACTCGCTCGACGGGCGGGGAACGTCAGGCAAGGCCGAGGTCGGCCAGTCCCAGCAGCGAGCGGTAGGGCACGCCGAGGGCGCCGATCACCTGGTCCGCGCCGGTCGCACGGTCGACGACAGTCGCCACGCCGATCACTTCCGCGCCTGCCTCCCGTGCCGCTTCCACAGCCTGCGACGGCGAGGCGCCGGTGGTGGACGTGTCCTCGACGACCAGCACTCGCTTGCCGGCGATGTCCGGCCCCTCGATACGACGCTGCATGCCGTGCGTCTTGGCCGCCTTGCGCACCACGAATGTGTCGATCGGGCGACCGTCGGCATGCATGATCGACGTCGCAACCGGATCTGCACCGAGGGTGAGCCCGCCGACGGACGCGTAGTCCCAGTCCGCGGTCAGGTCACGCATGAGCTTGCCGATGAGGCGGCTCGCCTCGTTGTGCAGCGTCGCGCGACGGAGGTCGACGTAGTAGTCGGCCTCCTTGCCGGACGACAGGGTCACCTTGCCGTGGACGACGGCTAGTTCGGTGACCAGTTCGGCGAGGCGGGCACGGTCGGCGTCCGACATGAAGCTCCTTCAGAGGTGACGCGGATGCGTCAGCGATTACGCGGGTCGTTCAGCGGCGGCAGGTTGGGCGGCGCGACACGTTCACGCCGGGGCTGCTGCTCCGGAATCGCGGTCGTCGGTTCCTGCGGGCGCGGTGCGGCGCGGCGGATCGGTTCGACACGCGACCGCTCGTCGGACGCGGGCTGCGGGCGAGCCGCGGGGCGGGACGGTGTGCGTGCGCTCTCGGCTACGGGAGGCGCCGATCGTGGAGCCTCCGCGGCGGCCTCTTCGAGACGACGGCGGCGTTCCTTGTCGCGCAACGACTCCGTCTTCTTGTCGGCCAACTCCTCGCGGGCCGGGCCGTGCGGATCGCGCGGGTCGGGCGCATCCTGCGGATCGACTGCCGGAGGCAGCACGCGCAGGAGGTCGGCGAAACGGCGGACCGTGTCGAGCGCTACATCGAGCTTGGTGTCGTCCGCGGTGAGCGGCATGGACCCGAGCACCCAGTTGCCCTCGTTCCAGAGGATCTCGACGTAGTCGGGCGCCTCGGTCGCAAGCGTCACCATGCGGCGGTCGCAGATGCGGCGCGCGGCGTCGAGGTTCGACGCGAACATGACACGCGAGCCCATCGCACCGAGCAGGTCGACGTCGTCCTCCGCCGGCGCGAGGACGTCTTCGTACCGCAGGTCGACGGTCACAGCCGATGCCGTGGGACGTCGGACGGCGATCACGGTGGCCGTCTCCTCGAGGTCGAAGACGACGGCCTCGGCGCCTTCGTAGACGCCGTAGGCGACGTTGCGCACCACGACGTGGTCGGGCGCGTCCATCGCGGCACGCTGGAAGACGGTGCGCAGCTTGGAATCGCTGTCGCGGAACTTGAAGGAGTGCGTCTCTCCCCACACTGCCCGCTGGTGGTGTACCTGCTCGGACCGGTTACGGTCGAGCCACAGCAGTACCACCGCACCGGCAAGTGCGAGCGCCGCAATCACGAAATAGACAATGGTCATCACCGATAGCCTACTATCGAACGCCCTGCGAACCATGCCGACGCGTGTGCCAGAGAAGGGAAACCCCATGACCGAACGACGCGACGACGCCCTGCAGCGCCTCGTCGACAGCGTCGACGTCTCCGCTATTGACGCGCTGACCTGCGCATTGATCGCTGAGCCGAGCGTCAACCCCGGAGGAACCGAGGAGTCGACGGTCACGGTCCTCGCCGACGCCTGCAGAGCCGCAGGATTCGCCGTGGCGGTTGTCGACGCCGCTCCGGGGCGACCGAACCTCTTGGCGACCGCCCAGGTCGGCGGTGACAGTCCCGGTCTCATGCTCCTCGGGCATTCGGACGTGGTGCCTGCGGGACCGGGATGGACGGCCGATCCGTTCGTGCCGCGCCGGGACGGCGATCTGATCATCGGCCGCGGCGCATCGGACATGAAGGGCGGGATCGCCTCCGCAGTCGCCGCCATGTCTGCTCTGCAACGCGCCGCCGAGTTCGGCGTCACCCTCACCGGTCCCGTCCAGCTCGTGGTGACCGTCGACGAGGAAGAGCACGGAACCGGCGTCCGACAGCTCGTCGCCCGCGGGGTCGACCGTGAGTTCGCGGGCTGCATCGTGGCGGAGCCGACGCGGATGGAGGTGGTTCGCGGGTGTCGCGGCGCGTCGTACTTCGACATCGAGGTGACCGGTCGAGCCGCCCATTCGGGACGCCCCAGCGACGGGGTGAGCGCCATCGATGCCGCCGCACGGGTGATCGAAGTGATCCGGGCGGATCAAGAGCGTCTCGCCGCAGATCCTGATCCGCTACTCGGGTTCGGCACGTGGAACGTGGGCACCATCGAGGGCGGTCAAGGAATATCGGTGGTGGCGCCGTCGTGCTCCCTCGGCGTAGACCGACGCCTGATGCCCGGTGAAGACGTCGAGCAGATCGGCCGAGATCTACAGGCGGCGATCCGCGCCGCGGGAATCGAGTCGGACGGCGTGACGGTGACCGTCACGCCCACGATGTTTCTTCCCGGATTCGCCACCGACGGCGACCATCCGCTGGTCACCGCCGCCGCCGACGCGAGCGGAGGCGCCGTCGGCGGATGGACCGCCGCCTGCGACGGCGGATTCATCAGCACCGCGCTCGGTATCCCGACAGTCGTGATGGGTCCCGGCGACATCAACGGCCAGGCACACCAGCCCGACGAATCGGTCCGCCTCTCCGAACTCGCCGACGCCGCACGCGCGTACGTCCGGGCGGCGGTCGCTCTGCTGGGTGAGGCCGAATAGTCGCGTCCACGTCAGGGCCGTGCAAGCGGTGTGGATCAGCGGAGGAGAAAGAGCTCGCGCGATTCCGGAGAACCGCCGTTGCACCGGATGAGGACTCCACCTCCCACGGTGAACACACTGCTCGTCGAGTCACGGGTGAGCCGGCACGGAGACGTCTTCATCGTCACGTTCGGTGGCGGCTGGAGAGTTCCACTTCCGGGAATCGACGGACCGACGAAGGTGAGGGGCGCAACCTGCGGGAATGAAGTTCGATCGTCCACCTCGATCGGCGTCGCATAGGCGGCGGTGGTCACGAGGGAGTCGCCGAAGCCGGTCCACGCGGACGCGAAGCGATCGCCGACCGCCTGCGTCGAGCCGGTCGATCGGGTTCGACGCACGGGATTGGAGTAGATGACCGCGGCGTGACCTGCGGGATCAACGCCGGTGATCGTCCAATCGTCGTTCGACCGAGCCAGTCCGGTGACGGTCCACCCGGCGGGAAGTCCATCGGGCGCCGCGGTCCCCCGCGATGCCACGAAGGCTGTCTTCCGTCGATCTCCGTCCTCAACCGCGAGAGCCGCGACACTGCCGACGGACGCCGACACGCGAACGCTCGCATCCGGGGCGCCGAAGTCGCGCCCGGTGTAGGTGTGCACCCGCTTTCCGTTCGAATAGTCGTATGCGTCGACCGTTCGGGGTCCGTGACCGCACACGACCGGGAGAGCAACCGCCCCTTCGACGAAGTCGAAGCGTTCGGGGCGCTCGCACTGACCATCCGTAGGCGGCACCGACACCCGTCCGGCGTAGACACCGTCCGCCAGACTCAGTTCGCCGACGGAGACGCTGCGGTCGTCACTCCAGGTGAGGATCATCGCGCCCGCGTCGTCGAAGCGACCCGCTTTGATTTCGTCGACGGCATCCGTCACCCAGTCGATCCGACCGGTTTCGCCGTCCACCCCGTAGGTCAGCAACGTTCGGGTGGTCAGGTCGCGGACCTGGACCACAACCGGCGAGGCTGTGTTGGAGGCGTCGACGACCGGACCCCACAGTCCGATCACCGGACGCCGGAACTGGATTCGCCACGACTGTGTCGCGCCGACGAACGCGGTGACCGATGTGTCGTCCGCGACGGCGAAGCCACCCGCGATCGGAACGGGCGCGATCGACGTCCAGGCGGCCGGCCGCAGAGTGGAATGCCAGTCGATACGGCGGACGTCGTTCTGGAACCCCTGAGGCACCCAGCCGATTCCACGCGCGGTCGCCTGGTCGACCGTCGGCGACACCCCCTGCGGCCACGCGACGACAGCCGCCACGGTCGCCAGCAGCGCAGTGGAAGCGGCGAACGCCGCTCCGAACCGTCTGCGCAGTCGGTGGCGGCTCCGGTGCTCGACCCGTGCACGTCGGGCGAGGAAGTTCACCAGCCCGATGATCACGCCGAGCACGCAGACGAACATCAGCACTCGCCCGACGCCGACGACACCCGGCAACGTCTGGACTGTCGATGCGGCTCGACGGTCGTCGGATGTGGCGATCAGGATCGCCACCAGCGCTGCGACGCCGAGGACGGTCACCGCGACGTCGATCCGATCGAACGTCGCTGACGGGCGAAGGCGGGCGCCGACATGTACGAGCACCGGGACCACGACGGCGACGCCCGCTCCGACAAGGAACCACCTCAGCTCCTCGCCGGGGAAGTCGCCGGGCGAGTGATGCCACATCGGCGCGGCCCATACGACGGCGACTGTGACGACGCCTACCGTGACCAGGATCGATCCGGCCAGCACACCCGTCCACACGGCCCGGAATCGACGTATCTCACGGACCGGTGCGGCGTCCGCATCGTCGAGCTTCATGAGAAGAGCAAACACCGCAGAGTGGCGCAGACCACGCATTAGTCCAATCGGACTACATCTTCGTGTCGCGTCAGACCACGTCGCGGACGCGGATCTCCACCGTCGCATCCGCTCCTCGGCGAATCCTCGAACCCCATACAGTGAGACGCCCGAGAATCCCGTACTTCTTGACGATCAGATCGGCGGCACGCGACGAATCGTCGATCACCTCGCCGACGCCCGCAACCTCCGGTCCCGACGTCTTCTTGCCCCGTGCGTCACAGGTCTGCACCAGCACCCGATTGTCGCGGCGCAGACGTTTGACCTTCCACGAGTCGCCGACCGTCCACATCACGAGGTCGTCGCCGTCCCGCGCCGCCCACAACGGTGTCGGTACCGCCGTCCCGTTCTTCCGGTAGGTGGTCAGCATGACGTAGGTGGATTCGGCGATCGCCCCAACTGTTTCGCTCATACCTGCAGGGTACGCAGGTTCTTGACCCTTCGACCCGCTCGGACGGCAGAGGCCGCCGAGACTCTCGTCTCGGCGGCCTCTGGTCAGAAGTCAGATCAAGAGCGACGCTTGGCCTCTTCGGTGAGCCCCTTCTTGGCCGTGTCCACGGCCATCTTCTGGGCACGCTTGACGATCAGCCCGGGCAGCTTGATCTTGAGCTCGACGCTCAGGTCGAACTTGACGTGCGAACCGTCGCCCTTCGGCGTGACGGTGTAGGTGCCTTGCTGCTCGCTGAGCTGTGAGCTCTCGACGAGGCTCCACGAGCAGGAGTTGTCGGTCCAGGTGTAGTCGAGCACCTGGTCGTCGGTCATGCCGACGGCGCTGACGGACGCTTCGACGCGTGCCGGGCTTCCGTCCTCGTGTTCGGTGATGATCTTCGCGGACTTGTGCGGGCCCGACCATTCCGGCAGGGACTCGACGTCGAGAAGGATTTCCATGATCACCGACGGCGGCGCGTCGATGTCGAATTCGGTGCTTGCAGAGACAGCCATGAGGAAGAACTTACCCCGCAGTCACGACCGAGGCTGCGCCCCTTGCCCGAATTCACCGGCCCGCAGGGGATCTCACCATCTGTTGCAACTGGTCAGCGACCCGGTCGAGGGGTTCCACGCTCTGTCGTGCTCGGCATAGGATCACCGCTCCCTCCAATGCGGCGAGCACCGTGTCGGCAACGGATAAGGCCTGGTCTGTGTCGAATCCGTGGGCCCGGAGGCTCACGGACAGCAACTGCTCCCACCGGGAGTACCGGGCTGCTGCGATGTTCGCCGCGTTCGGTGCGGCGTCCCGAGCGAGAGCCGCCGCGGCGACGATGCTGCCGACCTCGAAGTCGGAGTCGGTGAGAATCCGCCGCCACATCGACGTCATGTCGGCCACGGCGTCGGACGGCGACACCCGCGCGCCCTGCGTGATCACATCGTCCAGCCGCGACGCGCCTCGTTCGACCGCAGCCCCGATCACCTCCGCACGACCGCGGGGAAAGTGGTGGTACACGCTGCCCCTCGGCGCGTCGGCCGCTGACAGGACGTCGCCGATCGATGTCCCCGCGACGCCTTTGCGCGCAATGAGGTCGGCCGCCGCGGCCACCATCTTCACGCGCTGCGACGTCATGCCAGGAAGGTCGCGCGGAGTGTCGCCTGAGTGTCGGCGTTGATGCCGAGGCCGTCGGCGAAGTACTGCTCAATGGATCCATGGACGTTGCTGACCTCGTCGAACGACGCGGCGAGAAACTCCTCGCGGACGCCGAAGACCGGGAGGAGCACAGCCGGATCGCCACCGGCAGCGGCGAACTTGTCGAAGATCGGCTGCAGCGACGGAACGAGTCGCTCGTTGGTGAGCAGGTAGTCGGTCAACACGTCGTCGCGACTCACGCCGAGCAGCGTCAGGAAGGCGGCCGCGGCCCATCCGGTCCGGTCCTTACCTGCGGTGCAGTGGAACAGCGACGGATTGGCACCGCTTGCGAGGCCGGCGAAGAACTGCCGGTAGGCGGCCCGCGCGCTCGGCAGGGTCACGAGGTCGCGGTAGGTGGACGTGATGGCCTCGACTGCTTTGCCGCCGCTGAGCTGCTCGCCCGCCTTCGCTACGAGTGCAGGGTCGCTGAAGAACTCGGCGAGATTCGCGGGAACGGCCATCGACGAGTCGGCCAACACGTCGAGTCCTACGTTGGACGCGCCGTCGAACGTCGGGTCGGGCGCTGATTCGCGTTCGCCTGCCGACCGGAAGTCGTAGACGGTGCGGACGCCGAGTGCCTGGTATGCGGGCGCGTCGTCGTCGGTGAGGGGGCGGAAGTCCGCCGACCGGAACAGCATCCCGGTCCGGACGGTTCGACCGTCCGAACCCGTCCAGCCGCCGAGGTCGCGAAGGTTCACGAGCGATCCGACCGGGCTCGGCGCCCCGGGGGATGCCACGGTCGCGGGAGTGTTCACGTCTGGGGACATGATCGCCATTATGCCGTGAGTCGTATTAGCGAGAGACTCCCTGCGCGGCACGGATACGCTGGCAGACATGGTGACTGCACGCTCCCTGCCCCAGGATCTGATCGCCCGCGTGGACGACATCATCGACGCCGACAGCGTCCGACTCGTCGACCTGTTCAAAGACATTCACCGAAACCCCGAACTGGGATTTGAAGAGATCAGAACCGCCAGGCTGATCGAGAAGGCCCTGCAGAACCTCGGCTTCGACGTCACGAAGGGCATCGGGAAGACCGGCATCGCGGCCACTTTCCGAAACGGCCCCGGCCCGGTGGTCATGTACCGCGCCGACATGGACGCCAACGCCGTCCGCGAGGAGACCGGGCTCGATTACGCCAGCACCGTCACCGCCACCCGCGATGACGGCACACAAGTGCCCGTCGGGCATCTCTGCGGGCACGACGCGCACGTCACGTGGCTCATCGGCATGGCGAACGCCTTGGTGTCGGTCCGCGACTCCTGGTCTGGCACCGTCGTCCTCATCGGCCAGCCGGCCGAAGAACTCATCATGGGCGCACAGGCGATGCTCGACGACGGCCTGTACAACTTCATCCCGACGCCCGACGTCCTGATCGGACTGCACACCGCGCCCGGCCCGGTCGGCACGGTGATCAATCCGCCCGGCACCCGGATGGCGGGGACGGATCAGGTGGACGTTCACTTCCACGGTGTCGGTGGGCACGGTTCGATGCCGAGCAAGACCAAGGATCCGGTCCGGATGGCAGCTCAGGCGACGCTCGAGTTCTCCTCTCTCGTGGCTCGGACCGTCGAACCGAGCGCGACGGCCGTCCTGTCTGTCGGTTCCATCCAAGCGGGCGCCGACAACAACGTGATCCCGTCGGAGGCCCTGGTCAAGGCGAATCTCCGCTGGTTCGAACCGCACGTCCGCGAAGCACTGCTCGGCGCGATCCGCACCGTGTCCGACTCGATCGCGCGGGCGGCGGGCGTCGATGAGGACAAGCTGCCCGGAATCGTGATGAAGGGAGGGTCACCGCCGCTGGTGAACACCCCCGACCTGGCCGTATCCATGTCGGCATCCCTCGGCGAGATCATCGGCGCCGACAAGGTCATCACCGACATGCCCGCAGTGACCGGATCAGAGGACGCGCACATGCTGCGCGGACCACACACCGACCTGCCGTTCAACTACCTGCTTGTCGGCGTCGCCGCGCCGGAGGTGTTCGCGGAGGCCCTGTCCCGGGGCGAACTGGTCCCGTACTACCCGCACAACCCGAACTACGTGGTCGACCTCGCCGCCATCGCTTTCGGGACCAAGATCGCCGCCTACTCTGTCCTGAGCCTCGTCGACGGCAGCTGACGCGACCTTCCCTGACAAACGCTGCCTTCGGCGACGCAAACCGGCGCCTCGTTGACAAACGCGGCCTTCCTGAAGGCCGCGTTTGTCAGTGAGGGTCGCGTCACCAGGCTGCGGCGATCACCTCGCCGAACAATTCCTGCGGGTCGACGTTCAAACCGCGTCGGACGAACCAGTCGCACATGTTGACGCAGTCGCGCAGCAGGTACTCGGAGCCGTTCGGGTTGGCGATGAGGTCGATCATCTGAGGGAGGTCGATGATCACGAGCCGGTCGGCGGCCGCGAGAACGTTGTACGGCGACAGATCACCGTGGACGAAACCTTCTCCGGCCATGACTGTCATGGCGGTCCTGAGCTGGTCGAACCAGTGCTCGAGGCGATCTCGATCGGGGCGTGCGGCGGCCAGCCGGGGCGCCGGATTCCCGTCGACGGTGACGAGTTCCATCAGGATCTCGGTGCCGTCGATCTGCACCGGATACGGCACCGGCACACCCGCCGTCCAGCAGCGTCGCAGCGATTCCCATTCGGCCTGCGCCCACTGGCCCGCGGCGACCTCGCGGCCGAATGACGACTTCTTCGCCAGTGCCCGCGTCACGCGGGAGTCCCGGACGCGACGCCCTTCGGTGTAGGTCGTGGTGCGGCGGAACGAGCGATGGTCGTCGTCTCGGTACCGCTTGGCTGCGACAACACAGCTCGATCCGGCAACCGAGCGTTCGAGGAGATGGACGTCGGCTTCTTTGCCTGTCTTGAGGACACCGAGGTCGGTTTCGACTGCGGCGCGATCGGTCACGAGCCAGTCGGGGACGGGTTGCGGGCCGCGCTGCAGGGGTTCGACGTCCCAGTACCGCGTGAACCGCTGGTGGTCGCCCGGATCGTCGATCGGGCGGTAGTCGAAGGTGTAGAGGTCAGCGTCGGTGGACGCCTCGTTGGGCGAAGTCATGGTGGCTCCAGGGAGAAGTGATGTGGCGGTTCGAGGTCACGCCGACGGCAGTCATATGCATGTCACTTCCTTTCCTTGGAGCGAGCCGTGTTGCTCGTCCGACACAGAGATAGTGCCGCTCGGCAGGGCCCGGGGCAACTGAATTAACGCCGAAGGCCGGCCACCCGTTTCGGGTGACCGGCCTTCGGTGAGTTCTGCAGTGAACTTTCTGATCAGGAGATCAGAAGCCCATGCCGCCCATCTCGTCGCCGCCCGGCATCGCCGGCATGGCGTTCTTCTCGGGCTTGTCGGCGATGACGGCCTCGGTGGTGAGGAACAGAGCCGCGATCGACGCTGCGTTCTGCAGTGCCGAGCGGGTGACCTTCACCGGGTCGTTGATGCCTGCAGCGAGCAGGTCCTCGTACTCGTTGGTCGAGGCGTTGAGGCCCGTGCCGACCGGCGAGTTGCGAACCTTGTCGGCGACGACGCCGGGCTCGAGGCCTGCGTTGATCGCGATCTGCTTGGCCGGAGCCGACAGCGCGACCTTGACGATGTTCGCACCGGTGGCCTCGTCGCCGTCCAGCGAGAGTCCCTCGATTGCGGGCTCCGACTGCAGCAGTGCAGCGCCGCCACCGGCGACGATGCCCTCTTCGACGGCAGCCTTGGCGTTGCGCACAGCGTCTTCGATGCGGTGCTTGCGCTCCTTGAGCTCCACCTCGGTCGCAGCGCCGGCCTTGATGACTGCAACGCCGCCGGCCAGCTTGGCCAGGCGCTCCTGCAGCTTCTCGCGGTCGTAGTCGCTGTCGCTCTTCTCGATCTCCGAGCGGATCTGTGCAACGCGGCCTGCGATGGCCTCTGCGTCACCTGCACCGTCGACGATGGTGGTCTCGTCCTTGCTGACAACGACCTTGCGGGCGGTGCCGAGCAGTTCGAGGCCTGCGGTCTCCAGCGAGAGGCCGACCTCTTCGCTGATGACCTCGCCACCGGTGAGGATGGCGATGTCGGCGAGCATGGCCTTGCGGCGGTCGCCGAAGCCCGGGGCCTTGACGGCGACGGACTTGAAGGTGCCCTTGAGCTTGTTCACGACGAGGGTCGAGAGAGCTTCGCCCTCGATGTCCTCGGCGATGATCAGCAGCGGCTTGCCGGCCTGGATGACCTTCTCCAGCAGCGGGAGCAGGTCCTTGATGGTGCCGATCTTGCCCGAGACAAGCAGGATGTACGGGTCTTCGAGAACGGCTTCCTGGCGGTCTGCGTCGGTGACGAAGTAGCCGGAGATGTAGCCCTTGTCGAAGCGCATGCCCTCGGTGAGCTCGAGCTGCAGGCCGAAGGTGTTCGACTCCTCGACGGTGATTACACCCTCGTTGCCGACCTTGTCCATGGCCTCGGCGATCAGGTCGCCGATGCTCTGGTCGCCTGCCGAGATACCTGCGGTCGCAGCGATCTGCTCCTTGGTCTCGACCTCCTTGGCGGAAGCGAGCAGCGAGGCGGTGACGGCCTCGACGGCCTTCTCGATGCCGCGCTTGAGGACCATCGGGTTCGCGCCGGCTGCGACGTTGCGCAGGCCTTCGCGGACCAGTGCCTGTGCGAGCACGGTGGCGGTGGTGGTGCCGTCGCCTGCGACGTCGTCAGTCTTCTTGGCGACTTCCTTGACCAGCTCTGCGCCGATCTTCTCGTACGGGTCCTCGAGCTCGATCTCCTTGGCGATGGAAACACCATCGTTGGTGATCGTGGGGGCGCCCCACTTCTTCTCCAGGACGACGTTGCGACCCTTGGGGCCGAGGGTGACCTTGACGGCGTCGGCGAGGCTGTTCAGGCCGCGCTCGAGTCCGCGACGGGCCTCTTCGTCGAAAGCAATCTGCTTTGCCATTGGTAAGTGATCCTCCGGTGGGGGGTGACACTAAGTTCTGTAGTGCCGGACTCGATGCCCGCGACGGACGATCGGGGTGTCTAGTGAACCGATCTCATCGTTCCGACCTGGCACTCACATGCCGCGAGTGCCAATCTCCGTTTTAGCACTCGCCCATGGAGAGTGCAAGGTCGATCTGATGACCTGTGGGTACCAGTTCTGGGACTTACCGACGCAGGCAGTCGCGGCCTAGTGTTCTGCGGTGATCACCCGAATCTGCACAGCCGCAGCCATCGCGCTGACCGTCGTCGCCGTCGTCCCGCACGGCGAGGCAAACGCTGCTCCGGCCAAGCGCTACGCCAACTGCGCTGCTCTCAACAAAGACTTCCGACACGGTGTCGCCCGCCCCGGCGGACGTGACCTCGTCAAGGGCAAGAGCAAGCCCGCCCGTGGTTACGCCGTCAATCGGACCGTCTACTCGAAGAACACTCACCTGGATCGGGACAAGGACGGCGTCGCCTGCGAGAAGAAGTAGAACGCTCCGTGCGAAATGTGCACGCCACAGCGCTTACGCCTCCATATAGGACGACGTACGCACTGTGGCGTGTACTTTTCGCAGCGGCCGGCTACTTCTTGTCGCGGTCCAAGCCGAGCTGGTCGGTGATGTAGAAGAACGGATCCGTCTGGTCGCTCAGTCCGGTGACATTCACGGCGCCCGGGCCGTACGCGGCGATGCGGACCTGGCCACCGGTGTGCTGCTCTTCGCCGGCTTCGAGCGACGTGCCGTAACTGACGGTGATGGTCTCGCCGTCCTTGGTCGTCAGATTGCGGGTGAGACCCGGCATCGGGAGCTCCGCGTCGGTCTCGGCGATCTGGCTGGAGTGCGCGTGGTCGCCGGTGACGATGACGAGCGTGTCCTTGCTCTCCTTCGCGAAGTCGAGGGCGGCCTTCACTGCGTCGGCGAGCTGGACGGTCTCACCGATCTGACCGCACGGGTCGGCGTCGTGATTGGCCTTGTCGACCGAGCCCGACTCGACCTGCAGGAAGAATCCCTTGTCGCCCTTGAGGAGATCGATCGCCTTGGTCGTCATCGCGCCGAGCTTCGGAACTGCTGACGTGAACTCTGCGTTCGGCGAGCACTTGACCGCCGGCTGCTTGTTGCCGTCCTTGACGGCCGTGGCCTTGGACCACATGCGGGGCAGGTTGCCGTCGGCGAAGACACCGAGCAGCGGCTTGTCCTGATCGGCCGCCTTGACGCCGGCCAGCTCGTCGGCACTGCGCACCACCTGGTAGCCGCGCTCCTTCGCCTGAACGTCGAGAGTCTTGCCCTTGTACTCGCCTGCCGTCGCGGTCTCGTTGAAGGTCTCCCAACCGCCGCCGAGGGTGACGTCAGGTCGGGTGGCGAGCAGCTGCTCGGTGATCGAGCCGAGGCCGCCGTTCTCCAGGGCGTTCTCCGGGCACTTCTCCAGGGTCGCCTTCGGTCCGTAGCACTTGCGCTGCGACACGTGCGACACCTGGACGGCCGGGGTGGCGTCCTGCAGTTCGGTCGTCGTCACGTCGCCGGTCTTGAGCCCGTTGGCCTTCGCGATCTCGAGGATGGAGCGCTGCGCCTTGCCGTTCACGTCGACACTGATGCCGCCGTTGTACGTCTTGGTTCCGGTCGACCACGCTGAACCCGACGCTGCCGAGTCGGTGACATAGGAGGGCTTGTGGGAGTCCTTGTTCAGCGAGTACGTCGTGTAGTCGCCGCTGAACGGAAGCTGATCGATGCCGGGGAGCTGTCCGGCCGCGCCGTACTCGTAGTCGCGCGCCAGCGTGTACTCCTGGTTCGCGGTGCCGTCCCCGATCACGAGGATGACGTTCTTCGCACCGGACTTCTGAATCGAGTCGGCGATCATCTGCGTCTGATCCTCGGACAGACGACGTGCGCCGCCGTTCTTCGTGATGTCGCCGGTCGCCGCACGTTGGATGTCGACGCCCGCGACCTTGTCGCCGTCGTTGCCGACCGCGTCGTCGGACGAGCAGGCGCCGAGGACGCCGGCCGCACCGAGGACGGCCACCGCTCCGAGTGCGCTGATGGCGCGCACCCTCTTCTTGCCATGTTTCTGAGCCATGGACGTATGGCAACAGTCGAATATGAACTGACGGAACCGGTCGGTTGAACAGATGACATACGGACAGTGATCGCCCGAGTCGCCGGTACTTTCTCAGCCTCAGAACGAAGTGACCTCGGCCTCGCTATCGTCGGATCCATGTCGGGCGAACTGATCACCATCGTGATCTTGGGGACCGTGTTGGCGGCGTTGCTGATCGTCATCGCACTGCGGACCCGACGCGTGGTCGTGACCCCGCACGAGCGCGCCGTCTACGACACCCTGCAGACCGCCGCGTTGGCGGCGCGACCACTGCGCGACGGACTCACCGAAGAGTCGGCAGCCGAGGCCGTCGGCCCGCTGCTGGCGCTGACCTCGGCCGACGGCGTCGCACTGTACGGTCCGGACGCCGAGCTACTCGCGAGCGACGGCGAGGCCGACCTCTGGACGTCGCCCGTCATCGCGTCGTCGGCGAGACTCGCAGCCGACGCGCTGCAGGATCAGCGCCCGCTGGCGGCTCCCGGCCCCGGCGGAGCGTCGGCTCTCGCCCGACACCTCCTGGCAGCGCCCCTGCTCACCGACGACATCAGTGCGGGCGTGCTGGTGGTTGCGTCGTTGGACGAACCCGGACCAGGCCGGATCGGTGCGATCACCGAGGTGGCACGCTATGCCGCCAGCCAATTGCAACTCGCCGAACTCGACGCGTCTCGGGCCCGCCTCGACCGGGCCGAAGTGCTCGCGCTCCGCGCACAGATCAGCCCGCACTTCATCTACAACGCCCTCAACACGATCGCATCGTTCGTCCGCACCGACCCCGACCGGGCACGCGAGCTGATCCTCGACTTCGCCGACTTCACCCGCTACTCGTTCCGCGCGGCGGGCGAGTACACGGCGCTCGCCGACGAACTCCGCAACATCGACCGCTACCTGACCCTCGAACGTGCACGATTCGGACCCGGCCTGACCGTGAAATTGCAGGTGGCGCCCGAAGTACTCGGTGTCGTCGTGCCCTTCCTCGCCCTGCAGCCGCTCGTGGAGAACGCCGTCCGCCACGGCCTTGCGGGCAGGAAAGCCGGCACCATCAGCATCATCGCGCGCAACGCCGGTCCCGACTGTCTGCTGTCGATCGAGGACGACGGCGTCGGGATGGATCCGGAGCTGCTGCGGACCGGCGCGATCGACGCCCTCAACCCCGCGGGGCCGAAAGAGTCCGACGGCGCGCACGTCGGGCTCACCAATGTCGACCAACGTCTCCGATCGGCGTTCGGCAACGACTACGGTCTAGTGGTCGACACCGCCGTCGGCGCAGGAACCAAGGTCAGCATGCGGATCCCGAAGTTCGCGTCCGGCATCCGAGCCGACCCGGCGACAGACGGGAGAGAGGCCCACCACCGATGACCGGACTGACAATCCTCGCCGTCGACGACGAGGCCCCCGCCCTCGACGAACTCGCCTACCTCCTCGACCGGCACGACTCCGTCGGCCAGGTGATCATCGCTTCCGACGCGACGAGCGCGCTCCGGGAACTCACCGACCACACCATCGACGCCGTCTTCCTCGACATCTCCATGCCGGGGTTGTCCGGCATGGAGCTCGCCGGGGTTCTCGCCAACTACGCCTCGCCCCCGCCCGTCGTCTTCGTCACCGCGCACGACGACCGCGCTGTCGACGCTTTCGCCATCGGCGCCCTCGACTACGTCTTGAAACCGTTGCGCGACGCCCGCCTGGCCCAGGCGATCGACCGCGTCGTCGCGCATGTGACCGCCCGCAACGACGAACCGTCGGAGCCTGAAGCCGCGGAGCCGGACGATGTGATCCCCGTCGAGTCGGGCGGTGTCACCTCGCTGGTGCGACGTGACTCGATCTCGTGGGTGGAGTCCGTCGGCGACTACGCCCGTCTGCACAGCGACACCGGCGCGCACCTCGTGCGGGTCACCCTGTCCACACTTGAAACCCGTTGGCAGCCTGCCGGGTTCGCCCGCGTGCATCGCAGTTACCTCGTGAATCTGCCGATGGTCGTCGGACTCCGGTCGGCGGGTGCCACCACGATGGTCCGAGTCCAGGCCAACGGGCGGTCTGCGGCCGTCGAACTGCCCGTCAGCCGCCGCCAGGTCCGCGAACTGAAGGACCGTCTCGTCCGCGACCCGATGCGCACGATCCGCGGCGACACCGGGGGCTGACGTGCCAGACGTCCCGCCCCGCGAACGTGTTGTCCTGTCGCAGCGACGCGGCGCACGAATGGTGCGCACTCGCGTCCAGGTGGCCGAGCAGAGCGGCGTCGGCGAACACCTGGTGCGGGGTCTGGTCCGCGCGCAGCTCGCGCTCGCTCTGCGTCTCGGGGTCGCCGTCACCCTGCTGTTCGTCGCGATCCCCATCCTCGGCGCCACTGTCGAACCGTTCGCCACGGCGACCGTCTTCGGAATCAGGCTCAACTGGCTGATCCTCGGAGTCGCACCGTATCCAGTCCTCTACCTCGCAGGACGGCTCTATCTGCGTCTCGCGGAACAAGCCGAACGCGACTTCGAACGCCTCACCTCCGACGAGCCGGGCGCCGACCGGTGACCGGCTGGACTCTCGCGGCAGTCGTCGCCGCGGCCGCGGGAACCCTCGCCGCAGGCGCCTACGCGGGACGGGGCGCCCGTTCGACGTCCGACTTCCTCGTCGCCTCCCGCGGTATCGGACCCGGCTGGAACGCCGCGGCCATCGCAGGCGAATACCTGTCGGCTGCATCGTTCCTCGGGGTGGCCGGGCTCGTCGCCAAATACGGCGCCGACGCCCTCTGGTACCCGATCGGGTTCACCGCCGGGTACCTCGCGCTCCTGCTGTTCGTCGCCGCGCCGCTGCGCCGGTCCGGCGCGTACACCGTCCCCGACTTCGCCGAGTTCCGCCTCGCCTCTCCCCTGGCCCGCCGCGTGTCGATGCTGGTGGTGGTCGGTGTCTGCGTCCTCTACCTGGTCCCGCAGCTGCAGGGCGCGGGCCTCACCCTCGACATCCTCCTCGGCCTGCCCCCGTGGATCGGTGTCGTGACCATCGGACTGCTGGTGATCGTGAACGTCGTCGGCGGCGGTATGCGGTCGGTGACGTTCGCGCAGGCGGCGACCTACTGGCTCAAACTGACGGCGATCGCAGTCCCGGCTCTCGCGCTCTCGGCACTGTTCCTCACCGGCTCGCACGATCTCGGCGAACCGCTTCCTCCACACGTCCAGACCGCCACCACCGTCGACGTGGGACGGACCGTCTCCGTCGAGATCACCGACCCGTCGGGCGTCCGGATCGACGGCATGCCCGCCACGGCAGGCACGACGACCGTCGACGAGGGCTCCACCATCACGCTCGACGCCGGTGCGCAGACGCCCGTGGTGTCCGGGGTTCCGCAGACCGGGCAGGGGTGGGCGGCGTCCGGCGGTGGCCTCGGCGGCGACCACCCGCTCTACCAGGTCCTGTCGCTGATGGTCGCGACGTTCCTCGGCGCGATCGGACTCCCCCACGTGCTCGTGCGCTTCTACACCAACCCCGACGGCCGCGCCGCCCGGCGGACGGCGCTCAACGTGATCGCCGCGCTGTCGGTGTTCTACCTGTTCCCGACGGTCCTCGGCGCGCTCGCCCGGATCTGGACGCCGCAGATCCTGACGACGGGCGACGCCGACGCGGCCGTCCTGCTCCTGCCCGACGCCGCGTTCGGCGGGGTGTGGGGGACGCTGTTCGGCGCGCTCGTCGCGGCCGGGGCGATCGCCGCGTTCCTCGCCACGTCGTCGGGCCTGCTGGTGTCCATCGCAGGCGTCATGTCGACCGACCTGCTGCCCGCCGGGGTGCGCAGTTTCCGGATCAGCGCCGTCATCGGCGGACTGGTCCCGATCGGTCTCGCACTCGGCGCGGGATCGCTCGAACTGTCCCGTTCGGTGGGCCTGGTGTTCGCGGTGTCGGCCGCCACGTTCTGCCCGCTGCTGCTGTTGGGCATCTGGTGGCGCGGGCTCACCGCGACCGGCGCCGTCGCCGGACTCGTCGTCGGCGGCGCCACCTCGATCGCCGCGGTGGCGCTCGGGACGGGCGACCTCCTCGCCGGCTGGCCCGGCGTGGTCGTCGACTACCCCGCGGCCGTCACCGTGCCGTTGACGTTCGCGGTGATGATCGGCGTCAGCCGAATGACACGCGCGACGATTCCCCCGCGGGTCGCCGCGATCTTCGCAGCCATGCATGTACCCGAACGCCTCGGCCTCGGCGTGGAGAGGACTCCCTGATGGGTGCCGGTGGCGCCGCGCTGGTGCTCATCCTCATCCTGCTATTGGTGGTCACCGTTCCGTTGGGCCTGATCCTGCTGGTCGTCGCCTACAACACCCGCGGCGACAAGCACTCCCGGGCCACTGCGATCATCGGCGGTGTCCTCATCGGAAGCGTCCCCGTCGGAACCCTGGTCCTCATAGTCGCGATGGTCACTCTCGACGCATCAGGCCTGCTCGACGCGACTCCCAGGCGGGACCCGGACACCCTCGTCGTCGACCTCCGCAGTCCCGACAACGCCTCCGAGCTGGGTGGCACCCGGAACCTCAGTCCCAACACGATCCGCGAGTTCACCTCCGACAACATCGATCTCACCTTCCCCGACGGCTCCTCATTCACGGCACACGATGTGCAGATCTCCATCCATATCGACACCTCCGATCGCATCGAGTTCATGTCGATCATGCGCCGCTCGGAGCCGCGGGCCGTTGCCGTCGGCACTCTCCGCAGCTGGTCGCACGACCTCGGCATCACCTTTGTGCCTCCGACGCCTCTCGATCGGGAGTGGGAGCAGTCCGCAGAGTCCGACGGTGCCGTCATCGGCATGCGTCTACTACCGACGGGCGCGGGGGGCGGCATTTCGATGCTCACAGTCCAGCTCTGAGTCGACGGCGAGTGCCGCCGTCGCCGACCGTTCATCGGCGACGGGAGACCGTTCATCGCACCATCGATCAGCCTGGTCGATCAGATCACAACCCGCACTCCATGTGACTGTCGTCTCGTTCATGCTCATCGCATGCGATTCACCGTCAACCCAGCGAAGGAGTGATCGTGTCCGACCAGCCTCCCGCCAGGCTCGAACCGTCACCAGACGAGTTCCTCGTAGCCGAGGCCAGCCCCGAGTTCCACAAGCTCCGCAGCTCACTGCGGCGCTTCGTCTTCCCGATGTCGGCGTTCTTCCTCCTCTGGTATGCCGTGTACGTCCTGCTCGGCGCGTTCGCCACCGACTTCATGGGCACCAAGGTGTGGGGCAACATCAACGTCGGCCTCATCCTCGGCCTGCTCCAGTTCGTGACGACGTTCGCGATCACCTTCGCGTACGTGCGGTTCGCGAACCGCGACCTCGACCCGCAGGCGGACGCGATCCGCCAGAAGTTCGCCGACGGCGGCTACAACACTCCGGAGGCCACCCGATGATCACCCATCTCGCCGCCGCAGAGGCGGTCGGCAATCCTGCGGTCAACATCTCGATCTTCATCGCGTTCGTCGCGGTCACGATGTTCGTGGTGATCCGCGCCAGCCGCAAAAACACCTCCGCGTCTGAGTTCTTCACCGCGGGCGGCGGCTTCTCCGGGCCCCAGAACGGCGTCGCCATCGCGGGCGACTACCTGTCGGCGGCGAGCTTCCTCGGCATCGCGGGCGCCATCGCCGTCTACGGCTACGACGGCTTCCTGTACTCGATCGGATTCCTCGTCGCGTGGCTCGTCGCGCTCCTGCTGGTGGCCGAGCTTCTCCGCAACACGGGCCGATTCACGATGGCCGACGTGCTCAGCTTCCGACTCAAGGAACGCCCAGTCCGCATGGCCGCCGCGATCTCGACTCTTGTCGTGTCGCTGTTCTACCTGCTCGCGCAGATGGCCGGAGCGGGCGGCCTCGTCGCACTCCTGCTGAACATTCACGACAAGACGGGACAGTCCATCGTCATCGCCGTCGTCGGTGTCCTGATGATCGTGTACGTGCTGGTCGGCGGAATGAAGGGCACCACCTGGGTGCAGATCATCAAGGCTGTGCTGCTCATCGCGGGCGCTGCGATCATGACCGCGATCGTCTTGGTCAAGTTCGACTTCAACATGTCGAGCCTCCTCGGTGAGGCCCAGAACATGATCACAGGCAATGAGAAGACCGCGACGCGTGACGTCCTCGCCCCCGGCGCCAAGTACGGCGGCTCCACCGTGTCGAAGATCAACTTCCTCTCGCTCGGCCTCGCGCTGGTCCTCGGCACGGCAGGTCTGCCGCACGTCCTGATGCGCTTCTACACCGTCCCCACCGCGAAGGAAGCACGACGCTCGGTGGTCTGGGCGATCTCGCTCATCGGCGCGTTCTACCTGTTCACGCTGGTCCTCGGCTACGGCGCGGCTGCGCTCGTCGGCCCGGAGAAGATCCTCGGCGCCGCGGGCGGCGAGAATGCCGCGGCACCTCTGCTCGCGCTCGAACTCGGCGGAACCGTCCTGATGGGCATCATCTCGGCCGTCGCGTTCGCGACCATCCTGGCCGTCGTCGCCGGTCTCGCGATCACCGCGTCGGCGTCGTTCGCACACGACATCTACGCGTCGGTCATCAAGCGTGGTCAGGCGTCGGAGACCGATCAGGTGCGCGTCTCGCGGATCACCGTTGTGGTACTGGGCATCCTGAGCATCATCCTCGGCATTCTCGCGAACGGTCAGAACATCGCGTTCCTCGTGGCCCTGGCGTTCGCGGTCGCGGCGTCGGCCAACCTCCCGACTATCGTGTACTCGCTGTACTGGCGTCGTTTCAACACTCGCGGCGCGCTGTGGAGCATGTACGGCGGCCTGATCTCGTGCATCGTGCTCATCGTGTTCTCGCCCGCCGTCTCCGGCACCGCGAAGTCGATGATCAAGGGATCCGACTTCCACTGGTTCCCGCTTGAGAACCCGGGCATCGTGTCGATCCCCCTCGCGTTCATCCTCGGCATCGTCGGCACGCTGACGTCGAAGGACCGCGGCCAGCCCGCGAAGAACGCCGAGATGGAGGTCCGCTCCCTCACCGGAGTCGGCGCCGAGGGCGCCGTCGCCCACTGACCGCCTGCGCAGACACTTAGGGTGTCGTTGGGGGGGGCCGGGAGGGACCCCAACACCCCCCAAGAGCACTTATGAGGCGGGGTAGGGGGCGCGCGGGTGGGTGGT